>NZ_CP025999.1:1591679-2791679 GCF_003086695.1 Stenotrophomonas sp. SAU14A_NAIMI4_8
CTGGATCCGCCCAAAGCGGTCATCCGATACGAATACGATCAGCCCGGAGGACTGCTGCACCTGGATATCAAGAAACTGGGCAACTTCCAGAGGCCTGGGCACAGAACCGATGCCAAACGCCGGGGAAACGCTGCCGGCGGCGGCTGGGGGTACGTCCACGTGGCCATCGACGATCATTCCCGGCTCGCCTACAGCAGCGTTCACCCCAACGAACAGGGAGAAACGGCCTGCCAAGCGCTGCTGAGCGCTCTGGAGTACTACGCCAGCTTGGGAATCACCTTCAAGCGGATCCTGACCGACAACGGCGCCTGCTATCGCTCCACCGCCTTTGCCAAGCTGCTCAAATCCCTTGGAATCAAGCACATCCGGACCAAGCCCTACACACCGCGCACCAACGGCAAGGCGGAGCGCTTCATCCAGACCAGCTTGCGCGAGTGGGCCTACGCTTGCGAGTACGCCTCTTCGGACCAACGCAATTCCGTGCTGACCCAATGGCTGCACCACTACAACTGGCACCGTCCCCATATGGGGATCGGCGGCCAGCCACCTATCTCCAGAGTGCCGCTGAATAACGTAGTGGGTTTACACAGTTAGTCGGCACACGTTCAAAATTTTGTTGCACCGCGTTGTGTGGCGCGCGACGGTTCCGCTACACTCGACCACGATTCAATGCGGCTCTGGCCCCCACCGGATCCGCTGGCAGCCTTAAAGCTACCTAATCAATATCGGAGTGCCGGATGGCCAACGATGGGGTATACGATCCAGTCAACACCGGACGTCGGCGTTTTCTTACTGCCACCACTGCCGTGGTGGGTGCCGTCGGCGTCGGCTTCACCGCTGTTCCTTTCATCAAGTCCTGGAACCCCAGTGCCCGTGCCAAGCTTGCCGGCGCACCGGTGGTGGCCGACATCAGCGCGCTGCAGGAAGGCCAACGCCTGATCGTGGAATGGCGCGGCCAGCCGATCTGGATCGTCAAGCGCTCCAAGGCCATCCTTGATGCGCTGCATGGGCTCGATGGCCGCCTGAAGGATCCCGAATCGGGCGAGAAGGACCAGCAGCCCGAGTACGTGCTGAAGCAGAACCCCGAGCTGCGTTCGATCAAACCGGAAATCTCGGTCCTGGTCGGGCTGTGCACGCACTTGGGCTGTTCGCCGGAAATGGTCGCCGAGATCCGCCCTGAACCCTACGACCCGCAGTGGAAGGGGGGCTATTTCTGCCCCTGCCACAAGTCGCGCTTCGACATGTCCGGCCGCGTGTTCAAGGACGTGCCGGCGCCGATCAACCTGCTGGTGCCACCGCACCACTACCAGGACGACAACACCGTCATCATTGGTGTCGATCCGCAGGGGGCTGCCTGATGAGCAACATCCTCAGCCGTACCGCCAGCGGCGTGGCCGACTGGGTCAACGCGCGCGCGCCCGGCCTGATGCCGGTCTACCGCAAGCATGTCAGCGAGTACTACGCGCCGAAGAACTTCAACATCTGGTACTACTTCGGCTCGCTGGCGCTGCTGATCCTGGTCAACCAGATCGTCACCGGCATCTTCCTGACCATGCACTACAAGACGAACGCCGCCGAAGCGTTCGCCTCCATCGAATACATCATGCGTGATGTGGAATGGGGCTGGCTGATCCGCTACATGCATTCCACCGGGGCCTCGCTGTTCTTCATCGTGGTCTACCTGCACATGTTCCGCGGCCTGCTGTACGGCAGTTACCAGAAGCCGCGCGAACTGGTGTGGATCCTGGGCATGCTGATCTACCTGGTGCTGATGGCCGAAGCCTTCATGGGCTACGTGCTGCCTTGGGGCCAGATGTCGTTCTGGGGCGCCAAGGTCATCATCTCGCTGTTCGGCGCCATCCCGGTCATTGGCAACGGCCTGACCGAATGGATCATGGGCGACTACCTGCCCAGCGATGCCACGCTGAACCGCTTCTTCGCCCTGCACGTGATCGCCCTGCCGCTGGTGCTGCTGCTGCTGGTGGTGCTGCACCTGGGCGCGCTGCACGAAGTGGGCTCGAACAACCCCGACGGCGTGGAGATCAAGAAGGGGCCCAAGGGCAACCGCTGGTCGCCGAATGCGCCGGCCGATGGCATTCCGTTCCACCCGTACTACACGTTGAAGGATGGCGTCGGCGTCGGGTTCCTGCTGGTCATCGCCGCCTTCATCATCTTCTTCGCCCCGGCCTTCGGTGGTCTGTTCCTGGAACACGACAACTTCACCGAAGCCAACCGGCTGGTCACGCCCGAACACATCAAGCCGGTCTGGTACTACACCCCGTACTACGCAATGTTGCGCGTGGTGCCCAACAAACTGGGCGGCGTGCTGGTGATGTTCTCGGCCATTGCGATCCTGTTCCTGGTGCCGTGGCTGGACCGTGCGCGGGTCAAGTCCTACCGCTACCGCGGCCTGCTGTCGAAGGTGCTGCTGGGGGTGTTCGCCGTGTGCTTCGTGTGGCTGGGGGTGATCGGCTCGGGCCCAGGCACCGACGCGCACGAGACCTATGTCGGGCGGGTGCTGACCTTCCTGTACTTCGCGTTCTTCATCACCATGCCGCTATGGACAAGGCTGGACAAGACCAAGCCGGTACCGGAAAGGGTGACCACGCATGACTGAGCGCTGGATGGTCCGGTTGGCCCTGGTGGCCGCCTTTGTGCTGGGCAGCAGCCTGGCCCACGCCGCCGAGGGCGGCGCCAAACTGCTGCAGGCCGGCAATGATCTGGGTGACCGCGCGTCGCTGCAGCGCGGCGCGCAGTTGTACATGAACTACTGCTCCGGCTGCCACGCGCTGAAGTACCTGCGCTATTCGCGCATGGGCCAGGATCTGGGCCTGAGTGAGGAAGAGGTGATGAACAACCTCAACTTCACCGGTTCGGCCATCGGCGATCCGGTGCCGGTGTCGATGCCGAAGGAACAGGCCGAGAAATGGTTCGGCAAGATGCCGCCCGATCTCAGCCTGATCGCCCGCGTGCGTGGCAGCGACTGGATCTACACCTACCTGAAGTCCTTCTACCTGGACAGCAGCCGTCCGCTGGGCTGGAACAACACCGTGTTCCCCAATGCCTCCATGCCCAACCCGCTGTGGGAAATGCAGGGGCTGCAGCACGCGGTGCATGGCAAGGCCGAAGCGCCGGGCATGGACCCGCCGGTCACCGGCCTGCGCATCGACAGTCCCGGCAGCGTGGATGCCGGGCAGTACGACCAGGCCGTGCGCGACATCACCAACTTCCTGGAATACGCAGGCGAACCGGCCGCACTGAAGCGCCAGCAGCTGGGCGTATGGGTGATCCTGTTCCTGGCCCTGCTGACCTTCCTGCTGTATCTGTTGAAGAAGGAATACTGGAAGGACGTGCATTGAGCCGGGCGGGGCATTGCCTCAGGCCTATTGGCTTTTGTGATGCCCGGTTGCACACTCGGGCAGGAGTCGACCACCGGCAAGGGGCTGGTGGCGCCGGTACGGCAGGCGGTCTCCTGTCGTGGGAGAGCCTTTGATGGCGGCGAGCGTACGCATGCGCAATACACTGACGCTGTTTTCCTCGAACGACGATGTCCTGTGCCATCGGGTGCGCCTGGTCCTGGCGGCCAAGGGCGTGACCTATGATTTCGTGCCGGTCGATCCGCAGAACCCGCCGGAAGACCTGATCGATCTCAACCCGTACCACTCGGTGCCCACCCTGGTAGAGCGCGAGCTGGTGCTGTACGCCGCCTCGGTGGTCAGTGAGTACCTGGATGAGCGCTACCCGCATCCGCCGCTGATGCCGGTCGATCCGCTGTCGCGTGCCCGCATCCGCCTGGCCATGCTGCGCATCGAGCACGACTGGGTGCCGCAGGTGCAGGCCATCCAGCTGGGCAACAAGACCCAGGCCGAAGCCGGCCGCAAGCGCCTGAAGGAACTGCTGACCGCATCGCTGCCGCTGTTCAAGGCCAGCAAGTTCTTCCTGAACCCGGAAATGAGCCTGGCCGACTGCGCGATGGCGCCCATCATCTGGCGCCTGCAGTCGCTGGACGTGCCGCTGCCCAAGGATGGCAAGGCCATCGAAGACTATGGCAACCGCATCTTCCGCCACCCCGGGTTCGTGCGCAGCCTGACCGATCAGGAAAAGAAGCTGCGCGACCTGCCGGTCTAGGCGATTGCCGCAGTTCCCGTCTGCACGCCCACCGGCGTGCCGCGATGCGCCCCGACAGGGGCGCCGTGCGCGTACACTTCACGCATGACCGACGACTTCTTCCACATGACCAGCCACCGCCCGTACCTGCTGCGGGCCCTGGTGGAATGGATCAACGACAACCAGCTGACCCCGCATATCCTGGTCGACGCCGGCGTGCCCGGCGTGCAGGTACCGCCTTCGGCCGTGAAGGACGGGCGCGTGGTGCTGAACATCGCCGAGCGTGCGGTGGTGCGGCTGATGATCGACAACGAGATGGTGAGCTTCTCGGCGCGCTTCTCCGGCACCAGCTACCCGGTGCAGGTGCCGATCAGCGCGGTGCTGGCCGTATACGCGCGCGAAACCGGGCAGGGCATGGCACTGCCGGACGATATTCCCGGTGCCGAAACGACCGCCGCCAGTGACGAGCCGCTGCACGAGGGCGACACCCCGCCGGACGACACGCCGCCGTCCAACCCGCCGCCGAAGGGCCGACCGACCCTGCGCGTGGTCAAATAAATGTGGGTGCCGACCGGTGGTCGGCACACCTCTGCCGCTGCGCTCGCCGGGCATGGCCCGGCGCTACCGGCTAGATATCCTCGGCCTCATCCACATCCGCGCGGATCCTGCTGATCCGCGCCGCGCCCGGCCCCGTGAACGAAACGAGCTGATCACCGCGCAGCACCATCCGCCCGACATGGCGATCGATGCCATCGTAGGAATACTCGAACTTGAAGGTGCGCTCGAAACCGAGCCGGCCATCCTCGCCGCGCGACAGGCGCAGGCCGGTGGCGTGCACCGCCTGGTCCAGCCACTGCACGTCGGCGGCACGGCAGGCATTGCGACCCAGTTCCACCGCGCGCTCGGCGGCCGAACGTGCGGCATTCCAGAAGAAGTAGACGATACCGCCAACGATCAGCAACAACAGCAGGGTGGGCATGGCGTGGAATATCTGGAGTCGATGCAGTCAAGATGGCGGCGAAGCGGGCCGGGATCAAGCGCCGTGACGTTTCCGGGCTGAAAACTGCCGCGGGCCTGTCCGTGACGGCACCGCGGGCCCCCGCGCCGACAACGCTGTCGCCATTGCCTCTCGAAGCGCCGCCGCCACACCGGCAGGGTCGGTGCTTTCCTACAGGCGGCGAGGCGGCAGATGCAGGGAGCGAAGACGGTGGCGATGATGGTCCTGATGGGGGCGGCAGGCATGGCATGCGCATCGTCCGCAGAAGGTGCCGTCGGTGCAGGGCCGCAGCCAGAGCAGTCCCTGCCGTACGAACGGGGCGCAACCTCGTCTTTCCCGGGTGGCCAGCGGCGCCAGTTCACGCTGCAGTCGCAGCGCTGGCCTGACCGGCAGCAGGGGCCGGCCTGGCGCCATCGGGTGGAGGTGCTTCAGCCCGATGCGCCGCAACCCGGTCCGGCCCTGTTGGTCATCAACAATGGCGTGGCCCATGAAGGCGGCGGGCGCCCGGCCGGAACGGCCACGGACCTGCCGGCCGAGGTGCTGGAAACGCTGGTGCGCACGCTGGGCATGGCGGTGGTGTCGCTTGCCGACGTGCCGCCGCAGGCCATGGCGTTGCCGGGGGACACCGCGCTGCGCACCGAAGATGATCTGGTGGCTGCCACCTGGCGTCGCTATCTGGACGACCCTGCGCGCCCCGCGCATTGGCCCCTGCATGTACCGATGACGGAAGCGGCGGTGCGCGCGCTGGACCTGGCCGACCGCGAGCTGCCAGCGGTACAACGCCCGTCCTATATCGTCACCGGCGCGTCCAAGCGCGGCTGGATCACCTGGTTGCTGCCGCTGGTGGATGAGCGGGTCAGCCATCTGGCGCCGTTCGTGATCGACATGCACTGGCAGGCGCTGGCGCCGCACATCCGCAGCGTGCACGCCGGGCGCTGGCCGATCGCGTTGCAACCGTATGTCGACCACGGCATCACCGCCGAGATCGGCACGGCAGGCTTTGCCGATCTCATGCGCATCGTGGACCCTTACACGCACCTGGACGGGCCACGGGCGGCACGGCTGGCCCTGCCCAAGCTGCTGGTCAACGCCAGCGGCGACGACTTCTTTCCGCCGGATGCGGCGTCGCACTATCTGCCTGCGCTGCAGGGGCCCACGGCCCTGCGCATGGCACCGAACAGCGATCACGGTGGCATCCGCCGCTTCACCGTCGATGCGCTGCTGCCGACGCTGCGGCGCTGGCGCACCGGCAGGGGGTTGCCGCAGATCGATTCGCAGTGGAACGCCGAAGAAGGCCGGTTGCAGGTGCGGGCGCAGGGCGAACGGCCACGCCGCGCGCTGCTGTGGCAGGCCCACAACCCGCACGCGCGCGATTTCCGCCACGCCTGCGGCATCACGTATCAATCGGCCGAGCTTGAACTCAACGACCAGGGCGGGGTGTCACCACCATTGGCTGTGCCAGCACGCGGCTGGAGCGCTTCGTTCGTCGAACTGCACTACGACGACGGCATGGTGGTGACCACGCCGGTGCAGGTGCTGCCGCAGGATCGATTTCCTGCGCAGCCCCCGTCGCAGGGCGAGGGGCGCTGCAGGCTGGTGCCGCTCAGCGGCTCGGCGCCGCCTGCACGGGCAGTGGCGACAACGCCGGCTGTGCCGGCAACGGCGCTGCAACATTCAGCTGCAGCAGCGCCGCCCAGTCCTGTCGATTGAAGCTGCACTCGTCTTCGCGCCCCGGCGTGCAGCTGGTATCGATGCCGGTGCTGTCGCGCGTGCGTGCCGGCGGCAGCTGGATGCGCCCGCTGCGATCCAGTTGCAGCAGGCGCATGGCCACGGTGTTCATCACGTTGCCGCCCACCAGGTACAGGGTCTGGTCGCCGCCCAGGTTGGCGGCCACCACGACTTCGCAATGCGATTTCCAATGGCCCACCGAGCCGTTGCCCAGTGCCTGCACCAGCCCGCTGTAGCTGAGGGTGCTGCTGCGGTCGCGCAGGTAGCACACCATGTCGCCGGGGGCGGGCTTGGCGGTGGCCGGGTCCA
Organism: Stenotrophomonas sp. SAU14A_NAIMI4_8; assembly: GCF_003086695.1. NCBI lineage: Bacteria > Pseudomonadati > Pseudomonadota > Gammaproteobacteria > Lysobacterales > Lysobacteraceae > Stenotrophomonas > Stenotrophomonas sp. SAU14A_NAIMI4_8. The sequence goes on from NZ_CP025999.1 coordinate 1,598,821, forward strand.
GCAGCCGGTACGGGCTGCCGGCCGGGCCGGCCTGGTAGGCAGCGCGGATGTAGTCGATGTGGCGCGGCGAGGTGGTGAAGCCGGGCACCCCGGCGCGCACCATCACCCAGGAAATGAACGCGGCCGACCACGGGTTGTCGACCAGGAAGGCGCGGCAGTCGCTGTCGGTGTAGCGCACTCCCAGGGGCGCCAGGCAGCTGCTGGCGCCGTCGATGCTGCCCATCGCGTTCAACGTGCCGCTGTCACGCCAGTAGGCGGCCACGCGCCGCCAGGCCACCAGACCGTTGTCGGCCAGATGGCCGCTCTCGGCCTCGGTGACGGTGAGGCTGGCCGCACGGCCTTCGCGGTCGATGAAGGCGCGGTACCACAGCCGGTGTTCGTTGCAGGCCGCGTTGCGGATGGAGATCGCCAGTGGGCTCAGGCCATAGCGGGGTGGCACGTCGCAGGCTTCGGCGGCGGCGGCCGACAGCGGCGCGGCGGCCAGCAGCAGGCAGGCAGGCAACAGCATCCGGCGCATGCGCGGCTCCTGTGGGGGATGGCCGCAGCGTCGCAGTGCCGTCGTGAACGCAGGGTGTGAGAACGGGGTCAGATCCCTTTCCCATGGGAAAGGGATCTGACCCCATGCCAGGCCTCAGCGCGGCGGCGGGCCCAGCTTCAGTGACAGATCGATCGCCTGCACATGCTTGGTCAGGCCGCCAATGGAAATGCAGTCGACGCCGTCTTCTGCAATGGCGCGCAGGCCGTCCAGGCCCACGCTGCCGGATACTTCCAGTGGAATGCGGCCGGCGGTGATGCGCACCGCCTCGCGCCGCAGGTCGGCGCTGAAATCATCCAGCAGGATGCGCTCGCAGCCGGCGTCCAGCGCCTGTTGCAGCTGCTCCAGGTCTTCCACTTCCACCACCAGCGGCAACTGCGGCCACTGCTGGCGTGCAGCAGCCACCGCAGCCGGCAGCGAGCCGGCGGCGCGGATGTGGTTTTCCTTCAGCATCACTGTGTCGTACAGGCCGAAGCGGTGGTTGTCGCCGCCACCGCAGCGCACTGCGTATTTCTGCGCCAGGCGCAGGCCGGGCAGGGTCTTGCGGGTGTCCAGGATGCGCGTGCCGGTTCCGGCCACGGCCGCCACATGGCGCGCGGTGGTGGTGGCGGTGCCGGACAGGGTCTGCAGGAAATTCAGCGAGGTGCGCTCGGCGCTGACCAGGCTGCGGCTGCGGCCCTGCAGCAGGGCCAGGACCGTGCCGGCCTTGACCACCGCGCCTTCGTCCACCTGCCAGTCGATGCGGACCTGCGGATCGAGCGCGCGATGGGTGGCGTCGAACCACGGCCGGCCGCAGATCACCGCATCCTGCTTGCACAGCAGGTAGGCGCTGTCCGGTTGGTCAGGCAGCAGGGCGGCGGTGACGTCACCGCTGCCCAGGTCCTCGGCCAATGCGCGGGCGACATCGGCCGCGACCTGGGCCGCATCCGGCGCCGGCAGGGTACTCATGCGGCGGGGAAGTCGGCGATCTGCGCGGTCGGGATGGCCTCTTCGGCCAGCAGTACCGGAATGCCGTCGTCTACCCGGAACACCTGCTTGCGGTCGCGGGTCACCAGGGCCTCGCGCAGCGGCTGGGCCAGCGGATTGCCATCGGCCTTGTTCACCGCACCGGCGGAAATGGCCTTGTTGAGGGCTTCCAGGCCCTTGCCATCCAGCAGGGACAGGGGCTGGCGGGTATCGGGCGACACCAGCAGGTCAAGCAGCTTGCGATCCATGGTTCTTCGTCTTGCGTGGAAGACGGCTAGAATACGTCTTTAAGGTAGGTGACGGCCAATGACCCCCAACCCGATCGCGCCGCTCGTCGGCATCGTCATGGGTTCCCGCTCCGATTGGGAAACCATGCAGCACGCGGCCCAGAAGCTTGAAGCCCTGGGTGTTCCGTTCGAAGTGAAGGTGGTTTCGGCCCACCGCACGCCGGACGTGTTGTTCAGCTATGCCGAAGAAGCCGGCCCGCGCGGCCTGCGCGCCATCATCGCCGGTGCCGGCGGTGCCGCCCACCTGCCGGGCATGATCGCGGCCAAGACCGCAGTGCCGGTGCTGGGCGTGCCGGTGCAGTCCAAGGCCTTGAACGGCATGGATTCGCTGCTGTCGATCGTGCAGATGCCGGCCGGCATTCCGGTGGCCACCTTCGCCATCGGCAATGCGGGCGCCTCCAATGCCGCTCTGTTCGCCGCGGCCATGCTGGCCAGCGACCAGCCGGCCATCGGCCAGGCGCTGGAGGCGTTCCGCACCCGCCAGACCGAAGACGTGATGGCCCACGACGACCCGCGCCAATGAACCTGACCGTCGGCATCCTGGGCGGCGGCCAGCTCGCCCGCATGATGGTCCTGGCCGGTGCGCCGCTGGGCCTGCGCTTTGAACTGTTCGATCCGGCGGCCGACGCCTGCAGTGGGCCGTTGGCGCCGCTCACCGTCGCCGCCTTCGACGACCGCCAGGCGCTGGCGGATTTCGCCGCCAAGGTGGACGTGGTCACCTTCGACTTCGAGAACGTGCCGGCCGACAGCGCGGAGTTCCTCGCCGACCGCGTGCCGGTCTACCCGCCGCCGGCCGCGCTGGCGGTGGCCCAGGACCGGCTGAGCGAGAAGACCCTGTTCCAGCAGCTGGGCATTCCGCTGCCGGCTTTTGCCGATATCCGCAGCCGTGACGAGCTGGCCGCGAAGGCCGCCGAGTTCGGTCTGCCGTGCATCCTCAAGACCCGCCGCCTGGGCTACGACGGCAAGGGTCAGTTCCGCCTGCGCAGCGCGGCCGACATCGACGCCGCTTGGGACGCGCTGGGCGCGCAGGTCGAGCGCACCGGACTGATCCTGGAAGGCTTCGTTGCCTTCCAGCGCGAAGTGAGCGTGGTGGCCGTGCGTGGCCGCGATGGCAGCTTCCAGGCCTGGCCGGTCACCGGCAACTGGCATGTCGATGGCGTGCTGTCGGCCAGCGTGGCCCCGGCCGTGCTGTCCGCAGCCGAGCACGAAGCTGCCATTGGCTACGCGCGCCGCGTGGCCGACCACCTGCAGTATGTGGGCGTGTTCGCGCTGGAACTGTTCTGCCGCGATGGCGAACTGCTGGCCAACGAGATGGCGCCGCGCGTGCACAATTCCGGGCACTGGACCATCGAAGGCAGCGAGACCTCGCAGTTCGAGAACCACCTGCGCGCCGTGCTGGGCCTGCCGCTGGGCAGCACCCGCATGCTCGGCCATGCCTGCATGCTGAACTGGCTGGGCGCCATGCCCGATCCGGCACCGGTGCTGGGCCAGGCCAGCGGCCATTGGCACGATTACGGCAAGCAGCCGCGTGATGGCCGCAAGGTGGGCCATGCCACGCTGCGCGACGACCAGGCCGATGCCCTGGCCGATGCCCTGGAGCAGGTCGGGCTGGAACTGGACCGCCAGGCGCAGGTCGCCCCGGCGGTACACGCGCTGCGCAACCGCTGAGGCGGGCGCAACGCTGCAACATTGTGGCGCGCCGGTGTACGCATCGGCGCAGCCCCTGCGGTGGTAGCGTGGGGCTCCTTTCCCCGGAGTCACCGCCATGCTCGACTGGAACGCTTACCGCAAGGAACTGAAGGGCCGCATCGGCGAGATCGGCAAGCTCTCGCCCGACACCCTGAAGGGCTACGCGACGCTGGCCAATGCCGGCGCGCAGACCAACCACCTGGATGCGAAGACCCGCGAACTGATCGCGCTGGCAGTGGCGGTCACCACCCGCTGCGACGGCTGCATCACCGTGCACGTGGATGCGGCGCTGAAGCAGGGCGCCAGCCGCGAAGAGATTGCCGAGGCGCTGGGTGTGGCGGTGTCGCTCAATGCCGGCGCCGCGCTGGTCTATTCGGCGCGGGTGATGGATGCAGTGGCCGCGCACGAGAACGCGTGAGGCACGGCAGCGCCGGGGTGAAGTAGCGCCGGGCCATGCCCGGCGGTCCGTCTCAGCGCAGCTGGCTTTCGGCGAATTCCCAGTTCACCAGCTGCCAGAACCCGTCCAGATAGCGCGCGCGCTCGTTCTGGTAGTCGGTGTAGTAGGCGTGTTCCCACAGGTCGCAGCACAGCAGTGGCGTGCTGTCGCCGGTCAGGGGCGTGCCGCCATTGCGGGTGACCTGGATGCCCAGTTGCCCGCCAGGGTGCTGCACCAGCCAGGCCCAGCCCGAGCCGAACAGGCCCAGCGCAGCGCGGTTGAATTCCTCGCGCAGGCGCTGCGCATCGCCAAACTGGCGCTTCACCAGTTCGCCCAGGCGCCCCTGCGGTTCGCCGCCGCCGCGCGGGCGCAGGCATTGCCAGTAGAAGCCGTGGTTCCAGGCCTGGGCGGCGGCATCGAACAGCGCGCCCTGGGTCTGGCGCACGATGTCTTCCAGCGTGGCCTCTTCCCATTCGGTGCCGGCAATGGCGGTGTTCACCGCGTCCACGTAGGCGCGATGGTGGCGGCCGTGGTGCAGCTCCACGGTGGTGGCCGACAGGTGCGGCTGCAGGGAGCCGGGAAGGTAGGGCAGGGCAGGCAGTTCGACAGACATGGACAGGTTCGTGGCCAGGGAGCGGTGGCAGCCGGTACCATCGGCATACAATGGCGGCTACCGTGGGCAGTCTAGCCGACCACCGCGGTCGGTTTGTCCGGCGAAGCAAGGAGTGAGGTGTGGCGGTAATGCAGCAAATCCAGGCCGAGGTGGATCGTTACCCGCTCGTGCTGTTCATGAAAGGCACCCCGCAATACCCGATGTGCGGCTTCTCCAGCCGCGCCGTGCAGGCGTTGATGGCCGCAGGCGCGGTGTCGCTGCGCACGGTCAACGTGCTCGAAGAGCCGGAGATCCGCGCCAACCTGCCGCGCTTCTCCAACCTGCCCACCTTCCCGCAGTTGTTCATCAACGGCGAGCTGATCGGCGGCTGCGACATCATCATGGAACTGTTCGAGGCCGGCGAGCTCAAGCGCATCGTCGAAGAGGCCACCCAGGGATGAGTGCCTGGCCGTCGACGTCGACCGATACGGCGCTCGATGGCCGTCCCCTGCGGGACCGCGTGGTGCTGGTGGCCGGCGCCGGCGGAGGGCTGGGCAGTGCCGCCGCAGTCGCTGCCGCCCGGGCCGGTGCAACGGTGGTGCTGCTGGGGCGCAAGCCGCGCCGACTGGACCGGGTCTATGCCCAGGTGCAGGCCGTGGGCCCCGAGCCGCTGCTGTATCCGCTGGATCTGGAAGGCGCCAGTCCCGACGACTACGCCGATCTGGCCCAGGCCATCGGCCGCGAGCTGGGCCGCCTGGACGGGCTGCTGGTCTGCGCCGCGCATTTCCCCGGCCTGACCCCGTTTGAACTGGCCGATCCGGCCAGCTTCGCACGCGCCGTGCATGTCACCCTGACCGCGCCGGCTTGGCTGGCCCAGGCCTGCCTGCCCCTGCTGCGCCAGCGCGAGGATGCCGCCCTGGTGTTCGCCGTGGACGCGCCCGAGCGGGTGGGGCAGGCCTACTGGGGTGGTTATGGCGTTGCCCAGCATGGGCTGCGCGGCCTGATCGCCAGCCTGCACGATGAACTGGCCAGCGGCCCGGTGCGGGTGTCGGGGCTGTACCCCGGCCCGCTGCGCACGGCGCTGCGCGCCCGCGCCTACTCGATCGACGAGGACGCGACCGCGGTGGGCCCGGAAACGGCGGCCGAGGCCGCTGTTGCGCTGCTGTCCGCCGCCGGCCACCCTTGGCGGGGCCAGGTGCTTGACGCCCGCGCGGACACAGTGTCCTGTTAAGCGCTCGATAGCCCGGAATGAAGATTCCGTCACGATAGCGTTGCGATCCGGTGCCGTTTGTCGCACAACCGTCACATTGATGGGATAGCGTGTTAATCTAGTGTTAACCGTTGCGGCAGCTGCCGTTCACGGTAGGGAACCCCAGATAAATCTCCGAGCAGCCACCCGCAAGGCTGTTTGGATGCGCTTTTTTTCCGCCATCGCCAACTCGCATCGAGGCTACCGAAAAATGACCCACCCACTCCGGATGTCCAAGCTCACCCTTGGTCTCGTGGCTGCACTTGCCGCCGCCCCCGCCTTCGCCCAGAGCACCTCTGCCGGTGTCGGCGGCCAGGTCGTGTCCCGCAGCGGCCAGCCCGTTGCCGGCGCTGAAGTCACCATCACCCACAGTGAGTCGGGCACCGTCTCGCGTGCGACCACCGACGCGGCCGGTCGCTACAACGCGCGCGGCCTGCGCGTGGGCGGTCCGTACACCATCACCATCACCAAGCCGGGTGAAGGCACCAAGACCGAAGATGGCGTCTACCTGGGCGTGAACCAGACCGGCACCATCAACGCCACCCTGGCCGGTGACCTGGCCGGCGCGACCAACCTGGACACCGTGCAGGTCACCGCTGTCGGCGGCGGCTCGGAAGTGTTCAGCGCCACCAAGATGGGCTCGGGCACCAACCTCAGCCAGCAGCAGATCGAAGTTGCGCCGTCCATCGGCGGCAACATCCAGGATCTGATGCGTCTGGATCCGCGCGTCACCTTCATTGATCGCGCCTCGGGCTCGATCTCGGCCGGTGGCCAGAACCCGCGCTACAACTCGGTGAACATCGACGGCGTGTCGGCCAGCGACACCTTCGGCCTGGAAGGCAACAACATGCCGACCCGCCGCCAGCCGGTCGCCATGGAAGCCATCGAAGCGCTGGACATCAACCTGTCCAACTACGACGTCAGCATCGCTGCCGCCGCCGGTGCCACCGTCAACGCGGTCACTAAGTCCGGTACCAATGAATTCCACGGTTCGGTCTACGGCACCTACCGTGACGGCGACTGGTTCGGTGACAACCCGGAAGGCCAGCCCTTCAACGGTTTCACCAAGGAAAAGACCTACGGCATGACCCTGGGCGGCCCGATCGTCAAGGACAAGCTGTTCTTCTTCGCCAACTACGAAAAGTTCGAACAGGCCGCACCGGGTGCTGACCTGTCGACCACGCCGCTGGGCAAGGCCAATGGCCAGTTCACCCTGGCTGACGTGACCCGTGCGCAGGAAATTGCCCAGGGCTACGGCATCGACGCCGGTGGCCTGGAAAGCAATGGCGACACGAACATGGAAGAGTACGCGCTGAAGCTGGACTGGAACATCAGCGACAACCACCGTGCCAGCGTGCGCTACAGCAAGATCGACCAGAGCAAGCTGCGCATCAACGGCATGACCACCAGCTCGGCTTCGCTGAACTCGTACTGGTACCAGCACAACAAGACCAACGAGAGCTACGTTGCCCAGGTCTTCAGCGACTGGACCGACAACTTCTCGACCGAACTGAAGGCTTCGTACCGCGAGTACTCGGCCATCCGTGCCGTCAACACCAACGCGCCCAGCATCCGCATCTACTTCGGCGGCACCCAGGCTGCGCCGTCGGGTGACTCGCTGTACCTGGGTACCGAAGTCAACTCGCAGGACAACATCCTCGAGACCAAGGCGTGGAACTACTACGCCGCCGGCACCCTGACCCTGGGTGACCACGACGTCAAGTTCGGTGCCTCCTACGACACCAACGACATCTACAACTACTACGGCGCCAACTCGTGGGGCACCTATACCTTCTATGGCCTGAACAACTTCGCCAACGGTATCTGGAGCACCTACGACTACGCTCCGGAGCGCAGCGCCGGTTCGATCGCCGCTGACTACAAGTACAGCAACCTGGCCCTGTTCGTGCAGGACACCTGGTACGTCAACAGCAACCTGACCCTGACCCTGGGTCTGCGCGCTGACCGTCCGGACACCAGCCCGGCCCCGGCCTACAACGCACCGGCCTCGACCTTCTTCGGTTACAACAACAGCAAGGTCCTGAACAACAAGTTCCTGGTCCAGCCGCGCTTCGGTTTCAACTACACCTTCGACACCGAGCGCCCGACCCAGCTGCGCGGCGGCGTGGGCCTGTTCCAGGGTGATTCCCCGCAGGTGTGGTTGAGCAACAGCTACTCGGCGACCGGTTTCAACACCAGCGTCTACAACCGCACCGTTTACGATCCGACCCTGGTCTTCAGCCCGGACAAGGACAGCCAGCCGGTTCCGGCAGGCGCAGGTTCGGCCGTGCAGAACGTCAACTTCGTCGGCAATGACTTCCGCATGCCGTCGACCTACAAGGCCAACCTGGCCTTCGACCACGAAACCCCGTGGTACGGCATCGTGGCTTCGGCCGAACTGCTGGTCACCAAGGTCAAGGACGGCCTGTACTACCAGAACCTGAACCTGGGTCCGGTGCAGTACCAGGGTCCGGATGGTCGTGACATGTTCTACAGCGCCAGCAAGAACGGCGCCTGGACCTCGGGCGACGCCCGTTTTGGCCGCAACCGTGCCAACTACAACAACGTCTACCTGATCACCAACACCGACAAGGGCCGCACGTCGCAGTTCACCGCGTCGCTGAGCAAGCCGTGGTCGGAAACCAGTGACTGGTCCTGGAACATCGGCTACACCTACACCGATGCGACCGAAGTCGGCTCGCTGACCAGCTCCACCGCCAGCTCGGGTTGGAACTACCAGTACGCCTTCGACGCCAACACCGAAATCGAGAACACCTCGCGCTACCAGATCCGTGACCGCCTGTCGGGTTCGCTGAACTGGAAGCACAAGTTCTTCGGCGATTACGAAACCAAGGTCGGCCTGGTGTACGAAGGCCGTAGCGGTCGTCCGTACAGCTACGTCTTCGTCAACGATGCCAACGGCGACGGCCGCAGCGCCAACGACCTGTTCTACGTGCCGAAGGGCCCGGGCGACGTGCTGTTCGGTACGCTGGCAGCCAATGGCCAGTTCACCGCCGATGCGGCCATGGAAAAGAACTTCTTCGCATGGCTGGCCGCCAACCCGGATCTGGCCAAGTACGCCGGCACCACGCCGGGTGCCAACCAGTTCCGTACCGGCTGGATCAACACCTTCGACCTGCGCATCAGCCAGCAGCTGCCGGGCTTCATGAAGGGCCACAAGTCCGAGATCTGGCTGGACGTGCAGAACATCGGCAACATGCTGAACAAGAAGTGGGGCAACATCTACGACTACGGCTTCTTCGCCGACAGCCGTGTGGCCACCCTGCAGGGCATGTACCAGGGCAAGTACGTGTACAACTACCGCGGCGCGGACACCCCGACCGTGGCCAACGCAGACGCAGACGGCTTCGACGTCGGTGTCTCGCAGTGGTCGCTGCAGCTGGGCTTCCGCTACCAGTTCTGATGAACTGACGTAGTTGCTGCACACGGAAACGGCCGGGGAAACCCGGCCGTTTTCCGTTCAGGCGAAAGTGCTTGCGGGGCGTTTGGCTTCGGCGTAGCATCCAGACACGTGCGCGGCGCCCTCGCCGCAACGGCGGTCCCAGCAACGGCGAACGCGGTCAGCACGCATCCAACGGTCGGGTTTCCCGGCCGTTTTGCTTTTTAAGGGGGCGGCAGTACAGTCGGAAACCTTGAAGGAAGCGAAAAGTTGGATATGACCACGAACGAAAAGGCAGCCCGTGCGCTGCCGGTGCAGGATGCGCGGATCTACCCGCGTGGTGGGCTGGATGTGTTGTCGCGCGCCGAAGTGGCGCGCCTGCGCGATGCCTCCGGCGGCGGCATGCACGAACTGTTGCGCCGCTGCGCACTGGCCGTGCTGACCAGTGGCAGTGCCTCGGACGATCCGCGCGCCGCGCGTGATCTCTACCCCGATTTCGACATCCAGGTGGCGCAGCAGGATCGCGGCGTGCGCATCGACCTGGTGAACGCCCCGGCGATGGCCTTCGTCGACGGCGAGATCATCCGCGGCGTGGCCGAGCTGCTGTTCGCGGTGGTGCGTGACCTGGCCTACATGGCCATCGAGATGGGCCCGGCCTACGCGGCCGAGCTGGAATCGTCCGAAGGCATCACCAACGCGGTGTTCGGCCTGCTGCGCAACGCGCGCATCCTCAACCCGGGCGACCCGAACCTGGTGGTCTGCTGGGGCGGCCATTCGATCGGCCGCGACGAGTACCTGTACACCAAGCAGGTGGGTTACGAGCTGGGCCTGCGCGGCCTGGACATCTGCACCGGCTGCGGCCCAGGCGCCATGAAGGGCCCGATGAAGGGCGCCACCATCGCCCACGCCAAGCAGCGCAGGACGGTCACCCGCTACATCGGCCTGACTGAGCCGGGCATCATCGCGGCCGAGTCGCCGAACCCGATCGTCAACCACCTGGTCATCATGCCGGACATCGAGAAGCGCCTGGAGGCCTTCGTCCGCATCGGCCACGGCATCATCGTGTTTGCCGGTGGCGTCGGTACCGCCGAAGAGATCCTGTACCTGCTGGGCATCCTGCTGCGCGAGGAAAACAAGGACCTGCCGTTCCCGCTGATCCTGACCGGCCCGACCGTGGCCGCGCCGTACTTCGAGCAGATCGACCGCTTCATCCGCCTGACCCTGGGCGATGCCGCTGCCGACCGTTACGAGATCATCATCGGCGACCCGGTGGCCGTGGCCAAGAAGATGGCCAGCGGCATCAAGCAGGTGCGCGAGTACCGCCTGGCGCAGAAGGATTCGTTCTTCTTCAACTGGTCCATCGAGATTCCGTGGGAGTACCAGCAGCCGTTCGTGCCGACCCACGAAGCGATGGCCGCGCTGGACCTGCACCACGGCCGTGCCCCGCACGCGCTGGCGGCCGACCTGCGCCGGGCGTTCTCGGGCATCGTGGCCGGCAACGTGAAGGAAGACGGCATGCGCCGCATCGAGGAGTTCGGTCCGTTCCAGATCCATGGCGATGCCGACATGATGCAGGCCCTGGACGCGCTGCTGCGCGCGTTCGTCGACCAGCGCCGGATGAAGATTTCCGGCGAATACCAGCCCTGCTACCAGGTGCTGGCCTGACCGGCCGGGGTCGGAGCCCCGTGCACCGACCCGGGGTCGGATCCCCGCAGGGGCTCTGACCCCATCGCACCGACCCGGGGTCGGATCCCCGCAGGGGCTCTGACCCCCGTCCGGCACGCTGGCGTGTCAACCCTTTGACGCCCATCGCCCGGAACTGACCGTTCATCCTGCCGCCGCTTGCCGGCGGCCGGTGGCTGCGCCATCGTGGCCACCAACACGCTGGGGAGCGTCCAATGAAACTGCGCCGGTCCAACGGCTTCACGCTGGTCGAGTTGATGGTCACCATCGCGGTGGTCGCCATTCTCGGCACGATTGCGTTTCCGAGTTTCCAGAGCACCATCCGTTCCAACCGCATCGCCTCGGCCGGCAATGAAATGACCGGCCTGTTGTCGTTGGCCCGCAGCGAGGCCGTGCGCAACAAGCGCGGCGGCGGGGTCTGCGGCAGCTCCGACGGCAGCAGCTGCGATGGCGCCTGGCGCTCGGGCATGCTGGCCTGGGCCGACGTGGACGGCAATGGCAGCAAGGGCGCCAACGAGGTCGTGCTGCGCTTCGTCTCGGTCACCTCCGATTCGGTCACCGTCACCGGCCCGGCGGCCGAAGTCGCCTTCGATGCCCGCGGTCGCCGCCGCGCGGCCGCCACCCAGCAGATCACCCTGCAGCCAGTGAAATGCGGCAGCGATCCCCAGCGCCGTACCCTGTCCGTCAACGCGGCAGGCCAGATCACCTCCACCAAGGCCGCCTGCCAATGAGCCGTCGTCTTCCCTCGTTCTCGCGGCGCCAGGCCGGTTTCAGCCTGCTGGAAGTGCTGATCGCCATCCTGATCCTCGGCTTCGGCCTGCTGGGCTTCGCCCTGCTGCAGACCATGAACGTGCGCTTCGTGCAGAGCGCCAACTACCGCACCCAGGCCACCAACCTGGCCTACGACCTGCTGGACCAGATGCGCAGCAACCGCTACCAGGCGGGCTGGTACACCGGCGCCAGCTTCGCGGCCAACTCGGTCAGCGCCAGTTCCTGCACCCGCGTGCTCGGCGCCGACCAGGGCGTGGCCAGCAACATCACCCGCTGGCAGTGCCAGGTGGTGCAGTCGCTGGGCGAGGGCGCCAGCGCCACCGTGCTCAACGCCAACGGCCGGGTCACCGTGGGCATCGCCTGGGGCGACCAGCGCTGGGATCCGCAGGATCCCAACGCCCGCACCACCTTCACCCTGGTATCGCAGCTGTGAGCGCGCACCTGTCCTCCCGCCGCCAGGCCGCCGGTCTGTCGCTGATCGAAATGATGGTGGCCATGGTCATCGGCCTGGTGCTGATGCTGGGCGTGGTACAGGTGTTCATCGCCTCGCGCACCGCCTCGCGGCTGGCCGAAGGCAATGCCCGCGCGCAGGAAAACGGCCGCTTCGCACTGGAATTCCTGCAGCGTGACATCCGCATGGCCGGCCACTTCGGTTGCGTGAACGACCAGGCGCATTTCGTGAAGGGCGAGGGCGACCCGACCATCAACACCGGCGCCGCCACCGGTTCGGGCCATCCGTTGGATTTCAGTGTCAGCATCCAGGGCTATGAGGCCCCGGGCACCGGGCCGGGCACCAGCCTGACCGTCGGTGGCAGCTGGCCGGCGGTGACGGGCCTGCCGAGCTCGATCAGTGCGCTCAAGCCGCGCGATGGCAGTGATGTGCTGGTGCTGCGCTACCTGGCCGCCGAAGGCGTGCCGGTCACCGCGCTGGCGCCCGGCGCCAACAGCGTGGTCGGCTTCGACGGCACCATTGGCAAGCGCCTGCTGGAAGGTGGCGTGACCGCGCCCACGCTGTTCGGCGTGGCCGACTGCAGCCATGTGAACGTGTTCAAGGGCACGTATGCCGAAGGCCAGGTCACCGCCAGCGGCGCCAACCTGGACCGCTACACCGTGCAGCCCACCGGCCAGACCATGATCTACCGCGCCGAATCGGTGGTGTATTTCGTGGGTACCTCCGGTACCACCGGCGAACCGGCGCTGATGCGTGCGCGCTCGGACGGTGCCGACGGCTATGCCGCCGCCGAAGAACTGGTGGAAGGCATCGAGAACCTGCAGCTGCTGTTCGGCCTGGACAGCACCGCGGCCATCACCAGCACCACCCCGCCCACCGGCAACATCACCACCGTGGCCATTGCCAGCGGCGTGTCCACCGGCACCAACGCAGCGGCAGCGGCGCAGTGGCGGCGCGTGGGCCAGGTGCAGGTCGGCATCCTGGCGCGCAGCCCGCAGCCCTCGCAGGCCGAAGCGGCCACCGATGCGCTGCGCTACCCGCGCATGCTCGGCGTCGGCTTCGCGCCGTCCACGCCGAACGACGCACGCTACCGCGCCGCCTACGAATCCACCATTGCCCTGCGTAACCGCCTCTTCGGGAACTGATGCCATGAACGCTCGAGCCCGCATCCGTCCGATGCCCCGCCAGCAGCGCGGTGCCGTGTTGTACGTCGCGCTGATCATGCTGATCCTGCTGGCGCTGATCGGCATTGCCGGCATGCAGGTGGCGGGCATGCAGGAAAAGATGGCGTCCAACTACCTGGCTACCAATATCGCCTTCCAGAATGCCGAAGGCGTGACCCGGCGCAGCGAACGCGCGGTGGAAGCCATCGCCAACCGCACCGCCGCCGCTGCCGATGCACCGCTGGTGGCCAGTGATATCCAGGACAACTGCGATATCGCCTTCGATCCGGTGGGCTGGGGCCGCGACCGCCCGCTCACCACGGTGCAGGCGGTGAACGTGCGCCGCATCGATACCTGCGTGATCGGCGGCGGCTCGCTGTCGATGGGCAAGCCGCTGGATCCGGTCACGCCCATCTACCAGATCACCACTTTCGCTACCGATACCGCAACGGACTCCTCGTCCACGGCGTCGGTCGATTCCATCTTCAAGCTCTGAGGCCGCCGGCATGTCCCGTCGCACTTCCCGGATCATCGCCGCGTCTGCCTTCGCCGTGCTTGGCGTGGGCGGCTACTTCGCCTACAGCCTGTTCGCCGCGCAAGGGCAGGGCGCCCTTGCCCAGGCGCCGCTGAACAACACCACCTCGATCCCGCCGGCCTTCATCATGGCCGTGGACGATTCCAACTCGATGACCTTCGAGCGGATCTTCCGTGGTGGCGATGGTCGCATGCAGTGGAACGGCAGCAGCTTCTTCAGTTCGGCCGGCGTGTTCTACAACGTGGGCGAAGCGTGCGGCAACAACTCCACCGACTGCTACCTGTACCTGTTCCCGCACTCGAACTTCAACACCTCGTATTCGCCGGGCCGCGCGATCCCGCCGATCGATGCGTTTGGTTTTGCCCGTTCGCCCACCTACAACGCCAGCTACTACAACCCGGCCGTGACCTACGAGCCGTGGAGCCTGCCGGTGCGAGACAGCGGTGGCAACATGCTCTGGCCGAACGCCACGTTCTCTGCGGCACGCGTTGATCCGCGTGACCCGACGGTCTACGGCACCGACTTCAATACCGGTTACAACACCGTGTACGACCTGTCCTCGCGCCAGGTCAACGGCGAGGCGTTCCAGTTCGTCACCGGCATGACCATTCCGGCCGGTACGCGCTACCGCTCGAACGGGCGTACCTGCAACAGCAACAACAACAACGGCAACGGCCTGCCCAGTTCAGGCAACGTCTGGACCAACCTGGGCAGCGACGTGCTGGTGCGCGCGGACTGCACGGTGCAGATCGCCTACGTGCCGGCCACGTTCTACCTGCCGGCCGACCAGGCCGCACCGGCCGGCTACCTGACCGGTGATGCCAACCGTCCGCTGATCAGCAATGCCTGTGGTCCGGGCTGCGACATGCGCCGCTACCAGATCCTGCCGGAGAACTACCCCGCCAACAGTGCTGATCTGGCCAACGCACAGCGCAACTTCGCCAACTGGTTCCAGTATCACCGCAACCGCATCCTGTCGATGGTCGGCTCGTCCTCGCACGCCATGGTGGGCGTGGACAACATGCGCGTGGGCTATTTCACCATCAATGCCCGCAACAACGTGACCATGTACGACGTCACCTCGCAGCGCTCGGACCTGTTCGGGCAGATCTACCGGCTCAAGCCCAATGGCGGTACCCCGAACCGGCAGGCGGTGGCTTACCTGGGTGAACAGTTCCGGCGTACCGACGCTGGCGCACCGGTCATCCGCGCCTGCCAGAAGAACGGCGGCATGCTGTTCACCGACGGCTATACCAACGTGGGCAACTCGGCCAGCGGCTATGGCAATGCCGACAGCGCCGGCGGCAAGTTCTTCCCGACCCAGCCGTTCGCCGATGGCTACAGCAACACCATTGCCGACATCGCCGCGTCGTACTACGCCGGTGGCTCGACCCCGCTGCGCACCGGGGCAAGCTTCCCCACCGGCCTGGTGCCGGTGCCGGACCAGTGCAGCTCGCTCGACCAGTCCTCGCCGGAATGGAAGCGGCTGGACTGCCAGGCCGACCTGCACATGAATTTCTATGGCGTGACCCTGGGCGCGCAGGGCCTGATCTACGAGGTCAACCAGGCCGCGACCGATGACCCGTATGCCAACCCGCCGAACTGGAACGCCAATGGCGACCCGCTGACCGACGACGACGGCCGCGTGATCGACGAACTGTGGCACGCCGCCGTCAACAGCCGCGGCGAGTTCATCAATGCCAAGACGCCGTCGGACGTGACCGAGGCCATGCGCCGGGTGCTGTCGGCGGTGGGTTCGGGGCAGACGCCGTCGGGTACGTTCGCACTCAGCGGCGCGCGCATCGGTACCGGTTCGCTGACCGTCACCCCCATGTACGACGTGCAGAACAACGGCACCGACTGGTACAGCAAGCTGACCGCCAGCAGCGTGTCGGTGAACCCCACCACCCGCGAGGCGCAATACACCACACGCTGGGAAGCCAGTGCGCAGATGCCGGCCGCGGCCGCGCGCAACGTCTTCTTCGACGACGGCAGCAGCGTGCGCAAGTTCAGCGGTACCACGGTCACCCTGGCCGGGCTCTGCAACCTGTCCAGCACGCTGTACCCGGCGCAGTCGATCTGTACCTCCGCGAACCTGGCGGCGCTGGGCGCCGATGCCACCAGTGCGGCCAATTACCTGCTGGGCGAGAGCAGTGGTGAGGTCCGCAACGGCGGCAAGCTGCGTGATCGCACCACGCCGCTGGGCGACATCGTCAACTCCACGCCGGTCATCAGCGCGCCGGTGGACGACTTCGGCTACCGCGCGCTGGGCGGCACCCTGGGCACGGGCTACACCAACTACCTGACCAACAAGCGCAACAACAACCGCTACGTGGTCTACGCCGGTGCCAACGACGGCATGCTGCATGCGTTCGACGGCGGCATGGATGCGGCGGGCACGATCGGCGGCAACGGTGGCCGTGAACTGTTCGGTTACATTCCGGCCACATCGTACGGGCACATGGGCAACCTGCTGCTGCCCTATGACCCGACCAAGAAGAACGCCCAGCCGTTCGTGCACAAGTACTTCGTCGACGGTCCGCTGACCGTGGGCGATACCTTCTACGGTGGCGGCTGGCATACCACCCTGGTCGGCACCACCGGCGCCGGCGGCCGTGGCGTGTTCGCGCTGGACGTGACCACCCCCGGCAGCTTCGGCGCGGGCAACCGCCTGTGGGAAATCAACGATCTGGCCGGTGATGCCACGGTGCGGGCCAACATCGGCCACGTGCTGGGCAAGCCGGTCATCGTGCCGGTGCGCGCGGCCGATGGCAGCGTCAGCTGGAAGGCGATCTTCGGCAACGGCTATTCCAGCGCCAGTGGCAAGGCCGTGCTGTTCGTGGTCGACATCGGCACCGGTACGCCGACCATCCGCATGATCGAAGCCGGTGAGCCCAATTCCACCATCGCCGGGAGCAATGGCCTGGGCAACATCGTGGTGGTCGATCGGGTCAACAACCTGACCATCGACCCGGTCACCAACAAGCCGAGCCGCGTGCGCGACGGCTACGCCGATACCGTCTACGCGGCCGACCTGAAGGGCGCGGTGTGGAAGTTCGACCTGACTTCCACCGCCACCTCGGTCACCGTGCCTGTGTTCACCACCGGCACCTTCGTGCAGAACGGGCTGACCTACCGCCAGCCGATCACCGGCGGCCTGCAGGTGGCATCGGGTGAACGCGGCGGCGTGCTGGTGATGTTCGGTACCGGCAGCTTCTCCTTCAACGACGACACCCTGCCGATCTCGTCCACCCAGATCCAGAGCCTGTATGGCTTCAACGATGTGGTGAACGGTGCGGTCCTCACCACGCTCACGCGTGCCAACCTGACCCCGAACGCGGTGGTCACCACCAGTGGTTCGCGTACGCTGCAGGTGGGTACCGCGCCTACCTCGTCGCTGGGCTGGTACGTCGATCTTCCTGCCGGCGAACGTGCGGTGGGTTACCCGGAGCTGGCCTCGGGCATCCTGTTCATTCCCACCTACGCACCGGTGGAAGTCACCAGCGGCTGCAGCACGTCGGGTGCGAACTGGCTGTTCGGGCTGAGCCCGCGAAGCGGTGCCGGCGCGCTGTCCGGCGTGCGGGTGGGCTCGCCCACCGGTACCTCCGCCGCCGCCGGTACGGCTGCCATGTCGTTGAACTCGCCGGGCACCGCGCCGATCAAGGACGTGGGCGTATCGGTGGTGCCGCGCCTGCAGCCGCCGACCAATCCGAACGACGGCTCGGGTGTGCCGACGGTGCCGGCCGGTGCAGGCTGCTGGATGGTGGTCAATGTGTCCGGCGCGCAGCCGCTGTACGTGCCGTATCCCTGTGGCCGCCAGTCCTGGCGCCAGATCCAGTAACGGAGATTCCTGCGATGTCACTCAAAGCAATCCGCGCAATGGGCCAGGTCCGCGGCTTCACCCTGATCGAACTGATGATCACGGTGGCCGTGGTGGCGATCCTGGCGGCGGTGGCCTATCCCTCGTACACCGACCAGATCCGCAAGTCGCGGCGTGCGCAGGCCAAGGCCGACATGGTGGAGTACGCGCAGATGGCCGAGCGTTCGCACACCACCAACAACACCTACGCCAACTTCCGTTTCAGCAACGGCACCACCAGCATCCAGTCGCCGCGCGAAGGTGGTACGGCGCAGTACACGATCAGCATCCAGGCCGCGCAGGGCACCTTCACCCTGACGGCGGCGCCGCAGGGCGCGCAGGCCAAGGACAAGTGCGGCACGATGACGGTCAACCAGGCCAATGTGAAGACACCGAGCGCCAGTGCGGTGGCCGGTTGCTGGTGATTTCGCGCAGGGGTGTTGCATCGGCGCGCAGCAGCTACTAGAATGCGCCTCCCCGCCCGAATAGCTCAGCCGGTTAGAGCACTTGACTGTTAATCAGGGGGTCGTTGGTTCGAGTCCA
Source organism: Stenotrophomonas sp. SAU14A_NAIMI4_8 (assembly GCF_003086695.1). NCBI lineage: Bacteria > Pseudomonadati > Pseudomonadota > Gammaproteobacteria > Lysobacterales > Lysobacteraceae > Stenotrophomonas > Stenotrophomonas sp. SAU14A_NAIMI4_8. The sequence goes on from NZ_CP025999.1 coordinate 1,616,980, forward strand.
ACTTCGGGCGCCAGATCCTGCAGAAGCCGCGAGAAATCGCGGCTTCTGCTTTTCTGCGTCCGGCATCCGCGTGCTTCAGCAGGGTTCCGGCGACGCGCTGCGCAGCGAGCGCACACGCCCGGTATTGCTCACCACCACTTCGGCCTGCGTCAGGCCGCGCTGGCAGACGCGGATGCGCGCATTGCTGCCCGCGCTGCGCCCGCTGGCACGAAACACGATGTGCGGGCGACCGTGCGTGCTGAAGGCCTGCAATGAGGAATGGCTCTGAAGCTGGCGCGCGGCCAGTGGTGGTGCCGGATCGGCCTCATCCGGCCGTGGTTGTTCGGCGCGCAGCAGCCAGCCCTGGCTCCAGTCCTGCCCGCACTGCAGGCCGTCGCTGCTAGGGCAGGCCAGCACGGAGCGGCGGTGGGTAAGCGCCGTGCTGCGGGCCTGGTTCAGCGCCGTGTGCAGCTGCATGCGCAGCTGGTCGGCGCGCAGGCGATCCAGCAGGCCCGCGAACGGCAGCGCCGCCAGGCAGGCCAGGATCGCCAGCACCGCAATGGCCAGCAGCAGTTCGGCCAGGGTGTGGCCGGGGGCAGGGGAGAGCATCAGGCGGACTCCAGCAGCGGACAGGGCACCAGCCTCCGCCCGCCGCCGGCGCGGCACCATCGGGTTTTGCCGCTGCCTGAATCGGGTTCTGGTTCAACCGGTCGTCACTGGAGTGGCCGGTATACTGCGGGTTCCCGGGATCTGGCAGCACCATGAGCGACAGCTTTCAACTCGTTTCGCCCTATTCGCCGGCTGGTGACCAGCCCAACGCCATCGCGAAGCTGACCGACAATTTCCAGGCCGGCATCGCCAAGCAGACCCTGCTGGGCGTCACCGGTTCGGGCAAGACCTACACCATCGCCAACGTCATCCAGAACGTGCAGAAGCCGACGCTGATCATGGCGCCGAACAAGACGCTGGCGGCGCAGCTGTATGGTGAGTTCAAGGCGTTCTTCCCGCACAACGCGGTGGAGTACTTCGTCAGCTATTACGATTACTACCAGCCCGAAGCGTACGTGCCCTCGTCGGACACCTTCATCGAGAAGGACAGTTCGATCAACGAGCACATCGAGCAGATGCGCCTTGCCGCCACCAAGACCCTGCTGTCGCGCCCGGATGCGATCGTGGTCGCCACGGTGTCGGCCATCTACGGCCTGGGCGCGCCGGAGGACTATCTGTCGCTGCGCCTGATCCTGTCCAAGGGTGAGCGCATCGACCAGCGCGACCTGATCAACCATCTGACCCAGCTGCAGTACACGCGCAACGAGTACGAACTGCAGCGCGGCACCTTCCGCGTGCGCGGCGAAGTGATCGATGTGTTTCCGGCCGAGTCGGACAGCGAGGCCCTGCGCATCGAGCTGTTCGATGGCGAGGTCGAGAAGATCACGATGTTCGATCCGCTCACCGGCGAGACGATGCGCAACCTGCAGCGCTTCACCGTGTACCCGAAGACCCACTACGCCACCACCCGCGAGCGCGTGCTGGCGGCGGTTGAAACCATCAAGGTGGAGTTGAAGGAGCGGCTGGAGCAGCTGTACGCGCAGAACAAGCTGGTCGAGGCCCAGCGCCTGGCCCAGCGCACCCAGTTCGACATCGAGATGATGGCCGAGGTGGGCTTCTGCAACGGCATCGAAAACTACTCGCGGCACCTGACCGGCAAGAATGCCGGCGAGCCACCACCGACGCTGTTTGATTACCTGCCGCCGGATGCGCTGCTGGTGATCGACGAATCGCACGTGACCATTCCGCAGATCGGTGCAATGTTCAAGGGTGACCGGTCGCGCAAGGAAACCCTGGTCGAGTTCGGCTTCCGCCTGCCTTCAGCGCTGGACAACCGGCCGCTGCGCTTCGAGGAGTGGGAGGCGCGCTGCCCGCGCAGCATCTACGTCTCGGCCACGCCGGGCCCGTACGAGCTGCGCGAGTCGGCCGATGAGATCACCGAACTGGTGGTGCGCCCGACCGGCCTGATCGATCCGGTGGTGGAAATCCGCCCGGTCGGCACCCAGGTCGACGACCTGATGAGCGAGGCCAACGAGCGCATCAAGGCGGGCGACCGCGTGCTGGTCACCACGCTGACCAAGCGCATGGCCGAAAACCTGACCGAGTACCTGACCGAGCATGGCATCCGTGTGCGCTACCTGCATTCGGATGTGGACACGGTCGAGCGCGTGGAGATCATCCGCGACCTGCGCCTGGGCAAGTTCGACGTGCTGGTGGGCATCAACCTGCTGCGCGAAGGCCTGGACATGCCCGAGGTGTCACTGGTGGCGATCCTGGACGCGGACAAGGAAGGCTTCCTGCGCTCCACCGGCTCGCTGATCCAGACCATCGGCCGCGCCGCGCGCAACGTGCGCGGCAAGGCGATCCTGTACGCCGACAAGATCACCCGTTCCATGCAGGCAGCGATCGACGAGACCGACCGCCGCCGGGCCAAGCAGGTCGAGTACAACGAAGAACACGGCATCGTGCCGCGTTCGGTGGCCCGGCCGATCACCGACGTACTGGAAGGTGCGCGCTCGGAAGCCGCCGAGAAGGAAGCGCGCAAGGGCAAGGGCAAGGCCCGTGGCGGCGTGGCCGAGCCGGCGACGGACTACCGCTCGCTCAGCCCGGCCCAGCTTGCTTCACGCCTGAAGGCGCTGGAACAACAGATGTACCAGCACGCCAAGGACCTCGAGTTCGAGGATGCCGCGCGTGTGCGTGACCAGATCCGGCAGCTGAAGGAAGCCAGCCTTGGCTGAACGGGCCAACGTCGGCTGCCTTCACAAAACTATTGCGCTGGCGCGCCGGCATCCGTAATATACGCGGCCTGCACCGACGCAATCGCGGAAATGCAGGAAAAACGGGCGGTTAGCTCAGCGGTAGAGCACTACCTTGACATGGTAGGGGTCACAGGTTCGAACCCTGTACCGCCCACCACGAAGTCCCTGGCAAGGGGCTGTCGTGAGAAAGACAAACCCGGCCGGCAAGCCGGGTTTTTCAGTCCAGACATGCAGATTCATTGGGCGGTTAGCTCAGCGGTAGAGCACTACCTTGACATGGTAGGGGTCACAGGTTCGAACCCTGTACCGCCCACCACCTGGCTCCCGGCATTGCCGGTGCAGCGGTGGAAATCCCGAACGCCGGCCCTGGGCCGGCGTTTTCGTTTCTGCCGCCCGGCTAGAAACGGATCATGCTGCACATCCGCACCGGCTTCGAGCTGCGCACGATGCCCTTTTCCGTGCGGCACTGCGCTACCTGATCGTCAGCCCGGGCCCGGCAGTCCGGGCACAGCGCGGCCAGTTCCTTGTCGGTACGCACCGGGTCCGCGCACAGGCGCTGCACATGGCTGGCACGCCGCTCGGCGGCCTCGTCAGGCGGCAGGGCCTGGCCGGCGGCGTTCACGATCGTGTAGTCGGCGAAGGGCTGCGGCAGCGCACATTGCGCACGCGTGGTGTCGACGAAGCGACGTTCCAGCTCGCTGCGCAGGCGTGCGCCCTGGCGATCACACGCGGCCACCTGGGCGCGCGATGCTACCGGCGACACGTCTGGATTGACGAACGTGGGGCGGGAGCGAATCTCGCTACCGAACGGGCAGCAGCCCGCAAGCAGCACGCACGCCAGCATCAGGCCCGCGCGGATGAAAGAAGACAGGGTCATGGCGCATCCTTTCGACAGGCGCCCATGCTTGCATCATCGGCGCTGCCGCGGATGAACCGCGACCCTCATTGCGATGAAGACAGCATGCGTGCGCTGCTGACGCGCAGGCGATGCTGCAGCTGCCAGCCGCCGTCGGTCTGCCGCCACAGGCCCAGCGTGCGCGTGCGCTGGGTGGTATTGCGTTCCCAGCACAGCACGCTGTCCTGGCCAAGGCGCACCTGTACGTGCGCCACCGGCAGCGTTTCGTCACCACCGAGCACGGCGGCATACAGCAGAAGCAGGGCAAGCATCGGCATGGCACGGTGCTCCGGAAAGGGAGCCCAGCCTGTCACCGGCGCGCGGCGGCCGGTAGCGGCATGCGACGAAGCGCGGAAAACCGCGTGCCAAGCGCATGGGTCGAGGATGAATCCGGGGCCAGGGACACCCGGACCCGCCGCGTCGCGCGCTCAGGCGGCGGCGAACGCTTGGCGCAGGCTGTGCAGCGAGGCCTGGCGGTGTGCGCTGGCGCACGGCTCGTCCATTTCCAGTTCCTGCAGGCGCAGCCCCACCAGCGTCATCGACAGCACATAGCCGCGCGCGGCGGCATCGGCCGCCCGCGACGCACCCAGCGCATGGCGGGTGAGCGCGTCCACGTGGGCCAGGTCCGGCAGCAGGCCCAGGTACACGCGCTCGGCGCTGTCCAGGTCGGGGGCGCGCAGGATCGCGTGTGCGTCGGGGAGGGGGCTGGCGGCGGCCATGCTAGGTCCTTATGGGCAATGAATGCGCGGCGCTAGAAGGCGCGCATCAACGAAATGAACGCGGAGGTCTGGCTGCCATCGCGGGTCATCGGGCTGTCTTTCACCGCATCGCCGAACCACTGGTTGGCGACCACGCCGGTGGCACGCCACTTGCTGCCCAGCGGCGTGCTGACCGCGATCTGCAGGCTGGGCGAGGTGGCGCTGCCTGGGCGGTAGGCCGCCAGGCCCGAACGCAGGGCTTCTTCGTTGGAAATGCCGTAGTAGTAGTCCAGCAGGCGCGCACTGGAATGCACCACGCCCACCCGCGGCACCCAGGTGAAACGGCCGGCCTGGATCGGGTAGCTGTAGTGCAGGCTCGATTCCATGCCGCCGCCGTGGCCGCTGACTTCACGCTGCACGCTGGCACCCACGATGCCCCAATCCGCCTTGTACTCGGCATTGACGCCGGCCATGGCCGACATCTGCCGGCTGTGCAGGCGGCGCAGCTGCGCATCGTTCACATCGTCGGTCTTGAAGCGCAGCGTGTAAGGCGTGACCACCGCCGATACCCGCAGGCCATCGGCCTTGTACAGGTGCATGCCCAGCGAGCCGGGGCTGGCGAAGAAGCGCTTGCCCTGCCATGCCAGCGCCGGCACCACCAGCGGCTTGTCATCGTAGTGCGCGTACGCACCGGTGGTCGCACCAATGGTGATGCCGGCCTGCACGCCCGGTGCGGCCTCCTGGTCCTGGGCGGTTGCCAGCAGCGGCGTGGAGAGAGCGACGGTGCACAACAGGGGGCGCAGCAGGGCAGGGGAACGCAGGGACATCGAGGGACGATCTGGCAGGGAACAAGCCCCCATGCTGCGCTGCCAACATTGTCGGAACATTGCGCGGCCGGTGGACGCGACGAGCACGTCGACGTGCCGCCACAGGCACTATCATCGGCAGCGATTTCCGCTACCGAGCTTCCGATGCGCATCCTTCTGGTCGAAGACGATCCCGATCTGTCCCGTGCCCTGCAGAGCGGGCTGGAGCGGCAGGGCGTGGTCGCCGACGTGGTCGGCAGCCTGGCCGAAGCGGCACTGGCCCTGCGCGAGCCCGTGCACCAGCTGCTGCTGCTGGACCGGCAGCTGCCCGATGGCGATGGCGTGGCCTTCGTCGCCACCGCCCGCGCGCTGCGCCCCAATCTGCCGGTGATCATGCTGACCGCCAAGGGCGCGCTGTCGGACAAGGTGGAAGGGCTGGACGTCGGTGCCGATGATTACCTGGTCAAACCGGTCGCCATCGAAGAACTGATGGCGCGCATCCGCGCGGTATCGCGGCGGCCGACGGCCATGGTGACCCCGCGCCTTGTGCTGGGCCGGCTGGCATTCGACTTCGAATCGCTGCAGGCCGAGGTCGATGGCCAGCTGCTGGCCCTGCCGCGGCGCCAGGTGCTGGTGCTGCAGGCACTGGCCATGCGCCAGGGGCGCACCGTCACCCGCAGCGCGCTGGAAGCGGCGGTGTACGGCTTCGATGACGAGATCCAGTCCAATGCGCTGGACGCGCATATCTCCAAGCTGCGCAAGGCGCTGCAGCAGGCCGGGGCGGGCGTGGAAATCCACGTCATCCGCGGCGTCGGTTATCTGCTGGCGGAGGTCTGAGATGGCCCGGCAGATCCGTTCGATCACCCTGGGCCTGGCCTGGCGGCTGTTCCTGGCGCAGGCCTTTACCGTGCTGTTCGCGGTGGCCGCGCTGATCATCACCTGGGGTGACAAGGACACCTGGGGCATGGACATGTTCATGGCCGAGGACGTGGCCGATGCACTGCGCAGCGTGGACGGTCGCCTGCAGCTGGACGAAGCCCGCTGGCAGAAGGTCGATGCGCGCGCCGGCGGCAACCTGTGGTTCGCTGCAGTGGATGACCGCGGCGCGTGGCTGGAACGTGGCAAGGTGCCCAGCGTGCATGCGCCGTTGCTGGCGCGCCTGCCGACGCTGGGCGCGACCGAGCTGGGTTCGCTGGTGCCGCCCTACCTGGATGTGGCGCGGGTGATGATCCGCTACGACGAAGGCCGGCGCATCACCGTGATGGTTGGCGGCGCGCCCAAGGGCGGTCTGGTCGACGGCGCGCTGATGGTGCTGCGGCTGATCGGCTTGTGGTTCTTCCTGCCGCTGATCGTGGTCACCCTGCTGGTGATGCCTACCGTGATCCACCGCGCCATGCGCGGCGTGCGCCGTTCCGCGCAGCAGGCCAAGGAGCTGGATGTGGGCCAGCCCGGCGCGCGGCTGGATGCGCAGCTGGTGTCCACCGAAATCGCGCCCCTGGTCGAAGCCTTCAACGATGCCATCGACAAGGTGCAGCAGGGTTACGCCGCGCGTGACAAATTCCTGGCCGATGCCGCCCACGAACTGCGCGTGCCGATCGCGGTGGTGCAGGCGCGTCTTTCGCAGCTGCCGCAGGGCGAACTGAAATCGCAGCTGCTGACCGATGTGGCGCGGCTGGGCAATGTCGCCGAACATCTGCTGGACCTGCAGCGGCTGGATCGCAACACCACCGCACTGCAGCGGCTGGACCTGGCGCACCTGGTGCGGGAAGCGGCGGCCGAACTGGCACCGCTGGTGGTGGGGGCCGGCTATGGCTTCGAAGTGGATGCGCCCGACACCCCGGTGTGGATCCAGGGCGACGGGCTGGCGCTGGGCCGGGTGATCGCCAACCTGGTGCACAACGCCATCGTGCACGGCGGTGGTCGCGGCACCATCTGCGTGCGGGTGGACCCGCAGGGCCTGCTGGACGTCAGCGACCAGGGCGCCGGTGTGCCGGTGGGCGATCGCGAAGCGATCTTCGAGCCATTCCACCGGCTGCGTGCGGCCGGCAACGGCAGTGGCCTGGGCCTGCACCTGGTGAAGGAAATCGTGCAGCACCATGGCGGCAGCGTGAGCGTGGGGGAAGCGCCGGGCGGCGGTGCGCGGTTCCGGGTGAACTTCCACCGCGGGGCGTCACGCCGAAGCGAACGCTGACGGCGCAGCACGGCGTTGGCTGATGGCCGTTGCGGGCGGCATGCCTGCAGGCTGGGGGCATGGCCGCGACCGTGCCCCTGTCTGCCTGCCTTGGCCCCGGTTGCGCCGCTGCGCTGGTGCTGGGGGTGCTGGCCTGTAGTGCTGCGTCGGCCCTGCTGCCGATGTGGCTGGGCGTGCTGCTGGTGGTGGTGGCGTTGCCGGGCTGGCTGCTGCGCTGGCGCGGCCGGGTGGTGGCGGCCGCCGTATTCGGTCTCGGCTGGGCGACGTGCCACGGCCATGCAGCGCTGCAACAGCAGTGGCCGCCAGGTGCTGCGGCGCAGGTGGTGCAGGTGCGCGGTCGGGTGGTCGATCTGCCGACCCATGCCCGCGACCACACCCGCTTCACGCTGCAGGTCGCGCACGCCGATGGCCTGCCCGCCCTGCGTAGCCGTCGGCTGCAGGTGCGTTGGTCTGCGCTGAAAGGGGCCGAGGCGCGCAACGGCGGCGTTGCCGCGGAGCAGCGCCATGCCGTGCGTGCCGGCGCGCAGTGGCAGCTGGCGTTGCGGATACGAGCGCCGCGTTCGCGCATCAATCCCGGCGGCTTCGACGGTGAACGCCATGCACTGCTGCAGGGGCTGGCAGGCAACGCCAGCGTGCAGCAGCAGCGGCCCCCCCGGCTGCTGCGCCCGGCCCACGGCCTGCTGGCATGGCGCGAATCCTGCAGCGATGCCATCGCCACCCAGGTCGGGCGCCCTTCGGCGCGCTTCGTGCAGGCGCTGGCGCTGGGCGATACCCGCGGGCTGACCGATACCGACTGGGAGCACCTGCGTGCATTGGGCCTGACCCACCTCATTGCGATATCCGGCTTCCACGTGGGGCTGGTGGCCGGCTTCGGTGCGTTGCTGTGTGCAATGTCGTGGCGGCTGTGGGCGCCGCTGGCGGTCCACGTGCCGCGCCCGCAGGCGGCCGCCCTCGCGGCGGCGCTGGCGGCGGGCGGCTACACCTTGCTGGCCGGTGCCGAGCTGCCGACGGTGCGCACGGCCCTGATGATCGCGGTGGTGGCACTGGCCCGGGTGGCGCGGCGGCCCGTATCGGTGCCGCAATGCCTGGCCCTGGCCGCGCTGCTGATGGTGCTGCCGGCACCGTTGTCGATCCTGTCGGCCGGCTTCTGGCTCAGTTTCGGTGGCGTCCTGTGGCTGTTGTGGTGCCTGCCGCAGCAACGCCCGCATGGGCTGTGGCAGCACGTGCGCACCGCGCTGGCGGGGCAGGGCGTGGCCAGCGTCGCGCTGCTGCCGCTGGCGGTCGCGCTGTTCGGCGGAACCGCGCGCTGGGGGCCCCTGCTGAACCTGCCGATCATTCCCTGGTGGAGCCTGGTGGTGGTGCCGGTCGCGCTGGCCGGTACCGCGCTGCACGCCGTGCATGACGGCGCGGGGCGCTGGCCGTGGCGGGCGGCGGCCTGGCTGTTCGAACTCAGCTGGCAGGCGTTGCAGCCGCTGGCGGCGCAGCCACAGGCCATGTGGTGGCTGGCCGAAGCGCCACGCTGGGCACTGCCGGCGGCGGTCGTGGGGGTGTTCTGGTGGCTGCTGCCGCGCGGCAGTGGCGGCCTGCTGGCCGGTGGCGTGTTGTGCCTGCCGCTGCTCTGGCCAGCGGCGCCGGCGCCGCGCCACGGCGAGGTTGAGCTGCTGGTGCACGATGTGGGGCAGGGCGCCGCAGTCCTGGTGAGAACGGCCACCCACGCGCTGTGGTACGACGCCGGGCCGCCCGGCGGCGCCGAGGCAGCGGAGCGGGTGCTGATGCCGGCCGTACGCGCGCTGGGGCAGGCACCGCCACGGCTTCTGCTGCTCAGCCACGATCACCTGGATCACGCCGGCGGGCTGCCGGCACTGCGCCGGCAGCTGCCGGGGCTGCAGGTGCTGGCCCCGCCCGGGCAGGCGCCGCCCGGCGCCCAGGCCTTCTGCCGACAGGGCCTGCGCTGGCAGTGGGACGGGGTCGATTTCCAGGTGCTGCACCCCGGCCGCACCGCGGTCGCGGATGGCAATGAAGCCAGCTGCGTGCTGCGCATTGCCGGCGCCCACGGGGCCGTGCTGTTGCCGGGCGATATCGGCCGCAGCGCCGAACAGCGGCTGCTGCAGGAGCGCCCGCACCACCTGCGCGCCGACGTGGTGCTGGTGCCACACCACGGCAGTGGCGGCAGCTCCAGCCCGGCCTGGGTGGCGGCGGTGCAGCCCCGGCTGGCGCTGGTCTCGGCCGGCCACCAGAACCGCTTTGGCCACCCGAAACGTGACGTAGTGCAGCGCTGGCGCGCAGCGGGCGCCGAAGTGCTGGTCACCGCCGACACCGGCGCGATCCGCGTATGGCTTGGCGCACAAGGCCTGCAGGTGCGCGAACAGCGGGTCCACGCAGCCCGGTGGTGGGATGCCGCTGGGCGGGCACGGTCGGCTGCTATCCTATCGTCGATCGAACAAGCGGCCGATGGGCCGGAGGGTTGAAACGTGTGGGAACTGGTCAAGGCCGGTGGCTGGCCGATGGTGCCGCTGCTGCTGTTGGGCGTACTGGCTTTGGCAATCGTCCTGGAGCGTTTCTGGTCCCTGCGGCGTAACGAGGTGCTGCCGCCTGGCCTGGGCCAGGAAGTGCGCAACTGGGCCGCACGCGGCAAGCTCGACCCGGCCCACCTGCAGACCCTGCGCGCCAACTCGCCGCTGGGCGCCCTGCTGGCGGCCGCGCTGGAAGCCCGCAACCGCCCGCGCGACCAGATCCGCGAGCGCATCGAAGACACCGGCCGCCACCTGGTGCATCGCATGGAACGTTTCCTCAATGCGCTGGGCACCATCGCCTCGGCCGGCCCGCTGCTGGGCCTGCTGGGCACCGTCATCGGCATGATCCAGATGTTCCTGGGCATCCTCGACCACGGCGTGGGCGATGTGAACCAGCTCGCCGGCGGTATCGGCAAGGCGCTGGTCTGCACCGCCACCGGCATGATCGTGGCCATTCCGGCGCTGATGTTCCATCGCTACTTCAAGGGCCGCATCCACGGCTACGTGGTGGAGATGGAGCAGGAGGCCAGTGCCCTGCTGGACACGCTCGATGGTCGCCCGGGGGTGATGAACCCGGCCCCGGTCGCGCGCGCCGCAGCGCCTGCCACGGCCAAGGCCTGATCGATGCGCATCGGCAACGACCGATCCCAGGATGAGCCGCACATCGACCTGGTGCCGCTGATCGACGTCATCCTGGTGCTGATCATCTTCTTCGTGGTCACCACCACCTTCGATGCGCGCTCGACCCTGCAGGTGCAGCTGCCGACGGCCAGCGACCAGCAGAACCCCGAACCGCCGCGTTCGCTTAGCGTGCTGATCAACGCCGAAGGCCGTTACTTCATCAACGACCAGGAAGTGCTGCGCAGCGACGTTGAATCGGTCAAGCAGACCATCGCCGCCGTTGCCGGCAGCGACCGCCAGCAGACCGTGCTGCTGCGCGCCGACGCGCGCACTCCCTACCAGGCCGTGGTCACCGCGCAGGATGCGCTGGGCCAGCTCGGCTTCCGCCGTATCGCAATCGCAACAGCGCCAGAGGTGCGTCCATGAGTTCCAAACACGCGCCAGTGTGGCCGATCTACAAACGCCTGCTCGGCTATACCCGGGCTTACTGGGTGTTCATGGTGGCCGCCGTCATCGCCATGGTGGTCGAGGCCCTGGCCGGGTACCACTTCACCAAGCTGATGGAGCCGCTGGTCAACGAGGGCTTTGTCGACCCGCAGCCGCGCGCTGCCGTCGTGCTGCCGCTGACCATCCTTGGTCTGTTCCTGATGCGCAGCCTGGCGACCTGGGTCAGCGATTACACGCTGGCCAAGACTGGCCGCAGCGTGGTCCGTGACCTGCGTGAGCAGGTGCTGGACAAGTACCTGCACCTGCCGTCCTCGCACTTCGATAGCGAAGCCACGCCGGTGATGGTCAGCCGCCTGAACTTCGACACCGAGCAGGTCACCCAGGCCAGCGCCGATGCGTTGAAGACCATGGTGGCCGACACCCTGACCATCATCGCCATGCTGGTGGTGATGCTGCAGATGAGCGTGAAGGTGACCCTGGCGATGCTGCTGGTGGTGCCGCTGATCGGCGCCATCGTGTCCTACGTCGGCAAGCGCTACCGGCGCATCAGCCGCGGCATCCAGGACGGCATGGGCACCATGGCGCAGACCGCCGAGCAGTCCCTGGCCGCGCAGCAGGAAGTGAAGGTGCACGGCACCCAGCAGCACGAGATCAGCCGCTACTCGCGCCTGGCCAACCGCATGCTGGCGCTGAACATGAAGGTGGAAGTGACCCGTGCGGCCGCCTCCAGCGTGGTCCAGTTCCTGGCCGCGCTGGCGTTGGCGGTGATCGTCTGGGTGTCCACCCGCGAGGCCCTGGCCGGCAAGCTCAACGCGGGTCAGTTCATGGGCCTGATGACCTCGATGATGGCCATCATTCCTTCGCTGCGCAGGTTGACCAGCGTGCAGACGTCGATCTCGCGCGGCGTGGCCGCCGCCGAACGCCTGTTCGGCATCATCGACATGCCGGTGGAGCGTGATACCGGCACCACCCGTGTGCAGCGCGTGCGTGGCGAACTGTCGTTCGACCACGTGATGCTGCGCTACCGCGAAGACAGCGGCATCGCCCTGGACGACATCAGCTTCGTGGCCAGGCCGGGGACGGTGACCGCCATCGTCGGCCGGTCCGGCAGCGGCAAGACCAGCCTGATCCGGCTGGTGCCGCGCTTCTACGAGCCCAGCGGCGGCGTCATCGCGCTCGATGGGGTACCGCTGGACGAGTACCCGCTGTCCGACCTGCGCCGGCAGGTGGCCATGGTCGGGCAGAAGGTCATGCTGTTCGATGACACCATCGCCGCCAACATCGCCTATGGCATGGATGCGACCGACGAACAGATCCGGGCCGCGGCCGAAGCGGCCAATGCCTGGGAGTTCATCGCGCGCATGCCGCAACAGCTGCAGACGCCGGTGGGCGAGAACGGCGCGCTGCTGTCCGGCGGCCAGCGCCAGCGCCTGGCGATTGCCCGCGCGATCCTGCGTGATGCCCCCATCCTGATCCTGGATGAGGCGACCGCGGCGCTGGACAACGAATCCGAACGCCTAGTGCAGGATGCGCTGCAGCGCCTGATGCCCGAGCGCACCACGCTGGTGATCGCGCACCGCCTGTCCACCATCGAACACGCCGACCAGGTGCTGGTGATGGATCACGGCCGTATCGTCGAACGCGGCACCCACCAGGAACTGCTGGCCATGGGCGGGTTGTACCAGCACCTGCACAGCATGCAGTTCCGCGACAGGCAGGACTGATGGCTGCAAAGGGCACCCAGACCCCCGCGTACTGGTATGACGGCAGCCCGGTACCGTGGCCGATGCGCCTGCTGGCACCGGTCTACGCCGGCATTGCCGGCCTGCGCCGGCAGCTGTACCGCCGTGGCTGGCGCAAGCGCCATGCGCTGCCGGTGCCGGTCATCGTGGTCGGCAACATCACCGCGGGCGGCACCGGCAAGACGCCGCTGACGATCGAACTGGTCAACCGCCTGCGCGAGGCCGGCTGGAAGCCGGGCGTGGCCAGCCGTGGCTATGGCCGCGACGACGCCGGCACCGCGCGCTGGGTGGACGCTGATACGTCCACCGCACTGGGCGGTGACGAACCGGTGCTGATCGCCTGGAAAACCGGCGTTCCCGTGCGCGTGGACAGCGACCGCGTGGCCGCGGGCGAGGCGCTGGTGGACGCCGGCTGCAACGTGATCGTCTGTGACGACGGCCTGCAGCATTACCGGTTGGCACGTGACATCGAGATCGAAGTCGTGGACGCACAGCGCCGCTATGGCAACGGCCGGATGATCCCGGCCGGGCCGTTGCGCGAGCCGATCAGCCGCGCCGAGCACTGCGATTTCCGCGTGGTCAACCTGGGCCAGGCCGATGCGGCCGCGGCCGCGCAGGCCTGTGGGTTCGGCCAGTGGCCGATGGCCCTGCAGATCGACAGCGCGCAGCCGCTGCCGGGCGGGCGCAGCCGACCGCTGTCCTCGTTTGCCGGGCAGCGCGTGCATGCGGTGGCCGGCATCGCGCACCCGCAGCGCTTCTTCGACATGCTGCGCGCGCGCGGCATCGGCGTGGTGCCGCACGCGTTCGCCGACCACCAGGTGTACCAGCCGCAGGACCTGTCCTTCGGCAGCCAGTTGCCGGTGCTGATGACCGAAAAAGACGCGGTGAAGTGCCGTGCCTTCGGCAACGACTGGCACTTTGCGGTGCCGCTGCGTGCCGATCTGCCTGCCGCGTTCTGGGTGGCCCTGACCGACCGCCTGGACAAGCTGCGCCCGAACTGAGCGGTCGCCGGGCGCTTGCATCTGCGCGTTGCCGGCCGCATTCCTGCTGTATCGCGCCTGCCGAGTACCGCCTGCATGAATGATTTCGTCGTCGCCATTCCCGCCCGCTATGCCGCTTCGCGGCTGCCCGGCAAGCCGCTGCGGCTGCTCGGCGGCGAACCGCTGGTGCTGCACGTGGCGCACCGTGCGCTGCAGGCCGGTGCGCGCGAGGTCTGGGTCGCCACCGATGACACCCGCATCGCCGACGCGCTTGCCGGGCTGGGTGAGGTGAAGGTGGCGATGACCGCCAGCAGCCATGCCTCCGGTACCGACCGCCTGGCCGAGTGCGCGCGCATTGCCGGCTGGGCCGATGACACGGTCGTGGTCAACCTGCAGGGCGACGAACCGTTTGCGCCAGCCGCGGGCATCCGCGCGGTGGCCCAGGCGCTGGTCGAAGGTGATGCGCCGATGTCGACCCTGGCCACCGCCGTGGAAGACGCCCATACCCTGTTCGATCCGAACGTGGTGAAGCTGGTGCGCAACGTGCGTAACGAGGCGATGTACTTCAGCCGCGCGCCGATCGCCTGGCACCGCGACGGCTTCGCACGCAGCCGCGAGGTGCTGCCGGACGGCCATCGCTGGCTGCGCCACATCGGGATCTATGGTTACCGCGCCGGCTTCCTGCAGCAGTTCGCGGCGATGCCGCCGGGCCAGCTGGAGCAGGTGGAAGCGCTGGAGCAGCTGCGTGTGCTGGAGGCCGGCCATGCGATCAGCGTGGCGATCTCGCCCGAAGCGTTCCCGCCGGGCATCGATACGCCTGAAGACCTGGAACGCGCCGAGGCACGCCTGCAGGCCATGGGCGGCCGATGAAGCTGCTGCTGGTCTGCCTGGGCAACATCTGCCGCTCTCCGATGGCCGAAGGGGCGCTGCGCGCGCGCCTGCAGGCCTCGCCCCTGGCGGGGAGGGTGCAGGTGGATTCGGCCGGCACCGGTGACTGGCATGTCGGCGAGCCGCCGGATCGGCGTGCGATCGCCTGCGCGGCACGCCATGGCGTGGACATCAGCGGCCTGCGCGCACGCCAGCTGCAGGCCGCCGATTTCGACCGCTTCGATTGGGTGTTGTGCGCCGATGGGGCCAATCTGCGCGATGCCGGGCGCCTGACGGATGCACCGGGCAGGGACCGGCTGGCGCTGTACCTGCCGTGGGCGGGGCTGCGCGGTGGCGCCATTCCCGACCCCTACACCGGCGGCCAGGATCACTTCGAGCAGGTCTGGACAATGGTCGATGACGCGGCGAAATCTGTCGTGGCACGACTGTTGCATGACGCCGACTCCGGCATAATCGAGCCATGAACGTCCAGCCCGTCCCGGACCTGCCGGAATTCGCTACGTGGCTCAATGCCGCGCCCTGCACCCTGACTGAGCTGCGGGGCCGGCCGGTCGCGTTGCTGTTCGTCAACGCCGCCTCGGCGTGGAGCGCGCAGCGCCTGGCCGAGTTCGGCCAGTGGCTGTCGCGCAATCCCGGCAAGCTGCAGCCGCTGGTGCTGCAGGTGCCGCGCTTCGATTTCGAGCGTGAAGCGCCTGCCGCGTTGAAGCTGCTGCGCCGGCAGGGGCTGGTGATGCCGGCCCTGCTGGATGCCGACTGGGACGGCTGGCGCCGCTTCGGCGTAACGGCGTGGCCGACCCTGGTGTTGCTGGACGCGCAGGGGCGCGAGCAGCAACGGCTGGTGGGCATGGGCGCACCGGGCGAGCTGGAGCGGGCGCTCAATGCGCTGTGCGAAGGCGCGCCGGCCGCGCCGCCGCGCGGTGGCAGCGAACTGCAGCCCGAGCCACGGCACCCGCTGCGCTTCCCGCTGGGGTTGGCAGTCAGCCAGGAACGGCTGTACATCGCCGACAGCGGCCACCACCGCATCCTCGAATGCAGCCATGGTGGGCGCGTGCTGCGCCAGTTCGGCCTGGGCACCGCCGATTTCATGGACGGCAACCTGGCTGAGGCGGCCTTCCACCGCCCGCAGGGCCTGGCCCTGGAGCGCGAATCACTCTACGTGGCCGACACCGGCAACCACGCCGTGCGCCGCATCAACCTGATGACCGGCCAGGTCGACACCGTGTGTGGCAACGGTCGCCCCGGTGCCCCGGTGGAGGGCCCGGTGGCGCAGGCCCGCCAGGTGTCACTGGACCACCCGGTCGGGCTGGCCATCGCCGACAACCAGCTGCACATCGCCATGGCCGGCGACAACCGCCTGTGGAGCTTCCATCTGGGCCTGCGCAGCCTGCAGTGGCGCGCCGGCAGCGGTGCCATCGACGAGCGCGATGGCAGCGGCCACCTGGCGGCCTTTGCCCAGCCCACGGCGGTGGCGGTGGTGCAGCAGGTGCTGTACGTGGCCGACGCGCTGGGCTCGTCGATCCGTGCGCTGCAGCTGCGCGGCGACCTGGTGCAGACCCTGATCGGGCAGGGCGCCTGGCGCTTCGGCGATGACGATGGCCCGCGCGCGCAGGCCAGCCTGCAGTTCCCGCAGGCGATTGCGCTCAGCCCCGATGCGCCCCTGCTGTGGATCGCCGATACCGGCAACGGCCGCCTGCGCACGCTGCGCCTGGGCGGCGGCGAACTGGTGACCCAGCCGCTGCCACGTCGCCTGCAGGGCCCGGCCGGGCTTGCGGTGGGTGCTGGCGCAGTGTGGATTGCCGAAACCGACGGCCACGCCGTGCTGCGCTTCGATCCCGACAGCGGCGTGCTGAGCGAAGTGCCGATCAGCGAATGAGTTCCGCGTCTGCCCCGGCCTTCGACGGCAAGGCCTTCGCGGGCCAGTTGAGTACTGCGCCCGGCGTCTACCGCATGTACGCCGCCGACGACACGCTGCTGTACGTGGGCAAGGCGCGCGCGCTGCGCAACCGCGTCGGCAGCTACTTCAACGGCAGCCCGAAGAATGCGCGCATCATGTCGATGCTGTCGCAGATCGCGCGCATGGACGTGACGGTCACGCGGTCGGAAGCCGAAGCGCTGCTGCTGGAAAACCAGCTGATCAAATCGCTGTCGCCGCGCTACAACGTGTCCCTGCGCGACGACAAGACGTACCCGCACGTGCTGCTGACCCGCGAAGACTGGCCGCGCATCGCCCTGCATCGCGGCCCGCGCGCCATTCCCGGGCGCTACTTCGGTCCGTACCCGGGCGTCACCGCGGTGCGCGAAACGCTGAACCTGATGCACAAGCTGTTCAAGCTGCGCAGCTGCGAAGACAGCGTGTTCCGTAACCGCTCGCGGCCCTGCCTGCAGTACCAGATCGGTCGCTGCAGCGCGCCGTGCGTGGACCTGGTGCCGGCCAACGAATACGCCGAATCCGTGCGTCGCGCCGCGCTGTTCCTGGAAGGCAAAAGCGACGAGCTGACCCGCGAACTGGGCGAGCAGATGCAGCAGGCCAGCGAGGCGCTGGAGTTCGAGCAGGCCGCGCGCCTGCGCGATCTGATCGCCTCGCTGCGCAGCATGCAGACGCGCCAGTACGTGGACGGCCGCGCTGCCGACCTGGACGTGCTGGCCGTGGCCATGCAGGGCTCTCAGGCCTGCGTGCTGCTGCTGGCGTTCCGTGATGGCCGCAACCTGGGCACGCGCCCGTTCTTCCCGCGCACCAACGGCGAAGAGAGCCCGGAAGAAGTGCTGGCGGCCTTCGTGTCGCAGTACTACATCGAGTTCGAACCGCCGCGCGAGATCCTGCTCGACCGCGAGATTCCCGATGCCGATCTGCTGGTGGCGGCGCTGTCGGCCTCGGCCGAGCGCAAGGTGCAGTTGAAGTGGAACGTGCGCGGCGAGCGCGCCGGCTATGTGGAGCTGGCCAGCCGCAATGCGCAGCTGACCCTGGCCACCGAGCTCAACAGCCGCAATGCGCAGCATGCGCGCAGCGATGCCCTGCGCGAAATGCTGGGCCTGGCCGAACCGGTCAAGCGGGTTGAGTGCTTCGATATCAGCCACACCATGGGCGAGGCGACCGTGGCCTCGTGCGTGGTGTTCGATGCGGCCGGCCCGGTGCGCGCGCAGTACCGTCGCTTCAACATCAGCGGCATCGAACCGGGCGATGACTACGCCGCCATGCACCAGGCCATCGACCGCCGTTTCCGCCGCGCGGTGGAAGAGCAGGGGGTACTGCCGGATGTGCTGCTGATCGATGGTGGTGCCGGCCAGCTGGCGCAGGCACAGGCCGCGCTGGCCGACCTGGGCGTGGAAGGGGTGCTGCTGGTGGGCGTGGCCAAAGGCGTGGAGCGCCGCGCCGGCCACGAAGCACTGGTGATGCCCGACGGCCGCGAACTGCGCCCCGGTGCCGCCAATCCCGCCCTGCAGTTCATCCAACAGGTGCGCGACGAGGCGCACCGGTTCGCCATCACCGGTCACCGTGGGCGGCGGCAGAAGGCACGCATGACCAGCAAGCTGGAAGACATTCCCGGCATCGGCCCCCGCCGACGCGCCAGCCTGCTCAAGCATTTCGGCGGGCTGGTCGGGCTGAAAGCCGCCGGTGAAGCGGAAATCGCCAAGGTGGAAGGCATCAATGACGCCCTCGCGGCGCGCATCTACGCTAACCTGCACGGGTTGGCCACGCCGGACGCGGCCGAATAGAGAGAGAAGCAAGCCGCATGAAGTTGACCCTGCCCACCTGGCTGACGTTGTTGCGGATCGTGATGATCCCGGTGCTGGTGCTGGTGTTCTACCTGCCCTACACCTGGACCAACTTCGCGTCCGCGGCGATCTTCGGCCTGGCCGCGATCACCGACTGGCTGGACGGCTGGATCGCGCGCCGTTATGGCCTGGAATCGGCGTTCGGCGCCTTCCTCGATCCGGTGGCGGACAAGCTGATGGTGGCCGTGGCGCTGTTCCTGATCGTGCAGGGCCACCCCACGCCGTGGATGGCGTTCTGGGCGGCGGTGATCGTCGGCCGTGAGATCGCGGTGTCGGCACTGCGCGAGT
Organism: Stenotrophomonas sp. SAU14A_NAIMI4_8; assembly: GCF_003086695.1. Lineage (NCBI taxonomy): Bacteria > Pseudomonadati > Pseudomonadota > Gammaproteobacteria > Lysobacterales > Lysobacteraceae > Stenotrophomonas > Stenotrophomonas sp. SAU14A_NAIMI4_8. The sequence goes on from NZ_CP025999.1 coordinate 1,635,609, forward strand.
GGATGGCCGAACTGGGGCAGCGCGCCAAAGTGCGGGTGGCGATGATCGGCAAGGTCAAGACCACCGCGCAGATGGTTGCGCTGCTGTGCCTGCTGTACTCGGTGGCGCCGAACGTGCCGGTGGACGACATCTGGATGGGGCCGCCGGTGTTCCATATCGGTGACTGGACCCTGGCCATCGCCGCCGTGCTGACCCTGTGGTCGGGCCTGCAGTACCTGCACGCCGCATGGCCCAGCCTGCGCGAAGACGAACGCGCCGCACGCGAGCGCTCCCGGCAGAAGAAGCTGGGCAACTGAGCCCCGGGGTCGGATCCCTTTCCGCAGGAAAGGGCTCTGACCCCACGGTCGCAGCCATCCACGCATGGCGTGGATCTACTGACCCCAAACGTGCCTCCATCCACGCATGGCGTGGATCTACTGACCCCAGGCGTGCCGCCATCCACGCATGGGGTGGATCTACTGACCCCAGGCGTGCCGCCATCCACGCATGGCGTGGATCTACTGGCCAATGCATCGCGCACCGTAGTAGATCCACGCCGTGCGTGGATACGCGATGCCGAATCCCGCTGAAATCCACCCGAAAAAATCGCTTGACGCCATTCACAGAACCGGTAGAATTTCGCCTCCCAAGCGGGAATAGCTCAGTTGGTAGAGCGCAACCTTGCCAAGGTTGAGGTCGCGAGTTCGAGTCTCGTTTCCCGCTCCAGATTCAAGAAAGACGCTCCCGACAGGGGGCGTTTTTCGTATGCGACAGCGCTGCCGATGTTTGCGTGCCAGATGCAGAAAAACGCTTGACGTCCTGCGCAGAACCAGTATTATTTCGCCTCCCAAGCGGGAATAGCTCAGTTGGTAGAGCGCAACCTTGCCAAGGTTGAGGTCGCGAGTTCGAGTCTCGTTTCCCGCTCCAGATTCAAGAAGAACGCTCCCGCACGGGGGCGTTTTTCGTTTGTGCCCGGCGTCTGCCAACGGCCCTGCACAGCGTGACCACGCAGATGCCCAGCAGCGCCAGCAGCAACGCCAGATCCAGCACCAGCAACCACAGCAGGTGCGCGCCTTGTACCGGTGGTTGATGCATGGCGCCGGCCGCCCACAACAGCGACCACGCCAGCACCGGCAGCAGCGCGATCGGCAACCGCCACCACAGGCCACGAAACGCCCAAGGTCGGGCGATCACGACAAGCAGCGCCAATACGCCCGCGCCGGACAGCGCGAGCCAGGCAACCGACGCGGCGGGATAGGGCAGGGTGGCACCGTCTTCCAGGTGTCGCAGCTGCCAGTAGTCGGGCGTGTAGCCGGCCGAGATCAGCAGGGCCAGCAGGACCAGCCAGAGCAGGCTGGCCAGCAGTGTGGTGAGCAGGACGGGGCGAGTGAACATGTGCGCGTGAAGACTGTTGACGGCGTGAAGGAATTTGGACACAATAGCGCTCCTTCGACACAGGTCGAACGGAATCTGCGGGAATAGCTCAGTTGGTAGAGCGCAACCTTGCCAAGGTTGAGGTCGCGAGTTCGAGTCTCGTTTCCCGCTCCAGATTCGATGAGGCCCCCACAAGGGGCCTTGTTTTTCTCCCACCCTGGCAGGGCGGGGCACGTTGGGCCGCAAGGCTTTTCGCGCAGTCAGAAAAGTGAAAACAAGCGTCAAATCGCTGGTGTGGTTCCCGGTCTTCCGGTATCATCACGGCTTACGCGGGAATAGCTCAGTTGGTAGAGCGCAACCTTGCCAAGGTTGAGGTCGCGAGTTCGAGTCTCGTTTCCCGCTCCATGTTCCGACAGAGCCCCATCACGGGGTTTTGTCATATCAGGGCCACCCCCTGGTAGCGGTACGTTGGCCTCATGGCAGAGTGGCTATGCACCGGATTGCAAATCCGTTTACAGCGGTTCGATTCCGCTTGAGGCCTCCAGATGAAAAGCCCTGACTCCGGTCCGGGCTTTTTTTTTGCGTCGCGCGTGTTCACCGCTCGCAGCAGTGTGTCGCAGCGCTCAGTGCCGCCGAACCACCGCGGCGTACACTGAAGCGATGAACCCGATCGACAACTTCCGCGGCGCGCTGCTGGGCCTCGCCTGCGGTGATGCCGTTGGCACCACCGTGGAATTCAAGCCGCGCGGCAGCTTCACGCCCCTCACCGACATGGTGGGCGGCGGTCCGTTCAACCTGCAGCGCGGGCAATGGACCGACGACACCTCGATGGCCATGTGCCTGGCCGAAAGCCTGCTGCGCTGTGATGACTTCGATGCACGCGACCAGATGAACCGCTATGCGAACTGGTATCGGCACGGCTACTGGAGCGCCACCGGCGAATGCTTCGATATCGGCATGGCCACGCGTTCGGCGCTCGATCAGTTCCTGCTGACCGGTCAGCCGCTGGCCGGCAACGACGATCCGCGCAGTGCCGGCAATGGTTCGATCATGCGCCTGGCACCGGTGGTGCTGCGCTACGCCGGTCTGCCGGAACTGCCGGCCATGGCCGAACTGAGCTCGCGCACCACCCACGCCGCGCGCGAATGCCTGGATGCGTGCCGCCTGTTCGCGGTCGCGCTGCAGCGGGCACTGGCCGGTGCCAGCAAGGCGCAGGTGCTGGATCTGCGCGAAGTGGCCGTGGAGAGCGAGCGCCTGCGTGACATCGCCGCCGGTGGCTACCGCCCGCGCAGTCGCGGGCAGATCCGTGGCAGCGGTTACGTGGTGGACAGTCTGGAAGCGGCGTTGTGGTGCTTCGCGCAGCACGATGATTTCGCTGCGGTGGTGCTGGAAGCCGCCAATCTGGGGGACGACGCCGACACCACCGCTGCAGTGGCGGGGCAGCTGGCCGGTGCCTTCCACGGCATGGCCGGCATTCCACCGCAGTGGCTGCAGTGGCTGGCGCTGCGCGCGCAGATCCAGGCGTTGGCCGATGGTTTGTTCCAGCGCAACGTCGTGGCGCACGCGGCAACGGTGTGATCGGGCTGCATCGTTCACATTTGCCGCCGGCCCGCTGCCAGCGTAGCGTAGCGGCGTTGGGCCACGCGGCCCGTGGACAGGAGGTCTGCCATGCACGCGATGTTGAAGGTCGTCCTGGGTATTGCACTGCTGGCGGCCGCACCATGGGCGTCGGCGCAGGTGTACAAGTGCAAGGGCGCGTCCGGCGAAACGGTCTATTCGCAGGACCCCTGCGGCAAGGGCGCCGAACCGGTGAAGCTGCGTTCGAACCGCGCGGCCACCGAAACCGCCGGTGAAGCGGCCAATCGCTCGGCGGTCTATCGCACCACGGAACTCAGTGATGCCGGCATTGCCGAGCGCAACTGCCTGCAGAGCGAGCAGTCACGCATCTACGGCCCGTTGGACGCACGCTCGCAGGCGGTCAGCCGCCAGGTCGCCGATCTGAATCGCCAGTTGGCGGCCACCAGCGGCGGCCTGGCCGGCGCCACCGCCGATGCCGGCATCCGCGCGCAGATTTCCAGCCTGCAGCAGTCGCTCAGCGCCGAACGCAGTGCCGCCGATGGGCAGATGTCGGCCGCACGTGACCGCTGTTCGGCCGCGCGCCGCGACCGCGAAAGGGAAGTCCACGACAAGTACAGCCAGCCCACCAGCGCCGCCGGATGAGCCCGCGGGCGCCGGCCCAGTCTCAAACCGCCAAGACATGCCAAGGCGCTATGGTCGGGGTCCAGGTAGTCAGGAGCGGCGATGGCAGGCAAGCACATGAACACCGAAGGGCACCGCGCGGGGGACTGCGCATGAAGCAGCCGATTGCCGACGTCCGCTGGCTCACGTTCCGGCTGAAGAACGGGCAGTCGATCGGGCCCGACCAGTTGAAGGATGGCTGGGTGACAGCCGCGGGAACCCGCCACTGCGGGGTGCGGCGCGAACGCAACGAAGGCCACGGCACCGTCTATGCGCTGTACGCGCCGGCAGACCTGGCATCGCCGCGCACCGCTGAACTGCGCATGCGCGATTTCCTGATGCGGTCCGGCTACATCTTCACCATGGGGACGCTGGGCGGCTGAGTAGCGCGGGAATCACGGCCGCACGGTCAGCACCTGGCCGATGCTGCCGATCGGCCCGTGCATGTCGTGCAGCACGGTACTGGTCAGACCGATGCCCTGTGGGCCGAACGATACCGACGTATCGAAGCCCAGCCACTCGCCCTGCGGCAGGGTGAACAGATGCGCGGTCAGGTCCAGGTTGGGGAAGGCAATGTCCTTCGGGTCGGCGCGCACGGCCATGCCATTGGACAGGTCGAACAGGGTGGCCGCGCGCGCCAGCGCACTCACCGGCTCGTCGGCCAACAGCGGCTGCAGGGCACGCGCCCAGTACTGCGCGCGGCCGGGCCCGTGGTCCAGGCGGCGGACCTGCACGTTCTGGATGAAACCGCCCGGCCACACGCTGGCCGGATCCCACGCCGGCATGGTCTCGGCCGAGGGCAGGGGCGCAATCGGCGTTCCAGCGATGGCGGCGGTCGCGTTCGGGCGCAGCAGCCAGGCGCGCGCGCGCAGTGCGGCCCGATCGTCGTGCAGCAGCGTGGCTTCCACCAGTTCGATGGTGCGACCGCCGCGCAGGACTTCGATGCGTGCGTCCATCGCGTCGATCGGAATCGTGCCCAGGATGTCGTAGGACAGGCGCCCGATCACGAAGCCATGTCCGCGCGCGGCGGCATCGCGCTCGATGTGGTGGGCCAGCAGGCCGATCGCCGGTGCGATGTGCTGTTCGTGGATGTTCCACGCGCCGCTGGTGTGGGCGGTGGGCAGGTAGCGGGTATCACTCAGTCGTTCGAAGAAGGACATCGCTGCAGCAGCATGAGGAAACGCTCTATCGTAGCGCGGCGCCTTCGCTGTGCAGGGCGGCGGGTACGACCGCGGCGCGCACGGTCTGCAGGGCCTGCAGCACCTGCGCATCGCTGAAGCCGCAGTGGCCTTCCCCTGCTGCCGGCAACTGCCGCAGTCGCGCAGCGGCCCCGGCGCGCGTTGCCAGCTGCGGATACACCGCCTGCATGTGCGGCACGATGGTCGGATCGCCTGTGTTGAACTGCACTGCCACCGGTCGTTGCAGCGCGCCGCTCAGGGCCAGCGGCCCGCGCACGTAGCGCTGTGCGGCAGGCGCGGCACGCACGCGTGCGACGCCGGCATTGAATGCGGGGTCATCGCCGAAGCCGCTGTAGCGCACCGCGACGTTGCCCACCGGCATGCCGCCGGCACGTTCGATCAGCTCGTGCAGCACCAGCGCATGCAGGCTGATCGTGCCCGCCAGCGCGTCTGGCTGCACCTGCAGTCGCGTGGCCAACAACGCAGCGGCGTCCGCATCGCCCTGCAACGCGGTGGCGATGCCCTGGTACAGCGTCGCCTGTGGCAGGGCGGCGGTTTCGGCAGCCAGCAATCCGCTACGCGGCAGGCCCTCGGCTTGGCGGAAGAAATAGTCGAACGCGATGAGGGTGGTCAGCAGGTCGCTGGCCAGTACCTCGCCGGGCAGGTTGGCGCCGCACAGCGCCACACCGCCGTCGTAGCCCTGCGGCGTGCGTTCAAGGGTGGCCAGGGTCACCGCGCCGCCCATGGAAAAGCCCAGCAGCCAAGTGTGCCGCAGCCCCGGCAACTGCGCCAGCACCTGGCGGCGCAGACGTTCTGTATCGGCGATGGCATCGGCAACGGCCCAGCCCTGCGAGGCATAGGCACTCTGCGCTACGGCAAACCCCGCGCCGGTCAGAGCCGCGGTGGCGTCATTGGCGGCCATCGGTGTCGGCCGCGGTACCCCCTTGGGCTCATAGCCGTGGGCGAGCATCACCAGCTCGCCGTTCCAGCCGGCAGGAACGTCCAGCCGCCAGGGGGCGCCCTGCAGTACGCCGTCCAGAGTGCGCGCGGTGCCTGCGGTCGCGCCGTCGGCGCAGGCCACGCGCTGCATCGGGAAGTCGATGGCCCTGCCGGGTTCGTCACGGGCGATGTCGATGCGTGCCAGCAGGTGCTGCGCGTCCACGCGCCGGTAGTGGATGCGCTGCGGAAAATCATTGTCGCGGTTCTCGAACACCGCGTTGTCTGCGTCCACCCGTGTGGCGATGAAGTCGGTTGCATCGCGGCCGTTGGGCAGGGCGGTGAATACCAGGCGCCCGTTGTCGTGCTGGCGCAGCTGCATGAATTCAAACCCCACCGTCTGCCCGTCGCGCAGGGTGCGGCTGCTGCCCAGCAGGGTGCCGCCGGCCAGGCTTGACCACTGCTCGCCCGATCCGCTGGGCGCACCCTGCAGTTGCCAGCAGCCACTCAACCACTGCAGCTGGGTGATCGATGGCGGGTCTGCGGCCTGGCTGACCGTCGTGGCCAGCAGCAACGGCAGGCTGGCCAGCAGGGTCCGGATCGACATCGGTGCCTCCGTGCGTGATGGGATGGTGCCTGTATAGCGTCGCCCCTGCGCGCGGACCAGTGCCCAGCGCAGACGGGCCGTTTCCGATACGATTTGTCGTATATAGCAATGCAGTGCTTGATCCGGAGTCTGTCCATGGTCGATCGTCTTGCCATCCTGCTCGACCGCTTTGCGGTCACCGCCTCGGTCTTCCACGCCGGTGCGCTGTGCGGCATCAACAGCCTGCAGGGCGAGGATGAGCTGGGCCAGCTGCATCTGGTCCGGCGCGGGCCGCTGCAGGTCAGCCACGGCCAACACACGCTGCAGATCGACGCGCCCAGCCTGCTGCTGTACCCGCGACCCATGCCGCATCGCTTCCACACCGACCCGCAGCAGGGGGCGGACATGGCCTGCGCCAACCTGTCGTTCGAGGGCGGGCGGTTGAACCCGATCAGCGCCGCGCTGCCGGATTTCCTGTGCATGCCGCTGGCCGATCTGCACGGCGGTGGGACCGCGCTGGAGCTGCTGTTCGAGGAGGCCTTCGAGCAGCGCTGCGGCCGCACGGCAATGGTCAACCGCTTGTTCGAGGTGGTGATGATCCAGGTGCTGCGCCAACTGATGGAAGGCGGCGAGATGCGCGGCGGTCTGTTCGCCGGCCTGGGCCATCCGCGGCTGCGGCTGGCGCTGGTGGCGATGCACGAGGCGCCGGCCCAGGCCTGGACGCTGGAAACCCTGGCCGACGTGGCTGGCATGTCGCGCAGCGTGTTCGCGGCCAGTTTCCGCCAGGCGATGGGCACCACGCCGGGCCACTACCTGCAGGGCTGGCGGGTGGGCCTTGCGCAGCAGGCGCTGCGCCAGGGGCGGCCGTTGAAGATCATTGCCGACGAAGTGGGCTACGGCAGCGAAGCGGCTCTGTCGCGCGCCTTCAAGGCGCACACCGGGCAGTCGCCCCGCCAGTGGCGTGGGCAGGCGCTCGCGGCCTAGGCCTCAGCCCAGCAGCAGCCGGCTCAGCTTCATGCCGGCAAACAGGCCGGCCACGCCCAGCGCTACCGAACCGCCCGCATACAGGGCAGCCAGGCCATGCTGTCCGCGCTGCAGCAGCAGGCCGATTTCCAGCGCATAGGTCGAAAACGTCGTGTACCCGCCCAGCACCCCGGTGGCCAGCAGCAGCCGCAGCTGCGGCGATGCCCCGTGGCGCAGTGCGAAGGCTTCTACTACAACGCCCATCAGCACGGCGCCGCTCAGGTTCACCAGGAACGTGGACCAGGGCCAGCCGCTGCTGGCCGCCACCCGCGCGCCCAGCAGGTTGCACGCATGGCGCAGGCAGGCGCCGGCGCCGCCGCCCAGGAAAACCAGGAAATAATTGTTCATCGTCTGCATTGCAGGCCTCGTCTGTGCTGCACCGGTGCGGAGGCGTGGGCGATGGCGGGCACAGGCCTGCCATCAACGAACGCCGGTTCGTTGTACGGCAGGAGCCATCAGCCATCTGGCGGTTGTCGGGGAGCCCCATCCCCATCAACCCGCATGCTACCAGTGCCGATGGCGTCAGGGCAGCGAGGTCATCACCACCCGCGCCACCTTCGTGCGGTGCAGGCCTTCCATCAGCAGATCGTGTGCCATCAGCTCCAGCGCGGCGCGACGGCGGTAATCAACGGTCAGCCCGCGCTGCTCCAGCAGGCGCGCGACGATTTCGCAGGCCGTCTGCCAGACATCCAGATAGGCCTCGCTGGGCATGTACATGTACGCCGTGCCGTGCTCGCCCACGCCGCGGCCCTCCGGGCCCAGCAGCAGTTCGCGCGGGTCGAGCTTCACCGCATCGGCGATGCGGAACAGCTGCTCGGCCTTCACGTGTCCGGGTTTGACGTGGTCGTTGAGCCAGTTGCTGATCGTGGCCGTGGTGGTATCGGCGGCGCGGGCCAGGTCGGCCGGGCGGGGGTGCCCGGCGTCCTTCATGGCGGCGGCGAGTCGTTGTCCAAGAGTATTCATCTATGCAAGCCAGCTTAACGCGTGGATGCCGAAGAATCCTTGGCGCACCATCGGGTCGATTGATGAATGGAGCAGCGCATGCCCGACTTCTGGAACAAGCGACAGGTCCGCCACCGGCTGGGGTTCCGCACCGACGCCGAGCTGGCCCGATTCTTCGGTGTCAGCCGTTCTGCGGTGTCCCAATGGCCGCGGGACTTCCCCATACCGCCGCTGCGGCGCTACATCCTGCAGCAGCGCTACCCGCATCTTTTCCCGGCCAATCGGAACCCTGAGGGCGAAACGCTGTGAATCGCGACAGGGTGTGACGCGTTCAACTCGGTTTGTAGAAAACGCTAAGTACGCTTAACAAAATAGGGAAATTCAATCGAACCTTGGCTTCTGATTGGCCGCCCGACCCGTCGCGCGGGCGATCTGTCGCCTATGGACCGATTGGTGTCGGCGCCTTGCAGCATGAACCATTAATAATTTCAATCGAAAAACGTGCAGGCTGTAATTGACCTGTCGTGAAAATTGTGACTAATTGGCATCAACCGGTTGTGAAGGCCGGGAGTGGCAGCAGCAGGATCACAAGTGGTCGTCCGTCACTGATGCAGAACAAGTCCAACGGAGGTCGTATGGAATACGGCATGCATGGCTTGGCTGAACGGGTACGCCGCGAACTGGAAGCCAGCTACCACAGACACGGATGCGGCCCCGCGTTCTGGGATACCTACCAGCAGGTGCTCAACCGGCTGGTACCGCAGGGCACTGCGCGCACCGAAGTGACCAACGAAATGGCGCTGATCATCGAGCAGCTCGGCATCGTGCGCCGCGCCCAGCTGGTGCCGCCGGACGCCGATCGTACGCGCTGATTCACAACAGCCGCCAGGCACCACATCCCAGCAGCGCCAGCAGCATGGCCAGCAGCCCCAGCGTGCGTGGTCGCCACCACCGTCGTGGCTGGCCTGCCATGGTCTGCGGGCTGCAGTAGCGGATCAGCGCGGCACCGAAACCCGCGTCCTGCTGCTGCTCGGCACAGGCATCCAGGCAGGCGCCACAGGCCAGGCAGTCGGCCTGGGGGCCGTGGCGGATGTCCAGCTGCATCGGGCAGGCGGCCACGCAGGCCGCGCAATCCAGGCAGTCGCCCAGGCGATCATCCGGGAAGGACGGCAGCGGCCCGGCCAACAACGGATGCGCGGCGCGGAATACGTAGTCCTGTGCGGTGGTCGGATCCAACATGCCGCGCCCCCGCTCCAGCACGCCGCCCAGCCCGGCCGGGCGCCGGCCGCGGGGTTCGCCGCGCGGCGCGTCGTACAGCATGCGCGGGGTATGCGGATCGGTCAGCAGCGGCTGCATCCGCGCGAACGGGCACAGCGAACGACACACCTGTTCGCGCAGGAAACCTGCGTTGCCCCAGGTGGCGGCCGCGTAGAACAGCACCCAGAAGGTCTCCCAGTCGCTCCAGCCGGCGTGTGGGGCGGCCGCCAGCAGCGCGCGGATCGGGCTGAACAGGCCAACGAAGGTCAACCCGGTCCACAGTGACAACAGCAGCCAGGCCGTCTGTGTGGCGGGGGCCGCAAGCGACGCCGGCAGGGCGCGCCTCGCCGCCCGTGCCAGCCCGTCGAAGGCCGCCGACCACAGCGTCTGCGGGCAGGCATGGCCGCACCAGACCCGCCCGGCCAGATGGGTCAACAGGGCCAACGCGACGGCGGCCACCGCCAGCAGGCCCAGCAGCACCCCCACGTCATCGGGCCACAGGGTCCAGCCGAACAGGTCGAAGCGGCGCGCGGCCAGATCCAGCAGCAGCGCCTGGCGTCCATTCCACTGCAGCCACGGCAGGGCGTAGAACAGCGCCAGCAGGCCCACCCGCAGGGGGCCGCGCCAGCGCCAGTGGCGGGAGCGGACGGGCGCACTCATCCCAGCGGCAGCTCGTCGTCGTCCTCAGCCATGGGACGCAGCAGGTATCCGGTCACAGCGCTGGCCAGCGCGGTGACCGACCAGAACATGAAAAAGCCCACGCTGTAGCCCAGCTCACGGCTGATGGGCGTGCCTGGGAAGCTGATCGCCTGCAGCCGGATCGGGTCGACGAAGGCGAAGAAGATCACGCTGGCCAGGCCGGCGGCGACGAAGCTGGGCCACAGGATCGCGCCCCAGTGCTGGATCAACCGCTGGCGGCGGCTGGAATGCGGTGTGTTCATGTGGGTGCGGGCTCGGGGTGGAGGGCGGCGCGTATACTTCGCCGTGGCGGGCGCGGCATGCGCGGGGCGTGGGTCCTGCAAGCGCGTCAGCCTATGCGCGGTGCCCGGCGCCGACATTGATCTGGATCAACGGTGGCGGTGAAGGCTGGCACCACACTGCTGCAACGCTTCTGGTGCCCCTGCATGAACGCAACGTCCCCGCCTGAGATTCCCACCGCGTCGCTGGAGCTGTGCAGCGAAGCCGAGGTGACCCGACTCGTCCACGATTTCTACGCGCGGGTGCGCCAGGAAGACCGCCTGGGCCCGGTGTTCGGCGGGCACGTGCACGACTGGCCGGCACACCTGGAACAGCTGGTCGATTTCTGGTCGGCCATGCTGCGCGGCACGCGCCGTTTCAAGGGCTCGCCGATGTCCAAACACATGGCCATCGCCCTGGACAAGGATCTGTTCGACCGCTGGTTGGTGCTGTTCCGGCAGACCACGGCCGAGTGTGGAAATCCGCCGATGCAGGCGCTGGCCGACGACGTGGCCGCGCGCATCGCCGATACCTTCTGGCGCCGCTACCAGATGCTGCGCTGGCCGCAGGTGGGCCTGCCGGTCCTGGGTGTTCCCGGCCGCGATTGATCTGGGTCAAGGCGTGCCGCCCGGGGCAGGGCGATGCTGGAGCCATGGACACGTTCTCTCCCGCCGCCGGCGGCCTGGCCTGGACCTTCGACCCCGAACTGCTGCGGCGGCATGACCGGCCCGGGCCGCGCTATACCTCGTACCCCACCGCGCCGCACTTCCACGACGGTTTCGATGCATCCGCCCTGCGCCAGGCCATCGCCGACAGCAACCCGCTGGCGCGCGCGCTGTCGCTGTACGTGCACGTGCCGTACTGCAGCAGCCCCTGCTTCTACTGCGGCTGCAACCGGATCATCACGCGTGACCGCAGCCGCGGCCACAGCTACGTGGCGCGCGTGCTGGCCGAGGCGGACCTGCTGGCGCCGCAGTTCGCCGACGGTCGCGAGGTGATCCAGCTGCATCTGGGCGGCGGCACCCCGAACTTCCTCGATGCCGAGGCCATGACCACGCTGGTGGAAGGGCTGCGCAGACGCTTCGACTTCAGCGAATCGGCCCATCGCGATTTCTCCATCGAACTGGACCCGCGCTTCATCGATGTGGGCGACGTGGCCCTGCTGGCCCGGCTGGGCTTCAACCGCGCCAGCCTGGGCGTGCAGGATTTCGACCCGCAGGTTCAGGAATCGATCAACCGCGTGCAGGGCGTGCGGCAGACCCTGGACATCCTGCGCGCCTGCCGCGACAACGGCATGCGCTCGGTGAACGTGGACCTGATCTACGGCCTGCCCGGGCAGAGTCTGGAGGGCTTCGGGCGCACGCTGGAACTGGTGCTGGCACTGCGCCCGGATCGGCTGGCGGTATATGGCTACGCGCACCTGCCGCATCTGTTCCGCGCGCAGCGGCAGATCGACGAAACCCGGTTGCCGTCGCCGGAGGACAAGCTGGCATTGCTGGGCCTGGCGGTGGAACGCCTGTCCGCTGCCGGCTACCAGTACGTCGGCATGGACCACTTCGCCCTGCCCGAAGAAGACCTGTCGCGCGCCCAGCGTGCCGGGCAGCTGCACCGCAACTTCATGGGCTACACCACCCATGCCGATACCGATCTGCTGGGCCTGGGCGTGAGTGCGATCAGCCACGTGGGCGCCACCTACAGCCAGAATCCGCGCGAACTGCCGGCGTGGGAAGCGGCCGTCGACCAGGGCCAGCTGCCGGTCTGGCGCGGCGTGGCCCTGAGCGCCGATGACCAGCTGCGCGCCGAACTGATCCAGCAGCTGATGTGCCAGGGCGAAGTGGATGGCGCTGTGCTGGGGCAGCGCCACGCTGTGGATTTCGAGCAGTACTTCGCCGAAGACCTGCAGGCCGTGCAGCGGCTGCAGGGCGACGGACTGGCCGAGTACCGCGATGGCGTGGTGCGCGCCACCGAGCCGGGCCGGCCACTGCTGCGGTTGCTGGCGATGTGTTTCGACCCGTACCTGCGCGCGCAGCAGCAACCGCGTTACTCGCGGGCGATCTGAGCGATTACGTCATTCGGCCCGCAGCGGGCCGTACTGGCGGGCCACATTGGTCGGGCCGCCCACGCTGCGCCACAGCAGCGGCCAGTCACCGGGCTCGCCGCCGATGCAGTTGCGCTGCAGCTGCAGGGTCTCGATCTGGAACTGGCGGCCATCCCAGCGCCAGCTGGCTGCGTGACCGCAATCGGCGGCGCCGCGGAACAGGGTGGTTTCGGCCAGGCGGCCCTGCGCGGCATCGAAGCGTGGCCAGCCCAGCCGCGGCAGCACGAAGCGGGTTTCATCGTCGCTGACTGCCGGGGCGTCGGCCAGCTCCAGCTGCAGTGGCCGTGTGTGCGGCAACTGACCATCGGCGACTACGAAGGCCACCACGTTGGCGTTGTACATGCCGGCCTGGCAGCCGATGAACACCAGATCGTGCGTGGCGTCGATCGTCCAGGCGCCGTCGTGCGCGCGGGACAGGCTGCCGTCGTCCGCATCGCAGTGCAGCTGGGCCAATGCCGGTGCCTGCAGCCTGCGCAGATCGGCGATGAGGTTCGCGCGTGCGGTCGCCGACAGCACGCGCCGGGCAAGCGCCGGCGTCGACAGGGTGGGCAGGGCGTCGCGCGGGTGTGCCTGCGCCGCAGCGGTTCCCGGCAGCAGCCCATCGTCGGTGCCGCTGCGCCCCTGCGCACGGTCGAAGGCCTGCAGCAGCGCGTCCACCCCACTCAGGGAAATCGATTCGATGTCCCGTGCGCCGTAATTCAATACGCGGCCGCCCTGCAGGCTCTGCAGGCGAGCGCGTACAGCCGCCATGCCGGTCCACTGCTGGTGCCCGGGCGCCAGGGCACGGCCGGGATCGTCGAAGGCGGGGGTCTCACCATCGACCTGCCAGTGCGGCGCGGAAACGCCCGGCGCGAACAGTTCAAGCTGCGGCACGCTGCGCAGGCCGCCCGCGCGGCTGATGCGCAGGTGCCCGGCATAGCCCACCGCGCGGGCCACGGCCACGCAGTCATTGCGGTTGTCGCAGGTCAGTTGCCAGTCGCCCAGGTCGCTGTAGACCGGCGCGGCGGCGCGCGCGCTGGGAGCAAGCGCCAGCGACAGCAGCAGGCACATCCTGTGCATGGGAATCCTTGGTTGACCTGGGTGGTGCCCGGAGCCGGAATCGAACCGGCATGGGGTTGCCCCCGGCGGATTTTAAGTCCGATGCGTCTACCAGTTTCGCCATCCGGGCCTGCAGCGCGCGCCGATTGTAGCCGAATCGACCTGGTCGGCAGCGGCTAACGCGGCTTTTACGCAGGGCCGTGCGCGGCCCGCTACAGTCCGCCAACGCACACAGGAAGGGCGACATGGCACGACGGCGCATGCGAAGGATGGTTCTGGGGCTGTCGGTGCTGTTGCTGGCGACGGGCCCGTTGGGCGCGCTGCAGCGCCCGCCGCCGGCCGATGGCGTGGTGGACATGGCCACCGTGCAGGTGACCGGCGAGCAGCCCGGCCCCGGGCTGTGGAAGGTGACCGCGCCGCAGGGGCATGTGCTGTGGATACTGGGCACGGTTTCGCCCTTGCCGGCGGGCGTGGAATGGCGACCGGACGAAGTCGAGCGCACCATCGCCGGGGTCGATCATGTACTGGGCGAGCCGGGTTTCAAGGTCGATGCGCAGGTGGGGCTGCTGAAGGGTCTGACCCTGCTGCCGCTGGCACGCCGCAGCGCGCGCGATCCGCAGGGGCGCACGCTGCAGCAGGTCCTGTCGGCACCGACCTACGAGCGCTGGCTGCAGCTCAAGCAGACCTACCTGGGCAGCGATCGCGGCGTCGAGAAGGAGCGCCCGCTGGTGGCGTCCGGTCGTCTGTACCAGGCCTTCCTGAAACGCAACGGGTTGCGCGACGGCAAGCAGGTGGACAAGGCGCTGCAGCGGCTCTACAAGGCGCGCGACCTGCAGCCGGAGGCGCTGAAGGTCACCCTGAAAATCGACGATGCGCGGGCCACGCTGAAGGAACTGCAGGTGACCGAAGTGGATGACCGCGCGTGTTTCGAGCGCACGCTCGACACGGTCGAATTCCAGGCCCCGGTGCTGCGTGAGCGTGCCAATGCCTGGGCGCTGGGCGATGTGGCAGCGTTGCGCCGGCTGTCCGGCTCGGCCATGGCGCAGACCTGCCGCGAAGTGCTGCAGGAGTCGGCCTTCGTGCGCCGTCGCGGCTGGAGCAACCTGCCCGAACAGGTACGCCAGCGCTGGCTGCAGGGCGTGGACAACGCGCTGCAGAAGCATGCGGCCACCTTCGCCACCGTGCCGGTCAGCCTGCTGCTGGGCGAGGGGTATCTGCAGGCGCTGCAGCAGCGTGGGTATCAGGTGGAAGCGCCGCCGGAATAGCGGTCGTAGGCAGTACGCGCGCTTCGTGGCATAGTCCCATTCATCCACCAGGGGGGGATGGGCCATGTCGTTGCACGCGTTCGCCTACGTCAGTACGGCCTGCGAAGGGCTGGACCTGCCTGCGCTGGACGCCTTGCTGGCCGATGCCACCGCCTTCAACCGCATGGCCGGGGTCACCGGTGTGCTGATGTACGACGGCACCCGTTTCCTGCAGTACGCCGAAGGCCCGCGCGATGGGTTGGCGTCTGTCCATGCCCGCATCGTCAACGCGCGCCGCCATGCCTGTCTGACCGAACTGGCCGTAGGGCCCCTGCAGGCGCGCTGGTTCCCGCGCTGGACCATGGCCAACCGCATGATCGAACCGGGTGCGCTGGCCAGCATCGTGGCAGCGCCCTGGCATGGCTTCGACAACGATCCGCATTGGCCGGGCAACGGCTTCGCGCTGCTGCTGCGTTCGTGGATGGGCGGACATGGGGAGCTGGAGCCCGCTGCGGTCAGCCTGGGCTAGGGCCGGGACGCACGCGGGCGTGACCTGCAGCGCCCATGGCCGTTACTCTTGTACGCATGTCTGAACGCCTGCGGATGCCCGGATGAGCCCTTGCACCCTGTTGATGCCCATGGGGCATCACGCTTGAGCGCGCCGATCAGCGCGGCGCTGGCGCCTGCGCCGGCCGTGATCGGCCTGGGTTATGTCGGCCTGCCACTGGCGGTGGCCTTCGGCCAGCACCTGCCGACGCTGGGCTATGACATCGATGAAGCGCGCATCGCCGAGCTTCGTGGCGGCCAGGACCACACCCTGGAAATGGAGCCCGACGAGCTGGCCACGGCTGCCCAGCTGCGTTACAGCAGTGACCCGGCGCAACTCGATGCCTGCAATGTGTACATCGTGACCGTGCCGACCCCGATCGATGCCTACGAGCAGCCGGACCTGGAGCCGCTGCGCTCGGCCACCCGCCTGATCGCCAGCCATCTGCGCCGTGGCGACGTGGTGGTCTACGAATCCACCGTCTACCCCGGCACCACCGAGGAAGTGTGCGTACCCCTGCTGGAGCAGGGCTCGGGCCTGCGCTTCAATGAAGACTTCTACTGCGGCTACAGCCCGGAACGGGTCAGCCCCGGCGATCGCGCGCGGCGACTGGCCGACATCCGCAAGATCACCTCCGGTTCGACGCCGGAAGTGGCGGCAGTGATCGATGGGCTGTACCGGCAGATCATCCGCGCGGGCACCTTCCCGGCGCCCTCGATGCGCGTGGCCGAGGCGGCCAAAGTGGTGGAGAACATCCAGCGCGACGTCAACATCGCCCTGGTGAACGAGCTGGCACTGATCTTCGACCGCCTGGGCATCGACACCCAGGATGTGCTCGACGCGGCGGGCAGCAAGTGGAATTTCCTGCCGTTCCGGCCCGGCCTGGTCGGTGGCCATTGCATCGGCGTGGACCCGTACTACCTGCTGCATAAATCCGAGAGCGTGGGCTACCACCCCGATCTGATCCACACCGCCCGCCAGGTCAACAACCGGGTGGGCGAACATGTGGCCGCGCGGGTGCTGGCAATGCTGGCCGAGCGGGGGCGCAGCCCGGCGCAGTCGCGCATCCTGGTGCTGGGCGTCACCTTCAAGGAAGAGTGCCCGGACCTGCGCAACAGTCGTGCGCTGGAACTGGCGCAGCGGTTGCAGGAAAGTGGCGCGCAGGTGGATGTGAGCGACCCCTGGGTGGGGCCGGCGGCGCTGGCCGACACCGGCGTGCAGTGGTTGCAGCAACCGCAGCAGGGCGTCTATGACGCCGTGGTGCTGGCGGTGGCGCACGCCGCCTTCACCGCATTGGACGAGGGGCAGATCCGCGCGCTGCTGGTGCCCGGCGGGCTGGTCTACGACGTGAAGTCTGCCTGGCCACGCAGCGTGGTCGATGATCGCCTCTAGCGGGCGTACACCCGTGGCGGGGTAGACTCGGGGCCAGTTGCAACCGAGGAACGCCATGCACCGCTACATTGTCTTCGTGCTCGCCATCCTGATGCTGCCGGTCAGTCTGTGGCTGGCGACGCTCTGGCCCGCCTGGTATTGGGGCGTCGGCCTGTCCGCGGCGATGGTGGCGCTGGGCTGCTGGGACCTGCTGCAGAAGCGCAGCACCCTGCGCCGCAATTACCCGGTCATGGCCCATTTCCGTTACGGGCTTGAATCGATCGGCCCGGAGATCCGCCAGTACTTCGTGCAGAGCGACCTGGAAGACGTGCCGTTCTCGCGCCAGCAGCGCGCGCTGATCTACCAACGCGCCAAGAATGAAATGGACACGGTGCCGTTCGGCACCCTGCGCAGCACCTACGCGGTGGATTACGAGTGGATCAACCACTCGCTGGCGCCGACCACGATCGGCAAGCACGACTTCCGCGTGCTGATCGGGCCGACCTGTGCGAAACCCTATTCGGCCAGCGTGTTCAATATTTCCGCGATGAGTTTCGGTTCGCTGTCGGCCAACGCGATCCGCGCGCTGAACGACGGTGCGCGCCGCGGTGGCTTCTACCACGACACTGGCGAAGGCTCGATCTCGCCTTACCACCGCGAAATGGGCGGGGACCTGGTCTGGGAGATCGGCTCGGGCTATTTCGGTTGCCGCGACGAGAAGGGCGGCTTCAGCGAAGAGCGTTTCATCGCCAACGCCACCCACGATCAGGTGAAGATGATCGAGATCAAACTGTCCCAAGGTGCAAAGCCCGGCCACGGCGGCGTGTTGCCGGCACCGAAGGTCACCGCTGAGATTTCCGCCACCCGTGGCGTGCCGATGGGCGTGGACTGTGTGTCACCGTCGCGCCATTCGGCGTTTTCCACACCGGTGGAACTGCTGCAGTTCGTTGCGCGCCTGCGCGAGCTGTCCGGTGGCAAGCCGGTGGGCTTCAAGCTGGCCATCGGCCACCCCTGGGAATGGTTCGGCATCGCCAAGGCCATGCACGAAACCGGCCTGCGCCCTGATTTCATCGTGGTGGACGGCGCCGAGGGCGGCACCGGCGCGGCACCGGCCGAGTTCGTCGACCACGTGGGCGTGCCCATGCATGAGGCGCTGCTGCTGGTGCACAACACGTTGGTCGGGCTGGACCTGCGCGAACACATCCGCATTGGTGCGGCCGGCAAGATCACCAGTGCGTTCGACATCGCGCGCACCATCGCCCTTGGCGCGGACTGGTGCAACGCCGGCCGCGGCTTCATGTTCGCGCTGGGCTGCATCCAGTCGCTGAGCTGCCACACCGACAAATGCCCGACCGGCATCGCCACCCAGAACCCGGCGCGCTGGAAGCACCTGGATGCTCCGGACAAGGCCACGCGGGTGTACAGCTACCACGAGCACACGCTGCACGCGTTGAAGGAACTGCTGTGTGCCGCCGGGTTGAACGACCCGGCAGAGTTGGGGCCGGAGCATATCCTGCGTCGCGTTTCGCCGGTCGAGATCCGTTCGCTGGCCACGCTGTACCGCTATCTGGAACCGGGCGAGCTGCTGCACAAAGTGCCCGATCACGCGGTGTTCCATGCGTTCTGGGCCGATGCCCGCAGCGATTCGTTCCAGCCGCCAGCGCGCATCCAGGCGCTGCGCGCCAGCAAATCGCGCTAGCCGCCGTTGTAGAGTCGAGCTTGCTCGACTGCTTTTATCAATCGCAATGCAGTCGAGCATGGCTCGACTCTACAAGGACATGCCATGCAGTTCAGAACCGGCACCGCCGATGATGTAGCCACGCTGTGGGCATTGCGCACCCGCTGCGTGCGCGAGACCTGCAGCAGCCATTATCCGCCCGAGGTGATCGCACCGTGGTCGGCCTCGCCGCCACCGTCGCAGTACGCGCGGCTGCTGGGGCAGGGCGGCTGCGTGGTGGCTGAGGATGCGCAGGGCGCACTGCTGGGGTTTGGCGTGTTCGACAGCGACGCCAACGAGGTGGACGCGTTGTTCGTCGATCCGGATCGGGGCGGGCAGGGTATTGGTCAGGCGTTGATGCAGCGGTTGCTGGCGATGGCCGATCCCAAGCGCGAGGTGGTGCTGTCGGCCTCGCTGAACGCCGTCGCGTTCTACCAGCGCCAGGGCTTCGTGGCCGACCGGGAGGAGCTGTACCCGCACCCCAGCGGCGTAGCCCTGGCCTCGGTGCGCATGCACCGCCCCTTGTAGAGTCGAGCTTGCTCGACTGCTTTTCCGCTTTTGTAGAGTCGAGCTTGCTCGACTGTTTTTCCATCAGTCGAGCAAGCTCGACTCTACCGAAGCAGTCGAGCAAGCTCGACTCTACAATCGCCGGGTCAGCGCGCTGCCAGCCACGCCACCACGCCTTCAGCCGCGCGCAGTCCGCTGGCATAGCAGGCGGTCAGCAGGTAGCCGCCGGTCGGCGCTTCCCAGTCCAGCATTTCGCCGGCGCAGAACACGCCCGGCATGGCGTTGAGCATCAGCTGGCGGTCCATGGCCTGCAGCCGCACACCGCCCGCGGTGCTGATCACCTCGGCCATCGGCCGCGGTCGCAGCAGCCGCAGGGGCAGGCGCTTGAGCGTTGCTGCCACGGCCGGCAGATCGTTGCCGGCGTCCTTGCCCAGGTGCTCGAACACCAGCGCGGCCTTCACCGCATCCAGACCGGCCTGGCGGCGCAGGTGTTCGCCAAAGCTCCGGCCCTTGCGCGGCCGGGACAGGTCGGCCAGCAGGCGTGCCTCGTCACGGCCGGGTACAAGATCCAGGGCCAGCACGGCATGGCCATCGCGGTTGATGGTGTCGCGCAGATCAGCGGCCAGCGCGTAGACCAGGCTGCCTTCGATGCCATAGCTGCTGGCCACGCACTCACCCTGCAGCGACTGCGGCCGACCCTGCAGATCGGTCCAATAGGCCACCACCGGCTTGAGTGGGGCGCCGGCATGGCGCTGGGCGAAATGCGGGCTCCAGTCCACGTCGAACCCGCAGTTGGCCGGCTGCAGCGGCGCGACATCCACGCCGCGTGCCTGCAGCGGTGCCACCCAGGCGCCATCGCTGCCCAGCTGCGGCCAACTGCCGCCGCCCAGGGCCAGCACCGTGGCATCGGCGTGTACGCGCACCTCGCCGTGTTCGCTGGCGAACTGCAGGGCACCGTCATCGGCCCAGCCGGTCCAGCGATGATTGACGTGCAGGCGCACGTCCCGTTCCTTCAGGCGCCGTACCCAGCCGCGCAGCAGCGGGGCCGCCTTGCGGTCCACCGGAAACACCCGGCCGGAACTGCCGACGTAGGTTTCCACGCCGAACCCTGAGGCCCACTCACGCAGTGCCTGCGCATCGAAGCCGTCCAGCCAGTCACCCACGGCGGCGCTGTGTTCGCGGTAACGGCTGTCGAACAACGGCCGTTCGTCGGAATGGGTCAGGTTCAGCCCGCCCTTGCCGGCAATCAGGAACTTGCGGCCGGGCGAGCCCTTGGCCTCGTACAGATCGACCTCCAGGCCGGCGGCGCGCAGGCGCTCGGCGGCGAACAGGCCAGCCGGGCCGCCGCCGACCACGGCGACGCGGCGCGGCGGTTGCAGATCAGGGTTGGACATCGAGCAGCTCGACGTCGAACACCAGCGAGGAGCCGGCCGGGATCGGGCCGACGCCACGGTCGCCATAGCCGTAGTCCGGCGGGATCATCAGGGTGCGCTTGCCGCCCACTTTCATGCCGGCCACGCCTTCGTCCCAGCCACGGATGACCTGGCCGGCGCCCAACGCGAAGACGAAGGGCTGGCCGCGGCCGACCGAGCTGTCGAAGGTCTTGCCGTGCTTGTTCTCGGTGCGGTTGTCGTAGATCCAACCGGTGTAGTGCACGGTCACTTTCTGCCCGGGCACGGCTTCGGCGCCGGTTCCCACCTGGGTATCGATGCGTTCGAAGGTGGTCAGGGTGCCGCCCGGCGGCGGGCCGGCGGGTTCGGACGAACAACCGGCGGCAACAAGGGACAGCAGCAGGGGAAGCAGCAGGCGGCGCATCGGGCGTCTCCGTAGGGTGTTCGCGGGCGGCAAGGGTAGCGCATCGGCGCCGGGTATCATGGTGGCATGGCCAAACTTCTGCTCAACCTGCGCAATGTCGGCGACGACGAGTACGCCGATGTGTGCACCCTGCTGGACCAGCACGGCATCGCCTGGTATCGCACCGAACCCAGCCCCTGGGGCATTTCCAATGGCGGCCTGTGGCTGCGCGATGATGCGGACCAGCCGCGGGCCAAGGCCCTGATGGCCGATTACCAGGCCGAGCGGGCGCCGCGCATCCGTGCCGAGCGCGAGCAGGCGCTGCGCGATGGCACGGCCGAAACGTTCGGCAGCGTGCTGCGGCGGCGGCCGCTGTTCGTGGCGCTGGTGCTGCTGGGGATGGCGGGTGCGGCGGCGCTGGTGCTGCTGCCGTTCATGTTGTTGCGGGGATAGGGGGCTGTTGCGGACGGCTTGCACCCGGCACCCGCCGAAGCAACGTCAACGTCAAAAGCGGGTTTTCCGTGAACGGGCAGGGCGGTGGGGGCAGGCGGGGGACGGCAAGAGCTGCTCCTGCGTGCCTCGTAGAGCGCCTTGCTCGTGCGCGCAATCCTGCGCGCCCGGCAAGACCGGGGTTGGGCGTCCTGCCCAACCCGCCCGAGGCATGCCTCGGGCCCATGGCGCTCTGCGCCCCCGCCTGCCCCACCGCCCCGCCTCTGACAATCCCCGCGGCTGTCGGTAGGTGTCGACCTTGGTCGACACAGGGAACCGCACGGGGTCGGATCCCTTTGCTGCGCAGAGGGCTCTGACCCCGATGTCTGAAGGCGGTAAAATGGCGGAATGATCGCCAATACCGCTGCCTATCACTTCGCCGTCATCGACGCCCCCCAGGCCCTGTGCGACCAGCTGCTGGCGCGTGCCGAGGCGGCGGCGCTGCGCGGCACGATCCTGGTGGCGGGCGAGGGGCTGAACCTGTTCCTGGCCGGGGCGCCGCAGGCGGTGCAGGACTTCTACGCGCACCTGCACGCTGATGCGCGGTTTGCCGACATGCGGGTCAAGACCAGCGTCAGCGAACACCAGCCCTTCGCGCGGCTGAAGGCCAAGGTGAAGGACGAGATCATCAGCTTCCGGCGCGACGATGGCCAGCCGCTGGCCTACCCGCGTGCGCCGGCGGTCGATCCGGCCACGGTGCAGCGCTGGCTGCGCCAGGGCCACGACGATGCCGGCAAGCCGGTGGTGATGCTCGATACGCGCAACCTGCAGGAGGTGGCCCATGGCACCTTCAAGGATGCGCTGGTGCTGCCCATCGAGAAGTTCACCGATCTGCCTGAAGCGCTGGCGCCGCATCGGCAGGCGCTGCAGGACAGCACGGTGGTCAGCTTCTGCACCGGCGGCATCCGTTGCGAAAAGGCGGCGCTGTGGATGGTCAACGATGGCATGGACAATGTCCTGCAGCTCGATGGCGGCATCCTGGGCTATTTCGAGGAGGTCGGTGGCGAAGGCTACGAGGGTCGCTGCTTCGTCTTCGACGAGCGGGTGGCGCTGGATGCCGAGCTGAAGCCGCTGGTCGACCAGCCGCTGCCCGAGCCGCGCCCCAGCGCATTCTGAACTGCCCTTGAGGTCGCGCCGGTACATGCCCGGCGCCCCTGAACCGGTTCGGCAGGAATCAGCATTCCGCCACCGTCACTGGCCGTGGCGCCGTGGCGACCCCATGCAGGGGGAATCCTGTGACGGAAAACCCCCTGATGATCCCGTTGTCGATCCTCGACCTGGCCCCGGTCTGCGAGGGCAGTGATACCACCGCCGCCTTCGCCAACATGCTGGAACTGGCCCAGCATGCCGATGCGCTGGGCTACCGCCGCTACTGGCTGGCCGAACACCACAACATGCCCGGCATCGCCAGCGCCGCCACCGCGGTGCTGATCGGCCACGTGGCCGGGGGCACGCGGCGCATCCGCGTCGGCGCCGGCGGCATCATGCTGCCCAACCATGCGCCACTGCAGGTGGCCGAGCAGTTCGGCACGCTGGCATCGCTGTACCCGGACCGCATCGATCTGGGCCTGGGCCGTGCGCCGGGCACCGACCAGCCCACGGCGCGTGCGCTGCGCCGCTACTTCGACAGTGCCGACCAGTTCCCGCAGGACGTGCGCGAGGTGCTGCATTACTTCGAGCCGGTGCAGGCCGGGCAGGCGGTGCAGGCAGTGCCCGGCGGCGGTCTGCGGGTGCCGACCTGGATCCTCGGTTCCAGCCTGTTCGGTGCGCGCCTTGCCGCCTCCATGGGGCTGCCGTACGCGTTCGCCTCGCACTTCGCGCCCGATGCGATGGATGAAGCGCTGGCCGTCTACCGCCGTGAGTTCCGGCCCTCGGCCACGCTGAAGCAGCCGCACGCGATGCTGGCGCTGAACGTCGTGGCCAGCGACAGCGAAGCCGAATCGCGCCGGCTGTTCACCAGCCAGCAGCAGAGCTTCGTCAACCTGCGCCGTGGCCGCCCGGGCCGCATTCCCGCGCCGATCGATGACATCGACAGCTTCTGGGAACCGCATGAAAAGCTGGGCGTGGAACGCGCCCTGGCCTGCACCGTGCTGGGCGATGCGCAGCAGGTGGGCGAGGGTATCGCCGCCTTCGTCGACCGCCACGCGCCGGACGAACTGCTGCTTACCGCCAACCTGTATGACCACCGCGCGCGCCTGCGTTCGTTCGAACTGGCCATGCAGGCCTGGCACGCCCGCCACGCCGGCTGAACGTTTGCGTCACGGTGCATTGCAGGGCGACGCGCTCTGATGGGGGCTCCTGATTCCGGAGCCCCTTCCATGACCGATACCCGTGCCGAGCACATCGCCCAGTTGTCCGAACTGATCAAGGACGTGGAGGTGGCCATGTTCACCACCACCGGCGTGGACGGTCGGCTGTACAGCCGGCCGCTGGGCACCCAGCAGGTCGATTTCGACGGCGACCTGTGGTTCGCCACCGCCGCCGACAGCCCGAAGGTGGCGGAGATTGCCTTGAATCCGCGCGTCAACGTGGCCTACGCCTCCACGTCGAAGAATACTTACGTGTCGGTGTCTGGCCGGGCGCGCATCGTGGACGACCGTGAAAAGATCGAGGCGCTGTGGTCGCCGGCGATGAAGCTGTTCTTCCCCGGCGGCAAGGATGATCCGAACCTTCGCCTGATCCAGGTACGTGCGGAGACCGCCGAGTACTGGGAAGGCCCAGGCACGCTGCTGGGCAAGGCGTTGAGCTTCGTTTTGTCGGCAGTGCAGGATGATCCGTCGCAGTTGGGCGATAACGGATTCATCGATCTGCGGTGATGCACCCCCGCCGGGCATGGCCCGGCGCTACCGATCGGGTCGTGGTGGGTAGCGCCGGGCCATGCCCGGCGAGCCCTGCGGCCAACGCTCAGAACCAGCGCTGGAACAGGTCGGCGGTGTAACCGACCAGCTGGCCGGAACTGAAACCGAAGAAGGCCACCGCCACCACGCCGCCAATCCAGTTGAACAGCATCAGCGCGCCATCGCGTTCCAGCAACGCCAGCGAAAACAGCAGCAGCTGGAACCCGAACAGGTAGTTGGTGAACGGGATCGGCAGCGACAGCAGCAGCCCCAGCAGGACCAGCAGCAGACCGGTGAAGGCGTGTGCCGGCGCTGGCGCCACACACTGCGGCATGCGCGGCTTCAGCATGCGGTCCAGCCGCCGCAGCGGCCGGTCGATGCGGTCCAGGAACCGGTGCATGGTGCCGCGGCGGGGCCCACGGCGGGCGATGAAGCCCGGCAGCCAGGGCTTGCGCATGCAGAACAGCATCTGCAGCCCGATCAGGATGACCAGCGGCCCGCTGACCGCGCCGCCCAGCCCCGGAATGGGGATGAAGGCCGGCAGGATGGCCACGAACAGGAATACGCCGAACGCGCTCTGCTGCAGGTCCTGCAGGATCTGGCCCAGCTTCATGTGCTGGGCCGGATCACCGAATTCGAACATCGCCAACAGGGTGCGGATGCCCTCGTTGCGATAGCTCGGGCGCTCGTCGCCCGCGCCGTGGCCTGGATCAGGCGGTGAGCTCATCGGCCTGCTCGTCCGACAGGGTGCGCAGCAGCAGCTTGTCCACGCGGGCACCGTCCAGGTCCACCACTTCAAAGCGCCAGCCGGCCCAGTCGAAATACTCGCCCGCATGCGGGATGCGGCCGAAGTAGTGGATGCACATGCCGGCCAGCGTGTAGTAATCGCCTTCCTCGGCATCGGGCAGCTCGTTGCTGCCGATCAGTTCGCGCAGGTCTTCGATCGGCAACGAGCCATCCACCAGCAGCGAGCCGTCTTCGCGGGTCACCACCAGCGCATCCTCGTCGGCGTTCTCCACCGCCTGCAGGCGGCCAACCACCGCGCCCATCAGGTCGCTGATGGTCACCAGGCCCTGGATTTCACCGTATTCGTCCACCACCAGCGCCATCGACTGCTGTTCCTCGCGGAAGATTTCCAGCAGCTTCATCGCATGGGTCGATTCGGACACATACAGCGCTTCGCGCAGGGTCTGGAACAGGGCGTTGTCGCCGCGTGCCATGCGGGTGGCCAGCGATTTCAGTTCCAGTACGCCGACCACGTCCTGGTCGTTGTCGCGGAACACCGGATAGCGCGAGAACTCGTGCTCGGCCATGATTTCCAGGTTGCGCTCCAGGCCGGCCTGGGTGTCCAGCCAGGCAATGCGGTTGCGCGGGGTCATCAGGCTGTCGGCGGTGCGGTCGCCCAGGCGCATCACGCGGTTCATCATGTCGCGCTCATGGGCGTCGATCACGCCGGCTTCGTGGCTTTCGGCCACCAGCATGCGGATTTCTTCTTCGGTGACCGAAGCGGCTTCGTCATTGCCCAGCCCCAGCACCTTCAGCACCAGCTGGGTGGTCTTGGACAGCAGCCAGACGAAGGGGAGCGCCAGCTTGGCCAGCCAGCTCATCGGCATGGCCACCAGGCCGGCGATGGACTCCGAACGGGTCAGTGCCAGGCGCTTGGGTACCAGTTCGCCGAAGATCAGCGTGATGAAGGTGATCAGGCTGACCGCCAGCACCGTGCCGATCTTGCCGGCGTAGGCAAAACCGGGCATCAGGCCCTGGATCCAGCCGGCGAACGCCTCGCCCAGCGCTTCACCGCCCAGGTAGCCGGTCAGCACGCCGATCACGGTGATGCCGATCTGCACGGTGGACAGGAAGCTTTCCGGCTTTTCGGACAGTTCCAGCGCCTTGGCCGCGCGCTTGGAGGTGCTGGCCATCTGCTTCAGGCGGCTCTTGCGCGAGGTCATGACCGACATCTCGGACATGGCGAAGAAGCCGTTCAGCAGAACAAGCGCGAAGACAATCAGGATCATTTCAAACACGGGCGTCGTCCCCGGTTGGTGGCAGGGAGGGCGGGTGCTTGCGGTGGCGGCTGGCGCTCAGGAACGGGGTCCGGCGCGGCGCGGGGGGATAAGGGTCGTCGTCCATAAGGTGCGCCCGGGGGCGCGCTGGCATCTTAGCAAAGGGGCGTGGCGGGATGGCAACTGCCTGTTCAGGTTGAGGGTTTTCCACCCCCGGAAGCGGGCGGGTATACCCGTGATGGTCATCTAGCCGTCATAATTCCCTCTGGTGCCGTCCTTCCCGCGACGGCTGACAGGTTTCTCAATGTTCTCTCTGCAGACCATTTTCGGTTCCGGCAAACAGTTCTACACCCTGCTTGATGAGGCTGCCGTCGCGGCCAACGATGCCGCCAAGGCGCTGCATTCCATGCTGCGCGAGGCCGACCGCCAGCCGGCGCTGGACGCCTTCAAGCTGGCCCGCCTGCGCGAGCGCGCGGCGTCGGACAAGATCAGCCAGGCGCTGGTGGACAGCTTCATGACCCCCATCGAGCGCGAAGACATCGAAGCGCTGGGCTCGGCCCTGTACAAGATTCCCAAGCAGATCGAGAAGTTCGCCGATCGCTATTCGCTGGCCACCACCCACCTGGAACACATCGACTTCGCGCCGCGCGCGGCGATGCTGGAACAGGCCGCTGGCGTGGTCGTGGAAATGGTGGCCGACCTGCGCCACATGAACCTGGACCGGATGACCGCGCTGAACGAGAAGCTGCGCTCGCTGGAAAACGAA
The DNA here is from genome assembly GCF_003086695.1 of Stenotrophomonas sp. SAU14A_NAIMI4_8. Lineage (NCBI taxonomy): Bacteria > Pseudomonadati > Pseudomonadota > Gammaproteobacteria > Lysobacterales > Lysobacteraceae > Stenotrophomonas > Stenotrophomonas sp. SAU14A_NAIMI4_8. Next base: position 1,662,490 of record NZ_CP025999.1, read on the forward strand.
GCCGACCGCCTGATGCTGGAGCTGTACCGCGACATCTACTCCGGTCGCCTGGACAACCTGCAGATGTTCCTGCTGAAGGAATTCTTCGAGATCCTGGAAAAGGCCATCGACCGTTGCCGCGAGGCCGGCGTGGTGGCGTACCAGATCGTGTTGAAGAACAGCTGACGGACGCCGCCGCATGTTGACCCTTGTCCTGGTGGTGATCCTGGCCGCGCTCGTCTTCGAGTTCATCAACGGCTTCCACGACACCGCCAATTCCATTGCCACCGTGGTGGCGACCAAGGTGCTCTCGCCCGGCTGGGCGGTGATGCTGGCCGCCTTCATGAACCTCATCGGCGCGCTGACCGGTACCGCGGTGGCGCTGACCATCGCCTCGGGCCTGCTCAACACCAACGTGGTCGATGTCACCCCGCAGGTGATCCTGTGCGCGCTGCTGGGCGGCATCATCTGGAACCTGATCACCTGGTGGAAGGGCCTGCCGTCCTCGTCCTCGCACGCCCTGATCGGCGGCCTGTGCGGTGCCGGCCTGGCGGCCGCCCACAACAACTGGGATGCGCTGATCTGGTCCGAGCGCCTGGGCAGCTGGGCGCAGAACAAGGGCCTGCTGTGGAAGGTCTTCGTGCCGATGATCACCTCGCCGATCGCCGGCTTCCTGCTGGGCATCGTGGTGATGGTGCTGCTGTGGGGCCTGATCGCCGGCCTGGCCAAGATCGGCGGTGCCATCGGCCGCCTGGCCCGTCCGCGCATCGTCAACGCGTTCTTCGGCAAGGCGCAGATCGCCTCGGCGGCCTACATGGGCTTCGCCCACGGCCACAACGACGCGCAGAAGACCATGGGCATCATCGCCATGACCCTGATCGGCGCTGAAGCCACCGGCGCGCTGGACAACTTGCCGTCGTGGCTGGCCTTCATGCACCCCGATGCCAGCGCCGGCGACGGCATTGCCATGTGGATCGTGCTGACCTGTGCGGTGGTGATGGCTGCCGGTACCGCCTCGGGCGGCTGGAAGATCATCAAGACCCTGGGCCACAAGATGGTGAAGCTGCACCCGATCCACGGCTTCGCCGCGGAGACCAGCTCGGCCACCATCCTGACCCTGGCCGCCCACTTCGGCATGCCGGTCTCGACCACCCACAGCATCTCCACCGCGATCATGGGCGTGGGCTTTGCCAAGAACCCGCGTTCGCTGAAGTTCGGCGTGATCGAACGCATCGTCTGGGCCTGGATCCTGACCATCCCGGCGGCCGGCGGCTGTGCGTACCTGATCCTGAAGCTGTTCGAGCTGGCCGGCTGGACCTGATGCCGGCAGCCCCGGGGTCAGAGCCCTTTCCCTGCGGGAAAAGGATCTGACCCCCGAAAACAAAGAAAGCCCGCCGGATTCCGGCGGGCTTTTTTCATGGGAGAAACCATTCCTCCACACCCATCGTGTCGACCAAGGTCGACACCTACCAAAGCAGGACCAGGATCAGAGCCCGTGCCGACCAACGGTCGGCACCCCCACCACCAGCAGACGGTCGACCATCCACCAACAGCGCCATGAACCCGTCAGCGGCGGGGTGGGGTGGGCAGGCGGGGGCGCAGAGCGCCATGGATGGCGCTCTACGAGGCACGCAGGAGCGGCTCTTGCCGTCCCCCGCCTGCCCACCCCATCCCGCCGCCCCCGAGATGCAGGCTTTTGCCGTTGCTGTTGCTGTTGCTGTTGCCGTTGCCTTCAGCGGGTGCCGGGCCGCAGGCCCGGCCTGCCACCCACCTCAGTTGCGCTGGAACAGGGCCTGCACATCGCGACGGAACGCGGCCTGGCTGTCCGCCCGGCTGTAGAACATATGCCCGCCCGGATAGCTGCGCACCTGCACCCGGTCCGGGTTGCTGCCCATCGCCGGCATCTGGTCCACCGTCAGGATCGAACCCATGAACGGGCACGACAGGTCGTTCCAGCCATGCACGATCAGCACCTGCAGGTGCGGGTCGATCGCCACCGCCTGGCGCAGCTGGGTCACCGCCCCCTGGCGCAGGTCGCCATTGCGGTCCCACAGCCGGTTCACCTCGTAGTTCAGTGCCTGGTAGCGCGCATCCACTTTCCAGCCCACCACGCGGGTCACGAAGTCGACCATGGCCGTGGTGGTCGGCGCGATGATGCTGTCAAGCAGCGGGTCGTTGGCGCGCTGCTCGGGATCATTCGGGAACGGATCGAACGCAGTCACGTTGGAATCGTAGCGGCTGCCCAGCGTGCCCTTGTCACGGAACACTTCGCGCAGGTACGCCTGCGTTTCCAGCCGCCCGCCGGCGCGGCGCACGAACTGCGGGTCCAGCCCGGTCAGCTCACTCACCCGGCGCAGCATCGCTTCGGTGGCCTGCGGATCGCTGCGGCCCTTCATCAGCGCGGTGGCATAGTCGCCGCGGGTGTATTCGACCACCTCGCGCATGGCCGCATCGGTCAGCTTGCCCTGCCGCTCCAGGTGCGCGGCGGCGATGGAGGGCAGGGTCTGCATCCACGCCATCGGCGAGACATCGGCGTTGTCTTCCAGGGTCGGGCTCAGGTAGGGCGACACCAGCACCAGGCCGTTCATCGCCACGCCCAGCCGGGTTTGCAGATAGTGGGTGATGCGCGGGCCGCGGTAGCCACCGTAGCTTTCACCGGTCAGGTACTTGCGCGAGGCCATGCGCTGGTTGCGCAGCAGCCAGTCGTAGATGGTGCGTGACAGGTATTCGACGTCGGCGCTGGGGGTGTACAGCTGCTTCTTCGCCTCGTCGTCGCCGATGCGCGCGCGGCTGAAGCCGGTGCCGACCGGATCGATGAACACCAGGTCGGTGAAGTCCAGCCAGGTGCCGGGATTGTCGTGCAGGGTGGCCGGTGCCGATGCACTGTCGCCTTCCGAACCGAAGGTGACCACCTTCGGGCCGATCGCACCCAGATTGAGGTAGACCGACGATGCGCCGGGACCGCCGTTGAGGGCGAAGGTGACCGGGCGGTCCTTGCCGGGCATCGTGTAGGCGGTGAACACCACGTCGGCAATCACCTTGCCCTTGTCATCGCGTACCGGCAGGGTGCCGACGCTGGCGGTGTAATCCAGCGTGCGGCCGCCCAGGCGCATGCTCTGCCGCACCGACGCATCGGCCGGCAGGGCCGCAGCTTCGGTGGCAGGGGCCTTGGTTTCGGCGGCGTCGGCAGCAGGCGCCGCCAGGGCGCTGGCAGGGGCAACAAGCAGGCCGACGCAGAGCGCGGCAGTGTGCAGCAGGAACTTCATGGCACCAGAGCGGTAGCGGAAGGGGACTGCGATGCTAGGTCGCCACGCCGCGTGCGGTATGTGTCCAAAGGCATGGCTTGCCCGCGCACGCCGTTGCGGCCAGGGTTGCGGCCAGATTAGGTCAAGCCGGTCGTGGCGCGCGGTCGTCGTCGGCCAGCAGGCCGTACACCACCGAATCGGCCAGTTCGCCCTGGATGCGCCAGCGCTGCCGCAGCAGGCCTTCGCGGGCGAAGCCCAGTCGTTCCAGCACGTGCGCCGAGGGCGCATTGCGCGGATCGAGCTCGGCTTCCACGCGATGCAGCCGCAGTGTCTGGAACAGGTAATCCAGCAGCCGCTGCAGGGCCTCATGCATGTAGCCCTGGCCCTGCTGCGCCGGTGCCAGCAGGTAGCCAATCTCGGCCCGCTGCGCATCACGGTCCAGCGCGAACACCACACAGATGCCCAGCAGCGGGCCATCGATCGATTCGCGCACGGCCAGCTTCAGCTGGGTGCCGGTGGCCTGTGCGGCAAGGTCATCGTCTATCTGCGCACGCGCTTCGGCCGGGCGGGTCCAGGCCGGGTGGTTCCACCAGCGCATCACCTCCGCATCGGACTGCAGGGCGTAGAGCGCGGCGGCGTCGTCGCGGCGGATCGGGCTCAGGACCAGGCGTGCGCTGTGCAGCGGCAGGCCCGGGAACAGCAGCGAGTGGCTGGGCAATACGGTGGTCCAAGCAGGTGGACGCGCATTATCGCGCTGCCGGCTTTGCCGATGGCGGCGGAAGGGCGGGGTCGGATCCCTGTCCAAAGGAAAGGGCGCTGACCCCATCGCCGGGAAGCTGGGGTCAGAGCCCGTTGCTGCGCAACCGGATCCGACCCCGCGCCAGGGTCAGGCTTCCAGCGAAGCCAGGTCGCCCTTGCTTTCCAGCCAGCCCTTGCGATCGCTCGCGCGCTTCTTGGCCAGCAGCATGTCCATCAGCGAGCGGGTCTGCTCGCCATCGTCCACGGTCAACTGCACCAACCGGCGCGTATCGGGGTGGATGGTGGATTCACGCAGCTGCGGCGGATTCATTTCACCCAGGCCCTTGAAGCGGGTCACGTTCACCGCGCCCTTGATCTTCTCGCGCTCGATCTTGTCCAGCATGGAACGCTTCTCTTCCTCGTCCAGCGCGTAGAACACCTGCTTGCCCACGTCGATGCGGAACAGGGGCGGCATCGCCACGAACACGTGGCCGGCATCGACCAGCGCCGGGAAGTGCTTCAGGAACAGTGCGGTCAGCAGGGTGGCGATGTGCAGGCCGTCGGAGTCGGCGTCGGCCAGGATCACCACCTTGCCGTAGCGCAGGCCGCTGATGTCATCCTTGCCCGGGTCACAGCCGATGGCGATGGCCAGGTTGTGCACTTCTTCCGAGGCCAGCACGCTGTTGGACGACACTTCCCAGGTGTTCAGGATCTTGCCGCGCAGCGGCATGATCGCCTGGAAATCCTTGTCGCGTGCCTGCTTGGCGCTGCCGCCTGCCGAATCACCTTCCACCAGGAACAGTTCGGTGCGCGACAGGTCCTGGCTGATGCAGTCGGCCAGCTTGCCGGGCAGGGCAGGGCCCTGGGTGACCTTCTTGCGCACCACCAGCTTTTCGGTTTTCAGGCGGGCACTGGCGCGTTCGATGGCGATCTGCGCGATCTTTTCGCCCAGCTCCACGTTCTGGTTCAGCAGCAGGCTGAAGGCATCGTGGGCGGCGCCTTCGACGAAGCCGGCGGCCTGGCGCGAGGACAGGCGTTCCTTGGTCTGGCCACTGAACTGCGGGTCGGTCATCTTCAGCGACAGCACGAAGGACACGCGGTCCCACACGTCTTCCGGGGCCAGCTTGACGCCGCGCGGCAGCAGGTTGCGGAAATCGCAGAACTCGCGCAGCGCCTCGGTCAGACCGGTACGCAGGCCGTTCACATGGGTGCCGTGCTGGGCGGTGGGAATCAGGTTGACGTAGCTTTCCTGCACCAGCTCACCTTCCGGCAGCCAGGCCACGGCCCAGTCCACCACTTCGGTGTCCTTCTTCAGGTTGCCCACGAACAGGTCGGCCGGCAGCGATTCGCGCTCGCCCAGTTCCAGCTTCAGGTAATCGCGCAGGCCGTCTTCGTAGTACCAGGTGTCGACTTCGCCGGTGGCCTCGTCGGTCAGCTTCACGGTCAGGCCCGGGCACAGCACGGCCTTGGCGCGCAGCAGGTGCTTGAGCGCACGCACGGCGAACTTGGGCGTGTCGAAATACTTCGGGTCGGGCCAGAAGCGCACGCGGGTACCGGTGTTCTTCTTGCCCACCGTGCCGACCACTTCCAGCGGGGTGGCGCGGTCGCCGTTGCGGAAGGTGATGCGGTGCTCGGCGCCTTCGCGCTTGATGTGCACTTCCACCAGGGTGGACAGCGCGTTGACCACGCTCACGCCCACGCCGTGCAGGCCGCCGGAGAAGGTGTAGTTGTTGTTGCTGAACTTGCCGCCCGCATGCAGGCGGGTCAGGATCAGCTCCACGCCGGGAATCTTTTCTTCCGGGTGGATGTCCACCGGCATGCCGCGGCCGTCATCGCTGACTTCCACGCTGCCATCCTTGTACAGGGTGATCTCGATGGAGCGGGCATGGCCGGCCAGCGCCTCGTCCACCGAGTTGTCGATCACTTCCTGCGCCAGATGGTTCGGGCGCGCGGTGTCGGTATACATGCCAGGACGGCGCTTGACCGGGTCAAGGCCGGACAGGACTTCAATATCGGCGGCGTTATAGCGGGCGTTCATCTATGTTCGGAAGCTTGGAGCGACGCGCAAGTGTGCGGTCTGGAACGCGATTTTGCACGCCTGCGGTTCAGCCTCGGCCGCCGCAAGGGGGTAAAATGGGCATCGCTGGAATCCAGACGCCGGCACCCCCATGTCGAAGCGATACCGCGAGGAGGACTCCATGAAGAAGTTGCTGACCATTGCGATCCTGGCCGCCGCCGCCGTTGCCGTGCCCCTGGTGATGGCGCAGAACGCCGGCCAGCCGGCCCCGCAGCAGAACGACCAGGCCGACAAGGCTGCGCAGTCCGAAGCCGATGCCAAGGCCAAGCGCCGGGCCCAGGCCAATGCCGAAATGAAGGCCAAGGGCCAGCCCGCCCCGCAGCAGGAAGAAGAAGAGGAAGCGCGGAAGAAGCGTTAAGGCTTCCGCGCCCAAGGCCCTTGGTACAAGGGTTCTGTTCCTGAACGCCCCGCATTGCGGGGCGTTTTCTTTTGCCCTTGCCGCCATCTGCCCCTTGGGTTGGCGGCCCTCTATCTGTAAACTATGGCTTTCCGGGAGTAAGTGCGTGTCCACCCTTTGCGAATGGGCTGGAAGGGCCAGGTCTGGCCTCCAGCAATGCGGGTCGCAGGTGACGGTCAAAATGGCCGGCACGGCCGCCCCGACCTCGCACGAAGGTTCCCGCCCGGCGCCAGCCGCCGGCCAGGTCCGCGCCTCCCTCGCTGTCCCAGCGAACCGGAAAACCCCCTCTCTGCACCCTGTCTGCCCCCCGGGCAGGCGTGGTGCTGCCGTTTTCCATTTCCAGACAGGATGCTTGCAGCCATGACTCCCTTGATTTTCGTAACCGGCGGCGTGGTGTCCTCGCTCGGCAAAGGCATTGCCGCTGCGTCGCTGGCCGCCATTCTTGAAGCGCGTGGCCTGAAGGTCACGATGATGAAGCTCGACCCGTACATCAACGTGGACCCGGGCACGATGAGCCCGTTCCAGCACGGCGAGGTCTACGTCACCGACGATGGCGCCGAGACCGACCTCGACCTGGGCCATTACGAGCGTTTCGTGCGCACCCGCCTGAGCCGCAAGAACTCGGTCACCACCGGTCGCATCTACGAGAACGTGATCCGCAAGGAGCGCCGCGGCGACTACCTGGGCGCGACCGTGCAGGTCATTCCGCACATCACCGACGAGATCCGTCGCTGCATCGACGAAGCCACCGAGGGTTACGACGTGGCCCTGGTCGAGATCGGCGGCACGGTCGGCGACATCGAATCGCTGCCGTTCCTGGAGGCCATCCGCCAGGTGCGCACCGAGCGTGGCCCGGAGAAGGCCCTGTTCATGCACCTCACCTTGGTGCCCTACATCGGCGCCGCCGGTGAGCTGAAGACCAAGCCGACCCAGCATTCGGTGAAGGAACTGCGCTCGATCGGCATCCAGCCGGACGTGCTGCTGTGCCGTTCCGAGCAGGCGGTGCCCGATTCGGAGCGCCGCAAGATCGCCCAGTTCACCAACGTCTCCGAACGCGCCGTCATCAGCGTGCCGGACGTGGACGTGCTCTACCGCATTCCCTCGGGCCTGCACGCGCAGGGCCTGGACGAGATCGTGGTGAACCAGCTGAAGCTGGCCGACAAGGCCGGCCCGGTGGACCTGTCGATGTGGGAAGACGCCGTCGATGCCACCCTGCACCCGCTGGACGAAGTGACCATCGCCGTGGTCGGCAAGTACGTCGACCACCAGGACGCCTACAAGTCGGTGGGTGAAGCGCTCAAGCATGGTGGCCTGCGCCAGCGCACCAAGGTCAACCTGAAGTGGCTGGAAGCGCAGGACCTGGAAGGCACCGACATGGCCGCCCTGGCCGACGTCGATGGCATCCTGGTGCCGGGCGGCTTCGGTGACCGTGGCTTCGAAGGCAAGGTGCTGACCTCGCAGTTCGCGCGCCAGAACAGCGTGCCGTACTTCGGCATCTGCTACGGCATGCAGGCCGCGGTGGTCGATTACGCGCGCCACGTGCTGGGCCTGGAGCGGGCCAACAGCACCGAGAACGACCGCCAGTCGCCGGACCCGGTGATCGGCCTGATCACCGAATGGCGCACCGCCACCGGTGATGTCGAAAAGCGCGACGACAAGAGCGACCTGGGCGGCACCATGCGCCTGGGCCTGCAGGAACAGCGCCTGAAGCCGGGCACCCTGGCCCGCGACCTGTACGGCAAGGACGTGGTGGCCGAGCGCCATCGCCATCGCTACGAGTTCAACAACCGCTACCGCACCCAGCTGGAAGATGCCGGCCTGGTGATCTCCGGCAAGTCGATGGACGACACCCTGGTGGAAGTGGTGGAGCTGCCGCGCGATGCGCACCCGTGGTTCCTGGCCTGCCAGGCGCACCCGGAATTCCTGTCCACGCCGCGCGACGGCCACCCGCTGTTCATCGGCTTCATCCGTGCCGCGCGTGAGCGCAAGGCTGGCGGCGCACTGCTGGCCGAAGCCCGCGCCTGACTTGTGAATGGGGGTTGCGGCCCCCATCCTGCATGCTTCAACCCCAGCGCGCTGGCTTGTACGGCGCGCGGACCAACAAGGAAACGCCATGAAACTGTGTGGATTCGAGGTTGGGCTGGACCAGCCCCTGTTCCTGATCGCTGGACCCTGCGTGATCGAGTCGATGCAGCTGCAGCTCGATACCGCCGGCAAGCTGAAGGAGATCACCGACAAGCTTGGCGTCAACTTCATCTTCAAGTCGAGCTTCGACAAGGCCAACCGTACCTCGGGCACCGCCTTCCGCGGCCCGGGCATGGAAGAGGGCCTGAAGGTGCTGGCCGAAGTGAAGAAGCAGATCGGCGTGCCGGTGCTGACCGACGTGCATGAATACACCCCGATGGACGAAGTGGCCTCGGTGGTGGACGTGCTGCAGACCCCGGCATTCCTGGTCCGCCAGACCGATTTCATCCGCAAGGTGTGCGCCGCCGGCAAGCCGGTCAACATCAAGAAGGGCCAGTTCCTGGCGCCGTGGGACATGAAGCCGGTCGTTGAGAAGGCCAAGTCCACCGGCAACGAGCAGATCATGGTCTGCGAGCGTGGCGCCAGCTTCGGCTACAACAACCTGGTCAGCGACATGCGTTCGCTGGCGGTGATGCGCGACACCGGCTGCCCGGTGGTGTTCGACGCCACCCATTCGGTGCAGCTGCCGGGCGGGCAGGGCACCAGTTCCGGTGGCCAGCGTGAACACGTGCCGGTGCTGGCGCGCGCTGCCGTGGCGGTGGGCATTTCCGGCCTGTTCGCCGAAACCCATCCGGACCCGTCCAAGGCGCTGTCCGACGGTCCCAATGCGTGGCCGCTGGACCAGATGGAAGCCCTGCTCGAGACCCTGATGGAGCTCGATGCGGTGACCAAGAAGCACGGTTTCTCGCGCTTCGCGTGAGTCTGGACCCGTGGGCGGCGCTGGAAGCCCAGCGTCGCCGGCGGCAGTGGCCGTGGGGCTGGGTGGCCGTGGCCTTCGGCGTGCTGATGTGGGCGGCGCTGGCCTATGCCGTGCTGCTGGCGGCGGGAAGCATGCGCATGCCCGGCGACGGTGCCGCGCCGCGCTGGCAGCACACGATGGCCTGGGCCTGCCTGAACACGGCGGCCGTGTCGTGCGTGGCGAGCGCGGTCACTACCGTGCTGGGCTGGCGCCTGCGTCGTGCGCGTGGCGCGGCCATGCTGGCAGGCCTGCTGTTGCTTGCCATGGCGCTGCTGCTGGGCGGGGTCGTGCTGGCCCAGCTGTGATCCTCACCCGGGCGGGGAGCCCATTCACTTCATGAATCCAACGTCTTCCGCGCCCGCTTCGCGCCGGCCGTGGCCCTGGGGCCTGTGTGCGCTCGGCCTGGCCGTGCTGGCCTGGGCGGCCCTGGGCGCAGGCCTGCTGGTGTTTCTGTCGGCCATCGGTTCACCTGGCGATGGCAGCCATGCGCTGGAATCGGTGCAGGTGGCCCTGTTTGCGGCCATCGGCGTGCTGGCAGTGTCCGCGCTGGGCAGTGGAATCGCTTCGGTGCTGGCCTGGCGCCTGCAGCGTGGGCGCAGCATGGCCGCGGTGGCGGCGTTGCTGCTGGCCCTGCTGGGCATGATCGTGGCCGTGCCGATGCTGGCGCAGGGCCAGGATCCGGTCGTGATCGGCGACACCATTTGGCAAGCGGCGGGCAGCCGGGGATAATCACGCGGCATTCGTTTTGTCGCCTCCTCTCCTTACAGGTAACCGGCCCGACCATGAGTACGATCCGCAGCATCCACGCCCGTGAAATCCTCGACAGCCGTGGCAACCCCACGCTGGAAGCCGAAGTCATCCTGGAGGACGGTTCGTTCGGTCGTGCCGCAGTCCCCTCCGGCGCCTCGACCGGCACCAAGGAAGCGGTGGAGCTGCGTGACGGCGACAAGACCCGTTACCTGGGCAAGGGCGTGCGCAAGGCCGTCGACAACGTCAATGGCGCCATCGCCAATGCGCTGAAGGGCTTTGAAGCCACCGACCAGGCCGGCCTGGACCGTCGCCTGATCGATCTGGATGGCACCGAGAACAAGGGCCGCCTGGGCGCCAACGCGCTGCTGGGTGTTTCCATGGCCGCCGCGCACGCTGCCGCCGCTTCCAGCAAGCAGGCGCTGTGGCAGTACCTGGCCGGCAAGACCGGCGCCACCCCGTCGCTGCCGGTGCCGATGATGAACATCATCAATGGCGGTGCGCATGCCGACAACAACGTCGATTTCCAGGAATTCATGGTGCTGCCGGTCGGCTTCGCCTCGTTCTCCGAAGCGCTGCGCGCCGGCACCGAAATCTTCCATTCGCTGAAGTCGGTGCTGAAGGGCCACGGCCTGAGCACCGCCGTGGGCGACGAAGGCGGCTTCGCGCCGGACTTCCGCAGCAACGTCGAAGCGCTGGACACCATCCTGGAAGCCATCGGCAAGGCCGGCTACACCGCCGGTGAAGACGTGCTGCTGGGCCTGGACGTGGCCTCCAGCGAATTCTTCGAAAACGGCAAGTACAACCTGGTGGGCGAGAACAAGCGCCTGACCTCCGAGCAGTTCGTCGACTTCCTGGCCGACTGGGCCGCGCAGTACCCGATCATCACGATTGAAGATGGCCTGGCCGAGAACGACTGGGCCGGCTGGAAGCTGCTGACCGACCGCATCGGCAAGCAGGTGCAGCTGGTGGGTGACGATCTGTTCGTCACCAATCCGCGCATCTTCCAGGAAGGCATCGATTCGGGCACCGCCAACGCGATCCTGATCAAGGTCAACCAGATCGGTACGCTCAGCGAAACTCTGGAAGCGATCGCCATGGCCGACCGTGCCGGCTACGCCGCGGTGGTCTCGCACCGTTCGGGCGAAACCGAAGACACCACCATCGCCGATATCTCCGTTGCCACCACCGCGACCCAGATCAAGACCGGTTCGCTGTGCCGCAGCGATCGCGTGGCCAAGTACAACCAGCTGCTGCGCATCGAGGAAGCCCTCGGTGCCGGCGCGCGTTACGCCGGTCGTGACGCGTTCGTTTCGCTGAAGCGCTGAGCCCATGCGCGATTGGCGCTGGCTGCTGCTGGTGCTGGCCCTGCTGCTGGCATGGCTGCAGTACCGTTTCTGGTTCGGCCCGGGCAATTCGGGTGAAGTGATGATGCTCGAAGCCCAGGTCGCCAACCAGGAACGGGACAACGAAGGTCTGCAGCAGCGCAACGATGCGCTGGCTGCCGAAGTGAAGGACCTGAAGGAAGGCCAGGCCGCCATCGAAGAACGTGCGCGCAGCGAGCTGGGCATGATCAAGCCCGGCGAGAAGTTCTACCGCGTGGTGGAGGATGCTGCCTCGCGTCCGCCGGCGGCTGCGCCGGTGGCTGCACAGACCGGCGACCACGCGGCGGACGTGCCATGAGCGCGGCCATCTGGGTGGTGGTGCCAGCGGCGGGCCGCGGCACCCGCTTCGGCGCGCCGCTGCCCAAGCAGTACCTGCAGGCAGGCGGCAGGATCCTGCTGGCCCACACCCTGGATGCGCTGCTGCCGCATCCGGCGGTGGCCGGTGTGATGGTCGTGCTGGGCCCGGACGATGCCGACTGGCCGGGCTGGACCGAGTTCGCGGGCAAGCCGGTGCTGACCTGCATCGGCGGCGCCACCCGCGCCGCGTCGGTGCTGGCCGGACTGCAGGCGTTGCCCGACAGCGTGCGCGCCGATGAATTCGTGCTGGTGCACGATGCCGCGCGCCCGAACCTGTCGCCGGCCGATCTGGGCCGGCTGCTGGAAGTGGGGCGTGCCGACCCGGTCGGCGCCATCCTGGCCGCGCCGGTGCGCGACACCTTGAAGCGTGCCGGCGACGATGGTGGCATCGATGCCACCGAGCCGCGCGCACGCCTGTGGCGCGCGCTGACCCCGCAGCTGTTCCGCCGCCACCAGCTGGCCCGCGCGCTGGCCGATGCCGCCGCTGCCGATGTCGAGGTGACCGACGAGGCCATGGCGATGGAGCGCCAGGGCCACCGCCCGCTGCTGGTGGAAGGCAGCGAGGACAACTTCAAGATCACCACGCCGGCCGACCTTGACCGTTTCGAATTCGTACTTTCCCGCCGCGCCGGTTGAGTGACCGCGCGGCCCTGCTGCAAGGGTTGCATCCATGAGCACCGCTCCGTTCCCGCCCGTCCGTATCGGCCAGGGCTATGACGTCCATGCCTTCGGTGAAGGCGACCACATCATGCTTGGCGGCGTGAACGTGCCGCACAGCTGCGGCGTGCTGGCCCACAGCGATGGCGACGTGATCCTGCACGCGCTGTGCGATGCGATGCTGGGCGCGCTTGCGCTGGGCGATATCGGCCAGCACTTCCCGCCCAGTGACGACCGCTGGAAGGGCGCCGACAGCAGCGACTTCGTGCGCCACTGCGACAGCCTGCTGCGCGAGCGCGGCTGGCGGGTCGGCAACACCGACATCACCGTCATCTGCGAGCGCCCCAAGGTCGGTCCGCATGCGCTGGCCATGCGTGAGCGCATCGGCGGCCTGTTGCAGCTGCCGCTGGACGCGGTCAGCGTGAAGGCCACCACCTCGGAGAAGCTGGGCTTCACCGGGCGTGGCGAAGGCATCGCCGCGCAGGCGGTGGTGCTGCTGGTGGCCGCATGATTCCGGTGCCGTTGGCGTTCGGTGCGCCGTTGCTGCGCGCCCGCATCCGCAGCACGCCGGAAGATTTCCAGGTGGACGAACTGCCGGCCTTCGAGGCCACCGGCGAGGGCGAGCACCTGCTGCTGCACATCCGCAAGCGCGGCGCCAACACGGTGCATGTGGCCAAGCTGCTGGCGGCGTGGGCCGGTCTGCCGGAAATGGCGGTCAGCTATGCCGGCATGAAGGACCGCCACGCGGTCACCACCCAGCGCTTCAGCGTGCACCTGCCCAAGCGGGTGGCGCCTGACCTGGCCACACTGGCCAGCGACGAGATCGAAGTGATCGACGCCACCTGGCACAACCGCAAACTGCAGCGGGGCGCGCTGGCCGGCAATCGCTTCAAGCTGGTCCTGCGCGATGTGCAGGGCGATGCCGCCGCGATCAGCGAACGCCTGCAGCAGATCGCCAGCCGTGGCCTGCCCAACTGGTTCGGCGAACAGCGCTTTGGTCGCGACGGTGGCAACGTGCCGGCGGCCCTGGCCATGTTCGGCGGCCGCCGCATGCGCAAGGACCAGCGGTCGCTGCTGCTGTCGGCTGCCCGTTCGGCGCTGTTCAACCGGGTGCTGGCTGCCCGGGTGGAGCAGGGCAGCTGGGATCAGCCGCTGCAGGGTGAGGTGTGGATGCTTGATGGCAGCCGCAGCGTGTTCGGTCCGGAGCCGTACACCGATGCGTTGGCTGATCGCCTGGCACGGTTCGACATCCATCCCAGCGCGCCGTTGTGGGGCGAGGGCGAGCTGCGCAGTACCGATGCCGCGCGCGCGCTGGAACTGGGTGCGCTGGACGATGAGGAGTCCAAGGCGCTGCGCGCAGGGCTGGAAGATGCGCGCCTGAAGCAGGAACGGCGCGCGTTGCGCCTGCGCCCGGCGTTGCTGCAGCACCAGTGGCTGGCCGATGACGTGCTCGAACTTTCCTTTGCGCTGCCGCCGGGCTGCTACGCCACGGCGGTACTGCATGAGCTGGGTCCGGTAGAGGACGCCTCGCAGGAGTGAAGGCCCGGCGGTGCGGCGCATCCACGCATGGCGTGGATCTACTGCCGCATCGCCCCCCTCATGATCCCGGTAGATCCACGCCATGCGTGGATGCATGCACCAGTAGATCCACGCCACGCGTGGATGCACGCACCAGTAGATCCACGCCACGCGTGGATGCATGCACCAGTAGATCCACGCCACGCGTGGATGCACGCACCAGTAGATCCACGCCATGCGTGGATGCATGCACCAGTAGATCCACGCCACGCGTGGATGAATGCCTCACCGCCGCGCCAACAACACCAGCACCGCGCCGGTGCCGCCCTGGCCGGCCGGCGCCGAATGAAACGCCAGCACATCGTTGCGCAGCCGCAACAGGCGGTCCACCAGGTTCTTCAATACCGGCGCGCCGCCGTCAGACTGCAGCCCCTTGCCGTGGATGATGCGCACGCAGCCGAACTCATGCGCATGCGCTTCCAGCAGGAACTGGCGCAGCAGCACTTCGGCCTGCGCGGCAGTCGCGCCGTGCAGGTCCAGTTCGTCCTGCACCGAATACTGGCCGCGCTTGAGCCGCTGGAACATGCGCGGCGGCAGCGTGTCACGCCGGTAGCTGGCGGTATCGCCCGCCTCCAGCGGGCTGCTGTCGCGCAGCAGCCGGGCGAACTCCCCGGCCGCTTCCTGCTCGTCGCGTTCGGCCATGCGGGCACGCGGTTTCGGCCGTGGCGCGGCCGGCGCCGGTTCGGCATCCTTGCGCAGCGGGGTGACTTCGCCGATGGCCGCGCGGAACAGCGCGGCGGGGTCTTCATCTTCTGGGTGCGACATGTGCACAGGGTAAACCGCCGGTGATGCGGTGCCTACGGCATTTCAAGCGCGTTCGTGACCGTCGGCAGGGTAGGACCCGCGCCCCGCTTGCGGCACAATAGTGGGCGCACTTGCGAGATCGCCGGTTCCCGAGGGGGCGGCTGCCGGTCCCGCCCACGCGGCAAGGTGATGGAATCGAATTCTTGGAAAATCAAGCGGTTGAATCGAACATGCGCATCCTGGTCAGCAACGACGACGGCGTAGACGCTGCAGGCATCCGGATGCTGGCACAGGTGCTGCGCGACGCCGGGCATGAAGTCACGGTGGTTGCCCCCGACCGCGACCGGTCTGGTGCCAGCAATTCATTGACGCTGGATCTGCCGATCCGGCTCAAGCGCATCGACCACTACACCGTCTCGGTGGCGGGTACGCCCACCGACTGCGTGCATCTGGCGCTGACCGGCCTGCTCGAGTTCGAACCGGATATCGTCGTGTCGGGCATCAACAACGCCGCCAACCTCGGCGACGATGTCATCTACTCCGGCACGGTCTCGGCGGCCATGGAAGGGCGGTTCCTGGGCCTGCCGGCAGTGGCGGTCTCGCTGGTCAGCCGCAACCATGACCCGAAGCATTTCGAAACCGCCGCGCGTGCGGCGGTGGAGATCGTGGCCCGGCTGAAGGCCGACCCGCTGCCGGCCGACACCATTCTGAACGTGAACGTGCCTGACCTGCCGTGGGGCGAGGTGAAGGGCTTCGAAGTGACCCGCCTGGGCAACCGCCACCGCGCCGAAGGCTGCATCGCGCAGAAAGATCCGCGCGGCAACGAGGTGTACTGGATCGGTCCGGCCGGTCGCGAGCAGGACTCCGGTCCCGGTACCGATTTCCACGCGGTGCGCACCGGCCATATTTCGATCACCCCCATCCAGGTCGACCTGACCCGCTACCAGGCGCTGGAGAAGGTGGCCAGCTGGGTCGGTGGCCTGAGCGCCGCGCTGGACCAGCCGGCATGAGCCCGCGCCTGCGCCTGCAGCCGGAAGCCGTGGGGATCGGCATGACTTCGCAGCGCGTGCGCGACCGCCTGGTCGATCGCCTGCGCGAGGCCGGCATTGCTGACGAGGCCACGCTCAATGCCATCCGCATCGTGCCGCGCCATCTGTTCATCGATGAAGCCCTGGCCTCGCGTGCCTATGAGGACACCGCGCTGCCGATCGGCCATGGCCAGACCATTTCCCAGCCCTGGGTGGTGGCGCGGATGACCGAAGCGGTGCTGCAGGTTGCACCGAAGACGGTGCTGGAAGTGGGCACCGGCTCGGGCTACCAGGCCGCCGTACTCGGCGCGGTGGGGCTTGAGGTCTACACGGTCGAACGCATCGGCGATCTGCTGCGGCAGGCGCGCAAGCGCTTCCGCGCGCTGGGCATGAACATCCGCACCAAGCATGACGACGGCCGGGTGGGCTGGGCCGAGCACGGCCCGTACGACGCCGTGGTGGTCACCGCGGCCGCACCGGCGCTGGTCGATGCGCTGGTCGAGCAGTTGGCCGTGGGGGGCCGCCTGGTGGCGCCGGTCGGCGGCCCTGGCGGGCAATCGCTGGTACAGCTGGATCGCAAGGCCGACGGCAGCATTGAACAACGCGTGCTGGCGCCGGTCACCTTCGTGCCGCTGCTGTCCGGCATGCTCGACTGAATCCAGGGAGCAGGGTTGCATGAAGATTTTCGGGCCGCTGTACGAGCGGGCGATGAAATGGGCGGCGCACGAGCGCGCGCCGACCTATCTGACCGTCTTGAGTTTCTTCGAAGCCATCATCTTCCCGGTCATGCCGGAAGTGATGCTGGCGCCGATGTGCGTGGCCCAGCCCAAGCGCGGCTGGTGGTTCGCCACCCTCAGCCTGGCCGGCTCGATGGTGGGCGCAGTGATCGGTTACGCCCTGGGTCACTACGCCTTCGAGGCGGTGAAGCCCCTGTTCGAGATGCTGGGCATGCTGCCGGCCATTGAAGATGGCATCGCCACGGTGCAGGCCAAGATGGCCGAGTCGCCCTGGGCGGTGTTCACCTTCCTGGTGCTGGGAGGCTTCATGCCCATCCCGATGAAGGTCTTCACGTGGGCATCGGGTATCGTCGGTGTGCCCATGCCGCAGTATCTGTTGAGCATGCTGATCGGTCGCGGCAAGCGTGTGTACGTTCTGGCCGCCGTGATCCGCATTGGCGGCCCGCGCGCGGAAGCCGCGCTGCGGCGCTGGATTGAACCGCTGGGCTGGATCGCCACCGCGTTGGTGGTGGTGCTGGTTGCCTGGCTTGTATGGAGGTCGAAGTTCGCATGAATGCAAATGGTCTGGGCAAGGGCGTGCGCATCGGCGCGCTGGCATTGCTGGTTTCCTCGCTGGCTGCCTGTGGCACCGCCACGGTGGTCCGCCCCGGTGGCAGCGGCGCTGCGGCCAGTACGCCCAAGACCTCGGTGCCCAAGCCGGGGCAGACCGTGGTCGTGCGCAAGGGCGACACCATCTACGCACTCGCGCGCATCCACGACATCACCCCGGCCGACCTGATTGCCTGGAACCGCCTGGATAACCCGTCGCAGATCTACCCGGGGCAGGTCATCCGGTTGTATCCGCAGGGTGCCGGCAGCGGCCGTGCACCCACCACGGTGGTCACCGCGCCGCGTCCGGCCACCGGCAGTGGCAGCACGCCTTCGACGGCGCCGAGCACCGCGCCGGCTACACCGGTGAAGAGCAGCATTGCCTGGCGCTGGCCGGCCGACGGTGCGGTCGTGGGGCGCTATGTGGCGGGCGATGCCACCAAGCAGGGCGTCGACATTGCAGGCAGCAGCGGCGCCCCGGTACGCGCATCGGCCAACGGCGTGGTGGTGTACTCCGGCGCAGGCCTGGTGGGCTACGGCGAGCTGATCATCATCAAGCACAGCGACCAGTGGCTGTCGGCCTATGGTCACAACCGCAAGCGCCTGGTGAACGAAGGGCAGAACGTGAAGGCCGGCGAGCAGATCGCGGAAATGGGCCGCACCGGTGCGAACCGCGACATGCTGCACTTCGAGATTCGTTACAACGGCAAGCCGGTCGACCCGCAGCAGTATCTGCCGGCGCGCTAGCGCAGGCAGATACGGGTAGCGCCGGGCCATGCCCGGCGGCTCTTCGCGCCCACACGAAAGTGCAGGCAGATACGGGTAGCGCCGGGCCATGCCCGGCGGCTCATTGCGCCCACACGAAAACGCCCGAGCATCGGCTCGGGCGCTGTGGGTATCGCGATCTGATCCGGGCTACGCCCGGCGGCTGCCGCGTCAACCTTCCAGGATGAAGGCTGCGGCGACCTTGCGGCCTTCGCCGGCAAGAATATTGAATGTGCGCGCGGCGGCCGGATTGTTCATCACTTCCAGGCCGATGCCGCGCGACAGGCAGGCGGCCATCACCACGGCCGGCGGGAATACCTGGCGATCGCCGGTACCCAGCACGATCAGCGCCGGGCTCAGGGCCAGAATCGGTTCCAGGTCGGCCACCTGCAGATCGGCGGCGCGCACTACCGGCCAGTTCGTTGCCAACTGTTCAGGCGTCAGGAAGAAGCTGCTGGACAGCGACTGGTCGTTCACCCGCGCCGAGCGGCCATCGGCCGCGCGCAGGCTGTATGCGTAATCAGGCGGTTCGTGGTTCAGCTGCATGGGGCAGGGCGGTCAGCCGCGCGGAAGCACGATCTGCCGCTGTTCCTTGCTCGGGCGGTAGAGCACGGCCACGTGGCCGATACGCTGCACCAGCGCGGCTTCGGTCGCTTCGACGATCTCGCCGATCATCACGTCGCGGGCGTCGCGATCTTCAGCGGCCACCTTCACTTTCACCAGTTCGTGGCGCTCCAGCACCTCGTTCAGCTCGGCGATGAACGCGGGCGTGATGCCCTTGCCGCCGGTCTGCAGCAGTGCCTTCAGATCGTGGGCTTGGCCGCGCAGGAAACGGGTCTGGGAAGCGGTCAGGGCGATGGGCATGCAGAAAACACGGTTGAATGGGGTGATCAGGGTATCATGACGACCCCGTAACCCCCTATTTCCAATGGCTACCCGCAGCAAAAGCAGCCAGCGCTGGCTCAAGGAACACTTCTCCGACCCCTTCGTGAAGAAGGCGCAGGCCGAAGGCATGCGCTCGCGTGCCGCCTACAAGCTCGAAGAGCTGCTCGAACGTGACCGGCTGCTGAAGCCGCACATGGTCGTGGTCGATCTCGGCGCCGCCCCGGGCGGCTGGTCTCAGCAGGTGCGGAGACAGATTGGCGACACCGGCCGCGTGCTGGCCCTGGACATCCTGGACATGCCGCCGTTGGCCGGGGTGGAGTTCCTTCACGGTGACTTCAGGGAAGAAACCGTCCTATCGCAGTTCGAGGCCATGCTGGGCGATCAGCCGGTAGACCTTGTGCTGTCGGACATGGCCCCCAATAAGAGTGGTGTAGGCGCGGTCGACCAGCCGCGGATGATGCACCTGGCAGAGCTGGCCCTGGATTTCGCCGACAACCACCTCAAGACCGGTGGGGCGTTCCTGATCAAGCTGTTCCAGGGCGAAGGCTTCGATGACTACGTGCGTGAAATGCGCCGTCGGTACGACAAGGTCTCCATCCGCAAGCCGGAAGCCTCGCGCAAGCGTTCCCCCGAGGTCTACGCCTTGGGTCAGGGAAAACGCGCCCACATGAAGTAAGCTCGACCCGTAAGCTCGACCCCAACGCAATGCCCGCACTGAAAGAGGAACGCTGGAGCCAATGAGGATGAACGACTTGACCAAGAACCTCCTGCTATGGGTGGTCGTCGCCGTCGTGCTGATGGTGGTCTTCCAGAGCTTCTCGCCCAAGTCCTCCGGGGCCGGGGCGCAGGCCACATCGTATTCGCAGTTCCTGGACCAGGTGGACAGCGGCAACGTGCAGAAGGTCACCTTCGGTGGCGATTCGCGCGGCCTGACCAACGAAATCACCTACACCACCCGTGGCGGCCAGACCGGCACGGTGTCGGCACCGGCTGATCGCGACCTGATCAACGTGCTGCGTACCAAGAACGTGGACATCGTGCAGGAACAGCCGTCCAGCGGCATTTCCTTCGCGGCCATCCTGATGAACTTCCTGCCGGTCATCCTGATCATCGGCTTCTGGCTGTTCATCATGCGCCAGATGCAGGGCGGTGGCGGTGGTGCCAAGGGCGCCATGTCCTTCGGCAAGTCGCGCGCCAAGCTGCAGGGCGAAGACCAGATCAAGGTCACCTTCGCCGACGTTGCTGGCTGCGATGAAGCCAAGGAAGAAGTGGGCGAGCTCGTCGACTTCCTGCGTGATCCGTCCAAGTTCACCAAGCTGGGCGGCAAGATTCCGCGCGGCGTGCTGATGGTCGGTCCGCCCGGTACCGGCAAGACGCTGCTGGCCAAGGCCATCGCCGGCGAAGCCAAGGTGCCGTTCTTCTCGATCTCCGGTTCGGATTTCGTGGAAATGTTCGTCGGCGTCGGCGCCAGCCGCGTGCGGGACATGTTCGAGCAGGCCAAGAAGCACGCCCCCTGCATCATCTTCATCGATGAAATCGACGCCGTCGGTCGCCACCGTGGCGCCGGCCTGGGCGGCGGTCATGACGAGCGCGAGCAGACCCTGAACCAGCTGCTGGTCGAGATGGACGGTTTCGAAGGTGGCGAAGGCGTGATCGTGATCGCCGCGACCAACCGTCCGGACGTGCTGGACCCGGCGCTGCTGCGCCCGGGCCGTTTCGACCGCCAGGTCGTGGTCGGCCTGCCGGACGTGAAGGGCCGCGAGCACATCCTGAAGGTGCACATGCGCAAGCTGCCGCTGGCCGATGACGTCGAGCCGATGGTGATCGCGCGCGGTACCCCGGGCTTCTCCGGTGCCGACCTGGCCAACCTGTGCAACGAAGCGGCCCTGTTCGCCGCGCGCGGCAACGAGAAGGAAGTCCGCATGGACCACTTCGACCGTGCCCGCGACAAGATCCTGATGGGTGCCGAGCGCCGCTCGATGGCCATGAGCGAGGAAGAGAAGACCCTTACCGCGTACCACGAAGCCGGCCACGCCATCGTCGGTCGCCTGGTGCCCGAGCATGATCCGGTCTACAAGGTCACCATCATTCCGCGCGGCCGTGCGCTGGGTGTGACCATGTATCTGCCGGAAGGCGACCGCTATTCGATGAACCGCGTGGCGATCAAATCGCAGCTGTGCTCGCTGTACGGTGGTCGCGTGGCCGAGGAGTTGATCTTCGGTGCCGACAAGGTCACCACCGGTGCCTCCAACGACATCGAGCGCGCCACCAAGATGGCCCGCAACATGGTCACCAAGTGGGGCCTGTCCGACCAGCTCGGCCCGATCGCCTATGGCGAAGAGGACGACGAAGTGTTCCTGGGCCGTTCGGTCACCCAGCACAAGAGCGTGTCCAACGACACCGCGCGCCGCATCGACGAGGAAGTGCGCAACATCCTCGACGAGGCCTACGCGCGTACCACCGAGCTGATGACGGCCAACCTGGACAAGCTGCACGCGATGTCGCAGCTGCTGCTGCAGTACGAAACCATCGACGCGCCGCAGATCGACGCGATCATGGAAGGCCGCGATCCGCCGCCGCCGATGGGCTGGAACAAGTCCAACAAGGATGGTGGCAGCAACGACAAGGGCGGCGACGCCCGTCCGCTGCCGCCGATCGCCGGCCCGGCCGAGTCGCACTGACGGCCTGCCAATGCTGATCGCAGACGAGGCCGGGGCAACCCGGCCTCGTTGTTTCCGCGCTATACCCGCACCCCTGTCTTTCGCTGGAGCCCGCATGTCCATTCCCCCGCCGCAGCCGATCTCCCACACCGTTGAAATGGTCATCGCCACCATCGTCGGTGTCGTGGTCGGGCTGACCCTGGACAACCTGTTGCTGGGCTGCGGTGTCGGCATTGGCGTGGGTATCGTGCTGAGCATCATCAAGACCCTGTACGTCGACCGCAAACGCCGCCGCCCGCGCTGAGGGTTTCCCGGCAGGGCTGCGCCCTGCACCCGCTCAACGTCAACGTCAACGTCAACGTCAAAAGCGTGCATTCCGTGGGATGGCGGGGCGGTGTCGGATTGCGGGGACGCCGCGAGTACGTCCCTGTAGGCTTGGCAGCCGCATCCATGCGGCTGACACCCCGCAATCCGACACCGCCCCACCTCTGACAGATTCCCGCAGCTGATGGTAGGTGTCGACCTTGGTCGACACGGTAGATCCACGCCATGCGTGGATGGATCTGTCAGATATCGAAATTGACCTGGGGTCAGAGCCCGTTGCGCAGCAACGGGATCCGACCCCGTGCCCCGACAGCTCGCGAGAATCTGTCGAAGGCGGGATGGGTCCGGTTGAGGGGGCGTGAGCCGCATGGATGCGGCGACCGAGCTTACATGGACGTACTTGCAGTGTCCCCCTCAACCGGACCCATCCCGCCAACCCACGGAATGCCCGCTGTTGCTGTTGCTTTGGCCGTTGCCGTTGCCTCTGCGGGTGCAGGGCGCCGCCCTGCCGAACTAAACTAGACGCCGTTACCTGCAGGATCGCCCATGTTCGATATCTCGCCCCAGCTCGACTGCGCCGGCCGCATCCTGCGCCTGGATCGTGCCCAGGTCATGGGCATCGTCAACGTGACCCCCGATTCGTTCTCCGACGGCGGCGCACATGACAGCACCGACGCGGCGGTCGCCCATGGCCTGAAGCTGGTGGAGCAGGGCGCCGACCTGCTCGATATCGGCGGTGAATCCACGCGCCCGGGCGCCGCCCCGGTGTCGATCGAGGAAGAGCTGCAGCGCGTCGTGCCGGTCATCGAACAGCTCGCGGCCCGCACCCAGGTGCCGATCAGCATCGACACCTTCAAGCCGGAAGTGATGCGCGCGGCCGTGGCCGCTGGCGCGGGCATGATCAACGACATCTACGGGCTGCGCCAGGAAGGCGCGCTGGAAGCCGCCGCCGCCGCGGGCGTGCCGGTGGTGCTGATGCACATGCAGGGCGAACCCGGCAACATGCAGGCCGAACCGCACTACGACGACGTGGTGGCCGAGGTGCACGGCTTCCTGGTGCAGCGCCTGTTCGCCGCCGAAATGGCCGGCATCGCCAAGAAGCACCTGGTCATCGACCTCGGCTTCGGCTTCGGCAAGACCACCGCGCACAACATGACCCTGCTGGCCCGTTCCGAGCGCTTCCTGGAACTGGGCGTGCCGATGCTGGCCGGCCTGTCGCGCAAGCGCAGCCTGGGCGAGCTGACCGGGCGGCAGGCGCCAACCGAGCGGGTCGCCGCGTCGGTGGCCGCGCACCTGATCGCGGTGCAGCGCGGTGCGCGCATCGTGCGCGTGCACGACGTGGCCGCCACGGTCGATGCATTGAAGATCTGGCAGGCGGTCGAGGCCGTGCCCGCCCCGCGCGTGGCCGCCACCCCGGCGATCCGCTGGCCGGACGAAGACTGATGGCCGCCGACCGGCGGCCGCTGGCGATCGCCGTGATGGGGCCGACCGCCAGCGGCAAGACCGCCACCGCGATCGCCCTGGCCAAGCAGTTGAACGGCGAGATCGTCAGCGTCGATTCGGCGCTGGTCTACCGCGGCCTGGATATCGGCTCGGCCAAGCCGGACGCAGCCGAGCGCGCGCAGGCGCCGCACCATCTGCTGGACCTGCGTGATCCCTGGCAGACGTATTCGGCGGCCGAGTTCGCCGCCGACGCCGGCCGCGTGGTCGCCGATATCGTGGCCCGTGGCCGCACGCCGATCCTGGCCGGTGGCACCGGGCTGTACTTCCGGGCGCTGCTGGAAGGCCTTTCGCCGATGCCGGAAGCCGATCCCGGCATGCGCGAAGCGCTGGCGGCAGAGGCGGCCGAGCGTGGCTGGGCCGCCCTGCACAACGAGCTTGCGGCGGTCGATCCGGCCGCGGCGGCGCGCATCCATGCCACCGACCCGCAGCGCATCCAGCGGGCGCTGGAGGTGTACCGGCTGACCGGCACGCCGATCACCGAACTGCAGCGCCAGCGCGGTGTCGCGCCGCTGCCGGTGCGGACCCTGAAGCTGATCCTGGCCCCGCGCGAGCGCGCAGTGCTGCACCAGCGCATCGAGGCCCGTTTCGACACCATGCTGGCGCAGGGGTTCCTGGACGAGGTGCGCGCCCTGCGCGCCCTGCCGCAGATGGCTGCCGTGGCTGCGCCGCTGGACCTGCCGGCGGTCAGGGCGGTCGGTTACCGCCAGGCCTGGGAATTCCTGGACGGGCAGGGCACTGCCGCCGGGTTCCGTGACAAGGGCATCTTCGCCACCCGCCAGCTGGCCAAGCGGCAGCTGACCTGGCTGCGCGGCGAGCTTGATGCCCGCTGGTTCGACCCCCATATCGACCAACAGCGGCTGGCCGACGCAGTCGCGACCTTCGTCGCACGCTGAACGGCCGCTGGCCGTGTACCATCATGGGCCGGCGTGTGGCTCGGGGGCCGCAGCCAGCGCCGGCAATCCAATAAGAACAATAATCAGGAGTATGCAATGTCCAAGGGGCAATCGCTGCAGGATCCTTTCCTGAACGCACTGCGGCGCGAACGCGTGCCGGTTTCGGTGTACCTGGTCAACGGTATCAAGCTGCAGGGCACGATCGAATCGTTCGATCAGTTCGTGGTCCTGCTGCGCAACACCGTCAGCCAGATGGTCTACAAGCACGCCATCTCCACGGTGGTGCCGGCACGCAACGTCAAGGTCGGCCCGGGTGGCGGCTACGTGCAGTCGGGTGAAAATGGTCAGGCGGGTGATGAAGCAGACGAGTAACAACGGAGCGGTGAATGTTTGACCGCTCGAAACGGGGCGAACACGCCCTGCTGATCCAGCCCCACTTCGGCAAGCTGGAAGAGGATGTGCTGGAAGAATTCGGCGATCTGGCCCGCTCGGCCGGGGCCAGCATCGCTGCCACCATCACCGCGCGCCTGGATCGCCCCAATCCGTCCACCCTGATCGGCAGCGGCAAGCTGGATGAGATCAAGGCGGCGGTGGAGGCCACCGGCGCCGACCTGATCCTGGTCAACCACGCACTCAGCCCGGGCCAGGAACGCAACCTGGAACGCTTCCTGGAACGCCGGGTGATCGACCGTACCGGTCTGATCCTGGACATCTTCGCCCAGCGTGCGCACAGCCACGAAGGCAAGCTGCAGGTCGAGCTGGCCCAGCTGCGGCATATCGCCACGCGGCTGGTGCGCGGCTGGACCCACCTGGAGCGCCAGCGCGGCGGTTCGATCGGCCTGCGTGGCCCGGGTGAAACCCAGCTGGAAACCGACCGCCGCCTGCTGCAGAAGCGGGTGGAACAGCTGCAGAAGCGGCTGGAGAAGGTGGAAGTGCAGCGCACCCAGATGCGCCGTGCGCGCGTGCGCAGCGAACTGCCGCGCGTGGCCCTGGTGGGCTACACCAACGCTGGCAAGTCCACGCTGTTCAACGCGCTGACCGGTGCCGAGGCGTACGCGGCCGACCAGCTGTTCGCGACCCTGGATCCCACCGTGCGGCGCATTGCGGTGCCCGGTGGCAACGTGGTGCTGGCCGACACGGTGGGCTTCGTGCGCGACCTGCCACATGATCTGGTGGCGGCGTTCCGCTCCACCCTGTCCGAAGCGCGCGAGGCGGATTTCCTGCTGCATATCGTCGATGCCGCCGATCCGCACCGCGAAGAGCGCATCGCCCAGGTGGACGAGGTGCTGGCTGCGGTGGGTGCAGGCGACCTGCCGCAGTTGCTGGTGTTCAACAAGATCGACCGCATTGACGGCGCGCAGGTGCGCCACGACGGCCAGGACGGCGTGCCCGACGAGGCCCGTCGCGAGCGGGTCTGGATCTCGGCGCGTGATGGCCAGGGCCTGGAGCTGCTGCAGACCGTGCTGGGCCGCCGCCTGGGCCTGCAGCACGTGACCGGCGAGCTGCGCCTGCCACCCAGTGCGGGGCGGCTGCGCGCACGCCTGCATCAGCTGGAAGTGATCCGCAGCGAGCAGGCCGATGAAGACGGCTGGCTGCTGCAGGTCGATCTTCCGATTGCCGAGGCCGAGAAACTGGCGGCCAGCGCCGATGGCGCGCCGATCCGTGCGTTGCTGCCGGAGAAACTGCCTGAGTGGTGATGCCGGCGGGTGGGGTCGGAGCCCGTTGCGTTGCAACGGGATCCGACCCCTTCGCCTTTCGGTATCCGATCCCGTCGCACAACCGGCCGATTACCGCACGCCAGCCGCCTGATGCTGCACACCGTCTTGCACACGGCGGGAGGATGATCCGAAGGTCGGCCCCCACGGCCCCCTTCGGAGTTCCCCATGTCGCAGGCCCCGGCCGTCGATCTGCCCCAGTACACCGCTGCGGAGAAGCGCCATCGCGTCTTCGCCATCATGTCGGCCTCGTCCGGCAACCTGGTGGAATGGTTCGACTTCTACGTCTACGCGTTCTGTGCGATCTACTTCGCGGGCGCCTTCTTCCCCGCCTCCAACCCGACGGTGCAGCTGCTCAACACCGCCGGCGTGTTCGCCGCCGGCTTCCTGATGCGGCCGATCGGCGGCTGGCTGTTCGGGCGCATTGCTGACCGCCTGGGGCGCAAGAAGTCACTGCTGATCTCGGTCAGCATGATGTGCGGTGGTTCGCTGATGGTGGCCTGTCTGCCGACCTACGCGACCATCGGTGCGCTGGCGCCGGTGCTGCTGCTGGTGGCGCGGCTGATCCAGGGCCTGTCGGTGGGCGGCGAGTACGGGACCACGGCCACCTACATGAGCGAAGTCGCGCTGCGCGGCCAGCGCGGATTCTTCTCTTCGTTCCAGTACGTCACCCTGATCGGCGGCCAGCTGCTGGCCGTGCTGGTGATCGTCATCATGGAATCGGTGCTGAGCGAGGCCGAGATCCGCGCCTGGGGCTGGCGCATTCCGTTCGTGCTGGGTGCCGTCGCGGCGGTGGTGGCGCTGCTGCTGCGGCGTACCCTGCACGAAACCCAGAGCGAGTCGAGCCGCGATGACAAGGATGCCGGCACGCTGGGCGCGCTGTTCCGCGACCACAAGGCGGCTTTCTTCACCGTGCTTGGCTATACCGCTGGCGGCTCGCTGATCTTCTACACCTTCACCACCTACATGCAGAAGTTCCTGGTGAACACGGTGCACCTGCCGATCAAGACCGCCAGTTACGTGATGACCGGGGCATTGTTCCTGTACATGTGCATGCAGCCGCTGTTCGGCATGCTCTCCGACCGCATCGGCCGTCGCACCAGCATGATGCTGTTCGGTGGGCTCGGTGCGCTCACCACCGTGCCGATCCTGATTACCCTGCAGCACGTCACCAGCCCGTGGGCGGCCTTCGGCCTGATCGTGCTGGCGTTGGCCATCGTCAGTTTCTACACGTCCATCTCGGGCATCGTGAAAGCCGAAATGTTCCCGCCGCAGGTGCGCGCACTGGGCGTGGGCCTGGCCTACGCCATCGGCAACGCCGTGTTCGGTGGCAGTGCCGAGTACGCCGCGCTGGGGCTGAAGCAGCTGGGCCATGAGCAGCTGTTCTTCTGGTATGTCACGGTGATGATGGTGGTGGCCTTCCTGGTCAGCCTGCGCCTGCCGGCCCAGGCCCGTTACCTGCACCACGACCACTGATGCGGCGGGACAGCGGCGCGGATCTGCGGTACAACGTGCCGTCGTTTCCGCGAACCCTGCCGATGTCCATCCCCACCGATGCCGATCTGAACGCCCAGGCCGCCGCGCTTGGGCAGCGCCTGCAGCACGCCGCGCTGCAACTGGTCACCGCCGAAAGCTGCAGTGGCGGCTGGATCGCCAAGTGCATGACCGATATCGCCGGTTCGTCGGCGTTCTTCGACTGCGGCATGGTGGTCTACAGCTACGAGGCCAAGCAGCGGCTGCTGGGGGTGCGCGCGCAGACGCTGGAACAGTCCGGTGCGGTCAGCCGCGAAACGGTGCTGGAAATGGTGTCCGGCGCGCTGGTCAATTCCGGGGCGGGCATCGCCGTGGCGGTCACCGGCATTGCCGGCCCGGGCGGCGGAAGCGCGGACAAGCCGGTGGGCAGTGTCTGGATTGGCTGGAAGCGCCGCGGCGGCTATGCGCATGCGCAACTGTTCCAGTTCGATGGCGACCGCGACGCCATCCGCCGGCAGACCGTTGCGGCCGCGTTGCGCGGTATCGACGCCCAGCTGTGACATGCTGGCCCGGTACATGACCGGAGGCGTCAGCGATGTGGGAAACACTGGGCACAGTCCGTGACCTGGGCCGGCTGCAGGAAATCGCGGCCGTCCTGATCCGCTATGGATTCGGTGATGTGGTGCGGCGCATTGGCCTGGCCAGCGTGCTGGAGCGCGCCGGCCGCCTGCTGCACTGGAACGAGGAAGGCCAGCAGATGCTGCGCATGACCGCGCCGGTGCGCGTGCGCAGCGCCCTGCAGGATCTGGGGCCGACCTTCGTGAAACTGGGCCAGGTGCTGGCCACCCGCGTGGACCTGCTGCCGCCGGACTGGATCGCCGAGCTTTCCGAACTGCAGAACGCCGTGCCCGCGCTGCCGTACGCGGCCATCCGCGAACAACTGGAGGCCGACCTGGGGGCGCCGCCGGCGCAGGTATTCGCCTTTCTGGATGAAACGCCGATGGCGGCCGCCTCGCTGGCCCAGGCACACCGGGCGCGCCTGCATGACGGCAGCGAGGTAGTGTTGAAAGTGCGCCGGCCCGGCATCCGTGACGTGGTCGAAGCCGACCTGCGGCTGCTGGCGCGCCTGGCCGAGATCGTGGAAGCGCGCCTTCCAGACCTGCGCCGCTACCGGCCGGCCGAGGTCGTGCAGCAGTTCACCGTATCGCTGCGCCGCGAACTCGACTTCGCCGCCGAGTGCCGCAACGCCGAGCGCATTGCCCGCAATTTCCAGGGGCGCGACGACATCCTGGTTCCCGCGGTGCACTGGCAGTGGACCTGCGAAAGCCTGAACGTGCAGGACTTCGTGGACGGCATTCCCGGCCGTGACCTGGCGGCCGTGGATGCCGCCGGCCTGGACCGTCGCACCTTGGCGCGGCGCGGTGCCGATATCGTCCTGAAGATGGTGCTCGAGGACGGCAGCTTCCATGCCGATCCGCACCCGGGCAACATCATCTACCTGCGCGATGGCCGTATCGGGGTGATCGACTTCGGCATGGTCGGCGCCTTGTCCGAGGTGCGCCGCTTCCAGGTCGCGCAGCTGCTGCACGGCCTGGTGGAACAAGACCCGCAGGGCGTGGCCGACGTGCTGCTGGACTGGGCCGGTGGCGTGGAGGTGGATGAAAACCGGCTGCAGCACGACATCAGCCAGTTCGTCGACCAGTACCGCGGGGTGCCGCTGAAGGACCTGCGCATCGGCCTGATGCTCGGTGACATCACCCAGCTGCTGCGCAGCTACAGCCTGACCCTGCCGGCCGACCTGGCGCTGATGATCAAGGCCTTCCTGACCCTGGAGGGCATGGGCCGGCAGCTCGATCCGGATTTCGACATGGCCAGCGCCGCGCGCCCGTTCCTGGAGCGCGTGGTGCTGCAGCGCTACGCGCCGCGGGCGCTGATCAAGCGTGGCCGGCGCTCCCTGCAGGGCATGATCGACCTGGCCGGAGAACTGCCGCGTGACCTGCGCAAGCTGGTACAGGCAGCACGCCGCGGCCGGCTGCAGTTGAAGGTGGAGACCAGCGCCCTGCAGGGTTTCGGCGACCAGGTGAACCGCGCCGCCAACCGGCTGGTAATGGGCATCGTCACCGCCGCGCTGATCATCGGCTCGTCCATCGTCATGCACAGCGTGGGCGGCATCTCCAGTCGCTGGCTGCTGGCGCTGGGGGTGTGCGGCTTTGTCGGCGCCGGGTTCTGCGGGGTATGGATCCTGTTCTCGATCTGGCGCAGCGGCAAGCACACGTAACCTGCGCTATTCCGGGAGAGCCGATCCGGTAGAGCCGACTGTCAGTCGGCTGCCCTTGCCGTGGCCTGCTGGTCCATGCCCCGCCGCAGTGTCGCACCCGGCACTTGCGGTGGCCGATATTAGTAGTAATACTACTAACCATGGACCTGACCGACACCCAGCAGGCGATCCTGCAGTTGATCGCCGAGCGTATCGAGAGCGAGGGCGCACCGCCGTCGCAGACTGAAATCGCACGCGCCTTCGGCTTCAAGGGCGTCCGCGCGGCCCAGTACCACCTGGAAGCGCTGGAGCAGGCCGGGGCGATCCGCCGCATCCCGGGCCAGGCCCGCGGCATCCGCCTGGTACAGGCGCCGCCGCTGCAGAAGCTGGCCGAGCCGGGGCTGACCGACAGCGTCCTGCGGCTGCCGGTGCTGGGTCGGGTCGCAGCCGGTCTGCCGATCGGCGCCGACATCGGCTCGGACGACTTCGTGGTGCTGGACCGGGTGTTCTTCTCGCCCGCGCCGGACTACCTGCTGAAGGTGCAGGGCGATTCGATGATCGACGAAGGCATCTTCGACGGCGACCTGATCGGTGTGCACCGCACCCGCGATGCCCATTCCGGGCAGATCGTGGTGGCCCGCATCGATGACGAGATCACCGTCAAGCTGCTGAAGATCGCCAAGGACCGCATCCGTCTGCTGCCGCGCAACCCCGACTACAAGCCGATCGAGGTGCTGCCCGACCAGGACTTCGCCATCGAGGGCCTGTACTGCGGCCTGCTGCGGCCCAACCGTTGACCCGTTCCACAGCGCAATTCCCCGCGGTCTTTTGTGGCGATTCTCTGGTTCCACTGAGGTTGGTACGGATGTCCGATAATTCTTTTCAGAGCGCCGGGCAGAATCTCAGCCTGTGCGATACGTCCGACTTAAAGTGAACCCATGGCAAAGAAGACCCCCAAAGACAGCACCCCCAACGACATGACCTCTGCAAGGACCAATACGATGGACGAGAACAAGAAGCGCGCCTTGGCTGCTGCTCTGGGCCAGATCGAGAAGCAGTTCGGCAAGGGCTCGGTGATGCGCATGGGCGACCGCGTGGTCGAGCCCGTCGAAGCCATCCCGACCGGTTCGCTGATGCTCGACATCGCTCTGGGCATCGGCGGTCTGCCGAAGGGCCGTGTCGTTGAAATCTATGGTCCGGAATCGTCGGGCAAGACCACCCTGACCCTGCAGGCCATTGCCGAATGCCAGAAGATGGGCGGCACCGCCGCCTTCATCGACGCCGAGCACGCGCTGGACCCGATCTACGCCGGCAAGCTGGGCGTGAACGTGGACGACCTGCTGCTGTCCCAGCCCGATACCGGTGAGCAGGCGTTGGAAATCGCCGACATGCTGGTGCGTTCGGGTTCGGTGGACATCCTGGTGATCGACTCGGTTGCCGCGCTGACCCCGAAGGCCGAAATCGAAGGCGAAATGGGCGATCAGCTGCCGGGCCTGCAGGCCCGCCTGATGAGCCAGGCGCTGCGCAAGCTGACCGGCAACATCAAGCGTTCCAACACGCTGGTGATCTTCATCAACCAGCTGCGCATGAAGATCGGCGTGATGATGCCGGGCCAGAGCCCGGAAACCACCACCGGTGGCAATGCGCTGAAGTTCTACGCCTCGGTCCGCCTGGATATCCGCCGCATCGGCGCGATCAAGAAGGGCGACGAGATCATCGGCAACCAGACCAAGATCAAGGTCGTCAAGAACAAGCTGGCACCGCCGTTCAAGCAGGTCATCACTGAAATCCTGTACGGCGAGGGCATCAGCCGCGAGGGCGAACTGATCGACATGGGCGTGGACGCCAAGCTGGTCGAGAAGGCCGGCGCCTGGTACAGCTACGGCGAAGAGCGTATCGGCCAGGGCAAGGACAACGCCCGCGGCTACCTGCGCGACAACCCGTCCGTGGCTGCCAAGCTGGAAGCGGAACTGCGCGAGAAGTTCCAGCCGGCCGAAGCGGCGCGCGAAGAAGGCGACGACGACGGCGACGACGAGTAAGTCTTGCTGTGGGGCAGGGCGGCGCCGTCAGTGACGTTGCCCTGTCCCGCAGGTTCGAATCGCCCACGGATGGGCTGGGTGCCAGGGACGGCGCCACCCTTGGAGTAACCGATGTCCGACGCTGACGACGTCCCCACCGGCCGCAAGCGCCGGCCCCGCGAGCAGACGCCGGTGCAGCGTGCCCTGGGCCTGCTGGTGCGGCGTGAGCATTCGCGCAAGGAATTGACCCGCAAGCTGACCGCCCGCGGGATTGAAGACGAGGCAGCGCAGGCCGCCGTGGCCAAGCTGACCGAGGCTGGCTGGCAGGACGACACCCGTTTTGCCGAGAATCTGGTGCGCATGCGCGCCAACACCGGTTATGGCCCGATCCACGTGCGTGCCGAACTGGGAACCCATGGCCTGGACAGTGCGGCCATCAGCGCCGCCATGGACAGCTACGAAGGCGATTGGCAGGAAAACGCCCGCGATCTGGTCCGCCGCCGCTTCGGCGAGGACGGCCCGCAGGACCTGGCCCATCGCCGCAAGGCCGCCGATCTGCTGGCCCGGCGGGGCTTCGACGGCGACACCATCCGCCGCGCCACCCGCTTCGACCCGGATGACTGAGACTGGCGGCGCCGGGCCTGCTACCCTTTAGGTTTTCGGCGGTCCGTCGCGACCCCGGCCAGTGCGGCCGGCGGTGCAGGGTCGCCGGCCCGCAGACTGCCAGCCCCCAATGAACGCATCCGCCAAATTCACGACCTCCCAGATCCGCAGCGATTTCCTTGAATTCTTCAAGGGCAAAGGCCACACCATCGTGCCGTCCGCGCCGCTGGTGCCGGGCAACGATCCGACCCTGCTGTTCACCAATTCCGGCATGGTGCAGTTCAAGGACGTGTTCCTTGGCGCGGAAAAGCGCAGCTACGTGCGCGCGGCCGACGTGCAGCGCTGCCTGCGTGCCGGCGGCAAGCACAACGACCTGGACCAGGTGGGCTACACCGCGCGCCACCACACCTTCTTCGAAATGCTGGGGAACTGGTCCTTCGGTGACTACTTCAAGAAGGACGCCATTGCCTGGGCCTGGGAGCTGCTGACCCAGGTCTGGAAGCTGCCGGCCGAGCGCCTGCTGGTCACCGTCTACCAGACCGACGACGAAGCCTACGCGCTGTGGCGCGACATGGTCGGCATTCCGGAAGAGCGCATCGTGCGCATCGGCGACAACAAGGGTGCCCCGTTCGCCTCGGACAACTTCTGGCAGATGGCCGACACCGGCCCCTGCGGCCCGTGCACCGAGATCTTCTACGACCATGGCGACCATATCGCCGGTGGCCCCCCGGGTTCGCCGGATGAAGACGGCGACCGCTTCATCGAGATCTGGAACCTGGTCTTCATGCAGTTCGACCGCCAGCCCGACGGCACCCTGGTGCCGCTGCCGGCGCCGTGCGTGGACACCGGCATGGGCCTGGAGCGCCTGGCGGCGATCCTGCAGCACGTGCACACCAATTACGAGATCGACCTGTTCCAGGCGCTGATCCGCAAGGCCAGCGAGCTGACCGGCACGGCCGATCTGGAAAACAAGTCGCTGCGGGTGATCGCCGATCACATCCGCGCCTGTTCGTTCCTGATCGTCGATGGCGTGCTGCCGTCCAATGAAGGCCGTGGCTATGTCCTGCGCCGCATCATCCGCCGCGCCCTGCGCCACGGCTGGATGCTGGGTGTGCGCCAGCCGTTCTTCAGCAAGCTGGTGCCGACCCTGGTCGAGCAGATGGGCGAGGCCTACCCGGAACTGCCGGCGGCGCTGGACACTGTCACTCGCGCCCTGCAGGCCGAAGAGGAGCGTTTCGCCGAAACCCTCGACGCCGGCATGAAGATCTTCGAGGACGTGGCCGCCAAGGCCGGCAACGGCGTCATTCCCGGCGTGGACGCGTTCCGCCTGTACGACACCTATGGCTTCCCGCTGGACCTGACCCAGGACATCGCCCGCGAGCGCGAACTGACCGTGGACATCGCCGGTTTCGATGCGGCCATGGAACAGCAGCGCGAGACGGCGCGCGCGGCCGGCAAGTTCGGCGTCGGCGTGACCCTGCCGGCCGAGCTGGTGGCCACGCTCACCCCGACCGTGTTCCTGGGCTACGACCGCCTGCAGGCCGACGGCCTGACCGTGCTGGCCGTGCTCAAGGACGGCCGCCCGGTGGCTGCGGCCGAAGCCGGCGATGCGGTCATCGTGATCACCGACAAGACCCCGTTCTATGCTGAATCCGGCGGCCAGGTAGGCGACACCGGCGTGCTGAGCGGCGCCGGCGTGCGCCTGGACGTGACCGACACGCAGAAGTTCGCCGGCCAGTTCCATGGCCACGTCGGCACCCTGGCCGAGGGCGGCCTGAAGGTGGGCGACGTGCTGGCTGGCCAGGTCGATGGCGAGCGCCGTGGCGCCACCATCCTCAACCACTCGGCCACCCACCTGCTGCATGCCGCCCTGCGCGAAGTGCTGGGCACCCACGTGCAGCAGAAGGGCTCGCTGGTGGCACCGGACCGCCTGCGCTTCGATTTCTCGCATTTCCAGCCGATTTCGGCCGAGGAACTGGCGATCATCGAGCGCAAGGTCAACCAGCAGGTGCGCGCCAACAACGCCGCCGAAGTGCACAACATGGGCATGCAGGAAGCGCTGGATTTCGGCGCCATGGCCCTGTTCGGCGAGAAGTACGGCGAGAACGTGCGCGTGCTGAAGATGGGTGACTACTCCACCGAACTGTGTGGCGGTACCCACGTCGGCCGCACCGGCGATATCGGTCTGTTCAAGATCACCTCGGAAGGCGGTGTCTCGGCCGGCGTGCGCCGCATCGAGGCCGTGACCGGGCAGGGCGCGCTGGACTACGTGGATGCCGAAGAGGCCCGCCTGGCCGAGGCGGCCGAACTGCTGGGCGGCAGCGCTGCCGACGTGGTCGAGAAGATCCGCGCGCTGGGCCAGCGCCAGAAGCAGCTGGAACGCGAACTGGAGGCAGTGAAGGCCAAGGTTGCCGCCGGCGCCACCGCCGACCTGTCCAGCCAGGCCGTGGAAGTGGCCGGGGTGAAGGTCCTGGCCGCCCGCCTGGAAGGCTTCGATGCCAAGGCCCTGCGTGATGCCATCGACCGCCTGAAGCAGCAGCTGGGCGACGCGGTGATCGTGCTGGCCGGCGCCCAGGACGGCAAGGCCGCCCTGGTTGCCGGTGTGAACGGCAGTGCAATGGGCAAGGTCAAGGCCGGGGAACTGTTGTCCCATATCGCCGGTCAGATCGGGGGCAAGGGCGGCGGACGCCCGGACCTCGCCCAGGGTGGTGGCGAGGACGGGCCCGCCCTTGCTACCGCGCTGTCTGCGGTCGTCGAATGGGTCAGCCCCCGCCTGTGATGAATGCCCGGCCGTCCCCCTCCTTGTAGGAGCGGGACGGCTGACGGTACCATTGCGGAATCTTTTCCCTTTGTCGTGGGGACGCTTCTTGACGGAGCGTCAAGCCGGTGGGGGATACCCTTCCACACGGTTCCATGGAGACTTTCAAAAATGTTGATCCTCACTCGCCGCGTTGGCGAAACCCTGATGATCGGTGACTCGGTCAGCGTCACTGTGCTGGGCGTCAAGGGCAACCAGGTGCGCATCGGCATCACCGCGCCGAAGGACGTTGCCGTGCATCGCGAAGAGATCTACCAGCGCATCCAGCGCGGTGACGAAGCCGGCAGCACCGGCAACGAAAATTCTGCGGAATAAAGCTTTACCTTCGCGCGTGATTAACGTTATGATTCACGCCCCGCTGAGGTGCAACGCACCAGACGCGGTAAAAACCCCGGAGCGATGCCCGAGTGGCTGAAGGGGCTCCCCTGCTAAGGGAGTATAGGGTCAAAAGCTCTATCGAGGGTTCGAATCCCTCTCGCTCCGCCAGATACAAGAAAGCGCCCGCAGATTTCCGATCTGCGGGCGTTTTTCGTTGTGCGCGTTTCTCTGCGTGCAGCTGTCTGTCGCATGCATGTCTCGACCTTTGCGGCCCGCCAGGGGCCACACCGATCTTCACGGCGTTGTGCAGCTTCGCCGTATCATCGAACCGTCGAACACGGCGACCGTCCCTGCCTTGGATTCCCTGCAGAACTTCCATCCCGCCACGCGTGACTGGTTCCGTTCCACCTTCGCGGCATCGACGCCGGTGCAGGACCAGGCATGGGCATCGATCGCCGCAGGCCAGCACACGCTGGTGGTCGCGCCCACCGGGTCGGGAAAGACGCTGGCGGCTTTCCTGTATGCGATCGACCAGGTGTTCGCCGAACGCGATGGCGATGCTCGCCGCGATCCTGCGGCCATGCCCGTGGCGCGCACGCGCGTGCTGTACCTGTCGCCGATCAAGGCGCTGGGCAGCGATGTGCAGCGCAACCTGCAGGTGCCGCTGCAGGGCATCAGTGCGCGCCGCAGTGAACGCGGCGACCCGGCCGTTGCGCTTACCGTGGCCATGCGCACCGGCGATACCAGCAGCAGCGACCGCGCGCGGCTGCTGCGGCGTCCGCCGGACATCCTGATCACCACGCCCGAGTCGCTGTACCTGATGCTGACCTCACAGGCGCGGGAGATTCTGCGCGATGTGCATACGGTCATCCTCGATGAGATCCATGCCGTGGCCGGCGGCAAGCGAGGCTCGCACCTTGCCCTCAGCCTGGAACGGCTGGATGCCTTGCTGCAGGTGCCCGCACAGCGCATCGGCCTGTCTGCTACGGTGCGCCCGGTGCAGGGCGTGGCCGCCTTCCTTGGCGGCGATCGCCCGGTGCAGGTGGTGCAACCGCCTTCGCAGCGGCAGTTGCAGCTGAAGATCGTGGTGCCGGTGGAGGACATGACCGACCTGGCCATGCACGGCCCGGCGCAAGGGCGCGGGGCCGGCACACGCGTGGGGTCGATCTGGCCGCACGTGGAGGCCAGCATCCTCGACAACGTGATGCAGCATCGCTCAACGATCGTCTTTGCCAATTCGCGCGGCGTGGCCGAACGGCTCACCGCGCGGCTCAACGAGCTGCATGCCGAGCGCACGAGTGTGGGAATCGCGGGCGACACCGAAGTGGCGGCCGCAACCGCCTACGGATCATTTACCGGCAGCACGGTGAACCGCGTCACGGCACCCGACGCGGTGATCGCGCGCTCGCACCATGGCTCGGTGTCCAAGGAGCAGCGCGCCGCCATCGAGCAGGCGTTGAAGACGGGTGAACTGCGCTGCGTCGTAGCGACGTCCAGCCTCGAGCTGGGCATCGACATGGGCCTGGTGGATCTGGTCATCCAGGTTGCGGCGCCGCCGTCGGTGTCCAGTGCACTGCAGCGGGTGGGGCGTGCGGGGCACCAGGTGGGCGGTATGTCGCGCGGCCTGCTCTACCCGCGCACGCGACGTGACCTGGTCGATGCCGCCGTGGTGGTGGACAGCATGCTGGAGGGCCGCATCGAAGCCATCGATCCACCGCGCAACCCGCTTGATGTGCTGGCCCAGCAGACCGTTGCCGCGGTGGCGATGGAGCCACTCGATGCAGAGGCCTGGTTTGCACGGGTCTGCCGCGCCGCGCCTTACCGCACGCTGCCCCGCAGTGCCTTCGACGCGGTGCTGGACATGTTGGCCGGGCGCTATCCTTCCGACGAATTCGCGGGCTTCCGCCCCCGCCTGGTGTGGGACCGGAAGACAGGCACGTTGACCGCGCGCCCCGGTGCCCGGCAGTTGGCGGTCACCAGTGGCGGCACCATCCCGGACCGCGGCATGTACGCGGTGGTGCTGCCCGAGGGCGAGGAGCAGGCCGGCTCGCGTCGGGTGGGTGAGCTGGACGAGGAGATGGTGCACGAGTCGCGGGTGAACGATGTCATCACCCTTGGCGCCACGTCCTGGCGCATCGACCAGATCACCCTCGACCAGGTCGTGGTGACGCCCGCGCCCGGGCGCTCGGCGCGGCTGCCATTCTGGCGGGGCGAGGGCATGGGGCGCCCGGCCGAGCTGGGGCAGGCCACCGGCGCGTTCCTGGCCGAACTGGAAGCTGATCCGCGTGCCGCTGGCGAGCCGTCACCGGCGCTGCGGGCCCGGCTGCGCGGGCGTGGCCTGGATGACAGTGCGATCGGCAACATGCTGGCGCTTGTGGCCGAGCAGCAGCAGGCGACCGGCGTGCTGCCGACCGACCTGCGCCTGGTGGTCGAGCGCTGCCGCGATGAACTGGGCGATTGGCGCGTCATGCTGCATTCGCCCTACGGGCGTCGCGTGCACGACCCCTGGGCGCTGGCAGTGGCCGCGCGGCTGCGCGAGCAGGCGGGCATCGACCCGGCCGTGGTGGCCAGTGACGATGGCATCATCGTGCGCCTGCCTGACCGCAGCGGGGCGGCGCCGGGCGCGGACGTCTTTCTGTTCGACGCGGCCAGCCTGCGCCACACCATCACGCTGTCGGTCACCGGCTCGGCGTTGTTCGCCGCCCGTTTCCGTGAGTGCGCCTCGCGCGCCCTGCTGCTGCCGCGCCGCACGCCGGGCAAGCGCTCGCCGTTGTGGCAGCAGCGCCTGCGTGCGGGGCAGTTGCTGGAGATCGCGCGTGGCCACGAGGGCTTCCCCATCCTGGTCGAGACCGCGCGCGAATGCCTGCAGGATGTCTACGACCTGGACGCGCTGGATGCGCTGATGCTGCGCGTGCAGGCCGGCCAGGTGCAGGTGGTCGAGGTGGAGACCGCCGTGCCGTCGCCCTTCGCGGCGGACCTGTTGTTCGGCTATGTCGCCGAGTTCATGTACGAAGCCGACGTGCCCCTGGCTGAACGACGCGCATCGGTGCTGTCGCTGGACAGTGGCCTGCTCGCCGAGCTGCTGGGCCAGGTCGACCTCGGTGAGCTGCTGGACGATGAGGTGGTGGCCACCGTCGCCCGTGAACTGCAGCGCTTGGACCCGCCCCGCCATGCGCGTGGCAGCGAAGGCGTGGCCGACCTGCTGCGCGAGCTTGGCCCATTGCCGGCCAGCGACATCGCCCAGCGCATCACCGAACCCACGCAGGTGGCGGCCTGGCTGCAGGCGTTGCAGGCTGCTGGGCGTGCCATCCGCGTGACCATTGCCGGTGTTGAACAGTGGGCAGCGGTGGAGGACGCTGCGCGGTTGCGCGATGCCCTCGGGATCGACCCGCCGGCGGACATTGCCGGGGTATTTCTGGCATCGGTGGTGGATCCACTGGGTGACCTGCTCGGCCGACACGCGCGCCACGCTGGGCCCTTCAGCAGCGGCAGCGTGGCGGCCCGTTTCGGATTGGGCGTGGCGGTGGTGGATGACGCGCTGCAGGTGTTGCAGGAGCAGGGCCGGATCATCCGTGGTCGCTTCGGCCTTGATCTTCGCCAGCCGGCCGACAATGCCGCACCGCCTTCGCCGCGCGCGGCCCATCAATGGGTGGCCGCCGATGTGCTGCAGCGGTTGCGGCTGCGCTCGCTGCAGGCCGCCCGCGAGGCAACGCGGCCGGTACCGGTGGAAGCCTACGTGGGCGTATTGCTGGAAGGGCAGGGCGTGCTGCCGAAGGCCACACCGGGCAGCGACAGCGAGGCCGTGCTGCAGGTGATTGGACAACTGGCGGGCCTGCCACTGCCGGCATCGCTGTGGGAGCAGCAGGTGCTGCCTGCGCGGGTGCCCGGTTACACGCCTGCGCTGCTGGATGAACTGCTGGCCACCGGTACGGTGCTCTGGGCCGGCCACGGCCGGCTGGGCGATGATGATGGATGGGTGTCGCTGCACCTGCGGGACCATGCGGCCGAAACCCTGCCGCTCATGGACAGCGATGCCATCCCATCGCCGATGCAGCAGGCCATCCTGCAGGTGCTGGCCGCAGGCGGTGCGTTCTTCGCCCGGCAACTGGCGATGCAGGTACAGCCGCATCCCGCCGATGCAGGCAGTGCAGGCGAGGATTTCCAGACGGCGCTGTGGCAGCTGGCATGGCGCGGGCAGATCAGCAGTGACCTGTGGGCACCGCTGCGCGCGCTCGACGGCGTGCGCCCGGCGCGGGCGCGGCCGATGCCCGTGTCCCGCCGCCGCCATGGCTTTGCCTTCGCGCCCCTGGCGACGGGCACCGCAGGACTGGCGCTGGCCAGCAGCGCGGGGCCGACGCTGGCCGGGCGCTGGTCGCTGCTGCCACAGGAGCGGGCCAATGACACGGTGCGTGCGCTGGCGCAGACCGAGGCGCTGCTGGACCGCTACACGGTGCTCACCCGCAGCGCGGCGATGAGCGAGGCCGTGGCCGGCGGCTTCCCGGCACTGCGGCCGGTGCTGCGCAGCATGGAGGACGCAGGGCAGCTGCTGCGCGGGCGCTTCGTGCAGGGGATGGGCGGTGCCCAGTTCGCCCAGCGCGCAGACATCGACCACCTGCGTGCCTGTGCCGAGCGTGCGGGCGGCGCTGGCGGATGGGTTGCGCTGTCCGCGCTGGATCCGGCCAACCCGTTCGGCAGCCTGTTGCCTTGGCCCCAGGCCCTGGCCGGGTCGAGGCCGGTGCGACGCGCCGGGGCGATGGTGGTGATCGGTGAAGGTCGGCTGCAGCTGTACCTGCCGCAAGGGGGCCGCCAGCTGTCCAGTTGGATCGATGACACCGACACCGACGCTGCAGCGCGCTGGACGGCGGCGGCACAGGCGCTGGCCGTCGGCCTGCGGCGCGGCCGGCGGCTGTCCTTCACGCTGCAGCGGATCAATGCCGAGCCGGTCCACCGCGGCCTTGCCGTGGACGCCCTGCGCGCGGCGGGGTTCAGCAGTGAGCCGCGCGGGCTGGGCTGGAACGGCTGACGCCCCGCCCAGCGCGAGCGTGAACAGGCGGCTGGGTGAAACTGTGTTCCAGTGTGCGCACGCGTTGCCGCAGATCCCTCTTCACTCGAACGGAGCCTTGCATGAAGCTGTTGTCCGCTGTGCTGCTGTCCGCGCTGTCACTGCAGGCCGGTGCTGCTTCCGCTGCCGATGCCTCCCCGTCGCCACTGCTGGGCCGCTGGTCGCTGGACATCTCCACGTCGGCCCTGCCGGAAGCGCAGCGTCCGAAGCAGGTGGTGCTGGAATTCAAGGATGCCGGTGGCGGCCGCTGGAGCTCGCACGTGGACATCGTGCTGCACGATGGCAAGACCATGAAGTCCGATGGCACGCTGTCGCTGGATGGCACTCCGGGCCCGCTGTCGGGCACCTACGGCGCCGACCAGGCCAACCTCAAGCTGCCATCGCCCTCCACCTTGGTGATGCAGCTGGTCGACCATGGCGCCCCCGCGTCCACGCGCATCTACACGATCGCGGCCGACCCTTCGACGATGACCGAGACCAAGGCGTTCTACACCCACGAGGGCACGCCGATCCTGCAGACCAACCTGTTCCGGCGCCTGCCCTGAGCGAACGCTCGCGCAGGGCAGGCGCCGCATGCCCGCGCAAGGATTCAGCCGTGCTCGAAGCGCAGCGGCTGGCTGCCCATCGCCGGGTCACTGCTGCCGGGGCGACCATCTTCGGCGCGACCGGCCAGGCGCAGCTGCTGTTCACCGGCCTGCAGGTGCAGGTCATACCAGCCTGCAGTGGGTGCGGCATTCCAGTCCAGCACCTGTTCGGCACCGGCGGCCAGCGACAGCGTCTGTTCCGGCATGTGTCCGGCGTAGGCACCGGCGCTCACTCGGACCGTCTGCGCAGTGGTACCCGGATTGCGCAACGACAGCCGCAGCTTGGCGTCGCTGTGCTGCACCCACGCCTGCAGCGCAGGCGCACTCGCATTTCCCTGGAAGTGGCGATGGAAACCGTTCGGGCCCAGCACCCACAGGTCGTAGCGCCCCTGTGCATCCAGCGGCCAGTGGTCCTGCAGCGGGCGCCCTGGCAGCAGCGTGTAGCGCCGCGGAATCTGTTCCAGCCGCAGGCGGTCGTACACGTGCAGCACCGCAGCGGCGCCTTCGCACGACAGTGCCAGCGTGACGCTGTCGGCATCGCGCGATTGCACCTGCACCTGCGGTCGATAGGGCAGCGCGCGTGCCGGACGCACGCCGCGTTCCTGCCGCGCCGGCTGCAGATCGTCCGGCAATGCCGGCACGGTACGTCCGGGCAGGGTGGCGGCGCGGGCGGCCACCGCGCTGACATCGGGCAGGGCATGCACGAACGGCCGGGTATCGCGCTGGGCGAAGTCGAATGCGTTGACCAGATCGCCACTGACCGCACGCCGCCACGGTGAGATGTCCGGGCAGGCCACGCCGAAGCGGCGCTCGATCAGGCGCAGCACCGAGGTGTGGTCGTACACCTGCGAGTCGACCCAGCCGCCGCGGCTCCACGGCGAAATCACGTACAGGGGCACGCGCGGTCCCATGCCATAGGGGCGGCCGCGCAGGTCGGCGTCGTCGTACTTCTCATCGCCCGGTGCCGGGTGCAGGTGGTATTCGCCTTCGGTGCTGACCGCAGAGGCGCCGGCCCAGCCATCGCCCTGCGCGGATGGCGGTGCCGGCGGCGGCATGTGGTCGAAGAAGCCGTCGTTCTCGTCGAACATCAGCAGCAGCGCGGTACGGCTCCACACCTCAGGATCGGCGGTCAGCGCATCGAGCACGCGCGCGGTGTAGGCCGCGCCCTGGGCGGGGCTGGACGGTCCGGGATGCTCGCTGCCGGCGGCGTCGGCAATGATGAAGCTGACCTGCGGCAACGTCCCGTCGATCACATCCTGGCGCAGCTGCGCCAGCCCGCGGCTGCTGACCGCACGGCGGCGCAGCTGCGGGTCATGTCCTTCGGCGCCGCGGTAGGCCTGGCGGAACGCTTCGAAGCCGGCCAGCGGGTTGTCGGTGAAGTTGTCGTCCATGTCCTGGTAGATCTGCCAGGACACGCCGGCCTGCTGCAGGCGTTCCACGTAGCTGGCCCAGTGATACGACTGCGCGTGGCCGCCGTACTCGGGGAAGTTGTCGTGGGAATTGGCGATGACCGGGCCACCGGCCCGGGCAAAGGCATCGTTGTGGCCGGTCCACAGGAACACGCGGTTCGGGTTGGTACCCGCCTGCATGGCGCAGTGGTAGGCATCGCAGACGGTGAACGCTTCGGCCAGGGCGAACTGGAACGGCAGGTCGGCCCGCTGGAAGTAGCCCATCGAGTGGTTCTGCTTGGCCTGGGGCCAGTGCGCCATGCGCCCGTGGTCCCAGGCGCGCTGCGCATCGGGCCAGGTATGCGGGGTGCCTTCCACGCGCATGTAGCCGAAGTGCCGGGCCGTATCCAGCGCGAAGGGCGCGATCGCCCGGTTGCCGTCGGCATCGGGCTGCAGCCACAGCGTGCGCGGCCCCTCGGCCCCGGCCAGTGGCGGTGCCGGCGCTACGAACCGATCACCGAAACCGCGCACGCCCGGCAGGGTGCCGAAGTAGTGGTCGAACGACCGGTTTTCCTGCATGAACACCACGATGTGCTGCAGGTCCTGCAGGCTGCGCGTATGCGCGGCCGGGGCGATCGCCGCGGCGCGGGCAATGCTGGGCAGCAGCGGGGAAAGGCCGGCAGCCACGCCGGCCTGCAACAACCGGCGTCGGCCGATATCAGTCACGGGCTTGCTCACAGATCCACACGGAAAGAGATGCCAACGGTACGCGGCGCGCCGATGAAGGCGGAATCGCGACCATCCACCCCTGCAAGATACCGCTTGTCGGTCAGGTTGCTCACCACCAGGTTGGCGCCCATGCCCTTCAGGCGCGGCGACAGGCCCTGCAGGTCGAAGCCGATGTTGGCGTTGAAGACGGTGGCCGAGGGCAGCTTGTTGACGTTGGCCGCATCCAGGTAGCGACTGCCCAGGTAGCGGCCGGACAGGCCGAAGTTCCAGTTCGTGCCCTGCCAGTCGGCCGACAGCACCAGGGTGTTTTCCGCTTGGCCGATCACCTTGGCGCCGTCCACGATGCCCAGTTCGGTATCGCGGGCGGCATCACCGCTGCCCAGATAGGTGGAGCGGTTGTAGGTGTAGGCCGCGTTGACCCGCCAGCCGTTGTCCCAGCCATAGCCGAATGCGGCTTCCAGACCATTGCTTTCCACGCCGCCGAAGTTCTCGTACACGCCATCGGTCTCGTCCAGGTAGTCGATGCCACTGACCAGGCCGGCCGGCAGGTAGACGATGCGGTTGTCGAAGCGGATGTTGTACAGGGTGACCGACGCGGTCAGCGGCCAGCGGCTGATGCGCAGGCCCAGTTCGATGTTGTCGGCGGTTTCCGGTTCCACGTTGCGGAAGCGCTGCGGGTCGGTCTCGCCCAGCACCCCGGACGGGATGGCCGCGAAGTTCTGCGAGAAGCCGGCGAACAGCTCCATGCCTTCCGGGCCGGGGGCCCAGGTGAAGCCGGTGGACAGCAGCGGGTCGGATTTCGAGTCGCTGCTGACCTGTTCGTTGGCACCGATGGTGCGCCGGCGCGACTGGTCGACGAAGAACTGCTTCACGCCCAGGCGGGCGCTGAACGGGCCGAAGCGCGCCACATCCTCGATGTAGTACATCTGCTCATCGACCTTGTAACGGTCGTCGAACTGCACCCAGTACGGCTGATGGTCGAAGCCGATGTTCTGGCCGACGTTGAGCAGGCGGTGCCAGTCGCGGCGCGCCGTGCGGTCCAGCTTCTCCACCCACAGGCCGCCACGGATCGTGTTGTCCACGCTGCCGAAGGTCTGCCGCCATTCCACGTCTGCAGTCACGCCCATGCGGTCGTTGTCGTAGTGGGTGTGGCGGTAGGACTGCGCACCCAGCACGTTGCCGGCGTAGCAGTTGGGATCGTACTCGGCGCTGAAGCCGGCGCGCGGCGTGCAGCCGGCAATCGGCTGGGCGGCGCTGCCGTCGGGGTTCACGAAGTAGATCTGGCCCAGGTTGCCGCCGCCGTACACGGTGCGGCCGCCCAGGTATTCCGATTCGGGGCGGCCGGCGCCGTCGGCGCTGACATCGGCCAGGTAGGGCGGCAGCCAGTCACCGCGGCCCTGCATGCGGTGGCCGTAGGCCGCCATCGTGGCCTTGAAGCCATTGCCGCCGTCGAATGCGGCGCGCAGGTAGCCAAAGGTGTTCTCGCGCAGCGCGCGCGAACCGGAACGGTAGTTCTGGTCCAGGTAGGGAATGCCGGTGAGGGTGCCGACCAGGTTGTCGCGGTCGGGCTGGGTGGCGAAGCCC
The DNA here is from genome assembly GCF_003086695.1 of Stenotrophomonas sp. SAU14A_NAIMI4_8. Taxonomy (NCBI): domain Bacteria; kingdom Pseudomonadati; phylum Pseudomonadota; class Gammaproteobacteria; order Lysobacterales; family Lysobacteraceae; genus Stenotrophomonas; species Stenotrophomonas sp. SAU14A_NAIMI4_8. The sequence continues at coordinate 1,707,309 of NZ_CP025999.1, forward strand.
TGCGGGGTGACGCTGGTGTACTCCGGCTCGTCGGCGTCGTTGTAGGACAGGTAGCCGGTCAGCGTCCAGCGATCCAGTTCGGTGATGAATTTGCCGGCGATATGGTCGTTGCTGGCGTGGCCGGTGCCGTCGATCCAGTCGTTTACTTCGGCCGAGGACGCGCTGATCCAGGCGCGGGTGTGGCCCCCCAGCAGACCGGTGTCGTAGCGCACGTAGTACTTGCGCGCGTCGTTGTCACCGGCGCCGACCACGAAACGCAGGCGGCTGTCGTGCAGCGGGTCGCTGGTGAGGAAGTTGAGCGTGCCGCCGAGTGCTTCGTTGGAGCGCGAGGAAATATCGGCCGTGCCCTGGCTGACTTCCACCGTTTCCAGGTCCAGCGTGTCGATGTAGCGGTTGGCCAGCGAACCGCCGCCGTAGCCGGAGCCGCCGTTGGGCAGGCCGTCGATGGTGGTGCCGATCTGCTGCGTATCGCGGTTGGTGACAAAGCCGCGCATGCTGATCTGCGTGCCCCACACCGACGAGCCGGTGGCATCGGCTTCGCTGACCACCACGCCCGGCACTTCATTCAGTGCATCGTTCACGCTGCTCATCGCCATCTGTCGCTTCAGGGTTTCGGCACTGACCGCGGTCTTGGCGTAGCTGGTGGCCTGGCCGATCACCTGCACCTGGTCCAGAGTGCGCGCATCGGTGCTGGCGGTGTCGGCGTCGGCCGCAGGCGCTGCGGCCATGGCATCCAGGGCGGGGGCGATCAGCAGGGCCAGCAGGGACAGGCGGGGGAACGACGCACGCATGGGCATTGAGGGTGGACCTTCGGTGGGAAAGCCCGGGAGTGTCGGCAGCGCCAATGACATGGGGGTGACGTGAAGACGCAGGTTCGATGGCACTGCGGCGACGGTCACAGCGCGGCCATAGGGCCGGGCGCGGGCTGAACCGTGGCTGGGTTGTCATCAACTCGTCATGACAGTGCGATAGATGACACGCCGTGACGCAGCTAGCCTGTCGCGCTGTCGTCCCTTTCCCTTGATGCCCATGAAGCGCCTGCTGCTGCTCCTGCTGGCGTGCGCCGGCCTGTGGCTGGCTGCATGCTCCTCCTCGATCAATGCCGGTTCCACCTCGCTCAGCGACCGTCTGGTCGCGCCGGGCGGGGTCTCGACCCTGCTGGACCAGCCGCGCCTGCAGGCGGCCATCGCCGCATTGCCCACCCGCCATGGTTTCGCCCGTGGTCGCGAGGGCGTACCGATCTTCTGGCGGGTGTTCGATCCGGGCGATTACGGCGCCCGCTACCACTACCTGCCGCAGCACCACCAGAATGGCCTGCCGCTGGATACCGGCCTGAGTCTTGCGCTGCCGCATCCATTCCGCGCACAGGCGCCGCGCGGCACCGTAGTGCTGCTGCACGGCTGGATGATGAACGGTGATTCGATGCTGCCGTGGTCGTTGCAGCTGGCCGGGCAGGGCTACCGGGTGGTGACCCTGGACCTGCGCAACCATGGCCAATCTGGGGCGGGGCCTTCCGGCTACGGCACCTACGAGTCCGATGATGTGGTGGATGTGATCGCCGAACTGCGCGCGCGCGGCGAGATACGCGGACCGCTCTACCTGTTCGGGGTGTCCTATGGCGCAGCCACCGCGCTGTTCGCGGCGGACAAGCTGGGTGACCAGGTCGAGGGTGTGGTGGCGATGGAGTCATTCGCCAATGCGGGCGTGGCCATCCGCACGATGATTCCGCACCTGATGGCGCTGCAGCCGGAAGGGCTGAAGGCGCAGATGATCGCCGGCTATGCCCGCTGGCGTTACGGCGGCCAGGATATCGATCAGGTGGTGGCCGCCGCCGGGCAGCGCCTGGACCTGGACCTGGACCAGGTGGACGTGGCCCGCGCCCTGGCCGATACCCGTGCCTGTGTGTTGCTGCTGCACGGCCAGGGCGACCAGCACATTCCGGTCAGCCAGGGCCGCGAACTGGCCCAGGCCAATCCGCGTGCGCATTACATCGAAATGCGCGGCGAGGACCACATCACCCTGCCGCTGCGCCTGGACCTGCTGGCCGGGGTGGTGGACGACTGGATGGCGCGCGACGCTCAGCATCCGGCGGCGACCTGTCCGGCGCCGCGCCTGCCGGCACAGGCGCATTGGCGGGCGTGAACCGCTGAACCTGCGGTGCCACGCGGCACCGCAGGTCTTTGTGCCTTACAGCGGCAGGTCGAATACCAGCACTTCAGCGTCGTTGCCGTTCTCCAGGGTCAGCTGCGCTTCGTCGCTGACCTGCAGGGCATCGCCGGCTTCCAGAGTGATGCCGTTCACCTGCAGCTGGCCACGGGCCACCTGCACGTAAGCGCCACGGCCGCTGGCCAGCGCATGGTGCAGCTTCTGCTCGCCGTCCAGGATGGTGGCGAAGATGCGGGCATCCTGCTGGATGCGCAGCGAACCGTCGGCGCCGTCGGGCGAGGCGATCAGGCGCAGCTGGCCGCGCTTGCTCTCCGGCGCGAAGTGGGTCTCGCGGTAGGACGGCTCGATGTTCTCGCGGTCCGGGAACACCCAGATCTGCAGGAAATGCACCGGATCGGTGGCCGAGTGGTTGAACTCACTGTGGCTGACGCCGCTGCCGGCGCTCATCACCTGCACGTCGCCGTAGCGCAGCACCGAGCCGGTACCCATCGAGTCCTTGTGCTCCAGCGCGCCGCCCAGCACGTAGGAAATGATTTCCATGTTGCTGTGGCTGTGGGTGCCGAAGCCCTGGCCGCCGATCACCTTGTCTTCGTTGATGACCCGCAGCGGGCCGAAGCTGACGTAGCGCGGGTCGTAGTAGCTGGCGAAGGAGAAAGTGTGGCGGGAAGACAGCCAGCCATGCTCGGCCAGGCCACGGGTAGCGCTCTTGCGGATCTGCAGCATGATGATTCTCCTTGTTCGATGGTTTCGATGGGGCGGGGTGGGCCGGTGGCCGCTGTGTTTCCCGGTTGGAGAGAAGTATCTGCTTGCGCCGCGGGTTTGAAAAACGGATAGTTTTGACAGCCATCATCGAAAATTTCGAATGCTCAAGATCAGCCTCGATGCCCTGCAGATCCTGGATGCCATCGACCGCCGCGGCTCGTTTGCCGGGGCCGGCAAGGCCCTGCACAAGGTGCCGTCCACCATTTCCTACACGGTGGCCAAGCTGGAGGAAGACCTGGGCGTGCAGTTGTTCGACCGGGTGGGCCCGCGCGCCGAGCTGACCGAGGCCGGGCGCGCCTTGCTGGACGAGGGCCGGCACCTGTTGCGTGCGGCCCGCGAGCTGGAGCTGCGGGTGCGCCGGGTGGCGTCGGGCTGGGAGGCGGAGCTGAGTTTGGCGGTGGATTCGATGTTCCCGACCTGGCTGCTGGGCCCGGATATCGCCGCGTTCCGCGGTATCGAGGCGCCGACGCGCCTGCGGCTGTTCGGCGAGGCGCTGTCCGGCACGTGGGAGGCCCTGCTGGACCGGCGCGCCGATCTGCTGGTGGGGGCGGCGGGCGAGGGGCCCAGCGGCGGGGGCTATGTGGTGGAGCCGCTGGGCAGCGTGGATTTCGTGTTTGCGGTGGCGCCGGATCATCCGCTGGCGCAGGTGCCGGGTATGCTGGGCCGCGAGCATCTGGCCGAGCATTGCGCCATTGCGGTGTCCGATTCCGCGCGGCGTCTGCTGCCGCGCACCGTGGGCCTGCTGATGGGGCAGGAGATCCTGACGGTGCCGGACATGGCCAGCAAGTTGAAGCTGCAATGCCAGGGGTTGGGATTCGGTTTCCTTCCCGAGCCGTGCGCGCGCGCGGCGGTAGCGCGTGGCGAGCTGGTGATCCGCGAGGTGGAAGAGCCCAAGGCGGAAGAGACCTTCTGGCTGGCCTGGCGCACCGGCGAGGATGGCGCGGCCCTGCGCTGGTGGCGCGAACGGCTGCGCAGGCCGGAGCTGCTGGCGCAGTGGTGGCAGGCAATGGGGTAGATCCACGCCCTGCGTGGATGGGGGTGTTGTTTGCAGGGCTGCGCCCTGCACCTGCTCAAGGCAACGGCAACTGCAAAAGCCAGGTCAAGAGCTGGGTATCCGTGGGGTGGCGGGGTGGGTCCGGCTGAGGGGGACGCTGCAAGTACGTCCATGTAAGCTCGGTCGCCGCACGGGGTCGGATCCCGTTGCTACGCAACGGGCTCTGACCGCAGATTCAATATTCAATTCGATATCTGACAGAAAAATCGTGTCGACCAAGGTCGACACCTACCAAGAGCAGTAGCAACAGCCGTTACCAACCGCCGCAGGAAATTGTCGGGGGTGGGGCGGTGTGGGCTTGCAGGACCGCAGGCGCCATGGATGGCGCCTACGAGCCCCCATGGTGAAGTGACCCCCGGGAGTTGGACACCTAATCCGACCCCGAGGTTTGCATGAATAGATATGAGGTTTGTTTCAAATTGCAGGTCCGGTACTACAACGAGAATCGTATCCGCTTGAAACTAAAGGGCTTGAGCCCCGTACAGTACCGGGAGCAGGCCGCGCTGGCCGCCTGATCCCCCACCTGTCCAACTTCAGGGGGTCACTTCATGGAAGGGTTTACGGCGTGTCCTGCAAGCCCACACCGCCCCGCCCAACCAGCAGAAAGCCAGCGCCACTTCTGATCTTGCTCTGGCTTGTAAAGCTTCTGCAGGTGCAGGGCGCAGCCCTGCAGAAAATACACATAAAAAAACAGCAGGCCGAGGCCTGCTGTTTCGGTGTAATGGTGCGCCCGGAGAGATTCGAACTCCCGACCGCCTGGTTCGTAGCCAGGTACTCTATCCAACTGAGCTACGGGCGCCAATTACATAAACTTGTTGTGTTGATCGTGTGTGGTGCGCCCGGAGAGATTCGAACTCCCGACCGCCTGGTTCGTAGCCAGGTACTCTATCCAACTGAGCTACGGGCGCGCGGTACACAATCAATTTGTTACATCATTTTACTGCATCTTCCAGCGGCGGATGCTGGAAGCCTGTCGAGTGGTGCGCCCGGAGAGATTCGAACTCCCGACCGCCTGGTTCGTAGCCAGGTACTCTATCCAACTGAGCTACGGGCGCCCTGCGACAGGAGCGGAATTATGCGGATGTCGGCGCCCGACGTCAACGCTTTTGTGAAAATTTTCATTCAACTGAATGAAAAAGCTTTCCGCCACAGCGTCCGGGGCCTTCATCCAGGCGAAGTGATCGGCACGCGTACCCAGTTCCTGCGCGGACAGTACGCGCACGCGTGAGGCCACATTCGGCAGCTTGGCCAGCAGCGCCTGCATCGAACCCAGCGGGGCGAACCAGTCATCGGCCATCAGCACCGCCTGCGCGGTGCCGTGGATGCGCGCCAGCTGCGCCTCCAGATCTTCGGCCATGCCAACGGCGGCGTAGCGGTTGTTCAGGCCCACCCGCGCCCAGTCGGCGATGAGCCCGCGTGCTTCGGTGCCGCCAAAGCCGAGGCGGCGGCCGTGCAGCACGCCCTGGCGGCGCGCGATCCAGGGCAGGAAACGGTAGAACAGCGGCAGCAGCCATCCGCGCGGGGGCGGGAAGGCGCGCCAGAAGGGTGTGCCGCTGGCAGCCAGCCACAGGTGCTGGAAGCGATCCGGCACGCGGCCCGCATGCACGCAGGCCAGCTGCCCGCCCAGGCTGTGCCCGCCGATGATCCAGGGCACCAGCGTTGCTTCGTTGTCTTCGCGCTCCAGCACGTCCTGGCTGGCCGGCAGATCCTGTTCGAGAATCTCGCGGTAGCCCCAGTCCACCTTCCTGGAGGGGCGCAGCGAGCTGCTGCCATTGCCACGCCACTCGTGCAGGTACACCGCAATGCCGCGTGCGGCCAGCGCCTGCGCCAGCGGCAGGTAATGGCGCGCGGCCACGCCCAGTGCCGGCAGCCACAGCAGGCGGGCCAGCGGCTGCGGCGGCACGCAGGCGATGATCTCGTACTGGTGGCCATCGCCGCTCTGCACGGCGAACGTGCGTGGCGTCGCGCTCATGCGTGCGGCGCCGCGCCGAAGTGGTCCAGTACCAGCACCTCACTGCGGCCAGGCGCATAGCCCTGCTGCAGCCCGCGCGCCACGTAGTCGATGCCCGCTTCGCAGGCGTTGCCCAGGCTCAGGCCGTTGCACAGCTGCGCGGCGATGGCCGAGGCCAGCGTGCAGCCGGTGCCGTGCGCGTCCAGCGGCAGTCGCGCATGGATGAACTCCTCGCTGCTGACGCCGTCGAAATAGCGATCGACCACGCGGTTGCCTTCCTGCAGATGGCCGCCCTTGAGCAGCACTGCACCGGCGCCCAGGTCCAGTAGTGCCGCCGCCGCCTGTTCTGCCTGCGCGGCATTGCCGATGCGGTGGCCGACCAGCAGTTCGGCTTCGGGGGTGTTCGGGGTGATCAGCGTGGCCAGCGGAATCAGGCGTTCGCGCAGTGCCTGCAGCGCGCTGTCTTCCAGCAGGCGCGCGCCGCTGGTGGCGACCATCACCGGGTCCAGCACCACATGGGCGGGGCGGCGCTGTTCAAGTGCCTCGGCCACCGCGTTGATCACCTCGGCATTGGCCAGCATGCCGAGTTTCACCGCGTGGATGTCGAAATCATCGAAGCAGGCGTCCAGCTGCGCGCGCAGGAAGTCGACCGGCGGCACATGCACTGCGGTCACCCCGCGCGTGTTCTGCGCGGTCAGTGCGGCGATCACCGACAGGCCGTGCACGCGGTGGGCGGCAAAGGCTTTCAGATCGGCCTGGATGCCGGCGCCGCCGCCGGAATCGGAGCCGGCGATGGTCAGGGCGGAAACGGGCGTAGAGGGGCTCATCCGTCGATTGTGCCGTGGTCCAGCGGGTGCGGGTAGAGTCGAGCTTGCTCGACTGCCGCAAGCCGGGGTCAGAGCCCTCTCCGCCGGAGAGGGATCCGACCCCGGGCACCCTCAATGCCGCCAGCGCGCCCATTGCTGGTACACCACGTAGACGATGCCGGTCAGGCCGGTCAGCAGCGCTGGGGCCAGCAACGCGTCGTACTGCCAGCGCATGAACAGCCAGGCGCCGATCACCCCGCCGGCCAGGAAGCCGCTGATGATCAGGCCGCTCAGGGTCAGCCGCCGCAGTTGCAGCGGCAGGCCGCGCAGCAGGTGGCCCAGGCCGATGCCCAGGTCGGTGAACATGCCGCTCAGATGCGTGGTGCGCACCACCGCGCCACTGAAGGTGGTGGCCATGGCGTTCTGCAGGCCGCAGGCCATGGCCGCGGCCAGTGCGCCCCAGATCTGCTGCTGCTCAAACAGCGGAATGGCCACCAGCAGCAACATCGATTCAATTGCCAGCGCCACGCCGTAGCGGCGGCCCAGCTGCAGGGTGCTGTCCTGGATCAACAGCCCGCTGAGCATGGCGCCCAACGAGAAGGCGATCAGCAGGCCCCATAGGTGACCCACCGCACGCCAGTCGCCCTGCGCCAATGCCATGCCCAGCTGGCTGGTGCTGCCGGTCATGTGGCTGACCGCCTGGTGCTCGAAGCCCAGGAAGCCAACCACGTTGACCATGCCGGCCACGCAGGAGAGCGCGACCGCGCCGATCCAGACCCAGGTGGGCAGGCGGATTCCCATCGGCGAGGCCCCTCAGGGTCAGTCGAAGCCGCCGTTGAACTGCAGGTCGCTGAAGGTGTTGCTGGCCGGGTCGAACACTGCACCCCAGAACTGCGCGCCGCCATCACAGACGCTCATTGCTTCGCGTGCGGGATTCACGTCGCTGTCGCTAGGCGGGAAGGCGTTGATGTAGATCAGCCGCTTGCCGCCACTCTCGATGCCCACGTACTGGCGGTCGAAGTCCAGTACGTGCGGCACCTGTACTTCCAGCGAGGGCAGCTTCGCCTCCAGCTGGTCCACCTGCTGCCGGCTGGGCGCCCAGTAACCCGTGACCCGACCGGCCTCGCGGCCGGGGCTGGGCCGCGAGCAGGTATCCAGCACCTGCGCGGCGATGACCGGGCGGGTGACCACCCACGATTGGCCGGTGCGTTCGGCGGTGGGCACGCTGGCCGGCCCGCGCGTGGTGGTGCAGGCGCCGAGGGCGGTGGCGAGGGCGATCGCCACCGTGGGCAGCAACAGACGGGTGCAACGGTTCACAACACCTCCGAAGCGTAATCGGCCAGGCGCGAACGCTCGCCACGGCGCAGGGTGATGTGTGCGCTGTGTGGCCAGTTCTTGAAGCGGTCCACCGCGTAGGTCAGGCCCGAGGTGGTCTCGGTCAGGTACGGGGTGTCGATCTGTTCGACGTTGCCCAGGCAGACGATCTTGGTGCCGGGGCCGGCGCGGGTGATCAGGGTCTTCATCTGCTTGGGGGTGAGGTTCTGCGCCTCGTCCAGGATCAGATAACGTGACAGGAAGGTGCGGCCGCGCATGAAGTTCATCGAGCGGATCTTGATGCGGCTGGCCAGCAGGTCGTTGGTGGCCTGGCGGCCCCAGGTGCCGCCTTCCTGGTTGTGCGTGAGCACTTCCAGGTTGTCGGTCAGCGCGCCCATCCACGGCGTCATCTTTTCTTCTTCGGTGCCGGGCAGGAAGCCGATGTCCTCGCCCACGCTCACCGTGGCGCGGGTCATGATGATTTCGCGGTAACGCTGCTGGTCCATGGTCTGGGCCAGGCCAGCGGCCAGCGCCAGCAGGGTCTTGCCGGTGCCGGCGGTGCCCAGCAGGGTGACGAAATCGATCTCCGGGTCCATCAGCGCGTTCAGTGCGAAATTCTGCTCGCGGTTGCGCGCGCTGATGCCCCACACGGCGTGGCTGCCGTGGCGGAAGTCATCGACCAGCGACAGCACCACCTTGCCGTCGCCCACCACGCGGCTGACGCGCAGTTCCACTTCGTCTTCGCCGGGCAGGTAGACGTACTGGTTCGGATACCACTCCTCGCCGTCCTGCGCCTGGATTTCGTAATGGGTGCGGCCCTTGTCGCTCCAGCTGCGCAGGTCTTCGCCGTGGCGCTTCCAGAAGTCTTCGGGCAGCTCGGTGGCGCCGGTGTACAGCAGGCTGAAATCGTCCAGCGCGCGATCGTTCTCGTAGTCCTCGGACACGATGCCGGCGATGGCGGCCTTGATGCGCAGGTTGATGTCCTTGGAAACGAACACCACCGGCAGGTCCGGGGTCTCTTCCTTCAGCGCCAGGATCGCGCCGAGGATGGCGTTGTCCGGAATGACCTTGCCGAAGCTCTTGCCGGCGTCGAAGTGGCTGGTCTGGAAGCGCAGCTTGCCGGCGCTCTGCTTGCCACGCAGCTGCAGCCCGTTCGGGCGCTGCAGCGGAATGCCGTCGGCCAGGTTGTCCAGCCCCGATTCCTGCACCAGCTCGTTGAGGAAGCGGCTTACCTGGCGGGCGTTGCGGCTTGCTTCGGAGGTTCCCTTCTTGCCGTTGTCCAGCTCTTCGATCACCTGCATGGGCAGGTAGACGTCGTGTTCCTCGAACTTGAACAGCGCGGTGGGATCGTGCATCAGCACGTTGGTATCCAGCACGTAGATGCGCTTGCCTCGGGTCATCGTCGTTTCCTGGTTACGGACAGGGAAAAACCACCACAGCCTGCAGGGCAGGGTGGTGGCGGACAGAGTGGGCGATGGGACTCACTTGGTTTGGGCGGCCTTGAGTTCGGCGAGGACGGCATCGGCGTGGCCAGCAACCTTGACCTTGCGCCATGCCTGCACGATACGACTGTCGGGTGAAATCAGGAAGGTGCTGCGCTCGATGCCACGTACCTGCTTGCCGTACATGTTCTTCAGCTTGATCACGTCGAAGGCGCTGCACAGGGCTTCATCGCCATCGCTGACCAGCGGGAAGTTGAAACCCTGCTTGGCGCAGAAGTTGTCGTGCGACTTCACCGAATCGCGCGAGACGCCGAGCACGACCGCGCCGGCCTTCTTGAACTGCGGCAGCAGCGCGTTGAAGTCGATGCCTTCGGTGGTGCAGCCCGGGGTGCTGTCCTTGGGGTAGAAGTACAGCACCAGCCACTGGCCGGCGTAGTCGCCGAGGGTGGCGTGGTGGCCGCCGGACAGGGCCAGCGGCAGGGAAAGGGTGGTGCTGTCCAGGGTATCGCCGTTGTTCATGAGGTCCTTCTGTCGAGCCTGGGTTGTTTCTACGACAATTGCATGAAACGCCACGCGCCCGTGAGAGGCGCGCGAAGAATCAGAATTTCATCGGGTCCATGATCGCGTCCAGGTTCAAGTGGTCGCAGAATTCAAGGAAGTCATCGCGCAGCGCGGCGATGTGCATGTTGGCCGGCACGCCGATGGTCACCTGCGCGCTGAACATTTCAGCGCCGGTCTGCATGGCGCGGTAGCGGGTGCTCTGCAGGTTCTCGATGGTGATGCCCTGGCGGTCGAAGAAATCGGCCAGCTGGAACAGGATGCCCGGCTTGTCGGCGGCGATCACTTCCACGATGTAGGGCAGCAGGTTGGACTGCGCCTGCTTGGCGGCGGTGCGGTACCAGACCAGCTTCAGGCCTTCCTCGCGCTCCAGCCGGGTCAGCATGGCTTCCAGCTTGGCCACCGAATCCCAGGAGCCGGTGGCCAGCGCGGTCACCGAGACATCGCGGCCAACGGTGGCCAGGCGTGCGTCGACCAGATTGCAGCCACTGTCGGCGATGCGGCGGGTGACAGACAGCAGGGGGGACTCCGGATGCGTCGTATAGGCGTTGATCAGGAGGTGGTTTTCGCTCGGCGCGGGGCGCGGGGTGGTGTCGGTCAAGGCGATTCCGGGTAATGCTTGGGGTGAGTCTGAATGCCCGCCGGGGGGCGGGAATCCACCGGTGTCCAGCATACTTGCCCGTGGTTTCGCGCCGCAAGTAACATTCAGGTCGCCCCCGCCCAGTAATGGCGGGCGTTTCCCTTCCCAGCCAAGAGCAGCACGTCCTTGTCCCTTTCCGGCCTCATCACCGCGCTGGCGACCCCGTTCCGGGCCGACGGCTCCCTCGATCCCGACGGTTGGCAGCGCCTGCTGCACCTGCAGCTGGAGGCGGGCGTCCAGGGCGTTGTCGTCGCTGGCTCCACCGGCGAAGCCGCCACCCTGTCCGATGCCGAGTACGACCAGCTGCTGGCCAGCGCGGTCGAGCGCATCGGTGGGCGCATTCCGGTCCTGGCCGGCACCGGCCTGTCTGGCACCGCCAAGACCATCGAACAGACCCGCCGCGCCGCTGCGCTGGGCGCCAGCCATGCGCTGGTGGTCACGCCGCCGTACGTGCGCCCGACCCAGGCCGGCCTGATCGCGCACTACCGTGCCGTGGCCGACCACGGTGGCCTGCCGGTGGTGCTGTACAACGTGCCCGGCCGTACCGGCTGCGACATGCTGCCGGAGACCGTGGCCGAACTGGCCCGCCATCCGAACATCGTCGGCATCAAGGAAGCGGTGGGCGACACCGGCCGGGTGCAGGCGCTGCTGGCGCTGTCGGCCCCGGATTTCGCCGTGCTGAGCGGCGATGACGGCACCGCCGCCCGCTCGATCCAGGCCGGCATGGATGGCCTGGTCTCGGTCGGCTCCAACGCGCTGCCGGGTGCCTACCGCCGCATGTGCGCGCTGGCTGCCGCCCACGACCATGAAGCGACCGAATCGTGGGATGGCCGGCTGCAGCCGTTCCATGATTTCTGTGGCGTCGAGCCCAACCCGATTCCGGTGAAGGCGCTGCTGCGCCGGATCGGCATCGGCCACGATCTGCGCCTGCCGCTGCTGCCGCTGTCGGCCGAGCATGCGCCGGCCGCCGACCATCTTGCCGGCGACATTGCCGCCCTTGAAGCCCTTTCCAGCCACTGACCTGTCGTCGTGGCCTGATCCAGGAGATCCACATGCGTCAATCCGTTTCCACTGTCCGCGTGCTGTCCTACGCCCTGCTTGCCGTCGCCGTTGCCGCCGGTACTACCGGTTGCTTCAAGCGCGGCGCCAAGGGCGATTACGCCCTGGCCCCTGAAATGCGTCCGCTGGAAGTGCCGCCGGACCTGAACCTGCCGGCCGGTGCGGGCAGCAACCAGATGCCGGCGCTGGGCGCAGCCCCGCAGCAGGCCGCCCCGATGGCCCCGGCCGCGCCGGCTGCACCGGCCGCCGCTGCGGCTCCGGCTGCCAACAACACCGGCTTCATCGTGCCGGGCAGCAAGGATGAGGCCTTCACCAAGGTCGGCACGGCGCTGGAAGGCCTGGAAGGGGTGACCATCGCGACCCGTGCGCAGCTGCTGGGCTCGTACGACGTGGCCTATGAAGGCAGCAACTTCCTGGTGCGCGTGGTGGCCGTCGATGCCGGCGCCTACATTTCGGCCGTCGACCCGCGTGGCCTGCCGGCCACCGCCGAAGCGCCGGTGAAGCTGATCGCCGCACTGAAGGCCAAGCTGGCGCCGTAAGCGCCGGGCCATGCCTTGCGATGGTAGGCGTCAACCTTGGTTGACGCTCCGGTGCCAACCAAGGTTGGCACCCACCAGGGCGGAGGGTGGTACCCCGTCATGAAAAAGGGCGCCGTCGGCGCCCTTTTTCCTTGCAACCGCTGGCGCCTCAGCGCTCCAGCAGCTTCAGCTTGTCCGGCTTGCCGTCCCAGTCGCCGGCGTCGGCGGGCGGGTCCTTGCGCACGGTCAGCACCGGCCACTCGCGCGCCAGTTCGGCATTCAGGCCCACGAACACTTCCTGGCCGGCGGGCACATCGTCTTCGGGGAAGATCGCGTTGACCGGGCACTCCGGCTCGCAGAGGGTGCAGTCGATGCACTCGTCCGGGTCGATCACCAGGAAGTTCGGACCTTCGTGGAAACAATCCACGGGGCACACTTCCACGCAATCGGTGTGTTTGCACTTGATGCAGTTTTCGGTGACGACAAAGGGCATAAGGGGGGAGGCAGATCCGTCTTCAAGCGGACAATTCTAGAACAGGTTGACCGCGCGCGCTGCCGTTGCACGCTTCGGTGCGCTCAAACGCAGCGATTGCCCGGTCGCTGCCTGCCGCGACCGCAGGCATGCCAGCCCTCTTTGCCGCAGTGCACATTGCCAAGCCGCCGACCGCCCCGGCAGACTCGATGTCCATCGGTGGACATCTGGCGGGTGACAGTGCGGATCGCAGCGAAGGGCAGGGCATGAGCGTGTATCTGGGCATCGATGCCGGCACCCAGAGTGTGAAGGTGGTGGCCTATGACGCGCAGGCACGGCAGGTGCTGGCGCAGCAGGCGCGGCCGTTGTCGCTGACCGCCACCGACGACGGCGGGCGCGAGCAGAACGCAGCCGATTGGGTGCAGGCGCTGGTGCAGGCCATTCAGGCGTTGCCGGGCACGCTGCGCGCGCGGGTGCGCGGGCTTGCCGTTTCCGGCCAGCAGCATGGCTTCGTACCGCTGGGCGCGGACAACCGCGCGCTGGGGCCGGTGAAGCTGTGGTGCGACACCAGCAGCAGCGAGCAGTGCGCGCAGATCGTGTCGGCGATGGGCGGGGTGGCGGCCTGCATTGCCGAAGCCGGCAACGACCTGCGCGTGGGCTACACCGCCTCCAAACTGCGCTGGACCCGCCAGCACCGGCCGGACGTCGATGCGGCTCTGGACGGCATCGCGCTGCCCCATGATTACCTGAATCTGTGGCTGACCGGGCAGCGCTTCATGGAGGCCGGCGATGCCTCCGGTACCGGCTGGCTGGATGTGCGCCGGCGCACCTGGTCGGCGCCGATGCTGGCGGCCACCGATGAGTGGCGCGATCTGGCCGGACTGCTGCCGCCGCTGGTCGAGCCCGACCAGGGATTCACCCTGTTGCCCGCAGTGGCGGCGCTGCTGGGCCTGCCTGCGAACACCCGCGTGGCGGTCGGCGGTGGCGACAACATGATGGCGGCCATCGGCACCGGCGCGGTGCGCGAAGGGCGGCTGAGCATGAGCCTGGGCACGTCGGGCACGCTGTTCGCGTGGAGCGCCACCCCGAGCATCGATCCGCAGGGACGCTGGGCCGCGTTCTGCGCTTCCGACGGTGGCTGGCTGCCCTTGATCTGCACGATGAACTGCACCGTTGCTACCGGCCAGGTGGCCGCGCTGCTGGGGCAGTCGCCCGCGCAGTGCGAAGACCTGCTGGCGCAGAGCGCGCCCGGCGCCGACGGGCTGGTGATGCTGCCGTTCTTCAATGGCGAACGCAGCCCGGACCTGCCGCTGGCGCGCGGCGCCCTGCATGGGCTGGACCTGCACAACCTGGGCCCGGCCAACCTCTATCGCGCCGCGATGGAAGGGGCCAGCTACAGCCTGCGCCTGGGCTACGACGCCCTGGTCGAGGGCGGGCTGCAGGGCCAGCGCCTGGTGCTGACCGGCGGCGGCGCCAACAGCCCCGGCTGGCGGCAGATGATCGCCGATCTGTTCCAGTTGCCCGTGGTCGTGCCCGTGCAGGCCGAAGGCGCCGCGTTCGGCGCTGCACTGCAGGCGCTGTGGCTGTGCGAGGGGCAGGGCGGGGCACTGGCCGATCTGGTCGATGAGCACCTGAAGTTCGATGCCGGCCAGGCCGCGCAGCCCGATCCCGAGCGCGGCGCCCTGTACCAGGCCGGTTACCAGCGTTTCGTCCACCACCTGCAGGCGCTGACGCCGTTGTTCCAGCAGCGCCTGCCCTGATCCCGAAGAAGGAAGCATCGTCCATGGCAACCCCGTTCCATGTTGGTCAGCGTGAGTACTTCCCCGGCATCGGTCGCATCCCCTTCGAGGGCCGCGACTCCGACAACCCCCTGGCCTTCAAGGTCTATGACGCGCAGCGGCAGATCGGCGGGCGCAGCATGGCCGAGCACCTGCGCTTCGCGGTGGCCTACTGGCACAGTTTCTGTGGCGCCGGGCAGGACCCGTTCGGGCCGGGCACCCGCGCCTACCCCTGGGACCGGGGCGATACGCCGCTGGCCCGTGCCGAAGCGCGCTGCGATGCCGCCTTCGAATTCTTCACCAAGCTGGGCGTGCCGTACTGGTGCTTCCACGACGTGGACCTGGCCCCCGACGCGGATGACATCGGCGAGTACCGCGCCAACCTGGCGCACATGGTGGATCTGGCCGGCCAGCGCCAGCAGCAGACCGGCATGAAGCTGCTGTGGGGCACGGCCAACCTGTTCTCGCACCCGCGCTACATGAACGGTGCGGCGACCAATCCGGACTTCGCCGTGGTGGCGCGCGCCGCCGTGCAGGTCAAGGCCGCGCTTGAAGCCACGGTGGCCCTGGGCGGCAGCAACTACGTGTTCTGGGGCGGCCGCGAAGGCTATGCCTGCCTGCTGAACACCGACATGAAGCGTGAGCAGGCCCACCTGGCGCGGTTCCTGGCAGCGGCACGCGACCACGGCCGCAGCATCGGCTTCGAAGGCACGTTCCTGATCGAGCCCAAGCCGATGGAACCGATGCACCACCAGTACGATTTCGACAGCGCCACCGTGGTCGGCTTCCTGCGCCAGCACGGCCTGGATGCGGACTTCAAATTGAACATCGAAGCCAACCACGCCACGCTGTCCGGCCACACCTTCGCCCACGACCTGCAGGTGGCGGCCGATGCCGGGCTGCTGGGCAGCATCGATGCGAACCGGGGCAATCCGCAGAATGGCTGGGATACCGACCAGTTCCCGACCGACCTGTACGACACGGTCGGGGCGATGCTGGTGGTGCTGCGGCAGGGCGGTCTGGGCCACGGCGGGCTGAACTTCGATGCCAAGGTGCGGCGCGAATCGACCGATCCGCAGGATCTGTTCCTGGCCCATATCGGCGGCATGGATGCCTTCGCCCGCGGCCTGGAAGTGGCCCATGCGCTGCTGCAGCAGTCGCCGCTGGAACAGTGGCGGCGCGAGCGCTACGCCAGCTTCGACCAGGGCCCGGGCCAGGCGTTCGCGGCCGGCCAGCTGGGCCTCGATGCGCTGTGCGCGCTGGCCGAACAGAGCGGCGAGCTGCGCCAGCGTAGCGGACGGCAGGAGGCCTATGAGAACCTGCTGAACCAGTACCTGCTGCGCTGAGCGGCAGGCCCTTTCCCTTCGCGGATGAACCCATGTCCACAGCGATTCCTGCAAGCGCCGGCAGCCGCGGCGAAAACACCGCTTTCATCGTCCTGATCAGCTGCGTGGCCACCCTCGGTGGTTTCCTGTTCGGCTTCGACAGCGGGGTGATCAACGGTACGGTCGATGGCCTGCGCCAGGCATTCAATTCCAGCGAGGCCGCGCTGGGCTTCGAGGTGGCCTCGATGCTGCTGGGCTGCGCCATCGGTGCCTTCGTGGCCGGGCGCCTGGGTGACCTGCTGGGCCGCCGCAGCGTGCTGATCATTTCGGCGGTGCTGTTCCTGCTGTCGGCGCTGGGTGCGGGCGCAGCACATGCATCGTGGCTGTTCGTGGCCGCGCGCATGGTCGGCGGTTTCGCGGTGGGCGCAGCCAGCGTGATGTCGCCGGCCTACATTGCCGAAGTGGCCTCGGCGCGCTATCGCGGCAAGCTGGCCACGGTGCAGCAGATGGCGATCATCAGCGGGCTGTTCGCCGCCTTCCTGAGCAACTACCTGCTGGCGCGCGCGGCCGGCGCGTCCACCGAGCCGCTGTGGCTGGGGCAGGAGGCCTGGCGCTGGATGTTCTGGATGCAGGCCATTCCCTCGCTGCTGTTCCTGGTGCTGCTGCTGACCATTCCCGAGAGCCCGCGCTTCCTGGTCGCCAAGGGCCGGCACGCGCAGGCCGAAGCGGTGCTGGCCCGCCTGTACGGGCCGGCCGAGGCACGGGTGAAGCGCGGCGAGATCGAGGGCAGCCTGGCCCAGGACCAGCACCGGCCGACGTTTGCCGACCTGAAGGACAAGGCCAGCGGCAAGCTGCGTGGCATCGTCTGGGTGGGCATCGGCCTGGCGGTGCTGCAGCAGCTGGTGGGCATCAACGTGGTGTTCTACTACGGGGCCGTGCTGTGGCAGGCGGTGGGCTTCTCGGAAAACGACGCGCTGTTGATCAACGTGCTGTCCGGCGCGCTCAGTATCGGCGCCTGCCTGGTAACGGTGCTGCTGATCGACCGGATCGGCCGCAAGCCGCTGCTGTGGATCGGTTCGGTGGGCATGGCGGTGTCGCTGGCGCTGATGGTGGTGGCGTTTGCCAGTGGCAGCCTGGTGGACGGGCGCCTGCAGTTGTCCGACGGCATGGGCCGGCTCGCGCTGGTGGCGGCCAACGTCTACGTGGTGTTCTTCAACATGTCCTGGGGCCCGGTGATGTGGGTGATGCTGGGCGAAATGTTCCCGAACCAGATCCGCGGCTCGGCGCTGGCCGTGGCCGGTGCGGCGCAGTGGACATCGAACTTCGCCATCACCGTCACCTTCCCGATGCTGCTGGCCGGCATCGGCCTGGCTGGCGCATACGGCATCTACACCGTGGCCGCCTTCCTCTCCATCTTCTTCGTGGTCCGCTACGTCCGCGAAACCAAGGGCAAGGAACTGGAGCAGATGGAAGGCTGACGCGCTTTGGCTTCGGAGGCGCTGCGTTCGCGCCTCCCGGCTACGTGGGGGAGGGGGCGGCCTGCCCCCTCTCGACACATTGCGGGTGGCGGACGCAGGTCTGCGCGTCGGGGTCGAATTGGCGGCGGAGGAGCGGGGCTGTTCCCGCCGCCGTCGCGGGAAACTGTCAGGAGGGGGCGGGCCACCCTGGCCTGGACCGTTGGCGCCAGGGATGGCGCCACCGAGCACCATGGATGGGCTTTGGCGTGTCCAGGCCAGGGTGGCCCGCCCCCTCGAACGCAGGAACAGGTAGGCGCTACAGCGACCAAGCGTCCGGAGTAGTGAACTCCGGAAAACAGAAAAGCCCGCACATTGGCGGGCTTTTTCGGTTCCTGCTGCGGCGACTGGTGCTCCCTAGGGGACTCGAACCCCTGTTTTAGCCTTGAGAGGGCCACGTCCTAACCACTAGACGAAGGGAGCATGTATGTCGCTGCCGAGGCAGGAGCGGTAGTATAGGTACCTCGATGCCAATGGGCAATCCCGAAACTTCAACCGGAAGCGCCAACATCATTTCCCCTGCTCCATCTCCGTTCAGCCTGCGCGTCATTCCGCGCGACCAGCACACGATCTCCCGCAAGGAGATCAGCCCGAACGCCCTGCGCGTGCTTTATCGCCTGCGCGATGCCGGTTTCGGCGCCTACCTCGTGGGCGGCGCAGTGCGCGACCTGCTGGTCAATGGCCAACCCAAGGATTTCGACGTGGCCACCGACGCCACGCCCGAACAGGTCAAGCAGTTGTTCCGCAACTGCCGCCTGATCGGCCGCCGTTTCCGCCTTGCCCACGTGGTCTTCGGCCGCGAGATCATCGAAGTGGCCACCTTCCGTGCCAACAGCGATGACGGCAGCGGCGACCGCGAAATGGAAAACGGCATGCTGGTGCGCGACAACGTCTACGGCACCATCGAAGACGACGCCGTGCGCCGCGACTTCACCTGCAACGCCCTGTACTACGCCATCGAGGATTTCTCGGTGCGCGATTACGTCGGCGGCTTCGAGGACGTGCAGGCACGCCTGATGAAGCTGATCGGCGATCCCGAACAGCGTTACCGCGAAGACCCCGTGCGCATGCTGCGCGCGGTGCGCCTGGCCGCCAAGCTCGGGTTCCAGATCGAGCAGGGCACCGCCGCGCCGATCCCGCAGCTGGCCGGCCTGCTCAATGAGGCGGCCCCGGCACGTCTGTTCGAAGAGGTGCTGAAGCTGTTCCTGTCCGGGCACGGCGTGGCCAGTTTCGAAGGGCTGGAGCGCTACGGCCTGCTGGACGTGCTGTTCCCGGAAAGCGCCAAGGCGCTGAAGTCGAACCGTACCGGCGCATTGCGCCGCATGCTGGTGGAAGGCCTGGCCAACACCGATGCCCGCGTGGCCAACGACGAACCGGTCTCGCCGGCGTTCCTGTTCGCGCTGCTGCTGTGGCCGGCCTACTGCCGTGCCCAGGCCACCCTGCTCAAGCAGGGCGTGGCCCCGGAAGAAGCACAGCGGCGCGCCGCCGACCGGGTGACGGTGCAGCAGCTGAGCACCATCGCCCTGCCGCGCCGGTTCTCGCTGCCGATGCAGGAAATCTGGCTGCTGCAGTCGCGCTTCAGTTCGCGCCAGCGCAAGCGCGTGTTCCGCACGTTGACCCATCCGCGCTTCCGTGCCGCCTTCGATTTCCTGTCGCTGCGCCAGGTGGCCTCGGCCGAGCACGAAGCCGATGTGCAGTTCTGGCGCGAGGCGCAGGCGCAGTCGGGCAACGAGCTGGAACACTCGCTCGACGCCATGCACGCCGAGGGGGGCGACGAAGAGGGCGGGGCGCCGCGCAAGCGCCGCCGTCGCCGCCGTCGCAGCGGTAGCCCGGGCGGCGCCGCCGAGTAAGTCATGACCGTTGCGTGGATAGGCCTGGGTGCCAACCTGGGCGATGCGGCGGGCACGGTCCGCGCGGCGATTGCCGCGCTGGACACGCTGGCCGGCACGCGCCTGCAGCGGGCATCGCGGCTGTATGCCACCCCGGCCTGGGGCAACGAAGACCAGCCGCCGTTCGTCAATGCGGTGGCGGCCGTGGATACCGCGTTGGCGCCGATGGACCTGCTGCAGGCCCTGTTGGCGCTGGAGCAGCGTTTCGGCCGGGTGCGCGACCCGGCCGTGCACTGGGGCCCGCGCGCGCTGGATCTGGACCTGCTCCTTTACGGTCAGCAGACCGTGGACGCGCCTGCGCTGCAGGTGCCGCATCCGTACCTGCACCAGCGCGCCTTCGTACTGGTGCCGCTGGCCGAAATCGCGCCGGAACTGACCATTCCCGGCCATGGCAGCGTGCAGGACGCAGTGATGCGGGTCGACGCCTGCGGGATCGCGCCGATAGGGTGATAATGCCCGGGTTATCTCCCCCGGTTATCAGCACATGAGCACCCACGCAGACAGCAAGCCCTGGACCGTACCCGCGCTGGCCGAAGCCAAGCGCAATGGCCAGAAGCTGGTCATGTTGACCGCCTACGACGCAGGCTTTGCCCGCACTTTCGACGCCAATGGCGTGGACCTGATCCTGATCGGCGATTCGCTGGGCATGGTCGTGCAGGGCCACGATTCCACCCTGCCGGTGACGGTGGCGGACATGGTCTACCACACCCGTGCGGTGTCGCGCGTGCTGCAGCGGGCGCTGCTGGTGGCCGACCTGCCGTTCGGCGCCGATGCCACCCCGGAACGTGCGCTGGACGCCTCGCTGCAGCTGCTGCAGGCCGGTGCCGAGATGGTCAAGATCGAAGGTGCCGGCTTCAAGGTCGACATCGTGCGCTACCTGGTGGAGCGCGAGATTCCGGTGTGTTCGCACCTGGGCCTGACCCCGCAGTCGGTGCTGCGCCTGGGCGGCTTCAAGATCCAGGGCCGTGGCGATGCCGCGCGCCAGCTGGTGGAAGACGCCAAGGCCGTGGCCGCCGCCGGTGCCACCCTGATCGTGCTCGAATGCATGCCGACCCCGGTGGCGGCTGAAGTGACCGCTGCAGTGGACGTGCCGACCATCGGCATCGGTGCCGGCCCGCACTGTGATGGCCAGGTGCTGGTGCTGCACGATTTCATCGGCCTGGACAGTGGCCACCGCCGTCCGAAGTTCGTCAAGGACTTCCTGGCCGAAGGCGGTTCGGTGGCCGGTGCCACCCGCGCCTACGCTGACGCCGTGCGCGACGGCAGCTTCCCCGACGAACAGCACGCCTACGCCCAATGATCCAGACCTTCAACGAACTTGGCGCACTGCGCGAACAGATCGCCCAGTGGAAGCAGCAGGGCCTGCGCGTGGCGCTGGTGCCGACCATGGGCAACCTGCACGGCGGACACCATTCGCTGGTGGCCCTGGCCCGGCAGTACGCCGACAAAGTGGTGGCCAGCATCTTCGTCAACCCGACCCAGTTCGGGCCGAACGAAGATTTCAGCCGCTACCCGCGCACGCCCGAGGCCGACGTGGCCGGGCTGGAGCAGGTCGGTTGCGATGCCGTGTGGCTGCCCAGCGTCGAGGCGATGTACCCGCTGGGCGTGGACAAGACCACGCAGATGCACGCCCCCGGCGTGAGCGAAGTGCTGGAGGGCGCCAGCCGCCCGGGCCACTTCGATGGCGTCTGCACGGTGGTGGCGCGCCTGTTCCTGCAGGTGCAGCCGGACGTGGCCGTGTTCGGTCGCAAGGACTACCAGCAGCTGGCGGTGATCAAGCAGATGGTGGCCGAGCTGTCCTTCCCGATCCAGATCGTCGGTGCCGAGATCGTGCGTGACGACGATGGCCTGGCCAAGAGCTCGCGCAACCAGTACCTGGATGCGCAGCAGCGACCGCTGGCCACCACGATCCACCGCACCCTGCTGGGCATGCGCGAAGGCTACGTGGCCGGGCACACGCGGGCGCAGATCGAAGCCGATGCCACCGCCGCACTGCAGGCTGCCGGTTTCCAGGTCGACTACGCGGTGCTGCGCACCCCGGAGCTGGCCGAACCGACCTTCGACGGCGGCGGCCGGGTGGCGCTGATTGCCGCCCGCCTGGGCAGCACCCGGTTGATCGACAACCTGGAATTCTGATGTCTGCGGGGTCGGATCCCTTTCCCGTTGGGAAAGGGCTCTGACCCCACTTACAGCCTGCTACCTGAACAAGTTGCCAGCCGTGATGCCCGGCGCCACGCGGGTGCTAGAATCCGCACTTTCCTTTGCGTTGTGCCGTGCCATGCACCTGTCCCTGCTGAAGACCAAGATCCACCGCGCCACCGTCACCCATTCCGAGCTGAACTACGAAGGTTCCATCGCCATCGATGACAACCTGCTGGCTGCCACCGGCATCCGCGAGTTCGAGCAGGTGCACATCTGGGACGTGACCAACGGTGCGCGCTTCTCGACCTATGCCATCCGTGCCGAAGCCGGCAGCGGCGTGGTCTCGCTCAATGGCGGCGCCGCGCGCCACGTGCAGGTCGGCGACATCATCATCATCGCTGCCTTCGCCAGCATGACCGAGCAGGAAGCGGACAGCTTCAAGCCGAAGCTGGTGTACGTGGACGGCAACAACCAGATTTCCCACACCAACGACACGATCCCGACCCAGGCCGCATGACAACGAACAACGGATTCGACTCGCTGCATTCCCACGCCCAGCGCCTGAAGGGCGCAAGCATTCCCAGCCTGCTGGCCGCCGAACCTGGCCGCGTGCAGGATCTGGCGCTGCGGGTCGGTCCGTTGTATGTCAATTTCGCGCGGCAGAAGTACGATGCCGCTGCGTTGCAGGCGCTGCTGGCGCTGGCCGCCGAGCGCGATGTCGGCGCGGCCATCGCCCGCCTGTTCCGCGGCGAACAGGTGAACCTGACCGAAGGCCGTGCGGCGCTGCATACCGCGCTGCGCGGTGATGGCGTGGATGCGCCGGTGGCGGCCGAGGCCTATGCCACCGCGCGCGACATCCGCCAGCGCATGGGCGTGCTGGTGCGCGCGCTGGAAGACAGCGGCGTGACCGATGTGGTCAGCGTCGGCATCGGCGGTTCCGATCTGGGCCCGCGCCTGGTGGCCGACGCGCTGCGTCCGGTCACTGGCGCGCGCCTGCGCGTGCATTTCGTGTCGAACGTGGACGGCGCCGCCATGCAGCGCACGCTGGCCACGCTGGACCCGGCCACCACCGCCGGCATCCTGATTTCCAAGACCTTCGGTACCCAGGAAACGCTGCTCAACGGGCAGATCCTGCATGACTGGCTGGGCGGCAGCGATCGCCTGTACGCGGTCAGCGCCAACCCCGAGCGTGCCGCCAAGGCCTTCGCCATCGCCGCCGAGCGCGTGCTGCCGATGTGGGACTGGGTGGGCGGGCGTTACTCGCTGTGGTCGGCGGTCGGCTTCCCGATTGCGCTGGCCATTGGTTTCGAGCGTTTCGAGCAGCTGCTGGACGGTGCCGCGCAGATGGATGCGCATGCGCTGGACGCGCCGCTGGAGCGCAACCTGCCGGTGCTGCATGCACTGACCGATATCTGGAACCGCAACCTGCTGGGGTATGCCACCCACGCGGTGATGACCTACGACCAGCGCCTGGCGCTGCTGCCGGCCTACCTGCAGCAGCTGGTGATGGAAAGCCTGGGCAAGCGCGTGCAGCGCGACGGCCAGCCGGTCACCACCGACACCGTGCCGGTGTGGTGGGGCGGGGCAGGCACCGATGTGCAGCACAGCTTCTTCCAGGCGCTGCACCAGGGCACCAGCATCATTCCGGCCGATTTCATCGGCTGCGTGCGCAACGACGATCCCTACACGGTGAACCACCAGGCGTTGCTGGCCAACCTGCTGGCGCAGACCGAAGCGCTGGCCAACGGCCAGGCCAGCGACGATCCGCACCGCGACTATCCCGGTGGCCGCCCCAGCACCCTGATCCTGCTCGATGCACTGACCCCGCAGGCGCTGGGTGCGTTGATCGCCATGTACGAACACGCGGTGTACGTGCAGTCGGTGGTCTGGAACATCAACGCCTTCGACCAGTTCGGTGTCGAGCTGGGCAAGCAGCTGGCCAATGGCCTGTTGCCGGCGCTGCAGGGCGAGGATGTGGCGATTGCCGATCCGATGACCCGCGAGATCCTGGCGCAGCTGAAGGGCTGACGTATCTGTAGAGTCGAGCCATGCTCGACTCTACAAGTCGGTAGCGCCGGGCCATGCCCGGCGGACGCGACCCCGCATCAACGGCTCGGGTCGCGCTCCGGGCTTGGCCGCTTGGCCAGCTTGCGCTGCAGCGAACGCCGGTGCATGCCCAGCAGCCGCGCCGCGGCCGACACATTGCCGCCGGTCTCGTGCATGGCCTGCTGGATGTGTTCCCACTGCAGGCGGCTGATCGGTGTCATCGCATCGGGCACTTCCATTTCGCCCTCATCGGCCGGGCCATCATCCTCTTCGCCAAGGGCGCGCAGGATCATCGGCACCGTGGCCGGTTTGGGCAGGTAATCGTCGGCGCCCAGCTTGATCGCTTCCACTGCGGTGGCGATGCTGGCGTAACCGGTCACCAGCAGGATGCGCATGTCCGCACGCAGCGCGCGCAGCGGCTGGATCAGGGCCAGGCCCGAATCGTTGCCCAGCTTCAGATCGATCAGGGCGAATGCAGGCGGCTGCTGGCGTGCCAGCATCAGCGCGCTGGCCGCATCCTGTGCGGTCTGCGTTTCCAGGCCCTTGCGGGCCAGGCTGCGCTGCAGGGTGCGCAGGTACAGTTCGTCGTCGTCGACCAGCAGGCCAAGGGTTGAGGCGTTCATGGGGTGTCCTCGCGTGGGGCCAGCGGCAGGCGGAAGCCGACGCGGCTGCCGGCCCCCTGGGCCGGGCGCATCCACATCTCGCCCTGCAGGCGTTCGATGGTGGCGTGGGACAGGGCCAGGCCCACACCCATGCCTTCACTTTTACTGCTGCCGAACAGCCGGCCCGGCAGCACGGCGGCACGGGCGTTGAAGCCGTGCCCGTAATCGCGCACTTCGCCGATCAGGTCGTCGCCTTCGATGCGCAGGTCCAGGTCCACGCGCGGGCGCCCGGCCTGTTCGCCCGCATCGGCCGCGTTGTTCAGCAGCACCATCAGCAGGTGGCCCACGCCGGGGTCGAGCGGCAGCCGTAGCGGCGCGTCGTCGTTGCGGTGCAGGTCGATGGTCGGTCGCACCAGCCGCCACTGTTCCAGCACCTGCTGCGCGCTGGAATGACCGCGGCCGGGGCCTTCGGTGGATGCCGGCGCGGCCAGCGCCAGCACGCGTTCACGGCACTGCACCAGCAGTTCGCGCAGGGTTTCCATGTCCTCGCGCACTTCCGGCTCTTCGCTGCGCTCGGCCACGTCATCGGCCAGCAGGGTCATGGTTGCCAGCGGGGTGTTCAGTTCGTGCGCCACCGAGGCGGCGTGGGTGGCCAGGGCGACGATGCCTTCGTTGCGGGCGAAGCGTTCGCGCAGCGCCGACAGTTCCAGTTCGCGCTGGCGCAGGGCCGTCGCCAGGCGGGTGGAAAAGGTCAGCACGACCGCCGCAGACAGCAGGAAATTGGCCACCACGCCCCAGCGGTTCAGGTCCAGCGCGCGGAAGTAGCCGGCGGGCAGGGGTTGGCCGAACACACCGCTGGCGGCGTAGCCCAGCAGGCAGGCGCCGGCCACCGCCAGCGCCCAGCGGCGGGGCAGGGCGAAGGCGGCCAGCGCGATCAGAATCAGGAACAGCGAGCCGAAGGGGTTGGCGATGCCGCCGCTCCAGCCGACCATCCAGGTCAGGATGATCACGTCCACCAGGATGTGCCCGAACGCGGTCAGCGGGGCGGTATCGCCCGCTTCCGGGCGCAGCTGGGTGTACAGGTTGAACACGGCCAGCACGGCCACGCCCGCCCACAGGGGCTGCTGCGGCAACGGCAGGCCCAGCACCCAGGTGGCGACCAGGATGGTGGCCGCCTGGCCGGCCACGGCCAGCCAGCGCAGGCTGCACAGGGTACGAAGGAACGGGGCGTCGGGTCCGGTCATGCCTGCCCATCGTATGCGTTCATCGCACGGGGTGCCTGCGACAATCGGCCGCAGACGCGCTGGCCGCTGAATGCGACCCACCCCGAATGCGGGGGCGGGCGGTAGAATGGCCGCATGCACGACGCCGTCACCCGCCCTACGCCCCCCTCCGATGCCACCGCCTGGCCGCGCCGCCAGACCCATGCCGTCCAGATCGGCGGGGTCACTGTAGGCGGCGGCAAGCCGGTGGTGGTGCAGTCGATGACCAACACCGACACCTCCGACGTGGCGTCCACCACCAAGCAGGTGGCCGAGCTGTGGCGTGCCGGGTCGGAAATGGTGCGCCTGACCGTCAACACGGTTGAAGCGGCCGCGGCCATTCCGCGCATCGTCGACAAGCTGGCGATGATGGGCATCGACGTGCCGCTGATCGGCGATTTCCACTACAACGGCCACCAGCTGTTGACCGCCGAGCCGGCCTGCGCCGAAGCGCTGGCCAAGTACCGCATCAACCCGGGCAACGTCGGCTTCGGCAAGAAGAAAGACCTGCAGTTCGCGCAGTTGATCGAATTCGCCGTGCGCTACAACAAGCCGGTGCGCATCGGTGCCAACTGGGGTTCGCTGGACCAGGCGCTGGCGGCGAAGCTGATGGACGAGAACAACCATCGCGAACAGCCCTGGGACGCCGGCCGCGTGCTGCGCGAAGCACTGATCCGCTCGGCGCTGGATTCGGCCGAACAGGCGGTGGAACTGGGCCTGCCGCGCGATCGCATCGTGCTGTCGGCCAAGGTGAGCGGCGTGCAGGAACTGATCGCGGTGTACCGCGACCTGGCCCAGCGCTCGGATTTCGCCCTGCACCTGGGCCTGACCGAAGCCGGCATCGGCAGCAAGGGCATCGTGGCCTCGGCCGCGGCGCTGAGCGTGCTGCTGCAGGAAGGTATCGGTGACACCATCCGCATTTCGCTGACCCCCGAACCGGGGCAGTCGCGTACGCAGGAAGTGATCGTCGCCCAGGAACTGCTGCAGACCACCGGCCAGCGCGCCTTCACCCCGCTGGTGACCGCGTGCCCGGGCTGTGGCCGTACCACCTCCGAATTCTTCCAGGAACTGGCCAAGGTGGTGCAGAACCACGTGCGCGAGAAGATGCCGCTGTGGAAGATCCACCACCCGGGTGCGGAGAACATGACCCTGGCGGTGATGGGCTGCATCGTCAACGGCCCGGGCGAGTCGCGCCACGCCAACATCGGCATTTCGCTGCCGGGTACCGGTGAGACGCCGGCCGCACCGGTGTTCGTCGATGGCGAGAAGAAGGTGACCCTGCGCGGCGAGAACATTGCCCAGGAGTTCGTTGCCCTGATCGACGAGTACGTCGAACGTACCTATGTCCGAAGCGCAGGATAAGCCCGTCATCCTGGCCGCGCCGGAGCCGGCGTCCGGCTTCCGCCACTGGATGGCGCGCAACGCCTGGCGCCTGCTGCTGCTGTTTGCCGGCGTGCTGCTGCCGCTGGCCGGCTTCGTGGCGCTGGCCGACGAGGTGCACGAGTTCGAATCGTTCCATTTCGATGCGCCGTTGCTGTGGCAGATGCACGGCCTGCATTCGCCGGCATTGGACACGTTCTTCGTACTGCTGTCGCGGCTGGGCTACGAATGGTTCCTGATTCCCGCCGACGTGCTGATCGTGGGCGCACTGGCCTGGCGGCGGCGCTGGCGCGAAGCGACCTTCGTGGCGGTGTGCTTCGTCGGTTCGGCGCTGCTGAACATGGGCAGCAAGCAGTTCTTCCAGCGTGACCGCCCCAGCCTGTGGGAATCGATCGCGCCGGAATCGACATTCAGTTTCCCCAGCGGCCATGCCATGGGCTCGATGACCCTGGCGATGACCCTGGTGCTGCTGGCCTGGAACACCCGCTGGCGTTGGCCGGTACTGGTGCTGGCCCCCGCGTTCAGCCTGCTGGTGAGCGTGTCCCGGGTCTATCTGGGCGTGCACTATCCCTCGGACATCCTGGCCGGATGGTGTGCCGCGCTCGTTTGGGTGGTAGGGTGCTATCTGGTCATGTTCCGTCGCCGGCATCCTTGGCGGCGTCACGGTTCGCCGCCAGCGAGGGCCAGCGAAGCGATCGCAACAGGGGATTGACGCGGTTGTCCCGTTTGGGACGCCGCGCAATGGATGTGTAGTTTCGATGTCGGGGGTTTTACGGGGCCAGGGACGGAATCGGCGCGTGAAGAATGTGATGCGCAAGGCAGAACGCCGTTTTTGCGCAGTTTCCGCGCTTGCGATGTGCCATGGCGCACGCCTAGCTTGGCCCCCGATGGCCGCATTCGAAGAGGGACGTGGATGACGATTCGAGTCTACCTGGTGGATGACCACGCGCTGGTCCGCACCGGGATGAAAATGATCCTGTCGGGGGAACCCGACATCGAGGTCGTGGGCGAAGCCGAGACCGGCGAGGACGCCCTGCGTGAGGTCCGTCAGCTGCTGCCGGACGTGGTGCTGTGCGATCTGCACCTGCCCGGTGTCAGCGGCATGGAGGTGACCGAGCGCATCGTGCGCAGCCACCGCGCCACGCGCGTGGTGATCGTATCGGTGCTGGAAGATGGGCCGCTGCCCAAGCGCCTGCTCGAGGCCGGCGCGGCCGGTTACATCGGCAAGGGCTGCGATGCGCAGGAACTGCTGCGCGCGGTGCGCGACGTGGCCGGCGGTCGCCGCTACCTGGGCACCAGCATCGCGCAGAACCTGGCGCTGTCCACGGTGGAAGGCAACGCCTCGCCGTTCGATACGCTATCGCCGCGCGAACTGGAAGTGGCCCTGCTGCTGACCCAGGGCCTGCGCCAGGAAGACATCGCCCGGCGCCTGAGCCTGAGCGCGAAGACGGTGAACACGCACAAGGCGCGCCTGTTCGAGAAGATGGGTATCCACGACAACATCGCGCTGGCGCGCATGGCCAGCCAGTACGGGCTGGTGGATCCGGCACGGCCGCTGTAAGAATTCCAGCCAACGGCGCAGCCCCTCGCGGTGGTGGTGCGGTCGGATTCTGGAGGGTGGCCCTGCGGAGGGATTGCGCAGGGGACGCCGTGAATCCATCCCTGGAGGCTCGGTCGCGCCATCCATGGCGCTCACGCCCCTGCGCAATCCCTCCGCAGGGCCACGGATAGTTTCCGTGCGCCGCCACCGCGGAATGAAGAAGGAGGAGCGGGAGCGGGTCGCGCGCGTTGCGCGCTCGTGGCCTGGGGCCAGCGGACCCCGGGGTCGGATCCCTTTCCCGGCGGGAAAGGGCTCTGACCCCGTAGTTCTTCAGTGGCCGCGGACGCGCTTGACGATCTTCGCCGCCTGGGCGGCGCTTTCGCGCACCTTGTCCCACTGGCCATCGGCGATCCAGTTGCCCGGCACCATCCACGAACCACCGATGCAGACGACGTTCTTCTGCTCCAGGTATTCGGCGGCGGTGTTTTCGGTGATGCCACCGGTGGGGCACAGCTTCAGGTCAGCCACCGGCCCAGCCAGGCCCTTGATCATCGCCAGCCCACCCACGGCCGTGGCCGGGAACAGCTTGCAGACGCGGAAGCCGCGCGCGTAGAGCGACAGCAGCTCGGTGGGCGTGGCCGCACCCGGCACCACCGGCAGCGGCGCCGCCGCCAGCGCATCGGCCAGCACCGGCGGCGTACCCGGAGTGACCAGGAAATCCGCACCGGCATCGATGGCCTGCTGCATCTGCTCCACGGTCAGCACCGTGCCCGCACCCACCACCACATCGGGCAGTTCGCGCTTGAGCATGGCCAGCGCCTCCATCGCCACCGGCGTGCGCAGGGTCAACTCGATGGCCGGCAGCCCGCCCTCCAGCAGCGCCGCACTGACCGCCCGCGCCTGCTCCAGCGTATGAATCGTCACCACCGGCAGAATACCCGCCGCCCGCAGCATCTCCGCCGCCTTAACCTGATGTTGCTCGATACCCATGCTTTTGCCCTTGCCTTCGCTTTCGCTCTATTTGTGCTCTTCAACGATCACTTCGCGGCGTTGACGCGCCGGAGAGTGTCAGGAGGGCGCGGTCAGCCCCAGCCGGGACCGCAGGCGCCATGGATGGCGCCTACGAGCCCCCAAGGAGGGGTTTACGGCGTGTCCCGGCTGGGGCTGACCGCGCCCTCAACCAGGAACCCCACCGCCGCGACAAACCCGCAACGCTCTTCAAACCCTCAGGCGTCCTTCGCCTCATGCGGCGCCGCCGCCGCCGCAGCATCGTGCCCCAGCTCGTACTCCGCGTCGTAATCCCACGGCCCACCATCGGCCGCCGCCGGCCCGCACGAAATCGAAATCGCGCCCTGGTCCGCAGGCCCGACCACCCGACGATTGATCGCAAACAGATTGCGGCCCATGTCGTTGGCCGCCGGCGCGGTATTGGGCGCCAGCGTACGCGCCGCCCATTCGGCCGCATCCACCAGCACTTCCAGCGTGCCGGCCTCACCGTCCAGACGGATCATGTCGCCCTCGCGCACCTTGCCCAGCGGCCCCCCGCGCGCCGCTTCCGGCGTCACGTGGATGGCCGCCGGAATCTTGCCCGACGCACCCGACAGACGACCGTCGGTAACCAGCGCCACGCGCCGGCCCTGGTTCTGCAGCAGGCCCAGCAACGGCGCCAGCGAATGCAGTTCCGGCATGCCGTTCGCGCGCGGACCCTGGTAACGCACCACCGCCACGAAATCCTGCGGCAGCATGCCCGCGGCGTGCAGCTTGTTCAGCACCTGCGGCGCATCGACCACCACGGCCGGGGCCTCGATGGTGCGGTACTGCGGCTTCACCGCCGACAGCTTGATCAGCGACTTGCCCAGGTTGCCACGCAGCAGGCGCAGGCCGCCCTGGCTCTCGAACGGATTGTCCACGCCGCGCACCACCTCGTCGTCGGCGCTGCGTTCCAGTCCCGGCAGGTAGACCAGCTGGCCATCGCGCAGCTGCGGTTCGCGCGCGTAGTCGGCCATGCCGCCGCGCGCCACGCTGACCAGATCGCCGTGCATCAGCCCGGCCTTGATCAGTTCACCGAACACGAAGGCCGGGCCACCGGCGGCGGCAAAGCGGTTCACGTCGGCTTCGCCGTTCGGATAGACGCGTGCCAGCAGCGGAATCAGCTGCGACAGCTCGTCGAAATCGTCCCAGGTCAGCACGATGCCGGCCGCGCGGGCCACGGCGATCCAGTGGATGGTGTGGTTGGTCGAACCGCCGGTGGCCATCAGCGCGATCACCGCGTTGATGATGGCGCGCTCGTCGATGATGCGGCCCAGCGGACGGAAATCGTCGCCCAGCGCGGTGATGTCCAGTGCGCGCTCGGTGGCTTCGCGGGTCAGTGCATCGCGCAGCGGCGTGCCGGGGTTCACGAACGACGCGCCCGGCAGCTGCACGCCCATCGCTTCCAGCAGCACCTGGTTGGAATTGGCGGTGCCGTAGAAGGTGCAGGTGCCAGCGCCGTGGTACGACGCCGATTCGGCTTCCAGCAGCTCCTCGCGGGTGGCTTCGCCGGCGGCGTAGCGCTCGCGCACTTCGGCTTTCTGCTTGTTCGGAATGCCCGGGGTCATCGGGCCGGCCGGTACGAACACTGCCGGCAGGTGGCCGAAGGCCAGCGCGCCGATCAGCAGGCCGGGGACGATCTTGTCGCACACACCAAGGTAGACGGTGGTGTCGAACATGTCGTGGCTCAGGCCGATCGCGGTCGCCTGGGCGATCACATCGCGCGAGAACAGCGACAGTTCCATGCCGCCGCGGCCCTGGGTGACGCCGTCACACATGGCCGGCACGGCACCGGCCACCTGCGCGGTCGCGCCCAGTTCGCGGGCGATCTGGCGGATCTGCTCGGGGTAGGTCTCGAACGGCTGGTGCGCCGACAGCATGTCGTTGTACGCGGTGATGATGCCCAGGTTGGCGGTGACGCCGCCGCGCAGGCGGCTCTTGTCCGTGCCGCCACAGGCGGCGAAGCCGTGGGCAAGGTTGCCGCAGCTCAGGCGGCTGCGGAACGGGCCGTCACGCAGCGAGGCGTCGATCGTGGCCAGGTAGGCGGCGCGGGACGCGGCGCTGCGGCGGATGACACGCTCGGTGATGGCTTGCAGTTGCGGATGGAGGCTCATTGGCTACCGGCATTCAAGGTGGCGAGTGACAGGCGGCACCGAGGTGCCGCCGCCGACATCAATCAGCCCAGTGGACGCGCAGGCGCGCGCCGTCCAGGTTGATCGCAGAAAGGATCGGGTACAGCTGCGGGTCGTTGCTGTCCAAGGCCTGGCGCAGCACCTGCAGCTTCTGCTTGCCGCGCAGCAGCAGCAGGCGCTGGCGGCACTGGCCCAGCCCGCGCGGGGTCAGGGTGATGCGCAGCGGCCACTGGTTCGAGCCCGGGCAGCCGGTGGCATCCAGCGCCGCGTAGGGCAGGGTGCTTTCCAATGCGCGGGTCAGGTCCTTCGAACCCGGGAACAGCGACGCGGTATGGCCGTCGTTGCCCATGCCCAGGGCCACCACGCTCGGCGCCTGGCTGTGCTGGGCCTGCAGGTTGGCGGTGTACACGCATTCGGGCAGCGGCTTGCCCACCCGCACCAGCGGGTCGAAGTGCGCGCCTTCGGCACGCTTGAGCAGGTGCTCGCGCACCAGCCAGGCATTGCTGTCGCGATCCTGCGGCGACAGCCAGCGCTCATCGGCCAGGCTCACTTCCACCCGGTCCCAATGCACGTCCAGTTCGGCCAGCGCCTGGTACACCGGCGCCGGGGTGGTGCCGCCGGACAGCAGGATGCGGGCACGGCCCACGTCGTTGATGTCATGGTTGATGGCCTGGGCCATCTCGGCGGCCACCGCTTCGATCCAGGCATCGGCGTCGCCGTGCTGTACGAAGTCGATGCGGTCGTCGTGGAAGATCGGGCTCATGCAGCAACTCCAGGGGCATCGCGTTCGGCGTCGGCGGCGTAGGCGGCAGCGCCCAGCAGGCCGGGGCAGGGGTGCATGATCGCCAGCGACGGCACCCGGCCCATGATGGAAGAGAACCGGCCCTTGTGTTCGAAGCGCTGGCGGAAACCGGAATGCTGCAGCGAATCGAGCATCTTCGGCACCAGGCCGCCGGTCAGGAACACGCCGTCCCAGGCGCCCTGCACCAGCACCAGGTCGCCGGCGATGGCGCCGAACACCGCGCAGAACACATCCACGGTGCGCATTGCCTGCGGGTCGCCCAGCGCGGCGCGCGCGGTCACATCGGCCGGTTGCAGCTGGCCCGGATCGAAGCCGGCCATTTCGCACACGGCGCGATGGATGTTGACCAGGCCCGGGCCGCAGATCAGGCGCTCGTTGGAAACGCGGCCGAACTGTTCGGACAGGATCTCCAGGATCCGGATTTCTTCCGGCGTGCCCGGCGGGAAGCTGACATGGCCGCCTTCGGTTTCCAGCGGGTAGCTGCGGCCGTGGCGCACAAGCAGGCCGCCCACGCCCAGCCCCGTACCCGGGCCGATGACGCCGTAGTTGCGCGGCTGGCCCGGTGCGGCCGGGGTCCAGTGCGCGCCGCCGATCTGCACCACGTCATGCGGCTGCAGCAGTGCTACGGCCATGGCCTGCGCGGCGAAATCGTTGATCAGGTGCAGTTCGTCGAAGCCGAGCATGGCCGCGGTGCGGCTGCGCGAGATCACCCACGGGTGGTTGGTGATGCGGGCTTCGTCGCCATCCACGCGGCCGGCCACGGCGAACACGCCGCGGCGGGCGCTGGCGCCGGCCTGTTCCAGGTAATGGCGCGCGGCATCGCCCAGCGACGGGAACTCGGCCACCGCGTATTCGCGGATGCTGTCCTTCAGCAGCGGCGCGTCCTGCGAGGTGTCGGCCAGGGCGAAGCGGGCGTTGGTGCCGCCGATATCGGCCACCAGCACCGGCTGGCTGGCGGCACTCATGCCGAGGCTCCGCTGTCGGGAGCATCCACGCCCTGCGGCAGGAACCCGGTTGCGCTGCTCGGGCCCCACTGGCCGGCCGGGTAGGGTTCCAGTGGCAGCTTGGCGTCCTTCCAGGCGTCGGCCACGCTGTCGATCCAGGCCCAGGCGGCGCGCACTTCGTCATCGCGCACGAACAGGGTGTGGTTGCCGTTGAAGGCGTCCAGGAACAGGCGTTCGTAGGCGATGCGGCGGTGCAGACCGGTTGGCACCGACAGTTCCAGCTCCAACGGGTGCAGTTCCAGCGCGCCCCATTCCGGGCCGGCCAGGCTGCTCATCAGGCCCAGTTCGATGTTTTCCTGCGGCTGCAGCTGGAACACCAGGCGGTTCGGTGCGGCCTGCGCACGCTGCGGGCGCTCGAACAGCCAATGGGTGACTGGCTTCAGGGTGACCACCACGCGGGTGGTGCGCTCGGGCAGGCGCTTGCCGGTAACCAGGTGGAAGGGCACGCCGCTCCAGCGCCAGTTGTCGATGTGCGCGGTGACACCGGCGAAGGTTTCCACGTCGCTGCCTTCCGGCGGCTGGTAGGCCTGGGCCGGCTGGCCGTTGATGCTGCCAGCCGTGTAGCGGCCACGGATGCTGTCACGCGCGGCGTGCTTGGCATCCAGCGGGCGCAGCGCGCGCAGCACCTTCACCTTTTCGTCGCGGATACGGTCGGCTTCCAGCGAGGCCGGCGGTTCCATCGCCACCATGCACAGCAGCTGCAGGATGTGGCTCTGCACCATGTCGCGCAGTGCGCCGGAGCGGGCGTAGTAGGCGTCGCGGCCGTCCACGCCTTCGCTTTCGGCCACCAGTATGTGCACCGATTCGATGTAGTTGCGGTTCCACACGGCTTCCAGCAGCGTGTTGCCAAAGCGCAGGGCGATCAGGTTCTGCACCGCGGCCTTGCCCAGGTAGTGGTCCAGGCGGAACACGCGGTCTTCGTCGATCCACTGGCCGATGGTGCTGATGATCTCCTCGGCGCTTTCGCTGTCGCTGCCGATCGGCTTTTCCAGCATCAGGCGTGCCGGCGATGCCAGTGCGCCGCCCTTGGCCAGGCCTTCGCAGGTGGAGATGTACAGGCCCGGCGGAATGGCCAGGTAGCTCACGCAGCGGCGGTGCACCAGGTCGGACACGGCGGCGGCCACCGAGTCGACGTCGCGCAGGTCCACCGAGCGGTAGTCGATGCGGCGCAGCAGGCCGGCGATGTCGTCCTGGCTGGCCATCGGCATGGCCTGCTGCAGGCGCGGGCGCAGGATGTCATGGAAGGCTTCGGTGTCGTGGCCGGACAGGGCCAGCGCACGGATGCGGAAATCCTCCGGCAGCAGGCCGTCGCCGAGCAGGCGCAGCAGCGAAGGGAACAGGTAGCGCTGGGCCAGATCACCTGTGGCACCAAACAGGAAGAGGGTGTCGTGCATCGCTCGAGTTTCAGATCCGGGTGACATCGTTGTCAATCGCTTCATGGCTGGGTTCAGGGGACATCCGCGCTACTGTCTGTCCGAGGTTCGCTGGGGGCGGTGTTCCGGGCGTCCGGGCAACCGTTCCATTCGAAACCACCGCAACGGCCCGCTTTCGGTTGGCCGCTGTTGCAGGTCGGTGCGCGCCGACCATCGGATAGTGCCACGTGAAAACGTTTACATGGCAGAATGGGCAACTGTATTCGATTGCAGTGCTCGCCGTCATGCGGCGACCGCGCAATCATCACTGCCATCGGGAGGGCCGAAGGCAGTCCCCAATGACAGCCCGGCACCGGGCGGACTGGATAGAGTGATATGGCAAAAGTGCAGTTGCAGGGTGTGCGCAAGGTCTACGACAACGGCCAGGTCGCAGTGAAGGACGCCACGTTCGAGGTGGCCGACGGCGAGCTGATGGTGCTGGTCGGGCCGTCCGGCTGCGGCAAGTCGACGCTGCTGCGGATGGTGGCGGGCCTGGAGGAAATCAGCGGCGGCACGCTCACCATTGGTGACCGGGTGGTCAATGACGTGGCGCCGAAGGATCGCGACATCGCGATGGTGTTCCAGAGCTACGCGCTGTACCCGCACATGACCGTGGCCGAGAACCTGGCCTTTGGCCTGAAGCTGCGCGGCCACGACAAGGCGACCATCGACAAGCGCATCGCCGAGGCGGCGCAGACGCTGGGCCTGACCGAGATGATGGACAAGCTGCCCAAGGCGATGTCCGGTGGCCAGCGCCAGCGCGTGGCCCTGGGCCGTGCACTGGTGCGCGAGCCGGCGGTGTTCCTGCTGGACGAACCGCTGTCCAACCTGGACGCCAAGCTGCGCCACAGCGTACGTACCGAAATCGCGCAGCTGCATCGCAAGCTGGGCACCACCATGATCTACGTGACCCACGACCAGGTGGAAGCGATGACCCTGGGCCAGCGCATCGTGGTGCTCAAGGACGGCATCATCCAGCAGATCGACACGCCGATGGCGCTGTACGACCGCCCGGCCAACCTGTTCGTGGCCGGCTTCCTGGGCAGCCCGGCGATGAACGTACTGCGCGGCACGCTGCAGGGCGATGCCGGTGGCGTAAGCGTGGTGGACGGTGCGTGGCGCGCCCCGCTGGGCCAGGCCACCATCGACCCGGCGTGGCTGCAGAAGTCGATCGCCGTGGGCGTGCGTCCGGAGCATCTGCAGCCGGCAGCCGCCGATGATGCGCATGCCTTCACCGCGCGCATCGAGGGCATCGAGCCGGTTGGCAACGAGATCTTCGTGAACCTGAGCAGTGGCCAGCATGCGCTGACCATGCGCGTGGCGCCGCAGGCACTGCCGGCGGTGGGCGAGGAGATCCGCGTGGCGATCCACCCGCAGGGGCTGCACTTCTTCAGCGCAGAAACCGGCGAACGCCTGTAAGGATGTTTGGTCGGCGTGCGGACCAAGGTCCGCACCTACCAGAGCAGGGCCCGGTAGATCCACGCCATGCGTGGATGAAGCGAGGCCCCCGTAGATCCACGCCATGCGTGGATGAAGCGGGGCGCCGTAGATCCACGCCATGCGTGGATGAAGCGGGGCGCCGTAGATCCACGCCATGCGTGGATGAAGCGGGCCGCCGTAGATCCACGCCATGCGTGGATGAAGCAGGGCCCCAGTAGATCCACGCCATGCGTGGATGAAGCAGGGCCCCAGTAGATCCACGCCATGCGTGGATGAAGCAGGGCCCCAATAGATCCACGCCATGCGTGGATGAAGCGGGCCGCCGTAGATCCACGCCATGCGTGGATGAAGCGGGCCCCGTAGATCCACGCCATGCGTGGATGGGATGCCAGCAGAAGCAGTGCGGACCAAGGTCCGCACCCACCAGTTCAGGTCCGCACCCACCAGTTCAGGTCCGCACCCACCAGTTCAGGTCCGCACCCGCGACTGGGCTCAGCGCGCCAGGCCGTCCAGCAGCGGCACGCGCTGCGCGGCCACGCCGCCGACCTGCAGTTCACCGTCGCTGGTTTCCAGTGGCAGCACCGCCAGCGCCAGGTCCGCGGCCACGCTGGCCAGGGTGCCCAGCGCCGCGGCGTCCTGCTGCACCGTGTCACCGGCCTGCGCCGCTGCGGCGGTGTGCAGCAGCTGCACCGCACGCTTGGCCTTGCCCAGGAAATGGGTGCGGGCCACGATTTCCTGGCCCGGGTAGCAGCCCTTCTTCACGCTGTACCCGTTCAGGCGGTCCAGCCCCAGTTGCTGCGGCGTCCACACCTCGCGCTGGCTGGCATCCAGGCGCGGCAGGCCGAAGCGCAGATCGGCCTGGCGCCAGGCCAGGGCGAAGGTGTCCGCGGCGGCGTCGGCTTCCGTGGCCGCTGCGTCGGGCGCGCCGATGCGCAGGGTGCGCGGCAGCGCATCACTGCCCAGGTCAAGTTCCCAGTCCGCGCCTTCAGCCAGGGCAATCGCCGCGCCGCTGGCGGCCTCGGGCGCAGTGAAGGCGCCGGTCACCGCCAGATCCGCGCGCACCTGCACCTTCACCTTGCGCCGGAACACGAAGCGTTGCAGTTGCGACGCAATCGCATCGGCGTCGCCGTCGGCCAGCACCAGCATTACGTGATCTTCGGCCAGCCGCAGTAGCTGGAACACCGCCAGGGTGCGGCCTTTGGCGCTCAGCCAGGCGCTCCATTGCCAGTGCAGCAGGGGCAGGGCGGTCACGTCGCTGCTGAACTGGGCGTGGGCGAACGCGGCCGCATCGGCACCCTGCAGGCTCACCAGCTGGTGGCCCGGAAGGTGCGGATATGCGACGAAAGCAGGGGGCAGGTTGTCAGGCACGTGAACGAGGTCTAAAATTTGTGCGTTGCGAGACCGAACATGATAGGCCAAACAACCCCCACTCCCGACGCCGAAACTGAAGCCCCGCTGGTCCCCGCGGCACCTGTGCCTGTGGAACCGGAAAAGGTGGAAGAGGAATTCGGTGGCCGCGGCGGACTTGATCCGGTGCGGTACGGCGATTGGGAGAAAAACGGACGCTGCATCGATTTCTGATCAGCATTGAGCCAACGCGGCCGCGTGCCGCCCAGCCGAGACAACGAGCCCAGCGAATGGCGACCAGACAACGCCCACTTTCCCCGCACCTTCAGGTGTATCGCTGGCAGATTCAGATGGCCACCTCGATCCTGCATCGAGCCACTGGCGTCTTTCTGTCTGTTGGTGCCCTCATCATCGCCGCGGGCCTGCTGGCTCTGATGATGGGGCCCGAATCCTGGAACTGCTACACCGGCCATGCCGGGGCCTGGTATGGCCGCGTGTTCCTGTTCGCGTGGACATGGTCGTTCGCCTACCACCTGTGCAATGGCATCCGCCACATCGTGCAGGACTTCGCCATCGGTTTCAGCATTCCCGCCTTCGTGCGCAGCAGCTGGATCTCGGTCTTCGGCAGCCTGGTGATCACCGCGCTGGTGTGGGCCTACGTGCTTCTGGGAGGTGCCGCATGAACAAGCCGAACAAGTTCCGTACCC
The DNA here is from genome assembly GCF_003086695.1 of Stenotrophomonas sp. SAU14A_NAIMI4_8. Classification (NCBI taxonomy): domain Bacteria; kingdom Pseudomonadati; phylum Pseudomonadota; class Gammaproteobacteria; order Lysobacterales; family Lysobacteraceae; genus Stenotrophomonas; species Stenotrophomonas sp. SAU14A_NAIMI4_8. Next base: position 1,745,402 of record NZ_CP025999.1, read on the forward strand.
CGCTGAAGACCGTGCGCGGCCTCGGCTCGGCCAAGACCGGTACCGAACACTTCGTGCACCAGCGCCTGACCGCCGCCGCCCTGGTGGTGCTGGGCGTGTGGTTCCTGGTGTTCGTGGTGCGCCTGGCCGGTGCCGATTACGTGACCGCCACTGCCGCCATCGCCAAGCCGTGGAACGCGGTGCCGCTGATCGGCCTGCTCATCGCCATGTTCTGGCACGCCCAGCTGGGCCTGCAGGTGGTGCTGGAAGATTACATCCACGAATCGCTGCTGGCCCTGGTGCTGCAGACCTTCGTGAAGTTCGTGGCCGTGCTCGGCATGATCGTCAGCGTGTTTGCGGTGGGCCGCATCGCCCTCGGCGTCGCCTGAGCCCAGGCACAAGACAGGAATCCAGATTAGATGTCCGCTTACAAGATTACTGAACACAAGTACGACATGGTCGTGGTGGGCGCCGGCGGCGCCGGCCTGCGCGCCACGTTCGGCCTGGCTGCCAAGGGCCTGCAGACCGTGTGTCTGACCAAGGTGTTCCCGACCCGTTCGCACACCGTCGCCGCGCAGGGTGGTATTTCCGCCGCGCTGGCCAACATGGGCGAAGACGATTGGCGCTACCACTTCTTCGACACCATCAAGGGGTCGGACTGGCTGGGCGACCAGGACGCCATCGAGTACATGTGCCGCGAGGCCATTCCGGCCATCATCGAGCTGGAACACTACGGCGTGCCGTTCAGCCGTACCGCCGAAGGCAAGATCTACCAGCGTCCGTTCGGTGGCATGACCACCAAGTACGGTGAAGGCCCGGCGGCGCAGCGTACCTGCGCGGCGGCCGACCGTACCGGCCACGCCATGCTGCACACCCTGTACCAGCAGTCGCTGAAGCACGATGCACGCTTCATGATCGAGTACTTCGCACTCGACCTGATCTTCGATGACGAAGGCGTGTGCCGTGGCGTGCTGGCCCTGGACATGTCCGACGGCACGCTGCACCTGTTCCGCGCCCAGGGCGTGGTACTGGCCACCGGCGGCTACGGCCGTGCGTACTTCAGCGCCACCTCGGCGCACACCTGCACCGGCGACGGTGGCGGCCTGGCCATGCGCGCCGGCATCGCCATGCAGGACATGGAGTTCGTGCAGTTCCACCCGACCGGCATCTACGGCGCCGGCTGCCTGATCACCGAGGGTGTCCGCGGTGAAGGCGGCATCCTGCGCAACAGCTCGGGCGAGCGCTTCATGGAACGCTACGCACCGCACTACAAGGATCTGGCCTCGCGCGACGTGGTCAGCCGTTCGATGACCATCGAAATCCGCGAAGGCCGCGGCGTCGGCGAGCACAAGGATCACATCCTGCTCGACCTGACCCACCTGGGCCCGGGCGTGATCGACGAGAAGCTGCCGGGTATCGCCGAAAGCGCCCGCATCTTCGCCGGCGTGGACGTGCACAAGCAGCCGATCCCGGTCATTCCGACCGTGCACTACAACATGGGCGGCATTCCGACCAACTTCCACGGTGAAGTGGTGCGCAAGGTCGGCGACAACCCCGATTCGGTGGTGCCGGGCCTGTACGCGATCGGCGAAGCCGCGTGCGTGTCGGTGCATGGTGCCAACCGCCTGGGTTCGAACTCGCTGCTGGATCTGGTCGTGTTCGGTCGCGCGGTGGCCAACCGCTGCGCCGAGACCATCAAGCCGGGCGCTGCGCACAAGCCGCTGCCGGCCGATGCCTGCGACAAGGCACTGGGCCTGCTGGACAAGCTGCGCCACGCCAATGGTGATACGCCGACCTCGGTCATCCGTGACCGCATGCAGCGCACCATGCAGGCCGACGCTGCGGTGTTCCGCACCAGCGAAAGCCTGAAGGAAGGCTGCGAGAAGATGGCCAAGGTGTTCGATTCGTTCCAGGACGTGAAGGTTTCCGACCGTTCGCTGGTCTGGAACTCGGACCTGATCGAGACGTACGAACTGAACAACCTGCTGCTGAACGCGGTGGCGACGATCAATTCGGCCGAACAGCGCAAGGAAAGCCGCGGCGCGCATGCGCACGAGGACTATCCCGATCGCGACGACGTCAATTGGCAGAAGCACACCCTGGTCAGCGTGGACGAGAAGGGCAAGTGCAGCTTCGATTACCGCCCGGTGCACATGTACACGTTGACCGACGACGTGTCCGTGGTGCCGCCGAAGCCGCGCGTGTACTGATCCGACCCCGCCTACCATGCAATCCGCGCCCACGGGCGCGGGCCGCCTGAGCCAACGAGAGCAGCCATGGCCGAGTTTTCACTCCCCAAGAATTCCAAGATCACGAAGGGCCAGCACTTCCCCGCCAAGACCGGTGGCAAGAACGTGCGCACCTTCAAGATCTACCGCTGGAGTCCGGACGACGACAGCAATCCGCGCACCGACACCTATGAGATCGATCTGGACGCCTGCGGCCCGATGGTCCTGGACGCGCTGATCAAGATCAAGAACGAGATCGACCCGACCCTGACCTTCCGCCGTTCGTGCCGCGAAGGTATCTGCGGTTCGTGCGCGATGAACATCGACGGCACCAACACCCTGGCCTGCACCCGTGCCATCGCGGACTGCGGCAAGAAGGAAGTGCCGATCTACCCGCTGCCGCACATGAACGTGGTCAAGGATCTGGTTCCGGATCTGACCCACTTCTACGCGCAGTACGCCTCGATCAAGCCGTGGATCCGTACCCAGACCCCGGCACCGCCGGACCGTGAGCGCCTGCAGTCGCCGGAAGACCGCAAGAAGCTGGACGGCCTGTACGAGTGCATCCTGTGCGCCTGCTGCTCGACGAGCTGCCCCAGCTATTGGTGGAACGGTGAGCGTTACCTGGGCCCGGCGATCCTGCTGCAGGCCTACCGCTGGATCATCGACTCGCGCGATGAAGACACCGGTGCGCGCCTGGACGATCTGGAAGATCCGTTCAAGCTGTACCGCTGCCACACCATCATGAACTGCGCCCGCACCTGCCCGAAGGGCCTGAACCCGGCGCTGGCGATTGCCGAGATCAAGAAGCTGATGATGGAACGCCGCGCCTGATACAGGCTGGCGGTACCCGGTAGAGCCACGCCATGCGTGGCTGTGCCCCCCAGTAGAGCCACGCCATGCGTGGCTTTGCTGTATCTGGAGAAACACGATGGAAGAAGACGTCCTGCTGAAGAAGCTGCGCTGGCGCTGCCGCCGCGGCATGCGCGAACTGGACCAGCTGTTCGAGCGCTACCTGGACCGCGAATGGGGCACTGCGCCGACCGAAGAGCGCGAGGTTTTCCTGTTCCTGCTCGAGTGCGAGGACGATAAGTTGTGGCGCTGGTTCATGGGCTACGAGGCCTGCCCGCATGCCCACGCCATTCCGCTCATGCAGAAGATCCTCGCCCTCAAGGCTTGAGTGGCGCCCCTCGCGCCTGCAGGGCGCAGCGCAGTTGGCAGTGCTGATCGCTGCCCCCTGGCTGCTGCAGGCGTCGGCGCTGCCGCCGGCGCTGTACTGGCCGGTGCTGGCGGCGGTGTGGGCGGTGGGCCTGGCCGAACTGGGCTGGCGCCTGTACCGGCCGCCGCGTGAGCTGCTGCTGCCTTCGCTGCCGGCGCCGTTGCAGGTGGCCGGGCAGGACATCGACAGCCCGCGGCTGCTGTCCCGCGGCCCCTGGCTGCTGCTGCGCTGGCGGCAGCAGGGCCGGCGTCGGCACCTGCTGTTCTGGCCGGACGTGCTGGATTGCGCACAGCGACGTGAACTGCGACTGGCCGTGGCAGCACGAGCGGTTTCCCGTCGGCCCCGGTCGGTGGCACCATAAGCTGAATTGACCGGCGTGCCTGCATGTTCAAACCCATCCCCGTGGCAATCGGCCTGCGTTACCTGCGCGCCAAGCGCCGCAACGGCTTCATCTCCTTCATCTCGATGGCATCGATCCTGGGCATTGCGCTCGGCGTTACGGTGCTGATCACCACCCTGGCGGTCATGAGCGGTTTCCAGAAGGAAATCCGCAGCCGCCTGCTGCAGATGACCGCCCACACCACCATCAGCCGTGACGGCGAACCGATGCCCGACTGGATGCGGGTGGTGGACGTGGCCAGCAAGGACCCGCGCGTGGCCGGCGCCGCGCCGTACATCGAGATCCAGTCGATGATCAGCGGCCCGCGCGTGCAGGGTGCCATCGTGCAGGGCATCGACCCGGCGCTGGAACCGAAGGTATCGGTGATCGACCAGAAGGTGGTCAAGGGCAGCTACGACAGCCTGAAGCCGGGCAGCTTCAACCTGCTGCTGGGCAAGGAGCTGGCGATCTGGCTGGGCGTGGACGTGGGCGACCAGGTGCTGGTCACCTTCGCCGAAGTACAGGGCACGCCCGCCGGCGCGGTGCCGCGCATGAAACGCTTCACGGTCAGCGGCATCTTCGAGGCCGGCTACAACGAAGTGGACCGCGGCGTCGGCTTTGCCAACATGCAGGATCTGCAGCGCGTGCTGCGCAGCGACGGCGCCACCGGCGTGCGCCTGAAGCTGCACGACATGGACCGTTCGCTGGAAGTGGGCGTGGACCTGGCGCAGAACCTGGGCGGGGCGTACCGTGTCAGCGACTGGACCCAGCAGAACGCCAACCTGTACCACTCGCTGCGCATGGAAAAAGTGGTGATGGGCATCCTGCTCTCGCTGATCATCGCCATGGGCGCGTTCAACCTGGTGTCCTCGCAGGTGATGCTGGTGACTGACAAGCAGGCCGACATCGCGATCCTGCGCACGCTCGGCCTGACCCCGGGCGGGGTGATGCAGGTGTTCATGGTGCAGGGCTCGCTGATCGGCATCTTCGGCACCCTGGCCGGCCTGATCGGCGGCATCACCCTGACCCTGAACCTGGAGCGCATCCTGGGCGCGATCGAATCGGTGTTCAACGTGAAGCTGCTGCCGGAAGACGTGTACTACATCACCGGCCTGCCCACCGACATGCAGACCGGCGACATCGTGGCGATCACCCTGATCGCGCTGCTGATGAGTTTCCTGGCCACCCTGTACCCCGCCTGGCGGGCCGCACGCACCCAGCCGGCCGAGGCCCTGCGCTATGAATAAGATCGTCAACCGCGGCGATGAAGTGATCCGTGCCGAAGCGCTGGGCAAGACCTACGCCGAAGGCCGCATGCAGACCCCGGTGTTCGACGGCCTGGACCTGCGGGTGAACGCCGGCGAGACCGTGGCGATCATCGGTGCCTCTGGCGCCGGCAAGAGCACCCTGCTGCACCTGCTGGGCGGGCTGGATGTGCCCAGCGCCGGCGAGGTGTACGTGACCGGCCAGCGCATGTCGGCGCTCTCAGACACCGCCCGTGGCCTGCTGCGCAACCAGGCGCTGGGCTTCGTGTACCAGTTCCATCATCTGTTGCCCGAATTCACTGCGCTGGAAAACGTGATGATGCCGGTGATGCTGGCCGGTACCGCCGTGGCCGAAGCCAGCTCGCGCGCCACCGCGCTGCTGGAGGCCGTTGGCCTGGGCCATCGCCTGGACCACAAGCCGGGCGAGCTGTCCGGTGGCGAGCGCCAGCGTGCGGCGGTCGCACGCGCACTGGTGAACCACCCGGCCTGCGTGCTGGGTGACGAACCGACCGGCAATCTGGATGACCGCACGGCGGCGACGGTGTTCGAGCTGATGCTGGAGCTGAACCGCGCGCGCCATACCAGCCTGGTGCTGGTGACCCACGACCGCAGCCTGGCCCGGCGCCTGGACCGGGTGCTGGAGCTGCGCGAAGGGCGGCTGCACGCGCTGGCGCACGCCGAGGTTTGAGCGGTGTCTGGGTGTGCCCACCAAGGTGGGCACCTACCGGGCAGCGTGCGGGCGGGGCTCGCCGACCAGCGGCTGAATCTGGCGGTCGATCGTCGCGCCGGTGTTGCCCGGCGGGGCGCATGATGTGCGCACTTCCCCGTGGAGATGCCGATGAAGACCCCGTTGTTGCTGGCTGGGCTGTGCCTGGCCCTGGCTGCCTGTGCCACTACCGGTCGGCTGAGCAGTGCCGAGCGCCTGGATCTCTATCGCGCCCACGCGGGCGCGCCGCAGAAGGACATGCAGTTCTTCGGCACGCTCAATGGCTGGACCGAACTGGGTGACAGTGCGCTGGCGGTCTGGACCAAGCCCAGCGAGGCCTACCTGCTGGAGCTGACCGGGCCCTGCCCGGATCTGTCCTTTGCCCCGGCCATCGGCCTGACCAGCCACATGGGCCGGGTCAGCGCGCCGTTCGACAAGGTGCTGGTGCGCGATCCCACCGGTGGCCCGCGCATGCCCTGCTTCATCAAGACCATCCGCAAGCTGGACGTGAAGGCACTGCGTGCGGAGGAAAAGGAAATGCGCCAGGCGCAGGTGCAGGAGCGCGAAGAACCCGCGAAATAACCGGTAGCGCCGGGCCATGCCCGGCGGAACCCGGCTCAGGCTTCGGGGGTGAACCCGGCCGGCTTTTCGGCGTCCTTTTCGAACAGGAACTTCACCAGTTCCGCCTCCAGCATCGCGCGGTGTTCCGGGTTGCGCGGCGACAGCCGGTTTTCGTTGATCAGCATGGTCTGGTGCGCCAGCCATGCCGTCCACGCCGGCTTGCCGATGTGGTTGAACACGCGCTGGCCCAGCTCACCGGGGTAGGGCACGAAGTCCAGGCCCTCGGCATCGCGTTGTTCGTACTGGCAGAAGATGGTTCGGGGCATGGTGGTTACTCGTGGTTGCGTGGTTTCGGGGTCTTTCGTTTCGGCGCCTTGGCGCTGGCGCCATCCAGCAGCTTGCGGATCGGTGCCGGCAGGCCCAGCGCGGGCAGTTCATCGGCGGCGACCCAGCGCAGCGTGGGTTCTTCCACGCGCAGGCCGCGCACCTGACGTGACAATACCTGCAGGTGCAGCCTGTAGTGGCTGAAAGTGTGCTGCAGCAGCGGCAGTTCTTCGGCGTCTTCCAGTGAGCCGTCGACGTGGGCGTCGAACCAGTCCTGCAGCGCGCTGCCGGCGTCGGCCTGCGGAAGGGTCCACAGCTGGGCCCAGATGCCGGTGTCCGGCCGCTTCTGCAGCAGCACGCGCTGGCGCGCATCGCGCAGCAGCAGGGCCACCGCTTCGCGCTCGGGCAGGGTCTTGCTGGGCTTGGCGGTGGGCAGTTCGGCGGTGCGACCGTCGCGGCGGGCCACGCAGTCGTCCTGCAGCGGGCAGATCACGCAGGCAGGTTTGGCCCGGCTGCAGACCGTCGCGCCCAGATCCATCTGCGCCTGGGTGTAATCGGCCATGCGGCCTTCGGGTACGTGGCGGACATGATCCTCGGCCAGCGTCCACAACTGCTTCTCGATGGCCGGCAGGCCGGGGAAGCCTTCAATGCCGTGGTAACGGCTGAGCACGCGCTTGACGTTGCCGTCGAGGATGGCGAACGGGTCGTTCCAGGCCTGGCTGAGGATCGCGCCGGCGGTGCTGCGGCCGATGCCGGGCAGGGCATGCAGCGCATCGAAATCGCGCGGCAGGTCGCCGTCGTGCAGTTCCACGCAGCGCTGGGCCGCGGCATGCAGGTTGCGCGCGCGGGCGTAGTAGCCCAGGCCGGCCCACTGCGCCATCACCGCATCGTTGCTGGCGGCGGCCAGGTCGGGCAGGATCGGGAAGTGCTGCAGGAAGCGATGGAAGTACGGGATGACCGTGGCCACCTGGGTCTGCTGCAGCATGATTTCCGACAGCCAGACCCGGTACGGGCTGCGCGGATGCTGCCAGGGCAGGTCGTGGCGACCGTGGGCGTCGAACCAGTGCAGCAGGCGGTCGACGAAGCGGTCGTGCTGGGCGGTGTCGGCGCTGGCGTGCGGCTGGCGGGGCATGTGTGTTCCGGGGAGGGCAGCCACGCATGGCGTGGCTCTACCAGGGTGTCGCGCGCGGGGCAGTAGAGCCACGCCATGCGTGGCTGCACGGTGTATCAGCCGCCCAGCGCTTCAGGCAGCAGGGCGTCGACGAACGCTTCCGGATCGAACACGCGCAGGTCTTCCGGGCGCTCGCCAATGCCGGCGAAGCGGATCGGAATGCCGAACTCGCGGGCCAACGCGAACACCACGCCGCCCTTGGCGGTGCCGTCCAGCTTGGTCACCACCAGGCCGGTCACCTTCACCGCTGCATTGAACTGGCGCAGCTGCGAGAGCGCGTTCTGGCCGGTGGTGCCGTCGATCACCATCAGCACTTCGTGCGGGGCGGTTTCATCGATCTTGCCGAGCACGCGGCGAATCTTGCCCAGCTCGTTCATCAGGCCGGACTGGGTATGCAGGCGGCCGGCGGTGTCGGCAATCAGCACTGAGGTGCCACGGGCCTTGCCGGCCTGCAATGCGTCGTAAGCCACCGAGGCGGCATCGGCGTTCTGCCCCTGGGCGACCACGGCCACGCCGTTGCGCTCGCCCCAGGCCTGCAGCTGGGCCACGGCGGCGGCACGGAAGGTATCGCCGGCGGCCAGCATCAGGCTGTGGCCGTCGTCCTTGAAGCGCTTGGCCAGCTTGCCGATGGTGGTGGTCTTGCCGACGCCGTTGACGCCGACGGTGAGCACGACGAACGGTTTGGCATTGCGGTCGATCACCAGCGGCTGCGCCACCGGCTGCAGGATCGCGATCAGTTCGCTGCGCAGGGCGGCCAGCAGGGCATTGGCATCGGCGAATTCGCGCGACTTCATGCGCTTGCCCAGGCCTTCCACCAGATCGGTGGTGGCACCCACGCCAACGTCGGCTGTGATCAGGGCGGTTTCCAGCTCGTCCAGCAGATCGTCGTCGAGCTTGGGATTGCGCGAGAACAGGCCGCCGAAGCTGCGGGCGATGACGCTGTTGCGCAGGCGCTCGCGCCAGCCGGGCTTGCCGGCCGGGGCCGGCGGGGCATCCACCAGGGCCGGCAGATCGGCGGCCGGGGCGACCGGCTCTTCGGCCGGGACGACCGGGGCCAGCGGCGCCAGCACAGCGGCGGCGGCCAGCGCTTCGGCCTGCACGTCCTCGGCGGCGATGACTGGCTGCGCAGCGGGCTGTGCAGCCGGCACGGCGGGCGTTTCGGCGACGGGCGCCGGCACCGGGGCCGGTTCCGGGGCCGGTTGCGGTGCCGGTGCAGGTGCTACGGCTTCGGCCACCGCAGCGGTGGGCGCGTCTTCGGCCGGGGCGGCAGACGGGAACGCCGCCGCCAGCTCTTCAGCCGAGTAGTGCTGGGTCTTGGGCGCGTCCGGTGCGGCGGCGTCCTGGGGCTTCTTGCGGCGGAAAAAACTGAGCATTGGCAAAAGGCGCTGAAATCAGGGGGATATGCTACCACTCGGGCCTGTCGGGCCGATGTGGACTGAAGGTTGCGGCCGACCGGCCGCTAACGGGTACGGAGGGCTGCGTTGGGCGGCCCGGAGGCCAACATGAACAGCGTGATGGGAACGGCCCTTTCCGGCATGCGTGCGGCCCAGCAGGGCGTGCAGGTGGCCGCACACAACGTGGCCCACCTGGCGACCCCGGATGCGCAACGGCTGCAGGTGCAGCGCAGCGCGATGGAGCAGGGTGGGGTGGAGACCGTGGTGGCCACCACCGAGCCCGATCCCAGCGCGCCGCTGGGCGACCTGCTGGCGGCGAAAACCGAGGTGGTGGCCTTCGCTGCGAACGCCGCGCTGGTGCGCCGCCAGGACCAGATGCTTGGCACCCTGCTGGATCGCAATGTCTGAGCGGACCGCCCCCCCCCCCGCCTTGGTAGGTGTCAACCTTGGTTGACACGCTCTTGGTGTGCCAACCAAGGTTGGCACCTACCACAGCAGCCATGCCAACCAAGGTCGGCACCTACCACAGCAGCCATGCCAACCAAGGTCGGCACCTACCAAAGCAGGTGTGCCAACCAAGGTTGGCATCTACCAGGGCGCGGTTGCGCCGGGCCGTGCCCGGCGGCAACCGCCTCGGTCAGGCCGACAGCTCCAGCAACAGCTTGTTCAGGCGGGCCACATAGGCACCCGGGTCCTTCAGGCTGTCACCGGCGGCCAGCGCGGCCTGGTCGAACAGCACCCGGCCCAGATCGTCAAAGCGTGCACCATCGGCTTCGGCATCCAGCTTGGCGATCAGCGGGTGGCCCGGATTGATCTCCAGCACCGGCTTGCTGTCGGGCACCTTCTGCCCGCTGGCTTCCAGGATCTGGCGCATCTGCAGGCCCAGGTCCTGTTCGCCGATGGCCAGCACCGCCGGTGAATCGGTCAGGCGGTGCGACACGCGCACTTCGGCCACGTCATCGCCCAGCACCGTCTTCAGCCGCTCCACCAGGGCCTGCTTGTCCTTGGCGGCCGCTTCCTGTTCCTGCTTGTCGGCCTCGCTTTCCAGCGCGCCCAGGTCCAGGTCGCCACGGGCGATATCGACGAAGCCCTTGCCGTCGAAATCGGTCAGGTAGCCCATCAGCCACTCGTCGATGCGATCGGTCAGCAGCAGCACTTCCACGCCCTTCTTGCGGAACACTTCCAGGTGCGGGCTGTTGCGCACCTGGCTGTAGCTCTCGCCGGTCAGGTAGTAGATCTTGTCCTGGCCTTCGGCCATGCGCGCGATGTAATCGGCCAGCGACACGCTCTGCGCGTCGGCCTCGCCACGGGTGGAGGCGAAGCGCAGCAGGCCGGCCACCTTCTCGCGGTTGTTGTAGTCCTCGGCCGGGCCTTCCTTCAGCACCTGGCCGAATTCCTTCCAGAAGCTGGCGTACTGTTCGGGCTTGTCGGTGGCCAGCTTGTCCAGCATGTCCAGCGAGCGCTTGGTCAGGGCGGCCTTCATCGAATCGATGACCGGGCCGGACTGCAGGATTTCGCGCGACACGTTCAGCGAAAGATCGTTGGAATCGACCACGCCCTTGATGAAGCGCAGGTACAGCGGCAGGAACTGCTCGGCCTGGTCCATCACGAACACGCGCTGCACGTACAGCTTCAGGCCCTTGGGCGCATCGCGGTGGTACAGGTCGAACGGCGCGCGGCCGGGCACGTACAGCAGCGAGGTGTATTCCAGCTTGCCTTCGACCTTGTTGTGGCTCCAGGCCAGCGGATCGCTGTGGTCGTGCGCCACGTGCTTGTAGAACTCGGTGTACTCGGCGTCGCTGATCTCGGTGCGCGGGCGGGTCCACAGCGCGCTGGCGCGGTTGACGGTTTCCCATTCAAGCGCGGCGCCTTCTTCGCCTTCCTTCGGCATCTGGATCGGCAGGCCGATGTGGTCCGAATACTTCTTCAGGATGCTGCGCAGGCGCCAGCCGTCGGCGAAGTCATGCTCGCCGTCCTTCAGGTGCAGCACGATGCGGGTGCCGCGCTCGGCCTTGTCGACGGTGGCGACTTCGAAATCGCCTTCGCCGCGGGAGGTCCAGCGCACGCCTTCGCCGGCGGCCAGGCCGGCGCGGCGCGAGGTCACTTCCACTTCGCCGGCGACGATGAAGGCGCTGTAGAAGCCGACGCCGAACTGGCCGATCAGCTGCGAATCCTTCTTCTGGTCGCCGGACAGCTGGCGCAGGAAGTCGCCGGTGCCGGATTTTGCAATCGTGCCCAGGTGGGCAATGGCTTCGGCGCGGCTCATGCCGATGCCGTTGTCTTCGATGGTGATGGTGTGGGCGGCGGCGTCGAAGCTGACGCGCACGCGCAGCTCGCTGTCACCTTCCAGCAGGGCCGGCTGGGTCAGGGCCTCGAAGCGCAGCTTGTCGGCGGCGTCGGCGGCGTTGGAGACCAGCTCGCGCAGGAAGATCTCCTTGTTCGAGTACAGCGAGTGGATCATCAGCTGCAGCAGCTGCTTGACCTCGGTCTGGAAGCCAAGGGTTTCGGTCTGGGGGGTCTCGGTCATCGATAGGGCTCCGTGTGCAATGCCGCGCCAGCGCGTGCGGCCTCGCCAAGGGGTATGGCTGATTGTCCCGAAATCAAGGGGTTGGTCGGGCAGGGCTGCGCCCTGCACCTGCTCAATGCAACGGCAACGGCAAAAGCTGTGTATCCGTGGGATGGCGGGGCGGTGTGGGTGGGCAGGACACGCCGCAAGTACGTCCCTGTAGGCTCGTAGGCGCCATCCATGGCGCCTGCGGTCCTGCCCACCCACACCGCCCCACCTCTGACAGCTCCCCGCGGCTGTTGGTAGGTGTCGACCTTGGTCGACACGGTAGATCCACGCCATGCGTGGATGAAATCTGTCAGATACCGATATGAATCTGGGGTCAGAGCCCGTTGCGGAGCAACGGGATCCGACCCACGGGATCGCGTCTGGGGCAGAGCCCCCTGAGTCAGGGGGCGGCCGCGAAGCGGCGGGGGTGTGGGAGATGGTAAGGGGGCCCCACGTTTCGCGCAGCGAAGCGTGGGAGCGACAGCGCGTATGCGTTGGCGCGTACCCGGGCGCCGCCCGGCCGACTACAATCACGACCATGCTGAATTTCTTGAACTACCCCCTGCGGGGGCGCCGGTGAGCGGCCGTGGGGGCAATGATGGCCAGGTCCGCATCATCGGTGGGCGCTGGCGCAATACCCGCCTGCCGGTGCCGACCCTGCCGGGCCTGCGGCCCAGCAGCGACCGCGTGCGTGAAACCCTGTTCAACTGGCTGATGCCCAGGCTGGCCGGTGCCCGTGTGCTGGATCTGTTTGCCGGCAGCGGTGCGCTGGGCCTGGAGGCCGTCTCGCGCGGCGCCGCCCACGCCACCCTGGTCGAGCGCGATGCCCAGCTGGGGCGCAACCTTTCCGCCGCAGTGGCCAAGCTGCAGGCCACCGTCCAGATCACCGTGGTCCAGGCCGATGCCCTGCGCTGGCTGCAGGGCGCGCCGGCCCAGCAGGCCGACCTGGTGTTCATCGACCCGCCGTTCGCCGATGGGCTGTGGCAGGACGTGCTGGCCCAGCTGCCGCGACACCTGGCTGCCGATGCCTGGCTGTACCTGGAATCGCCGGCCGGGCACGCGCCGCTGCTGCCGCCGGAATGGCTGCTGCACCGCGAGGGCGCCACCCGCGAAGTCCGCTTTGCCCTGTACCGCCGCGCCGCTGCTACACTTTGACTTCATCTGAACATCTGCAACCGCCCATGACCGTGGCCAACCGCCGCATTGCCGTCTACCCCGGCACGTTCGACCCCATCACCAATGGTCACATCGATCTGGTGAGCCGGGCCGCGCCGCTGTTTGAAAAGGTCGTGGTGGGCGTGGCGCAGAGCCCGTCCAAGGGGCCGGCGCTGCCGCTGGAGCAGCGCGTGCAGCTGGCCCGGGGCGCCCTGGGCCACCATGGCAATGTCGAGGTCATCGGCTTCGATACCCTGCTGGCCCATTTCGTACGCTCGGTGCAGGGCGGGGTGCTGCTGCGCGGCCTGCGCGCGGTGTCCGATTTCGAGTACGAATTCCAGATGGCCAGCATGAACCGCCACCTGATTCCCGAGGTCGAGACCCTGTTCCTGACCCCGGCCGAACAGCACAGTTTCATTTCGTCCTCGCTTGTCCGCGAGATCGCGCGCCTGGGTGGCGACGTGTCCGGCTTCGTGCCGGCCGCCGTGCTCGAAGCGCTGCGCAAGGTCCGCGAAGCGAAGGCGGCACAGTCGTAACCGCTGCCAAGCGGCCGTTCCTGTAGTACCACGCACCCCCATTACGTACACCAACACGCACCATCTCGGGAGGAAACCCATGAACACCACCATGCGCGCGATGCTGATCGCCTCGTTTGCCCTGGCCTTCACCGCTTGCAAGAAGGAAGAGGCTGCTCCGGTCGAAGAGGCCAAGCAGGCCCTGGTCGCTCCGGCCAAGGACGACGATGCAGGCTGGAAGAAGTACCTGCAGGAAGTGGCCATCCAGAACATGGGCAACATCAGCAACAGCCCGTTCCTGTACTACCTCTCGCCGGAATCGGACCCGGACTTCCAGGCCAAGTACGAGCGCCAGACCGAAAGCGCGACCCAGGCCGTGGCCCGTGGCGTGCAGCCGGGCAACATGCTGGCCTTCGGTTCGTCGGCCTCGGGCAAGATGGCTGACATGATCCAGGCCGTGTTCAAGGACGTGTCGCCGGATTCGATGAAGGGCGTGCGCGTCGTCTTCATCGGCCTGTCGGCCGACAACGCCCGCGTGCAGGCTGCCGTGCAGCCGACCGGCGCCGAGTACATTTTCGTCGAAGCCAAGTAAGACCGAGCCGTGGCGGCCACGCTGCGGCGTGGCCCGGGCGGCATCCTGCAAGGGATGCCGCCGATGACCTGACCGGTGCGCGCGCCCGCGCGTGCCGGTCCTTGTCCCAAGGCGCGGGCGAGGAGTATCGCCATGTCGCTGAAAATCAATGAGCTCTGCGTCAACTGCGACGTATGCGAGCCGGCCTGCCCGAACCAGGCCATTTCGATGGGTGAAACCATCTACGTGATCGATCCCGCACGCTGTACCGAATGCGTGGGTCATTTCGACGAACCCCAGTGCGTGGTCGTCTGCCCGGTCGAATGCATCGACCCGGACCCGGATATCGTGGAAACGGAAGTCCAGCTGCTGGCCAAGCTGCGCCAGCTGCAGAACGATCATCCCGAACTCTATGCGGAGCCCCCATCCGAATGAAGCTGATCGTCCGCCCCTTGTTGCTGCTCGGCCTGCTGTTGGCCCCCCAGGCCTGGGCTGAAAGTCCTGCCCAGACCCCCGCCCGCGCCGAGCGCCCCGATGGGGTGGCCGTGGCCAGTGGCCATGCGCTGGCCACCCAGGCCGGCATCGACATCCTGGCCCAGGGCGGCAACGCCTTCGACGCGGCCGTGGCGGTGTCGTCCACGCTGGCGGTGGTTGAACCGATCAGCTCCGGCCTCGGTGGTGGCGGCTTCTTCCTGCTGCACGATGCGGCCACCGGCAAGGACGTGATGCTGGACGCGCGCGAAACCGCGCCGGCCGCCGCCACGCCGCAGGCATTCCTGGACAAGCAGGGCAACCTGGACCGCGACCGCTCTGTGAACGGGCCCTGGTCGGCGGGCATTCCGGGCCTGCCGGCCGCGCTGGTGGAACTGTCGTCCAAGCACGGCAAGCTGCCGCTGGCCACCTCGCTGCAGCCGGCCATCCGCATTGCCCGCGACGGCTTCCCGGTGTACGAGCGCATGGCCAAGGGCTACGCCTCGCGCCGTGAAGTGATGGAGCGTTTCCCCGGCACGCGCGAGGTCTACCTGCGCAATGGCAAGCCGATCGCCACCGGCGATCTGTTCAAGCAGCCCGAACTGGCGCAGACCCTGGAACGCCTGGCGGCCGGCGGTCGTGATGGCTTCTACAAGGGGCAGACCGGCAAGCTGCTGCTGGAAGGGGTGAAGCAGGCCGGTGGCAAGTGGACCGCCGATGAGCTGGCCGGCTACCAGGTCAAGCTGCGCGAGCCGATCGTGTTCGATTACAACGGCTGGAAGATCACCACCGCGCCGCCGCCGTCGTCCGGCGGCATCGCCCTGGCCAGCATGCTGCAGATCCTGGAAGGCTGGGACATCAAGCAGATGGACGCCGCGCACCGCACCCACCTGGTGGTGGAAGCCATGCGCCGCGCCTACCGCGACCGCACGTTCTTCCTGGGCGACCCGGATTTCGTGCAGATTCCGCAGAAGGTGCTGACCAGCAAGGATTACGCCCAGGGCCTGCGCGCCACCATCCACCCGGAAAAGGCCACCCCCAGCGACCTGCTGTCGGGCAATCCGACCCCGCTGGAAGATGACGAGACCACCCATTTCTCGATCATCGATCGCGATGGCAACCGCGTGGGCGCCACCCAGACGGTGAACCTGCTGTACGGTTCGGGCCTGATTCCCAAGGGCACCGGTGTGCTGCTGAACAATGAAATGGACGACTTCGCGCTGAAGCCGGGCACCCCCAATGCCTTCGGCGTGATGGGTTACGCGGCCAATGCACCGAAGCCGGGCAAGCGCATGCTCAGCTCGATGACGCCCACCTTCATGGAAAACAGCGACAAAGTGGTCGTGCTCGGTACGCCCGGTGGCAGCCGCATCATCACCATGGTGCTGCTGGGCATCCTCGGCTATGACGCCGGCCTGGACGCACAGCAGGTCGCCGCGCTGCCGCGCTACCACCACCAGTGGCTGCCCGACCTGATCGAGGCCGAAAGTGATGCCTTCGACGCCGAGACGGTGAAGCAGCTGCAGGCGATGGGCCACAAGATCGACCTGCCGGGCGACGTCGCCGCCGGTGGCCGCGGTTCCAGCCACGTCTGGGGCAACCTGCAGACCGTGGAATGGGACCGCAAGGCCAACAAGCTGTTCGGTGGCAGCGATCCGCGCAACCCGGTGGGCAGCGCCCAGGTCGTGCCGGCGCATTGAAATGCAGGCAGCGCCGGGCCACGCCCGGCGAAGCCCAATGCCGCGAACCCCGCCACCCGGCGGGGTTTTCCATTTTCCGGCTAGCGATTATTTAACGGCAGCCGACTGATAATCGCTGCATGAAACTCTGGTCAATTCGTGGAAACTCGCAGCGCCTGGATGGCGGGGCGATGTTCGGCAACGCGCCGCGCGCGTTGTGGGAAAAATGGGCGGCTCCGGACGAGCTCAATCGCATCGAGCTGGCCTGCCGTGCGCTGCTGGCCAGTCCGCTGGAAGGCAAGACGGTGCTGTTTGAAACCGGCATCGGCGCCTTCTTCGATCCGCGCATGCGCGAACGCTATGGCGTGCAGGAAAGTCGGCATGTGCTGATTGATTCGCTGCGCGAAGCCGGTTTCGAACACGAAGATATCGACGTGGTGGTGCTCAGCCACCTGCATTTCGATCATGCCGGCGGCCTGCTGGCACCGTGGACCGAAGGCCGTGGCCCGGAACTGCTGTTCCCCAATGCCACCTTCGTGGTCGGTGCGCAGCACTGGCAACGGGCCTTGCAGCCGCATCCGCGCGATCGGGCCAGCTTCATCCCCGAACTGCCCGCGCTGCTGCAGGCCAGCGGTCGGCTGGAAGTGGTGGAGGGCGAATATTCGCAGGTGCTGGGCCGCAGCGTGCGTTTCAGCTACAGCGACGGCCACACGCCGGGGCTGATGCTGGCCGAGATCGTCGGCCATGCGCATGCCGACCAGGCGCCGCAGGGCGGCGTGGTGTTCTGTGCTGATCTGATTCCCGGGCGCTCCTGGGTGCACGTGCCGATCACCATGGGTTACGACCGCAATGCCGAACTGCTGATCGACGAGAAGCGCCAGTTCCTGGAAGACAAGCTGGCGCGCAACGTCCATCTGTTCTTCACCCACGACCCGCAGGTGGCGCTGGCCCAGCTGGGGCGCGATGAGAAGGGCCGTTTCGTGACCCTGCACGAGCAGGGCGAACTGAAGGCCCGCGCGCTGGGCTGAGTAGCGGGGTCGGATCCCGTTGCGTGGCAACGGGCTCTGACCCCTGAATCTGGCCCTGTGCGGTCGCGCGCCTGCGCGGTCGTAGAGTCGAGCTTGCTCGACTGGCGCGGGATGCATCCACGCATCGGGGTCAGAGCCCTTTCTGCGAAAGGGATCCGACCCCTGGGGTGGGTCATGCCACGCGGGTACCGAAAATGCGGTCGCCGGCATCGCCCAGGCCGGGCAGGATGTAGCCCTTCTCATTCAGATGGGCATCGATCGCGGCGGTGTAGATCTCCACGTCCGGATGCACCGCCTTCACTGCCTCGATGCCTTCCGGTGCGGCCACCAGGAAAATGCCCTTGATGCGGCGCGCACCGGCACGCTTGAGCATGTCGATGGTGGCGATCAGGGTGCCGCCGGTGGCCAGCATCGGGTCCAGGATCAGCGCGTCGCGCTCTTCCAGGCGGCCGGTCAGGCGCTCGAAATAGGGCACCGGCTGCAGGGTTTCTTCGTCGCGCTGCAGGCCGACCACGCTCACGCGCGCGGCCGGAATGAGCGACAGCACGCCGCTGAGCATGCCCAGGCCGGCGCGCAGGATCGGCACCACGGTGATCTTGGCACCGGCGATGCGCTGCACGGTGACCGGGCCGGCCCAGCCGGGCAGGGTGTGCGGTTCGGTGTCCAGGTCGGCGGTGGCCTCATAGGCCAGCAGGGTGCCCAGCTCGTTGGCCAGTTCGCGGAAATCCTTGGTGCTGAGCGCAGCGTTGCGCATCAGGCCGATCTTGTGCTGCACCAGCGGGTGGCGCACTTCGACGATCTTCATGGTCGGAAAGGGGGTCTGGGAGAGGGCTCCATTTTGCCGGAACGCCGGTCCGAACCCAAACGCCGGCTGCCGCCGGCTGCACCGGCATGTCACGACCGTGCAACCTTGCGGACATACCGTGCAGACCCATTCTTAACAGGAACGGGGCTTCAACGTGCATATCAAGACTCCGCTGGCCATGGCCATCACCCTGACCTTGGCGATGGGGGCTGCAGCGCCGCTGCACGCTGCCGGGCAGCAGGTCGTGGCCGGTGCCGGCGCGGTTGCCGCCGATGCGGTCGACCTGGACCGCATCGAAGTGCGCGCCCAGCTGGAATCGCAGGTGCGCGCTGTGGATCTGAAGCGCAGCAGCAATGCGATCGAAGACGCGGTCTCGTCCGATGCGCTGGGCCAGTACCCGGACAAGAACGAGGCCGAATCGCTGCAGCGCCTGCCGGGCGTCAGCGTGACCCGCGACCAGGGTGAAGGCCGCTTCGTGGTCATCCGCGGCCTGGATGCCAACCTCAACAGCGTCAGCGTGGATGGCATTGCCGTGGGCACGCCGGAAGATTCCAGCCGCGCCGCACCGCTGGACGTGATTCCGTCCGATTCGACCGAGCGCCTGCGCGTGGTCAAGTCGCCTACCCCGGACATGCCCGGTGATGCCATCGGTGGCGCGGTGCTGGTCGAATCAGCCTCGGCCTTCGACCGCGATGGCCGCAGCCTGCGCGGCAAGATTGAAGCCAGTCACCAGCAGTTGTCGGGTGAAACCAGCCCCAAGGCGGCCTTCAACTACAGCGAAGTGTTCGCCGATACCTTCGGCGTGGCGCTGGGCGTGAACTACCAGAAGCGCACGTTCGAATCGGACAACAGCGAAGTGGAGTACGACGGCGAGGACGATGCCGCACCCGGTGACGTCACCGCGATCAACCTGCAGCACCGCAAGTACGAGATCGAGCGCAAGCGCATCGGCGCCAACCTCAACCTGGACTGGCGCCCCAGCGAGTACAGCAAGTACTACCTGCGCACGCTGTACAGCCAGTTCGATGATGCCGAGACCCGCCAGCGGGTGATCTTCAACTTCGACGATGCCGACATGGTCCGCACCGGCACCGACCAGTACCGCCTGGACGACATGCCCGGCGATGCGATCGACAAGCGCATGCGCTACCGCACCAAGGAAGAAAACACCTTCGCCGCCAGCCTCGGCGGCGAGAACACCTTCACCAACGCCGTGGTCGATTACAAGGTCGGCTACACCCGCACCGAAGAGCGGGTGAACGATGAAATGGAAGCGCGTTTCAGCTTGGACGGCGACGATTTCAACGGCACGCTCGACCAGCGCAGCCGCCTGCCCACCTACACCTTCGACAACCCGCAGTGGCTGGACAACGGCAACTACGCGTTCGATCGCTTCGTGCTCTCGCCCAAGCAGGTGAACGACAAGGAACACAGCGCGCAGGTGAACGTGCGCTTCGACGGCGACAGCAGCAGCATCAAGTTCGGCCTGCTGGGCCGCTGGCGCGACCGCGACGTGAACGTGGACGAGCGCGAACTGCGCGTCGGCCCGAAGGTGGCGCTGTCGAGCTGGACCACCGGCTCGCCCGAGCACCGCCACGGCAACCTGGGGGATGGCATGAGCTCGGACGCGATGCGCGCCTACTGGGCGGCCAATGGCGGTCAGTACAGCGCCCGTCCGCAGGATGTCGGCGGCAATGCGATGACCTCGCTGGAAGAAGACTACGTGGCCAGCGAAGACATCTTCGCCAGCTACGCCATGGGCACCTGGGACATCGGCGCGCTGCGCGTGATCGGTGGCGTGCGCGTGGAAAGCACGCGCTTCCAGGCCACCGGCAACCAGGTGGACGTGGCCGCCAACGGGCGCAGCTTCACGGTTACCCCGCGGGTGGCCAACAGCAGTTACACCAACGTGCTGCCGGGCCTGCACCTGCGCTACGACGCGGCCGACGACTGGGTGCTGCGTGCCTCGGCCAACAAGACCGTCTCGCGTCCGTCGTTCGGCGATGTTTCGCCGCGCGTGGGTTACAGCCGTGGCGATGAAGAAGTGCGCCTGGGCAACCCGGAACTGGATCCGTACGAGTCGAAGAACATCGACCTGTCGGTGGAGAAGTACCTGGGCACCACCGGCATCGTCTCGCTGGGCCTGTTCCACAAGTCCATCGACGGCTACATCGTGGAAACCGTGCGCACCAATGATCCGGCCTACGGTGGCTTCGACGTGACCCAGCCGATCAACGGCCGCAAGGCCACCGTGCGTGGCGCCGAACTGAACTGGCAGCAGCAGCTGTCGTTCCTGCCGGGCGCGCTGGATGGCCTGCTGGTCGGTGCCAGCGGCACCTGGCTGGACACCGAATTCGACGCCGGCATTGCAGACCGTGCCGATGAGGACTTCATGCTGCCGCGCGCATCCAAGCACGTGTACAGCGCCCATATCGGCTATGAAAAGTATGGTCTGAGCACGCGCCTGGCCGCGGTGTACCGCAGCGAATACCTGGACAGCATCGGCAAGGGCCGCGCGTTCGACATCTACGTGGCACCCAACACCCAGCTGGACTTCTCGCTGGACTACAAGTTCACCCCGCGCATCAGCATGTACTTCGAAGCACAGAACCTGCTGGACAAGCCGCTGGAGCTGTACCAGGGCACGCGTTCGCGCACCCTGCAGCTGGAAGAGTATGGCCGCACCTATGCCGTCGGCCTGAAGGTGGCCCTGTGATGGCGCGCGGCATGAACCTGCTGGCGGCCGCGCTGGTCGCCTGCCTGGCGGCCGGCTGCACCCCGGCACCGTCGCCGGATGCGGGCAGCTCGTCCCAGCCAGCTGCCCCCCAGGCCACGCCTGGCGCCGATGCACCGCGGGCCGTGGCGACCATCGCCGAGGCCTTCCTGACCCCGATGACCCCGGCCGACAACATCGATTCGCCCGCCAGCTGGCACGCGCCCGATGGCGCGACCTGGCTGATCGCCACCGCCAAGGCCACCGACAAGCTGGTGGTCTACGATGGCAGCAGCGGCAAACACCTGCGCGATATCGGCAGCAGCGGCACCGCACTGGGTCAGTTCGATCGCCCCAATGGCATCTCGGTGACCGATGACCTGCTGTGGATCGTGGAGCGTGACAACCACCGCGTGCAGGTGTTCTCGCTGCCCGATTTCACCCCGCTGGCCGTGTTTGGTGCGCAGGATCTGCGCAAGCCGTACGGCCTGTGGGTGGATAAGCGGGCCGACGGCTACAGCGTGTACGTCACCGATTCGTGGGACAACGGCGAGGACGCGCAGGGCAGGGACATCCTGCCGCCGCTGGCCGAGCTGGACAAGCGCGTGCGCCAGTACCACGTGAGTCGTGATGGCATGAAGCTTGACGCCACCCTGGCCGCCAGCATCGGCGATACCAGCGAGGCCGGTGCGCTGCGCGTGGTCGAATCGATCTGGGGCGACCCGGCCAACGACCGCCTGTTGATTGCCGAAGAAGACGAAAGCTACGCCAGCGAGTTCAAGGTCTACACCCTGGCCGGCCGCTTCACCGGCACCACCTTCGGCCGCGATGTGTTCAAGGCGCAGGCCGAAGGCGTGATGCTGCGCACCTGCGGCAAGGATGGCTGGTGGATCACCACCGAACAGGGCAAGCAGCGCAGCGTGTTCCACCTGTTCGACCGCCACACCTTGAAACCGGTCGGCGCGTTCCAGGGCAACACCGTGGCCAACACCGACGGCATCTGGATGATGCAGCAGCCCACGCCGCGCTTCCCGCATGGCGCCCTGTATGCGGTGCATGACGACCAGGGAGTCGTCGCCTTCGACTGGCAGGCCATCGCCAAACAGCTTTCGCTGCCGCTGGAGTGTGGCGCATGAGCGGTCGTTGCATGCGCGCACTGACTGTCGCCTTGTTGCTGGCCGCACCGCTGCTGGCGGGCGCGGCAGCCGAGCCCAATACCCAGGTTCCGCAGGGCAGCCGCCATTACGCGGCCACGCCACTGCCGGACCGCATCGTGGCCTCGCCTTCGGCCGATCCGGCGCACGCATTCGCGGTGGCCTGGCGTACCGACGGCAGCGTGCAGTCGCCGCTGCTGGAAGTGGCCGTGGCTGGCGATTCGCCGGCCATCGAGGGCGTGCGCCAGCTGCGCGCGAGCACGCAGCCGCTGCAGAGCGAGAACGGCGTTTCACATCACCACCGCGTGCAGGTGGAAGGGCTGCAGCCGGATACGCTGTATGTCTATCGCGTGCAGGGCAATGGCGGCTGGAGTGCATGGAACCAGCTGCGCACCGCCGGTGCCGCGGGACAGGCGCTGACCCTGCTGTACTTCGGCGATACCCAGAACAAGAACCTGAGCCATGTCAGCCGCGTGGTG
This sequence comes from Stenotrophomonas sp. SAU14A_NAIMI4_8, assembly GCF_003086695.1. Classification (NCBI taxonomy): domain Bacteria; kingdom Pseudomonadati; phylum Pseudomonadota; class Gammaproteobacteria; order Lysobacterales; family Lysobacteraceae; genus Stenotrophomonas; species Stenotrophomonas sp. SAU14A_NAIMI4_8. The sequence continues at coordinate 1,767,752 of NZ_CP025999.1, forward strand.
CGTGCCGCGCAGAAGGCCGCGCCCGATGCGCGGGTCAGCCTGTTCGCCGGCGACCTGGTCAGCGGTGGCGACGGCGCCGACGATACCGAGTGGGGCGAATGGTTCGCCGCCACCGGCTGGCTGGCGCAGGAAACGCTGGTGGCGCCGGCCATCGGCAACCACGAATACTTCGAGGAATTCGAAGACACGCCGCAGGAACGCCGCGTGCTCGGCCGCCACTGGCCGGTCACCTTCGCGCTGCCGGGCAACGGTGTGGCAGCGGCCGATACCAGTACCTACTGGTTCGACGTGCAGGACGTGCGCGTGGTGGTGCTCGATGGCACCTCGGCGCTCGACCTGGGCACCGCGCAGGCGCAGGCGCAGTGGCTGGACACCGTGCTGAGCAGCAACCCGCGTGCCTGGACGATCGTGCTGCTGCACCAGCCGTTCTATTCGCCGCGCGAAGGCCGCCAGAACGCCGCGCTGCAGCAGGTGCTGCAGCCGGTGATCCGTCGCCACAAGGTGGATCTGGTGCTGCAGGGCCACGACCACACCTACGGCCGTCGTGGCGAAGGCCAGGCGGCTACGCCGCAGTACGTGGTGACCGTGGCCGGGCCGAAGCAGTACCGGCTGTCGGACGAGGCGAAACAGACCATGGACCCGGTGGCCGAAGACACCCAGCTGTTCCAGGTGCTGCGCATCGATCCGCAGAAGCTGCGTTACGAAGCCCGCACGGTTACCGGCCGTCTGTACGACGCCTTCGAACTGCGCCGCGCTGCCGATGGCAGCACGCAGAAGGTGGAGCTGCAGCAGGGGCGCATCACCCCGCGTGCATGCCCGCGTGCGCAGACTGCCAAGGGTCGCGCCGACCGCTGCTGGGAATGAGGAACCAACGATGATCACCTCCCGACGTTTCGTGCCGGTGGCCGCCCTCGCCGCGGCCGTGCTGCTGGTGGCAGGGGCTGCCACCGCTGCCGAAGCCGTACTGCACCCGTTCCTGGCCGCGCAGCCGAAGCAGGCCCCGCAGGAAGTGAACCTGGCGGTGGAGATCCCCGCCGGCAGCTTCACCAAGTACGAGATCAAGGAAGACGGGCTGGTCCATGTGGACCGGTTCCAGTCGATGCCGGTGGCCTATCCGGCCAACTATGGCTCGATGCCGCGCACCCTGGCCGGTGACAACGACCCGCTGGACGCCCTGGTGCTGACCCGCGAGCCGCTGCATCCGGGCGTGATCGTGCGCTTCCGTCCGATCGGCTACCTGAGGATGATCGACAACGGTGAGCACGACGCGAAGGTGATCGGCGTGCCCACCGACAAGGTGGACCCCAGCTACGCCAATATCCGCGACCTGGCCGATCTCCCCGAGATCGAGCGGCAGCGCATCGAAGCCTTTTTCCGTGTCTACAAGGACCTGCCAGCCGGGCGCAATCCGGTGCAGCTCAACGGCTGGGGCAATGCGGCCGAAGCCCGTGCGCTGATCAGCGAGGCGATGCAGCGTTTCGAAAAGTAGATCCACGCCATGCGTGGATTCACCCCTGCAGCGTCTCGATGAACGACTCGGCCTGCAGGCGGTCGCCCAGCACCTGGGCCACCGCCTGCACGGCTGTCTCCTGGTGCTCGGCGCGGATGCCGCCCTCGTCGTCATCGTTGTAGAGATCATCGCCGGCTTGCAGATACACCGCACCGACGGCGGCCAGCGCGGCCATCAGGGTCTGCAGGTCATCCAGGAACACACCGGCGTCCCAGTGCCCGCGCCCATGCTGGGCAAACAGAATGCGGCCATCGTCCATGTCCAGGATGAAGGGGTCGGCGCCAAGGTCGGCAATCACCAGCCAGTTCGAAGGCCAGTCCTCGAACGGCTCGCCGCTGATGCCATGCCAGCGATAACCGGCCTGGTGGCTCCACAGGCGCTGCAAGGGCGGAATCCAGACCTCAAGCCCGGGAATGGTGATGCCGGCATGGCCGACCTTGGCATTGATCTCGCGGCCCAGGGGCCCCACCTGCGCGTAGAAGCGGGCCACGACCGGCGGCAGCGGGAACGGTCCCTGCCAATCGTTTTCATCCTGCGCCTGCAACGGGCCGAACGCGGCGAACCGGTCACGTAGATCCTGCATGCAACGTTCCACTGGCGGGCGGGCCAGCCTAGCAGACCGCGCCGCGCGCACGGCCTTCACTGTCGCTGGCTATCATGTGCGGCACTCAGAACGAAGGCGATGCACGTGTCGGTAGCGTTGGTATGGTTCCGCCGCGATCTGCGGCTGCAGGACAATCCGGCCCTGCAGGCCGCACGCGATGCCGGGCATGACGTGGTGCCGGTCTACATCCATGCGCCGCAGGAAGAGGGCGAGTGGATGCCGGGTGCCGCGTCCGATGCCTGGCGCCACCGTTCGCTGGCGGCGCTGGATGCCGATCTGCGTGCGCGCGGTTCCGCACTGGTGCTGCGCGCCGGCGACAGCCTGGCCGAACTGCAGGCGCTGATCGAGCAGACCGGCGCCGAAGCGGTGTACTGGAACCGCAAGTACGAGCCGGCCACCCAGCCGCGCGATGCCACCATCAAGCGAACGCTGCGCGAGCAGGGCATCGATGCGCAGAGCTGCAATGGCAGCCTGTTGTTCGAACCGTGGGATATCGCCACCCAGCAGGGGCAGCCGTACAAGGTGTTCACCCCATACTGGCGCAACGTGCTCAGCCACTGGCGCCTGCCGGCACTGCAGGCCGCGCCGCAGCGACTGCCGGCGCACGCGGTACACGGCCTTGCGCTGGACGCGCTGCAGCTGGCGCCCACGCTGGACTGGGACAGCGGCTTCTGGGAGCACTGGCAGCCGGGCGAAGCCGGTGCGCTGGAAGCGCTGTCGGTGTTCGAAGACGGTGCGTTGCGTGGCTACCGCGAGCAGCGTGACCTGCCTGATCGCGTAGGCACCTCGCGCATGTCGCCGCACCTGCATTTCGGTGAGATCGCACCGTGGCGCATCGCCCACGCGCTGGAAGCCCAGCGCAGCGCCGGTACCGACGCCGATATCGATGGCTACCTGCGCCAGCTGGGCTGGCGCGACTTCGCCTACCACCTGCTGCACCACTTCCCGAAAACGCCCACCGACAATCTCAATCCGCGTTTCGATCGCTTTCCGTGGGCCAATCCCAGCGCCGCGCAGCTGCACGATTGGCAGCGTGGCAACACCGGTGTGCCGATCGTCGATGCCGGTCTGCGCGAACTCTGGCACACCGGCTACATGCACAACCGGGTTCGCATGATCGTGGCCAGCTACCTGTGCAAGCACCTGCGCGCACATTGGCTGCACGGCGCACGCTGGTTCTGGGACACCCTGGTCGATGCGGACCTGGCCAACAACACGATGGGCTGGCAGTGGGTGGCCGGCACCGGTGCCGATGCGGCGCCGTACTTCCGTGTGTTCAATCCGGTCACCCAGGCCGAGAAATTCGATCCGCAGGCGCGCTACATCAGCCGCTGGGTACCGGAACTGGCGGCGCTGCCGGTGAAGGCGCGCTTCGCCCCGTGGCAGCACCCACAGCTGCTGGCCGAGAAAGCGCCCGGCTACCCGCGCACGCCGCTGGTCGACCTGGCGGCCGGCCGCGACGCCGCGCTGGCCGCCTACCGAAGCACGGGCGGGGCGTAAAGAGGCTGGATGAAGGCCGGGTCAGAAAGCTGAATGCAGCACGTCCGGCCTTCACATTCATCATCCCGGCATCGCGCCGGCGTGTATATCCTCCTGAGCGTTCGCACGCCGCATCGGCCGGCATCCAAGGAGACCACCCATGATCCGCAACACCACCCGCAACGTCGCACTGGCCCTGATGACTGCCGCCGCGCTGAGTGCGTGCGCCACCGGCGGCTCCTACGTGCAGAGCGATCAGTACGGCAATCCGACCGAGCAGCAGAACCGCACCGGTCGTGGCGCGCTGATCGGCACCGCCGTGGGTGTGGCGGCCGGCCTGCTGACCGGCAACAGCGCCACCGAACGCCGCCAGCATGCCTTGATCGGCGCAGGCATCGGCGCGCTCAGCGGCGCGGCCATCGGCAACTACCAGGACCGCCAGGAACGCGCGCTGCGTGAGCGCACTGCCAACACCGGCATCGACGTGCAGCGCCAGGGCGACAACATCACCCTGAACCTGCCCGATGGCATCACCTTCGATTTCGGCAAGTCGGCGCTGAAGCCGCAGTTCTACAGCTCGCTCAACGGTGTTGCCAGCACGTTGAACGAGTACAACCAGACCATGATCGAAGTGGTCGGCCACACCGACAGCATCGGCAGCGATGCGGTGAACAACCGCCTGTCCAAGGAACGTGCCGATTCGGTGGCGCAGTACCTGGTGGGCCAGGGCGTGCAGCAGGTGCGTATCGAAACTCTGGGTGCCGGCAAGGCCTACCCGATTGCCGACAACAGCACCGACGCCGGCCGCGCGCAGAACCGCCGCGTGGAAATCCGCGTGATTCCGTTGAAGCAGTAACGCGCAGCGTTACTGCTGTTCCGGCAAAGCCGGAACAAAAATGCCGCCCTTACAGGCGGCATTTTTTGTAGGTGCCGAGCGTTGCTCGGCACACTCGACTGCTTGAAAGCGTGCCGACCAAGGTCGGCACCTACCAGAAGCCGGAGTAGATCCACGCCATGCGTGGATGACGACCACCGGTCACGCCGCAGCCGTCACCTTCTCCAGAATCCGCTTGCCGCTGCTTTCCAGCGCGGCGTCTTCCTTCTCCTGCTGCCGTTGTGCCAGCTTCGCGGCCGGGCACTGGGCCAGCATGTAGTTGGCATCGAAGTTGAGCTTTTCCACCAGGAAATCGACGAAGGCGCGTACCTTCGGCGATACCAGGCGGCCGCCGGCGAACACCGCATTGAAGTCCACTTCCGGGCCGGTCCAGCCGGCCAGTACGCGGCGCACCATGCCCGATTCGACGAACGGCTTGGCCATCACATCGCCGGTCAGCAGCAGGCCTTCGCCGCACACCAGCGCACCATTGAGCGCCGACATGTCGTTGGCGGTCATCAGGGGGGTGACCGGGAAGTCACGCAGCTCGCCGCCGTTCTCACCCAGCTGCCAGGTGAAGCGCGGCGAATTGCCGGTGTGGTGCGGCTTGCGCATCGCCAAGATGCGGTGGAACTGCAGCTCTTCCGGGTGCAGCGGCTCGCCGTAGCGTTCAATGTAGGCCGGGCTGGCGAACACCTGGGTGCGCAGGCTGCCCAGCTTGCGCGCCACCAGGTTGGAATCGGGCAGGGCACCCACGCGCAGGGCCAGGTCGGCTTCGCCTGCAATCAGGTCCAGCTTCTCGTTGCCCATGTGCATGTCCAGGCGGATTTCCGGGTACTGCGCATGGAACTGGCCCAGCAGCGGTGCGATCCAGGTGATGCCGATCGAGTAGGGCACGGTGAAGCGCAGCCAGCCGCGCGGGCCCGACTGCAACTGGCTGACCGCGCTCTCGGCTTCTTCCAGTTCACGCGCGATGCGCTGGCAATGCTCGTGGTAGATCGAACCGGCCTCGGTCAGGCCGAGCCGGCGCGTGGTCCGGTGCAGCAGGCGCGCGCCCAGGCGCGTTTCCAGTTCCTGCACCTTGCGGCTGACGGTGGTCTTGGGCAGGCCGAGCGACTTGGCGGCAGCGATGAAGCTGCCTTGCTCGACCACCTTGACGAAGATCAGGGTTTCATTGAGATCGTGGGACATGATCGGGATCCTGGACGCCGGGGACGGGGATATCGTGACAGAACGATTGGACCGGAGACGGGATGATTATTCCCCTTAATCCGGACTAATCAAGTAAAGGTTTGAGGTCTATCGTGGCGCCATTCGTTGATTGGAGCCCGTCCGCCATGAGCCTGCGCAACATTCTTGCCCGCTTCCGGCTTGCCGGCCAGGACACCCTGGACCAGGCAATGACCGTGGAAGTCCGCCCGAGTTCCTTGGTGCACAAGGATTTCCGGGAGTTTACCGCGCCCCTGCGTCAACAGCGTGGCGGTGCCATCCGCCTGGCCCCGCGCCAGGGTGATCGCCTTCGTCGAATTGGGACTATCCCGGATTTGGGAGGAAATGTCCCGTGAATGGGATTCTGACCCCAGAGGTCCTGGTCCTCGGCGGCACCGGTGCGGTCGGCCAGGGAGTGGTCGGTGCGCTGCTGGAGGCCGGCAGCCCGGTGCTGGTGGTCGGCCGCGATCCCGGCCGCCTGGCAGCACTGCACGAACAGTTCGCCGATGAGCCGGGCCTGCAGACGATGCTCGGCTCGCTCAGCGACGATGCGTCGGCGCGCACCGTGGCCGAGCGCGTGGCACAGCGCCCGCGTCCGCTGGCCGCCGTGGTGGCGGCCATGGGCGGCCCGTACAACCGTGGCCGGGTCACCGCGCGCAGCGGCGATGCGCTGCTGGGCGCGCTGCAGGCCGACCTGATGCCGCACGTGCACGCCGCACGCCATCTGCTGCCGTTGCTGCAGGACAACCCGCACGCGCGCCGCTATGTGCTGATCGGCAGTCCGGCCGGTGCCAAGCCATGGGCCGGCTACGGCGAGACCTCGATCACCACCGCAGCGCTGCGCATGTACGCGCAGGTGGTGCACCAGGAAGCGCAGGCGATGGGCGTGCGCGCGCAGATGCTGGAGGTCGGCAATCCGGTCTGTACCCCCAGCAATGCGGCCAACGCCTGCATCGAATGGCCCAGCTCGCTGCTGGTCGGCCGCCGCGTGGTGTCCCTGCTGGATGGCTGCCGCGACAACCGCGCCATCGTCCGCTGTGACAGCAGTGATGCCGAACTGCCGCGCGGGCTGTTGAACCTGGACCTGCCACCGCTGTGGCGCGACACCGCAGGCGTTGCTTGACCTCAACCATCGTTGAGGTCGCAGGCTACGCCGCCAGAAAAACGAACACGTCACCGAACCACCACCCCTTCCGTACGGATGCATGCCATGACTTCCCCCAACACCCCTCCACACCGTATCGGTCATCGCCTGGCGATGGCCGGTGTCTCCATCCTTGCCGCGGCGGTGCTGGCCGCCTGCAGTGGCGGTCATGCCGAAGAGGCCGGTGCACCGCCGCCGCCGCAGGTCAGCGCCGCGCCGGTACTGGTCAAGCAGGTCAGCCAGTGGGACGAATTCAGCGGCCGCGTTGAAGCCGTGCAGAGCGTCGAGCTGCGTCCGCGCGTGTCCGGCTACATCGACAAGGTCAACTATGTCGAAGGCGAAGAAGTGAAGAAGGGCGCCGTCCTGTTCACCATCGACGCGCGCAGCTACCAGGCGGAGTACGATCGCGCCGCCGCTGAACTGGCCCGTGCCCGCACCCAGGCCAGCCTGGCACGCAGCGAATCCGAGCGCGCCAAGCGTCTGTCCGAACAGCAGGCCATTTCCACCGAAACTGCTGAACAGCGTCGTGCTGCTGCGGACCAGTCCGGCGCTGCCGTGCAGGCCGCGCAGGCCGCGCTGGATGCGGCGCGCCTGAACCTGGAGTTCACCAAGGTCCGTGCGCCCATCGATGGCCGTGCCGGCCGCGCGATGGTCACTGCCGGCAACCTGGTGACCGCCGGCGACAGCGCCAGCGTACTGACCACGCTGGTGTCGCTGGACACGGTGTTCGTCTACTTCGATGCCGACGAAAGCACCTTCCTGCGCTACACCCAGATGGCCCGCAACGGCCAGCGCCCGAGCGAGCGTGACAGCGAACTGCCGGTGAAGGTCGGCCTGTCCGGCGAAGACGGCTACCCGCACACCGGCAAGGTCGACTTCCTCGACAACCAGGTCACCCGCAGCACCGGCACCATCCGCGTGCGTGCGCTGCTGGACAATGCCGACCGCCAGTTCACCCCCGGCCTGTTCGCTCGCGTGCAGCTGCTGGGCAGCGGCCAGTTCGAAGCCCGCCTGATCGATGACAAGGCGGTGCTGACCGACCAGGACCGCAAGTACGTGTACGTGGTCGACAAGGACGGCAAGGCGCAGCGGCGCGATGTCCGCCTGGGCCGTACCGCCGAAGGCCTGCGCATCGTCGAAGACGGTCTGGCTGCCGGTGACAAGGTGATCATCGACGGCGTGCAGAAGGTCTTCATGCCGGGCATGCCGGTGCAGGCCAAGGCGGTGGCGATGCAGCCGCAGCCGGCCCCCGCACCGGGCCGCGATGCGACCGCCGCACTGAAGCACTGATCCGCGTTTCCCTCTAGCTGCCGGCGCCTGCGGCAGCCTTCCCTGCCTTCGTCATTTCGACGAGGGGCAGGGCGGCTGTTGCCCGTCGGTGGCATTTCCCAGGAATTCCTCCATGGACTTTTCCCGTTTCTTCATCGACAGGCCGATCTTCGCGGCGGTGCTGTCGATCGTGATCTTCGCCGCTGGCCTGATCTCGATCCCCATCCTGCCGATCGGCGAGTACCCCGAAGTGGTGCCGCCCTCGGTGGTCGTGCGCACGGTCTACCCGGGCGCCAACCCCAAGGTCATTGCTGAAACCGTGGCCACCCCGCTGGAAGAAGCGATCAACGGCGTCGAGGGCATGATGTATCTCAAGTCGGTGGCCGGTTCGGACGGCGTGCTGCAGATGACCATCACCTTCCGCCCGGGCACCGATCCGGACGAAGCGGCGGTGAAGGTGCAGAACCGCGTGGCCCAGGCGCAGGCGCGCCTGCCCGAAGACGTGCGCCGGCAGGGCGTGACCACGCAGAAGCAGTCGCCCACCTTCCTGATGGTGGTGCACCTGACCTCGCCCAATGGCAAGTACGACACGCTGTACCTGCGCAACTACGCACGCCTGCACGTGAAGGACGCGCTGGCGCGCATCCAGGGCGTGGGTGATGCGCAGATCTTCGGTGGCGGTGACTACGCCATGCGCGCCTGGCTGGACCCTGACAAAGTGGCCGCGCGCGGCCTGACCGCCAGCGACGTGGTGGCCGCCATGCGCGAACAGAACGTGCAGGTCTCGGCCGGCCAGCTCGGTGCCGAACCGCTGCCCAACAGCCAGTTCCTGACCCTGATCAACGCGCAGGGCCGACTGAAGAGCGAGCAGGAATTCGGCGACATCGTGCTCAAGAGCGGCACCGATGGCGAAATCGTGCGCCTGTCCGATGTGGCCCGCCTGGAACTGGGCGCCGGCGATTACACCCTGCGTTCGCAGCTGGATGGCAAGAACGCGGTAGGCATCGGCATCTTCCAGTCGCCCGGCGCCAACGCGCTGGAAATCCGTGATGCTGTGATCGGCACCATGGACGAGATGCAGAAGACGTTCCCGGCCGACGTGAAGTACGAAGCGGTGTATGACACCACCATCTTCGTGCGCGATTCGATCAAGGCCGTGGTGTCCACGCTGCTGGAAGCCATCGCCCTGGTGGTGCTGGTGGTGATCCTGTTCCTGCAGACCTGGCGCGCGTCGATCATTCCGCTGATCGCCGTGCCGGTGTCGGTGGTGGGCACGTTCGCTGCGCTGTACCTGCTGGGCTTCTCGATCAACACGCTCAGCCTGTTCGGCCTGGTGCTGGCGATCGGCATCGTGGTGGACGATGCGATCGTGGTCGTGGAAAACGTTGAACGCAACATCGAAGAAGGCCTGTCGCCCACCGCGGCGGCGCACCAGGCCATGCGCGAAGTGTCCGGGCCGATCATCGCCATCGCCCTGGTGCTGTGCGCAGTGTTCGTGCCGATGGCCTTCCTGTCCGGTGTCACCGGCCAGTTCTACAAGCAGTTCGCCGTCACCATCGCCATCTCCACGGTCATCTCGGCCATCAACTCGCTCACCCTGTCGCCGGCGCTGGCCGCGCGCCTGCTGAAGCCGCACGGTGCGCCCAAGGATGCGCCGAGCCGCCTGATCGACCGTCTTTTCGGCTGGGTGTTCCGTCCGTTCAACCGCTTCTTCAAGTCCAGCTCGGAAAAGTACGAGCGTGGTGTTTCGAAGATCCTCGGCCGTCGCGGTGCGGTGTTCGTGGTCTACGCGATCCTGCTGGTGGGTACCGGCGTGATCTTCAAGCTGGTCCCGCCCGGCTTCATTCCCACCCAGGACAAGCTGTACCTGATTGCCGGTGTGAAGCTGCCGGAAGGCTCGTCGATCGCGCGTACCGATGAAATGCTGCGCAAGGTCGCCAAGATCGCCCAGGAAACCGATGGCGTGGCCCACACCATCTCGTTCCCGGGTCTGAACGCGCTGCAGTTCACCAACACGCCCAACACCGGCGTGGCCTTCATCCCGCTCAAGCCGTTCAACGAGCGCCACGGCCGTACCGCCGCGCAGATCAATGCCGAGATCAACCAGAAGATCGCCGGCCTGCAGGAAGGCTTCGCGTTCTCGATGATGCCGCCGCCGATCCTCGGCCTGGGCAACGGCAACGGCTACCAGATGTTCATCGAAGACCGCGGCAACCTGGGCTATGGCGCCCTGCAGAATGCGGTGCAGTCGATGCAGGGTGCAGTGGCACAGACCCCGGGCATGGCGTTCCCGATCACCAGCTACCAGGCCAACGTGCCGCAGCTGGATGCGGAAGTGGACCGGGTGAAGGCCAAGGCGCAGGGCGTGCAGCTCACCGAGCTGTTCGACACCCTGCAGACCTACCTGGGCTCGGCCTACGTGAACGACTTCAACCAGTTCGGCCGTACCTGGCAGGTGATCGCCCAGGCCGATGGTCCGTTCCGTGAAAGCGTGGAAGACATCGGCAAGCTGCGTACCCGCAACGACCGTGGCGAGATGGTGCCGATCGGTTCGATGGTTACTGTGAAGCAGACCTACGGCCCGGACCCGGTGCTGCGCTTCAACGGCTACCCGGCCGCCGACCTGGCCGGTGAAGCCGACCCGCGCGTGCTGTCCTCGGCCGAAGCCATGAACAAGCTGACCGAGATCGCCGGCAAGGTGCTGCCGGTGGGCATGACCACCGAATGGACCGACCTGAGCTACCAGCAGGCGACCCAGGGCAAGGCGGCCTTCATCGTCTTCCCGGTGGCGATCATGCTGGCCTTCCTGGTGCTGGCTGCGCTGTACGAAAGCTGGTCGCTACCGCTGGCGGTGATCCTGATCGTACCGATGACCCTGCTGTCGGCCCTCTTCGGCGTGTGGCTGACCGGCGGTGACAACAACGTGTTCGTGCAGGTGGGCCTGGTGGTGCTGATGGGCCTGGCGTGCAAGAACGCGATCCTGATCGTCGAGTTCGCCCGCGAGCTGGAAATGGGCGGCAAGGGCATCGTCGAGGCCGCCCTGGAAGCCTGCCGCCTGCGCCTGCGCCCGATCGTGATGACCTCCATCGCCTTCATCGCCGGCACCGTGCCGCTGGTGCTGTCGCATGGCGCAGGTGCCGAGGTACGCTCGGTTACCGGCATCACCGTGTTCGCCGGCATGCTGGGCGTGACCCTGTTCGGCCTGTTCCTGACCCCCGTGTTCTACGTCGCCCTGCGCAAGTTCGTCACCCGCAACGGCGGTGGCCAGCTGGTGCAGCACGGCGAACCGACCATCCATCACTGACCTGGAAAACAGCGGTTGCGCCGGCCCGGTGCCGGCGCCCGCTTTCCCCTATCGAGGCATGACCCCATGAACACCCATCAGAACAAGATTGCCCTGGTTACCGGTGCCACCCGCGGCATCGGCCTGGAAACCGTGCGCCAGCTGGCGCAGGCCGGCGTGCACACGCTGCTGGCCGGTCGCAAGCGCGAAACGGCGGTGGAACAGGCGTTGCAGCTGCAGTCCGAAGGCCTGCCGGTGGAAGCCATCCAGTTGGACGTGACCGATGCGGCCAGCATTGCCGAAGCCGCCGAACAGGTGCGCCAGCGCCACGGTCGCCTGGACATCCTGGTGAACAACGCCGGCATCATGATCGAAAACCCGGCGCAGGCACCGTCCGAGCAGTCGCTCGATACCTGGCGCCGCACCTTCGACACCAACGTATATGCGCTGGTGGCCGTTACCCAGGCCTTCCTGCCGCTGGTCAAGCAGGCCAAGTCGGGCCGCATCGTCAACGTGTCCAGCATGCTCGGCTCGCAGACCCTGCATGCCGACCCGAACTCGGGCATCTACGATTTCAAGATTCCCGCCTACAACGCCTCCAAGGCGGCGGTGAACAGCTGGACCCTGGCCCTGGCCTACGAGCTGCGCAACACGCCGATCAAGGTCAACACCGTGCACCCCGGTTACGTGAAGACCGACATGAACGGTGGCAACGGCGAAATCGAAATCAGCGAAGGCGCCCGTTCCAGCGTGGAAATGGCGCTGATCGGCGAAGCCGGCGCCAGCGGCAGCTTCACCTACCTGGGCGAGGTGCTGCCGTGGTGATCCGTACCTTGGCCGCCGCCGTGTCCAGCCTGGTGCTGGCTGGCTGCGTGACCGTCGGCCCCAACTACACGGCACCGGTGCAGGAACCGGTGGCCCTGCAGAGCGCGCAGCAGACAGTGTTCAGCACGGCCGCGCCAGTGGCCAGCTGGTGGGCGCAGTTCGACGATCCGGTGCTGGAAGAGCTGGTGCACGGCGCCCTGTCGGACAACCTGGACCTGCGCGTGGCCGTGGCCCGCGTCAGCCAGGCCCGCGCGGTGTTCGTGGAAAGCCGCTTCGACCAGGCCCCGCATGTCACCGCCGGTGGCAGCTACGACCGCCGCAAGCAGCCCGATGCACAGCAGGGCGGCGAGCGGGTGTTCAGCGAAAGCTACCAGCTCGGCTTCGATGCCGGCTGGGAACTGGATCTGTTCGGCCGCAAGCGCCGCGCCGCCGAAGCCGCACGTGCCGACCTGGGCGCCGAGCAGGCCAACCTGGCCGACGCGCAGGTGCTGGTGGCGGCCGAAGTGGCGCGCAACTACTTCGAACTGCGTGGCAGCCAGAAGCGCATCGCGGTGGCCCAGCACACGCTGGAAAACCTGCGCGATACGCAGAAGCTGACCGAAGCGCGCTGGGAACTGGGCGCTGGCAGTGAACTGGACGTGCAGAGCAGCCGCGCGCGCCTGAAGGCGATCGAGGCTGACATTCCGCTGCTGGAAGTAGCCGAAGCACAGTCGCGCAACCGTCTGGCCGTGCTGCTGGGCCAGCGCCCGGAAGTGCTGACCGCGATGCTGGCCCCGCATGACGTGCCGGCATTCGCCAAGGCGCTGCCGCTGGGCGATACCCGCGAGCTGCTGCGCCAGCGTGCCGACGTGCGCATGGCCGAACGCCGTCTGGCCGCTGCCACCGCGCGGGTAGGCGTGGCTACCGCCGATCTGTTCCCGCGACTGTCGCTGTCCGGCTTCGTTGGTTTCCTCGGCGGCGATGCCAGCGGCCTGGTCAACGGCAACAACAAGGCGTGGTCGCTCACCCCGTCGATCAGCTGGGCCGCATTCGACTTCGGCACGGTGAAGGCGCGCCTGCGTGCCAGCAAGGCCGAAGCCGAAGGCGTGGCGGCGCAGTACGAACAGGCCGTGCTGCTGGCCCTGGAAGACACCGAAAACGCGCTGACCCGCTATTCCAAGCAGCAGGCGCGTCTGGCCATCGTGGTCGAGCAGGCGAAGGCGGCACGACGTGCCGAATCGCTGGCGCAGATCCGCTTCCGCGAAGGTTCGGAAGACTTCCTGACCCTGCTGGATGCGCAGCGCACCCAGTTGGCCGCCGACGATGCCCTGGCTGCGGCCGAGGCGGAAGTGAATGTCAGTGTGGTCGGTGTCTACAAGGCACTTGGCGGTTGGGGCCAGGCGCCGCAGCCGGCGGTGGCCAGCCGCTGACAGCAGGCGAGGGCATCACGTCGTATCCAGCGTGGCTGGCGGCGTGATGCCCGCGCACTGCACGGTCTGGCGGCAACGCCTGTCGGTGCCATGTCGTTTCTGACTCTGCCGGAATCTGCCTGCGCGGTGTACCTAGTGGGACACCCCCCAGCAAGGACCGGCGATGCGTGACGAGAAGCGATCCACCCAGCGGATGCTGTTTGGCGATCCCGGCCTGCCTGGGGCAGGGCTGTCGGTGGCGGTGGTGGTGCTGATGGTGCTGGCCGCGCTGACCGGCGCCGTGGGTTTCATGCGGCTGCCCGATTCCATGCTCGGCGTCGGCCTGATCTGCGTGGCCCTGTTCCTGGCGGTGGCCGCACGCATCTTCCAGGCGCGCGACCAGCACCAGGCCCTGTTCCGTCTGCTGGACAAGCGCCCCCCGCCCTGAGCAGGGGGCGTATCGGTCAGGGTGTCGGCCAGTCCAGTTCCACCACCAGCGGGAAGTGGTCCGACGGCAGCACGCCGCCGATGCGGCGGTCGTCGGTGGTGAAGCTGCGGGCGTGGAAGCCGCGCACCAGCACCCAGTCCAGCTGCGTGGTGGCCGTGCCGGTGAAATCATGGAAGGTCTTGCGCGGCCCCTTCGGTGCTGCCACCTGGGTGCGGGTGTCCTGCAGCACGCGGGTGAAGGCCTGGTAGGTGCCGCTGCCCGGTTCGCTGTTGAAGTCGCCGGTCAGCACCACCGGCAGATCCGCCGGCAGGCCGGCCACGCGCTGGGCGATCAGTTCGGCGCCCTTCTGCCGGCGCGGCTCATCCTCGTCGCGGTAGGGCAGGTGGGTGTCCATGAAGTAGAAGCGGCGGCCGTCGTCCAGGCGGCGGAACAGCGCCCAGGTGACCATGCGCGGGTACAGGTTGCCCCAGGTGATGCTGCCTGCCACGTCCGGGGTGTCCGACAGCCAGAAGTCGCCGGACTGCTCGATCGCCAGTACTTTGCTGTCGTAGAACACGCCCATGTGCTCGTCGCCGTCGCCGCCGCGGCGGCCCTTGCCGAACCAGCGGTAGCCGGGCAGATGCTCGGCCAGATAGCTGGCCTGTTCCGGCACCAGTTCCTGGGTGCCGATCACCGCCGGGTGGGCCTCAAGGATGACCTTGACCATCGCATCGCGGCGGTCCGGCCAGCGCTTGCCCGGCTCGGTATCGGCCGGCGTGCGCACGTTGAACGACATGACTTTCAGGGGTGCCGGGCTGGCAGCCCAGGCGGCGGCCGGCAGGGCCAGGGCCAACAGCGCGCAGAGCGCGGTGCGGCGGACGTGCTGCAACATCGTGGAATCCCTCCATTCCATGAAAACGATTCCAGAGGATCGCACGGATGGCATCCCGCGGATATGCCGGGTGTGGCCGCTGGCGGCCGGCAGGGGCTTCAGTCGCGTGGGGCGTCGTGCGCCTGCATGTCCTCGTGCAGGATGCGCCGCAGCTCGACGATGGCCGGTGTCGCTTCCTGCACGCTGTGGCCGGACACGATCACCTTTTCAGACTGCGCATGCGGCAGGTGCGAGCTCCAGTAGGGCACCAGGCCATCGCTGCTGTCCTGCAGCGGGCCCTGCGCGCTGGAGCGGGCAATGATGGAGTGGTAGCGCACCTTCGGCGCCATCGGCAGGTCGGTCACCGCCTTGATGAAGGCATCGTCCTTGTCCAGGTTCTGGATGCTGTTCATGCGGTAACCGTGCTTGTCATCGTTGCGTTCGATCTGGCCGTCGTTGGCCAGGCTGGCCACGTCTTCCAGCACGGTCAACGGCAGGCGCACGAACTTGCCGATCCATCGGCCCAGGCGGGTGCCGGCCACATCGGTGCCGCGGTGCGGGGTGGCGATGAACACTACCCGCGAAATCTCCGGTTCCGGCTGGAAATTCAGCAGCGGTGCGCCGCGCGTGCGCAGCAGCTCGCGCTGCACCGGCGACATCTGCGCAGTGTCCAGCAGGGTCTGCACCAGATGGTCGCCAGATGAGGAAACCAACAGCCGCGAGATCACCCCGCCCATGCTGTGCGCGACCACCACCATGTCGTGCGAGGCCACATCCTTGCCGCCCGGATCGAAGTGCGCCAGCACATCGTCCAGCGTATGCCGGATCGCATCATGGCTGAGCGCGATCGGCATGTTGGTAGGGTAGTAGAACTGCCAGATCTGGAAGTCGCGACGGATCTCCTCGTCGCGCATCAGTTCATTGGCCACGTTCACCCACGCTTCCGGGCTGCTGGCCAGGCCGTGGATCATCAGCAGCACGCGCCGGTCCGGGTCGAACGGCTGCATCATGAACAGATGCGGGCGCTCGATGCCGCCCTTGCCACCGAACAGCGAGCGCAACGACTGCCGGCTGAAATTGGAGCGCGCCAGCCACAGCGCATAGCCGGCGGTGAAGTTGGCCGCCAGCGGCACCTGTTCGCCATGCAGCTGCACTTCGGACACCTGATAGGGGTCGTGGATTTCCAGCGTGGGCGCGTTGTCGTGCAGCACTTCCCACAGGTTGGCGCCGGCAAAGCGCAGCAGCACCGTCATCGACGGCGAGGGCATCTCGCTCCAGTCGCGCACGGTGGTGGCGGCAGCCGCCTGCGGACTGCCCGGCGCTGCCGCCGGCGCAGCAGCAGGCTGCTCGCTGGGGTCGGCCATCACCGCCACCAGCTCGGCACCGAAGCCATCGCGGCGGTGCACGCTGCGCAGGGTGCCGGTGAAGGACATCGACGCGGCCGGCACCAGCTCGACCAGTTGCCGGCCATCCTGGGTGGCACCGTCGGCATCGGGCGCCAGCACGAATGTCCACGGCCCCACCTGCAAGCGCGAACGGTCGCTGCCGGCGTCGCCGCGCGAATACACCTCGAACAGCATCACCGAGGCTTCCTGCACGGCCAGGTTGTAGTAATCGCGCACCTGGGTCTGGCGGTCTTCGAAGCCGCGCTGGTTGGCGGTGCGCTCGGTGAAGAACAGATACGCGTAGGCCTGGCGGGCCACCTGCATCCACGCATCCAGGCGTGGCTGGAAGCCGGCATCGAGCGGGGCCAGCGGCTGCGTCGGCGTCGCCGCACGTGCCGCGGCCGGGGATTCGCGCTTGGGCGCGGGCAGGCTCATCGCATACTGCAGCCACAGTTCGGCCAGGCTGGAACGCTTGTCTTCCTCGCGCACCACGATGCTCGCTTCCATTGCCTCGATGCACGCCGGGCCCGGCTTGGCGCATGCGGTTTCGTCGAGCCCGGCCACGCGCAGCGTTTCCCAGGTGGCCGCACTCAGCTTGCCGCTGGTCAGGATGTCACCGCGCTTGAGCGCGATGTACTGGCCCGGGGTGACCGTACCCACCTGCACCGACGGGCCGAACTGGCGCAGCGTGGCGCAGCCGTTCAGCAGCAGCAGGGCGGTGGCGGCCAGCGCCATGTGGCGAACGACGGTGAAACCCGGTAATGCCATGCAGTCCTCCTGCGCAGTGGCGCCACTCTAGCCGGAGCGGCGTCAACGCGGAAGAAAGTGGCGGCGTGTGTGACACTGCGGGCCTTGCGCTGACGCCTGGGGAAGCCGATGCACCTGCTGGAAACCCGCATTCCGCCCCCGCTGGTCATGCTGCTGTGCGGCCTGGCGGGGTGGGCGCTGGACGGCCTGCTGCCCGGGTGGCCACTGCCTGTGCCGGCCTGGGCAGCGGTTTCCATCGGCGTGCTGGGCCTGCTGTTGAACCTGCTGCCGAAGTGGACCTTCGGCCGCGTGCGCACCACGGTGAATCCCCTGCGGCCGGCGTCGACCACGGTGCTGGTGACCAGCGGCATCTATCGCTACAGCCGCAACCCCATGTACCTGGGCCAGGCGCTGGTGCTGCTGGGCGCGATGCTGCTGCTGCGCAACGCGCTGGCGCTGCTGGTGGTGCCGTTGTTCGTGGCGTGGATCACCCGCCTGCAGATCGTGCCGGAAGAGCGCGCGCTGGCCGCGCGCTTTGGTGCCCGCTACGCGGCATTCCGCAGCCAGGTGCGGCGCTGGATGTAGGCGCCGTGCCGCGCAGGGTTACGGGGAGATCTGGCAGCTGACCGCGGCCGAATAGCCCTCGTAATCGTCGGCCGCGCCCACGTGCTGGGTGTGGCGGGCATCGACCTTGCGGATGTAGGACGGCGCCTCGGTGTCGGCATCATCGTTCACCGTGGTGACCGACAGACTGCGGCCAACCTGCGCGGCGGTGATGCCCTGCAGGTACACGTGGATGCTCTTCTGCCCGCCGGCAATCACGCTGACATCGGCACTGGTCACGCTGCCGCCCAGCAGCGCCACTTTGCCGCCCTTGGGCTGGAACACGCCACCCGGAACCGGGGTCAGCCCGGCCGCGCGCAGCGCCTGTTCGGCCTGGGCGTGGGTGAAATCGGAACCGGGCCGGCAGGCCAGCAGGGTTTCCAGGGCGGCGGTGGGCTTGGCGGCGGGCGCGGCGGTGGCTGTGGTGGTGGTGGCGACAGTGGCCAGGGCGAGCAGCAGGGCGGGCAGGTGGAGGTTCATTGCAGATCCTTCTGGGGTGGCCGGGCAGGGCGTGTGGCCGTTGGTTCTGCAGTGTGCGGCAGGTGCGGGTGGGCTGTCACCGCGGGGAGGGACGCGGAAACAAAAAAGCCGAAACCCCTTGCTAGGAGATCCGGCTTCTTGCGGCCTCGACAGGCCATACAGATGGTGGAGGTGGGCGGAATTGAACCGCCGTCCGAAGGCACTCCATCCCCAGCACTACATGCTTAGCTCACCGTTGGATCTCGCCCCCGAGCAGCACGGTGTGCAAAGCGCACCCGGGGACCAGCCTGTTGTGTTCTAGTGCCGGACTGACAGGCAGCCGCCCAGCGCGATTCCATGATAGTGACTCTACACCGCGAGCATGGACACAAGCGGTTTCGAGGCTTAGGCCTTAAGCGGCCAGAGCGTAGTTGTCGTCGTTGGCAACTAGAGTTTTGCAGCTGGATTTACGAGGAAAGCTACCCCCTCGGCATGCGCCAGGCGACTTCACAACCCCCGTCGAAACCAATGCACCCCCGGTTTCTACAGTGCTGCAAGGTACAAGGCCGGTTCCGTGTTGCCACGGCACAAGCCTGCCCAACGCCTGTAATGCTACGGCAAAAATGCTGAACCGTCACCTTTGCCGGTTTTTCAATCCGCAACAGGTTGTAGAGCCTTTGTCATAGCGGATTGCTAACTTCCCGGGCACGAAATTGCGACACACTGGCAGCGACCATCCGAGCCAGGATCGACACGGAGACAGTGGGTGACCGAAGCCAAGCAACAGCGCAGCCTGCGACAACTGGTCGGGCCGGTGGGTGCCGACTACCAGCGCCGGGCGGTGCCGCCGGTTTGGGTGTGGGCGGTCATGGCGATGCTGCTGGCGGCCACCTGGCTGAGTGAGTTGCCGGCCACGGCCGCGGCGGCGCTGGTGGCCAGTGCGGTGGTGGTGCATTGGCCGCAGCGCGGGCGCATGCACTGGCTGGGCTGGCGGTTGCCGGCGCTGGCCGTGCTGGCGGCCCTGCTGTGGGGGCCGGACGTGCTGGCGCAATGGTTCGAGCATGGGCTGGCGTTGACCCTGATGTCGCTGGCCAGCCTGAGCATGGGCGTGCATGTGTGGCAGTCGCGGCAGACCGCGCGGCAGCTGCAGGGTGCGGCCGATGCCCTGGACGATGCGCAGCTGATGTCGCTGCTGCCGGCCGACGCGGCGCGCCTGGCCCAGCAGTGGCGCGCCGGCGATGACCGCCATGCGCCGGAACTGGCGGTGGTGATGCACCTGGCGGTGATGCATGCGGCGCTGGCGCCGCGCCTGGGCGGGCGGGGCATGCTGGCCGGTTGACCGGGGCGGGGGGTAGAGTCGAGCTTGCTCGACTGCTCCACGCCCTGGGTAGAGTCGAGCTTGCTCGACTGATCGGTCCGCCACAGTCGAGCAAGCTCGACTCTACGAAGCGAGGCAACAGCAGTCGAGCAAGCTTGACTCTACGAAGCGAGGCAACAGCAGTCGAGCAAGCTCGACTCTACGACGCGAGGCAACAGCAGTCGAGCAAGCTCGACTCTACCAGGCAGGGCAGCCGAGCATGGCTCGGCTCTACGGGGGCGGGGCGGTGCTTCAGGCGTCGCGGTTGCCGCGGCGCATCACGCGCTGCTTTTCGATGGCCCAGTCGCGGTCCTTGGCGGCATCGCGCTTGTCGTGGGTCTGCTTGCCCTTGGCCAGCGCCACTTCCAGCTTGATCTTGTTCTTGCTCCAGTACATGGCGGTGGGCACGATCGTGTAGCCATCGCGCTCGACCTTGCCGACCAGCTTGTCGATCTCGCTCCGGTGCAGCAGCAGCTTGCGCTCGCGGCGGTCGTTGGCCACCACGTGGGTCGAGGCCTGGATCAACGGGGTGATCTGCGCGCCGATCAGGAAGATCTCGCCCTGCTTCACGTACGCGTAGGCGTCGATGATGTTGCCGCGCCCGGCGCGGATCGACTTCACCTCCCAGCCCTGCAGGGCCAAGCCCGCCTCGAAGCGCTCTTCGATGTGGTACTCGTGGCGGGCACGCTTGTTCAACGCGATGGTCTTGTTGGCCGTCGCGTTCTTTGCTTTATCCTTGCCGCTGTTCTTGCTCATTTCCGTATTGTCTCCGATTCGGGCCCGCCCGGTCGATTGCCGAAACGTTCCGTCTTTATGCCTACTATCCGCCGCAGCGCCCTGGTCGAACATTCCTCCGCCCGCATGTTCGATCTCGTCAACGACGTGCAGGCCTATCCGCGCCGCTTCCGCTGGTGTTCCGATGCCCGCATCCTGGAACAGGGCGAGGACCGGCTGGTGGCCCGCCTGGACCTGGGCCTTGGCTCGTTCAGCACCTGGTTCCAGACCGAAAACACCCTGCAGCGCCCGCACAGCATTGATATGCAGCTGCGCGACGGCCCGTTCAAGCAGCTGCACGGCCGCTGGGAGTTCCATGCCCTGGCCGAGGATGCCTGCAAGGTGACCCTGACCCTGGAATTCGAACCCAGCTCACGCCTGCTCGGGCCGGCGCTGGCCATCGGCTTCCAGGGGCTGGCCGATCGCATGGTCAACGATTTCGTGCGCGTGGCCGACGAGGGCTGAGCGATGATCGAGGTCGAGGTGGTGCTGGCCTGGCCGCAGCGCGTGCTGGCGCGCCGGCTGCAACTGGAAGAGGGCGCCACCGTGGCCGATGCGGTCGCTGCCGCCGCGCTGGAAGGCAGTGCCGACTGCCCTGCGCTGGCCGTGCATGGCGTGCTGGCCCGCCCGCAGCAGGTGCTGCACGACGGCGACCGGGTGGAACTGCTGCGCCCGCTGCTGGCCGACCCCAAGGACAACCGGCGCAAGCGCGCACGCGGCGACTGAACCGCGCCACCGCCAGGCGGCGCGGCCAAGCGGGGCTCAGCGGCCCTTCTTCTTGTCCTTCGGCAGGTTGCGGCCGAACTGGCGCACGGTCTGCTGGGCCAGGGCCTTGTCGTTGGCCGGGAAGTAATCGCCTTCCCAACGGGTGACCACGTCGTTTTCGAAGTACACGGTGAAGTTCTTCACTTCGGTACGGCCGAGGCGGTTCACGCGCTCGCTGGAGGTGTAGTCCCAGCGCTGGGCATGGAAGGGATCGGGCACCGAGGGCGTGCCCAGCAGCGCATTCACCTGCTGCTTGCTCTGGCCGACCTGCAGCTTGGCAACGGCGTCCTCGCGGATCAGGTTGCCCTGGTAGATCGGTTGCTTGTAGATGATGCCGCACCCGGTGGTGGACAGAGCGATGGTGGCGACCAGCAGGAGATTGCGCATCGGAAAGGGCGTTTGGGGAAATCGAACCGATGATACACTCCCGGCGTGCCACCGCGACCCAATCCGAGGCAGCTGGCGCTAAATCGCCAATGAACGGAGACCTATGGAAACCCACGACCTGCGCAAAGTCGGCCTGAAGGTGACCCATCCGCGGATGCGGATCCTGGCGCTGCTCGAGCAGCGCAATGCCCAGCACCACATGACCGCCGAAGACATCTACCGCCAGCTGCTGGAGCACGGCGACGAGATCGGCCTGGCCACGGTGTACCGGGTGCTGACCCAGTTCGAGGCCGCCGGCCTGGTGCTGAAGCACAACTTCGAAGGCGGCCAGGCCGTCTACGAGCTGGACCGCGGCGGCCACCACGACCACATGGTCGATGTGGACAGCGGCAAGATCATCGAGTTCGAAAGCCACGAAATCGAAGAGCTGCAGCGCAAGATCGCGGCCGAGCATGGCTACGAGCTGGAAGAGCATTCGCTGGTGCTGTACGTGCGCAAGAAGCGCAAGTAACGGTTTCCCGCCTGCTGAGATGTGCGAAGACCCCGGGCCTGGCCCGGGGTTTTTCGTTGCTTACGGTAGATCCACGCCATGCGTGGATGGACCTGCCGACCCCGGGGTCAGATCCCTTTCCGCCAGGAAAGGGCTCTGACCCCCGTCCCCCCATGCGTGGATGGACCTGCCAGAACGCCCAGATCCACCGCCTCGGCCATGGCCCGGTTGCCGGCATCGCCGGGGTGCAGGTGGTCGCCCGAATCGTAGGCTGCGGCCATCCGTGACGGTTGCGCCGGGTCGCGCAGGGCGGCATCCAGGTCGATCACCGCATCGAACGGGCTGTCGGTGCGCAGCCAGGCGTTCAGCTGCTGGCGCAGGGCGTCCTTTTCCGGCTGGTAGTAGTCCTGCAGCGGGGTGCCCGGCAGCGCGCCGGCAAATGGCGGCAGGGTGGCGCCAAAGATGCGCACGCCGCGCGCATGGGCCCGTCGCGCCAGGGCGCGGTAGCCGGCCTGCAGCTCGGCCAGCGTCGGTCGGGGCTGGTCACGGGCGAACGCGGTGCCCGGCCAACTGATGTCGTTGATGCCGATCAGCACGATCACGCTGGCGGTGCCGGGCAGGTCCAGCACATCGCGCTGGAGGCGGGCGAGGGCGGACAGACCCATGCCATCACGCAGCAGGCGCCCCCCGGAGATTCCCGCATTGACCACGGCCACCCCGTGCGGCGCCAGGCGCGCGGCCAGATGGTCGGTCCAGCGCTGGTCGGCGTCCAGGCTGGCGGTGGCCCCGTCGGTGATCGAATCGCCGATCACCACCACGCTGCGTGCCGCGGACGGGGCCGCGACCTCGATGCCGCTGACGAACAGGCGCGCGGTGGTGGTGCTGGCGCCGTGCAGGGCGCTGGCCAGACTCTGGTCACCGGGGGTGATCCAGCTGGTCTGCCGGCCGTCCCAGTGGAAGGTCTGCAGCGGCGTCGGTCCAGCTACGTACACGCTCACCTGCAGTGCCTGCTGATCGGCGGTGGTCAGTGGCAGCGGGTCGCTCAACCGGTCCTGGCCGGGGCCGATCACGACGTCGGGTTGCCCATCGAAGGCCAGCGGCAACGGCGTCGCACCGGGCTGGCTGGCCACGCTGGCCCGGTCGATCCGCAGCGGCTGGCGGCCGTGGGCATTGCTCAGGCGCACCCGCAGTGCGCTGCCGCCCAGGCTCAGGCGCAGTGTCTGGCGGAAGGTCTGGTCGTGCAGGCTGGCCGGAATGAGGGTGGGGAACAGGAAGTCCTCGCCCCAGACCGGCTGCGGGCTGGCCTGCCAACTGGCCACCCAATGGGGCTGGGCGGGGCCCGCGTGGGCGGAAAGCGACAGCAGGGCGGCGGCGGCAAGCAGGTAGCGGTGCATGGCGGGCGTCCTCGGAAGGGGCAGCCAGCGTGGCCGTTGCGCCACCTGTGAACTAGACTGCGTACGGACAATCATCTGTGAACGGGATTCACCATGGCGCGCCCCGACATCAACCGATCCGGCGAACTGGAAGTGTTCGTGCGGGTGATCGAGACCGGGGGCTTTTCCGCCGCCGCGCGCAGCCTGGACATGACGCCTTCGGCGGTCAGCAAGCTGGTGGCGCGGCTGGAACAACGGCTGGGCACGCGCCTGCTGCAGCGCTCCACCCGGCAACTGCAGTTGACCCCGGAGGGCTGCAGCTTCTACGAGCGCGGCCTGCGCGTGCTGGCCGACCTGGAAGAGGCCGAACGCTGCGCCAGTGCACACGCCGAACCGCGCGGGCGGCTGCGGCTGAATTCCAACGTGCCGTTCGGGCGCCATTTCCTGCTGCCGCTGCTGCCGGTGTTCCTGCAGGCACACCCGCAGGTGGGGGTGGACCTGAGCCTGAATGACGAGGTGATCGATCTGCTGGAACAGCGCACCGATGTGGCCGTGCGCGCCGGCCCGCTGAAGAGCTCCAGCCTGGTGGCGCGGCAGCTGGGCGCGACGCGGATGATGATCGTGGCGGCGCCGTCCTATGCGGCCCGCCACGGCCTGCCTGCCGACGCCGATGCGTTGCTGTCACACAACCGGCTGGACATCGGCCATGCGCGGACGCTGCAGGGCTGGCCGCTGCTGCACGACGGCCAGCAGGTGCGGGTGCCGACCCAGGGCAACCTGCGCGCCAGCAATGGCGACGCGCTGCGCCAGCTGGTGCTGGGCGGTCTGGGCATGGCGCGGCTGGCGGCCTTCCAGGTACGCGACGACCTGGCTGCCGGGCGTCTGCTGCCGGTGCTGGAAGAGGCCAACCCCGGCGATCTGGAAGAAGTGCACGCCGTGTTCGTGGGGCAGGGCGGCTACCTGCCGCTGCGGGTGCGCGCGCTGCTGGATTTCCTGGTGGAACACGTGGATCTGGCCAAACCCTTGGCCTGACCCGACGCCCCGGTAGATCCACGCCATGCGTGGATGATCCCAGTAGATCCACGCCATGCGTGGATGTGTGCGCTCAGCCGAGCAAGCTCGACGCGACCAACAGCTTGCGCGCGGCCGCGCGTGCTTCCTTGCTCACTTCCACCCCGCCCAGCATGCGCGCCAGTTCTTCCTCGCGGGCCTTGTTGTCCAGCTTCTCCACCGCGCTCTGGGTCATGCCTTCCACCGGCGCCTTGCTGACCCGGTAATGGGCGTGGCCCTTGGAAGCGACCTGGGGCAGATGGGTAACACACAGCACCTGGCGCTTCTCGCCCAGTGCGCGCAGCTTCTGGCCGACGATGTCGGCCACGGCGCCGCCAATGCCCGAATCCACTTCGTCGAACACCATGGTCGGCACGGCGTCCAGATCCAGCGCGGCCACTTCGATGGCCAGCGAGATGCGCGACAGTTCACCACCGGAGGCCACCTTGCGCAGGGCGCGCGGCGGCTGGCCGGCGTTGGCGGCAACCAGGAATTCGACGCGCTCGGCGCCCTGCGGGTCGGGCTTGCCGGCGTCCTGCGGTTCCAGTTCGATCAGGAACTGGCCGCCGCCCATGCCCAGCTCGGCAATGATGCCGGTGGTGGTGGCCGACAGTTCCGCAGCGGCCTTGCGCCGGCTGGCGGTCAGTACCTCGGCCTGCACCCGCCAGGCGGCCACGGCCTTGTCGATCTCGCCGGCCAGGCGCTGCAGGCGCTCATCGGCGCCACGCAGCTGTTCCACTTCGGCATGCATGCGCTCGCGCTGCGCGCCCAGCTCGTCCATCGGCACGCGGTGCTTGCGCGCCAGGTCGTGCAGGCGGCCCAGGCGGCGCTCGTTCTCTTCGAACTGTTCCGGGTCGGCGTCCAGGTCGTCGTGCACCCGGTCCAGCAGCGACAAGGCTTCGTGCAGCTGGATCGAGGCGTTCTCGATCAGGCCGTCCACCTCGCCCAGGCGCGCGTCGTGTTCGATCAGGCGCGACAGGTCGTGGCGCACCTGCTGCAGCAGGTCCAGCGCGGAACTGCCGTCGTCGCCGTTGAGCTGGTTGCTGGCGGCCTGGCAGGCGGTCAGCAGGGCGCTGGCATGGGCCTGGCGGCGGTGGCTGGCGCCGAGGGCGGCAATCGATTCCGGCTCCAGATCCTCGCGGTCCAGCTCGCGCAGCTGGTGTTCCAGGAAGCCGATGCGGTCGCTGACGTCGCCCTGTTGCGACAGCGCCAGCGATTCGTCCACCAGCGCCTGCCAGGTAGCGGCAGTACGGCGCACCTGGCGGCGGGCCTCTTCGTTGTTGGCGAAGGCGTCCAGCAGGGCCAGCTGCGACGGCCGCGCCAGCAGCGCCTGCTGTTCGTGCTGGCCATGGATTTCCACCAGGTGCGCGGCCAGATCGCCCAGCTGCGCCAGGGTGACCGGGCGACCGTTGATCCAGGCGCGCGAGCCGCCATCGGCGCGGATGACCCGCCGCAGCTGGCATTGCTCGTCATCGTCCAGCTCGTTGTCGGCCAGCCATTGGCGCGCGGCCTGCAGCTGGTCCAGGGCGAATTCGGCCGACAGCTCGGCGCGGGCGGCGCCGTGGCGGACCACGCCGCTGTCGGCGCGCAGGCCGGACAGGAAGCCCAGTGCGTCGACCATCAGCGACTTGCCGGCGCCGGTCTCGCCTGAAACGACAGTCATGCCGGGCCCGAATTCCAGTTCGGTGGCGCGGACGACGGCGAAATCCTTGATCGAAAGATGTCTGAGCATGGGTAATGGGGTGTCTGCAGCCGCGCAACGCTAGCACGCGCGGCGGGGTGGTCCAATGACTTGCCAAGGCGACGCACCGCCATTATCTAGTGTCCGTGTCTCACAGGTTGATTCCATGCACGGTTCCGCTGACCAGCTTGCCCCGCGTGCGCGCCATCTGCTGCGCACGCTGATCGCGCGTTACATCCAGGACGGTGAGCCGGTGGGCTCGCAGACACTGGCGCGCGTGGCCGGGCTGGAAGTCAGTCCGGCCACCATCCGCAACATCCTGGGCGACCTGGAAGACCTGGGCCTGCTGGCCTCGCCGCATACCTCGGCCGGGCGCATTCCAACCGCCCATGGCTACCGGGTGTTCGTCGACAGCCTGCTGCAGATGCAGCCGCCGGGCGAGGGCGAGCTGGCCCGCCTGCGCCTGGAACTGGCCGGCGGCGGCAGCACCCAGGCCCTGCTGGGCAGCGCTTCGGAGCTGCTGTCGGCCATGAGCCATTTCGTCGGTGTGGTCAGCGCGCCGCGGCGCGAGCAGTTCGCCTTCCGGCAGATCGATTTCGTGGCCCTGGACGGGCGCCGGGTGCTGGCCATCCTGGTGTTTGCCGACAATGAAGTGCAGAACCGGGTGATCGAGACCCGCCAGGACTTCGCCCCGGGCCAGCTGGAACAGGTCGCCAATTACCTGAACGCGCATTTCGCCGGCCTGCCGCTGGCCGAGATCCGCACCCGCCTGCTGCTGGAGCTGCGCGATGCCCGTTCCGAGCTGGAGCAGCTGCTGGCGCACAGCATCGAGCTGGCCGAGCAAGCCCTGCAGCCGCCGGCCGACGACATGCTGGTGGCCGGGCAGACCCGGCTGATGGGGGTGCAGGACCTGTCCGACCTGGAGCGGCTGCGCGAGCTGTTCGAGCTGTTTTCCAGCAAGCGCGAGATCCTGCAGCTGCTGGAACGGACCATCCAGGCCCCGGGCGTGCGCATCTTCATTGGCGAAGAGACCGGCATGATGCCGCTGCAGGGCGTCTCGCTGGTCACCGCGCCCTATACCGCCAATGGCCAGGTGCTGGGCGTGCTGGGGGTGATCGGGCCCAAGCGCATGGCCTACGACCGCATGATTCCACTGGTGCAGGCCACCGCCGACGTGCTGGGCGCGGCCTTTTCGCCGTCCGGACGCGCCCCGGGCACATCCGACGCTTGAAACGCAGCATCCCGCCCACACTAGGGTGGGTGGAGGCGGGCTGTGACCGCCAGGGACCCAGACATGAACCACGAAAACCCCGATATCGAATCCCAGCAGAGCGCGGCCGATGCAGCGGCTGCGGCCGGCGTGAGTGACGAAACCGAGCGCCTGCGCGCCGAGATCGAGCAGATCAAGGCCGACGCCCTGCGTGAACGCGCCGATCTGGACAACCAGCGCAAGCGTGTGGCCCGCGACATCGAGCAGGCCCGCAAGTTCGCCAACGAAAAGCTGCTGGGCGAGCTGCTGCCGGTGTTCGACAGCCTGGATGCCGGCCTGAAGGCCGCTGGCGATGACGCCCATCCGCTGCGCGAGGGCCTGGAGCTGACCTACAAGCAGCTGCTGAAGGTCGCCGCCGACAATGGCCTGGTCCTGCTGGACCCGACCGGCCAGCCGTTCAACCCGGAACACCACCAGGCCATCAGCCAGGTGCCGACCCCCGGCGCCGCCCCCGGCAGCGTGGTCACCGTGTTCCAGAAGGGCTACCTGCTGAACGAGCGCCTGCTGCGGCCGGCGCTGGTGGTGGTGGCCGCCGACTGACCCGGCGTCCGAGGCGAACGGCCGCCGGGCATGGCCCGGCGCTACCCGCCCCCGCAATGTTTTCCAGGCGCTGAACACAGCGTTCGGGGGATGGCTTGAATGTTCCACGAGCCTCCCCCACATCCCATTCATCCACCGGCACAACGGCCGGACTGAACCCAACAAGCATTCTTCAGGAGTCTCCCCCATGGGCAAGATCATTGGTATCGACCTCGGCACCACCAACTCGTGCGTGGCGATCATGGACGGCGGCAAGGCCCGCGTCATCGAGAATTCGGAAGGCGATCGCACCACCCCGTCGATCGTCGCCTACACCAAGGACGGCGAAGTGCTGGTCGGTGCCTCGGCCAAGCGCCAGGCCGTGACCAACCCCAAGAACACCTTCTACGCGGTGAAGCGCCTGATCGGCCGCAAGTTCACCGACGCCGAAGTGCAGAAGGACATCGCCCACGTCCCGTACAGCATCCTGGCCCATGACAATGGCGATGCCTGGGTGGCCACCAGCGACGGCAAGAAGATGGCCCCGCAGGAAATCTCGGCCAAGGTGCTGGAAAAGATGAAGAAGACCGCCGAGGACTTCCTCGGTGAGAAGGTCACCGAAGCGGTCATCACCGTGCCGGCCTACTTCAACGACAGCCAGCGCCAGGCGACCAAGGACGCCGGCCGCATCGCCGGTCTGGACGTCAAGCGCATCATCAACGAGCCCACCGCGGCCGCGCTGGCCTATGGCCTGGACAAGGGTGACAACAAGGATCGCAAGATCGTGGTGTACGACCTGGGCGGCGGCACCTTCGACGTCTCGGTGATCGAAATCGCCAACGTCGATGGTGAAAAGCAGTTCGAAGTGCTGGCCACCAACGGCGACACCTTCCTGGGCGGCGAAGACTTCGACAACCGCGTCATCGAATACCTGGTTGAAGAGTTCAACAAGGACCAGGGCATCGACCTGCGCAAGGATCCGCTGGCCCTGCAGCGCCTGAAGGACGCCGCCGAGCGCGCCAAGATCGAGCTGTCCAGCGCCCAGCAGACCGAAGTGAACCTGCCGTACGTCACGGCCGACGCCTCCGGTCCGAAGCACCTGAACATCAAGCTGACCCGCGCCAAGCTGGAAGCGCTGGTGGAAGACCTGATCAAGAAGTCGATCGAGCCGTGCCGCGTGGCCCTGAACGATGCCGGCCTGCGTTCGAGCGACATCAGTGAAGTGATCCTGGTCGGTGGCCAGACCCGCATGCCGAAGGTGCAGCAGGCGGTGACCGAGTTCTTCGGCAAGGAACCGCGCAAGGACGTCAACCCGGACGAAGCCGTGGCACTGGGTGCGGCGATCCAGGGCGGCGTGCTGGGCGGCGACGTGAAGGACGTGCTGCTGCTGGACGTGACCCCGCTGTCGCTGGGCATCGAAACCATGGGCGGCGTGTTCACCAAGATCATCGAAAAGAACACCACCATCCCGACCAAGGCTTCGCAGGTGTTCTCCACCGCCGAGGACAACCAGTCGGCCGTGACCGTGCACGTGCTGCAGGGTGAGCGCGAACAGGCCCGCTTCAACAAGTCGCTGGCCAAGTTCGACCTGTCCGGCATCGAGCCGGCCCCGCGAGGCCTGCCGCAGGTGGAAGTGTCCTTCGACATCGACGCCAACGGCATCCTGCACGTGTCGGCCAAGGACAAGAAGACCAACAAGGAACAGAAGGTCGAGATCAAGGCCGGTTCGGGTCTGTCCGAGGAAGAAATCGCGCGCATGGTGGCCGATGCCGAAGCCAACCGCGAAGAAGACAAGAAGTTCCAGGAACTGGTGCAGGCCCGTAACCAGGCCGATGCCCTGATCCACGGCACCCGCAGCGCCATCACCGAGCACGGCAGCAAGGTGGGCGGCGATGTCATCGGCAAGGTGGAAGCGGCCCTGGCCGATCTGGAAACCGCGATGAAGGGCGACGACAAGGCACAGATCGAAGCCAAGTCGAAGGTGCTGGAAGAAGCCGGCCAGGCGCTGTTCGCCGCTGCTTCGGCCGACCAGGGCGGTGCCCCGGGTGCCGACGCCGGCAACGCGGGCAAGGCGCAGGACGACGTGGTGGACGCCGAGTTCACCGAAGTCAAGGACGACAAGAAGTCCTGATCCGGACCGACACGGGGCGCTGCCTGGCAGCGTCCCGTTGTCGCATCAGGGTCCTGACCGCCACCCGGCGTGTCGGGGCGCCCGACGCAAGAGCGGACCTGGTTCCGCTCTTCCGCTTTGACGAATCCCGACTTTCCGGAAGCTGATCCACCCTATGAGCAAGCGCGATTACTACGAAGTGCTGGGCGTTGCCCGCACCGCCACCGACGAAGAGCTGAAGAAGGCCTACCGTCGCTGCGCGATGAAATTCCATCCGGACCGCAACCCGGGTGATGCGGCGGCCGAAGCCTCCTTCAAGGAGTGCAAGGAAGCCTACGAAACGCTGTCCGACGGCAACAAGCGCCGCATGTACGATGCCCACGGCCACGCCGCGTTCGAGCACGGCATGGGCGGTGGCGGTGGTCCGGGCGGCCCGGACATGAACGATATCTTCGGCGATATCTTCGGCAATATTTTCGGTGGCGGCGGTGCGGGCCCGCGCCAGGCCCGTCGCGGTGCCGACATCGGCTACGTGATGGAGCTGGACCTGGAAGAAGCGGTGCGTGGCGTCGAGCGCCGCATCGAGATTCCGACCCTGGCCGAGTGCGGCGACTGCGATGGCAGTGGCTCGGAAGACGGCAAGGTCGAGACCTGCAACGTCTGCCATGGCCGTGGCCAGGTGCGCATCCAGCGCGGCATCTTCGCCATGCAGCAGGCCTGCCACAACTGCAACGGCCGCGGCCAGATCATCGCCAAGCCGTGCAAGACCTGCCACGGCAACGGCCGGGTGGAAGAAGACAAGGTGCTGTCGGTGAAGGTGCCGGCCGGCGTCGATACCGGTGACCGTATCCGCCTGTCCGGCGAAGGCGAAGCCGGTCCGGCCGGTACGCCGCCGGGCGACCTGTACGTGGAAGTGCGCGTGCGCGAGCATGCGATCTTCCAGCGCGACGGCGACGACCTGCACTGCGAAGTGCCGATCCGCATTTCGCAGGCCGCGCTGGGCGATACCGTGCGCGTGGCCACCCTGGGCGGCGAAGCGGAAATCCGCATTCCGGCCGAAACCCAGACCGGCAAGCTGTTCCGCCTGCGCGGCAAGGGCGTGCGTTCGGTGCGCAGCCGCAGCGAAGGCGACCTGTACTGCCGCGTGGTGGTGGAAACCCCGGTGAACCTGACCGCCGACCAGCGCAAGCTGCTGGAGCAGTTCGAGGCAACCTTCAACGGCGAAGACGCGCGCAAGCACTCGCCGAAGTCGGCCACCTTCATGGACGGTGTAAAGGGCTTCTGGGACCGGATGACGTCCTGAGGATTCACCGCAGACGGTGAACGGTAACGCCGGGCCATGCCCGGCGTTTCTGTTTGTGGACATCGCACGCATTCCGCCGGGCATGGCCCGGCGCTACCAGGGGACTGTTCTCAGGTAGATCCACGCCATGCGTGGATGTGGTTCGAGGGATCAACGGAAAAACGCCGCCGGCGTCTGCCCCAGCTGCCGCTTGAACATGCTGGTGAACGCGCTGGGGCTGTCATAGCCCATCGCCAGCGCCACATCGATCACCTTTTCGCCCACCGCCAGGCGCTCCATCGCCGCCAGCAGGCGGGCCTGCTGCCGCCATTGGCCGAAGGTCATGCCCAGCTCGCTGGCGAAATGGCGCTGGATGGTTTTCACGTCCACCGCCAGCGCCTGCGCCCAGTCCTGCAGCGTGGCCTCGTCGCCGGGGTGCTTCTGGATGTGCTGGCAGATGCGCTGCAGGCGCGGGTCGGCCGGCGTTGGCAGGTGCAGCGGCAGCACATCCATGCGATGCAGTTCGTCCAGCAGCAGGCGCACCACGCGGCCGTCGCGGCTGTCGTCTTCGTGCTCGCCCTGGATCTGGCTGGCCGCGTGCAGCAGTTCGCGCAGCAGTGGCGCCACCTGCACCGCGAACGGTTCGGTGGCCAGCTGCGGGGCGAAGGCAGGATCGATATACAGGCTGCGCATGTGCACATCGGCAATGCAGTCCACCCCGTGCGCCATGCCGGCCGGCATCCAGATCGCGCGGGTGGACGGTACCACCCAGCGGCCCACTTCCGAGCGCACCACCATCAGGCCCGACATGGCATAGACCAGCTGGTGGCGGCGATGCCGGTGCGGCGACACCCGGGTGCCGGCGGGATAGTCCTTCACCCGGCAGGTCACCGGCCGGTGGCCGGGCACCTCGTTCCAGGGCGCGGACTCCCGGATCGCGCAGGGGGTGTCCTTTTTGCGATATGGCATGACCAGAACGCGGCGGAAGGGAAGGGACGGGCACCGTAGCATGCGTGGCTCGCCCCATCCTGACTGCGCACCATGTCCAGCCTGGCTTCCCCGGTTCCACGCACCCGCAGCACGTCCCCGGGCGTGCTGGCGGCGATTTCCACCTCCCACGTGGTCAACGACATGATGCAGTCGCTGATCCTGGCCATCTATCCGGTCATCAAGGGCGGTTTCAACCTC
Organism: Stenotrophomonas sp. SAU14A_NAIMI4_8; assembly: GCF_003086695.1. Classification (NCBI taxonomy): domain Bacteria; kingdom Pseudomonadati; phylum Pseudomonadota; class Gammaproteobacteria; order Lysobacterales; family Lysobacteraceae; genus Stenotrophomonas; species Stenotrophomonas sp. SAU14A_NAIMI4_8. The sequence goes on from NZ_CP025999.1 coordinate 1,800,075, forward strand.
AGCTTCACCCAGATCGGCCTGATCACGCTCACCTATCAGCTGACTGCGTCGATCTTCCAGCCGCTGGTGGGCCTGGCCACCGACCGCAAGCCGGCGCCGTATTCGCTGCCGATCGGCATGGCCTCGACCCTGTGCGGCATGCTGCTGCTGGGCTTCGCACCGAACTACGCCATGGTGCTGCTGGCCGCGGCGCTGGTGGGCGTCGGCTCGGCCATCTTCCACCCGGAAGCCTCACGCATCGCGCGCCTGGCGTCGGGCGGCCGTCATGGCTTCGCGCAATCGGTGTTCCAGGTCGGCGGCAATTTCGGTACCGCGCTGGGCCCGCTGATCGCCGCGGCGGTGATCGTGCCGTACGGCCAGCACGCCGCCTCGTGGTTTGCCGGCGCGGCGCTGATCGGCATTGCCCTGCTGACCTATGTCAGCCGCTGGTACGCGTTGCACTTGGGTACGCCGCGGCCGGCCGGGCAGGGCCCGGTCGCCCCGCGTCATCCCCGGCGCACGGTGGCGCGGGTGATGGCCATCCTGCTGGTGCTGATCTTCAGCAAGTACTTCTACATGGCCAGCATCGGCAGCTACTTCACCTTCTATCTGATCCACCATTTCGGAATTCCGGTGGCGCAGGCGCAGCTGCATCTGTTCGCGTTCCTGGTGGCATCGGCGGCGGGTGGCTTCCTGGGCGGGCCGCTGGGTGACCGCATTGGCCGCAAGCCGATCATCTGGGCCTCGATCCTGGGCGTGGCGCCGTTCGCGCTGGCGTTGCCGCATGCCGATCTGTTGTGGACCACGGTGCTGGCGGTGCTGATCGGTTTCGTGCTGTCGTCGGCGTTCTCGGCCATCGTGGTCTATGCGCAGGAAATGATGCCGCACCGGATCGGCATGGTGTCGGGGTTGTTCTTCGGTTTTGCCTTCGGCATGGGCGGGCTGGGTGCGGCGGTGCTGGGCCTGCTGGCGGACAAGACCAGCATTGAGTTCGTCTACCAGTTGACCGCGTTCCTGCCGCTGCTGGGCATCGTCGCCGCCTGGCTGCCACCGTCGCGGCCGGCTGCACACTGAGGGGGAGGGTTGTTTGCAGGGCTTGCAGCCCTGCACCTGCTTGGAGCAACGTCAACGTCAAAAGCGGGCATTCCGTGGGATGGCGGGGTGGGTCCGGTTGAGGGGGACGCTGCAAGTACGTCCCTGTAAGCTCGGTCGCCGCATCCATGCGGCTCACGCCCCCTCAACCGGACCCACCCCGCCTTCGACAGTTTCCTGCGATCTGTCGGAACCACACGGGGTCGGATCCCGTTGCTGCGCAACGGGCTCCGACCCCATTTTGAATGTCGATATTTGACAGGTTTCATCCACGCATGGCGTGGATCTACTGTGTCGACCAAGGTCGACACCTACCAACAGCCGCGCGTCTTAGTAGATCCACGCCATGCGTGGATGAATTCCTTCGATATCCGACAGATGTGCCGACCAACAGCACGCGGAATGTGTGAGAGGTGGGGCGGTGTGGGTGGGCAGGACCGCAGGCGCCATGGATGGCGCCTACGAGCCTCCATGGATGGATTCACGGCGTGTCCTGCCCACCCACACCGCCCCGCCATCCCCCGGAATGCGGCTGTTGCTGTTGCTTTGGCTGTTGCCGTTGCTTTGAAGCAGGTGCAGGGCTGCAAGCCCTGCCGAAAACTCCCTTGGGCGTAGAATGCGGGGATGAGCGAATCCCTCGAAAACCACTTGCTCCACGGTCGTCGCCAGCGGCCCGACGGGCCCTCGCCGATCGACGTCATTTCGGTCCAGTCGCAACTGGTCTACGGCCACGCCGGCAACAGCGCCGCGGTGCCGCCGATGCGTGCGCTGGGCCTTCGCGTGGCCGAAGTGCCGACCGTCCTGCTCAGCAACGCGCCGTTCTACGACACCACCCGCGGCCGCGTGCTGCCCGCTGACTGGTTCGCCGACCTGCTGCAAGGTGCCGCCGAACGTGGCCTGCCGAAACGGGCGAAGATGCTGGTCTCGGGCTACTTCGGCAGCGCCGCCAATGGCGCGGCGTTCGCCGACTGGCTGGACACCCTGCTGCCCGCCTGCCCGCAACTGCGCTACTGCCTGGACCCGGTGATCGGCGATACCCATACCGGTCCCTACGTGGAGCCGGGGCTGGAAGCCATCTTCGCCGAACGGCTGCTGCCGCACGCCTGGCTGGTCACGCCCAATGCCTTCGAGCTGAATCGCTTGACCGGCATGCCCGCGCTGGCCGAGGCCGATGCCATTGCCGCCGCGCGCACGCTGCTTGATCGCGGCCCGCAATGGGTGATCGCGCACAGCGTTGGCGGCAACCCGGGCGAACTGGTCACCCTGGCCGTGGGCCGTGAGGAAACCTGGCGCTGGACCTCGCCGCTGCTGCCGGTGGATGTGGCCGGCACCGGCGATGTGCTGATGGCCCTGGTCGTGTCGTTCCTGCTGCGTGGTGAATCGATGCAGCAGGCGATCTCGCGTGCCGTGGCCGGCACCCATGCGGCGCTCGAGGCGACGCTGGCGCAGGGCTTCGAGGAGTTCGATGTGATTGCCGCGGCCCCGGCTGCGCTGGCCGACGGCGCCCGCTTCCAGGCCGAACGGCTGGCATGACCGCTTCGCAGGCACGCACGCCGCGCACGGTCGGCATCGTTGGCAGCGCCGGCGCCTACGGGCGCTGGCTGACCCGTTTCTTCCAGCAGCACATGCAGCTGCAGGTGATCGGCCACGACCCGGCCGACCCCACCTCACATTCGCCGGAGCAGCTGCTGGCACAGGCCGACGTGCTGGTGTTCTCCGCACCGATCCGGCATACGCCGGCGCTGATTGCCCGCTACGTGGAACAGTCGGGCGGGCGCGAGGCCGGGCGCCTGTGGCTGGACGTGACCTCGGTGAAGGAAGCACCGGTACAGGCGATGCTGGCCTCGCAGGCCGAGGTGGTCGGGCTGCACCCGATGACCGCGCCGCCGAAGGCGCCCACGCTGAAAGGCCGGGTGATGGTGGTCTGCGAGGCGCGGCTGCAGCAGTGGCAGCCGTGGGTGGATGCGCTGTGCAGCGCCCTTCAGGCCGAGTGCGTGCGCGCCACGCCGCAGCACCACGACCAGATGATGGCGCTGGTGCAGGCGATGGTGCATGCCACCCATCTGGCCCAAGCCGGCGTGCTGCGCGAATACCAGCCGCAGTTGGGTGACCTGGCGGCGATGATGCCGTATCGCTCGGCGTCCTTCGAGCTGGATACGGCGATCATTTCGCGCATCCTGTCGTTGAACCCGTCCATCTACGAGGACATCCAGTTCGGCAACCCGTATGTGGCGCCGATGCTGGAAAAGCTGGTCGGTCATCTGCAGCGCCTGCAGCAGCAGGTGGGGCAGGGCGACGATGCGGCGCGCGGTGCGTTCCGTGAGCAGTCGTTGGCGGCCAACCACGCGGCGTTCGGCGAGCCCGCGCTGGCGGCGGGCAACTACACCTTCGAACGGGTGGGTTACCTGCTGGCCGACCTGACCGAGCGCAACGCGCTGTCGGTGCACCTGCCGGAAGATCGCCCCGGCTCGCTGCGCGAACTGCTGAACGTGTTCGAGCAGCATGGCATCAGCCTGGCGTCGATCCATTCCTCGCGCACGCCGGCCGGCGAAGTGCACTTCCGCATCGGCTTCGTGGCCGGCAGTGACGTCGCTGCCATCGCCCTGGCGGCGGCGGACGTGGATGCCAGTGGCATCGGCCGGGTGCTGGCCTAGTCGTATTCATCCACAGGGGATGTGGATGGTTTCTGCGTAAAGGTGTGGATAACCGCGCGCAGCCCTTGGCAGGCAATGCTGTCAAGACGATTGGCGAAAAATTGGCCACACATTTTTGTAGCGTCGAGCCATGCTCGACGCATCCCCCGTGTCGACCAAGGTCGACATCTACCGGTCACCGGGCCGGGCCATGCCGGGCGGCCCGATCAGATCGTCAGGTGCAGTTCGCCACCGGTGGTGGTGAATTCGCGGCCGTTGCGTACCAGGTGCCGGCCATCGTCCAGTTCGTAGCGCGGGGTGGCTTCGGACGCATGCCCGCTGCCATCGGCATCGGGCTTGAATTCGATGATGACATGGGTTTCGCCGTGGCTGTCCACGGCGGGAAACTGACGGAACGACATCGCCCAGCTCCTGCATGCAGCCGGTTCGCTGCGATTCCAGCGTGGGCTGCCCCCCGTTAGCGGGGCGTCATCAATCGATGAACTGCAGGCGCGCCAGTTCAGCGTACAGGCCGCCTTCGGCCAACAGCTGCGCATGGGTGCCTTCGGCCACGATGCGGCCGTGGTCCATCACCACGATGCGATCGGCCTTGAGCACGGTGGCCAGGCGATGTGCGATCACCAGCGTGGTCCGCCCGGCCATCAGGCGTTCCAGTGCCTGCTGTACGCCATGTTCGCTCTGCGCGTCCAGCGCGCTGGTGGCTTCGTCCAGCAGCAGGATCGGTGCATCCTTCAACAACGCACGGGCAATGGCTACGCGCTGCTGCTGGCCGCCGGAAAGGCGGGCACCGCGCTCGCCCAGTTCGCTGTCGTAACCCTGCGGCAGGGCGCGCAGGAAGGCATCGGCTTCGGCGGCGCGGGCGGCGTCTTCCACCTCGGCATCGCTGGCCTGCAGGCGGCCGTAACGGATGTTGTCGCGCGCGCTGGCAGCGAACAGCGTGGGCTGCTGCGGCACCAGTGCCAACTGCGCGCGCAGCGCGGCCGGGTCGGTTTCGCGCACGTCGATGCCGTCCACGCAGACGCGGCCCTGTTCGGGGTCGTGGAAGCGCAGCAGCATCGACAGCACCGTACTCTTGCCGGCGCCGGAGGGACCGACCAGGGCCACGGTTTCGCCGGGGCGCACGTGCATGCTGAAGTGGTCCAGTGCGGCCTGGTCAGGCCGCTGCGGGTAGTGGAACACCACATCGTTGAACTGGATCTCGCCGCGCAGCGGCTGCGGCAGCGCACGCGGCTGCGCGGGCGCGCGGATTTCGATGTCTTCCTGCAGCAGCTCGCCAATGCGGCCCATGCCGCCGGCGGCACGCTGCAGTTCGTTCCACACTTCGGCCAGCGCGCCCACCGAACCGCCACCGATCAGGGCATACAGCACGAACTGGCCCAAGGTGCCGGCGCTGAGGCGGCCGGCGATGACATCGTGGGCGCCGAGCCACAGCACACCCACGATGGCGCCGAAGATCAGCAGGATGGCGCTGGCGGTGACCAGCGACTGCGCACCGATGCGCCGGCGCGCGGCACCGATGGCATCGGCCAGTGCGTGGTCGAAGCGGCCGCGTTCGTATGGCTCGCGTGCATGCGCCTGCACCGTGCGCACCGCGCCCAGGGTTTCGCTGGCCAGGCTGTTGGCATCGGCAATGCGGTCCTGGCTGTTGCGCGCCACCGTGCGCAGCTTGCGTGCGCCGATGATGATCGGCAGCACCGCCAGCGGAATGCCCAGCAGTGACCATGCGGCCAGCCGTGGGCTGGTGACGAACAGCATGCCCAGGCTGCCGACCACGGTCACGCTGCTGCGCAGGGCGACGGACATGGTGGAGCCGACCACGCTGCGCAGCAGCTCGCTGTCGGCGGTCAGCCGCGAGACCAGTTCGCCGCTGCGGCTGCGGTCGTGGAAACCGGCGCCCAGCTGGATCAGGTGTGCGTACAGCTTGCTGCGCAGGTCGGCCACCACTTTTTCGCCCAGCAGCGATACAAAGTAGAAGCGTGCGGCAGTGGCCAGGGCCATCACCACGGCCACCAGCATCAACAGGGCGAAGGCGCGGTTGATCTGGCCGCCGCTGCTGAAACCATGGTCGATCATCTGCTTGACCGCCGGCGGCAGGCTGAGCGTGGCCGCCGAGGAGATGGCCAGCGCCACCAGCCAGGCACTGAACAGGCCGCGGTGGCGACGCACGAAGGGCCACAGCGTGCGCAGGCTGCCCAGGCGGCGCAGCGGCGGGGTCGAGGCGGTGGCGTCGTCCTTGTCAGTCATGCAGGTCGTCGTTGTAGATGCGGATACGATCACGGGTGGCGTCGCGCAGGCGCGTTTTCAATGCTTCCACCTGCTCTGCGGGCAATTCCACCCGCAGCCGCACACCGTGGCTGTCGAACTGTTCATCGCGTTTTTCGGCCCCGTGCGCGGGCAGGGCAGCGTGCAGGGCGCCCAGATCCTCGAAAGCGGCGGCCAGTTGCAGCCGTGCCAGTTCCACCAGGGGCTGGCGTGGCGCGGTGCGCAGGCATTCTGCGGCAGTACCGCCATAGGCGCGTACCAGGCCGCCGGCGCCCAGCTTGATGCCGCCGTACCAGCGCGTGACCACCACCACCACCCGATCAAAGCCCTGGCCATCAATGGCGGCCAGGATCGGCCGCCCGGCCGTGCCGGCGGGCTCGCCATCATCGCTGGACCGGTAATCCTGGCCGTGCCGGTAGGCCCAGCAGTTGTGGGTGGCGTCGGCCACGGCGACCTGCTGCAGGAACGCCAACGCCGCCGCGGCACTGTCGATGGGCGCGGCATGGGCGGTGAAGCGGCTGTGCTTGATCTCCAGCGTATGGCTGACGGGCTGGGCGAGGGTATCGGGCATTGCACGCATTCTACGGCGTTGCCACCGGCTTGCCTCAGTCGTCCAGCAGCGGGCGCAGATCCTTGGGCAGGCGCGATTCCGGGTATTGCTGCAGGTAGCGCTCCAGGCTGATGCGGGCCAGGTCGCGCTGGCCGGCATCGCGGCGCTCGCGGATCTTCTGCAGCCACTGCCGGCGCGGCAGTTTCGCGTCGGCCAGTACTTCAGCGTGTACGTCCTGTGCGCTCAGTCCGGCATCGCTGGAGCGACGCAGCATCACCCCGGGCGCGCGGGCGGCGGGCGCACTGGCCGGCGCCGGGCTGGCCTTGAAGGCGGCCGGTGCTTCGCGCTGCTGTTGGCGTGCGGCGGCTGCCGGTGCTGCTTCGGCGGCCATCTCGGCGCTGTCCGCTGCGGCGGCTTCCGCTGCAGGCGCGGGCGCGGCGTACGCCACGGGCGCCGGCGGTGCTGGCGGTGCCGGTGGCGCAACAACATTTTTGGCGACCGGTGCGGCCGCCGGTTGCGGTTCGGGTGCTGCCGGCGCGGGCGCCATCTGCGGTGCAGGCGCGGCCTGGGCCGGTGGTGGGGGCGGCAGGGTCGCCGGTTCGGCGGCGCGGTCGACCACCGCAGGCTCAGCCGCGGGCGCTGCGGCGTCTGCGGCTGCGTGTTCGGCCTGTGCCGGTGCAGTGGCTTCCATCGGTGGCGGTGCAGGGGGTTCCGGCCGCATCTGCCAGGCAATGCCCACGGCCAGCACGGTCGAGGCGGCAATGCCGAACACCGCCGGCCAGCGCCCGCCCTTGCGCACACGCCGGGCCCGATCAGCCGGCTGCGGCGTTGCGGCGGCGCCCTGTGCCGGGGCCGCCGTGTCCTGCACCGCGGCGCGTGCAGCGGCCAGGATGGTCGCGTCCAGCGATGCCGGCGGCGCCTGTTCGCTGCGGCGCCCCAGCAGGCCGGCCAGTGCGCGCTCTTCCGGGGTCAGTGGATCGTCTCGGTTCATGCGTTCAGTCCCGCACGCAGCTTGTCCATCGCATAGCGCAGCCGCGATTTCACGGTCTCCCGGCCAACGCCGGTGATCTGGCCGATCTCCTCCAGGCTCAGTTCCTGTTCCAGCCGCAGTTGCAGCACTTCGCGCTGTTCGGGCGGCAGGTCTTCCATCGCGCGCTGGATACGCCGGCGCTGCTCGAATTCAGACAGTTCAGCTTCCGGCGTGTGCCCATCTTCCAGTGCTGCCAGGCGCAGGTCGGCATCGGCCGGTGCGGCGGGCCGGTGGCGCGCCGCGCGCCAGTGGTCGTTCAGCCGGTTGTGGGCGATGCGGAACAGCCATGTGCTGAATGCGGCATCAGGCTGCCAACCGGCGCGCGCGCTGATCACCCGTTGCCAGACGTCCTGGAAGATCTCCTCGGCCAGCGCGTTGTCGCGCAGTTGCCGCAGCAGGAAACCGAACAGGCGCTTGCGATGCCGCGCATACAGGCTTTCGAACGCATGCAGGTCGCCACCGGCCCAGGCCAGCATCAAGGCTTCGTCGGTTGGCAGGGCGGCGGCGTCCACGCTGCACAGAGTAAGCGCTGCGGGCGGTGGCGCATAGCCGGTGGCAGGCAGGGGCAGGGCAGCGTTCAAAGGGCGCGTTGCGTTCGAAGGTGCACGCGATAACGGCCCGCCATGCGAATCGGGGTTGTTGGGCTTCCATTGCCCCCCCGGTGGCGCGCTATGCTCGGTGACTCAGGGGAGGCGCTGCGTTGCAGTGCCAAGAGAGCGTGATTTTGTCCATGCAAGCCGAACGCGTGCAGCCGCAATCACCACACGAGGCCGTGCTGAGCACGGCGCTGGTGCGCGCGCTGCATGCGCTGCTGCCCGCGGAAGCCAGCGTGCGCGTGGGCTGGGACGACCCGCAGCTGGGCCGCGGCCAGGACGCGTGGCCGGCCGCTGGCGGGGCCGGGGCGGTGCTGTGGTCTTCGCCCTGCGCGGTCGATGCCGGCTGCCAGCAGTGGGACCACGACGGCGCGCAGTTGCGGTTGCAGGTGCAAGGCGCCGATCCCGCACCGGCGTGGTGGGACATGGCGCGGCAGTCGATGGAACTGGCCCTGCAGCGCGGCCGCCAGGCCGGGCAGATCCGCGCGCTGGAACAGGCCGAGCGCCTGCAGCAGGCGCTGTTCCAGATTGCCGACCTGGCCGGTGCCGATCTGGAAATGGGCGAAATGCTGCGCCACGTGCACGGCGTGCTGGGATCGCTGATGTACGCCGAGAACTGCTACATCGTGGAATACGACGATGTGCGCCGGCAGATCCGCTTCCTGTACTTCGCCGACCAGCTGGACGATTTCGTTGCCGATCCGGCGCGTGCCTACGCCGCCGATGACATGCCACACAGCCTGACGGTGGCGCTGCTGCAGCATGGGCGGCCGCTCAGTGGCCCCTCGCGCGCCCTGTTGGCGCAGGTGGGCGGGCTGGAGCACGACCCGCAGCGCGGCCCGGAAAGCGAGGACTGGCTGGGCGTGCCGATGCTGCGCGACGGCCGGGTCTGCGGTGCCATCGTGGTGCAGAGCTATGAAGCCGGCGCGCGCTATGGCGAGGCCGAGCGCGCGCTGCTGGGTTTCGTGGCCCAGCACGTGCAGACGGCCATGGACCGGCGCCAGGCGCAGGTGCGGCTGGAGCAGCAGGTGGAGCGCCGCACCCTGGAACTGCAGCGGGCCAACCGCAGCCTGCAGGATGAAGTGTCCGAGCGCCGCCGCGCCGAGCAGCTGCAGACCGCGCTGTACAACATTGCCGAACTGGCCATGTCCGCCGAAAGCTTGGCGCAGTTCTACGGCCAGGTGCACGGGGTGGTCGGGCGCCTGCTGGATGCGCGCAATTTCTACATCGCGCTGGTCAACGCCCGCGGCAATGGACTGGATTTCGTCTATTCGGTGGACGAGCACAACGCCAGCCGGGCACCGCGCGCCTTCAGCCACGGCCTGACCGAGTACGTGGTACGCCACCGCTGCCCGCTGCTGGCCTCGCGCGCGCAGATCGATGCGCTGCTGGACGCCGGCGAGGTGCGCGAGCATGGCGCGCGTTCGCAGTGCTGGCTGGGCGTACCGCTGCTGCGCGATGACGAAGTAGTGGGCGCCATCGTGGTGCAGAGCTACAGCGCGCAGATCTCCTTCAGCGTGCACGACCAGCGCCTGCTGACCTTCGTGGCGCAGAACATCGGCACCGGGCTGGCCCGCCAGCGCGACCAGCAGAACCTGCGGCTGGCCCACGCCGAGCTGGAAAAGCGCGTGGAAGAGCGCACCCGCGAACTGGCCGAGGTGAACGACAAACTGCTGGGCCAGATTGCCGAGCGCCTGCGCGCCGAGCAGCGGCTGACCCACCAGGCCATGCACGATGCGCTGACCGGCCTGCCCAACCGCCTGCACCTGCTGGACCGCCTGCAGGACGCACTGGCGCGTGCGCGGCGCGAGGGCGGCCCGGTGTTCGCGGTGCTGTTCCTGGACCTGGACCGCTTCAAGCTGGTGAACGACAGCATCGGCCACGCCGCCGGCGACCGCATGCTGGTGGAAGTGGCCAAGCGCATCGTTTCCATGGCCGGTGACAACGACGTGGTGGCGCGGCTGGGTGGCGACGAATTCGCCGTGCTGCTGGAATGCCCCAGCGGTCTGTCGCAGGCCCTGGAGTTCGGCCAGCGGCTGCTGCTGGCGCTGCAGGAATCGGTCTGGATTGCCGGGCGCGAGCTGTTCCCGTCCGGCAGCCTGGGCATTGCCCTGTGGAACAGCCACTACCGCACCGGTGAAGAGCTGCTGCGCGATGCCGATGCGGCCATGTACCGCGCCAAGGCGCAGGGCCACGACCGCTGCGCGATCTTCGACGAGGACATGCGCGAGCAGGCCATGCGCAGCCTGGACCTGGAAGCGGACCTGCGGCGGGCGATCAACAACCGCGATTTCGTGCCGTTCTACCAGCCCATCGTGCGCCTGACCGACGGCGAAGTGGTCGGCCACGAAGCGCTGCTGCGCTGGCAGCACGAGCGCCGTGGCCTGCTGCTGCCCGGCGCGTTCCTGGAGCTGGGCGAAGAAAGTGGCCTGATCGAGCAGGTCGACTGGCTGATCTACGAACAGGTGATCGCCGGCCTGGCCGATGGCGGCCGCGGCTATGTGTCGGTGAACGTGTCACCGCGGCATTTCCGCTCGGCCGATTTCAGTGCGCGCCTGTTCGGCCTGCTGGAAGCCTGCGATGCCGATCCGCGGCGCCTGCGCCTGGAGATCACCGAAGTGGCGCTGCTGGACGATGGCCCGCATACGCTGCGCACGCTGAAGGGCCTGCGCGAGCGCGGCATCCAGGTACAGCTGGACGATTTCGGTACCGGCTTCTCGGCGCTGTCCTACCTGCACCGGTTCCCGATCAGCACGTTGAAGATCGACCAGAGCTTCATTGCCGGCCTGCACGGGCCGGAAGCGCAGAGCACGCGCGCGCTGGTGGAAGGCGTGTTGTCGCTGGCGCGCACGCTGGGCATTGAAACCATCGGCGAAGGCATCGAAACCGAGCCGCAGCGGCAGAGCCTGCTGGAGCTGGGCTGCGATTACGGCCAGGGCTACCTGCTGGGGCGCCCGGCGCCGTGGACGCGCGCGGTGGCCTGAGCCGCCGCGCGCGGGTACATCAACGCAGCGCGGCGCGGCGCTTTTCGTCGATCCACTTCGAGGCCTGGGCCGGCTGGTAGTTCTTCATCCAGACCAGCATTTCCTCGATGTCCGAGCCGTACCACAGGTCCTGGCGCTGTTCCGGGTGCAGGAAGCGCTCTTCGACCATGCGATCGATCATGCCGATCAGCGGCGCGTAGAAGCCGTCCACGTCCAGGAAGGCACAGGGCTTGTTGCCGATGCCCAGCTGGCGCCAGGTCAGCATTTCGAAGATTTCTTCCATGGTGCCGAAGCCGCCGGGCAGGGCGACGAAGCCGTCGGACAGATCGAACATGCGCGACTTGCGCTCGTGCATGGAACCGACGATTTCCAGTTCGGTCAGGCCACGGTGGGCCACTTCCCAGTCGGCCAGCTGGCGCGGAATCACGCCGGTCACTTCGCCGCCGGCGGCCAGCACCGCATTGGCCACGGTGCCCATCAGGCCGACGTTGCCGCCGCCATACACCAGGCGCATGCCGTCACGGGCGATGCGGTCGCCCAGCGCGATGGCGCGTTCGGTATAGGCCGGCTTGCTGCCGGCGTTGGAGCCACAGTAGACGCAGATCGACTTCATGGTGTGCCTGTCTCTTGATGCGGAAACGAAAACGCCCCGCCGGCAACCGGTTCAGCGGTTGCGGGCGGGGTGTGTGGTGATTATGAGGCCTTGGGCGGGGTTGTGCCCGACTGCGCGCTGTCCACCCTGCTTTGTAGAGTCGAGCTTGCTCGACTGAGGTTCGTCCGGATATCGGCAAAAACCAGTCGAGCAAGCTCGACTCTACCAAGGCGGGCGGCAACGGCGCAGTCGAGCAAGCTCGACTCTACGAACGCGGGGCGTTGCCTTACGCGGCGGCGGCCTGCTGGCGGCGCGGGCCTTCACGCAGGGCGCGGCCGACCATGCCCACCAGCAGGTCCAGCTCGTCGCTGTCCATGCCGAAGTGCGGGGTGAAGCGCAGCGAGTTCTCGCCGCCGTGGATCACGTTGATGCCGTGCTGGCGCAGCCATTCCTCGGTGGAGTGGGCGCCATAGCACTTGAACTGCGGGGCCAGTTCGCACGAGAACAGCAGGCCGGTGCCCTGCACCTTGGTGATCAGTCCGCCCAGCTCGTTCTTCAGCTGCTCCAGCTTGCGCACGGCTTCGGCACCGCGTTCGGCGATGTTGGCGCGTACCTGCGGGGTCAGCTGGGCCAGGGTGGCGCAGGCCACGTCCAGCGCCCGCGGGTTGCTGGTCATGGTGTTGCCATAGATGCCCTTGCGGTACAGCTGGGCGGCATGTTCGGTCACCGCCAGCACCGAGAGCGGGTACTGGGCCGCGTTCAGCGCCTTGGAATAGGTTTCCATGTCCGGCGGATCCAGGCCTTCGAAGCCGGGGTAGTCGACCACCGACAGCACGCCATGGGCGCGCAGGCCGGCCTGGATCGAATCGAGCAGCAGCAGGCTGCCGTGGGCACGGGTCAGTTCGCGGGCCAGGGCATAGAAGGCCGGCGGCACCGAGCGGCCCGGGTCGCCTTCACCCATCACCGGCTCCAGGAACACCGCCTCGATGAACCACTGGTTGCGCGCGGCATCGTCGAAGACCTGGCGCAGGGCGGCCTCGTCATAGGGCGCTACGGTGATCACCGAATCCTCGCCACGGTAGCTGGCCAGGTGCTGCAGGTAGGTCTTGCGGCTGGAATCGGAATACAGCGCCGGGCGGTCGGTGCGCCCGTGGAAGCTGCCCTTGACGACCACCCGCTTGATCGCGGCGCCGGCGTGGCGCGCACCCGGGTCGGTCTGCAGCTTGGCGTTCACATCAGCGATGCGCGCGGCCAGGCCGACCGCTTCCGAGCCGGAATTCAGGCACATGAAACGGGCATAGGGGCAGCCGCCGCGGCGGTGGCCGACTTCGGCGCGCAGGGCGGTAATGAAGCGCTGCTGCGACAGGCTGGGGGTCATGATGTTGGCCATCACCTGCGGCCGCGCCATCGCTTCCAGCACGGCATCGGGGGTGTGGCCGAAGCCGAGCATGCCGTAGCCGCCAGCGTCGTACAGCACCGCGCCCTTCAGGGTGACCACCCACGGGCCGCGTGCAGCCAGTGCCACGTACGGGGTCACCGCATCGTCTGCATAGAAGTTCACGAAGCCGTCCTGCATGGCCTCGATCTGGGCCTGCTCGTCCTGTGCCAGCAGCGGCCCCAGTTCGCCCTGCACGCGCGCGAATTCCGCTGCGGCGGCGTCCACCGCGGCAACCAGCTGCGGGTGGCGGTCGGCCAGGGCGGTCAGGGTGGCATCGTCCAGGCCGGTGGTCAGGCGGGTGCCGGGCTGGGTGCGCAGGGGGGCAAGACGTTCGATGAAGCTCATTGCAGATCTCCTGAAACGATGGTTCACACGGGCCTGAAAATGCAGAACGCGCGTCATCACGCGCGCTTTGGGGCTGGCTCGTGCAGCGGACTTCCTTCCCGATGCTAGCACTTGTTTTTTTGCGCGATAACCCCGCAGAAACCTGCTGCATAGCAGCATAATGCCCGACGTTCGCCACGATGCGCGCTGCCTGGCCGATGCTGGACGTACAATGCGCGCCATTGTCGACCTGATGCCGCCACCGCCTTGAAGAAGTCCGATTTCCATTACGACCTGCCGGCCGAACTGATTGCCCAGGCGCCGTTGGCCGAGCGTTCGGCCAGCCGCCTGATGGTGGTGCCGCCGGCGCCCGCCGCCTTCACCGATGTGCAGGTGCGCGACCTGCCGTCGCTGCTGCAGCCGGGCGATCTGCTGGTGTTCAACGATACCCGGGTGATTCCGGCGCGCCTGTTCGGGCAGAAGGCCAGCGGCGGGCGGGTGGAGATCCTGATCGAGCGCCTGCTGGGCGGCCAGCAGGTGCGGGCCCAGGTGGGCGCCAGCAAGTCGCCCAAGGCCGGCAGCCGCATTGCGCTGGATGCCGGCGGCGAGGCCGAAGTACTGGGCCGCGATGGCGAGTTCTACCTGCTGCAGTTCCATGTGCCCGAATCGCTGGAGCAGTGGCTGCTGCACGCCGGCCGGCTGCCGCTGCCGCCGTACATCCAGCGCGAGCCGGGGCAGGATGACCGCGAGCGCTACCAGACCGTGTTCGCCCGCGAAGTGGGCGCCGTGGCCGCACCGACCGCCGGCCTGCATTTCGATGAAGCCCTGCTGGCGGCGCTGAAGGACAAGGGCGTGGCGTTCGGCCACGTGACCCTGCACGTGGGCGCCGGCACCTTCCAGCCGGTGCGGGTGGATGACCTGAAGGACCACGTGATGCACCGCGAGTGGCTGAACGTGGGCGCCGAACTGGTGCAGCAGGTGCGGCGCACGCGCGAGGCCGGTGGCCGGGTGATCGGCGTGGGCACCACCGTGGTGCGCGCGCTGGAAAGCGCGATGCGTGACGGCGAACTGCTGCCGTTCGCCGGCGAGACCCAGATCTTCATCACCCCGGGTTACCGCATCCGCAGCGTCGATGCGATGGTGACCAACTTCCACCTGCCCGAAAGCACGCTGCTGATGATGATTTCGGCCTTCGCCGGCCGAGAGCGGGTGTTCGAGGCCTACCAGCACGCGATCGAGCAGCGCTACCGCTTCTTCAGCTACGGCGATGCAATGCTGCTGTTCCCGCAGGCGGGCTGACGCCTGGTGGGTGCGCACCGTTGGTGCGCACGCCCCGAACCACCCGCGGTAGGTGCGCACCTTGGTGCGCACGCCCCGAACCGCCCAAGGTAGGTGCGCACCTTGGTGCGCACGCCCTGATGGGAGACAATAGGCAACTATTTGCCTGAATGACCGCTCCATGTCCCGACTGCAGTTCCAGCTCCAGACCCGTGACGGCCGTGCCCGCCGCGGCCGCCTGACCTTCCCGCGTGGCACGGTGGAAACGCCGGCCTTCATGCCGGTGGGTACCTATGGCTCGGTCAAGGGCATCCTGCCGGACCAGGTGCGCGCGCTGGGCGCGGAAATCATCCTGGGCAACACCTTCCACCTGTACCTGCGCCCGGGCCTGGACATCATTGCCGACCACGGCGGCCTGCACGGCTTCTGCCGCTGGGACGGCCCGATCCTGACCGATTCGGGTGGCTTCCAGGTGTTCTCGCTGGCCCACCGCCGCAAGATCACCGAGCAGGGCGTGACCTTCGCCTCGCCCACCGACGGTGCCCGCGTGTTCCTGGGCCCGGAAGAGAGCATGAAGATCCAGAAGGTGCTCGATTCGGACGTGGTGATGATCTTCGACGAGTGCACCCCGTACCCGGCCACCGAAGAGGTGGCGCGCCGTTCGATGGAACTGAGCCTGCGCTGGGCCCAGCGCAGCCGCAACGCCCATGACGAGCTGGGCAACGACGCGGCGCTGTTCGGCATCGTGCAGGGTGGGGTGCATACCGACCTGCGCAGCCGCTCGGCCGACGCCCTGCAGGCCATCGGCTTCGACGGCTACGCCATTGGCGGCTTGGCCGTGGGCGAGCCGGAACACGAGCGCAACGCCATGCTGGACCACCTGGACCCGGAGCTGCCCAGCGACCGCCCGCGCTACCTGATGGGCGTGGGCCGGCCGGAAGACCTGGTGGAAGGCGTGGCGCGCGGCGTGGACATGTTCGACTGCGTGATGCCGACCCGCAACGCCCGCAACGGCCACTATTTCACCTCGTTCGGCACCGTACGCATCCGCAATTCGCAGTACGCCCGCGACATGGACCCGATCGAGCCGGGCTGCGGCTGCGTGGCCTGCACCGGCGGCTACACCCGCTCGTACCTGCGCCACCTGGACCGCTGCAACGAGATGCTGGCGCCCATGCTGGGCACCCTGCACAACCTGTTCTATTACGAAAAACTGATGGCCGACATCCGCGCGGCCATCGAGGCGGGAACCTTCCAGGCCTTCCGCGAGTCCTTCTATGCGGCCCGTGGGGCGGTGGCGCCCCCGCTGTAACCCCGTGGTACCCCTGCCGAACGGCCCAAGGACGAACGTCCGGGGCCGTGGCATACTTCAAGGCTGACCCAGATCCGCGGTCGACACCCCCGCCCGTGAACGGACGGGAGCGCCGCCCAACCAAAGGACCAACGATGAACCTGCTTGCCTTCCTGATTCCCGCCGCCCACGCCCAGGCCGCCGGCGGCCAACCGCAGGGCATGGGCCTGACCACGCTGCTGTTCCCGATCATCCTGATCGCCATCATGTACTTCCTGATGATCCGCCCGCAGATGAAGCGGCAGAAGGAGCACAAGGCCATGCTGGAAAAGATCAAGCGTGGCGACGAAGTGCTGACCAACGGCGGCATCGCCGGCGTGGTCACCGACATCGGCGACAACTTCATCACCATCGAAGTGGCTGACAACGTGCGCATCCGCGTGCAGAAGGGCGCTGTCGGCAACGTGCTGCCGGCCGGTACCCTGAACTCGGCCAAGTAAGCCACTCCCTTTCCGATGCACAACCGCGGCGCCGGGGATGGCGCCGCGCGGGACCCAAGCAATGCTCGAATTTCCACGCTGGAAGTACGTCGTCATCCTGATTGTACTGGCGCTCAGCACCCTGTACGCGCTGCCCAACATCTACCAGAAGGACCCGGCCATCCAGATCACCGCCAACCGTGGCGGGCAGATCGACGATGTGCTGCGCGACCGTGTGCTGGCCGACCTGAAGAAGGCCGGCATCAACACGATCGGCGCGGAGAAGGAAGGGGAAAGCCTGATCGTCCGCCTGCCGGACCTGAAGACGCAGTCGGCCGCCAGCGATGCGCTGCGCGACAGCGTGGGCGAGAACTACACCGTGGCCCTGAACCTGGCCTCCACCGTGCCGGACTGGCTGGCCAGCCTGGGCGGTCGCCCGATGGTGCTGGGCCTGGACCTGCAGGGCGGCGTGCACTTCGTGCTGCAGGTCGACCAGAAGGCTGCGCTGGAAAAGCGCCTGGATGCCTATACCGAAGACGTGCGCAGCACCCTGCGTGATGCGCGCATCGCCTACCAGTCGGTGGAACGCCGCGCTGACAACACCATCGTGGCCAACCTGAGTCCGTCGGCTGGCGCCGATGCGGCCAGCCGTGCCCGCGTGGCGCTGGGCACCGCGCAGCCGACCCTGGGCTATGACGTTTCTGGCAACCGCATCACCGTGACCGTGCCGGACGCGGAGATCGCGCAGATCGCCAACGGCGCGATCGAGCAGAACATCAACACCCTGCGCAACCGCGTGAACCAGCTGGGCGTGGCCGAGCCGATCATCCAGCGCCAGGGTGCCGACCGCGTGGTCGTGCAGCTGCCCGGCGTGCAGGACACCGCCGAAGCCAAGCGCATGATCGGTGCCACCGCCACCCTGGAATACCGTGCGGTGGTGGAAGGCAATGCGCAGGACGCCATCGCTTCGGGCCGCATTCCGCCGGAAGCCAAGGTCTACCAGCAGCGTGATGGCCGCGGCCCGATCCTGCTGAACAAGCGCGTGATCGTGACCGGCGACCAGATGGTGGCCGCGCAGGCGGTGACCGATTCGACCAGCGGTTCGCCGGCGGTCAGCGTGACGCTGAACAATGTCGGCGGCCAGCGCATGTTCGACTTCACCAGCGCCAACGTGAACAAGCCGATGGCCGTGGTCTACACCGAGCGCGTGCCGACGGTGACCGTGGTCGATGGCCAGGAAGTGCGTGGCTTCAAGGTCAACGAGGAAGTGATCTCGGTGGCCAACATCAACGGCGTGTTCGGCAAGAACTTCCAGACCACCGGTCTGCAGAAGAAGGAAGCCGAAGACCTGGCCAAGCTGCTGAAGTCGGGCTCGCTGGCTGCGCCGATGGACTTCGTGGAAGAGCGCGTGGTCGGCCCCAGCCTGGGCGCCGAGAACGTGAAGAACGGCATCACCGCGGTGGTCTACGCCTTCCTGTTCACCCTGGTGTTCTTCAGCATCTACTACCGCGTGTTCGGTCTGATCACCTCCATCGCGATGCTGTTCAACCTGCTGATCGTGGTGGCGGTGATGTCGCTGTTCGGTGCCACCATGACCCTGCCGGGCTTCGCCGGTCTGGCGTTGTCGGTGGGCCTGTCGGTGGACGCCAACGTGCTGATCAACGAGCGTATCCGCGAGGAACTGCGTGCCGGCGTGCCGGGCAAGACCGCCATCGTGACCGGTTACGACCGCGCCTCGGGCACCATCCTGGACGCCAACCTGACCGGCCTGATCGTGGGCGTGGCCCTGTTCGCCTTCGGCACCGGCCCGCTGAAGGGCTTCGCGCTGACCATGATCATCGGTATTTTCGCCTCCATGTTCACCGCGATCACCGTGTCGCGCGCGCTGGCGACGCTGATCTACGGCGGTCGCAAGAAGCTCCAGAACGTGGCCATCTGACGGGACGACACGCACAATGAAACTGTTTCCGCTGCACATCCTCCCGAACGACACCAAGATCGACTTCATGCGGTGGCGCCATGTCGCCATGGTGGTCACGATCGCCGTGTTCATTGCCTCGATCGCCATCATCGGCGTGAAGGGCTTCAACTATGCGCTGGACTTCACTGGCGGCACCCTGATCGAAGCCCGCTTCGACAAAGCGGTGGACGTCGAGGACGTCCGTACCAAGCTGGAGCAGAACGGCTTCGACGGCGCGCAGGTGCAGAGCGTGGGTGGCAACACCGACCTTCTGATCCGCCTGGCCCCGCACGGCGAGCACGCCCCGGGCACCGGTGGCGCGTCGGCTGAAGACAAGGCCACTGCGGCCGCCGTGGTCAAGGCGGTCTCTTCGGCCGACAACCAGGCCACCGTGCTGCGCAATGAATTTGTCGGTCCGCAGATCGGCAAGGACCTGGCGATGAACGGCCTGTACGCCACCATCTTCATGCTGGCCGGCTTCCTGATCTACATCGCCGTGCGCTTCGAGTGGAAGTTCGCCGTGACCGCCAGCATCGTGGCGCTGTTCGACCTGCTGGTCACCGTGGCCTACGTGTCGCTGCTGGGTCGTGAGTTCGACCTGACGGTGCTGGCCGGCCTGCTGTCGGTGATGGGTTTTGCGATCAACGACATCATCGTGGTGTTCGACCGCGTGCGAGAGAACTTCCGTAGCCTGCGCGTGGAGCCGATGGAAGTGCTGAACCGTTCGATCAACCAGACGCTGTCGCGTACGGTGATCACCGCGGTGATGTTCTTCCTGTCGGCGCTGGCGCTGTACCTGTACGGCGGCAGCTCGATGGAAGGTCTGGCCGAGACGCACATGATCGGTGCGGTGATCGTGGTGCTGTCCTCGATCCTGGTGGCCGTGCCGATGCTGACGATCGGTTTCCTGCGCGTAAGCAAGCAGGACCTGCTGCCCAAGGCCAAGGACATCGAAGCCCTGGAGCGTCGCCCGTAATCCTTGCGGCACGCAGCACACAGAGAACCCCGCGCAAGCGGGGTTTTTTGTGGGCAGGACTGCGCCCTGCACCTGCTTGGAGCAACGGCAAATGCCAAATCCAAAGCCAGAGCGGCATTCCGTGGGATGGCGGGGCGGTGTGGGTGGGCAGGACACGCCGCAAGTACGTCACTGTAGGCTCGTAGGCGCCATCCATGGCGCCTGCGGTCCTGCCCACCCACACCGCCCCACCTCTGACAGGTTCACGCGGCGGTTGGTAACGGCGCCTGTTGTTCCGCGCGGCTGTTGGTAGGTGTCGACCTTGGTCGGCACATCTTTCGGATACCGAAATCCGTCTGGGGTCAGAGCCCGTTGCGGAGCAACGGGATCTGACCCCAGAACGCCGTTCCGACAGATCGCGAAAAACTGTCGAAGGCGGGGTGGGTCCGGTTGCGGGGGTGTCCGCGGCATGGATGCCGCGGCCAAGCCTACACGGACGTACTTGCGGCGTCCCCCGCAACCGGACCCACCCCGCCATCCCCCGAATAGCCCGCTCTTGAATTTGACGTTGCCATTGCCGTTGCCTCGGCAGGTGCAGGGCTGCAAGCCCTGCAAAAGAGAAACCCCACCCTACGCCTGCGTCGGTTGTGCAATCGCCCCCCGCGCACTACGATCCTGCGGTTCGCGTGCGCCCGCGTGCGCCGCATCTGCCAACCCGAGGTATCCATGGTCATCAAACCGCGCGTCCGCGGCTTCATCTGCGTCACCACTCATCCGACCGGCTGCGAGGCCGCGGTCAAGCAGCAGATCGACTACATCCGCGCCCGCCCGCCCATCCAGAACGGCCCCAAGCGCGTGCTGGTCATCGGCGCATCGACCGGCTACGGCCTGGCGGCGCGCATCACCGCGGCCTTCGGCAGCGGCGCGGCCACCCTGGGTATCTTCTTCGAACGCCCGGGCAGCGAAACCAAGCCGGGCACCGCCGGCTGGTACAACTCGGCCGCCTTCCACAAGTACGCCGACGAAGCCGGCCTGTACGCCAAGAGCATCAACGGCGATGCCTTCTCCGATGAAGTGAAGGCCAAGACCATCGAGATGATCAAGGCCGACCTGGGCCAGGTCGACCAGGTGGTCTACAGCCTGGCTGCGCCGCGCCGCAAGCACCCCAAGACCGGTGAGATCATCAGCTCCACGCTGAAGCCGATCGGCGAACAGATCACCCTGCGTGGCCTGGACACCGACAAGGAAGTGATCACCGAAACCACCCTGCAGCCGGCCACCCCGGAAGAAATCGCCGGCACCGTGGCGGTGATGGGCGGCGAAGACTGGCAGATGTGGATCGAGGCGCTGGCCGATGCCGGCGTGCTGGCCGACGGCTGCACCACCACCGCCTTCACCTACGTGGGCGAGGAGATCACCCAGGCCATCTACTGGAACGGCTCGATTGGTGCCGCCAAGAAGGACCTGGACAACAAGGTGCTGGGCCTGCGCGAATCGCTGGCAAAAATTGGTGGCGACGCGCGCGTGTCGGTGCTGAAGGCGGTGGTCACCCAGGCCAGCTCGGCCATTCCGACCATGCCGCTGTACCTGTCGCTGCTGTTCAAGGTGATGAAGGCGCAGGGCACGCACGAAGGCTGCATCGAGCAGCTCGATGTGCTGTACGACATCCTGTACGGCGGCAAGGCTGACGGCGTGGCCGTCGACCGCCTGCGCCACGATCTGGTCGATGGCCAGGGTCGCAAGGTTGCGCTGGTGGACGAGGAAGGCCGCCTGCGTGCCGACTACAAGGAAATGGCGCCGGAAGTGCAGGGCAAGGTGCTGGAACTGTGGCCGCAGGTGACCAACGAGAACCTGTACGAGATCAGCGATCTGGTCGGCTACAAGGCCGATTTCCTGCGCCTGTTCGGTTTTGGCGTGGAAGGCGTGGACTACGAGGCCGACGTCAATCCGGACGTGAAGATCGCCAACCTGGTCGATCTGACCTGAGATCGAAGGTAACGCCGGGCATGGCCCGGCGGATGCCTTGAATGCCGCTGCGCTCGCCGGGCATGGCCCGGCGCTACCGGTGCAGATCTGCGGCCCGGCGCATGCCGCTCAACCGAACTCGAAATTCATCACCGGCAGGGCAGGGCCGACGAAATCACCCTGCACGTAATCCACCCCGGCACTGAACAGCAGGGTCATGGAATTGGCGTCGCTGACGAACTCGGCGACGGTGCGGATGCCGGCTTCCTGCGCACGCGCGGTGATCTGGCTGATCAGGTCGATGTTCTCGCGGGTCGACACCAGGTCGCTGGTGAAGCTGCGGTCCAGCTTCAGCACCTGCGGCTGGAAGTGCGCCAGCAGCTGGAACGAATCCAGCCCCGAACCGAACTGCTCCAGGCCGATGCGGCAGCCCAGCGGGGCAACTTCGGCCAGGAACTGCTGTGCGGCGCGCAGATGGGTGAACACCTTGGCCTCGGGCGCGTGCAGCCACAGCCGCTCGCCTGGCACGCCGTGGGCCTGCAGTTCGCGGCGCAAAGTGGCGATCATCTTCGGGTCGTCGAAGGATTCGGGCGTCACCTTCACCAGCATCTGCGTGGCATGGCCCTCGCGCGCACGCGCGCCGAGCACGCTGATCGCGCGCGACACCACCCAGCGGTTGATGTCGGCCAGCAGGCCATGCTCCTCGGCAATGCCGAGGAAGGCCGTGGGGCTGAGCAGCTCGCCGTTGTGTTCCAGGCGCAGGTAGGCCTCGTACAGTTCCAGCGATTCGCCCTGCAGGTTCAGCACCGGCTGGTAGTGCAGCTGGAAGCCTTCACCGGCCAGGGCTTCGCGGATGCGCGCCACCCAGCGCTGCACGCGTTCTTCCTCCACACGGTCGGCAGCGGCCGGGTCGAAGATGCGGCAGGTATTGCCCAGCGCGGCGGCGGCCTGTGTGCATTCGCTGGCGCGGGCCAGCACCTGGCCGATGCTGGCGATTTTTTCGCCCACCTGCACGCCACCCACGCTGACCGTGACCGTGGCCGAGCGCGCACCAATGCTGAACACATGCGCGGCATAGGCGGCGCGGATGCGTTCGGCCAGCGCTTCGGTCTGCGCATACGGGCCCGACTGCAGCACGGCAAAGCTGTGTTCGCCGAAGCGCGCCAGCTGCGCCTGGTCGCCCACCACCTCGGCCAGCAGCCCTGCCAGGGCGCCAATCAGGGTGTCGGCCGAGTCCAGGCCGATATCGGGGATCAGGCGGGCGTAGTGGTCCGGCTCGACCAGCAGCAGGCCGAACTGGCCTTCGCTGCGGCCGGCCTGGGCCACCGCATCTTCCACCTGCAGCATGAAGGTGGGGCGGTTGAGCAGGCCGGTGACCTGGTCGCGCTGGCGCAGGTCTTCCACTTCGCGCGCCAGTTCGGTGTCCAGTTCCAGGCGGCGGCGGAACACCACCTGCAGGCAGGCCTCGCCTTCATAGGTGGCGGCGGTGAATTCCATGGTGGCCGGGAATGCGCTGCCGTCCTGGTGGCGGGCATCCAGCTGGTACTGCGGGGGCGGTGCTTCGCCGCGGCTGAGTGATTTCAGCAGCTGCTTGAAGCCATCCACGTGCTGGGCGGCCACCATGTCCAGCAGCGAGATGCCTTCGATGTCGTCGAATTCGTCGTAGCCGAACATGCCCAGGTAGGCGTCGTTGGCGCGGATGTGCATGCCTTCATGCACGTAGGCGATGGGGTCGCGGGACGAGGCAATGAGCGCGTCGCAGCGGCGTTCGGTCTCGCGCATCTGTGCTTCGATGCGGCGCAGGCCGCGCCGTGCCTGCAGATCCACCCACTGGTCACGCACCACGGCCAGCAGGTGCTCGTTGCGCTGGCGCAGGGCCAGGGCGCGCACGCCGTTGCTGCTGGCCTGCACCAGTTCGTCTTCGTCGATGCGGTCGGCCAGCAGCACCAGCGGAATGTCCTTGCCGCTGGCGGCAATGTGCTGGGCCACCAGCGGCAGGGGGATGCCCTGCGACGGCGAGGCCAGCACCAGGTCGATGGCCTGGCTGGCCAGCACCTGTGACAGTTCGGCCGAATCCTGTGGGCGCCACGGGCGAACGGCAATGCCGCTGTTGCGCAGGGTGCTGACGATGGCTTCTGCGTTTTCGCCGCTGTCGTCCACGATCAGCAGGCGGATGGTGATGTCGTTCGCGTTCTGCATGCACTGCTCCCCAATCTGCGAACCTAGATACACGATGCGCGGCGGCACGTCCATGCGCTGGCCCCGGGCGAGCACCGAACGGCGATGCGGTTCACACCACGCTGCCGGCGGCGTGACCGCTGGCCCACGCCCACTGGAAGTTGTAACCGCCCAGCCAGCCGGTCACATCCAACACCTCGCCGACGAAATGCAGGCCGGGCACGCGCTTGGATTCGAACGTGGAAGACGACACTTCGGCCGTATCCACCCCGCCCAGGGTGACTTCGGCGGTGCGGTAGCCTTCGGTGCCGCTGGCCACCAGCGGGAATGCGCCCAGCACCTGCGCGGCCTGGCGCAGCACCGGTTCGTCGAGCTGGCGCACCGGCCGGTCCGGCAGCCAGTGCTCGCACAGGCGCTGGGCCAGCCGCTTGGGCAGCACCTCGCCCAGCACCGTGCGCAGTTCGGCCGCAGGGCGCTCGCGCTTCATCTGCCGCAGCCACTCGCCGGCGTCCTGGCCGGGCAGCAGGTCGATTTCCAGGGTGTCGCCGGGCTGCCAGAACGAGGAAATCTGCAGAATGGCCGGCCCGCTGACGCCGCGATGGGTGAGCAGCATGAAGTTCTGGAAGCTCTTGCCATTGCAGTGCGCCTGCACCGGCAGGGCCACCCCGCTCAGCTCGGCCAGGCGTTCCTGGTGCTTGCCACTGAGGGTGAGCGGCACCAGGCCGGCGCGGGTGGGCAGCACGTTGTGGCCGAACTGGCGGGCCAGTTCGTAGCCGAAGCCGGTGGCGCCCAAACTGGGAATGGACAGCCCGCCGGTAGCCACCACCAGCGATGCGCAATGGAACAGCCCCTGCGTGGTATGCACGCGGAAGCCATCGCTGGCGTGTTCGATGCGCTCGATGCTGCACTGGGTGCGGATCTGCGCGCCCGCGGCCTGGCATTCCTCCACCAGCATCTTCACGATCAGCTTCGATGAGACATCGCAGAACAGCTGGCCCAGCTCTTTTTCGTGATAGGCGATGCCGTGCTTCTCCACCATGTCGATGAAGTGCCACGGCGAATAGCGGGCCAGCGCTGATTTGCAGAAATGCGGGTTGGCCGACAGGAAGTTGGCCGGGGTGGTGCCGGTATTGGTGAAGTTGCAGCGCCCGCCGCCGGACATCAGGATCTTCTTGCCGACCTTGTTGGCGTGGTCCAGCACCTGCACCTGGCGCCCGCGGCGGCCGGCGGTGAGCGCGGTCATCAGCCCGGCGGCACCGGCGCCGATGACCACCACGTCGCAGCGGGTAATGCTCATGCCTTGGCGCGCTTGCGCCAGCTGGGAATCACGTCCAGCTGGATCTGGTCGTTGAGGATCTGCACTTCGCCATCCTGGATGAGCACGCTGAAACGCATGGCGCGCTGGATCTGCTGGCCCCACTGTTCAACGAAGGTGCCGTCCAGGTCGACCACCGACAGGTTGTCGAAACGGGCCAGGCCCTTGCCCTGCTTGTTCCACCAGATATCGGACGCGTTGCCGGCGTAGTTCACCACCTGCACCGACCGGCTGCGGTTGCTGGCCTTGCGGATGCGCGATTCGTCCGGGTGGCCCAGATCGATCCACTGCAGGATGTCGCCGGTGTAGTCGTGCTGCCACAGGTCCGGCTCGTCGTCGGTGCTCAGGCCGCGGCCGAACTCCAGGCGGTCATCGGCGTTCAGGGCGAAGGCCAGCAGGCGCACCATCAGGCGCTCGTCGGTTTCGGACGGGTGCTGGGCCAGGGTCAGGTTGTGGGTCGCGTAGTAGCCGCGATCCATGTCGCTGATCTGCAGTTCGGCCTTGCGGATGGTGGCGGTGAGGGCCATGGGCGTTCCGGGGGCAAAGACCGCCCATGATAGAGGTTTGCTGGCGGGGTGTCCGTGGCAGGGGTGTCTGCGCGGTGTCAACGGTGGCACTCTGGCCGCGTCTTCCCTGCGTGTGTGTTCGATGAGCCTGCCCAGCCGCCTGCAGCTGCCCCCCGGTGACTGGCCGACCCTGCTGGACGGCCTGTGCGCGCGCTTTCCGCGCATTGATCGTGGCCAGTGGCTGGATCGTTTCGGCCGTGGGCGCGTGCAGGATGCGCAGGGCAGGGCGCTTGCGGCCGACCAGCCGTGGCAGGTCGGGCTGGAGATCGTCTACTTCCGCGAAGTCAGCGCGGAGCCGGACATTCCGTTCAGCGAGACGGTGCTGTACCAGGACGCGCATCTGCTGGTGGCCGACAAGCCGCACTATCTGCCGGTCACCCCGGCCGGGGGCTATGTGCGCGAGACCCTGCTGGCGCGCCTGGTGGCACGCACCGGCAATCCCGACCTGGTGCCCCTGCATCGGCTGGATCGGCTGACCGCCGGGCTGGTGCTGTTCTCGCAGCGGCCCGATTCGCGCGACGCCTACCAGCGCCTGTTCCGTGAACGGCGCATCGAAAAGATCTACGAGGCACTGGCGCCGGCCCTGCCAGGGCTGCCGTTCCCGCAGCAGCGGTTGAGCCGGATCGTGCCGGGTGAGCCCTTCTTCCGCATGGCCGAAATGGCGGGCGAGCCGAATGCGCGCACCCGCATCGAGGTGATTGCCGAGCACGGCGCGGCCTGGCACTACCGGCTGTGGCCGGAAACCGGGCGCAAGCACCAGCTGCGCGTGCACATGGCGGCGCTGGGGGCGCCGATCCTGGGCGATGACCTGTATCCACGGCTGCAGCCGTCGGCCGATCCGCTGCAGGCGCCGCCGCTGCAACTGCTGGCGCGGGCCCTGGCCTTCCAGGATCCGCTCAGCGGGGAGCCGCGTGTGTTCCGCAGCGAGCGCTCGCTGCACTGGCCGGCCGGTCCGGTGCCGGGCGCCTGATCAGCGCGGCCGGGTCACCGCGGCCTGGTCGCCGTGGCTTGGTCACCGTGGCTTGACCCGGGCCAGCCAGCGGTCCAGTTCGGCCGCGAACAGCTGGCGGTCGCGCGCGCCCAGCGGCGGTGGGCCACCGGTCTGCACGCCCGCACCGCGCAGTTCCTCCATGAAATTGCGCATGGACAGGCGCTCGGCCATGTTGTTGGCGGTGTACAGCTGGCCGCGCGGGTTCAGCGCCACGGCCTTCTTTTCCAGTACCAGCGCCGCCAGCGGGATGTCCTGGGTGACCACCAGGTCACCGGCGGCCACCCGTTCGACGATGGCGCTGTCGGCCACGTCCAGGCCCTGCGGCACTTGCAGCGAGCGGATCCAGCGTGAGGGTGGGGTGCGCAGCCACTGGTTGGCGACCAGGGTCAGCTCCAGGCCGACCCGTTCGGCGGCCCGGAAAAGGATGTCGCGAATGACCGTCGGGCAGGCGTCGGCATCGACCCAGATGCGTGGACGGGCGTGTTCAGCGGGGGTTTCAGCTTCAGTCATCAGCCCAGTGTAGGGTAGGAAAAACCTGAATAGGGACTCGGGTTTAGGCCCGATCTGGGTCCAGCCCTTGTCACGCCTAGCGGGCGGGGCCCTGCCGCTGAATGCCGGGGCTATCGCTTTTTGCTGAAAACACGCGTATCGTTCGATCCACTGTGTTTGCTAGGGTCACCGTGAATCGTGGCCTGGTGCAGTTGATCTCACGATCCGCTCATCGATCCGCTTTACCAACGCCTGCAACTCAGTCTCGGCCCCGATTCCCGGTGGCTGCGATTTTTTCAACATGTGTTTCAGGAGTTAGTCAAATGTCTGATCGTCAGACCGGCACCGTCAAGTGGTTCAACGACGCCAAGGGCTTCGGCTTCATCACCCCGGAAAGCGGCCCGGACCTGTTCGTGCACTTCCGTGCCATCCAGGGCACCGGCTTCAAGACCCTGCAGGAAGGCCAGAAGGTTACCTTCATCGCCGTCCAGGGCCAGAAGGGTATGCAGGCTGACCAGGTGCAGGCGGTCTAATCCGTCTGCTACCGTTTGGTAGCCAGAACGCCGGAAGCGAAAGCTTCCGGCGTTTTTTTTTTGCGAGGTGCATGCATCGCGCGCGGTACGATGCGGGCTTCCCTCAGGAGTTTCCGCATGCGCATCGTCCACCACCTGGAAAACTCGCGTTCACTGCGCGTGCTGTGGATGCTGGAGGAACTGGGGCTGGACTACGAACTGCGGCGCTACCCGCGCGATCCGAAGACGCTGCTGGCGCCGCCGGAGCTTCGGCAGATCCATCCGCTGGGCAAGGCGCCGGTGCTGCAGGACGGTGACCAGGTGCTGGCCGAATCCGGCGCGATCCTGGACTACCTGGTCGACCGCTACGACACCCAGCGCGTGCTGTCGCCGTCGCCGGTGCCGGCCGACAGTGCCGAGCGCATCGCCTATCGCTACTGGCTGCATTACGCCGAAGGGTCGGCCATGCCGCCGCTGCTGCTGACCCTGGTGGTCGGGCGGATCCGCAGCGCACCGATGCCGTTCTTCGCCCGCCCGATCGCACGCCGCATCGCCGACAAGGCCGAGCGCAGCTTCATCGGCCCGCAGCGCCGCCTGCATCTGGACTGGATGGAGCGGCGCCTGGCCGAAAGCCCGTGGTTCGCCGGTGAACGGTTCAGTGCGGCCGACATCCAGATGAGTTTCCCGATCCAGGCCGCGGCCGCCCGTGGCGGCGGGCTGGACGACAAGCCGGCGTTGCGGGGCTTCCTGGAACGCATCGGCCAGCGCCCGGCCTACCAGCGCGCCGAGGCCCACGGCGGCGCACTGCAGGCCCTGCGCGGCGATTGAGGCCGGGGCCGACCGCCCCCATCCTGCTGGCATGGATACCCACGCCCCCCGTTTCGACAACCGCCTGTTGACCGCCCTGCCGGGCGACCCCGAATCCGGCCCACGCCGCCGCGAGGTGCGCGAGGCGGCCTGGTCGTCGGTGCTGCCGACCCCTGTCGCGGCGCCGAGCGTGCTGGCCTGGTCGCCGCAGGTTGCCGCGCTGCTCGGCTTTGACGCCGCCGATGTGCAGGGCGCCGACTTCGCCCAGGTCTTCGGTGGCAACGCGCTGTACGACGGCATGCAGCCGTGGGCGGCCAACTACGGTGGCCACCAGTTCGGCCATTGGGCCGGGCAACTGGGCGACGGGCGCGCGATATCGCTGGGTGAGCTGGTGGCCGCCGACGGGCGCCATTGGGAGCTGCAGTTGAAGGGCGCCGGGCCCACGCCCTATTCGCGCGGCGCCGATGGTCGCGCCGTGCTGCGCTCGTCCATCCGCGAATTCCTGTGCAGCGAAGCCATGCATCACCTGGGCGTGCCGACCACGCGTGCGCTGTCGCTGGTCGGCACCGGCGAGGACGTGGTGCGCGACATGTTCTACGACGGCCACCCGCGCGCCGAGCCCGGCGCGATCGTCTGCCGCGTGGCGCCGTCGTTCATGCGCTTCGGCACGTTCGAACTGCCTGCCTCGCGCGGCGAGACCACGCTGCTGAAACAACTGGCCGACGTCTGCATCGCCCGCGATTTCCCTGAACTGCAGGGGGAAGGTGAGGCGCTGTACGGCGACTGGTTCGCGCAGATTGCCGTGCGCACCGCCGAGCTGATGGCGCACTGGATGCGTGTCGGCTTCGTGCATGGGGTGATGAACACCGACAACCTGTCCGTGCTCGGCCTGACCATCGATTACGGCCCGTACGGCTGGGTGGAGGATTACGACCCGGACTGGACGCCCAACACCACCGACGCGCAGGGGCGCCGCTACCGCTTTGGCACCCAGCCGCAGGTGGCGTACTGGAATCTCAACCGGCTGGCGCAGGCACTGTCGCCGCTGTTCGCCGATGTGCAGCCGCTGCAGGCCGGATTGGCCGCGTTCCAGTCCACCTTCGTGGCCTGCACGCGGCGCGATGCGGCGGCCAAGCTGGGGCTGGCGGCAGCTGACGATGAGGATCTGCAGCTGTACCTGCGCTGGCAGCAACTGCTGCAGGACGGCGGCATGGACATGACCTTGGCGTGGCGTGCGTTGATGGGCGTGGATGTGGCCGCGCCGGACGTGGCCGCGCTGGGCGATGTGTATTACGACCAGGCACGCCGACAGGTAGTGCAGGCGCCGTTGCAGCAGTGGCTGCAGGACTACGCGGCGCGGCTGCGTGTGGACCCGCTGTCGGCCGAAGCACGGCAGGCGAAGATGGCGGCGGCCAATCCGCTGTACGTGCTGCGCAACTGGCTGGCGCAGGAGGCCATCGATCGCGCCGAGCAGGGCGACCTGGGTGGCGTGCACGCGCTGCAGGAGGTGCTGCGCGATCCGTACACGCAGCGGCCGGGGCTGGAACATTACGCCGGCAAGCGGCCGGCCTGGGCCGAGCACCGCGCCGGCTGCTCGATGCTGTCCTGCAGTTCGTAGGGGTGTTCTCTTGCAGGGCTTGCAGCCCTGCACCTGCGCAATGCAACGGCAACGGCAACGGCGAAAGCAACAGCAACAGCTGCATTCCGTGGATGGCGGGGCGGTGTCGGATTGCGGGGACGCCGCAAGTACGTGCTTGCAGGCTTGGCAGCCGCATCCATGCGGCTGACACCCCGCAATCCGACACCGCCCCACCTTCGACAGTTTCCCGCGATCTGCTGGAACGGCATTCTGCTCTGGTGGGTGTCGACCTTGGTCGACACGGATGAATTCGTTCGATATCTGAAAGATGTGTCGACCAAGGTCGACACCTACCAACAGCCGGCGCCGACCCCGGAATTGCTTCGGCATGCGTCAGTAGATCCACGCCATGCGTGGATGAGTTCATTCGATATCTGACAGATGTGTCGACCAAGGTCGACACCTACCAACAGCCGCGCGGGACAATTGGCGCAGATACCAACCGCCCCGCCATCCCACGGATCCCCAGCTTTTGACGTTGCCGTTGCATTGCGCGGGTGCAGGGCTGCAAGCCCTGCAAAGACCCCCCCCTACAACCAACGTATTACCTATTCAGTGCGATATTCGCACGCACAGTCGATTACCGCACTTGAATGGTGCAGTGCGATAAACCTAATTTCACTTCCGCAGTTTCATAGCAGTCCAAGCGATCCACCCCTGGCGGGGCGAGGGCAGCATCGGTCACGGTGCTGAAGCCAGGTGCAGGGGAAGACCGTTGGATCTCTTTCACCTGTGCGGAGTGATCGCATGTGCCGTCGTCTGTCTGTCGTTTCCCTGTCCCTGCTTGCCCTGCTGCCGTCGCTGGCGCTGGCCTACCAAGCCGAACCCCCGCGTGAAGCGCTGCAGGTGCTGCGTGTCGATCGCTACGCCGACGACAGCAACGCCGGCTCGCTGCGCTGGGCCATCAACACCGCCAATGCGACGCCGGGCCGCTACCGCATTGAAATCGATGCGGTGGGCGCGGCGCCGTACGTGATCAAGCCGGCCTCGCCGCTGCC
This sequence comes from Stenotrophomonas sp. SAU14A_NAIMI4_8, assembly GCF_003086695.1. Taxonomy (NCBI): domain Bacteria; kingdom Pseudomonadati; phylum Pseudomonadota; class Gammaproteobacteria; order Lysobacterales; family Lysobacteraceae; genus Stenotrophomonas; species Stenotrophomonas sp. SAU14A_NAIMI4_8. The sequence goes on from NZ_CP025999.1 coordinate 1,830,996, forward strand.
GGAAATCAAGGGCCCGGTGCAGATCGTCGGCACGCCGTGGGCACGCGACGGCCAGTTCGTGGCCATCGATGGTTCGGCCTACGTGACCGGCACCGGCACCGATGCCTGCCCGGGTGCCGAGCCGGGCCAGTCCGGCACCAATGTGCGCACCACCACGCTGCCTGGCCTGGTGCTGCGCGATACCCAGGGCGTTGAACTGACCGGCCTGGAGATCCGCAACTTCTGCATCGGCGTGCTGATCAACCGTGCCAGCCACAGCGAAATCCATGACAACCGCATCGTCGCCAACAAGGGCGGTGCCGGCATCATGCTCACCGGCGACGATGGCAAGGGCCAGTCCACCGCCACCACCACGGTGCACAACCGTATCGTGCGCAACGTGTTCCTGGACAACGGCGATGGCCTGGAACTGACCCGCGGCGCGGCCTGGAATCTGGTGGCAGACAATCTGTTCCAGTCCACCAAGGCCAACCCGGAACCCTCGCAGGGCATCGAGATCCTGTGGGGCAATGACAACAGCGTGGTGCACAACCGCTTCGTCGATTACTCCGATGGCCTGCAGATCAACTGGGGCAACCGCAACTACATCGCGGCCAACACCTTCACCGGCAACTCGATCGGGCTCAGCATCACCGGCAGCGGCAACGTGGTCGATGGCAACACCATCACCGGCAACGGCATCGGCATTGGCGTGCGCCCGCAGCCGGTCAGTGCACCCAACCGCTTCACCGCCAACCGCATCTTCGGCAACGGTCTGCCGATCGAGCGTTGCGAAGCCGGCGGTGCCTGCGTGAAGGGCCAGCCGCGCGGCGCCATCGTGTTCGGTGTGCCGGGGCTGGAACATGCCAGCTTCGTCGGCTCGCGCGGGCGCGGCGTGGACACCGATCCGGCCAAGCGTGCGCGCATCTGCACCGCCGCCGGCCAGGCCGATTGCCAGCCGCTGGCCAACCTGGGCCAGGCGGCGCCGCAACTGGTTGCGGTGCAGGGCAAGGGCGCCCAGCGCAGCCTGACCGGCAGCTTCCACGGCCAGCCGGACAGCCACTACCAGGTGGAAGTGTTCGGCAACCGTGCGGCCAACGGCAGCGAAGCCGAGCGCGTGCTGGGCACCGTGCAGGCGCGTACCGACAGCCAGGGCAACGGCACCTTCACCTTCCCCTTGGGCAATGCCGCCGATGCTGCGGATCTGGGCGGTGTGACCGCCACGGTCACCTCGCCGCAGGGTGCCACGTCCCCCCTGAGCGCGCCGCTGTCGCTGCGCTGATCACCTTTCCGAGACCCTGACCATGATTCCTGCAAAGCCTGTTTCCCTGACCGTGCTGGCCGCCGCGATGGCCCTGCTGCCGGCGGTCGCCAGCGCGCAATCCAGCAACCGCTATGCGGGCAAGACGCTCACCGGTGACTGGGGCGGTACCCGCACCGATCTGTACGAGCGCGGCATCGCCTTCCGCGGTGACTACGTGGGCGAGGCCATGGGCGTGGTGGATGGCGGCTACGGGGAAACCGGCGCCCACTATGCGCAGCAGGTGCGCGTGGGCATGGACCTGGACATGGGCAAGCTGGCCGGCTGGGACGGCGGTGCCTTCCACTTCACGCTCAATGACCGGCGTGGCCGCAGTACCTCGGCCGATCTGGTCGGCAACCGCTTCCCGATCCAGGAAGCCTACGGCGGCCAGTACACCCGGCTGACCGAACTGAGCTACGACCAGACCTTCAACGGTGGCCAGTCGTACTACAAGCTGGGCTACTACGCGATGGGCAACCAGTTCGGCCTGCACAGCCTGCTGACCCATTTCGTCAACGCGGCGTTCTGCGCGCACCCGCTGGCGATGTCCGGCAACAGCGGCTGGTACAACTACCCGGTGGCGCGCTGGGGCGGTGAAGTGGCGCAGCAGGTCAGCCCGGCGCTGAACGTGCGCACCGGCTGGTTCCAGGTGAACCCGAACCTGGGTGGCAACATCGAACGCAATGCGTTCCGCCCGTTCGCCTCCGGTACCACCGGTTCGCTGTTCCCGGTGGAAGTGACCTGGACCCCGGCCAAGGGCAGCCGCTACGCCGGCGTCTACAAGTTTGGCGGCTACTACGACACCTCGCGCGTGGACCAGCGCGGCCTGGATACCTCGCCCACCACCGGCCGCCACGGCGCCTACGTGCTGGCCGAGCAGCGCCTGACCCAGGAGTCGGCCGACCCCAGCCGCGGCCTGACGGCCTTCGCGCAGTATATGGTGTCCGACGCCGATACCGCGCAGATCAAGCGCTGGTATGCAGTGGGTGGCGTGTACCAGGGCATCGGTTCGCGCGCGCAGGACAGCATCGCGCTGGGTTACGTGGGCGCCGACATCAACGACCGCCTGGTGGATGCGCGCCGCGCTTCGCTGGCCGCCGGTGGCGTGCCCGTGGATTCGCCGCTGTACAACCTCAGCCAGGCCGAGGAGCTGTTCGAACTGTCCTACAGCTTCCAGGTGAATCCGTGGCTGATGATCCGCCCCGACGTGCAGTACATCGTCAATCCCGGCACGTTCAATTACAGCGGCACCGACAACGCCTGGGCCGTGGGTGTCCAGGCCAAGGTGACCTTCTGATGGCCGCGCGCCCCTTCCACGCCCTGGTGACTGCCATGCGCATTCCGTTTGCTTCCCTTGTCCTCGCCGGTGCGCTGTGCACCTCCCCCGTACTGGCCCTGGCCGCACCGCCACCGGCGGTGCTGCAGGTGGGCTCGCTGCGCATCGGCGAGGGCAGCCCGCGCACCATCGTGCCGATCACCGGTGCCAGTGCCGAACTCGCCCTGCAGCAGGCCGTGGCCATCGCCGCCAGCACGCACACCGATCTGGCCGAATGGCGCATCGATTACCTGGATATCGCCACCGATGGCAGCAAGCTGGTGGCGCTGGGCAAGCGCATCCAGGCCACGCTGGGCGGCAAGCCGATGATCGTCACCTTCCGTACCAAGGCCGAAGGCGGTGCGAAGGCGATCAGTGACCGCGACTACGGCGCGCTGTACGCCACGCTGCTGCGTGGTGGCTTTGCCCAGCTGATCGATGTGGAAATGTTCCGCGACCCGAACGTGGTGCAGGCGCTGGTGGCACAGGCGCACAAGGCGGGGGTGAAGGTGGTGATGTCCAACCACGATTTCCAGGCCACGCCGCCGCGCGAGGAGATCGTCGCGCGCCTGCTGAAGCAGCAGGCGATGGGCGCGGACGTGCTGAAGATCGCGGTGATGCCGCGCGACGCCGGCGATGTGCTGGCCCTGCTCGATGCCACCTGGCAGGTGCGCCAGCGCAGTGACAAGCCGCTGCTGACCATGTCGATGGGCGGCACCGGCGTGGTCTCGCGACTGGCCGGGGAAACCTTCGGCCAGGCCCTGACCTTCGGCATGATCGGCACGCCGTCGGCGCCGGGCCAGGTTGAAGTCGAACAACTGCAGGACGTCCTGCAGGTCATCCACGCTTCCAGCCAGGCCGGTCGCTGAGACCACCACGCCGGATGTTCCGCCGCTTCACGCTGTTGCAGGAAACCGCACCATGAGCCACGCCCCCGCCGCTGCACCGCCGCTCGTCCTGGAACGGATGAGTCCCTTCCAGTGGACCGCCATCGCCATCTGCGTGCTGCTGAACATGCTCGATGGCTTCGACGTGATGGTCATGGCCTTCACCGCGCCGCACGTGTCGGCGGACTGGGAACTGTCGGGCAAGGTGCTGGGGCTGATGCTCAGTGCCGGCCTGGTCGGCATGGCGCTGGGCTCGTTCCTGCTGGCGCCGCTGGCTGACCGCTGGGGCCGGCGGCCGATGATCGTGTGCTGCCTGCTGATCCTGACCACGGGCATGGCGCTGTCGGCGCTGGCCGGCAACGCCTGGCAGCTGGGCGCGCTGCGCGTGTTCACCGGCATCGGCATTGGCGGCATGCTGGCCGGTGTGGGGGTGATCACCGCCGAATATGCCAACGCCAAGTGGCGCAGCACCGCCGTGGCCCTGCAGGCAACCGGCTATCCCATCGGCGCCACTGCCGGTGGGGTGCTGGCGGCGTGGATGCTGCAGCACTGGTCCTGGCACAGCGTGTTCCTGATCGGTGCTGCAGCCTCGTTGCTGTGCATTCCGCTGGTGCTCAAGTGCCTGCCCGAATCGCTGGATTTCCTGGTGGCACGGCGCCCGGCCGATGCGCTGCCGCGCTTGAACGCGCTGCTGTCGCGCATGCAGATGCCGGCGCTGCAGGCGCTGCCGCCGGCACCGGTGCGCGAGGGCCAGCCGCAGGGCTACGCCGCGCTGTTCGTGGGCGATCTGCGCCGTGTCGCGCTGCTGATCGCGCTGGCGTTCTTCCTGCACATGTTCGCGTTCTACTTCGTGCTGAGCTGGACCCCGAAGCTGCTGGTTTCTGCAGGTGTTTCGGCGCAGCAGGGCATTACCGGCGGCGTGCTGCTGAACCTGGGCGGCATCGTCGGTGGCAGTCTGTTCGGCTGGCTGGCCTCGCGCTGGTCGCTGTCCCGCCTGACCGCCGGCGCGCTGCTGCTGGCGATGGTGGCAATGCTGGGCTTCGCTGCGTTCAACACGCAGTTGAATGTGGCCTTCCCGCTGGCATTCGTGATCGGCGCCGCGCTGTTCGCCGCCATGGCAGGACTGTACGCCGCCGCACCGGTGGTGTTCGCCGCACAGGTGCGCACCACCGGCCTGGGTTGGGCCATCGGCATCGGCCGGGTCGGCGCCATCCTGTCGCCGCTCACCGTGGGCGTGCTGGTGGATGGCCATTGGCCGCCGTCGGCGCTGTATGTGCTGTGCGCACTGCCGCTGCTGCTGGCCGCCTGGGCGTGCCTGGGCCTGCGCGTGGGCGTGGGCCAGAACCGGCGTTGAACCGCCTTCCGGAGTCATGCAGGCAATGTGCGATTATCGGATTGAAGGGCCGAATATCGGATTGACCGGGAAGGGGCCTGTGCGCACCATGTCCGCGTCATGTTTTCCCGTCGCAGTGGCCGTGCGCCGCGCTGGTCGGTACCAGCGAAGGGCAGGGCAAGGAGCAATGCAGTGATCGACAAGACCGTGGCCAGCGCCGAAGCAGCGGTGGCCGATATCCACGATGGGGCTACCGTGATGATCGGTGGCTTCGGCACCGCCGGCATGCCCGACGAGCTGATCGATGCGCTGATCGCGCAGGGCGCGCGCGAGCTGACCATCATCAACAACAATGCGGGCAACGGCGATACCGGCCTGGCCGCGCTGATCAAGCACAAGCGCGTGCGCCGCATCGTCTGTTCGTTCCCGCGCCAGTCCGATTCGCAGCATTTCGATGCGGCCTACCGCGCCGGTGAAATCGAGCTGGAACTGGTGCCGCAGGGCAACCTGGCCGCGCGCATCCACGCGGCCGGTTCCGGCCTGGGTGCCATCTTCACCCCCACCGGTTACGGCACCGAACTTGCCCAGGGCAAGGAAACGCGCGAGATCGATGGCCGCCACTACGTGCTGGAATATCCGCTGCACGCCGACTTCGCCCTGATCAAGGCCGACCGCGGCGACCGCTGGGGCAACCTGGTCTACCGCAAGACTGCGCGCAACTTCGGCCCGCTGATGGCGATGGCCGCGCGCTGCGCGATCGTGCAGGTGCGTGAGGTGGTGGCGCTGGGCGAACTGGACCCGGAAGCGGTGGTGACGCCGGGCATCTTCGTGCAGCGCGTGGTGCCGGTGGCCGCAGCAGGAGTAAAGGCATGAACAAGCTCAGCCGCGAACAGATGGCCGCGCGCGTGGCCCGCGATATTCCCGAAGGTGCCTACGTGAACCTGGGCATCGGCCTGCCGACCACGGTGGCCAACTTCCTGCCGGCCGACAAGGAAATCTTCCTGCAGTCGGAAAACGGCCTGCTCGGCATGGGCCCGGCGCCGGCGCCCGGCCACGAAGACCCGGACCTGATCAATGCCGGCAAGCAGCCGGTCACCCTGCTTATCGGGGGGTGCTATTTCCACCATGCCGACTCGTTCGCGATGATGCGTGGTGGCCACCTGGACATCTGCGTGCTGGGCGCCTTCCAGGTGTCGGTGCACGGTGACCTGGCCAACTGGAGCACCGGTGCGGCCGACGCCATTCCCGCCGTGGGCGGCGCCATGGACCTGGCTATCGGCGCCAAGCAGGTCTTCGTGATGATGGACCTGTTCACCAAGAAGGGTGAAAGCAAGCTGGTGGCCGACTGCAGCTACCCGCTTACCGGCCTGCGCTGCGTATCGCGCGTGTATACCGATGTGGCCGTGTTCGACCTCGGCCCCGACGGCGCCACCGTGCTGGAGATGGTGGAGGGCATGGACATCGCACAACTGCGTGAACTGACCGGCCTGCCGCTGGCACTGGCCGAAGGAGCCTGAGATGAGCCTGCACGAGACCTACATCGTCGATGGCATCCGTACCCCGATCGGCCGCTACGGCGGCGCGCTGTCCGGCGTGCGTGCCGATGACCTGGGCGCGATTCCGCTGAAGGCCCTGCTGGCGCGCCATCCGCAGCTGGACCCGGCGCTGATCGAGGATGTCTACCTGGGCTGCGCCAACCAGGCCGGCGAAGACAACCGCAACGTGGCACGCATGAGCCTGCTGCTGGCGGGCCTGCCGGTAACCGTGCCGGGCAGCACGATCAACCGCCTGTGCGGTTCGGGGCTGGATGCCATCGGCACCGTGGCGCGCGGCATCGCTGCGGGCGAGCTGGGCCTGGCCATTGCCGGCGGCGTCGAATCGATGTCGCGCGCACCGTTCGTGATGGGCAAGGCGGCCTCGCCGTTCGCCCGCGACCAGCAGATCGAAGACACCACCATGGGCTGGCGCTTCATCAACCCGCGCCTGCGTGAACTGCATGGCGTGGAAACGATGGGCCAGACCGCCGAGAACGTGGCCGAGCGCTACGGCATCAGCCGCGACGACCAGGATGCGTTCGCCCTGCGCAGCCAGCAGCGCACTGCCGCAGCGCAGGCGCGTGGCTTCTTCGCCGGAGAGATCGTGGCGGTGGACGTGCCGGGCCGCAAGCGCGGCGAGACCGTGACCGTCGACCGCGATGAACACCCGCGTGGCGATACCACCGCCGAAGCACTGGCCAAACTGAAGCCGTTGTTCCGCCAGCCGGGCACGGTGACCGCCGGCAACGCGTCGGGCATCAACGACGGCGCGGCCGCACTGCTGCTGGCCTCGGGCGCACAGGTCAAGGCGCTGGGGCTGACCCCGCGCGCGCGCATCCTCGGCTTCGCCAGCGCTGGCGTGGAGCCGGCCATCATGGGGATGGGCCCGGTGCCGGCCAGCCAGAAGCTGATGGCACGGTTGGGCCTGTCGATCACCGATTTCGATGCCATCGAACTGAACGAAGCCTTCGCCTCGCAGGGCCTGGCCTGCATGCGCCAGCTGGGCCTTGCCGACGATGCCGCACACGTGAACCCCAACGGCGGTGCCATTGCGCTGGGCCATCCGCTGGGCATGAGCGGTGCGCGCCTGGCGCTGACCCTGCTGCGCCAGCTGGAAGCCAGCGGCGGCCGGCGCGGCCTGGCCACCATGTGCATCGGCGTGGGGCAGGGCGTGGCCCTGGCCATCGAGCGCGTGTGACCCCCTCGCATTCCGTAATCTGCCCGTAACCAGCATGACAGCCGCGGCCCTCGGGCCGCTCGCCAACAGGAGTACGCCATGAGCGATCCCACCGAACTGCGCGGCTACCGCAAGCCGTATCCCGGCAGCCAGCCGCCGCGCATCCACCTGCCGTATGCCAGCACCGCCAAGCGCGGCCCCGGCACCGATCCGATTGCCATTCCGGTCACCCTTTCCGAAGTGACGGGCCCCAGCATCAACCGCATCACCCTGGGCGCGCATGCCGCCGATCTGACCGCTGGCTTCCCCGGCCAGCCGCTGGGTGAGCGCATCATCGTCAGTGGCCGCGTGCTGGACGAGAACGGTCGGCCGGTGCGCAATTCGGTGGTCGAGGTGTGGCAGTGCAACGCCGCCGGGCGCTACCTGCACAAGGGCGACCAGCACGACGCGCCGCTGGACCCGAACTTCAAGGGCACCGGCCAGGTGCTGACCGACAGCGAAGGCCGCTACCGCTTCACCACCATCAAGCCGGGCGCCTACCCGTGGCGCAACCACTACAACGCCTGGCGGCCGGCGCATATCCATTTCTCGCTGCACGGCGAAGGCATCGGCCAGCGCCTGGTTACGCAGATGTACTTCCCCAACGATCCGCTGCTGGCGTTCGATCCCATCTACAACTGCGTGGATGACGCCAAGGCGCGGGAGCGCATGGTGTCCTCGTTCGACTGGGAAACCACCGCGAATGAATTTGCGCTGGGCTATCGTTTCGACATCGTATTGCGCGGTCGCAAGATGACCGTGTGGGAGTAAGACCATGAGCTTCCAATCCACTCCGTGGCAGACCGTCGGCCCGTACTACCGGCTGGGCCTGGAGCCGCTGTACCGCGTCGAGATCGCGCCGGCGCAGGCGCAGGGCGAACGCGTGCAGGTGCAGGGCCAGGTGTTCGATGGCGAGGGCGTACCGGTGTCCGATGCCGTGCTGGAAATCTGGCAGGCCGACGCGCAGGGCATCTACGCGCACGCCGAAGACCCGCGCCGCGACGACCACGATCCCAGCTTCGATGGCTGGGGCCGCGTGCCGACTGACGACCAGGGCCGCTTTGCGTTCACCACCGTCAAGCCGGGCCGCGTGCCGGGGCTGCGCGGTGAAGCGCAGGCGCCGCACCTGGTGGTGCTGGTGTTCATGCGCGGCCTGCTGCAGGCCACCCGCGCGCGCATCTACTTCAGTGACGAAGCCAGCAATGGCGACGATGCCATCCTGGCGCTGGTGCCGGCCGAGCGCCGCCACACCCTGGTCGCGCAGGCGCAGGGCCAGGGCGTGTACCACTGGGACGTGCGCATGCAGGGCCCTGACGAAACCGTGTTCTTTGCCTACTGAATGCCCGGGCTGTCGCTTGCCCACGCCGGTCACCGCCGGCGCGGGTAAGCTGGGACAACCCTGGAAGGATCTTCCTTGATGAACCAGACTCCTTCGCTGCTTGGCGGCCTGTTCGGCGAGCCTGCCGTGGACGCGGTGTTCACCGATGTGGCGCGGCTGCAGGCCATGCTGGACGTGGAGGCGGCGCTGGCCCGCGCGCAGGCGCGCTGCGGGGTGATTCCGCAGGCGGCGGTGGCCCCCATCGAGGCGGCCTGCAATGCAGGCCATTACGATGTGAGCGCGCTGTCGGCCGCCACCGCGTTGTCCGGGAACCCGGCCATCCCGCTGGTGAAGGCACTGACCGCGCAGGTCAAGGCCAACGACGCCGAGGCGGCGCGCTGGGTGCACTGGGGCGCGACCAGCCAGGACATCATCGACACCGGTGCGGTGCTGCAGTTGCGCGCCGCGCGTGAGCACGTGCTGTCGCGCCTGCAGACGCTGTGCACGGCGCTGGCGCAGCTGGCTGATGCCGAGCGCGATACCGGACTGCCGGGCCGCACCTTGTTGCAGCAGGCGGTGCCGGTCACCTTCGGGCTGAAGGCCGCCGGCTGGCTTGATGCTCTGCAACGCAGTCAGCGCCGCCTGCAGACCCTGGGCGAAGACACCCTGGTGCTGCAGTTCGGTGGTGCCGCCGGCACCTTGGCCTCGCTGCAGCACCGTGGCCTGGACGTTGCCCAGGCGCTGGGCGAGGAACTGCAGTTGCCAGTGCCGGCACTGCCCTGGCACACCGCCCGCGATCGCGTGGCCGAGCTGGGCAGCGCATTCGCATTGCTGACCGGCAGCCTGGGCAAGATCGCCACCGACATCGTGCTGTTGATGCAGTCCGAAGTGGCCGAGGCGTTCGAACCGGCAGGCGAGGGCAAGGGCGGATCGTCGGCCATGCCGCACAAGCGCAACCCGGTGGGCTGCGTGGCTGCCATTGCTGCCGCGACCCGTGTGCCGGGCCTGCTGTCCACGCTGTACAGCGCCATGCCGCAACCGCACGAACGTGCGGCCGGGCAGTGGCATGCCGAATGGGAAACCGTGCCGGAGATCGTGCGCCTGTGTGCCGGCAGCCTGGCCCAGGTCACCGTGGTGGTGCAGGGCCTGCAACTGGATCGCGCGCGCATGCTGCAGCACCTGGACAGCCATGGCGGCCTGCTCTATGCCGAAGCCGTGGCGGTCACCCTCGGCGAGCGCATCGGCAAGGCCGCCGCGCATGCGCTGGTGGAACAGGCGGCGCAGCGCGCACTGGGCCAATCGCAGCACCTGCGTGCGGTACTGGCGCAGATGCCCGAGGTGACCGCGCAGCTTTCCGCTGAACAACTCGATGCCTTGTTCGCCGCCGACAGTTGGCGCGGCATGGCCGATACCTGGATCGACCGCGTGCTTGCACGCGCCTGATCCCCACGCATTCCGCTGGAGCCAGCATGCCGTTTCTCGAGCTTCCACAGCATCGCCTGCACTACCAGACCGAGGGCCGTGAAGACGGCCCCTGGCTGACCTTCTGCAATTCGCTGGGCACCGACCTGGGCATGTGGGCGGCGCAGGTACAGGCGCTGTCGGCGCAGTACCGCATCCTGCGCTATGACCGCCGCGGCCATGGCCAGTCCAGCGCGCCGCCTGGCCTGTACAGCGTGGCCGAGCTGGGCGCCGACGTGCTGGCGTTGTGGGATCACCTGGGCATCGAGCGCAGCCACTTCTGCGGGCTGTCCATCGGCGGGCTGACCGGCCAGTGGCTGGGCGTGCATGCCGGCAACCGCCTGCGCACGCTCACCGTGGCTGCCACCGCCGCGAAGATCGGCAGCGCCGAAAGCTGGCAGGCGCGCATCGTCCAGGTGCAGCACGACGGCCTGCTGCCGCTGGTCGATGGCACGCGCGAGCGCTGGTTCACGGCCGGCTTCGCACAGACCCATGCCAGCCAGGTGGAAGACATCCTGCAGCGCTTCCTGGCCACGTCGGTGGAAGGCTACGTGGGCTGCTGCAACGCGGTGGGCACGGCCGACTTCCGCGAGGTGCTGGCACGCATCCAGGTGCCGCTGCTGGCCATCGCCGGCGATGACGACCCGGTCTGCGTGCCGGCCGATCTGCAGGCCATTGCCAGCGGCGCAGCGCAGGGCGCTTATGCGCAGGTGGCCGGCCGGCATATCTGCAACCTGGAATCACCGCAGGCCTTCACCGCTGCATTGGCCGCGCATCTGGCGCAGGCCACGCACTGACACTTGCACAGGTAGACGACGATGGACGAACAGGAACGCTACGAAGCCGGCTTGGCGGTACGCCGCCAGGTGCTGGGCGAAGCCCATGTGGAACGCTCGCTGCAGGCGCGCACGGAGTTCACGACTGAATTCCAGGAATTCATCACCCGCACGGCATGGGGCACGGTGTGGACCCGCGACGGCCTGCCGCGGCACACCCGCTCGCTGCTGACCATCGTGATGATGGTGGCACTGGGCCACGACGAAGAGTTCAAGCTGCATATCCGCGCGGCACGCAACAATGGCGTCACGCCGGAAGAGATCAAGGAAGTGCTGCTGCAGGCCGCCATCTACTGCGGCGTGCCTGCGGCCAACCACGCCTTCGCGCTGGCCAAGCCGATCCTGGAAGAGCAGGCGGCCGACTGAGATCGGGGTCGGATCCCTTTGCAACGCAAAGGGCTCTGACCCCCACTCACGACTGGGGTCAGAGCCCTTTCCTGCGGAAAGGGATCCGACCCCGGGGCTTGGCTCAATGCAGCAACGACCCGAGCTGCTGCGCGGCTTCGCGCAGGCGCGGCAGCAACTGCGACTGCATCACGCCCAGGTTCACGCGGCCGGCCTGGGTGCCGATGTTCAACGCGGCAATCACCTCGCCACTGCGCGAACGTACCGGCACGGCGATCGAACGCAGGCCGATCTCCAGCTCCTGGTCCACCAGTGAAACGCCTTCGCGGCGGACCTTCTCCAGCGTCTCCAGGAAATCCTCCATGCGGGTGATCGTGCGCTCGGTGCGCGGGCGCAGGGGCGTGCGTTCCAGATAGCCTTCCAGCGTGTCGCGCGGCAGGGCCGCCAGCAGCACCCGGCCCATCGAGGTGCAGTACGCCGGCAGGCGGCTGCCCGCGCGCAGGCCGATGGACATGATGCGCACGGTCTCGGCACGCGCGATGTACAGGATGTCGTCGCCATCGAGCACGCCCAGCGAACACGATTCGTGCACGTCGTCGCGCAGTGCATCCAGCACCGGTTGCGCGGCGGCGGTCATCGACGAGGACGCCACGTAGGCGCCGCCCAGCCCCAGCACGCGCGGCAGCAGCACATAGCCGCGGCCCTGTTCGCCCACATAGCCCAGCTTTTCCAGCGTGTACAGCACGCGGCGCACCGCCGCACGCGAGATGCCGGTGTCGCTACTGATCTGTGACATGGTCACTTCGCGCGGATGCTGCGAAAACACGCTCAGCACGGCCAGGCCGCGGCCGAGCGAGGTCATGAAATCCGGATCGCCCTGGTTGCCCTGGATCTGCTGCATCAACTCATGGGCCAGCCCGCGCTCCTGTGGCGGGGCCGGGGAACGCTTGGGGCGACGGCTGGGAGGAACAGCAGGCATGGCAACCGGTTTCATCTACGTAAGCCCTGCATGGTAAGCGCTGGGCCGCAGGATCGGTACCCGCACGCCGTGGCCACGATGGGCCACGGCGTGGGCACGGTTCACTTGCTCTGCGGCAGCGCGTAGGCGATCACGTAATCGCCACGGTCCGGCGACTGGCGCGCGCCACCGGCGGAAATCACTACGTACTGGCGGCCGGTCTTCGGCGAGACATAGGTCATCGGCGTGCCCTGGCTGCCCACCGGCATGCGGGCCTTCCAGACTTCCTTGCCGCTGCGGCTGTCGTAGGCGCGCAGGTAGTAATCCTGGGTGCCGGCGAAGAACAGCAGGCCCGACTGCGTGGCCAGCGAACCGCCCAGCGTCGGCATGCCGATCGGAATGGGCAGGTGCATCTTGATGCCCATCGGCCCGGTGTCCTGCACCGTGCCCACCGGCACCTGCCAGACCAGCTTGTGGGTGGCCAGGTTGATGGCCGACATCGTGCCGAACGGCGGCTGCTGGCAGGGAATGCCCAGCTTGGACAGGAAGCGGTCACGCAGCGAGCCGTACGGCGTGCCGGTCTGCGAAGCGGCGCCCATTTCCACGCCACCATCGCCGCTGGTCATCTGCGCACGCGGAATCAGCTTGGTCCACAGGCCCAGGCGCATGTCGTTCACGAACAGGTAGCCGGTGGTCGGGTCGACCGAGGCGCTGCCCCAGTTCATGCCGCCCAGCGAACCGGGCCACTGCAGGGCCAGGTCTTCGCCCGGCGGGGTGTACATGCCGTCGTAGCGGAACTGCTTGAACTGGATGCGGCACAGCATCTGGTCGATCGGCGTGGCGCCCCACATGTCCGATTCGGTCAGCGTCTGCGCGCCGATCTGCGGCAGGCCCACCGACAGCGGCTGGGTGGCGGCGTAGCGCTCGCCCTGGGCGTTGCCCTGCGGCGCGGGAATCTCGCGCACTTCGGTGATCGGCTGGCCGGTCTGGCGGTTCAGCATGAAGATCTGGCCGGCCTTGGTGATCTGCAGCAGGGCCGGCAGCGTGCCGCCCTTGCCGTCGGGCACGTCGGTCAGGGTCGGCTGCGCGGGCAGGTCGTAATCCCACAGGTCATGGCGCACGGTCTGGTAGACCCAGCGCTCCTTGCCGGTGGCCACGTCCAGCGCGACCACGGCCGAGCTGTACTTGTCGTCCTGCGGGGTGCGCTCGCCGGCCCACTGGTCCGGCGTGGTGTTGCCGGTCGGCAGGTAGACCAGACCCAGCCGCGGATCGTAGGCCATCGAGGTCCACACGTTCGGCGTGGCGCGGGTGTAGTGGATCGACGGATCCAGCGGCACGTCCGGGGTTTCCTTGGACAGGTCCCAGACCCAGGCCAGCGCGCCGGTACGCACGTTGTACGCGCGCACCACGCCGGACGGTTCGCCCACCTCGATGTTGTCGGCCACGCGGCCGCCCACCACGATCAGGTCACCGGCCACCAGCGGTGCGGCGGTCAGGGTGTAGAAGCCGGGCTTGATCTCGCCCATGCCCACCTTCAGGTCAACCACGCCGTTGCTGCCGAAGTCCGGGCACAGCGCGCCGGTCTTGGCATCCAGCGCGAACAGGCGGGCATCGATGGAGGTCATCAGGATGCGCTTTTCGCAGATCGCCGGCTGGCCCACTGCAGCGGCGACGCTGGGGGCCGGTGCGGACGGCTCGACCGCAGCGGCGGGCGCGGCGACGGCGGTGCTGCTGTCGAAGTAGCCCAGGCCGCGGCAGCGCTGCCAGTTCGGTGCAGTGGCCTTGGGATCGAATGCCCAGCGCTGCGTGCCCGAATCGGCATCGATGGCGATCACCTGGTTGTGCGGGGTGCACAGGTACAGGGTGTCGCCGATCTGCAGCGGGGTGTTCTGGTCTTCGGCACCGAAGCCGTTGCTTTCCGGCACATCGCCGGTGCGCGCGGTCCAGGCCACCTGCAGCTGCTGCACGTTGTCCGGGGTGATCTGGTCCAGCGCGGCGAAGCGGGTGCCGGCGGTGGTGTTGCCCCAATGCATCCAGTCACGCTGCTCGCTGCCCTTGGCCACCGGCACTACCGGCGGCACATCACCGGCGGCGGACACCACCGGGCGCGGCTGGAAGGCCGACACCGCGGTGGCCAGCAGGCCCACCAGCAGCACGGCAGCCACGCCATAGGCACCGCGGCCAGCCGCTGCGCCACGGCTGCGCCGCAGCACCGGCCAGGCCAATGCCACCAGCAGGGCCAGCACGGCCGGCATCACCAGGCGCGATACCAGCGGCCAGAAATTCCAGCCGGCATCGACCAGTGCCCAGACCGCGGTGGCCACGAAGGCGGCGCCGAACAGCAGCGCACCGGCCGGTCGGCGCGCCAGCAGCAGGGCACCGGCCAGCGCCGATGCCAGACCCATCAGCAGGAAATACCAACTACCGCCCAGCAGGGCCAGGCGCACACCGCCGACCAACAGGGCCAGGCCGAACAGTGCCACCAGAATGCCGAGCAGGACCAGCAGCACCCGGCACAGGGCCGGAACTTTCGTCGTCTCGTCCACGTTGCATGAACCTCGTATCGAAAAACCCCACGACCGTGGGGGAAGGCCCGCGCGCGCCAGGCGTGGCGGGGACCGTTCGGCATCCCTGGCTGCGGGCCGTCCAGCGGGCGGGCAGGCAGTGACCTGCTTATGGCGCAGGCGGAGTGAATGGCCGGTTAGGGCGATTATCGCACGTGTGTGCGATTTTGGCGTTAGATCGGGCGGGCCACCAATGGAACGTTGCGGCGCGCCAGTGCCGGGAACGGGCAGCGTTCAGGCGAACCGGTTACCCTATGCCGCCATACAAGCTGGTAGCTGCAATGACCGACGCCACCGTGGCCGTCCCCGCCTGGGCCTCGCGCCTGCGCGATATCGCTGATTTCCCCAAGCCCGGCATCCTGTTCAAGGACATCATGCCGCTGCTCGCGCACGGCGAAGACTTCCGCGGCGCGATCACGGCCATGGCCGATCGTTGGCGCGACCAGAAGCTGGATGCGGTGGTCGGTATCGAATCGCGCGGTTTCATCCTGGGCGCAGCCATGGCGCTGGAACTGGGCGTGGGCTTCGTGCCGGTGCGCAAGCCGGGCAAGCTGCCGGGCAGGGTGCTGCGCGAGGAATACACGCTGGAATACCGCAGCGACTGCATTGAAGTGCACGCCGATGCGCTGCACGCCGGTGCGCGCGTGGCGATCATCGATGACGTGCTGGCCACCGGCGGCACGCTGGTCGCCGCGCTGTCGCTGGTGCGCCGCCTGGGCGTGGACGTGGTTGGCGCCGGCGTGCTGGTGGAACTGGACGGCCTGGGCGGCCGCGGTCGCTGGGAAGCGGATCTGCCGCTGCACACCGAACTGGTGTTCTGAGCGGGGAGCCTGAGCCGGTAGGCTTTGGTAGGTGCCAACCTTGGTTGGCACTGCTGTCCGCGCGACCTGTGGAACGCCCACCAAGGTTGGCGCCTACCGGATCGCGTTGATCTGCTCTGGTAGGTGCCAACCTTGGTTGGCACTGCTGTTCGCGCGATCTGTGGAGCGCCAACCAAGGTTGGCGCCTACCGGATCACATCATCCGCACGCGGAAGCGGCGGCCCTTGATCTTGCCGGCTTCCAGCTTCGCCACGGCCTTGTTCACCTGTTCGCGGGCGATGGCCACGTACGAGCGGGTGGGGAAGATCGCGATCTTGCCGATGTGCTTGCCCGACAGGCCGGCATCGCCGGTCAGCGCACCCAGGATGTCGCCGGGGCGCAGCTTGTCAGTCTTGCCGCCATCGATGCGCAGCGTGCGCATGGCTGCCTGCGGCAGCTCGGCCGGGCGCGATGTCGCCAGCGGGGTCTTCTGCCAATCCAGCGGCTGGCCCATCTGTGCTTCGATCGCCTCGGCACGGGTCTTCTCGCGGCCGGCCACCAGGCTGATCGCCAGACCGCTGGCACCGGCACGGCCGGTACGGCCCACGCGGTGCTGGTAGCTCTCCACGTCGGTCGGCAGTTCGTAGTTGATCACTGCCGCCAGTTCTTCCACGTCCAGGCCGCGGGCGGCCACGTCACTGGCCACCAGCACGTTGCAACTGCGGTTGGCCAGACGCAGCAGGACTTCCTCGCGGTCGCGCTGTTCCATGTCGCCATGCAGGGCGAGTGCGGAGAAGCCGAACTGCTGCAGCGAGTTGGCCACTTCGTCCACGTCCTTGCGGGTGTTGCAGAACACCACCGCCGATTCCGGCGTGTACTTCAGCAGCAGGCCGGCCAGCGCCTTCTGCCGGTGCGCCGGTTCCACTTCGCAGAACAGGTGGCGGATGGCCGGGGCCTGGTCGGCGCCTTCCACGGTGACTTCCACCGCATCGCGCAGCAGGTCGCGGGCGATGGCGCGGATGCTGTCGGGGAAGGTGGCCGAGAACAGCAGGCTCTGGCGGTCCTTGTGGGTGCGGCCGGCGATCTCGCGGATGGGTTCTTCAAAGCCCATGTCGAGCATGCGGTCGGCTTCGTCCAGCACCAGCGTGCGCACCGCGCCCAGGTTCAGCGCGCGCTTGCGTGCCAGTTCCTGCACGCGGCCGGGCGTGCCGACCACCACATGCGGGTCGTGGCCTTCCAGCGATGCCAGCTGCGGTCCCAGCGGGACGCCACCGACCAAGGTCAGCAGCTTCAGGTTGGGAATGCCGGTGGCCAGCTTGCGGATCTGCTTGCCGACCTGGTCGGCCAGTTCGCGGGTCGGGCACAGCACCAGCGCCTGCACGCGGATCAGGCTGGGGTCGATGGCCTGCAGCAGGCCCAGGCCGAAGGCGGCGGTCTTGCCGCTGCCGGTCGGCGCCTGTGCGATCACATCGCGGCGGTCCAGGATGGCGGGCAGGCTCTGCGCCTGGATCGGCGTAAGCGTGGTGTAGCCGAGGGCGTCCAGGCCGGGCTGCAGGGCCGGGCTCAGCGGCAGGGTCGAAAAGTCAGTCATGGCGCATTGTACCTGTCTGCGCGGCAGGGCCCGCCTGATGGGGTGGGGTCGGATCCCATTCCGCAGGAATGGGCTCTGACCCCATCGGAGTCGGCATCCATGCATGGCGTGGATCTACTGGGGCCTATCCACGCATGGCGTGGATCTACTGGGGCCTATCCACGCATGGCGTGGATCTACCGCCGGTGTACCACGCGTTGATTCAGTAGATCCACGCCACGCGTGGATGGCGGTGTCCCGGCCCTCAGCCCAGCACCGCCAGCACACCCTGGTGGATCGCCAGGCCACCCAGCAGCAGCCACGCAAACAACACCAGCGCCAGCAGCAGCGGCTTCAGCCCGGCCTGTCGCAGCGCAGACACATGGGTGGTCAGGCCCAGCGCGGCCATCGCCATCGCCAGCAGCACCGTATCCAGCTGCACCAGCCCGGCCTGCAGGCCTGCCGGCAGCACATGCAGCGAATTGAAGCCCGCCACCGCCACGAATCCGAACGCAAACCACGGCACCACGATGCGCGGGGCCGTGCCTTCACCAGCCGCCTTGCCGCCGCGCGCCAGCCACAGCGACAGCGCCACCAGGAACGGCGCCAGCAGCATCACCCGCACCATCTTGGTGATCACGGCGGTATCGGCCGCGGCCTCGCTCACCGCGCGCCCGGCGGCCACCACCTGCGCCACCTCGTGCACGGTGGCACCGGTGAACAGCCCGTACTGGCGCGCGTCCATGGCCAGCCAGCCATGCGACTGCGCCAGCGCAAACAGGGCCGGGTACAGGAACATGGCCAGCGTGCCGAACACCACCACCGTCGATACCGCCACGGTCACCTGCGCGGCGCGCCCGCGCACCACGGGTTCGGCGGCCATCACCGCCGCCGCGCCGCAGATCGCGCTGCCGGCACCAATCAGCATCGCCGCTTCGCGCTCCATCCTGAACACGCGCACGCCCAGCCAGCAGGCCAGGCCGAAGGTGCTGGCCACCACCAGCGCATCCATCAGCACGCCGGCCACGCCCACCTGGCCAATGTCCTGGAAGGTCAGGCGCAGGCCGTACAGCACGATGCCCGCGCGCAACAGCCAGTGCTTGGAAAAGCCGACACCAGCCGCGCTGGCGGGGGCCAGCTGCGGGTACAGCGTATTGCCGACCAGGATGCCGGCGACGATGGCCACGGTCAGCGCGCTCAGGCCATGCGCCTGCAGCCACGGCAGCTCGGCCAGGTACAGCGACGCCGCCGCCAGCAGCCCCACCAGCAGCAGGCCGGGCAGGCGCGGCTGCCAGCGCTGGCGCAGGGCGGGCAGGGACCAGGGAGACAGGGCAGGGGCGTTCATGGCGGGCGGGTACGGAGGAGGTGCGCCCAGCCTGCGCCCGAGCGGCCTACCTGTAAAACGAATACTATTGGTAAAAACTACCTATCAAGCAGGTAATTGCATGCGCCTGACCCTGCGCCAGCTACAGGTCTTCGTCGCCATTGCCGACCACGGCAGCACCACGGCCGCAGGACAGGCGATCGCCCTCTCGCAATCGGCCAGCAGTGCGGCCCTGCAGGAGCTGGAAGCGCACTTCGGTACGCCGCTGTTCGACCGCATCGGCCGTCGCCTGGTGCTGAACGGGCATGGCCGCGCCCTGCTGGAACCGGCCCGCACCCTGCTGGCGAACGCCGCCGACCTGGAACGCCACCTGGCGGCAGGCGGCACACCGGGGCAGGGCGCACCGCTGCGCCTGGTGCTGGCGGCCAGCACCACCATCGGCAACTACCTGCTGCCCGCACGCATTGCGGCCTTGCTGCGGCAGACCCCGCAGGCCGAAGTCGACCTGCGCATCGACAACAGCGCCGGCGTGGTGGCCGCCGTCCAGCGGCTGGACGTGGACGCTGGTCTGATCGAAGGCCCGTGCCACGAGCGCGGCCTGCAGGTGACGCCGTGGCAGCAGGACCCGCTGGTGATCGTTGCCGCCGCAGACGCCGCCGCGTGCTGGTCGCTGGACGAACTGCGCGCCGCCCGCTGGCTGCTGCGCGAGCCGGGTTCCGGCACCCGCGAAGCGGTGGAGCAGGCCCTGCTGCCGCATCTGCACGGCTTCGCCCAGACCCTGCAGTTGGGCAATACCGAGGCGATAAAGCAGGCCGCCATTGCCGGGCTGGGCGTGGCCTGCCTGTCGCGCCACGCCGTGGAAGAGCCGCTGGCGCTGGGCCGCCTGCAGGTGCTGGACACTCCGCTACCGGCCCTGCAGCGCACCCTGTGGCTGGTACGCCACCCCGGCAAGCATTGGCTGCCGGGGTTGCAGGCGTTGCTGGGGGATGCAACCCTGCCACCGCGTATTGGCAACCCGAACGGATCATGCGAGCGATAGAGAGACTCAGCCGCGACCTGGGCCTGCCACCCGCTGACAGCCATAGCCAGGACTGGGCCTACGAACTGCCCGACCCGTATCGGACCGACGCCTGGCTGGACCGGTACATGGCGGCATATCACGACAGCGGCTATCCCCCTGACGTCAGGCATGCGCTGATGACCCTGGCCCTGGATGTAAGCAATGATCTGCTTGGCGCGGGTGCCAGGCCGGATGATCGCAGCATTGCCGCCGTACTCGCTGCGCTGCGTCAGGATCGTCACGAGCACCACGCCCTGATCGAGTACTGGGCGCTGGAGGGGGAGCCATTCGACGACTGCTTTGCCCTGACCCCTGAGGTCAGAAAGATCAAGGCTGCACGCTGAGCCCCGCCCCGACCGAGCGCCGGAAGCTGCCGGAGCCGGGGCGGTAGCGTCGACCGTTGGTCGACTATCGCGGGCAGCGCGGGCGTCAGAGAGCAGTCGACTGACAGTCGACGCTACCCGTCGACGCTACCCGCCGAGATTCCGGCTGACCTCCCCAACCCTTACACTATGGGGATGCCTCTGATTACTCTGCAGAACGTCGACTTCAGCGTCGGCGGCCCGTTGTTGCTGGAAAAGGCCGAACTGTCGATCGAGCCGGGCGAACGCATCGCCCTGATCGGCCGCAACGGCGCCGGCAAATCCACCCTGCTCAAGCTGCTGTCCGGCGACCACAAGCCCGATGACGGCGAAGTGCGCGTGCAGCAGGGCGTGCGCGTCACCCGCCTGGAACAGGAAGTGCCGCATGGCGCCGCCGGTTCGGTGTTCGACGTCGTGGCCGACGGCCTGGGCGAACTGGGCCAGTGGCTGGCCGAATTCCACCACCTCAGCCATGCCGAGGAATTCGACGGCGAAGCGCTGGGCAACGTGCAGGCCAAGATCGATGCCGCCAACGGCTGGGGCCTGGACCAGCGCGTCAGCGAAACCCTGACCAAGCTCGACCTGGACGGCGAAGCCGAATTCGGCCGCCTGTCCGGCGGCATGAAGCGCCGCGTGCTGCTGGCCCGCGCGCTGGTGTCCAGCCCGGATGTGCTGCTGCTGGACGAACCGACCAACCACCTGGACATCGAAGCCATCGACTGGCTCGAAGCCTTCCTGAAGGGCTGGAGCGGCAGCGTCGTGTTCGTCACCCATGACCGCCGCTTCCTGCGCGCGCTGGCCACCCGCATCGTCGAGATCGACCGCGGCCAGGTCACCAGTTGGCCGGGCGACTGGGCCAACTACGAGCGCCGCCGCGAGGAACGCCTCAACGCGCAGGCGCAGGAAAACGCCCGCTTCGACAAGCTGCTGGCGCAGGAAGAAGTCTGGATCCGCCAGGGCATCAAGGCCCGCCGCACCCGCGACGAAGGCCGCGTGCGCCGCCTGAAGGCAATGCGCACCGAGCGCTCGCAGCGCCGCGACCTCAGCGGTAACGTCAAGATGGAAGCCGCGCAGGGCGTCAGCTCCGGCAAGAAGGTCATCGACGTCAAGGACATTTCGTTCGCCTTCGGCGAGCGCACCATGGTCCGCGACTTCACCACCACCATCCTGCGCGGCGACCGCATCGGCCTGATCGGCCCCAACGGCAGCGGCAAGACCACGCTGCTGAAGCTGCTGCTGGGTGAGCTGCAGCCGGCCAAGGGCGAAGTCAACGCCGGCACCAACCTGCAGATTGCCTACTTCGACCAGTACCGTGCGGTGCTGCGCGAAGACTGGAGCGCGATCGAGAACGTGGCCGAAGGCCGCGATTTCCTCGAGTTCAACGGCAAGCGCAAGCACGTGCATGCCTACCTGCAGGACTTCATGTTCACCCCCGAGCGCGCGCGTGCGCCGATCACCCGCCTGTCCGGTGGCGAGCGCAACCGCCTGCTGCTGGCCAAGCTGTTCGCGCAGCCGTCCAACCTGCTGGTGATGGACGAACCGACCAACGACCTGGACGTGGAGACCCTGGAGCTGCTGGAAGAGCTGCTGGGCGAATACACCGGTACGCTGCTGCTGGTCAGCCACGACCGTGATTTCATCGACAACGTGGTGACCTCCACGCTGGTGATGGAAGGCGATGGTGTGATCGGCGAATACGTGGGCGGTTACAGCGACTGGCAGCGCTACGCGGCCAGCATCAGCAGCCCGGTGGCACCGGTGGTGGCCAAGCTGGCGCCGGCCGTCGCGCCGGCACCGGCCGCTGCCGAACCGGCCGCCGCCAAGCGCAAGCTCAGCTACAAGGAAGCGCGCGAGCTGGAGCAGCTGCCCAAGACCATCGAAAAGCTCGAAGGCGATGTGGAAGGCCTGACCGCGGCGATGAACGACCCCTCGTTCTACACCCGCAGCAGCGCCGAAGTGACCGCCCACACCCAGCAGCTGGCCAAGGTGCAGGCCGAGCTGGACGCGGCGTACGCGCGCTGGGAAGAGCTGGAAGGCTGATCGCGCGGCATGCGGTAGCGCGGGGCCATGCCCCGCGAGCGCGCAGCGCGGCGCATCGGGTGATCCGCCGGGCATGGCCCGGCGCTACCGGAAGGCGGACGGCGCAATGTGTGCGGACCAAGGTCCGCACCTACCAGAGCCGGCGGCCGGCGCCGATGCCCGGTAGATCCACGCCATGCGTGGATGGCGGGGTCATTTCACCCCGTGCAGATCCCGCAGCTGGCTGGTCCGGCTGCCGAAGTACGCTGCCAGATCCGCAATGTCCTGGTCGCTCAGGTCTTTGGCCTGCGGCGTCATCAGCGCATGTTCGCGGTCACCGGCGCGGTAGGCCTGCAGCGCATGGGCCAGGTAATCGCCGTACTGGCCGCCCAGCTTGGGGTAGGTCGGGTCGATCGGCGCGTTGCCGTCGGCACCATGGCAATCGATGCAGCTCTGGTTGGTGGCCTTGCCCTTCACCTTCGCGCGGGCTTCGCCGGCGGCTTCGCGCCCGGCCGGCAGGCCGGCCGACGATGACGAGCCGTGCTCGCCACTGGCATGGCCAGGGTCGGCGGCGGATTTCTCGCTGTTTTCCACCTGCGACTGCGAACAGGCGGCCAGCAGCAGGGCGACGGACAGGGCGATGGCGTGACGCACGGGATGCGCGGCTTTCGACATGGGCGGGCCTTACTTGACGGTGGACAGGTAAACAGCGAGATCGGCGATCTCCTGTTCGCTGAAGCTCATCGACTGCGCCTGCATCGTCGGATGCCGGCGCTTGCCTTGGCGGTACTCGGTCAGGGCCTGGGTCAGGTACTGCTGGCTCTGGCCACCGATCTTGGGCACCCGGTAACTGGGGTAGGCGTTCTTGTAACCGGTGATGCCATGGCACCCCTGGCAGGTGTAGGCCAGCACCCGGCCATTGTCGAAGTTGCCGCTGGGCGCGGCAGGCGCCGGCGTGGCGGCAGGTGCCGGGGCCGGTGCGGGTGTGGCAGGTGCAGAAGCAGGAGCGGGCTGTGCGGCGGCCCCAAGGGGCAGGAGGACGGCCAGAGCGAGACAAGCGGCGAGCGGCTGCGGGCGCATGATGTCGTTTCCGGGATTCGGGTCTGGTCGTTCCGGCGTGGGGTACGGAACGGTCCCGAGTATAGCCGCAGGTTTCATCTAGCTGAAATGGGGGCGGTCCGACCAGCGGCGTGAAGGCACCATGACCTTTGGGATATGGTGTGGCCGTGAAGTGGTGCATTACTTTGGTAGCACACCTGTCCACACCCCCGTCCACGCATCTTCCAGGGACCTGACGATGTCGTACTCCATCTTGCTGCCGGGCCGCCGCAGCGCAACTTGTGCTGCCGCGCTGCTGCTCACCACCTCCGTGCTGCTGAGCGGTTGCGCCGCCGGGCCCAACGCCGAGGCCAAGGCCGAAACCAAGGACGAGAAGAAGGTCGATGCGGTACCGGTGGAAGTGGCCGTGGCCAGCCATCGCGCCGTGGCCGCCAGCTACACCGGCACGGCCGCGCTGGAACCGCGCGCCGAATCGCAGGTGGTAGCCAAGACCTCCGGCGTGGCGCTGGCGGTGCTGGTGGAAGAGGGCCAGCGGGTTTCCGCCGGCCAGCCGCTGGTGCGCCTGGACCCCGATCGCGCACGCCTGGCCGTGGCGCAGAGCGAAGCGCAGCTGCGCAAGCTGGAAAACAACTACCAGCGCGCCCAGAAGCTGGTGGGCCAGCAGATGGTCAGCGCCGCCGACGTGGACCAGCTGCGCTACGACCTGGAAAACATGCGCGCCCAGTACCGCCTGGCCACGCTGGAACTGTCCTACACCACGGTGGTGGCGCCGATCTCCGGCGTCATCGCCTCGCGCTCGATCAAGACCGGCAACTTCGTACAGATCAACACGCCCATCTTCCGCATCGTCGACAACTCGCGGCTGGAGGCCACGCTGAACGTGCCCGAGCGCGAACTGGCCACCCTGCGTGCCGGCCAGCCGGTCACGCTGTCGGCCGACGCGCTGCCGGGGCAGAGCTTCACCGGCACGGTGGACCGCATCGCGCCGGTGGTCGATTCGGGCAGCGGCACCTTCCGCGTGGTCAGTGCCTTCGATGGCGCCGCGCACGCCTTGCAGCCGGGCATGTTCGGCCGCATCCGCATCGACTACGACCAGCGCGCCGACGCACTGGTGGTGCCGCGCCTGTCGCTGCTGGACGATGGCGAACCGGCAGTGTTCCGCGTGCGCGCCGGCAAGGTCGCCCGCGTACCGGTGAAGCTGGGCTATGCCGAAGGCCCGTGGGTGGAGATCCGCGAAGGCCTGGCCGCCGGTGACCAGGTGGTCACGGCCGGCAAGGTGGCACTGCGCGATGGCACGGCGGTGCAGGTCATCGCCGATCCCAACGCCAAGGCCAAGGCCAAGCCGGCCACGGTGGCCGCGGCCAAGCCCGCAGACAAGGCCGGGAGCCAGCAATGACCGCCCCGGGCCACGACCACGGTGCCTCGCCGGCGAGCGACGGCGCCGCCTCCGGCATGCGCGGCGGCCTGGTGGAATTCGCCACCCGCCGCCGCGTCACCATCGCCATGTGCACGGTTACCCTGCTGCTGTTCGGCTTGATCGCGCTGGGCAACCTGAAAGTAAACCTGCTGCCGGACCTGAGCTATCCCACGCTCACCGTGCGCACCGAATACACCGGCGCGGCGCCGACCGAAATCGAAAGCCTGATCAGCCAGCCGGTGGAAGAAGCGGTGGGCGTGGTCAAGAACCTGCGCAAGCTGAAGTCGGTCTCGCGCACCGGGCAGAGCGATGTGGTGCTCGAGTTCGCCTGGGGCACCAACATGGACCAGGCCAGCCTGGAAGTGCGCGACAAGATGGAAGCGCTGAACCTGCCGCTGGAGGCCAAGGCGCCGGTGCTGCTGCGCTTCAATCCGTCCACCGAGCCGATCATGCGCCTGGTGCTGTCGACCAAGGCCGCGCCGGCCAGCGACGAAGATGCGATCCGCGAACTGACCGGGCTGCGCCGCTATGCCGACGAAGACCTGAAGAAGAAGCTGGAACCGGTGACCGGCGTGGCCGCGGTGAAGGTGGGCGGCGGTCTTGAAGATGAGATCCAGGTGGACATCGACCAGCAGAAGCTGGCCCAGCTCAACCTGCCCATCGACACCGTCATCAAGCGGTTGAAGGAAGAGAACATCAACATCTCCGGTGGCCGCCTGGAGGAGGGCTCGCAGCGCTTCCTGGTGCGCACCGTCAACCAGTTCGCCGATCTGGAAGAGATCCGCAACCTGCTGGTCACCACCCAGTCGTCCAACGGCAGTGCCGCCGATTCGGCCCTGCAGCAGATGTTCACCATCGCCGCCTCCACCGGCTCGGCGGCCGCCGTTGCCGCTGCGTCGGCCGCGCAGAGTGCCTCTTCGGGCAATTCCAGTGTGGTCGCCAATGGTGTGCCGGTGCGCCTGAAAGACGTGGCCACCGTGCGCCAGGGCTACAAGGAACGCGAAGCGATCATCCGCCTGGGCGGCAAGGAATCGGTGGAGCTGGCCATCTACAAGGAAGGCGATGCAAATACCGTTGCCACCGCGCAGGCCCTGCGCACGCGTCTGGAACAGATCAAGAGCACCTTCCCGTCCGATGCCGAACTGACCACCATCGAAGACCAGTCGCGCTTCATCGAACACGCCATTGCCGATGTGAAAAAGGACGCGGTGATCGGTGGCCTGCTGGCCATCCTCATCATCTTCCTGTTCCTGCGCGATGGCTGGTCCACCTTCGTCATCAGCCTGTCGCTGCCGGTGTCGATCATCGCCACGTTCTTCTTCATGGGCCAGCTTGGCCTGAGCTTGAACGTGATGTCGCTGGGCGGTCTGGCCCTGGCCACCGGCCTGGTGGTGGACGACTCGATCGTGGTGCTGGAAAGCATCGCCAAGGCGCGCGAACGTGGCCTGGGCATCCTGCAGGCGGCCATCGTCGGTACCCGTGAAGTGAGCATGGCGGTGGTGGCGTCCACCCTGACCACCATCGCCGTGTTCCTGCCGCTGGTGTTCGTCGATGGCATCGCCGGCCAGCTGTTCCGCGACCAGGCGCTGACCGTAGCCATCGCCATTGCCATTTCGCTGCTGGTGTCGATGACCCTGATCCCGATGCTCAGCTCGCTGAAGGGCCGCCCGCCGCTGGCGTTCCCGGAAGAACCCGGCGCCGACGCGTGGCGGCCGGACAGCCGCTGGCAGAAGCCGGTCGCGTTGGGTCGTCGTGGGTTCGTGGCCAGCGTGCGCTGGAGCTTCTTCGCCCTGGCCTGGCTGGTGGTGCGGGTGTGGCGCGGCATCGTGGCCGTGGTCGGCCCGGTCATGCGCAAGGCCAGCGATATCGCCATGAAGCCCTATGCCGGCGCCGAGCGCGGTTACCTGCGCCTGCTGCCCAATGCGCTGGCCCACCCGGGCAAGGTGCTGGGCCTGGCCGGGCTGGCTTTCGTGGCCACCATGGCCATGGTGCCGATGCTGGGTGCGGACCTGATTCCGCAGCTGGCCCAGGACCGCTTCGAAATGACCGTGAAGCTGCCCGCCGGCACGCCGCTGAAGCAGACCGATGCACTGGTGCGCGAACTGCAGCTGGCCCATGGCCAGAGCCAGGGCGTGGCTTCGCTGTACGGCGTCAGCGGCAGCGGCACCCGGCTGGATGCCAGCCCCACCGAAAGCGGTGAGAACATCGGCAAGCTGACCGTGGTGATGGCCGGTGGCGGCAACGCGAAGACCGAAGCGGAGATCACCGAGCGCCTGCGTGACAGCATGGGCCAGCACCCGGGCGCGCAGGTCGACTTCGCGCGGCCGGCCTTGTTCAGCTTCTCTACGCCGCTGGAAATCGAGCTGCGCGGGCAGGACATGGCCACCCTGGAAGTGGCCGGCCAGCGCCTGGCCGCGCTGCTGCGTGGCAACGCGCACTACGCCGACGTCAAATCCACCGTGGAAGAAGGCTTCCCGGAAATCCAGATCCGCTTCGACCAGGAACGCGCCGGTGCGCTGGGCCTGACCACCCGGCAGATCGCCGATGTGGTGGTGAAGAAGGTGCGCGGCGACGTGGCCACGCGCTACAGCTTCCGCGACCGCAAGATCGACGTGCTGGTGCGCGCCCAGGAAGGCGACCGCGCCAGCGTGGACAGCATCCGCCGGCTGATCGTCAATCCGGGCAGCACCCGTCCGGTCACTCTGGATGCAGTGGCCGACGTCATCGCCACCAGTGGCCCCAGCGAGATCCACCGCGCCGACCAGACCCGCGTGGCGGTGGTCTCGGCCAACCTGCGCGACATCGATCTGGGCGCGGCCATGCGCGAAGTGCAGCAGATGGTGGCCGAACAGCCGCTGGGTGCCGGCGTGGGCCTGCACATCGGCGGGCAGGGCGAAGAGCTGGCGCAGGCCGCCACCTCGCTCATCTTCGCCTTCGGCCTGGCCATCTTCCTGGTCTACCTGGTGATGGCCTCGCAGTTCGAATCGCTGCTGCACCCGTTCGTCATCCTGTTCACCATTCCGCTGGCGCTGGTCGGTGCCATCCTGGCGCTGATGCTGACCGGGAAACCCATTTCGGTGGTGGTGTTCATCGGCCTGATCCTGCTGGTCGGCCTGGTCACCAAGAACGCGATCATCCTGATAGACAAGGTGAACCAGCTGCGCGAAGCCGGCGTGGCCAAGCACGAAGCGCTGGTGGAAGGGGCACGCTCGCGCCTGCGGCCGATCATCATGACCACCCTGTGCACGCTGTTCGGCTTCCTGCCGCTGGCGGTGGCGATGGGCGAGGGCGCCGAGGTGCGCGCGCCGATGGCCATCACCGTAATCGGCGGCCTGCTGGTGTCCACCCTGCTCACCCTGCTGGTCATTCCGGTGGTGTACGACCTGATGGACCGCCGCGGCGATGCCTACTACCGCGAACGCGGCCGCAAGCACGCCGGTGAAGGCCTGCACGGCGCCACCGGCAGCGCGGCGGGCGCGGAGGAACCGGCATGAGCGTTGCCGAGTTTTCCATCCGTCGCCCGGTCACCACCATCATGTGTTTCGTGTCGCTGGTGGTGGTCGGCCTGATCGCCTCGTTCCGGCTGCCGCTGGAAGCGCTGCCGGACATCTCCGCGCCGTTCCTGTTCGTGCAGATTCCCTATACCGGCTCCACGCCGGAAGAGGTGGAGCGCACCATCATCCGGCCGGTGGAGGAATCCCTGGCCACCATGACCGGCATCAAGCGGATGCGCTCGTCGGCCACCGCCGAGGCGGCGTCGATCTTCATCGAGTTCAGCGATTGGGACCGCGACATCGCCATTGCCGCGTCCGATGCGCGCGAACGCATCGATGCGATCCGCAGCGACCTGCCCGACGACCTGCAACGCTACAACGTGTTCAAGTGGTCCAGCAGCGACCAGCCGGTGCTGAAGGTGCGCCTGGCCAGCACCACCGACCTGACCACTGCGTATGACATGCTGGACCGCGAGTTCAAGCGGCGCATCGAACGCATTCCCGGCGTGGCCCGCGTGGACATCACCGGCGCGCCGCCGAACGAGGTCGAGATCGCCATCGACCCGAACCGGCTGAACGCCCACGGCCTGAGCATCAACGAACTGAGCGAGCGCCTGCGCACGCTGAACTTCTCGATCTCGGCCGGGCAGATCGACGACAACGGCCAGCGCGTGCGCGTGCAGCCGGTGGGCGAGATCACCGACCTGCAGGAAATGCGCGACCTGGTGATCAATGCGACCGGCCTGCGCCTGGGCGATATCGCCGATGTGCGCCTGAAGCCGGCGCGCATGAACTACGGCCGCCGGCTGGACGGCAACCCGGCGGTGGGCCTGGACATCTACAAGGAGCGCAGTGCGAACCTGGTGGAAGTCTCGCGCGCGGCGCTGGCCGAAGTGGAAGCGATCCGCGCGCAGGATTCCATGCGCGATGTGCAGATCAAGGTGATCGACAACCAGGGCAAGGCGGTCACGTCTTCGCTGCTGGAACTGGCCGAAGCCGGTGCAGTCGGCCTGATCCTGTCGGTCACCGTGCTGTTCTTCTTTCTGCGCCACTGGCCGTCCACGCTGATGGTCACCCTGGCCATTCCGATCTGTTTCACCATCACCCTGGGCTTCATGTACTTCGCCGGGGTCACCCTGAACATCCTGACGATGATGGGCCTGCTGCTGGCGGTGGGCATGCTGGTGGACAACGCCGTGGTGGTGGTGGAAAGCATCTACCAGGAACGCGAGCGCATGCCCGGGCAGCCGCGGCTGGCCTCGATCATCGGCACCCGCAACGTGGCCATCGCGCTCAGCGCCGGCACCCTGTGCCACTGCATCGTGTTCGTGCCCAACCTGTTTGGTGAAACCAACAACATCAGCATCTTCATGGCGCAGATCGCGATCACCATCTCGGTCTCGCTGCTGGCCTCGTGGCTGGTGGCCGTCAGCCTGATTCCCATGCTGTCAGCGCGCATGGCCACGCCCAAGCTGGTGCATTCGCAGACCGGCGTGATCGCGCGCCTGCAGCACCGTTACGCGCAGCTGCTGGACTGGTCGCTGCGCCACCGTGGCTGGAGCCTGCTGGGCATCGTGCTGGTGGTGCTGGTCAGCCTGGTGCCGATGAAGCTGACCAAGGTGGACATGTTTGGCGGCGAAGGTGGCAAGGACATCTTCATCGGCTACATGTGGAAGGGCGCCTACACCTACCGGCAGATGTCCGAGGAAGTGGGGCGCGTGGAAGCGTGGATCGAAGAGAACCGCGAGCGCCTGCACGTGCAGCAGGTGTATTCCTGGTACAGCGAACAGGAAGGCAGCTCCACCGTGGTCACCCT
The DNA here is from genome assembly GCF_003086695.1 of Stenotrophomonas sp. SAU14A_NAIMI4_8. Classification (NCBI taxonomy): domain Bacteria; kingdom Pseudomonadati; phylum Pseudomonadota; class Gammaproteobacteria; order Lysobacterales; family Lysobacteraceae; genus Stenotrophomonas; species Stenotrophomonas sp. SAU14A_NAIMI4_8. Next base: position 1,860,967 of record NZ_CP025999.1, read on the forward strand.
GGACGAGAAGCACGCCAACGACATCAAGGCGCTGCAGGAGGAAATCCGCAAGGGCCTGCCCAAATCCGCGCGTACCGATTACTTCGTCGGCAACCAGGGCGGCGATGGCGGCGGCGGTGGCAACCAGGGCGTGCAGGTTCAGCTGGTGGGCGATTCCAGCACCCTGCTGCAGGAGATCGGCCAGGAAGTGCTGCCGTTGTTGGCACAGCGCAGCGAGCTGCGCGACGTGCGCATCGACAACGGCGAAAAGGGCGGCGAGCTGAAGGTGCACGTCGACCGCGAACGTGCCGCGGCCTTCGGCTTCAACGCCGAACAGGTGGCCAGCTTCGTCGGCCTGGCCCTGCGTGGCGCCCCCATGCGCGAGTTCCGCCGTGGCGACAACGAAGTGCCGGTCTGGGTGCGTTTCGCTGGTGCCGAACAGAGCAGCCCGGAAGACCTGGCCGGCTTCAGCGTGCGCACCGGCGATGGCCGCAGCGTGCCGCTGCTGAGCCTGGTCAGCGTGGACGTGGGTTCGTCGGCCACCCAGATCGGCCGCACCAACCGCCAGACCACGCTCACCATCAAGGCCAACCTGGCCGAGAAGATCACCGCACCCGATGGCCGCAAGGCGATCGAGGCCGTGCTCAAGCCGATGAACTTCCCGGCCGGCTATGGCTACAGCTTCGACGGTGGCGACTACGGCAACGACGATGAAGCCATGCAGCAGATGGTGTTCAACCTGCTCATCGCACTGGTCATGATCTACGTGGTGATGGCTGCGGTGTTCGAATCACTGCTGTTCCCGGCGGCGATCATGAGCGGCGTGCTGTTCTCGATCTTCGGCGTGTTCTGGCTGTTCTGGATCACCGGCACCTCGTTCGGCATCATGTCCTTCATCGGCATCCTGGTGCTGATGGGCGTGGTTGTGAACAACGGTATCGTGATGATCGAGCACATCAACAATCTGCGGCGTGGCGGCATGGGCCGCACCCAGGCGTTGGTGGAGGGCTCACGCGAGCGCCTGCGCCCGATCATGATGACCATGGGCACGGCGATCCTGGCAATGGTGCCGATCTCGCTGACCAACACGCAGATGTTCGGCGATGGCCCGGAATACGCCCCGATGGCGCGCGCGATTGCCGGCGGCCTGGCGTTCTCCACCGTGGTCAGCCTGCTGTTCCTGCCCACGATCTACGCCCTGCTGGACGACCTGCGAAACGCCGCCGTACGCCTGATCCGCCGCGCCCGCGGCCTCGACAATACCGCGGCCACCGCTGCGTAGCGTCGAGCTGGCTCGACTACCGCCAATGGCGGCAACACCGTGTGTAGTGGTGGGGGGAGACCGGTCGTAGTGGGGCGGTCTCCCCCTTTTTTCGCAGGGCATGGCCCAGCGCTACCCATCACCGCAAGGCAGTAGCGCCGGGCCATGCCCGGCGGCGGCTATCAACACCGGAAGCGCGGCACAAAAAAGGCCACGCGATGCGTGGCCGTTTTCGCTCTGGAATGATGTGCCAACCAAGGTTGGCACCTACCAGTAGAACCGGGCATGGCCCGGCGGGGCGCTGGAATCAACCCGCGACTTTGCCCCACACCCGGCCGGCGGTCAGCCACAGGCCCAGCATGCTGCCCAGGTTGGTCAGCATGAAGGTCAGCACCACCCGGGTGACCCGGTTGCGGTACCAGCCCTTCAGGCTCTGCGCGTCGTCGCGCAGCTTCAGGAAATCCTCGTACGCCGGCTTGCGCAGGCGCGCTTCCACCAGCGCCGAGAACGCGCCGGTGGGAATGCTCAGGCGGAACGGCTTGAACGGTGCCACCACGATCGCGGTCAGGATGCTCAACGGGTGGCTGCCGGCCAGCAGGCAGCCCAGGCCGGCCAGGCCGCCGGTGTACATCGCCCAGGTCGCCAGCAGTTCGGTGCCCACGCCCAGCCCGCCGCGGTAGAAGCCCACGCCGATGCCGGTCACCACGATGGCCAGGATCGCCAGGGTGAACCAGGGAATGTTGCGCTTCTTCGGCACTGCTTCCAGCTCGGCACGCAGCGCTGCCGGGGCGTCGTTGTCGGTTTCCAGGTAGCGCGCCAGGCCGGCCAGGTGGCCGGCGCCGACCACGGCCAGCACCTCGCGCTGCAGCGGGCTGTGTTCCTCGCGCAGGCGGGTGGCCATGTAGCGGTCGCGCTCGCCGATGATGGTTTCGTACAGCGCCGGGCTTTCGCTGGCGAACTCGCCAAAGCTCGATTCCAGCATGTCGCCCTGCTTCAGCTTCTCGATCTCGTTCTCGCCCACTTCTTCGGACGAGAACAGACCGGCGCCGAGCCCGGCCACCAGCTTCAGCTTGCCGAAGAAGCCCAGGCGCTGCGAGGCGCGGCGGAAGGTCAGGCCCACTTCGCGGTCGATCAGGTGTACCGGCAGGTTGCGCTCGCGCGCCAGGTCCACCGCACGCTTCAGCTCGGCGCCGGGCTCGATGCCCAGCTGCTCGGCCAGGCGGCGCTGGTAGGCCGACAAGGCCAGGTTGGCGGCGAACAGGGCCACGCGGCCCTTGCGGATCACTTCCACCAGGTCCAGCTTGGCCAGCGTGTCCGGATCGCTCAGTGCCTGCAGGCGCTGCGGGTCCAGTTCCACCGCCACCGCATCGAAGCGGCCGCTGTCGATGGCCTTTTCCACGGTCTCCACGCTGGCGTGGGAAACGTGGGCGGTGCCCAGCAGGGTGTAGCGCACGCCGTCGCGCTCGACAACGCGCACCGGCTGGCCGGCGAACAGATCGTCGCCGGTTTCGGGAAGGGTTTCAGTCATGGGGTCATTCATTGGAAGGGGCGGTGTCGGCGCCGTCGCCGAGCGCGCGCTGCATCTGCACGGTGTCCAGCCAGCGGCCGTGCTTGCGGCCCAGGCCCTGGAACACGCCCACCAGGTGGAAGCCGAAGCGTTCGTGCAGCTTTATGGAGGCAGTGTTGGTGGGTTCGCCGATCACCGCCACCATCTGCCGGTAGCCGCGCGCGGTGCAGGCATCGATCAGTGCCTGCAGCAGGCGCGTACCCACGCCGTTGCCCTGGAAGGCGGCATCGACATAGACCGAATTTTCCACGGTCCACTGGTAGGCCACGCGGGTGCGGTAGGTGTTGGCGTAGGCATAGCCGGCCACCTGGCCGTCGATCTCGGCCACCAGGTAGGGGAAGCCGCGGTCGATGATGTCGCGCATGCGGCGCAGCATCTCGGCCGCATCCGGAATGTCGTACTCGTAGGTGTTGACGAAATCGGTCACTTCCACCGCGTAGATCGCGGTGATCGCAGCGATGTCGGCCGGGCCGGCATCACGGATGAGGACGGCCATGCCGGGTCTCCGGATCAGTCGATGTAGCGCTTCAGCAGATCACCGTACGCATCGATGCGACGGTCGCGCAGGAACGGCCAGATGCGACGCACGTGCTCGCTGCGCTGCAGGTCCACGTCGCACACCAGCACGGTGGCGTCGGTGCCGGCTTCGGCCAGGAATTCACCCTGCGGGCCCAGCACGTGGCTGTTGCCCCAGAACTGGATGCCCGACGCGCCCAGCGGCGAGGCTTCGTGGCCCACGCGGTTGCAGCTGAGCACGGGCAGGCCGTTGGCCACGGCATGGCCGCGGTGGCTCAGCACCCAGGCGTCGCGCTGGCGGGTCTTTTCATCCTGCACATCGTCCGGGTCCCAGCCGATGGCGGTGGGGTAGAGCAGCAGTTCGGCACCGGCCAGCGCCATCAGGCGCGCCGCTTCCGGGTACCACTGGTCCCAGCACACCAGCACGCCCAGGCGGCCCACCGAGGTATCGATCGGCTTGAAGCCGATGTCGCCCGGGGTGAAGTAGAACTTCTCGTAGAAGCCCGGGTCATCGGGGATGTGCATCTTGCGGTACTTGCCCAGCAGGGTGCCGTCCTTTTCGAACACCACGGCGGTGTTGTGGTACAGGCCGGCGGCGCGGCGCTCGAACAGCGAGCCAACCAGCACCACGCCATGCTTCTTGGCCAGCGCGCCCAGGCGTTCGGTGCTGGGGCCGGGAATCGGCTCGGCCAGGTCGAACTCGTCCACCGATTCGTGCTGGCAGAAGTACGGGCCGTTGTGCAGTTCCTGCAGCAGCACCAGTTTCGCGCCTTGCGCAGCCGCCTCGGCCACACGCGCTTCGATCACCGCCAGATTGGCGGCGGCATCGCCGTGGTTGCGCTCCTGGATCAGGGCGACGGTAAGGGGGCTGCGCGAGTTCATGCGGGGCGTTCCTGCGGGGGAAAACCTGCATGTTAGCGCGGATGGACGGTGACGGCGTGTCGCGCGCTGAATGGCGTTCGCACACGGTAGCGCCGGGCCATGCCCGGCGGATTTTCAGGACGCCGCTGCGCTCGCCGGGCATGGCCCGGCGATGTTGCATCCAAGGGACGGCCGGGCGCGGGGCCCGGCGATGGTGCATCAGGCCTTCAGCAGGCCCTGCGGCAACTGCATGGTGATGCAGTGCAGGCTGCCGTTCTGCCAGATCAGCGAGCGGCAGGGCACCTGCACGATCTCGCGGCCCGGGTGGGCCAGGGCCAGCACGTCGCGGGCCAGGTCGTCGGCCGGATCGCCGTAGGCCGGCATCAGCACCGCACCGTTGACGATCAGGTAGTTGGCGTACGACGCAGCCAGGCGGCGGCCTTCGTCGATCACCGGCTGCGCCCACGGCAGCGGGAACAGGCGGTACGGCTTGCCGTCCTTGGTGCGCAGCGCGGCCAGTTCGTTGCCCATCGCCTGCAGTTCGGCGTAGTGCGAATCGCTCTGGTCGTCGCAGGCCTGGTAGACGATGCTGTCAGGCGAGGCGAAGCGGGCCAGGGTATCGATGTGGGCGTCGGTGTCGTCGCCTTCCAGGTAACCATGGTCCAGCCACAGCACGCGGTCCTGCTGCAGCCAGTCGGCCAGGTCGGCGCTCAGGCTTTCGCGGTCGCGGTCCGGGTGGCGTTCGTGCAGGCACTTCCAGGTGGTCAGCAGGGTGCCTTCACCATCGGTTTCAATGCCGCCGCCTTCCAGCGCGAACGGAATGCTGCGCACCGGTGCGTCGTTGAACACACCGGCCTGGTCCAGCACGCCCACCAGCTGGTCGTCCAGGGTGGCGTCGAACTTGCCGCCCCAGCCGGTGAAGCGGAAGTCCAGCAGCTGGAAGCCGCCGTCGGCGCGGCGCAGGGTGATCGGGCCCGAATCGCGCAGCCAGGTATCGTCGTAGGCCGCCGTGGTGAAGCGCACCTTGTCCATGTCGATGCGGTTGGAGCGCAGCCGCATTTCGGCATAGGTCTCCACATCGTCATCGGCCACGCAGATCAGCACCGGTTGGAAGCGGGTGATGGCCGCAACCAGGGCGATGTAGGTCTCTTCCACCTGGCCCAGGCGGTCGGCCCAGTCGGTGTCGGCGGTGGGCCAGGCAATCAGGACGCCGCTCTGGGCTTCCCATTCGGCAGGAAAACGAAGGTTCTGGTTCATGGTCTCGCTACACGGGCCCGCCACGGGCGGGGTGGGGGATCAACGGATCGGCGGTTTCGGGCCGATTTCGTTCGGGTCGGCCTGGTTGGCCACCACATCGATCACCTTCTGCTTTTCAAAGTAGACGGTGAACTGCGGGTAGACCCAGCGGTGGATGGTCGGCCACTGGCGCTTCTGGCCGCCGCGCGGCTGCAGCTGTTCGCTCGGCGCGCCGAACTGCGACTGTACCTGCTGCATGCTCTGGCCGCGGACGGGCAGGGCGGTGGACGGCTTTTCACGGGCGCGGTCGATCAGCAGGGTGTCGGCCAGCGCCGGCGTGGCGGCGGCCAGGGTGGCCAGTACGGCCAGGGTGGACAGGTAACGCTTCATCTCGAACTACTCCCCAGTGGTCAAGAAAGGCGATTACAGCAAAAACGGCGGAAAAAAGCCGCATAAACAAAAAACCGCCCGAAGGCGGTTTTTTGCATCGGGTCGCCCCGCGTGGGGCAGCCTGGGCCCGAAGGCCGGAAGGCTTAGCGCTGGCGCGCCTTGAAACGCGGGTTCGACTTGCAGATGACGAAGATCTTGCCACGACGACGCACGACCTTGCAGTCACGGTGACGGGCCTTCGCCGACTTCAGGGAGGACAGGACTTTCATGGCATACCTCGGCGTAAACAGTAGTTGTTCGGGTGGAGCGTGGCCGCGATATGCGAAAGACAATCGGCAGTTGACGCTCGTTCAAGCCCGCCATTCTACCGGGCTTTTCTCCGTGGTTTCAAGTGGTTGCACGAAAGTCGCCGCGCAGGGCGTCTGGCAGGGGCTAGAATGGCCCCTTCACACGCGCAAGGACCCCCATGAATCCACTCGCTCCCGTCCTGACCATCGACGGCCCGTCCGGGGCTGGCAAGGGTACCATCAGCCGCATCGTGGCGCGCCGCATGGGCTGGCATTACCTGGATTCGGGCGCGCTGTACCGGGCGGTGGGCGTGGCGGCCAGCTGGGCCGATATCGACACCTCCGACGCCTCGGCGCTGGTGCGCTGCACCTTCGACACCCGCGTTCAGTTTGTTGAACAGGGCGATGCCATGCGCGTGCTGGTGAACGGCACCGATGCCACCGACGAGCTGCGCCTGGAGACCACCGGCGCGCTGGCCTCGGCCATTGCCGCCATTCCCGAGGTGCGTTCGGCGTTGAAAGAGCGCCAGCGCGCATTCAGGGAGCTGCCGGGCCTGGTCGCCGACGGCCGCGACATGGGCACGGTCATCTTCGCCGACGCCCCCTACAAGGTGTTCCTGACCGCCAGTGCCGAAGAGCGCGCCGAGCGCCGGCATAAGCAGTTGAAAGACAAGGGGGTTTCTGTTAGCTTTGATGACCTCCTGCGCGAGATCATGGCCCGCGACGCCCGTGATGCTCAGCGTACCGTGGCGCCCCTGAAGCCGGCAGACGATGCCGTCCTCATCGACACCACAGGCATCGGCATCGCAGATGTCGTTGCCAGAGTGATGGATCTGCTTCCGGTTCCGGCTGCCTGATCCGTTCGCGCAGGAGCGCTGCCAGCAACACCGGCGGTGGTCGCGCAATGCAGTGCTGTACAAGCTCCGTCGCGCAATGATGCGTGGCGGTTTTCCTACTACACACGACCTGCGTTTCCGGGGTCGACCAACAGGCGGGCGGTCGCCATTCCCCTGAAGGGGACGCCACCGACCCATGTGTCCAACAGAGTAAATCTAATGACCGAATCATTTGCCGAACTGTTTGAAGCCAGCCAGGCCAACCTGGCCAAGCTGAAGCCGGGCGCCATCGTCAGCGGTACCGTTGTTGAAGTCCGCGGCGACGTCGTGGTGATCAACGCTGGCCTGAAGTCCGAAGGCATCGTGCCGATCGAACAGTTCCGTAACGACGCTGGCGAAATCGACGTCGCCGAAGGCGACATCGTCAAGGTCGCCCTCGACTCGATCGAGAACGGCTTCGGCGAAACCGTCCTGTCGCGCGAGAAGGCCAAGCGCGCGATGGTGTGGGACGAGCTGGAAGAAGCGTTGGAAAAGAACGAAACCATCACCGGCCGCATCAGCGGCAAGGTCAAGGGTGGTTTCACCGTGGACATCAAGGATGTCCGCGCCTTCCTGCCGGGTTCCCTGGTCGATGTGCGCCCGGTGCGCGATCCGGCCTACCTGGAAGGCAAGGAGCTGGAATTCAAGCTCATCAAGCTGGACCGCAAGCGTAACAACGTCGTGGTCTCGCGCCGCGCTGTCGTCGAAAGCGAGCACTCGGAAGAGCGCGAGCAGCTGATGGACAAGCTGCAGGAAGGCGCGATCCTGAAGGGTGTCGTCAAGAACCTGACCGATTACGGCGCGTTCGTGGACCTGGGCGGTATCGACGGCCTGCTGCACATCACCGACATGGCATGGAAGCGCGTGCGCCATCCGTCCGAAGTCGTGAACGTCGGCGACGAGCTGGACGTGCGCGTGCTGAAGTTCGACCGCGAGCGCAACCGCGTTTCGCTGGGCCTGAAGCAGCTGGGCGAAGATCCGTGGGATAACATCGCCCGTCGTTACCCGGCCAACAGCCGCGTCTTCGGCAAGGTCTCCAACGTCACCGATTACGGCGCGTTCGTTGAGATCGAGCCGGGCGTCGAAGGCCTGGTGCACGTCTCCGAGATGGATTGGACCAACAAGAACGTCAACCCGTCCAAGGTTGTGCAGGTTGGTGACGAAGTCGAAGTGATGGTGCTGGACGTCGATGAAGAGCGTCGCCGTATCTCGCTGGGCATGAAGCAGGTTGCCGCCAATCCGTGGGAAACCTTCGCTGCCACCCACAAGAAGGGTGACAAGGTGTCGGGCCAGATCAAGTCGATCACCGACTTCGGCATCTTCATCGGCCTGGACGGCGGCATCGACGGCCTGGTCCACCTGTCCGACATCAGCTGGAACACCACCGGCGAAGACGTCGTTCGCAACTTCAAGAAGGGCGACACCCTGGACGCCGTTGTCCTGGCCGTCGATCCGGAACGCGAGCGCATCTCCCTGGGCGTGAAGCAGCTGGAGCAGGATCCGTTCGGCCAGTACATGGCTGCCAATCCGAAGGGCTCCAAGGTCGAAGGCGTGGTGAAGGAAGTCGACGCCAAGGGCGCGATCATCGAGCTGGCTGACGGCATCGAAGGTTACGTCTCGGCACGCGACATCGCCAACGAGCGCGTTGACGACGCCACCCAGCACCTGAAGGTCGGCGACAAGGTCGAAGCCAAGTTCGTGGGCATGGACCGCAAGGGCCGCACCCTGCAGCTGTCGATCAAGGCCAAGGACGACGCTGAAATGCGCGAAGTGCTGGAGGAATACCAGTCCTCTTCGGCTTCCAGCGGCACCACCCAGCTGGGCGCGCTGCTGCGTGCGCAGCTGAACGGCAACAAGTCCGAGTAATATCGGCCTGTAGCTGTTCGTTGTTTCCTGGACGGCCCGGGCATTGCCCGGGCCGTTTCAGGCTGAGTGACCCCTGATGTGAGCCAGCGATGACCAAATCCGAACTGATCGAAATCCTTGCGCGCCGCCAGGCGCACCTGAAGGCCGATGATGTCGATCTGGCGGTGAAGTCGTTGCTGGAAATGATGGGCGGTTCCCTCTCTGCCGGGGATCGCATCGAAATACGTGGCTTTGGCAGCTTCTCGCTGCACTACCGGCCGCCGCGCCTGGGTCGCAACCCGAAGACCGGCGAATCGGTGGCCCTGCCGGGCAAGCACGTTCCCCATTTCAAGCCGGGCAAGGAACTGCGCGAGCGGGTCAGCAGCGTGCTGCCGCTGGACGCCGATCCGGCCTGAAGGTCCTGTCGCGCGACGACGTGCGATTTTTCCCGCCAGTCGGATAAGCTACAGGCTCCTGCCATTGGAGCTGTCGCATGAAGGTTTTCCGTCTGCTGGTGCTGCTGGCAGTCCTGATCCTTGGCCTGATCATCGGCGCGGTCAACATGACCGACATGTCGATCAACCTGTTGTTCACCCAGTTGCATACGTCGGTTGGCGTGGCGTTGATCGCCGCACTGCTGGTCGGCGTGGTCGTCGGTGCCGGGCTGGTGCTGGTAAGCGTGGTCATTCCGCTCTACAGCCAGCTGCGCCGCGCCAACAAGTCGGTGGCCGCCACGTCGGCCCCGGTTACTTCCCCCCAATCTTTTGATGGACGCTGATCGAAGATGGATTTCGTCACCGAGTGGTTCTGGTTTTTCCTGTTCGTGCCGCTGGCTGCCGTTGCAGGCTGGGTAATCGGCCGGCGTGGCGGTCAACGCCACGGTGACAACCAGGTCAGCCGCCTGTCCAGTACCTATTTCCGTGGCCTGAACTACCTGCTGAACGAGCAGCCGGACAAGGCCATCGAACTGTTCCTGCATATCGCCGAACTGGACAAGGAAACCTTCGAGACCCAGGTCGCGCTGGGCCATCTGTTCCGCCGCCGCGGCGAAGTGGACCGCGCCATCCGCCTGCACCAGGGCCTGGTGAACCGCAACGACCTGAGCGACGCACAGCGCGTGCAGGCGCTGCTGGCACTGGGCGAGGACTACATGAAGTCCGGCCTGCTGGACCGTGCCGAAACCGTGTTCACCGAACTGGCGCAGCTGGACCAGCGTGCGCCGCAGGCGCTCAAGCACCTGATCGGCATCTACCAGGCCGAGCGCGACTGGGAAAAGGCGATCGACAACGCCACCCGCTTCGAAGACGTGACCGGCGAGCCGATGGGCAAGCTGATCGGGCAGTTCGAATGCGAACTGGCCGAGCGCTTCCGTGGCGCCGGCAAGCTGGACGAGGCGAGGGCAGCCATCGCCCGTGCCTACCAGGCCGATGCCATGTCGGTGCGCGCCGGCATCATTGAAGGCCGTCTGGAAACGGATGCCGGCAATGCCGAAGCGGCGGTGCGTGCGTTCGAGCGCGCCGCCCGCAACGACCCCGAATACCTGCCCGAGCTGCTGCCGGCGCTGATGGAGAACTACCGCAAGGTCGGTGACCTCGGCGGTGCCCGCGCGTTCCTGTCGGAAATGACCGAACACTACCGTGGCATCGCCCCGGTGCTGGCGCTCACCCGCCTGATGGAAGAGCAGGAAGGCGTGGCCCCGGCGCGTGCCTATCTGGGCCGCCAGTTGAAGGACCGCCCGTCGGTGCGTGGCGAATCGGCGCTGATCGATCTGACCCTGGCCGAGGGCGCCGATTCCACCGCCACCCTGCACGATCTGAAGCACATCACCGATCAGTTGCTGGTGCGCAACCCGGCCTACCGCTGCACGCGCTGCGGCTTCGGCGCGCGTACCCACCACTGGCAGTGCCCGAGCTGCAAGGAGTGGGGCACCGTGAAGCCGCTGCTGAACTACGCGGTGCTCTGAGCCATGCCCTGGCTGGTGATGGGCGCGCTGCTGGGCCTGGCCCTGCTCAGCGCCGGATTGACGTGGGCCGCACGGGGCTACGCCCTGCGCCGGCAACTGCTGGACCAGCCGGGCGAACGCCGCAGCCATACCGTGGCCACCCCGCGCGGTGGCGGCATCGCCATCGTCATCAGCCTGCTGGTGGCCGCAGGTGCCGCGATGTGGGCCTGGCCCGACGCCGCAGGCAGCGTGCTGATCGCCAGCCTGGGCCTGGTGCTGGTGGCCGGTATCGGCTGGTGGGATGACCATCGCCCGCTGCCGGCGGTGCGCCGTCTGTGCGTGCACGTGGTCGCCGCCGCGCTGTTGGCCGGGCTGGTGAAGCTGCATGGCGGCAGCTGGCTGCTGGCCGCGCTGGTGCTGTTCTTCACCACCTCGCTCATCAACATCTGGAACTTCATGGATGGCATCAACGGCATCGCCAGCAGCCAGGCGGTGATCGCCGCGCTGGGGCTGGCGCCGGTGCTGCCGTGGCCCTATTCATTGGCCGCCATTGCCCTGGGCCTGGCCTGCCTGGGTTTCCTGCCGTTCAATTTCCCCAAGGCGAAGATCTTCATGGGCGATGTCGGCAGCGGCGCCCTGGGCTATGCGGTATCTGTCGTGCTGGCCATCGCCAGCCTGAAGACCAACATCCAGTGGATGCTGCTGCTGGTGCCGATTTCACCTTTCCTTGTGGACGCAGGCTTCACACTGTTGGCGCGCATGCTCTCCGGGCAACGCTGGATGGAACCCCACACCCAGCATGTCTACCAGCGCGCAGTGCAGGCAGGAGCCAGCCACGCACAGGTCACAGGGATGTATTTTGTTTTGGGTCTGTTCAGTATTACAGTGTTCAATGTTTGCTCCAGCTTGCAGCCGAGGTGGGAGGCTGTCGTAGCGGTCGCGTGGTTTGCCGCGCTGACTCTGCTCTGGCTCCTCCTGCGCAATGGATTGCGCAATCGATAAGGAATTAAGCGAAATATGTCTTCACCTTGGCGGGACAGAATCCTCGGTCTTTTGCCGCGCACGGCCATCGTCTGCCACGACCTGTTCATGGTCTGGGCCTGTTGGCAGTTGCTGCATGCCGGTCGCTACTCGATCCTGGCCGACGCTCCGGCCTTGCCGCTGTGGAATGTCGACACCACGCTGGTCCTGGCCCTGCAGGGCATCGTGTTCTGGCGCGTGGGCCTGTACCGCGGCCTGTGGCGTTTCGCCAGCGTCAGCGACCTGCTGAACATCTTCAAGGCCAGCTTCATCGGCCTGGTCGCCATCGTGCTGGTGCTGGCCTGGAAGCGCTTCAACGGCGTGCCCATGTCGGTGCTGGTCATCTATCCCTTCGCACTGTCGGCCCTGCTGGGCGCGCCGCGCCTGCTGTACCGCGCATGGAAGGACTACCAGTCGCTGCAGTCCGATTCGACCGCGCGCCGGGTGCTGATCCTCGGCGCCGGCCAGGCTGCCGAAACGCTGGTGCGCGACCTGCGCCGTTCCGGCAACTTCGAACCGGTGGGCCTGCTCGATGACGCCCCGCACCTGCGCGGCGCCAAGCTGCAGGGCCTGCCGATCCTGGGCACCCTGGACGATGCCCCGGCGGTGGTGCGCGAAAGCGCGGCCAAGCTGCTGGTCATCGCCATTCCCTCGCTCGATGCGGTGGGCATGCAACGCGTGGTCGCCATCTGCGAAAGCACCGGCGTGCCGTTCCGCACCGTGCCCAAGCTGAGCGACATCCTGCAGGGCCAGTCGCTGCCGGGCCAGTTGAAGGAAGTGGCGATCGAAGACCTGCTGGGTCGCAAGCCGATCATGCCGGACTGGAACCTGATCCGCGGTTGGCTGGGCGGGCGTACCGTCATGGTCACCGGCGCCGGTGGTTCCATCGGTTCGGAACTGTGCCGCCAGTGCGCGCGCCATGGCGCCGGCCGCATCGTGCTGGTGGAAATCAGCGAGCTGCTGCTGCTGACCATCGAAGGTGAGCTGCGCCGCAGCTTCCCCGATATCGAAGTAGAGGCCGTGCTGGGCGACTGTGGCGACCCGGCAGTGATGCGCCATGCGCTGTCGCTGCACCCGGTCGATACGGCCTTCCATGCCGCCGCCTACAAGCACGTGCCGGTGCTGGAACGGCAGCTGCGCGAAGCCGTGCGCAACAACATCCTGGCCACTGAAAACGTGGCACGCGCCTGCCTGGAAGCGCGCGTGGAGCATTTCGTGTTCATTTCCACCGACAAGGCGGTCGACCCGGTCAATGCGCTGGGCGCCAGCAAGCGCTATGCGGAAATGATCTGCCAGAGCCTGGACCAGAAGTCCACGCATACCCGTTTCGTGACCGTGCGCTTCGGCAACGTGCTGGCCTCGGCCGGCAGCGTGGTGCCGCTGTTCCGCGAACAGATCCTGCGCGGCGGCCCGGTCACGGTGACCGATCCGGAAGTGACCCGTTACTTCATGACCATTCCCGAGGCCTGCCAGCTGATCCTGCAGGCGGCCGCGTCGGCATCGCACGGTGCCATCTACACGCTGGACATGGGCGAGCCGGTGCCGATCCGCGTGCTGGCCGAGCAGATGATCCGCCTGGCCGGCAAGCAGCCGTACAAGGATATTCCGATCATCTACACCGGCCTGCGCCCGGGCGAGAAGCTGCACGAGACGCTGTTCTATTCCGACGAAGACTACCGACCGACCTCGCACCCGAAGGTGCTGGAGGCCGGCGTGCGTACCTTCTCGCGCGATCTGGTGCTGGGCAACGTGCCCAAGCTGCGCGAGGCAACGGTGAGCTACGACACCGGCGCCATCCAGGAAATCCTGTTCGCGACCATGCCCGAATTCTCGCCAATCGAACAGGACGCTTACATGTCGTCCGCTAAAGTCGTGCCATTCCCCGCACGAGAGGCCAGCAGGCACTAATGAGCAAGCGCATTCGCAAGGCAGTTTTCCCGGTGGCAGGCCTGGGCACCCGTTTCCTGCCCGCCACCAAGACGGTTCCCAAGGAAATGCTGCCGATCATCGATCGGCCCCTCATCCAGTACGCGGTGGACGAGGCGATCGAGGCGGGCTGTGACACCCTGGTGTTCATCACCAACCGCTACAAGCACGCCGTGGCCGACTACTTCGACAAGGCCTACGAGCTGGAACAGAAGCTGGAGCGCGCCGGCAAGCAGGAACAGCTGGAGCTGATCCGCCACGTGCTGCCCGAAGGCGTGCGCGCGATCTTCGTCACCCAGGCCGAGGCGCTGGGGCTGGGCCATGCGGTGCTGTGCGCCAAGGCGGTGATCGGCGATGAGCCCTTCGCCGTGCTGCTGCCCGACGATCTGATCTGGAACCGCGGCGCCGGTGCGCTGAAGCAGATGGCCGATCTGAACGAGGCCAGCGGTGCCAGCGTGATTGCGGTGGAAGACGTGCCGCATGAGAAGACCGCCAGCTACGGCATTGTCGCCACCGAGGCGTTCGATGGCCGCAAGGGCCGTATTTCGCAGATCGTGGAAAAGCCCAAGCCGGAAGACGCGCCGAGCGATCTGGCGGTGGTGGGTCGCTACGTGCTGAGCCCGAAGATCTTCGAGCTGCTGGAACAGACCGGCAGTGGTGCTGGTGGCGAGATCCAGCTGACCGATGCGATTGCCGCGCTGCTGGCGCAGGAGCCGGTGGATGCCTACCGCTTCGAGGGCACGCGTTTCGACTGCGGGACGCACCTGGGCCTGGTGGAAGCGACGATCCGCTTCGCGCTGGACAACCCGAAGCTGGCCGGCCCGGCCCGCGAGAAGCTGGCAGCGATGCTGGCGGAGTAAGGTTTTTTCGAGCGCTCCGTTCGCGGCGCCTTGATTGATACGTGATGGGCGGGATGGGTGGGCCTTTGCAGGACACGCCGTAAACCCGTCCATGGGGGCTCGTTGGCGCCATCCATGGCGCCAGCGGTCCTGCAAAGGCCCACCCATCCCGCCTGCCAGGTTTCCTGCGCGCGCGGACGGGAAGGGCGGAATCAAGGGCAGGGGCAAAAGCAAAAAAGGCAGCCATTGGCTGCCTTTTTTCGTGGATCTGACCCCACACCCGAAACCATCCACGCATGGCGTGGATCTACTGCGAGACGAAGCGGGTGGATCGGGGTCAGATCCCTTTGCGTAGCAAAGGGCTCTGACCCCAGGCGGTCAGCCTTACAGCGCTTCGAAAATACCCGCGGCGCCCATGCCGGTGCCGATGCACATGGTCACCATGCCGTACTTCTGCTGGCGACGGCGCAGGCCGTGCAGCAGGGTGGCGGTGCGGATCGCGCCGGTCGCACCCAGCGGGTGGCCCAGAGCGATCGCGCCGCCCAGCGGGTTCACCTTGCTCGGGTCCAGGCCGCAATCGCGGATCACCGCCAGCGACTGCGCGGCGAAGGCTTCGTTCAGTTCGATCCAGTCCAGCTGGTCCTGGGTCAGGCCGGCCTGCTTCAGTGCCTTCGGAATCGCGGCGATCGGGCCGATGCCC
Source organism: Stenotrophomonas sp. SAU14A_NAIMI4_8 (assembly GCF_003086695.1). Classification (NCBI taxonomy): domain Bacteria; kingdom Pseudomonadati; phylum Pseudomonadota; class Gammaproteobacteria; order Lysobacterales; family Lysobacteraceae; genus Stenotrophomonas; species Stenotrophomonas sp. SAU14A_NAIMI4_8. The sequence continues at coordinate 1,876,211 of NZ_CP025999.1, forward strand.
ATCACTTCCGGGCGCACCCCGGCCACCGAGAAGCTGACGAAGCGGGCCAGCGGGGTCAGGCCGTAATCCTTGATCGCCTGTTCCGAAGCCAGCAGCACCGCGCCGGCGCCATCGCTCATCTGCGACGAGTTGCCGGCGGTGACGGTGCCGCCGAACTGGCCGTTGCGGAACACCGGGCGCAGCTTGGCCAGGCCTTCAGCGGACGAGTCCGGCCGCGGGCCTTCGTCGGTGTCGGCAATCTTGTTGCGGGTGATGATGCGCTGGCCATCGGCCAGGTCCGGCAGGTGCGAGACGATCTCGTACGGGCTGATCTCATCCTTGAACTCGCCGTTCTGGATGGCGGCCATGGCCTTCTGGTGCGAGGCCAGGGCGAAGGCGTCCTGCTCTTCGCGCGAGACCTTCCACTCTTCGGCCACCTTCTCGGCGGTGATGCCCATGCCGTAGGCAATGGCCACGTGGTCGTTGTCGAACACGCTCGGTGCCATCGCGATCTTGTTGCCCATCATCGGCACCATCGACATCGATTCGGTGCCGCCGGCCAGCATCAGGTCGGCGTTGCCCAGGCGGATCGCATCGGCAGCCTGCGCCACGGCCTGCAGGCCAGACGAGCAGAAGCGGTTCACGGTCTGCGCGGCGATGGTGTTGGGCAGGCCGGCCAGCAGCACGCCGATGCGCGCCACGTTCATGCCTTGCTCGGCTTCGGGCATGGCGCAGCCGATGATGGCGTCATCGATACGGTTCACGTCCACGCCCGGGGCCTGGGCGACGACGCTGCGCAGCACGTGCGCAAGCATGTCGTCGGGGCGGGTGTTGCGGAACATGCCCTTGGGCGCCTTGCCTACCGGGGTACGGGTGGCGGCGACGATGTAGGCGTCCTGGATTTGCTTGGTCATTGCAGTGATCTCTTGAATGGGTTTTGCCGGTGTGCCCACCAAGGTGGGCACCTACCAGAGGCGGAGGAGTGCCGACCAACGGTCGGCACCCACCGGGGCAGAGGGTGTGCCCACAAAGGTGGGCACCTACCAGAAGCAGGGCGATCAGTTACGCAGCGGCTTGCCGGTCTTCAGCATGTGCGCGATGCGGGCCTGGGTCTTTTCCTGCTGGGCCAGTTCAACGAAATGCTTGCGCTCCAGGGTCAGCAGCCACTCTTCGTCCACCAGGGTGCCGCGGTCGACCTTGCCGCCGCACAGCACGGTGGCAATGCGCTCGGCAATCTCGTAGTCGTACGGGCTGATGAAGCGGCCTTCCAGCATGTTGACCAGCATCATCTTGAAGGTGGCGATGCCCACGTCACCGGCCACCTGGATGCGGCGTGCCGGCAGCGGCGGGCGGTAACCGGCTTCGGCCAGCGCACGTGCTTCGGCCTTGGCGATGTACAGCGCCTCGTAGCTGTTGAACACCACCTTGTCGGTGCTGCGCAGCAGGCCCAGTTCCTTGGCGTTGACCGCCGAGTTGGACACCTTGGCCATCGCCACGGTCTCGAAGGTCTTCTTCAGTTCGGCGAACACATCACCGCCGGGGCCAGCGGCCTGCGAGGCGCGCACGGCCAGTTCCTTCAGGCCGCCACCGGCCGGCAGCAGGCCTACGCCGGCTTCGACCAGGCCGATGTAGCTTTCCAGGAAGGCCACGGTCTTGGCGCTGTGCATCTGGAATTCGCAGCCACCGCCCAGGGCCAGGCCACGCACCGCGGCCACCACCGGCACCAGCGAGTACTTGATGCGCTGGCTGGTGCGCTGGAAGTTGGCCACCATCTCTTCGAACTGGTCGACCTTGCCGGCCTGCAGCAGGCCCAGCGCGCCAGCCAGGTCGGCACCGGCGGAGAAGGGTTCCTTCTGCTGCCAGATCACCAGGCCCTGGAAGTCCTTCTCGGCGCGGCTGACGCATTCCTGCAGGCCATCAAGCACCTGGTCGGACACGGTGTTCATCTTGGTCTTGAAGCTGACCACGGCAATGCCATCACCGTCGTGCCACATGCGCAGGCCGTCGTTCTCGAACACGGTCTCGCCCGGGGCGAACTGCTCGCCCAGCAGCGGATCGGGGAAGCGCTGGCGCTGGTACACCGGCAGCGACGAGCGCGGCAGCTTGGCGTTGCGCGACGGGCTGTAGCTGCCCTCGGCGGCGTGCACGCCGTCGCGGCCATCGAACACCCAATCCGGCAGCGGGGCGCTGCTCATGCTCTTGCCGGCCACGATGTCATCGGCAATCCACTGCGCCACCTGCTTCCAGCCAGCGGCCTGCCAGGTTTCGAACGGGCCCAGCGACCAGCCGTAGCCCCAGCGGATGGCCAGGTCGACGTCGCGCGCGGTTTCGGCGATATCGGCCAGGTGGTAGGCGCTGTAGTGGAACAGGTCGCGGAAGGTCGCCCACAGGAACTGCGCCTGCGGGTGCTGGCTCTCGCGCAGCTTGGCGAACTTTTCGGCCGGGTTCTTGATCTTCAGGATCTCGACCACTTCCGGGGCTGCAGTGCGATCGGCGGCGCGGTAGTCCTGCTTTTCCAGGTCCAGCACCACGATGTCCTTGCCGACCTTGCGGAAGATGCCGGCGCCGGTCTTCTGGCCCAGCGCGCCCTTGCTGATCAGCGCGTCCAGCCACTTCGGCGACTTGAAGAATTCATGCCACGGGTCGTTGGGCAGGGTGTCGCCCATGGTCTTGATGACGTGGGCCATGGTGTCCAGGCCGACCACGTCGGAGGTGCGGTAGGTGGCCGACTTCGGGCGGCCCACCAGCGGACCGGTCAGGCCGTCCACTTCATCGAAGCCCAGGCCGAACTGCTGGGTGTGGTGGATGGTGGACAGGATCGAGAACACGCCGATGCGGTTGCCGATGAAGTTCGGGGTGTCCTTGGCGTACACCACGCCCTTGCCCAGGGTGGTGACCAGGAAGGCTTCCAGGCCTTCCAGCACCGCCTTGTCGGTGGTGGTGGCCGGAATCAGTTCGGCCAGGTGCATGTAGCGCGGCGGGTTGAAGAAGTGCACGCCGCAGAAACGGTGGCGCAGCTGCTCGGGCAGCACGTCAGCCAGCTTGTTGATGCCCAGGCCGGAGGTGTTGGAGGCCAGCACCGCGTGGTCGGCCACGAACGGGGCGATCTTCTTGTACAGGTCCTGCTTCCAGTCCATGCGCTCGGCAATGGCCTCGATGATCAGGTCGCAGTCCTTCAGCTGTTCCAGGCTGGTTTCGTAGTTGCCGGGGGTGATGGCTTCGGCCAGCGACTTGCTGGCCAGCGGCGCCGGGCTCAGCTTGCCCAGGTTGGCGATTGCCTTCAGCACGATGCCATCGGCCGGACCTTCCTTGGCAGGCAGGTCGAACAGCACGGTATCGACGCCGGCGTTGGTCAGGTGGGCGGCGATCTGGGCACCCATGACGCCGGCACCCAGCACGGCGGCGCGGCGGACTAGCAGGGAATTGGACATGGTGTAGGGCCTTTGTTGGTCAGCAGTTACTGGGTGGAATCAATGGAAGCGGGCAGGGCGCTGTCGCGTGCGGCGGCGCGGAAACCGGCTTCGGCGAAATGGATCAGTTCGTGGGCGGCATGGGCACGATGCGCCGCTTCGGTGACACCGGCGGGTCGCTTGATCAGCCCGAAGTCGGCCATGGCGTAGGTGAGCGAGCCGGCCAGGAAATCCAGCCGCCAGTACAGCTCTTCCTTGCTCAGGCCGGGCACGCACTCGGCAATGGCTTTGCCGAACGCGCGCAGCACGTGGCCGTAGTGGTCGGACAGGAACTTGCGCAGGTTGTCGTTCTTTTCGGCGTAGGCGCGGGCGATCACGCGCACGAAGGCGCCGCCGCTCTGGCGGTCCTGGGCCATGGCCAGTGCCGGTTCCACGAAGGCGGCCAGCACCGGGCGCAGCTGGCCGGGGTGTTCGCTGCGGGCGCGCTCGAGCTGGGCCAGGCGCGCGGCGGTCATTTCGTCCATGCGGCGGCGGAACACCTCGTTGACCAGGTTTTCCTTGGATCCGAAGTGGTAGTTCACCGCCGCGATGTTCACATCGGCCTGGCTGGTGACCTGGCGCAGGGACGTGCCGGCGAACCCGTGCTGGGCGAACAGCTCCTCGGCGGCACCGAGGATCCGGTCCTTGGTCGAGAAGTGGGCGGGTTTGGCCATGGGGCGGCGGACCTTAATCAAACGATTGTTTGATACTAGGACCAGACGGGGGCGTATGGCATTTTGCAGTGCAGCAAAATTGCCGGACGAGTTAGAGGGCGTTCACCCGCAGGGGGCGGGAGGTGGGGTCGGATGCCGAAGGGGCTCCGACCCCATGGCCGGGCGGGTCGTGGTGGGGTCAGAGCCCCTGCGGGGATCTGACCCCTGGGGTGGGACCCTTGGCTGGGCTGGGGAAGGGGGTCAGAGCCCCTGCGGGGATCTGACCCCGGGCGGCCGGGCGGCTGCCAGCCATGGGCTGGCACTACTACGCGGGATCTTTTACAATCCGCGCACGTTTATCAGGCTAAGCCCGCGTCCCGACGCGGGTTTTTTTCATGTTACCCTTCGGGCCATCAGCGGCCCGATTCCATTGGAGACATCCCATGGCGCTGGAGCGCACCCTTTCGATCATCAAGCCGGACGCCGTTGCCAAGAACGTCATCGGCGAAATCTACGCCCGCTTCGAGAAGGCCGGCCTGAAGGTCGTGGCCGCCAAGTACAAGCAGCTGTCGCGCCGTGAAGCCGAAGGCTTCTACGCCGTGCACCGCGAGCGTCCGTTCTTCAACGCGCTGGTCGAGTTCATGATCTCCGGCCCGGTGATGATCCAGGCCCTGGAAGGCGAAAACGCCGTCCTGGCCCACCGCGACCTGCTGGGCGCCACCAACCCGAAGGACGCTGCGCCGGGCACCATCCGCGCCGACTTCGCCGATTCCATCGATGCCAACGCCGCCCACGGCTCGGACTCGGTCGAGAATGCCGCCATTGAAGTGGCCTACTTCTTCGCCGCCACCGAAGTCGTTTCGCGCTGAGAGTGATGCCGTGAACGAGGTCGTACAGTCCCCCGCCATCCAGCCGCTGCCGAAGTCGGCACCCACGGCTGGCAAGCAGAACCTGCTCGACCTCGATCGCGCGGGCCTGGAACAGTTTTTCGTCGAAAAACTCGGCGAAAAGAAATTCCGTGCCCATCAGGTGATGAAGTGGATCCACCATCGCTACGTCACCGATTTCGATGAAATGACCGATCTCGGCAAGGTCCTGCGCGCCAAGCTGCAGGCCCATGCCGAGGTCGTTGTTCCCAACATCGTGTTCGACAAGCCCTCCGCCGACGGCACCCACAAGTGGCTGCTGGCGATGGGCGTGGATGGCAAGAACGCCATCGAGACCGTGTACATCCCCGACAAGACCCGCGGCACGCTGTGCGTGTCCTCGCAGGTCGGTTGCGGCCTGAACTGCACGTTCTGCTCCACCGCTACCCAGGGCTTCAACCGCAACCTGACCACCGCCGAGATCATCGGCCAGGTGTGGGTGGCCGCGCGCCATCTGGGCAACGTGCCGCACCAGATGCGCCGCCTCACCAACGTGGTGATGATGGGCATGGGCGAGCCGTTGATGAATTTCGACAACGTCGTGCGCGCCATGAGCGTGATGCGCGACGACCTGGGCTACGGCCTGGCCAACAAGCGCGTGACGCTTTCGACGTCCGGGCTGGTCCCGCAGATCGATCGCCTGTCCGCCGAAAGCGACGTGTCGCTGGCTGTTTCCCTGCATGCGCCGAATGACGCGCTGCGCGAAACGCTGGTGCCGCTGAACAAGAAGTACCCGATTGCCGAGCTGATGGCCTCGTGTGCCCGCTACCTGCGCGCCAACAAGCGCCGCGAGTCGGTCACCTTCGAGTACACCCTGATGAAGGGCATCAACGACAAGCCCGAGCATGCCCGCGAGCTGGCCCGCCTGATGCACCAGTTCGACAACGCGGTGCAGGCCCGGGACTCGGGCAAGGTCAACCTGATTCCGTTCAACCCGTTCCCGGGCACCCGCTACGAGCGTTCCGAAGAAGCGCATATCCGCGCCTTCCAGAAGATCCTGCTGGACAGCAACGTGCTGACCATGGTCCGCCGCACCCGTGGCGACGACATCGACGCGGCCTGTGGCCAGTTGAAGGGCCAGGTGATGGACCGCACGCGCCGCCAGGCAGAGTTCAACAAGACGCTGCAGGCAGGGAAGGGGAGTGATGCAGCGGCCTGACCGCCGGTTGCCGGCCCTGTTCGCAGGCGTGCTGGCAGTGGCTGCCAGCGGCTGTACCACCACTTCTGAAATTCCCATCGGCCCCGGCGGCGTGGCCCCGGTGCACACCGTGCGCGACGACCCCAACGTGCGCCAGCAGTTCAAGTACGACGACATGCTGGCGCTGGCCGCCCGTGACCTGCAGGTCGGCAATCTGGACGAGGCCGAACGCAAGACCCGGCAGGCGCTGAAGATCCAGCCCAATGGCGTGGATGCGCTGATGTTGCAGGCCGGGGTGGACGACCGCCGTGGCCGCCAGCAGCAGGCCGGCGAAGGCTTCCGCCGCGCCGCCGAACTGGCGCCGCAGCGCGGCGATGTGCTGAACAACTACGCCGCCTGGCTGTGCCAGCATGGCCAGGCCGCCGAATCGCTGGTCTGGTTCGACCGCGCCCTGCAGGCGCCGGGCTATGCCACCCCTGCCGCCGCACTGGCCAACGCCGGGGGCTGCGCGCTCGATGCCGGTCAGGTCGAGCGTGCCGAACGCGACCTGCGTACCTCGCTGCAGCACGCCCCGCAGAACCCGGTGGCGCTGGAAGCGATGGCCCAGCTCAGCTTCCGCCAGGGCCAGTACATGGCCGCGCGGGCCTTCGCCGAACGTAGGATTGCGGCTGCACCGGCCACGCGTTCCGTGTTACAACTTGCGTCTGACATCGAAGCGCGACTGGGCGATCAGGCGGCATCTGATCGCTATCTGCAGCGGATTCGACAGGAATTTCCGCAGGATGCGGGCTCCTAAACTCCAGGGTTGATGCATTGTGATTGATGACCAGACTGTGAGCGCTCTCGATACTGCGGCCGGCTGCGGCACCCGCCTGCGCCAGGCCCGCGAGGCGGCCGGACTGACCCTTGAAGACGTTGGCGCGCGCCTGCGCATGCCCGTCCAGGTGGTGAAGTCGCTGGAAGAGGAACAATGGCAGAAGCTGGGTGCGCCGGTGTTCGTGCGCGGTCAGCTGCGCAGCTATGCGCGCTTGCTGAACGTGGATATCAGCCAGCTGCTGGAACAGGCCCAGGTGGGGCCGGTGGTACCGCCCACCCTGGTCAGCCATACCCATACCCCGCGTGCGCGCCGCATTGCCGAAAACCTCGGCCGCCGTGCGCTGTACGTCGGCATTACCGCCGTGCTGGCGGTGCCGGTGTGGTTCGCCACCCGCGGCCACTTCGACGACAGCGCGCCGGCGCCCAGCACCGCCTCGCTGGATGCCATTCCGGCCGCCGTGCCGGTCACCCCGCCGGTGTCAGGCAGCGATGCCGCCGTGGCCAGCGCGCCGGTGGCCGCCCCGGCTGCCAAGCCGGCCGCGCCGTACGTGGCCTCGCTCACCCCGGTGCCGCGCCCGGCCCCGGCCGCTGCGCCGGCCGCCGCCAACCTGGACATGCAGTTCAGTGGCGACAGCTGGGTGGATATTGCCGGCCCCGATGGCGGCACGGTCGAGAAGGCCCTGATCAAGGCCGGCGAGCGCCGCAGCTTCACCCCCGGCCAGGTAACCCGCGTCACCCTGGGCAATGCCTCGGCGGTGCAGGTTCAGCAGAACGGCGCTATCGTCGATCTGAGCCCCTACCAGCGAGCCAACGTGGCCCGCTTTCAGGTATCCTCTGAAGGCTCCGTAGTCCCGGTTTCACACTGAGACGCGGTTTCACCACCTTCGATAATCCCAATGGTCCCTCCCGATGGGCGGGGCGAGAGTACGCATGGCGATCGACGATCTGCTCGACGAGCACGAACAAAGTGAACGCGTCCGCAGCTGGCTGCGGAGCAATGGCGCCAGCATCATCGGTGGCGTAGTCATCGCCATCGGTGCCATTGCCGGCTGGCAGTGGTGGCAGCAGCAACAGGGCGGCAAGCTGGCCACGGCCAATGTCGAATACCAGAAAGCCCTGGTCGGCTTGGAGCAGAACAAGCTGGACGACGCCGCCAAGGCGGTGAAGGCGCTGGAGGCTGGCCCGTCCAGCATCTACGGCGATCTGGCCGCCCTGCAGCTGGCCAAGGCCCAGGTGGATGCGGGCAAGAACGAAGAAGCGCTGGCTACCCTGCGCGCGGTCAAGGTTGAAGGCGACCTGCAGCGCGTGGTCGACCAGCGCGTGGCGCGCCTGCTGGTGGCCACCGGCAAGAGCGATGAGGCCATCAAGCTGCTGGGCAGTGCCACCGACAGCAGCAGCCTGGAAATCCACGGCGATGCGCTGCTGGCCCAGGGCAAGCGCGATGCCGCGCGCGAACAGTATGAGAAGGCGCTGAAAACGCTGGACGTGGCAGCGCCGCAGCGGCGCCTGCTGGAAACCAAGGTTATGGACGCTGGCGGCACCGTCGCCGCCCCTGCGGAGTCGGTTTGATGAGTCAGAAGGTCATGATCACGCGCGTCGCTTCCGTGCTGCTGCTCGGTATGGCGCTGTCCGGCTGCAGCACCATGAAGGGCTGGTTCGCCGGTAAGGATGCCGCCGCCAAGAAGGCGCAGGAACCGGCCGAGCTGGTGAAGTTCGAGCCGACCGTGAAGGTCAACAAGGCCTGGTCGGTGAACCTGGGCAAGGGCGAGCAGCGCATCGGCGTGCGCCAGGGCCCGGTGGTGGCCAATGGCCACGTGTTCGCCGCGGCCATTACCGGCGGCGTGCATGCCATCGACCTGCAGACCGGCAAGAAGGTCTGGACCTGGGAACCGACCAAGGAAAAGAAGAAGCCGAAACTGCGCCTGTCCGGCGGCCCCGGCGTGGGTGAAAACCTGGTGGTGATCGGCACGCTGGATGGCCAGGTCATTGCCCTGGACATCAACGATGGCAGCGAAAAGTGGCGCGCCCGCGTGCCCAACGAAGTCATCGCCGCCCCGGCCGTGGCCAACGGCCTGGTGTTCGTGCGCAGCAACGACGGCCGGGTGACCGCCTTCGATGCCGGCAACGGCACCCAGAAGTGGTTCAACCCCAGCGAACTGCCGGCCCTGACCGTGCGCGGCAACGCGCCGGTGGTCACCGGCCCGGGCGTGCTGTTCATCGGCAAGGATGACGGCGCCGTGTCCGCGCTGGCCATGCAGGACGGCCGCACCCTGTGGGACCAGAGCCTGGCCAGCGGCGAAGGCCGTACCGAGCTGGAGCGCATGGCCGACGTCGACGGCGCCCCGGTGCTGGAAGGCAATACGCTGTTCGTCAGCAGCTTCAAGAACCAGACCATGGCCATCGAAGGCCCGACCGGTCGCCCGCTGTGGGCGCGTGACCACGGCGGTGCCGGTGGCGTGGCGGTGTCTTCGGGCAATGTGTTCGTAACCGACAACAAGGGCGGGGTGTTCGGCCTGGACAAGACCAGTGGCGCTGCCATGTGGTCGCAGACCGCACTGGCCCGTCGCTCGCTCACTGGCCCGGCCCTGCAGGGCGATTACGTGGTGGTGGGTGACTACAAGGGATACCTGCACTGGCTGCAGACGTCCGACGGCGCACTGGCGGCGCGGGCCAAGAGCGGCGGTGACGCCCTGCTGGCCCAGCCAATCGTGGCCGACGGATTGCTGCTGGTGCAGAACGTTGATGGCAAGCTGACCGCCTTCCGGTTGGCAAATTAATACGGAGTAATCGCGATGCTGCCTTTGGTCGCCCTGGTTGGACGGCCGAATGTCGGCAAGTCAACCATTTTCAATGCGTTGACCCGCACCCGTGACGCCCTGGTCCATGACCAGCCCGGCGTCACCCGCGATCGCAACTACGGCGTGTGCCGCCTGGATGAAGACAACCACTTCCTGGTGGTCGACACCGGCGGTATTGCCGAAGAAGAAGAAGGCCTGGCTGGCGCGACCACGCGCCAGGCCCGTGCCGCCGCGGCCGAAGCCGACCTGATCCTGTTCGTGGTGGATGCCCGTGAGGGCACCTCGGCCATGGACGATGAGATCCTGGCCTGGCTGCGCAAGCTCTCGCGCCCGACGCTGCTGCTGATCAACAAGATCGACGGCACCGACGAGGACAATGTGCGTTCGGAATTCGCCCGCTATGGCTTCGGCGAAATGCTGACCGTATCGGCCGCCCATCGCCAGGGTCTGGACGACCTGCTGGACGAAGTGATCCAGCGCCTGCCCGAAGAAGGCAGCGGCGAAGAGCTGGACAACGATCCGAACCGCATCCGCATCGCCTTCGTCGGCCGCCCCAACGTGGGCAAGTCGACCCTGGTGAACCGCATCCTGGGCGAAGAGCGGATGATCGCCTCGGACGTGCCGGGCACCACCCGCGACTCGATCGCGGTGGACCTGGAGCGTGACGGCCGCGACTACCGCCTGATCGACACCGCCGGCCTGCGCCGCCGTTCGCGCGTGGACGAAGTGGTCGAGAAGTTCTCGGTGGTCAAGACCATGCAGTCCATCGAGCAGTGCCAGGTGGCCGTGCTGATGCTGGACGCCACTGAAGGTGTGACCGACCAGGACGCCACCGTGCTGGGCGCCGTGCTTGATGCCGGCCGAGCGCTGGTGATCGCCATCAACAAGTGGGATGGCCTGACCGAGTACCAGCGCGAGCAGGCCGAAACCCTGCTGTCGCTGAAGCTGGGCTTCGTGCCGTGGGCCGAATCGGTGCGCATCTCGGCCAAGCATGGCTCGGGCCTGCGCGAACTGTTCCGCGCCGTGCACCGCGCGCACGAATCGGCGAACAAGACCTTCACCACCAGCGAAGTGAACAAGGCGCTGGAAGTGGCGTACGAGACCAACCCGCCGCCGACCATCCGCGGCCACGTCTCCAAGCTGCGTTACGTGCACCCGGCCGGTTCCAACCCGCCCACCTTCATCGTGCACGGCACGCGCCTGAAGGAGTTGCAGGAATCGTACAAGCGCTACCTGGAAAACTTCTTCCGCAAGCGCTTCAAGCTGATCGGCACCCCGGTGAGCTTCATCTTCCGCGAGGGTACCAACCCGTACGAGGGCAAGAAGAACGTCCTCACCGAGCGGCAGGTGAAGGCCAAGCGGCGCTTGATGAAGCACGTGAAGGGCAAGTAGCACGAGAGGCGGCCGCAGGGCCGCCTTTTTTGTTTGTGGGGTCAGAGCCCTTTTCTGCGAAAAGGGATCTGACCCCGGGGCAGTCCCGCACGCAGGGTCTGCGCGATAATGCCGCCATGAGCATTCCCAAGCGTTCCCCGCAGCAGGCGCACGCGCGCCTGGCCCATGGCGCGGTGCTGATCGATGTGCGCGCTGCGCACGAACGTGCCGGTGGCATGGCCGAGGGCGCGCGCGGCGTGGCCAAGGACGATCTGCTGGCCGAACCGGCCGCACACCTGCCCGCGCCAAATCAGGAAATCCTGCTGATCTGCCAGACCGGCAAGCGTTCGGCCGATGCGGCGCAGGCGCTGATCGCGGCGGGCTATTCGAACGTGGCTTCCGTGACGGGCGGCACCGTGGCCTGGCGCGAACAATCGCTGCCGCTGGTGCAACCGCTGCTGTCCGCTGCTGATCAAGATTTCTACGACCGCTACTCGCGCCACCTGCTGCTGCCGCAGGTGGGCGAGGCCGGCCAGCGGCGCCTGCAGCAGGCGCGCGTGCTGGTGCTCGGCGCCGGTGGGCTGGGCGCACCGGCCAGCTTCTATCTGGCGGCTGCGGGGGTAGGGCATCTGCGCCTGGTTGACCACGACCACGTGGAGCGCAGCAACCTGCAGCGGCAGATCGTGCATACCGAAGCCAGCGTCGGCCAAGCCAAGGTTGAATCGGCGCGCGAGCGTCTGCTGGCGCTGAATCCGACCATCGACGTGGACGCCGTGCGCGAGCGGGTCACGTCCGAAAACATCGATCGCCTGCTGCAGGGCGTGGACGTAGTGCTGGATGGATCGGACAACTTCCCGTTGCGCTATCTGCTCAACGATGCCTGCATCAAGCACGCCGTGCCGCTGGTGTATGCGGCCATCGAACGCTTCGATGGCCAGGTAAGCGTGTTTGATGCCGGCCGCCAGCGTGGCGTGGCGCCGTGTTACCGCTGCCTGTTCCCGGAACCGCCACCGCCGGAGTTCGCGCCGAACTGTGCCGAGGCCGGTGTGCTGGGCGTGCTGCCCGGCCTGGCCGGGGTGCTGCAGGCCACCGAGGTGCTGAGGCTGCTGCTGGGTATTGGCGAGCCGCTGGTCGGGCGGTTGCTGCGGTTCGATGCGTTGGGGATGCGGTTCCGGGAAAGCCGCATTGCGCCGGACCCGACGTGCCCAGTGTGTGCGCCGGGTGTGGTGTTCCCCGGGTATATCGATTACGCGGCGTTCTGCCGGGGCGGGTGAACCCGGGCGGCGCGTCATCCACGCATGGCGTGGATCTACTGGTGCGGGGTCCATCCATTGCTCAGGACCCGACGTGCCCAGTGTGTGCGCCGGGTGTGGTGTTCCCCGGGTATATCGATTACGCGGCGTTCTGCCGGGGCGGGTGACCGATCCGCCGGGCATGGCCCGGCGCTACCGCAGGGTCGATTTCGGAACGATGATGGGTTTTGTTTCCGCAATCGTTCCGTTTTCGGCACAATCAAACGCAACGCACATGCTATTGCCGTCCACCAACTTCCCCTATCGTTGACCCCATCAACGCATCTGGGGAACACACCGCATGGCGGTAGAAGCAGCGACCAGCGAACTGGTCAAGGTCGTCGCCCTGTTGGGCGCAGCGGTGGTCATGGTGCCGCTGTTCCGCAGGCTGGGCCTGGGCTCGGTACTGGGCTATTTCACCGCCGGCCTGGCCATCGGCCCGTTCGGGCTGGGCTGGTTCTCCGACCCGCAGGCGATCCTGCACACCGCCGAACTGGGCGTGGTGATGTTCCTGTTCGTCATCGGCCTGGAAATGCGGCCCTCGCACCTGTGGAGCCTGCGCAAGGAAATCTTCGGGCTGGGCACGCTGCAGATCGTCACCTGCGCGCTGGTGCTGACCAGCATCGCCAAGCTGTTCGGGCTGCCCTGGCAGGTCGCCTTCATCGGCGCCACCGGCTTCGTGCTGACCTCCACCGCGGTGGTGATGCAGCTGCTGGCCGAGCGCGGCGACATCGCGCTGCCGTCGGGGCAGAAGATCGTGTCCATCCTGCTGTTCGAAGACCTGCTGATCGTGCCGCTGCTGGCCCTGGTGGCGTGGATGGCGCCCAGCGCCGGTAGTGCCGACGGTGAGGGCTCGCGCTGGCTGTCGGTGGCCATCGGCGCCGGCGCCATCATTGGCCTGGTGCTGGTTGGCCGCTTCCTGCTGAACCCGCTGTTCCGCCTGCTGGCCGAAGCCAAGGCGCGCGAAGTGATGACCGCCGCCGCACTGCTGGTGGTGCTGGGCGCGGCCCTGCTGATGCAGCTGTCGGGCCTGTCGATGGCGATGGGCGCGTTCCTGGCCGGCGTGCTGCTGAGCGAATCGACCTTCCGCCACCAGATCGAAGCGGACATCGAACCGTTCCGCGGCATCCTGCTGGGCCTGTTCTTCCTCAGCGTGGGCATGGCGCTGGACCTGGGCGTGGTGGCCGGCAACTGGCCGCTGATCGTCGGCCTGGTGCTGGCGCTGATGGCCGCCAAGGCCCTGTGCATCTACGTGGTGGCGCGCCTGATGGGCAGCGACCACGCCCAGGCGCTGGACCGTGGCGTGCTGATGGCCCAGGGCGGCGAGTTCGCCTTCGTGCTGTTCAGTGCCGCCGCCAGCGCCGGCGTCATCAACATGGACATCAATGCCAACTTCACCGCCGTGGTGGTGCTGTCGATGGCACTGACCCCGCTGGTGGTGCTGGTTTACAAGCGCGTGGCGCCCAAGCCGGAAGTCAGCCTGGAAGGCGTGGACACCGCCGACGGCCTGTCCGGCAGCGTGCTGCTGATCGGCTTCGGCCGCTTCGGCCAGGTCGCCAGCCAGTCGCTGCTGGCGCGCGACGTGGACGTGACCATCATCGACAACGACGTGGACATGATCCACAACGCCGAGCGCTTCGGTTTCAAGATCTATTACGGCGACGGCACGCGTCTTGACGTGCTGCACGCCTCCGGCGCGGCCACCGCGCGTGCCATTGCGGTATGCGTGAACAATGCCGAAGACGCCGACCGCATCGTGGAATTGGTGGCGCACGAATTCCCGCAGGCCAAGCTGCTGGTGCGCTCGTTCGACCGCGAGCACTCGCTGCGGTTGATCCATGCCGGCGTCGATTTCCAGATTCGCGAAACCTTCGAATCGGCCTTGCTGTTCGGCCAGGCCGCGCTGATGGAACTGGGTGCCGAAGAAGAGGACGCCCAGGAAATCGCCCAGCAGATCCGCGAACGCGACGCCGAGCGCTTCGAGCTGGAAATGGCCGGCGGCAGCCTGCGCGCCGGTGCGCACATGGTGTTCGGCAGCGCACTGCCGGGGGTACCGACCCCGACGCCGTTTACCGCACCCAAGCGCAAGGCGCGCACGTTGAACGCCGACCAGGTGCCGGAAGAAGAAGAGGAATGAGGGGGGAGGGGTCAGATCCCTTTCCAACGGAAAGGGCTCTGACCCCAAGCCTCGTAGACTCCGCAGCCAGCGGGGTCAGAGCCCTTTGCCTGCGGCAAAGGGATCCGACCCCTTCCTGACCGCATCCTGCGGTGGGCGAGGGGGCCTGAATCAGGGACAATAGCGTCCCCGCCGCCGCCTGCCCCCGCATTCGATGAACGATTCCGTCGCAACGCCTCCTGCCCGCATCCTCGATGGCCGCCGTATTGCCGAGGATCTGCTCGACAGCCTGAAGGTGCGCGTTGACGCCCGCGTCGCCGCCGGCGGCAGCCGCCCGGGCCTGGCCGTGGTGCTGGTGGGCGGTGACCCGGCCTCGACCGTGTACGTGCGCAACAAGCGCCGCGCGGCCGAAAAGGTCGGCATTGAAGCCTACGACTACGATCTGCCGGCCGGCACCACCGAGGCCGAGCTGCTGGACCTGATTGACCAGCTGAATGCCGACCCGAAGATCAACGGCATCCTGATCCAGCTGCCGCTGCCGGGCATCCCGGATGCGCGCCGGCTGATCCAGCGCATCGACCCGCGCAAGGACGTGGACGGCTTCCACCCGGAAAACGTCGGCCATCTGGCCCTGCGTGAGTTCGGCCTGCGCCCCTGCACCCCGCGCGGCATCACCACGCTGCTGGGCCACACCGACCAGCCGGTGCGCGGCCGCAACGCCACCATCGTGGGCGTGAGCAACCACGTGGGCCGGCCGATGGGCCTGGAGCTGCTGATTGCCGGCTGCACCGTCACCAGCTGCCACAAGTTCACCCCCAAGGACGTGCTGGAACAGGCCGTGCGCAACGCCGACATCCTGGTGGTGGCCGTGGGCCGCCCGGGCATCGTGCCGGGTGAATGGGTGAAGCCGGGCGCCGTGGTGATCGACGTGGGCATCAACCGGCTGGACGACGGCCGCCTAGTGGGCGATGTGGGGTTTGAAGCCGCCGCCGAGCGCGCGAGCTGGATCACCCCGGTACCGGGCGGCGTGGGCCCGATGACCGTGGCCACGTTGATGCAGAACACGTTGGAAGCGGCGGAAGCTTCCTGACCAATCCCAACGGCGCCGCTGCGCTCGCCGGGCATGGCCCGGCGCTACCGGGGCGGTGTCGGCCTGCATGGCCCGCTCCTGGTAGGTGCCAACCTTGGTTGGCACACATCCGTCGGGGCCATCGGCCCATCTGGGGTGCCGGTGCCGGGCGGATCGTGCCAACCAAGGTTGGCACCTACCAAAGGCGGTTTTCCGGTTGGGTTGATCACACGCGGTTGATGCAGAACACGTTGGAAGCGGCGGAAGCCTCCTGAGGGTAGCGCCGGGCCATGCCCGGCGGATGTTTGCGGCGCCGCTGCGCTCGCCGGGCATGGCCCGGCGCTACCGGGGTGGTGTCGGCCTGCATGGCCCGCTCCTGGTAGGTGCCAACCTTGGTTGGCACACATCCGTCGGGTCCATCGGCCCATCTGGGGTACCGGTGCCGGACGGATCGTGCCAACCAAGGTTGGCACCTACCAAAGGCGGTTTTCCGGTTGGGTTGATCACACGCGGTTGATGCAGAACACGTTGGAAGCGGCGGAAGCGTCCTGACCAATCCCAACGGCGCCGCTGCGCTCGCCGGGCATGGCCCGGCGCTACCGGGGCGGTGTCTGCCTGCATGACCCGCTCCTGGTAGGTGCCAACCTTGGTTGGCACACATCCGTCGGGGCCATCGGCCCATCTGGGGTACGGGTGCCGGACGGTTCGTGCCAACCAAGGTTGGCACCTACCAAAGGCGGTTTTCCGGTTGGGTTGATCACACGCGGTTGATGCAGAACACGTTGGAAGCGGCGGAAGCGTCCTGACCAATCCCAACGGCGCCACTGCGCTCGCCGGGCATGGCCCGGCGCTACCGGGGTGGTGTCGGCCTGCATGACCCGCTCCTGGTAGGTGCCAACCTTGGTTGGCACACATCCGTCGGGGCCATCGGCCCATCTGGGGTGCCGGTGCCGGACGGTGCGTGCCAACCAAGGTTGGCACCTACCAAAGGCGGGATGCCGCCGGCCCGGATGCCCCCTGAACCGATCGCTGCCCGCGCGACACTGCGTCGCATCCACCCCCTCCCATCGGGCGTGAAAAAGGGGTAAAATGTCGCGCTTCCCCACATCTCGGGTATGCCGATGCTGCGCATCCAGGCTGAAGCACTCACTTACGACGACGTCTCGCTCGTCCCCGCCCATTCGACCATCCTGCCCAAGGACGTCAACCTCGAAACGCGGTTGACTCGCGACCTGAAGCTGAAGCTTCCGATCCTGTCTGCAGCCATGGATACCGTCACCGAAGCCCGCCTGGCCATCGCCATGGCCCAGCTCGGCGGCATGGGCATCATCCACAAGAATCTCAGCCTGGAACAGCAGGCAGCGGAAGTGGCCAAGGTCAAGAAGTTCGAGGCCGGTGTCATCCGCGACCCGATCACCGTCGGTCCGGAAACCACCATCCGCGACGTGCTGGCCCTGACCCAGGCGCACAACATCTCCGGCGTGCCGGTGGTGGGCAGCGACGGCCTGCTGGCCGGTATCGTGACCCACCGCGATATGCGCTTTGAAACCGAGCTGGACGATCCGGTCCGCCACATCATGACCAAGAAGGATCGCCTGGTCACGGTGAAGGAAGGCGCCGCCAGCGATGAAGTGCTGCAGCTGCTGCACCGCAACCGCATCGAAAAGGTGCTGGTGGTCAACGATGATTTCGCCCTGCGTGGCCTGATCACCGTGAAGGACATCCAGAAGAACACCGACTTCCCCAACGCTGCCAAGGATCTGTCGACCCGTCTGCTGGTCGGCGCTGCCGTCGGCGTGGGTGGCGATACCGATCGCCGCGTGGAAGCGCTGGTTGCCGCCGGCGTGGACGTGATCGTGGTCGATACCGCGCACGGCCACTCGCAGGGCGTGCTGGACCGCGTGGCCTGGGTGAAGAAGAACTTCCCGCACGTGCAGGTCATCGGTGGCAACATCTGCACCGGCGAAGCTGCACTGGCGCTGCTGGACAGCGGCGCGGACGCAGTGAAGGTGGGCATCGGCCCGGGCTCGATCTGCACCACGCGCGTGGTTGCCGGCGTGGGCGTGCCGCAGGTGACCGCCATCGATCTGGTGGCCGAAGCGCTGCAGGACCGCATCCCGCTGATCGCCGACGGTGGCATCCGCTACTCGGGCGACATCGGCAAGGCGCTGGCCGCCGGTGCCTCGACCATCATGGTCGGTGGCCTGCTGGCCGGTACCGAGGAATCGCCGGGCGAGACCGAGCTGTACCAGGGCCGTTCGTACAAGAGCTACCGCGGCATGGGTTCGCTGGCCGCGATGGAAAAGGGGTCGAAGGACCGTTACTTCCAGGACGCTGCCACCGCCGACAAGCTGGTGCCGGAAGGCATTGAAGGCCGCGTGCCGTACCGCGGCCCGGTGGGCGGCATCATCCACCAGCTGATGGGCGGCCTGCGCGCCACCATGGGCTACGTGGGCTGCGCCACCATCGACGACATGCGCACCAAGCCCAAGTTCGTGAAGATCAGCGGCGCCGGCCAGCGTGAGAGCCACGTCCACGACGTGACGATCACCAAGGAACCGCCGAACTACCGCGCCTGACGCGGGCCGGGCAAAGAGGAACGAGGAAGCTGATTCCCGTTCCTCTTTCTCTATCTGCTGTTGAAAAAGCATTCGAAGTTTCGTTTTCCCTACTGCATTGCCAGGGCGCCATGACCAACATCCATAACGACAAGATCCTGATCCTCGATTTCGGCGCGCAGTACACGCAGCTGATCGCGCGCCGCATCCGCGAGCTGGGCGTCTACTGCGAAATCTGGGCCTGGGACCACAACCCGGCCGAGATCGCGGCGTTTGGCGCCAAGGGCATCATCCTGTCCGGTGGCCCGGAATCGACCACGCTGCCGGGCGCCCCGGCCGCGCCGCAGGAAGTGTTCGACAGCGGCCTGCCGATCTTC
Source organism: Stenotrophomonas sp. SAU14A_NAIMI4_8 (assembly GCF_003086695.1). Classification (NCBI taxonomy): domain Bacteria; kingdom Pseudomonadati; phylum Pseudomonadota; class Gammaproteobacteria; order Lysobacterales; family Lysobacteraceae; genus Stenotrophomonas; species Stenotrophomonas sp. SAU14A_NAIMI4_8. Next base: position 1,894,753 of record NZ_CP025999.1, read on the forward strand.
GGCATCTGCTACGGCATGCAGACCCTGGCCGCGCAGCTGGGCGGTGCCACCGAAGCCGCTGACCAGCGCGAATTCGGCCACGCCGAAGTGAACGTCATCAACCCGGATGCGCTGTTCAAGGGCCTGAGCGACCACGGCGGCGAGCCGAAGCTGAATGTCTGGATGAGCCACGGCGACCATGTCTCCGTTGCGCCGCCGGGCTTCACCATCACCGCCACCACCGATCGCATTCCGGTGGCCGCCATGGCCAACGAAGAAAAGCGTTGGTACGGCGTGCAGTTCCACCCGGAAGTGACCCACACCCTGCAGGGCCAGGCGCTGCTGCGCCGCTTCGTGGTGGACGTGTGCGGCTGCCAGACCCTGTGGACCGCCGCCAACATCATCGACGACCAGATCGCCCGCGTGCGCGAACAGGTGGGCGATGACGAAGTGATCCTGGGCCTGTCCGGTGGCGTCGATTCGTCGGTGGTGGCTGCGCTGCTGCACAAGGCCATCGGCGAAAAGCTGACCTGCGTGTTCGTGGATACCGGCCTGCTGCGCTGGCAGGAAGGCGACCAGGTGATGGCGATGTTCGCCGAGCACATGGGCGTAAAGGTAGTGCGCGTGAACGCCGCCGACCGCTACTTCAACGCGCTGGAAGGCGTGAGCGACCCGGAAGCCAAGCGCAAGATCATCGGCAACCTGTTTGTTGAGATCTTCGACGAAGAGTCGAACAAGCTGAAGAACGCCAAGTGGCTGGCGCAGGGCACCATCTACCCGGACGTGATCGAGTCGGCCGGCAGCAAGACCGGCAAGGCGCATGTGATCAAGAGCCACCACAACGTGGGCGGTCTGCCGGAGCACATGAAGCTGGGCCTGGTGGAGCCGCTGCGCGAGCTGTTCAAGGATGAAGTGCGCCGCCTGGGCGTTGAGCTGGGCCTGCCGCGCACCATGGTCTACCGCCATCCGTTCCCGGGCCCGGGTCTGGGCGTGCGTATCCTGGGCGAAGTGAAGCGCGAGTACGCCGAACTGCTGGCCAAGGCCGATGCCATCTTCATTGATGAGCTGCGCAAGGCGGATCTGTACGACAAGACCAGCCAGGCGTTTGCCGTGTTCCTGCCGGTGAAGTCGGTGGGCGTGGTGGGTGATGCGCGGGCTTATGAGTGGGTGATTGCGCTAAGGGCCGTGGAGACGATTGACTTCATGACCGCGCATTGGGCGCATCTGCCGTATGAGTTCCTGGGGACCGTGAGCAACCGGATCATCAATGAGTTGCGGGGGGTTTCAAGGGTTGTCTATGACATCTCGGGGAAGCCGCCGGCTACTATTGAGTGGGAATGAGTTGAAAGAACGAGGGCGCCGAGAGGCGCCCTTTTCGTTTTTGTGTCCGCTACCCATAAGCCGAATAGATTGTGACAATGAGTATTCCTCTCCTGTCGAACGGCCTGGGTACTTTAATCGCAGTTTTGGCCATGCCGAGGCTCGTCCATGATCGGCTTGCCGGCTACAAATTGTCTCTGTTCCTGACCAACGTCGATGAAGGCGATACTCTATTGGGCGGCGAGGTGTGGAAGATGTAACGACGCGCTTCCGCCTATGGCCGCGGGATGCCAGGCGACTTAAAGCGGGCATCTGAACTTCTATCGGACCGAGCTTGCAGTTGTCGCCGAGTCCTCATTCCTCGCCGGCTACTCGCGGTCTTGTTAGCCGGATCAGGTCGCTCTAAGATCTAGTGCTAAAGGAATGCCTTTCCAGAAATGGCTAGTTCATGAGCGTTCTACCTATCAAGTGTTTAGGTCGAAGCCCTCCCCGGTGAGTGGCGCGGCCAATCTTTTAATCCGAGCCCGCTTCAGGGGCTGGGTCAAATCCAGAACTAGAAGGCACAGGGGGAGTCAATGGAGCGACACGAGATCATCTCTCACGTTATGCATGAGGTGGACGGCATCATAGATCGACAGAGGACGATCGATAGCGTCAGAAGGGCCCTCGATGAGCGGGCTAGAGATCCTCACGAGGAAGACTTCATCTACGGCGAAGGTACCAACAATCAGAAAGTATTTAGAGAAAATATCGATGGCGTAATAATCGAAAAAACGATACTTCATCGACGCGGCGCCGCGGACACGGACATTTCCGGCGCGGATCTTTTGTTCGAGATCGTGGGAGAGAAGTACGTTCTCGTTCAGTACAAGAGGGCAGACGGCTCTGGTAGGATCAAGAATGACGAATCTCAACTCGAGGAGTTGATCGGGAGTTGCTCCAATGACTGTCCAGAGTTCCGGCCCTACATGCTTGGCAATTGCGGCGCATGGTATGCATTAATTGATGGAAAAGCTTTGTCATACATGCCTGCATGCGTTGCATCAAAGTCTTTTGCAGGCAGGAGCAGTTGTAAGGCAAGTAATTTTCAGAGAGCGATCGAAAGAGAAGCGTTCCTATCAGCTTTCGCCAAGTGCTACATCGGCGCACGGACTGCCGAGTGGCCTTATTCCTCCTACTCACCTTCTGCGCTGATGCTTTTCGGGTATGAGTCGAGCAATCCTCTGGTGATCGTGCGTCAGCTGGGAAGGTTCCGTCAATCAGTCTAACGATTCATTCATGCCGACGCCGCCTGGCGACTGGGGGCTAGTGCAGGCCTCGCCCCCCCGCTGCTGGCCGGAAGCAGATGCTCAGTCGGGGGTGGTGTAACTAGTCGCATCATAACGTTTGCTTGCGATCATAGCGAACATTGATCCACCCCCCGAGCCTATTGCTAGCTCCCGCTACACGCCGGCTTTTTAGCCAGACCAAGCCCCCTAAGATCGCTTGGATCAATGTTGTAGGCAGGCAACATCGCCATCGGGTGCTTTGTGCTTAAGTCGTGCAGCCTGATTCACGAGGCCGCCCACCAAAAAAATAGGTCGCTAGCAGGATCTCGTGCGAGATGGAACGGTTACAGCCGGGCGCAATCGCACAGGTCATCGTGGCACCAGACCTAAATCGTCTGGAGGAAACTAGAAAAAACAAGGAAGCGAGATGGTGCCCTCTGTGCAAGCGGCAAGCAGTGGTTTCCTCTTATTGGCTCGGCCATAGGTGCCGGTCTGAATTATCTTGGTGGGGCGAGCTTTTCGTCGTAGCTTTTTGTTGCGGGGTTTTCAGGCCCGGTTAGGCTGGCGTCTCACGCATCGGGCTACGGGCTAACATTTCTTCCGCGCTGAACTCAGTGCGCGAATCGGCTTAATCTCGGAGTTGGGCAGTAGGAGAAGCACCCTTGGATACCGAAGTAAAACCATCCGCAAAGGCGTTAGCTGAGGCCACAGGCTTGTCGGAGAAACTCCTCCAAGCGATCGAGCTATCGCAAATCCCCTTGACTAACGTCGCTTTGATGGCTACCCGCCTGGCTAGACTTCTCAACGACTTCGACCATCAGAAGATATTTGAGTATGAGTGTGGCGGATATACATCTTCGCCGGGGGGAGTCTCACCAGAGGTTTGGCGTCTTGCAATGCTTGCCGGAAGGACCTACCAGAAAAAGAGCAAGGACGAAGTCAAGACATATGCAAGACTCGAGTCGATTGAGAGTTTGGAGGCTCAGTTAGACTCTTTGAAGCTCGGGATCGACGCGGCTAGGGATCCAAGCGTTTCAATATCGTCTTCCAATCCAAATCAATATGTTGGCTCGGGAGTTGGAAACTGGGCGGAGCGAAAAAGGCTTCAAGAATCAATCAGTGGGGCGTCTGCTGCACTGAGTTCTCGAAGGTCATTTGTCTACTCGTACGTTCTCCAAAAGAACCTGGAGCTAAAATTCTCGGGAATCGCGGGCGATGCATTCTCAAGAATTCGTCTGGTGGCAGATGATCTGATCGGCGGGACAGTGCCGTCGGCTGCGCAGAAGTTCGTTGCTGTCTACGAAAATCTGCAGTCCGACAACCCGGAAGATTGGTCCAACGCCGTCCATAGCTGCCGCCGAATCCTGCAAGACTTGGCCGACCACTTGTTCCCGGCTACGGCAACGCCACGTACGAAACTTGTAAATGGAAAGGAACTTCGCGTTTCTCTTGGCGTAGATAACTACATCAATCGCCTCGTATGCTTTACAGAAGACAATTCCGCCTCAGAGCGCTCTGAAGAGATCGTAGGATCTCAACTCAAGTACCTAGGCGATCGCCTCGACTCACTTTTTAGAGCCGCTCAGAAGGGTTCGCATGGGATCATATCCACACGAGATGAGGCGGATCGTTATGTAGTGTACACGTACATGCTTGTAGCTGACCTCTTGAAATTGGCGGCAACAGCGGACTAATAGATCATTGATGCCGGCGCCGCTCACAGCCGCAACTAACTCGGGTGTTTCAGACGTCCGCATCTGGCCGGACGCGGGAATTGACGAATCAACGCGTCGCATTAGTTAACTTCCAGTAAAGGAACGGCATGAGCGAGCCTGAAATCCCAGATAAGATCAAGAAGCGTCTTAGGATCAAGGCTATTCGGAGGAACCCTGAAGGCACACCAGTGTGCGCCACTGGCCTAGCTAAATGGTACGTAGGAGTGAGGCTGGATGATTGACCTTGAAGCGCTCGCCCAGCGCCTGATGATGGCGGAGTCGTCGACGCGAGAAGACTACATGTTGGCACTCGAATGTCTTGACAAGGCGGTGTGCGAGGCGTGCGCCGTAGGTCAAGCCCAAGCAGGGCGCATGGCCGCGCCTTGCGTGGGTTACGGGACATATCTATTCGCGCGTATGTGCTCGCATGGCGTCGCTGCTGTGCGGGCAATGCCCTATTCCCGTTGGGTGAGAAGCGATCACCAGGAGTGGGGGCTTAATGTACTAGCCTGCCACGCCCGCGCTTTGCTGGAAGGCCATTTGTATTTTCATTACTTTATGCAGCCGACGGACGAGGCCCTTGACGAGGGCAGGGCGCGGGTCACGCTGCTTCAACTCAACGACTGCTGCAGCCGATTGAAGATGTTTTCCGGCAGTGAACAACAGCGGCTGTGCTTCGAGCAGCAGCGCGATGAGTTGCAAGCGCGCCTGCGCTCCATCCCATTCTTCCTGAATTTGTCTCCCCCCGTACAGGCTCAGTGCCTAGTCGGCAAGAAAGCGTGGTTCCTAGACAGGGCCCAGTTGATAGAACTAGTAGGAATGGACAAGGCTGGCTTTGATATTCTGTGGGACCTGTGGTCACAGCATTCCCACATTCACCCCGTCTCGTTCCTGCGCATGGAGACAAATGGCCGAGGCACGGGCTTGGAATGCGATCCAGATCGCCTGTATCTAGCCGTTGCCATGTTGATCAGTGCCGGTATTATAGAAGCAGCCACAGACAAGATCGTCGAGGTCTTTCCGGATGTGGCCGGCGAGCGGAAGGGGTTGGATTCGAAGTTCAGCCCCGGACCTAAACGCAATCGACGAAGGTAGCTGGGCAGCAGAAAATAGTGCTCAAGGATAGGAATTTGGAATGGCCAGTTCTGACATGGAGACTCGATTTCATAGTTTCGCCCTAATGGGCGAAGGCGCAGAGGCGATCGATGATCTACGGCTGGACACCCGCGGTGGCCAACGTGCGGACTACCTGTGGCGATCTCGATCCGTAATTGTTGAATTGAAAGTCCTGCAAGGGGACCCGCAGCACAAGATCAACAGCACATTCGAGACGCTAAGACTGCGCAATGACTTCCCAGTGATTCTTGGTCAGGCACCTGCACACAAGGTGCTTGCCCACCTTCCAGACGGGGATGAGCAACTGCGACGTCTTCGTCAAAAGATCATGCGATCCGTGGAGGCCGCATTTCGAGATGCCAAGGGTCAGATCGCAAACACTAAGCGGCTTCTTGGGTTGGATGATGCTCTAGGCATCTTGGTCTTGCTGAACCCCGACGTCGAGTCGTTGGATCCAATCGATGTGGGAAAGGAGATCAGTCGCCTCATGCAAGAGCGGCAAAGTGACACTTGGTCGGTGGATGCCGTTTGGCTGTTGTCCGAGGCTCATCTGGTCGGCGGGGCGCAGCCATGCATCATCATTGGAAGTGACAAAGCTGACCGCTTCTCTTGGGCTAGGGAGTTCCTGTCCTCTCTCAACGCTCAGTGGGGAATCTTTAATAACAGTCCCGTACTGACCTCAGACGCTAAGCTCTTGACTGACCTGCCAATGAAGCGAAAGTCCGAGCAACGCACTGGACCACTTACCAACGAGCAGCGCTGGCGGTCTAGCTACCGTGCTAATCCGTACCTAAGCCAGTTGGACGACGATGCTCTCCGGGAATTCGGCGAGAAGGCTATTGCAGATCTTATGCCGTACTTCCTGGTAGGCGGCCCCAGAAAGCCGATGGCCGAAATAGAGCAGTTTTTTGTGCGGTGGACGCACTTCCTCGAAGAAGCTTCTGATCGTGGTTTTGACGCTCGTGGGATGGGATTTCCTCGAGAGCGGCATTAGCAATGAGCAAGATGGACTACCAGGGGATAATTGGAGTGGGGAATGAGGGGCCGTTCGCAGCCCTGCTCGCCGGCCTCTAGGGCACCTCGATCCCGCCAAGCCAATCGACGTTCTCGCGCGTGACGATCGGCGCTGAATGCTCAGGCGCGAGTTGATCGAACACATGGGCGACGGCAAAGCGGAGGTTTCGCAGGTAGCCGCGACAGCAGTTCTCGTCGACGGCGGTGAATACTGTCGAGGTTAGGGCCACGGGATCGACTTTCTCGTCGCGCTCCTTGGCGTGCATGAACGCGTTGCGCAGCTCACGCACGCGATCAAGCGCGTCGTACATTGGTTGTCCGGGCGTGAGTGGCACGAACGTACGGCATGCGGCCAGTGCGAGCGCGGCTCCGCCGTGGTTGATCTTCTTTAACGGCTGGCGCTTGTCGCGGTGGTCGGGATGCGCGCCGGTCTCCAGGAACGCTAGACGGTTACCGATGGCCTCGGCGCAGGCCGCCACCGCAACCACGCAGTAGATGCCGTGGAAGAACGCGGCCTCGGTATCCTTCTTCGCCGCCGCCGCCTTCAGCGCATCGAACTCGCGCAGCGCCTTTTCGTAATGCAGCAGCGCGAAAGATAGCTCGATCCGCGGCTCCCCGCCAGCGTCGTGGGTCAGGCGGCCATACCGGGTTAGCGTCGGCGCGACGTAGTCGAATGACTTCTCCAGCGGCGCTAGTGCGCGGTGGTGTGCCGTGGCTGCGGCGAGGATCTTTTCGTTCTCGACAAATATCGCATCGAGCAGCGCGGCCAGCCGAACGATGTCGCGCGCCCGGTCGTGTGGGCCATTGACATACTCAAGATGAAGCGTCATTACCATTTCCGCCAGAGGGGCGAAGTCAACGAGCGTGGAGCTCGGCCGGCTGTGCCGGTCGACGATCACCAGCTCGGCAAAACTCCGCTGGTAGCTGCCGTTTCTGTCGACGTAGATGTAGTGCGTGCGAAGCGCCGCGAACGGATGCATGCCGATGGCGAGCGTTTCGTTGAAGTTCATGAGCCAATGCGCGCGCGGATTAGCCATGCCCTCAACAATCACCTTTGATTCGGGAGATAGTCCGGCATCGACGCCACCGCCCATGATCCCCGAGATCAAACGGCTGCTACCTTCTTCAGGCCGGAGGTTCTGCATTAGGCGGCCGCCCGCAAACACCGCGAACTCGCTGATGTTCTTGCAGTGCGCATCAACTCGTTCTGTATCGATAGCCAGATATGGATACGTGCTGATCGGTACCCATACGTCGCGATAGCGCTGCAGCACATGCTCCACCGGCAACGACAGTATTCCCGGCAGGACTTCTCCGTTGACACTCTCATATCGCTGCTTCACGCCTAAACCCTTCGTCGGCCCTCGGTCAGGGAAGCCTATAGGTTTTCGGGGAGTGCAGCATCGCTCAGTGCGATCTGGCCTTGGGCGAGGATAGTGGACCGGTGAAGTCCGCTCTTGATTCCAAACGACAGACCGCTCTCGGCCGGAAGCGGAAATTAAAGGACAAGTTCCCAAGGGAGCAAGGTGGTCAACGAGGATTATCCCGCCTTAGTCTCTAGGCAAGTCCACTCAGCCTCCCCTCGGCAAGCCATGAATAACTCATCAACAGTTCCCGCATTCTGATGCCGCTCTGGCTCCGCTGCCAATTGGCAGCGGTTTGCTGAGTGCAGCACTTTCAGCACTGTGAAGTGGTCTACCAACGCGCGGTTAGTTCTCGAAAGGCTTACGCGGCGGCCAGGTGATACATCGGTTTCTGGCCACCAGTACGCATCTGCGCCTTCGCATCCGCACATCGGCTTGAGCATGCAGCGCACTGAGTTGAGGTCGGGCAGGGGAGTGTCGTCGTTGATGGCTTCAACGACGGTGTACGTGGAGACGGTGTCGAATTTGGTCGTGGTGGCGACTTCCGTAGCCGTGCTAAACAGTGCCACCGAGTATGTTGCACTCACCGTTCGAGCAATACGCGACGATATCAGATGCAATGGCGCAAACCCACTGCCGATGGCCTATCAATCTACCGCAATCGCCTACGCCACAGGTGAATCGCGCGAGAGTCCTCTTCGCAACAGTTCTCAGTTCGCCTCGACAGGCAGCGGCGCGCAATTAACCATACACCTCCAAGATCGGTTCAAACCGCACGCGGCTAAACAGCCTTGCAGATTGAACCAGCACAATCTTTAGTACGCCCCGCATTCCCCACCAGCAACTCAATCATCGCTCGTGCCGCGGCCGACTGCCGACGATGTGGCGCATAGATCACCGAGAACGGCCTTGATCTGCCGCGCAACTGCGGCAGCACTTCCACCAGCTCCCCCCGCAACAACCGCTCGCGCACGATGAACTCATAGCTCTGGCAGATGCCGATGCCCTGTTCGGCCAGCGACACCACACCCAACACATCGTCAGAAGTCTCGATTGGCGACCGCGGCACCCAATCCACATCCCGTCCGCCATCCCGAAACACCCAAGGCGCCAGCCGCCCAGTACGCGGCATCACAAACGGCAGGCACAGGTGCTGCTGCAGATCCTCCAACGTCTGCGGCGCGCCCCGGCGTTGCAGGTACTCCGGCGAAGCCACCAGCACCAGCGGCGCATCCTCCAGCTTTCGCCCCACCAGCCCGCTGTCCGGCAGCTGGCCCAGTCGGATGGCCAGGTCGAAGCCTTCGGCCACCAGGTCCACGTTGCGGTTGGTGATGTTCAGTTCCACCTGCACCTGCGGGTACTGCTGCGCAAAGTGCGCCAGCACGGGCGGCAGCCGGTAGTGGCCATAGGTGGTGGGCACGCTCAGGCGCACGCGGCCGGCCAGCGCACCGTCCTGGCCCTGTACGTCGCGCTCGGCGTCGTCCAGCAGGCCGAAGGCGGTGCGCACCTGTTCCAGATAGAGCCGCCCGGCGTCGGTCAGGCCCACGCGGCGGGTGGTCCGTTGCAGCAGCTGCCGGCCCAGCCGCGCTTCCAGGCGGGTGACAGCGCGGCTCAGCACCGAGGGCGTGGTGGACAGCGCCACGGCGCCGGCGGTGAACGAGCCGTGCTCGACCACCGCCAGGAAGACCTCCACATCGCCCAGATAATCGAACTTGCGGCTCATTTGGCTCTCCCGCGAACAAATGTTTTGCGAAGGGGCCAATTTATCGCCGCTGGGGCGATGAATAAAGTGGCGGCCATTCCCTGATAGGAGCTCCCCATGAACCTGATGACCCGTCTCGCCGCAGCGCTGGCCCTGACCCTGGCCGCCAGCGGCGCGCACGCCGCCAACGTGCTGGTGGTGCTGTCCGACGAAAACCACCTGGACCTGAAGGACGGCAAGGTGCTGTCCACCGGCTTCTATCTCAACGAGCTGATGCAGCCGGTCAAGCTGCTGCTGGACGCGGGCCACGAGGTGACCTTCGCCACGCCGCAGGGGCGGGCGCCGACGGTGGACGCGTCCTCGGTGACGCCGGCGTACTTCGGCAACGATGCCGCGCAGCTGTCGCTGCACAAGGAGCTGCTGGAGAAACTGGCGCTGACCTCGCCGACGGCCTCGCCGGTGGTCAGCTTGGCGCGCGTGGAGCAGCAGGGCTACGCACGTTTCGATGCGGTCTACATTCCCGGTGGCCACGCGCCGATGCAGGACTTGCTGAAGAGTCCTGCGCTGGGCCGGCTGCTGGCCGACTTCCACGTGCGCAACAAGACCACCGCGCTGGTCTGTCACGGGCCGATCGCGCTGCTGTCCACGCTGCCGGATGCGGCGGGTTTCGTGGCGAAGCTGGAAGCGGGTACAACGCCGGCCACGCCGAAGTGGATCTACAGCGGCTACCAGATGACGGTGATCAGCAACCAGGAAGAAGAGCAGGCAAAGCCGATGCTAGGCGGCGGTGAGATGAAGTTCTACCCGCAGACGGCGTTGCAGCGGGCGGGTGCGAAGTTCAGCAGCAATACCACGCCGTGGACCGGGCATGTGGTGGTGGACCGCGAGCTCATTACCGGCCAGAACCCGGCTTCAGCGATGGAGGTGGGGCAGCGGTTGGTGGAGCGGTTGAAGTAGTTCGGCCGCCTCCGCGTAATTGCCGTTCCGGTGATTTCGGCGCGTTGTGCGAGGATCACCGCTGAGATTGATCAGGTGGAGGCGCTCAGGCCTCCACCGCCTGGGCCTTTTCAACGGCCGCCAGACACTGCAGTCGAGTCCTGAAGTACGCGGCGACTTGCGGATCTGTCGCGTAGACGTAGCACCCCTTCATCCCACGGGTCATCAAGGTGCGGTAAGTGTTCTTGATGATCGTGTCGGCCAGTTCGGCAGCGTGGGCGGGGTGGGATCTGGATAGCTTTACATACCCCTTCATCGTCTTGTCGTGCCTGTCGCGCGCACGAGGGACGGTCTTCAGGGCACCGTCTTCCATGACCAGATCCGGCCCGATGATCACGCCGATGTAATCGACTTCCAGACCCTGGCAGGTATGGATGCAGCCCACCTGATCAATCGAGTTGGGGGAGACAATCCAAAGGCTTCCGTCCTGACCAAGGTTCCACTGCCGTCGGTAGTTGCCAATGACTATGTCCATGTCCTTGCTGTTTTTCTTGCTGTTCCATGGCCAGCAATAGCCAGCTACGACGCGCGCGCGGTTATTGGCGTTCTTGGCATCGATAGCCGCGTGCAATGCAACCGGATCATCGAATACCTGGAAGTCGTAGCTGTCTTCGTCCAGGGTTGTGTTTGCGGTCGGGCGGACCTGCAGCACGTCGTCCAACCATGCGAGATAGCCGTCCGACCCCGCACAGCGGAACTGCGAGGACAGGGCGTATTCCTCCACCGTCGCTCCGCGGGCGACTGCGAAATCACGAATGGCCTCTTTGGTGCCGATATCTTTCAGCGTGACCCGTTGGTCTTCATCAATGAAAAACACGCTGCACAGGGCAGCGTTGATCAGCTCCATTATCTGGTTCTTGCCCTCGTTCCCGTAGAACCCGCCTTGCTCGGTGAGCCGATGGGCTTCGTCGACGATCAGTAGATCGAATTCGTTCTCGGGGGTATTGATGTACGCTCCGGACCCACCGAAGAAGTGGTGGAGGCGATCACTTTCGTTCGACTTGCTGAGGGCGCTTTTGTAGACCTCACGTGGCGCGGCATTCTTCGAGACGTACTTGACGTTCAAACCATCGCGCACCGCGGCCAGAAGATTCACCGCAACGACGGACTTGCCCGTACCCGGGCCGCCCTCGATGATGACAACTCGAGGCTTTCGTTCCGCATGCGCCTGGGCGCACGCCGCCTTGGCGGCTTCGAACACGTGCTTCTGTTCGTCGAGCAAGGTGAACGTACTATTTCCCGAGAGCAATCGATGCAGTTCGTCTGCGAGCGCTTTGGACGGGCGGATAGTGGCGCCGTCCAGTTTGGCCAGCACCGGGATACCATCGCCCTTGCTGGTGTGCTGGCTGATGAAAGCGCGCAGCTCCTCAAGGTCGCCCGCGCCCTTAAGGAAGAGCGGGGCGCGTTGGATGTAAGGCCGGTAATGGGGGGAGTTGATCACGCCATCCGACTGATAATTGTGCAGATAGGCGCAGGGATGAACCTGGAGCTTTCCCACATGGACCGCTTCGTTGAAACCCTCAAGGAACGCAGCGTAGGACCACGCCTGATAGCTGGGATGGACTCGAAGGTCTCCGGGCCGCAGCTCGATCATTGCGTCGCGATTGGACTGCTTGATGACTGACCATTGTTTGAGCTCGACGATGATGACGTGCGCGGAGCCGTCTTCGGCGTGGCCAGTCAGGAGAACGTCAATACGCTTCCGCGACTGAGGCAGGACGAACTCAACCGCCACGCCGATGTCACCAGGAATGGATGGGTGGTTCAGCGCACGTGCGACGTATCTCAGTGATTCGCGCCAAGAGCGGATTTCGGACTCGCCCACATGGCCCTTGGTGACCGCCTTGTAGCTGGCAAGGATGACTTCCTCGATTTCCTCATCGTTGCAGTGGCGAAGGAAGGCGTCCTTGTCTGCTTGGTAGACGATCATGGCTGAGGCAGCTTGTTGTACTTGGTGCTGACGCCCCGCGAGAGATCGACCGGGTACTTGACAGCGTTCGTGGCCAGCTTGCTGCTGACAGCTTCATTAAGGTCGATGCCAAGCACATCCGACAGCCGGATGAGGTACAGGGCTACGTCGGCGATCTCTTCACGAACCGCCTTGGCTGTGGCGTCCGAGGATGCGGCGTTGAAAGAATCGGCTTCCGTCATCCACTGGAAGACCTCGTTCAGCTCTCCAACTTCGCCCGAGAGCGCCATGACGAGGTTCTTTGGGGAATGGAACTGTGCCCAATCTCGGGCTTCGGCGAAGTCCCTGAGCGCTTGGGCAGCGCCCCGAACCTCGACAAGAGGATGTTCCATGGCATGGCCTCATACGACAGAATTTGGCCAATTCTACTCATTGAGGCGGGGCGTTAGCGACATCCTGTCCGTCGCAGGCGATGGGTGCGCCCCGGGATAGCGCGGTGGCTGGACAGTCCTTTTCGGGCGCCGCGTCAGAGCGGCCAAGTGCCCGTTAGTCGTTACACTGCTGCCAACGCCTCATGGAAGCTTGCCCATGTTCACCGGAAAGGTTGCGGTAGTCACTGGCTCCACCAGCGGTATCGGCCTTGGCATCGCCATCGCGCTGGCGCGGCAGGGGGCCGACATCGTGCTCAATGGCTTCGGGGATGCACAGGAAATCGAACGGATCCGCTCCGGCTTGGAGGCAGAGTTCGGGGTACGGGTGGCACACGATGGCGCGGACCTTTCCAGCGGCGACGCGGTACGGGAAATGATCGCCCGTGCCGCGTCAACGATGGGCCGCATCGATATCCTGGTGAACAACGCTGGCATCCAACACACGGCGTCGATCGAGGACTTCCCGGTAGAGAAGTGGGACGCGATCCTGGCGCTGAACCTATCGGCGGTGTTCCATGCAACGGCGGCGGCGCTGCCGCACATGAAGCAGCAGGGATCGGGCCGCATCATCAACATTGCGTCGGTACACGGGCTGGTCGGCTCGGTGAACAAGTCGGCCTATGTGGCGGCCAAGCACGGCGTGGTCGGGTTTACCAAGGTGACGGCTCTGGAGAACGCGGGTACCGGCATCACCGCCAACGCCATTTGCCCCGGCTGGGTGCGCACGGCGCTGGTGGAGCAGCAGATCACCGCGCTGGCGGAGCGGGAAGGGACCGATCAGGAGGCCGCCGCGCGTGAGCTGCTGGCCGAGAAGCAGCCTTCGCTGCAGTTCGTGACGCCGGAGCAGTTGGGGGACATGGTGGTGTTCCTGGCCTCGGACGCCGCAGCGCAGATTACGGGTACGGCACTGCCGATGGATGGAGGTTGGACGGCACGCTAGCCGTCGGCCAATGCTGCTCTCGCGTTTACTCCCAGTTGCCCACCACGTTCGTGCCTTGAGGAATGGAGATCCGCAGATGATCAACCCAAAGCTTCCATGCATTCTGGTGCTGGCGCTGGCGTTTTTACCAAGCGTTGCGGCCGGCGCTAGCTCCCCGAAGCAACCCCCCACCTACTCGAACGTCTGCATGCACCCCGAATCCGGCGACCTACTCGGGCTGGAGATTTCGTTCGTTGGCGGCGCGGATGGTGGGTATGCCGTCGTACAACGGTACGAGGGCGAAGCGAGCGCCCCTGAGGTCATGAAGATCAAGCCACGGGGCGATTCTTTAGTTCTGATGTACGGGAACATCGAGTCGATCACTGCGCAGCGGCAAGCCAGAGGACTGCGTGTAACCCATCTCGACGGCGCGCAAAGTTCGACTGGTACATCGACTGAAACGCTGACGCCTTCATTGGCAGTCTGGCAGGGAAGGCAGGTTGCGGTGTGCAAGTAACCCTGCCTTTCTGCAATCACGGCAGACCCGACGTCCCAACCAGCTAGAACACCGGCAGCAACCCCAACTCATACATCCGCATTTCCAGCGCATTCGCCGTTCGCACATGCTTCTTGTCGGCCAGCTTGAACGCCCCATCCACCGACACCACAATCGATCCCCCCGGCGCGGGCAGAATCAAAGCGGCCTGTGGCAACTCCGCAGCGCTCACAGCCCGGCGCACGTACGCCATCCACCCCAGGCAGTGCCGCCCGGGGTAGCTTGCGCAGGCATCGTGGTAATTCACGAACCGACCATTCAGCCGGTCGTAGACATCGGCAAATGCGTAGCGGGTGCCCATTTCGCTTTCCAGCACCGCCAGCATGATGCCGGCGATCCAGCCGGTGGGGTTGGGCTGCACGTCGGCGGGCCGGTTGACGACCACGGTCATGGTGCCGACGCCCGGGCTGTAATTAACATTGATCAGCCCGGGCAAGCGCTGGCCGGTTGGCCGGTTCAACAACGATGCACTGAACGTGCGCACAGGCGCCAGTTCCGCGCGTACCCGCAGGCGGTGCAGCACGGCGGGCGCATCGTCCAGCCGCAGCGGTACCTGGCCGGGGGCGTTTACCTCGCAGTACCAGGTGTCGCTACCGGGAAAGCGCTGCAGCATCTCGACCAGCTGCAGGTAGGCGGCGTCGTAATCAGTGTGATGGTGTTTGGCAATCTGGAAGCGGAGAACGACGCTGATCATCCGCGCGGCCGGATGTCCTGGCAGACCAGTTCCGCCAGGCTGCGGCAGGCCAGGAACAGGCCATCGACCACACCTTCGCTCAGGTGCCGGTCGGGTGTGGCTACGGCGCGGCAGCGCTCTGCGGCGTGCGGCACTTCGGCCACGGTGAGCAGACCGGCGGCGGCGCGGTCGATGCGGGCCAGGGCCATGCGGCGGCCGAGCGGCAGATGGGTTTCGGGCCAGGGTTGGCCGTCGGCGCCTTCGCCCGTGCGGATGCGGTCGAGGCAGCCGAGCAGGGTGCTGAGGTCGGGCGAGGGGTTTTGGTCGTCGTTGATGGAATCAGCGGGGGCGCTGAAGGGCAGGGCGTTCGGTGCGGTCATGGCGTCGGCTTCCGTGGCAGAGGCACAGCAGCGCCACCCGCGCTGGGCGGGGTGGCGGACGGTACGTGGCTGCAAACCCGGTTGATGTAGTGTCATTGACCCGGTGGACCCGAAGATCCCCACGCACCGCCCGCCATAGACGGCCGACGGATTGCCCGCCGGCACCGGTTAAGGACGGTGCCGACGGGCAAGCGTAAACAACAGACACTTACGTCAAGACGGGTTTGCAGACCCGGCCACCCGTTGTCGGTGGCACGCCATGTTGTTTACGCATGCACGCTCGCTTCAATCAGAAAAATCCGAAACGTGCAGATGCATCGAGGGAGCGGAAACGATTGTCGCACGCACAATCCGTGGCACATGCGACACGAGAGCGCTCGCCCATGCCGCAGGCGGGGTTGGCGCGACATGAAATGGCGCAAACAGCGCGCAATGCTCGGGAATACGTGACGTTTTCCGCTTAGGAATAGTTGTGTCGGTCATTCCACACGAGGGCGTGTTAGACACAACACATGAAGTGGAGTGACGCATCCGGCCCGTTGAACGTGCCGAATGCGTCATGCAGCGCGCTTCTTACAGGTTCGCATCCAGGAATGCGCGGATCACCGGCCCGATCTCCTGCACATGGCTTTCCAACGCGAAATGCCCGGTATCGTAGAAATGCACCTCCGCCTTCGGCAGATCGCGCTTGAACGCCTCGGCACCGGCCGGGATGAAGATCGCGTCGTTGCGCCCCCACACCGCCAGCAGCGGCGGCGTGCGGTCGCGGAAGTACGCATGCAGTTGCGGGTACATCGCCACGTTGGTGCGGTAATCCAGGATCAGGTCCAGCTGGATATCCAGATTGCCTGGCCGCGCCAGACGCTCGTTGTCCAGCGTGTAGGTTTCCGGCGCGATGCGCAGCGCATCGGGCGCGCCGTGGGTGTACTGCCACTGGATGCCTTCCGGGCTGAACATGCTGCGCAGTGCATCGCGGTTGGCCGCGGTCGCTGCGCTCCAGTAGCGCTTGATCGGCGCCCACAGTTCGCCCAGGCCTTCTTCATAGGCATTGCCATTCTGCGAAACGATGGCGGTGATGCGTTCCGGGTGTTGGGTGGCCAGGCGCCAGCCGACCGGTGCGCCGTAGTCGAACACCTGGATGGCGTAGCGATCGATGCCGATCACTTCGGTGAAGCGGTCGATGGTGGTGGCCAGGTTGGCGAAGGTGTAGGCGTACTTTTCGCGCGGCGGCGCCTCGGTGAAGCCGAAGCCAGGCAGGTCCGGGGCAATCACGTGGTAGCGGTCGGCCAGCATGGGGATCAGTTCGCGGTACATGAAGGACGAGGAGGGCAGGCCGTGCAGCAACAGCACGGTGGGTGCCTTGGGGTCGCCGGCTTCGCGGTAGAACACGCGCACGTCGTCCACCTGGGCGTAGTGGAAGGTGACGGCCGGCGCGGCGGCGTGGGCAGAGGCAACGGCGAGGGCACCGGCAAGGCCGGTTGCCAGACGGGCAGGGGTGTTCATGGTGTGGGTTCCTCAGGCGAACTGCTGGAACGCGTGGCTGCTGCCGCGCGAGATCTTGCCCTGGTCGAACAGGCGCAGGATCGGGAAGTCGACGTCGTTGCGGCCGACCTTCCACAGGTAGTTGGTGATGAAGTTCAGCGCCAGGTGGCCGAACACTTCCACGATGTCCTCATCGCCCCAGCCCCCGGCGCGCACGGCCTGCAGTTCTTCATCGGTTACGTCGCCCTTGTGGCGCACCAGCAGCAGCACGAAGTCGAGCAGCGCCTGTTCCTTCGGGTCGGTGGACTTGCCGTGGCGGGCCAGTTCAATGTCTTCCTCGGTGAGCTTCTGCAGCTTGGCGATGGCGGCCAGCAGGGAGATGCAGTATTCGCAGCCGTTTTCTTCACCGATGGCCAGGCCGATCTTGCGCGCCAGCTGCTTGCTGAAGCGGCCGTCGGTGAGGTTCTGGAACAGGGCCAGGTAGCTGTTCATGGTGGCCGGCGAGTTGGCCAGCGCCGTCATGATGATGGGCAGCTTGCCGAATTTGGCCTTGGTCTGTTCCAGCAGCGGCTGCTGGGCCGGGGTGGCGGTTTCGGGGGTGACGAGGGCGATACGGGACATGGAAAGTTCCTTGAGCGGATTGGATTGAAATGTACCGAACGGTCGGTACGGGCTGAATTGAATCCGAACGATCGGTCCACGTCAAGCTTGAATTGGACCGAACGGTCGGTTATCGTTCAGGCAGGAGGTGACCCATGCCCCAGGTCAGGAAAATTGATGACGCGGCCCTGCTGGACCGCTTGGCGCTGACGTTCAAGGACGTTGGCTATGAGGGCGCGTCGCTGGCAGTGATTGCCGAAGCGACCGGCCTGAAGAAATCCAGCCTGTACCACCGTTTCCCCAACGGGAAAGAGGAAATGGCGCAGGAAGTGCTTGCCCAGGTAGGGCGCGTGCTGGATGCGGAGATCTTCCCGGTGCTGGCCGGCGATGCGCCGGTGGCGGACAAGCTGGCGCGTTTCGTTGCGGCGATGGACGCGATGTACGACCACGGCCGGCAGTCGTGCCTGTTGAACATGCTGTCGCCGCCGCGTGGTGTGCAGAACGGTTGCGGTGATGCAATTGCATCGACGTTCCACCGGTTGCAGGCCGCGCTGGCGGGTGTGGCGCGGCAGCACGGTGTGGCTGATGAAGAGGCCGAACTGCTGGCCGAGCAGATGCTGGTGGAACTGCACGGCGCGCTTGTGGTGGCGCGCGGCATGGATGCGCCGGCGGTGTTTTCGCGGGCGATTGTGCGGTTGCCGCGGATTATTCTGGACGCGGTGTAATTCGCCGGGCATGGCCCGGCGCTACCGGAGGGCGTCGCGGGCACGGTGGGGTAGCGCCGGGCCATGCCCGGCGGCGCGATCACGCGGCAATCAACAACACCGGGTCGATCAGCGGAATCTGGCCGTTGTCGGGCATCGCAATGCTCTGGCTGCAGAACACAAACCCCAGCGGATTGACCGCCCGCACCCGCTCGCGGGGGACGCTTTCGATCTCGCCCACTTCGTCCACGGCCAAGGCCAGCACTTCTGCGCTTGCCTGCACCAGCAGCATTGCCGGGCAGGCGGACTCGAACGCACTCAGCCCGCTCAGCCGACGCAGGTCGACCACCCTCAGTGCTTCTTCGCGCACGGTAAGGGTTGGGCGGCCTTTGCCGCCTGCACGGCTGAAGGTTTCAGGGCCACGAATTTCGACAGCGGCCTGCACGTCCACGGCAAACCACTGCTCACCCGCGCGTACGGCCAGGAATTCGAAAAAGTCATGCGACAACGGGGCCGGTTGACCGGCCAAAGGGGAATGCGGCTGCAAGGGAATTCCGGTGGAAGGGGCGCTGCTGATGCGCGGCAATAATGCCGTGCCGGAATGCCCGGTTGTGTGCGCGGCAGATGAAGGCCGAGGCGCACATTCAGCTTCTGCTGGGCATGTGCCCCCGGGTGTCAGGTCTGGACGTAGGGCGCCGCGTCCAGCTGCTGGGCCAGATCTGCCGCGCTGATCGGGCGGGACAGGGCAAACCCCTGGATCTCATCGCAGCCATAGGCCTGCAGCAGGGCCACCTGTTCCGGCGTCTCGGCGCCTTCGCCCACGGTGTTGTAACCCAGGCCGTGGGCCAGGCTGATGACTGCCTGCACCTTCAACTGGGCGCGCATATCGGTGGGCAGGTCGTCGATCATCGACTTGTCCAGCTTGATGGTGTGGATGGGCAGTTCGGTGAGGTAGCCGAAGTTGCTGTAGCCACTGCCGAAATCATCGATGGCCACGCGCACGCCGGCCGCGGCCAGCTGCTGCAGTTGTTCGCCGGGCAGCGAATCGGCACGCAGCCATTCGCCTTCGGTGATCTCGATTTCCACATCGCTGCAGGACAGCCCCTTGCACAGCAGCGCGGAAATGAAGGCATCGGCCATGCCCTTGCGGGACACATCGCGCGCGGACAGGTTGATGGACAGGGTGAGGCTGAGGCCTTCGCGCCGCCATTGCGCCAGCTGGCTGAAGGCGTGTTCCAGTACCCAGGCGGTAACGCCATCCATCAGCGTGGTGCGCTCGAATACGGGAATGAACTCGGCCGGGCTGACTGCGCCCAGCTGCGGGTGGTTCCAGCGCAACAGCACTTCGGCCGCAACCGGGGCAAGATCATGCGCGCGGAAGCGCGGCTGGTAGACCAGGTGGAACTGGTCCTGCTGCAGTGCCCGCTGGCCGTCGGTGGCCAGCCGGTAGCTGCGCTGCAGGCGTTCATCGCGGCTGGGCGAGTACCAGCAGCAGGTAACCTGGCTGGCAAGGGCCGAGCCGAGCGCGATCATCATCTTGCGCAGCACATCGTCGGCACTGTCACGGCCCAGGGCGGCCTCGCACAGGCCGGCATGGAACTGCGGCGCCAGCGGAACCGATGCCGCCATCAACGGGCGGATGAGATCGTCGTGCAGCAGGTGAACCAGGCGTTCGATGGCCTCGCGCGTGGGCAGTTCCACCACGAAGGCGAAGCGGGTGGCGCCCACATGGTAGACCTGGGCCACGCCGTCGAGGGCCAGGTTGAGGCGCACGCCCGCACGGCGGATCAGTGCTTCCAGCGGCACCATGCCCAGCACCTGGCCGGCCTCGTGGGCGCGCGGCAGATCCAGGATGTCGATCATGACCGCGAAGCACGGCTGGCCCGGCGTGCGCACCGCGCGCGCGGCGTAATCGATGGCGAACTGGTGGCGGTTGGGCAGGCCACTGACCGGATCGCGACGACCGCTGAGGGTGCGCAGCTCCAGTTCGTTCATCACCGCCATGCCCAACGTCTGCAGTTGCCGACGGTCATCGGCGGAAAACTGCCGGGGCACGCTGTCCATCACGCACAGCGCACCGATGGGAACACCGTTGGCGGCCACCAGTGGCGTACCGGCATAGAAGCGCAGGTGCGGCGGCCCGGCCACCAGCGGCAGGCTGGAAAAACGCGGATCCACGCGCAGGTCGTTGATGACCTGGCCGGCGGGGGAGCCGATGGTGTGAGCGCAGATGGAGTCGCGGATATGCGATTCGGCCACGTCCAGGCCTTGGCGTGATATCAGCCGCTGGCGGTCTTCTTCAATGAGCGATACGAAGGCCACCGGCGTGCGGAAGGTGCGCGCCGCCAGGTCGGTCAGCCGATCCAGCGAGGCGCCCGCGGCGTCGTCCAGGACGTCCAGGCTGCCCAGCGTCGACATGCGTTCTTCGGTACGGGTAGGGGCCATGTGCGTGTTCCGGTTGAACAGGGGCGCCATAGAGCCGAATCAGGGCCGTGCAGGCGGCACGGCGGTGGTGACAGGGTTGCAGGTGTGGGGCGGTGCCGTTGTGCAGAAACGGCAAGCATCGCGTCAAGAAGGGTTTTCGCGCCGCTGGCTGCGACGCCGGTACAGCACGGCGCGGTTGCGGCCGCCGTGCTTGGCGCGGTACAGCGCCTTGTCGGCCTGGCGGATGACCAGGTCTGCGTCGCCTTGGGTTTCGGGGTAGTGGCTGACGCCGGCTGAAATGGTGACGTGCCCGACCGTGGGGAAGGCGTGCGCCTGGATCACGCTGCGCAGGCGCTCGGCCACCTGCAGGGCGACGTCTGCGCTGACCTCGGGCAGCAGGGCGAGGAATTCCTCACCGCCCAGGCGGCAGAGCACGTCCTGCGGGCGCGCGTTGGCCCGCATGCAATGGGCGATGCCGGCCAGCACTTGGTCGCCAGTGTCGTGGCCGTGCTGGTCGTTGACGTCCTTGAAGTGGTCCACGTCCAGGGTGATGACCCCGAATGGCACGCCCGAGGCATTCAGTGCGCTGAGCGCGCGTTCCAGTCCACGCCGGTTGAGCAGCTGGGTCAGCGGATCGGTGAGGGCGGCCTTGTCCAGCAGCCCGATACGTTCGTTGAGGTTGCGGAAGCTGACCAGCACGGCCTGCTTGAGTTGGGCGGCTTCGTGGTACCAGGAATTGACCGCCTTGACCTGGGTGATGGCGGCGCCGACATCCTGGTCCTGTGCGTGCCGGGCCAGTTCCTGCAACGGCGAGGCAATGCGCCGCGAGCACAGCCAGATCAGCAGAAGGGTCAGCAGCCCCAGGGGCGCGGCATTGCGCAGCACCGTGGCCGTCAGGCTGCCCATGGGGGCCACGGCAGCATCGGTCGGGCGCTGGGCGACGATGCCCCAACCGGCCGCGGGCACGGGCGCGAAGCCGGCCAGCATCGGCACGCCATGGCGGTTGCGCGAGTGCAGGGCGCCGGCACGGCCCTGGCTGAGTGCCTCCACGGCGGCATTGCGGGTGGCGGCCTGGCCGACGCGGTCCGGGTCGGGGTGGTAGAGCACGGTGCCATCGCGGCTGACCACGTACAGGTACGAGCCATCGTCGTAGGGATGGGTGCCGAGCAGGCTGTGCAGCACGTTGGGGTCGCGCAGGTGGATGGACGCGGTGATGTAGCCGGCGTAGTCGCCGTCGGCGTTGAACACGGGGTGGGACAGGGTGACCACCAGGTTGCCGGTGTGGGCAACGAACGGATCGCTGACCATCGGCACCCGCTGCTGCAGCGCCTGCCGGTTGGCCGCGCTGGTGAGGGCCTTGCCCTGCAGCTCGGGCAGGGCCGGTGAGGTACCCACCACCACGCCCTGGGCATTGACCGAGATGACGCTGTTGAAGGCATCGGTCTGCAGCTTGACCCGTTCCACTTCATCGTCGTGCGCGGCGGATTGGGCGGCATTGCGGCTGAGACGTTCGGCGCCGACCGCCAGTTGCTGCTGTGCGTTCAGCACGAAGTGCTGGGTGGACTGCGCCAGCGAGTGCGCGTACACCCGGTTGGCTTCCAGGCTCTTTTCAAGCAGTTGCTGGCGCTGCACCTGGTAGCTGGCCCAGACCGCATTGCCCAGCATCACCAAGGCAGAGAGCGCGGCAAGCGCGAGGATCAGCCGTTGCAGGTTCACCCGCCGGATCGTTGCGTTCACCCTGCGCCCCAGGCAGTTGGTAGGGCCTCAGGTTACAAGTCGGGGGCAGGAGGGCGCGTGGGCAGGTCTTCACACGACTTAGCCGAAGCTCGGGCCAACACGGCCACCGGGGCCATCCTGGTTTCGCTGCCGTTCCATCGCCAGCTGGTGCTCCCGCTGAATGCTACGAGCCAAGGGCAGCATGCTTGCACGGGTATGCTCATACTCGATCCATCGCCCCACACGGTGCCTGGTTGATTGGGTTGGGCAGAGTTTGGCGTTACCTCAGTCAGTGGCGTGATCGCCCGTTGTCACTGGATACATGCGCTATTGAAGGGTGCGCTTACAGCGCGCACTCGTCGCTAACATCCAATGTAATGGTGTAGTCGGTGTTGCCTGAAAGTACCCCCGCGTCCTTGTAAGCCACCAGCGCTTGCCTGAGGCTCTCTTTGATCGATTGCTTGTATGGGCCAAGTGTCGGTGGCAAGCCATTGGTTCCGTTCAGTCTGACCAGTAGCCAATGCGACCACCCTGGTTCTCCCGGCTTTCCGTTCCCATTCAACAGGTCCAAGCGGAGCGTCAGCAGCGTTCCTTTCCAGTAGAACGACCACACGCTTTCATGCTTTGTCTCCGCCTCAAGGCCTCGCGACAGGATCCTGAGATAGATGTCCTGCTCGCGATCGATGGTCCACTGACGGGAAATTCCCCCGCTTCTG
This sequence comes from Stenotrophomonas sp. SAU14A_NAIMI4_8, assembly GCF_003086695.1. Classification (NCBI taxonomy): domain Bacteria; kingdom Pseudomonadati; phylum Pseudomonadota; class Gammaproteobacteria; order Lysobacterales; family Lysobacteraceae; genus Stenotrophomonas; species Stenotrophomonas sp. SAU14A_NAIMI4_8. The sequence goes on from NZ_CP025999.1 coordinate 1,917,737, forward strand.
AAGCTGGCGTCAATCTCGGCCAAGTGATATCTGGCCGCATCCTCTGGCGAGATGTACTCGTTGACGAACGGCATCGTGTGCTCCTTGAGAGTGCCTCGGGCTTGGTCGGATTGAATTGGCACAGGTCGTGGGTACAGGCCCGGTCAGGGCCTCGCGCGTGTTGTATGCGGCGCGATGGCGGCGGAAGATTCGACTTCTCGAAGTTCAGTCCGTGGCGCGCTCAAAGCACACACTCTTCGCCAAAATCCAAAGTGACGCTGCATTCTGAACTTACGGAGAAGACGCCGCCGTCTCCATGAGCGACAAGGGCCATGTTTAGATCTTCCAGTATCTCGGCTTGATTCTTCCTTAAGGCAGGTGGCATCCCGTTGCTGCCGTTGAGCCGGACCAGTCGCCAGTGCAGCCATGCGGGCCCTCCTGGTTCTGCCGTCACCTTGAGCAGTTCCATTTGCAATGTCAGGAGCTCTCCCCTCCAGTAGAACGTCCACAGGCTTTCGTGTTTGGTTTCGGGCTCGCGACCTCGCGCCATCAATCGAAGATGGATGTCGCGCTCGTGATCGACAGTCCACTGCCCAGGGATGCCTCCGCTCCTGTACTTCGCGTCTATCTCAGCCAAGCGATACTTGGCAGCATCCTGCGGTGAAATGTACTCGTTGACGAACGGCATCGTTTCCTACCTGGGCGCGCTGTTGGCCTTCATGGGATTCTATCCATATAGGACGGGTAGCCTCATGCGGCGTCTGCGCCCGGCCGGCATGCCCGAGCTGGAGTAGGGGGTGCTGCATGATGTCCCCGGGTTCGGCCAAGCCAAAGGCGTCACCACCAGCCCCTGCACCTGTCACCCCATTTCCGATTAGCATGCCCCCACCGGCCGCTGGTTGTTCGCGCCGACCCCGTTTCCCCCACCAGCGAAGGACCGCGAATGGAAACGCTGACCGTAAGACAGGTAGCCTGGAAAACCCTGCTGATCAATCTGATCGCGGTGGTGGTGCCGCTGTCGGTCATCGTGCCGTGCGCCGATGCCATCCAGCATACATCCGCGCAGACCGCTTTCCTGATCGCCACGCTTTCGGTGGTGGGTGGGGTGAACTACCTGATCGTGCGCCATGGCACCTACCTGATTGATATAGAGCTGTCCCCGGGCGCCATTGCGATCCGCCAGGGTGAGCGCACGCTGTTCGCTTCACCGTTCTCGGCAATTCGCAGCTACAACGCTTACCCGTTCATCAACCGCCGGGGCGGCCATGTGTTGCGGCTGGATTCTGCCACGGGCCGTTACTGCGGCCTGCTGACCTGGCGCGACTTCAACGCACCCGACGAGGAGGACAAGGCCAGCTTCACCGGCCTGTACAGCGTGCTGGATCAGCACGTTGGCGGGCGCAAGCGCACCACGGGCGTTGACCTGCTGCTGAAGCTGTTTTCAACCGCGCCCTATATCGCCTTGGCGGTGGCGTTGCTGATGCTGGTGGGCATGTTCGTCCACGTGATTCAACGTTGAAGCAAACAGGGCGCCACAGGAGGTTGCCATGAAGGACCAGCAGTACAGCACTGGGCTGCATGCCTGGATGGCCGCGAAGCCAGGGCGCCGCCTGTTGGTCGCGGCCGTGCTGTTCGTGGTCGGCATGACCGTGTTCTTTGCCGCGTGGTTCGGCCTGGCCCTGCTGTTCGGCGACCGGCAGGACGGTGGCGCGCTGGCACTGAACACGGTGCTGGTGGGGTTCTGCGGCGTGGTGCTGCTACCCGCGCTGCATCGGGGCATACAGCGCGGCTTCTGGCATCACGCGCGCGAGGTTGAAGCCGGGCGCACGCCCGGTTCATTGCAACTGGGCGCCAACGTGGCATCGCCGCACGCCGATGTGCGTTGGCCGTGGTCGCTACGGCTGCGCCATGCCGCGCTGTACGTGCTCGGCATGGCACTTGTCTTGCTTGTGTTCCTGCCGTTGGACAACCAGCGCGCCTTCGGTAGCTGGGTCAGCCGTTTCAGCGTGAGCCCCGCGTTTGCGGGCCAACTGAACGTGCTGCTGTTCGCGTGGCTGCCGCTGCTGGTACTGATGGCGCTTTGCATGCTGCTGCTCTACCGTCAGGTCCGCCGGCGCGATGCGGGTCTGTTGGATGAAGCGGGTGAGCGACTGCTCAACGCCGAGATGAGCTGGCTGTTCGCATTCGCCGGGGCGCTGGCCGCCACGATGCTGGTGTGCCGCGTGGCGGGGGCCGTGGTGGGGGCGTAGCGGCGTAGGGTCACCCCTTCGGCTTGGCAAACACATCCAGGCCGGTGCCGGTTTCCAGCAGCGATTTCAGGCTGGACAGCACGATCGGCCAGCCCTGGCGGATGCCGGTATCCATGCCGCTGCCGGGCTCCAGCTCGTCGTGGGTAACGGTCAGCCGCACCATGTCTTCATAGGGCACGATATCGAACGTTACCCGGCTGTAGCTGGCAGGATTATCTGCCTGCGATGCCGCCGCCCAGGTGATGACCAGGCGCGAAGGTGGGGTGCTTTCCACCACCTCACCGACCAGTTCGACCGTGCGTGCATCGTTGGCGCGCACATGCTGCCAGCGCGAACCGGGCTGCCAGTCCGACACGTTTTCGTGACCCCAATAAGTGCGCGCGACCTCCGGGCGGGTGATGGCATCGAACACCTTCTGCGGTGTGGACGCGATGTAGATCACGTGGATGAAGCGGGTGGCCTCGGTGGGCATGGTCATTCTCCTTCCAGTTCGCGTTTCAGGTCATGCAGCAGCGTCAGCCGCTGCTGCTCGAACTTGCGTACCCAGCGTTCGTAGACGTCATGCAGCGGCACCGGGTTGATGAAGTGCAGTTTTTCGCGGCCACGGCGCACGGTGCTGATCAGGTTGGCTTCTTCCAGCAGGTCCAGATGTTGGGTGGCCGACTGCCGGGTCATCTGCAGGTGGTCGCACAATTGGCCCAGGGTCTGGCCGTTCTGCGCACACAGCCGGTCCAACAGGGTGCGGCGCGTGGGGTCGGCCAGGGCTTTGAAAACCTTGTCTGCATCCATGCGGTGGGTCAGTTCCACTCGTCAATCTTGATGTCGCGTGGGCTGGGTTGGCCGATGCCGGTTTCCAGCAGGGATTTCAGGCTCATCAGGAAGAGGGCCCACTTGGTGCTGCAGTGGTGGGTGAATTCCACGCGCTCGCTCCAGCCTTCGTGGGTGAACAGCACGATGCTGTACTCACCTTCCTGGCGCAGGGCGAAACGGATGTGGGTGCCGATCCATTCCGGCGGTCCGGCCAGCACTTCCCACAGCACCAGCGTGTCGGGTTGCAGTTCCTGCAGCTTCATCTGCATGACGCCGCGTTCTTCGCCATGGGCGGTGAAGCGCAGGTGCAGCGTGCCGCCCGGGTGCTGGTCGCCGGCAGTTTCCTCGGTCCACCAGGCGGCGACGCCCTGCGGGGTGGCCAGGGCCTGGTAGACCTGTGCGACGGGTGCCTTGATACCAACGCGGTGCGCGATTTCGACCATCTCAGCGTCCTCCGGTAGGAGGGCGGCCCACGGCGCGGGCCGTCCATGGAGCTGAGAATAGGCAGGTAATTGCCTGCATGTCAACGGCGCCCCGTATTCAGTTCAAACCGGGCTGTCGGTGGACCGGCTCAGCGCCTCCCACTGGTCGATGCGCTGGGCCATGGTCTGCAGCTTGCCGCGCACCAGGTGCAGGGCATCGCTGCCCAGCAGCAGCTGGCTGGGCGGGGTGGGGCTGTCGATTACCTGCAGCATGGCCTGTGCGGCCTTCACCGGATCGCCCAGTTGCTGGCCGCTCTTGGCCTCGCGCGCGTTGCGGATGGGGTCGAACAGTGCGTCGTAGTCGTCGATCGTGCGCGGTGCACGCACCATGGAACGGCCGGCCCAATCGGTGCGGAACGAACCGGGCGCCACCGCCGTGACATGGATGCCGAACGCGGCCACTTCCTTGCCCAGCACTTCGCTGATGCCTTCCAGCGCGAACTTGCTGCCGCAATACCACGCAATGCCGGGCATGGTGATGAAGCCGCCCATGGAGGTGATGTTGAGGATGTGGCCACGGCGGCGCGCGCGCATGTGCGGCAGCACGGCCTTGATCAGCGCGGCCGGGCCGAACACGTTCACTTCGAACTGATTGCGCAGTTCGTCCAGCGTGGATTCTTCCAGGATGCCTTCGTGGCCGTAGCCGGCGTTGTTGACCAGCACATCGATGGCGCCGATCTCGGTTTCAACAGCGCTGACCAGCGCGTCGATGGCCTGTGCATCGGTGACGTCCAGCAGGCGCCCGAACGCACGGCCGGGGGCGAGGGTTTCGAAGTCGCTGCACGCAGCGGCGCTGCGCACGGTGCCGACCACGCGGTGGCCGGCCAGCAGCGCTTGCTGGGCCAGGGCACGGCCGAAGCCGCTGCTGACGCCGGTGATGAGGAGGAGGCGGGATGCCGTCATGGGGAGGGCTCGTGGGAAGGAGCTTGCACGTTAGTGCTTGAGCCCGGCACCGCCCAGGCCTAAGTTTCGCCCGTTCTTGCCTATTTCTACGAGGGCCTCAATGTCCCGCGAAATGCCGACCCAGCCGCAGGCACAGGCGCGCATGGTGGAACTGCTGCAGGCGCTGGCCGCGGACGAGGGCTACACGCTGACTGCGCTGTCGGGTGTGCGGCTGCTGCGTTCGGACCGGCCACTGGCGCGCACGCCGGTGCTGTACGACCCGGGCATCGTGATCGTCTGCCAGGGCGTGAAGCGCGGCTACCTGGGTGGGCAGGTCTACCAGTACGACGCGCAGCACTATCTGGCCGTGTCGGTGCCGGTGCCGTTTACCATGGAAACCGAGGCCACCGCCGAGGCGCCGCTGCTGGCGATCTACCTGCACCTGGACCTGCAGTTGGCCGCCGACCTGCTGATTGAACTGGGCGAGCGCGCGGGCAGCTGCGAATCGCCTGCGCAGAGCATGATGGCCAGCCCGATGCAGGGCGCCCTGCAGGCCACCGTGCTGCGTCTGCTGGAAGCCTTGGCCGACCCGCTGGAAGCAGATGTGCTGGGGCCATCGCTGGTGCGCGAGCTGTACTTCCGCGTGCTGACTGGCGCGCAGGGCGCGGCCATGCGCGAAGCGTTGGCAATGCGCGGGCGCTTCGGGCGCATCGGCAAGGTGCTGCGGCATATCCACGCCGCCTATGCCACCGCGCTGGATGTGGATGCGCTGGCCGCCGAAGCCGAAATGAGCGTGGCCACCTTCCACGAGCATTTCCGCAGCATTACCGGCACTTCGCCCATGCAGTACGTAAAGTCCACCCGGCTGCACCAGGCGCGGCTGCTGATGCTGCGGCAGGCGATGACTGCAGAGGCGGCATCGCTGGCGGTGGGCTATGCCAACCCCTCGCAGTTCAACCGCGAGTTCAAGCGGCTGTTCGGGTTGCCGCCTGCAGCTGAGGTTGCGCGCATGCGGCGCAGCTTCGCGCTGCCCGCGCCGGTGGAGGGGGCGGTGTTTGTTTCGTCGCATTGAGGGGAGGGGTGAGAGCTGCCTTTCGTGCGCCAAGCGCTCTCGTTACTTCAATGCCTCGAGGCGGCGTTTGGTCGCCGCACGACGTGCAGTGAACCTGGTCTCTACATCGGCGGCGGGCATCAGATGCCCCGAATTCGCGGCATCCAGACCTGCTTGGATCTGCTCTCGAATGCGCACGTCCACGGCGGTGGCTGCGTTGCCAGTGGCCGCCTCAGGGGACGGATCGGCGCGGAAGGTGGAAGTTGGTTCGCTCACATTGCTGTCCTGATTCGGCCGCCGGCACGTGCACGCGAAACGTGCAGCGCGGTGCTGGTGGTCCAGCGACGAGGCTACGCTGCGGATAGGGCCCCCGCCAGGCTGGAGGCGTCACTGGCTTCCACCCCGATCAGCACCCCACCAGCCGATCCGCACTGACCGCCCCACGATGCTGGCTGCGGTACTCGGTCGGGCTGGCATCCACCAGCCCGCGGAAGTGCCGGCGGAACGATTCCTGCGAACCGAACCCGGCCTGTTCGGCCACCCATTGCAACGGCCGGTCGGTGGTTTCCAGAAGCTCGCGGGCGAACGCCACGCGCTCGCGGATGAGCCAATCGATGGGCGACAGGCCGGTGGCTTCCAGGAACTGCCGCTGCAGGGTGCGCTGGCTCAGCGCGGCCTGTTCGGCCAGGCTGGCCAGCGAATGTGCATCGCGGATATTGCGGCGCATCCATTCCATCAGTTTGGCCAGCCGCGTAGGTTCGCCATTGGGAATGGCCCGGCTGACCCGCTGGCTGCGTTCGGCGTCGCGCCACGGTGCCAGCACCAGGCGTTCGGCCACCAGGTTGGCCACGCGCGCGCCGTAATCCTTACGCACCATGTGCAGCATCATGTCCATGCCGGTGGCCGAACCGGCCGAGGTGATGATGTCGCCGGTATCGACGTAGAGCACGTCGTCGCGCACCTGCACACGCGGGAATTCGCGGGCGAGGGTGTCGGTCAGCCGCCAGTGCGTGGTGGCCTGGCGGCCATCGAGCAGGCCGGCCCAGGCCAGCACGAACGCGCCGGAGCAGATGCTGGTGATGCGTGCGCCGCGCGCGTGAGCACGGATGAGCGCATCGAGCAGCGCCTGTGGCGGCCGCTCGCTGGGTTCGCGCCAACCGGGAATGACGATGATGTCGGCATCTTCCACCGCATCGAGCGTGTAGGGCAGCTGCACCTGCGCGTTGCCAAGCATGCGCAGCGCACCGGGTTCGCCGGCGCAGACCTGGGTGCGGTACCAGGCCACGCCCAGTTCCGGGCGGATGGGCGCGAACAGACCGACGGCGCAACCAAACTCGAACAGCCCCTGGCCGTGGCAGGCCACGATGGCAACAGTGGGGGCGGCGGGTTCGCTGTGCATGGGGTGATGCTAGCGAGGCGCGGCGGTGCGCGCAGGGGTGTGCGGGCATGTGGTGATGCCGCGGCGGCATATGGGCCAGGGGTCAGATCCCTTCCGCAGGAAGGGCTCTGATCCCGGTGGGGTGTGTGGGATGGCGTATGGGGTCAGAGCCCTTTCCTGCGGAAAGGGATCCGACCCCGGACGGGTGCAGTGGGGTCAGATCCCTTCCACAGGAAGGGCTCTGACCCCGGTGGGGTGTGTGGGATTGCTGGGGGGTCAGAGCCCTTTCCTGCGGAAAGGGATCCGACCCCGGTGGGGTGTGTGGGATGGCGTGTGGGGTCAGAGCCCTTTCCTGCGGAAAGGGATCCGACCCCGGACGGGTGCAGTGAGTTGGGGTCAGATCCCTTCCGGAGGAAGGGCTCTGACCCCGGTGGGGGGTGTGGGATTGCGTGCGGGGTCGGATCCCTTTCCTGCGGAAAGGGATCCGACCCCGGCTGCGTAAGGTCATTACCAGCGGTCATGTGGCTGGCGCGATATGACGGTTGGGTGACGCGATTTCGCCTGTTGCGTGGGGGGCGGGGGCTCTTGAATGGAGGTGTGTCTCCGGCCCACCCCCAAGAGCCCCCATGCCTGCCGCCCACACACCTGTCCTGAATACCCTTGCGGTTCTGATCGCGGCCACGCTGGCCGCTGCACCTGCCCACGCCGCCGATGCTGATGCTGATGCTGATGCACCGGCCAGCACGGCCAGCGCCACCTCGGCCAATCTGGCCGCGTCCACACTGGATGCGGTGGTGGTGACCGGTTCGCGCACCAGCACGCGCACGGTGAAGAACAGTTCCACCCCCATCGATGTGATCTCGGCCGAGGATCTGGCCTCCACCGGCCAGGCCAATCTGCTGGAAGCGCTGCAGCGCAGCCTGCCGTCGCTCAGCCAGATTGGTGGCTACCAGAGCGACCAGGAAAGCCTGATTCGCGGCTACCAGCTGCGCAATCTGTCGCCGGGCTACACGCTGGTACTGGTGAACGGCAAACGCCGCAATGCCAGCGCCTATGTGAGTGGTGCCAACGGCGGCGGCTACCCCGGCCATGCCTGGGCCGATCTGGCGCTCATTCCGGTGTCGGCCATCGACCATGTGGAGGTGCTGCGCGATGGCGCGTCGGCGATCTACGGTTCGGACGCCATTACCGGTGTGATCAATGTGATCCTGAAATCGCAGGCGCACGGCGGCGATGTTTCAGTGGAAAGCGGACAGAGCTTCGATGGCGATGGCACCCGCATCAGCGTGCGCGCCAATGTGGGCCTGCCTTGGGGCGAGGATGGCTTCATCAATCTGTCAGGTGAAACCACGCGCCAGCACCATGCGATTCGCACCCGTCGCTATATCGATGGCTACCTGAGCTACCCGGCAGTGGATGCCAACGGCAACCTGGTGGCGTTGCGCCCGAACAATCGTCTGCCGGCCGGTGCATCGCCGAACCCGGCCGAGGCCACGCGCGATGCCGAAGCCAACACCATCCTCAGTTCGCCGTCCTACGCGTTGAAGGCGTTCGCGGTGAACGTGGGGCACGGCCTGGGCGAGAGCGCGCAGTTCTATGCCAATGCCACGGCCAGCGACCGCACTGCGCAGGCGATCCAGAACTTCCGTCTGCCGGCCACCACTTTCACCACCTACAAAGCGCCGGGCGTGTTGAGTGTGTTTCCCGATGGCTTCCTGCCGGTGCTGGAAACCAAGGAGAAGCAGTACACCGGCACGGCCGGGGTGAAGGGCCAGCTTGCGGGCTGGGACTACGACGCCAGCCTGACCGGCAACCGCAACACGGTGCGCACCTACACGCGCAATTCGGTGAACTATTCGCTGCCATACCCTGGCTCGCCCACCGATTTCTACGACGGCAAGCTGGACTACCAGCAGGGCATCGCCAACCTGGACCTGCGCCGTGGCTTCGAGGTGGCAGCCTTTGCGTCGCCGCTGGAAGTGAGTGCAGGCGCCGAGTACCAGCACGAACAGTACGAGCGTGGGGCGGGACAGTGGGAGTCGTACACCGGGTTCGGCGCGGCGGCGTTCGTGGGCTATTCCACTGCCGATGCGGTGAAGGCCACGCGCAACAGCAAGGCGGTGTATGCCGGTGCAGCCACCAACATCACCTCGCGCTGGTACCTGGATGCGGCGGCGCGTTGGGAAGACCACTCTGATTTCGGCACGGTGTCCACCGGGCGGCTGACCACGCGCTTCGACTTCACCGATGCGCTGGGCGTGCGCGCCACGGTCAGCAATGGCTTCCATGCGCCCAGCCTGGGTGCGCAGTTCTACCAGGCCACCGGCAGCTGCCCGTGCGGCACTACGCTGGTGGCGCAGGTCGGCTCGCCGGCCGCCGTTGCACTCGGCGCGACGCCGCTGAAGCCGGAAAAGGCCACCAACTACAGCCTGGGCGTGACCTGGGACCCGAGCCCGGGCTTCCATCTGGCGGTGGATGCCTACCAGATCGATATCCGCGGGCAGCTGGGGCAGTCCAGCCAGATTGGCTACAACGCGCAGGACCCGGCGCGCGTCACCGACAACAGTGGCACCGTGCTGACCGCCGCGCAGAAGAACACCATTGACGCGCTGCTGGGCACGGCCGGCATCAGCATTCTGCCCGGCGATGCGTTCTACGCCAGCTACTTCACCAACGTGGGCGACACCCGCACGCGCGGCGTGGAGCTGACCCTGGAGGCGAACCAGGACACGGCGTGGGGCAAGCTGCGCTGGACGTACGCGGCCAACGTGGGCCGCACCACCATCCAGAAAGTGAGCGCGATTCCGGCCGCGCTGCAGGGCCTGCCCAACATCAACCTGCTCACCCGTTCCAGCGAATACGCGCTGCGCTACCGCACCCCGCAGCACACCCAGGTGGCGGGGCTGGGCTGGCAGAACGGGCGCTGGCGCTCGAACCTGGACTTCACTTACTACGGGCCGATCAAGCGTCTGAACAACGGCGTGGCCTACACGCAGCCGCCGGTGCTGGTGACCAACATTTCTGGCGCGGTGGAGCTGGGCGCGGGCTGGAGCGCCGCGCTGGGGGTGAACAACGTGTTCGACAAGCGCACCCGCAAGGTGCCCGAGTACGCGCGTAGTGCCACCGATGTGGCCAGCATTGAAACCACCTGGGATACCGGTGATGTGCTGAGCACGGTGGGCGCGGTGTGGTATGCGCGGGTGAACTATCGGTTCTGAGGTGTAAGGCAGTCGAGCGTGGCTCGACTCTACAAGAGCTCGTAAAGCGGGGGTTTCTATGTCTTCTGTGGTGAACGTGGTGGCATTGGTGGGCTCGCCGACGGGGTCGGCGACATCGCGTACGTCGTTGCTGGTGCGGCATCTACTGGATGCGCTGCAGCAGCGGGTGCAGGCGCGGGTGGAGTGGGTGGAGCTGGCGCCGATTGCGCGCTCGCTGGGCCAGGCGCTGTCGCGCGATGAGGCCGCGCCTGCGGTGGAGCAGGCGCTGCAGACCATCGAAGCGGCTGACCTGCTGGTGGTAGCCGCGCCGGTCTATCGCGGCTCGTACCCGGGTCTGTTCAAGCACCTGGTGGACTTCATCGGGCTGGAAGCGCTGGTGGATACGCCGGTGCTGCTGGCCGCCACCGGTGGCAGCGAGCGCCACGCACTGGTGATCGATCACCAGCTGCGGCCGTTGTTCAGTTTCCTGCAGGCGCACACGTTGCCCATCGGGGTGTATGCCACGCCGGCCGATTTCGATGGCGAGGTGATCAACAGCGCGGCCCTGCAGGCGCGCATCGTCTTGGCTGCCGAACGGGCGGGCGGGCACCTGGCGGCGCAGGGCGTGGCGCTGCCCGTGGCGTTGCGCCGCATTGCCTGACATTGCCTGTGATGGCCATGACGTTATGGCCAACACGCATCTGCATGGCCGGATCTGACCGCCGATTGTCGCGCACTGGCGCAGTGGCGGCGCTCGGTCTCTCTAGCATCGAAGGTGACGCGGCAGGGTCACGCCGCACCTGATGAGGACTTCACTGTGGCGGTAGACGCATCCCCCAAGCCCATCCTGTTCCTGCTGGATCGCCAGTTCGAGGATGGCCAGTTGCCCGGCCAACGTTTCTTCTGCCGGCACAGCCTGCTGCTGGAAGGTGCGCTGTCCAGCATTGACGGTCTGGATGACCAGCTGGACGTGCGCCGGATCGGGTTCGCCCGGCCGCGCCGTGAGGTGATTGCCGAGATTGGCGAGCAGGACCAGTCGCTGCCCAAGCTGGTGCTGCCGCAGGGCGTGCACAGCGAACACGCCAGTGGCGCGCACCAGGACCGCCAGGTGGTGTCCGGTGCCGAGCCGATTCTGGCGGCGCTCAATGCCCTGCTGGGCATTCCCGTGGCCCACCCCTGAGCGAGGACGCGTGCATGAGCTACCAGATAAGCGTATTGGACAAGAGCCCGGTGGCCGAGGGCGCAACGCCGGAGCAGGCGCTGCGCAACAGCCTGCAGCTGGCGCAGCGCGCCGAGCAGTTGGGTTACCACCGCTATTGGTTTGCCGAACACCACGCTGCGCCCACCCTGGCCAGCCCGGCGCCGGAAGTGCTGGCGGCCTGGGTGCTGGCGCAGACGCGGCGCATCCGCATTGGCAGTGGCGGGGTGATGCTGCGCCACTACGCACCGTATAAGGTGGCCGAGAACTTCAACCTGCTGGCGGCGCTGGCACCGGGCCGGGTGGATCTGGGCGTGGGCAAGGCACCGGGCGGTCTGCCGGCCTCGACCGCAGCGCTGGCGGCGGGGCGCCCGGCCTTCGCCGATTTCGACCAGCAGCTGCGCGATCTGCAAGGCTATCTGGCCGGCACCCGCGAGGATGCGCAGGCACGGCCGGTACCGCAGACTGCGCCCGAACGCTTCCTGCTGGGCGCCAGCCCGCACAGTGCGCGCCAGGCCGCCGAACTGGGTTGGCGCTTCGTGTACGCGGCGCACTTCGACGGCGACCCGCAGCACATTGAAGCGGCGTTCGAGGCCTACCGCGCGCTGTCCACGCAGCCGCCGTTGCTGGCCACGGTGGCCTTCGCTGCGCCCACCGCCGAAGCAGCGGCGCGGCATATCGGCGCGCTGCGCGTGTACAAGCTGCACCTGGCGCCGGGGCAGACGGTGAACCTGCCGAGCCCGGAAGCGGCAGCCGAGTACGCCCGCCAGGTGGGTGTGGCCGAGTTCCGTATCGAGGAAACCGTGCCCAGCGTGCTGTCCGGCGATGCCGCCCACGTGCGCGCAGAACTGGACGCACTGCACCGCCGCTTCGGCGTGGGCGAATTCATCCTGGATGCGCCGGTGGCCGACCTGGATGCACGCCTGACCTCCCTTGAACTGCTGTCGCCCCCACCGCGCGCGGCAGTGGCCTGACCTGCAGGAGATTCCCCCATGAGCACGACCCCGCGTCCCATTCCGTTCGGCATCATGCTGCAGGGCCCTGGCAGCCACATGCATGCGTGGAAGCACGCATCGAATCCGGCCGATGCCAGCGTGAACCTGCAGTTCTACATCGACATTGCGCGCACCGCCGAAGACAACGGCATCGCCTTCGGCTTCGTGGCCGATGGCCTGTACATCAACGAAAAATCCATTCCGCACTTCCTCAACCGCTTCGAGCCGATCTCGTTGCTGTCTGCGCTGGCTACGGCGACGAAGAAGATCGGCCTGGCGGGGACCTTGTCCACCTCGTACAGCGATCCGTTCACGGTGGCGCGCCAGTTTGCCTCGCTGGATCTGCTCAGTGGTGGCCGCGCGGGCTGGAACGTGGTGACTTCGCCGCTGGAGGGGTCGGGCCGCAACTACGGCCGCCCGCACCCGGAACATGCGCTGCGCTACCAGATTGCCGATGAGTATCTGGACGTGGTGCAGGGCCTGTGGGATTCGTGGGATGACGATGCGTTCGTGCGCGAGCGCGACAGCGGCGTGTTCTTCGCACCGGAGAAATTCCGCCGCCTGGACCATAAGGGGCGCTTCTTCCAGGTGGAAGGACCGCTGAACATCCAGCGTTCGCCGCAGGGCCAGCCGGTGATCTTCCAGGCCGGCTCTTCCGATGATGGCATTGCACTGGCGGGCAAGTATGCCGATGCGGTGTTCACCCATTCGCCGTCGCTGGAAGAAACCCGCGCCTTCACCCAGAAGGTGAAGAATTCGGCGATTGCCCATGGCCGCAGCGCGGCGGACGTGAAGATCTTCCCCGGCATCGGCCCGATCGTGGGGCGCACCGCCGAAGAGGCCGAGGCCAAGTATCAGGCCATTGCCGCATTGGCGGGCCTGGACGATGCGCTGGCCTACCTGGGGCGCTTCTTCGACCATCACGATTTCAGCCAGTACGACCCGGATGCGCCGTTCCCGGAGCTGGGTGAGGTGGGCAGCAATTCATTCCGCTCCACCACCGACCGCATCAAACAGGATGCGCGCACCCAGGGCCTGACCCTGCGCCAGGTGGCGCTGCAGGCGGTAAGCCCGCGGCCGAATTTCATCGGTACGCCCGAACAGGTGGCCGACGAATTGATCCGCTGGTTCGATGCCGGTGCCAGTGATGGCTTCATCCTGGGCTTTGCCGCGCAGCGCGAGGGGCTGGATGACTTCGTGAACCTGGTGCTGCCGATCCTGCAGGCGCGGGGTTACCACCAGCGGGAACTGCAGGGGCAGACCCTGCGCGACAACCTGGGGCTGCCGTACAAGGCCAGCCGCCATGCGGTCGATGCCGCGCCAGCGCGGAAGGTGGGGTAGGGCGATGAGCGGAGACATTTCGGTGGCGCCGGGCCACCCTCAGCGCGTTTCCGCAGCGACCGGCGTGCTGCCGGAGATCGCGGCACGCGCTGCCGAGGCCATCGCCATTCGTCATGACCTGCACCGCCACCCGGAACTGGCGTTCGAGGAACACCGCACCAGCGCCCGCGTAGCCGAGCTGCTGCAGCACTGGGGCTATGCGGTGACCACTGGCGTGGGCGGCACCGGCGTGGTCGGTACGCTGCAGCGTGGCAACGGCACGCGCCGGCTGGGCCTGCGCGCGGACATGGATGCCTTGCCGATCGCCGAGGAATCCGGGCTGGCCTATGCCAGCCAGAACGAAGGCCTGATGCATGCCTGCGGCCACGATGGCCACACCGCCATCCTGCTGTCGGCGGCGCATTACCTGGCCCACCATGGGCGCTTCAGCGGCACCCTGCAACTGGTGTTCCAGCCGGCCGAAGAAACAGGTTCGGGGGCCTCGAAGATGATCGACGACGGCCTGTTCGAGCGCTTCCCGGTGGATGCGATCTACGGTCTGCACAACTGGCCGGGCGTGCCGGTGGGGCATTTCGGCTTCGTGGATGGCCCGGCGATGGCATCGGTGGATTGGGCGCGGCTGAAGGTGATCGGCAAGGGCGGGCATGGCGCCGAGCCGCAGGGCAGCGTAGACCCGATCCTGGCCGCGGCGCATATCGTGACCGCGCTGCAGAGCGTGGTGTCGCGCAATGTGGACCCGAGACAGATGGGCGTGGTGACCGTGGGCTCGATCCACGGTGGGCAGGCAGCCAACGTGATTCCCGATGCGGTGGAGCTGACCCTGACCGTTCGCGCCTACCTGCCGGAGGTACGCGACACCTTGCGGCGGCGGGTGATCGAGATTGCCGAGCAGAGCGCTTCGGCATTCGGCGCGCGCGCGGAGATTTCCTTCCCGCGTGGCTTCCCCAGTGTGATCAACCACGCCGAGCAGACCGCGCTCGTTCGTGACGTTGCGCTGCAGGCGTTTGGCCGCGAGCAGGTGGTGGCCGACTTCGCACCGCGCACGGCCAGCGAGGATTTCGCCTTCCTGCTGCAGGCGCGGCCGGGCAGCTTCATCTTCGTCGGCAACGGTGACAGCGCTTCGCTACACAGCCCGCGCTACGTCTTCAACGATGCAGCCATCGCCCCGGCCGCCAGCCTGTGGGCGCGGCTGGCCGAGCACTACCTGGTGGAGGAGGCGGCATGAGTAGGGTGTTTGAGAACGAGCGCTTCCTGTATACCGGCGTGGACGATCCGCTGGCACGGCCGCTGTTCGATGGGCTGGAACAGGAATACGACAGCCGCTACGCCGATGTGCGGCGGCGGATTGGCGGCAGCGCCCGCGAGGAGCTGCAGCGCTACCCCGCGCAGGCGTTTGCCGCGCCGGTGGGCGCCTTCGTGCTGCTGCTGCGCGATGGCGTGGCCATTTCTGGCGGCGCCTTCATGCCGCACCGCGATGCCGACACCGCCGAGTTCAAGCGCATCTGGACGCTGCCGGGCCTGCGCCGCCAGGGCATTGCGCGGCGGGTGCTGCAGGAACTGGAAGATCAGGCCGCACGCCAGGGCTACCGGCGCGTGTTCCTGACCACCGGCTTCCGCCAGCCCGAGGCCGTGGGCCTGTACCTGAGCCACGGTTACACCGCGCTGTTCGACCTGCACGCCGACCCGGAAACCATCGCGCATCTGCCGTTCGAAAAGTGGTTGCGCGCGCCGCAGCCGGGTGCAGACGCGGCGGTTGCGGCACGCCAGGCGGTGCATGCATGAGCACGCCTTCAACCGCGCTGGAAGGGCTGGCCACGCGCCCGGCCGCTGCACCCGCATTGAAGATCGTGCCGGCGCGGCACCCGCTGCAGGTGGTGGGCACGCTGCTGGCGTTGGCGCTGATCCTGATCGGCCTGCAGTCGGTGCTGGGCAACCCGCGCTGGGGCTGGGGCACGTTCGCCGAATGGTTCTTCGCCAAACCCGTGCTGGAAGGACTGGGGCGCACGCTGCTGCTGACCGCACTGGGCACCGGGCTGGGCTTTGCGCTGGGCACGCTGCTGGCGCTGGCGCGGGTATCCGGCTCGCCGTTGCTGGCGGCGGTGTCGTGGGGCTATGTGTGGCTGTTCCGCTCGATCCCGCTGCTGGTGCTGTTGCTGCTGCTGAACAACCTGGGTTACCTGTACAGCACCATTGAACTGGGCGTGCCGTTCACCGGCATCAGCCTGTTCTCCTACCCGACCACGCAGCTGATCGGCGTGTTCACCGCGGCGGTGCTGGGCCTGACCTTGAACCAGGCAGCGTTTTCGGCCGAGGTGATCCGTGGCGGCATTCTGTCGGTGGACCATGGTCAGTATGAAGCGGCGGCCGCACTGGGCCTGCCGCGCGGGCGCCAGGTGCGCCGCATCATCCTGCCGCAGGCGATGCGCTCGATCCTGCCGGCGGCCTTCAACGATGTGATCGGGCTGGCCAAGAGCACATCGGTGGTCTACGTGCTCGCGCTGCCCGAGCTGTTCTACACGGTGCAGGTGATCTACCGCCGCAACCTGGAAGTGGTGCCGCTGCTGATGGTGGCGACGGTCTGGTACCTGGTGATCCTGACCGTGTTGTCGCTGCTGCAGCGGAAGGTGGAGCAGCGCTTTGCGCGTGGCCAGCTGCAGCGCGAGCGCAGCATCTCGCGGGTGTCTTCGGTGCCGCGTGCGCGCGCTGCCGTGCCCGGGGATGGTGATCGCCCACGCGTGGCCGTGCCGGTGGAAGCCGGGCAGGGCGCGGCGGTGACCCTGCACGGCGTGGGCAAGGTGTTCGACGAGCAGGTGGTGCTGGACGATGTGAGCCTGGACCTGCGCGCGGGCAGCGTGACGGTGTTGATTGGTCCTTCGGGCGCCGGCAAATCCACGCTGCTGCGGCTGATCAACCATCTGGAGCGCGCCGACAGCGGTTACGTGAGTGTGGCCGGGCAGCTGATCGGCTACCGCCGCGAGGGTGACACGCTGTACGAACTGCCCGAGCGTGAGATCCGCCGCCGCCGCGCCGAGGTCGGCATGGTGTTCCAGGGGTTCAACCTGTTCCCGCACCTGACCGCGCTGGAAAACATCATGGAAGCGCCGATCGCGGTACGCGGCGTGCCGCGCGTGCAGGCCGAGCAGCAGGCGCGTACGTTGCTGCAGCGGGTGGGCCTGGCCGACAAGGCCGATGCGTTCCCGCGGCAGTTGTCCGGCGGCCAGCAGCAGCGCATCGCGATTGCGCGAGCGCTGGCGCTGCAGCCCAAGGTGCTGCTGTTCGATGAACCGACTTCGGCGCTGGACCCGGAGCTGGTGGCCGAAGTGCTGAGCGTGATCGAAGAACTGGCGCGCTCGGGTACCACCCTGGTGATCGTGACCCATGAACTGGCCTTCGCCCGCCGCGTGGCCGACCACGTGGTGATGATGGACCAGGGCCGGGTGATCGAGCAGGGCACGCCCGAGGCACTGTTCGAGCGCCCGCGCCAGCAGCGCACCGCCGATTTCCTGGCCAAGACCCTGTAACCCTTTCGAGTGAACCCATGAGCCCTGCATCACACCGTCTTCCTTCGCGCAGCACGCTGCTGGTTGTGGGTGTGCTGGTGATCGGCATTGCCGGCATCGTCTATTCGCGCGTGCGCCAGGCACCGGCGCCCGTGCCGGCCGCCAGCGTTACCTTGGCCGGCGCCGACGCACCAGTGCTGCGCGGCACGCCGGACCCCAAGGCGCAGGCACTGCTGCCGCCCGGCTACCGTTTCGTGACCCCGGGCGTGCTGACCGTGGCCACCCACCCGGCGCAGCTTCCACTGGCCGACTATGGTGCCGACAGCAAACGGGTGATTGGCGTGGAGCCGGATATCGCGCAGCTGATTGCCGATGGCCTGGGCCTGAAGCTGGTGCTGGTGCCGGTTGCATGGGCCGACTGGCCGCTGGGGCTGGAGTCGGGCAAGTACGATGCGGTGCTGTCGAACGTGACCGTGACCGAAGAGCGCAAAAAGAAGTTCGACTTTTCCAGCTATCGGTTTGACCTGCTGGGCATCTACACACGCACCGACGGCCCGATCCAGAAGATCGAGAAGCCTGCCGATGTGGCAGGGCTGAAAGTGGTGGTGGGGGCCAGCACCAACCAGGACCAGATTCTGCGGCACTGGGACCAGCAGAATATTGCGGCGGGCTTGAAGCCGGTGGAGTACCAGTACTTCGACGATGCGGTGGTGGGGCGGCTGGCGGTGATTACCGGGCGTGCCGATGTGTCGTTTGAACCGAACGCGACCGGTGCCTATTCGGCGCGCGATGGCAAGGTACGGCGGGTGGGGCTGTTCCCCGGCGGCTGGCCGGATTCGGCGGCGATTTCAGCAACTACGCGCAAGGGCAGCGGGCTGGCCGATGCAATCACCCAGGCGTTGAACACGCAGATAGAAAGCGGCACGTATGCGCAGGCGCTGCAGCGCTGGAACCTCGCTGAAGAAGCGGTGCCGCAGTCGCAGACCAACCCGCCGGGGTTGCCGGGGTTCTGATGCAGGCGTGCCAACCAAGGTTGGCACCTACCAAGGCAAAGCGTGCCAACCAAGGTTGGCACCTACCAAGGCGGTGCGTGCCAACCAAGGTTGGCATTCACCCGGGTCACGGCCAACGCGCCTCAAGCGTCTTGAAGGATTTCGCCAGCAGCACGCCATCTTTGTCGAAGTTCGATACCGCTCGCCCATCCACGCGGACGTCCTTCGGCAAGGTGCGGCTGGGCCACCACACGCGCACAGGCGTGCCCTTGCGCAGTCCTTTGCCGAGCGACACGGTCAAGCTGCCGTCGTGCTGCCGTGCCTGCATCTGCAGCGTGCCGTAGGCGGTGGGCAGGCGGTCCACGGCCAGGCCTTCACCCGCTACCCAGGACGGGGGCGCCCCCGGCAACAGCGACAGCGCGTCGTCGTCTTCGCGCATCAGCATGCCGAACAGGGTGCGGCCGTACTCGGCGCCGATCCAGGTGTGCGGCATGTCGCCCAGGTAGCGCGGGAAGCGCAGACGTGAATGCACTACTTCCGCCAGCACCTGCCACTGCAGCGGCCGGCGATCGTGCAGCAGGCCCTGCAGCAGTTCGTCGGCTGCTTCGGGTTGGCCCAGGTGTACGTAGCTCAGCACGTTGCGGATTTCGTACGGTGTATAGGCATATAGCGCGCCGGGCTGGTTGCGCTTGCGCACATCGTCCAGATAGCGGGCGAAGGTGGTGCGCAGGGCCTCGGCGGGCAGCACGCTCTGCGCGCCGGTGGGGTCCAGTGCGATCGAAACACCGGTCGGGTCGCCGTCGCCGAGGTCTGCCGAGGACGGAATGAAGTCGATGCCCTTCCATGCCATGGTCGCGCGGATCGAGGCATGCAGTGCGTCGTACAGCGCCTTGTACTGTTCGTGCGCCCACCTTGCGGTTTCGTGGTCGCCCAGCGATTCGGCCAACCACGCGCCATCATGCCAGCCCTTCAGACCCCAGTAGTCGTCCCAGTAGCTGTGGGTCGGTGAGGGGTAGCCCTCGTGGCTGATCGACGGCGCCAGAATGCCGGCGAAGCGCTCCGGCGACGGTTGGTCGGCCATGTAACCCGGCACCAGGGTGCGTTCGCGTAGTTCCTGCAGGAAGCGCAGCGCGGCCTTCACCTTGGGCAGATAGGCACGCACGCTTTCCGGCCCGCCATCCAGCCGTGCGACATCGGCCACCAAGGTGATGTACTGGCCCTGGCTGTCGTACTCGATGTCCGAGCCGAAGCCGGTATTCACGCTGCCATCGTCGTTGAGGATGGGTGACACCAGGCCGTTGTCATGCACGCCGTGTTCGCTGTACCAGGCCAGGTAGTCGCGCGCGACCTTGGCTTCGCCCATGCGCAGCAGCACGGCCGAGGTCGCCATGCCATCGCGGATGAAGGAACGGTTGTAGTTGCGGGGGCCGGGCTGCATGGCCGGACCGGTCTGGTTGATCAGCATGTAGGCGGCCTGCGCGCGCAGCATGTCCACCAGCGAAGGATCGGGCAGGCGCAGGCCCACCTGGCCCAGCCGTGCCTGCCAATCGTTGGAGGCGCGGCTGGCCAGCGTGTCGAAGGCCGTGTCGCCGTCGCGCGGCAGCGACGCGAGGTCGAGGGCCGGTGCCTGCGGCAGCACGCCATTGGCATCAGCGTTGGCGGTGCCCAGCGGGAAGGCCACCACCACCGCATCGCTGGCACCGGGGGCCAGGCGGATGCGATAGCTCAACGCCGCCGCTGCCAGGCCGGTGGCATCGCTGGCCTGTTTCGCTGCAGGCAGCTGTCCGCTGGCGATGGCCGCGGTGATTTCGGTGTCGCCTTCGTTGCCGAACGGTGCGCTGCCTGCGGCATCCACGCTGGTGAGTGACTGCAGCAGGATGCGGCCATTCACGCGCACGGCGTTGTCTGCAACGGCCACCTCGCGGATCGGCGACAGCCCGCCGTTCTGCCAAGGCGGGTTCATCTGCATCGGTCGCACGGCCAAGTTCAGCGTGCCTTCGATCGCTGTAGTGCCGGTGTTGTGCAGACGATGGCGCACGAAGGTGACCGGCTGACCGTCGCGCTCGATGGCGAAGGCCTCGCTGCGCAGTTCCAGCCCCGGCTGCGGCGACCAGATGGCCGATGGCATTGGCTTCCAGCCATCGCGAAGGGCGTGCTGCACGGGGTGTCCGGCGGCGCCGGCGGTGCGGCCATCGGCGCTGCGCCAGATCGGTTGAACCAGCGGCGCACCCTTGAAGGCCTCGATGTTGCCGTATTCGTCGAAGATCGATTTCTGCCGGCCCGCGTGCACGCCCACTGCCGTCCAGTACGTCTGCTGCATGTGCAGTGAGGCAGGGAACAACGCGCGCTGCGCGCCGCTGGCAGCGATCTGGTAGCGCTTCATCGGTGTCATCACGGCCTTCGGGCCGAGCAGGCGGATGCGTTTGACCTGCGGTGCGTCGCCTTGCACGGTCAGCCGCAGTGCCTGCAGGTCGAGCGGTGCATCGGCTGCCAGCCAACTCTGCTGCCGCGTGGCAGCCTGCGCATCGCGCGCCAGCTCGTGCCAGCGACCTTGCGCGTCCTGTGCCTGCAGGCGTGCGGCGCCGTGCACGCTGGCCCAGTCCACCGCCAGCCCGGTGCTGGGCTGCGCGCGGGGCAGGATGATGTCGAGCGTGTGGCCGCCGCCCTTGCCGGCGGGTAGGGCAACCGTGCCGCCGCCCTGCCATAGCGCAGCGGTCTGGGTGGCATCCAGACCGGCCACCCGTGCGCTGAGCGTGGTGTCGAGCGGTTCCATTTCGAAGATGGACACACCCCAGTCGGACGTGCGCTGTGGGCTGGCCAGGCGCAGGTAGCGGGCCTGGCGGGGCGCGAAGTACAGGGTTTCGATGCCGCCCAGCGAATCGGCCATGACGTAGGCCGTCTGCCACTGCGTGCCATCGAGCGAGGTCTGCAGCGAATAGGCTTCGGGGTTGGAGACATCCCAGGTGAGGCGCGCGCCTGCCAGCATTGCCGGTTTACCCAGATCGATCTGGAACCAATGGCCGGGGCTGAACGCGCCACCGGTCACCGTCTTCGGATCGTTGTCGATCAGGTGGCTGATGGCCATCGCTGGCACCTGCTGCGATGAGGCGCTGGCCTGCCATTGCGCGCGCGGTGGCAGGTTCTGTGCGCTGACCGCTGCCGCCAGTGCGAGGGTGGGCAGCAGCAGTGCCTGGGCGAGGCGCCGGTGCGGCGGGGGAGTTGTGCAGCGGTCGGCGCAGAGCGTCATTGCGAAGGCCTCACATGAGCACGGCCCGGGAACGGGCAGGGCTACGCTAGCAAGGGATGTAAGCGGTTACATGACGCATCGCAGTATGTGGGCGGGTCAGGGTAGGGACGGCGTGCCAACCCGGGTTGGCGTTTATCCGAGTGACGCGTGTGCCTCTGGAGCGCTGCCAAGGAATGCATGTGTAATGACGGATACCTGTGGCAAGAGCTGCGCCCATGACCGGATTCACGTTCACGCTGACCTACCGATTGCCCGGTGCCCGCTTATGCGCAGGCGCTCTGGAACTGCGCTTTGCGGAAGCGGGTTGCGACGATGCGCTGTTGGGGATTGGGCGGCCAGGCCGGTTTGCGCTTGAGTTCTGCAGACAGGCCGCCAACGTTCAGGACGCTGTTTCATCGGCGCTTGCCGATGTACGCCGAGCCGTGCCTGTGGCCCAGTTGATCGATGTCAGCCCTGAACTGGCGGGGCTGAGCGAAGTTGCTGCGTTGTTGCCGCGGCGGCGCAGGTGAACGTGGGCATGGAGTCGCAACGCCTGCGGTAGCGGCGAGCTTGCTCGAGGAGGCGTGCCAACCAAGGTTGGCACCTACCGGGGTGGGGCGGCGGCGGTAGAAGGCGTGCCAACCAAGGTTGGCACCTACCGGCTGGGGTTATCGGGGGGATTCCCACCAGCGGGTGCCGGGCGTGGGGGCCTGCATGTCCAGGGCTTCGCCCATGATCGGGGTGGCGACCGGGACGTTGTGGGCAGCGGCCAGGGCGGTGATGCGTTCGAACGGTTGCTGCCAGTCGTGCAGGGCCAGGTCGAAGGTGCCGTTGTGGATCGGCAGCAGCCACTTGCCGCGCAGATCCAGGTGCGCCTGAAGGGTCTGTTCGGGCTGCATGTGTACGAAGGCCCAGCGTTCGTCGTAGGCGCCGGTTTCGATCATGGTCAGATCGAACGGGCCGTACTTTTCACCAATGGCCTTGAAGCCATCGAAGTAGCCGGTATCGCCGCTGAAGAAAATGCGGAAGTCGTCATCCTGGATGACCCACGACGCCCACAGGCTGCGGTCGCTGTCGCCCAGGCCACGACCGGAAAAATGCTGGCCCGGGGTGGCGGTCAGGCGCAGGCCGCCAGCGGTGGTGCTCTGCCACCAGTCCAGCTGTTCCACCTTGGCTGCATCGATGCCCCAGGCGATCAACTGGTCGCCCACGCCCAGCGGCGCGATGAAGCGCGTGGTCTTGCCAGCCAGCGCCAGCACGGCGGCATGGTCGAGGTGGTCGTAGTGGTTGTGCGACAGGATGACGCCGGCGATGGGCGGCAGTTCGTCGATGCTGATGGGCGGTGCGTGGAAGCGTGCCGGACCCATCCATTGCACCGGCGAGGCGCGTTCGGAGAACACCGGGTCGGTCAGCCAGTACTGGCCGCGCAGCTTCAGCAGCAGGGTGGAATGGCCCAGGCGGAACAGGCTGCGATCGGGCGCGGCGTCCAGCGTGGCGCGGTCCAGCGGCTGCACCGGAATGGGCTGCGTGGGCACGGTGCCCTTGGGCTTGTTGAACAGGAAGGTCCACCAGATTTCCAGGCCGTCGCGCAGGCCCATGGCCGGCTTGGGCACGACGTTGCGGAACTTGCCGTCGCGGTACTGCGGCGAGTCGGGGAAGTCGGGCAGGGACCAGGATTTGCAGAACGTATAAGCGGTCACGGCAAGGGTTCCAAGCAGGAGGACAAGGAGCAGGCGCTTCATCGGGGACGTCCGCTGGGTACACTGCGCAGTGTAGTTTCCGATTTCAGGAAAGTACACTGGCCGGTGTAAAATGTCGGCGTCCGTTCAGAATCTCGGTAATCCCATGTCCCGTGCCCCGCAACGCCTGACCGATCGCAAACGCGAAGCCATCGTGCGCGCGGCGGTGGAAGAGTTCCGCGCGGCGGGCTACGAGGCGACCAGCATGGACCGCATCGCGGCGGCGGCCGGCGTTTCCAAGCGCACGGTCTACAACCATTTCCCCAGCAAGGAAGAGTTGTTCGCGCTGATCCTGGAAGAGCTGTGGGAAAGCAGCGTGGCCAGCGTGGACGTTCCCTATCGCGCCGACCAGCCGCTGCAGGCGCAGTTGCTGCAGTTGCTGGCGAAGAAACTGGAGTTGC
The DNA here is from genome assembly GCF_003086695.1 of Stenotrophomonas sp. SAU14A_NAIMI4_8. Taxonomy (NCBI): domain Bacteria; kingdom Pseudomonadati; phylum Pseudomonadota; class Gammaproteobacteria; order Lysobacterales; family Lysobacteraceae; genus Stenotrophomonas; species Stenotrophomonas sp. SAU14A_NAIMI4_8. The sequence goes on from NZ_CP025999.1 coordinate 1,941,157, forward strand.
TGGGCGACCCCAACTTCATTGATCTGGCGCGGGTGGCGATGGCCGAGATCATCCATTCGCCCGAACGCGCGCAGGCCATCGTCTGCCGCATGGGTGAAAAAGAGGGCGGGGTGAGTGCGTGGGTGCGCGCTGCGGTGGCCGATGGTCGCTTGCGCGAGGTCGATCCGGAATTCGCCGACCAGCAGTTGCAGGGCCTGGTGAAGGGCTTTGCGTTCTGGCCGCAGGTAACGCTGGGGCAGCCGCCGCTGGCCGCAGCCGAGCGTACGCGGGTGGCCGAATCGGCCGTGGCGATGTTCCTGGGGCACTACGCAAAGTGACCTGACGCTGCGCTGTTTTGTCGCAGCTGGCCAAAGATGTGACCGGTTTGCCTGCGCGCTGTAAAGCGTGTCTGCGATAGTGGGCGTGCCCTCTACGCAGTCTGGTGTTCATGTCACTTGCAACGGCGCCGCAGATCGGGGAAGTCCTGCAGCAGTCCTATGGCATCACGCCCACGGCGGTGGTGTCGCGCGCGGTAGGCGCCGATGCCCATGCGGCGGTGTACCGCATTGATGCGCGCAATGCGCAGTGGTGGCTGAAGTGCCGCCGTTACCAGGTGAACCCGGCAGTGTGGGACAGCCTGCACTGGTTGCGCGGCACGCTGGGCATCGAGGAGATCGTGGCGCCGTGGCCCACGCTGGCCGGTGCCGCGTCGGCACAGCGCTGGGGCCTGCAGTTCACGCTGTTTCCCTATATTGAAGGGCAATCCGGCTTCGAGGCGCCGCTGAGTTCGGCGCAGTGGCAGCAGTTGGGCCGCGTGCTGCGTTGCCTGCACCAGGCGCGCCTGCCGGAAGCGATGGCGAGCGCGCTGCCGCAGGTTGCGCTGGATACCGACGCGCTGCTGACGGTGGGGCAGTGGCTGCAGCAGCCCGGTGCGCTGCCGACGGCCACGGACCGTTGGGGCGAGGCGTTCCTGGCGCTGTGGCAGCAACAGCGTGCGCGCATTGCGCAGCTGCATGCACGCGCCGAGGAACTTCAGCATGGCCTGCAACACCAGCGTGCAGAACTGCGGGTGTGCCATACCGATCTGCATGCCGGCAATCTGTTGATGGATACGGGTGGCCGGCTGCATCTGATCGACTGGGATGGCCTGGCGCTGGCCCCGCGCGAACGCGACCTGATGTTCGTGGGCGGCGCGGTGGGCGGTCGCTGGGGGCGCGAGCGCCCGCAGGGATTCGTGGAAGGCTATGGCGAAGACCTGGGCGATGCGCGATGGATTGCCTGGTACCGGCATGTGCGCGTGCTGCAGGATCTGATCGAGTTCCAGCAGATGTTGTTGGGGGCGCAGGCGCAGGGACGTGCGGTGCAGCAGCGGCGGCAGGCGCTGCATTTCCTGGGCGAGCAGTTTGCGCCGGGGAATGTGGTGGATGCGGCCGAGCGCGCGTACCGGGTGGCGTGCACGGCGGCGTAGAGTCGAGCTTGCTCGACTGCCGGTGTTTGTAGAGTCGAGCTTGCTCGACTGCTTTCAGCGATTCAGTCGAGCGTGGCTCGACTCTACAAAGAGCAGTCGAGCAAGCTCGACTCTACGAAAGGCAGGAGCAAGAGCAGTCGAGCAAGCTCGACTCTACGGGGCAGGCGCGCGCGCGCGGCGGGCCAGTACGGCTTCGCGGTGGGCGATGTAGGCGTTGGCGGCCAGGATGATGCCGGCGCCGATCAGGGTCCAGCGGTCGATGGTTTCGCCAAACAGCAGCCAGCCACACAGGGTCACCAAGGGCAGCTGCAGGAAGCTGATCGGGGTCAGTGCAGACACTTCGCCCAAGCGTAGCGCGCGGGTCCACAGCAGCTGGCCCACGGTGCCCATCACGCCGGTGGCCACCAGCCACACCCAGGCCATGTCGGTGGGCCATACCCACACGAACAGCGCCGGTACCAGCGACAGCGGCACCCAGAACACGTAGGTGTAGAGCACCACCGTATCGGCGCTGTCCACGCGGGTGAGCTGCTTGATCTGGATCGCCACCAGCGAGCTGAGCAGGGCGGCGGCCACGGCCACCAGGCTGCCTGCGGAAAAGCCGGCGGTGCCGGGCCGCACGATCACCAGCACGCCGATGAAGCCGATCACCACCGCCGCCCAGCGGCGCACGCGCACGATCTCGCCCAGCCACAGCACGGCGGCAATGGTGACGAACAGCGGCGTGGAATAGGACAGCGATACCGCCTGCGCCAGCGGCAGGTGGCCCAGCGCCCAGAACGCGCACAGCATCGAGGCCAGGCCGATGGCACTGCGCACGAAGTAGCGCGGCAGCTGCTGGGTCTTCAACGGCGCACGGCCCGGGCGCAGCAGCATGGGTAGCAGCGCCAGCAGGCCGAAGGCATTACGGAAGAAGGCGACTTCCTGGGTGGGCACGTAGCGGGTGGCGTAGCGGATCGCCACCGCCATCAGCCCGAACGCCAGGGTGCTGCCCAGCATCAGCAGTGCCGCCCGCAATGGGGCGGCGGCCGGGCCCTGCACGGCGGTGTTCACCACTGGGCGCCGAGCAGGCGCGGTTCCGGTTCAATGGGCACGCCGAACTTTTCCAGCACCGAGGCGGAAATGCGCCGGGCAAGAGCCAGCAGTTCGGCGCCGCTGGCATTGCCGTGGTTCACCAGCACCAGTGCGTGGCTGGCGGCCACGCCGGCATCGCCTTCGCGGAAGCCCTTCCAGCCGCAGGCGTCGATCATCCATGCCGCCGACACCTTGCGCTGGTCCTCGCGCTCGGCCGGGAACACCGGAAGCTCGGGGAAGTGCTGCAGCAGCACCTCGGTCTGTTCCAGCGGCAGCACCGGGTTCTTGAAGAAACTGCCGGCATTGCCCAGCACATCGGGGTCGGGCAGCTTGCGGCGGCGGATGGCGATGACCGCGTTGGCCACGTCCACCGCGCTGGGCAGTTCCACGCCCTGTGCCTGCAGTTCCTCGCGGATGCCGGCGTAATCCATGCGCAGATCGTGCAGCAGCGGCAGCTTCAGTTCGATGGCGGTGATCAGGTAGCGATCGGCCTGCTGCTTGAACACGCTGTCGCGGTAGCCGAAGCCGCACTGTTCGTTGTCCAGCCGCACCCACGCCTGGTCCTGGCAATCCCAGGCTTCCACGGCCTGGATGAATTCGCCCACCTGCGCGCCGTAGGCACCGATGTTCTGGATCGGGGCGGCACCGGCGGTGCCGGGAATCAGCGCCAGGTTTTCCAGCCCGGACAGGCCATTCTGCAGCGACCACATCACCAGGCCGTGCCAGGGCACACCGGCACCGGCGCGGATGACCGCGTGGTCGGCGCGGTGTTCCAGGAAGCTGATATCGCGGTTGCCGAACACCAGCACGGTGCCGGGCAGGTCGTCGGCGATCAGCACGTTGCTGCCGCTGCCCAGCACCAGCAGCGGGCCGCCGGCAACGCTGGGCAGGGCCAGCACGTCGGGCAGCAGGGCCGGGTCGTGCAGTTCCAGCAGCTGTGCTGCCGTGGCCTGCACATGGAAGGTATTCAGCGCCTGCAGCGGCGCGTTTTCGGTCAGGGTCCAGCGCAAGGGGGCGGTGCTCACAGCGGTGCCACCGCGCCACGGCTGGGCGCCTCGCGGCGGCGACGGATCGCTTCCACGCAGTCGACCACCAGCGCAGGGCCCTTGTAGATCAGGCCGCTGTAGCACTGCACCAGCGACGCACCGGCGGCCATCTTGGCCACCGCATCGGCCCCGGACAGGATGCCGCCCACGCCGACCAGCGGAATGGATTCGGGCAGGCGCGCGCGCAGGCGGCGCAGCACCAGGGTGGACTGGTCCAGCACCGGCGCACCGGACAGGCCGCCAGCCTCGTTGGCCAGCGGATCGCCGGCCACGCGGCTGCGGTCGATGGTGGTGTTGGTGGCGATCACCCCGTCCACCTGCAGCTCGCCCAGCACGCGTGCGGCGGCATCGATGTCGCGCTCGCTCAGGTCCGGTGCCACCTTCACCAGCATCGGCACGCGGCGGCCATGCTGCGCGGCCAGCGCTTCCTGGCGGTCGCGCAGCTGTGCCACCAGCTGGCGCAGCGCGGTTTCTTCCTGCAGCTCGCGCAGCCCGGCGGTGTTGGGCGACGAGATGTTCACCGTGATGTAGTCGGCCAGCGGATACACCTTGTCCAGGCAGGCGATGTAATCGTCCACGGCCTGTTCGTTGGGGGTGTCCTTGTTCTTGCCGATGTTGATGCCGAGCAGGCCGCGGCGGTCACGCGCGCGTTCCACGTTGCGCACAAGCGCGTCCACGCCGGCATTGTTGAAGCCCATGCGGTTGATGATGGCGCTGTGGGCGGGCAGGCGGAACAGGCGCGGCTTCGGATTGCCTTCCTGCGGGCGCGGGGTGATGGTGCCGATTTCCACGAAGCCAAAACCGAGCGCGAACAGCGCATCGATGTGCTCGCCGTTCTTGTCCAGGCCGGCGGCCAGGCCGACCGGATTGGGGAAGGTCAGCCCGAACACCGTGCTGGGCATCGGCGCGATGCGTGCGGCCAGCAGCGGCGTGGTGCCGGTGCGGTAGGCCAGGTCCAGGGCGGACAGGCCGAGGCCGTGGGCGCGCTCGGCGTCGAGCGAGAACAGGAAGGGGCGGGCAAGCGAATACATGCGGTGGTTTCAGTCCAGCGTGCCGAGGAAGGCTCGGGTTTGATATTCAAAGGCGACCTGGCCGTCCACGGCGTGGGCGGCGAACAGGTCCTGCAAGGCGGCCAGCATGGCATCGTGGCGCGGGTGCCCGGCCTGCGGCGCATACGAGGACGACAGCAGGCGGCCGCGCAGGGCGTCCAGGTCCAGGTGCTGCACGTTGGGCAACTGCACCCAGCCGCGCAGGCCGGGGCCGAACCAGGCCTGCATGGTGGCATCGTCCTGGTAGCGCTCGGCCACGGCCGTGTAGTCGGTGCCGAAGTCCAGCAGCAGTTGCTCGTAGCCGACCAGGAACGGGCTGGCGTCGAGCAGGCGCGAGTTCCAGTACACCAGGGCCAGGCCGCCGGGGCGCAGGATGCGCTGCCACTCGGCGCGCACGGCCACGGTGTCGAACCAGTGGAATGCCTGGGCGGCAGACACCAGATCCACGCTGGCATCAGCCAGGCCGGTGGCTTCGGCACGGCCATCGACGGCGCGGAACTGCGGGTACTGCGGCGCCAGCCATTGTTCGGCGGCGGCGCGCATGGCGGCATTGGGTTCCACCGCCACCAGAGGATGGCCGGCGGCCAGGAACTGGCGGCTGGAAATGCCGGTGCCGGCGCCGATGTCGGCCACCAGGGCCGCGGTGGGCACGCCCATCGGGCCATGCAGCCAGTCGATCAGGGCGGCGGGGTAGTCGGGCCGGTAGCGCACGTAGTCGGCCACCCGGCTGCTGAAGCGTTCGGTGCTGTCAGAAGCGGTCATGGCGGTCAGTTCGACATGGCGGCCAGCCAGGCCAGGCCGCCGAAGAAAGCGATGAAGGCCAGGATGCCCAGCAGCACCATGCCCACGTTCAACCAGCCCAGGATCAGCCCGGTCAGGGCCAGGCCATCGCCTTCCAGATCGGTGGGGCGGCGGCGGATTTCGGCGCGGGCCATGTGCCCGGTGATGATGGCCACGATGCTGGCCACGAACGGCAGTACGGTCCAGCCTGCAATGCCCAGCACCAGGCTGAGCACGGCCACGGTGCTGGTCTGTCGGGGTGCCACGCTCATCGGGGTCCTCCTTGGCAGTGTGCACATGATAGTGCCTGCGGGTGGCCAAGCCCAAGGGCGGCAGGGAACGCTCTGGTAGGCGTCGACCTTGGTCGACGCGGATCGCCAACCCGGGGCGGGACTGCCAACCAAGTTGGCAGCTACCGGGGCCTAGATCAGCCCATCAACACCTGGCCGCCATCGACGTTGAGCACGTGGCCGGTGATCCAGCGTGCCAGCGGCGAGCACAGGAACAGGGCGGCGTTGGCGATTTCCTGCGGGTGGCCGAAGCGGCCGAACGGGATCTTCGCCAGGGTGCCGTGGTACAGCGCGGGGTCTTCCACGCGGCGGCGATCCCACAGGCCGTCGGCGAATTCGATCGAGCCGGGGGCGATGGCATTTACGCGAATGCGGTGCGGGGCCAGCGCAAGGGCCTGCGAGGTGGTGTAGTGCGAAAGCGCGGCCTTGGCCGCGGCATACGGCGCGCCACCCGGGCGCGGTTGCTGCGCGGCAATGGACGACAGGTTCAGGATGCACGCATCTGTCGAGGCGCGCAGCCACGGTTGGGCCAGTCGCGAGGCACGCACCGCGGCCATCAGGTCGATCTGCAGGCTGGCTGCCCAGCCGTCTTCATCGTCGGCCATGCCGTAGCCGGTGGCGTTGTTCACCAGCACGTCGATGCCGCCCAGTGCCTCGGCGGCGCCGTGCAGCCAGGCGTCGATCTGGCCCAGATCGGCCAGATCGACGGAGGTGGTGTGCAGCGGTGTGCCTCGGGCCTGGGCGTCGGCCTGCAGCGCGTCCAGGGCGGCCTGGCCACGCGCGCAGACCGATACCTGGGCACCAGCGCCGGCAAACGCCAGCGCCAGTTCACGGCCAATGCCCTTGCTGCCGCCGGCGATCAGCACCCGGCGGCCACTGAAGTCGAGGGTCGGAGCCCCTGCGGGGATCCGACCCTGGGCAGGGGTCAGATCCCCGGAGGGGCTCTGACCCGCAGGCATCGCCAACGCGTTGGCCATCACAGGTCGAACTTGATGCCCTGGGCCAGCGGCAGCGAATCGGAGTAGTTGATGGTGTTGGTCTGGCGGCGCATGTAGACCTTCCACGCATCCGAACCGGATTCGCGACCACCGCCGGTGTCCTTTTCGCCGCCGAAGGCGCCGCCGATTTCAGCACCGGACGTGCCGATGTTGATGTTGGCGATGCCGCAGTCGCTGCCGGCGGCCGACAGGAACTTCTCGGCGGTCTTCAGGTTGGCGGTGAAGATGGACGAGGACAGGCCCTGCGGCACGCCGTTCTGCATGTCGATGGCTTCATCGATGTTGTCGTACGGCATGACATACAGGATGGGCGCGAAGGTTTCGTGCTGCACCACCGCGTCGCTGTTCTTCAGGCCCGAGACGATGGCAGGCAGCACGAAGTTGCCGGCGCGGTCGATGCGGGTGCCACCGGTTTCGATGGTGCCGCCGGCGGCCTTGGCCTGGGCGATGGCATCCAGGAACTGCTGCACGGCGCCTTCGCTGTTCAGCGGGCCCATCAGGTTGGAGGCATCGGTCGGGTCGCCGATCTTGCCTTCCACCTGCTTGTAGGCCTTCACCAGCGTGGCCAGCACATCGGCGTAGATCGAGCGGTGCACGATCAGGCGGCGGGTGGTGGTGCAGCGCTGGCCGGCGGTACCGACCGCACCGAACACGATGCCCGGCACGGCCAGCTTCAGATCGGCGGTTTCGTCCAGGATGATGGCGTTGTTGCCGCCTAGTTCCAGCAGGCAGCGGCCGAGGCGGCGGGCCACCTTTTCATTCACGGTGCGGCCGACCTGGGTGGAGCCGGTGAAGCTGATCAGCGGCACGCGGCGGTCGTCCACCAGGGTTTCGGACAGGGCGGTGCCGGCGTCGTTGACCAGGAAGAAGATGTCCGGGAAACCGGCTTCGCGCAGCGCTTCGTTACAGATGCGCATGGAGGCGATGGCGGTCAGCGGGGTCTTGTTGGACGGCTTCCAGATGCAGATATCACCGCAGATGGCGGCCAGGAAGGCGTTCCAGCTCCACACCGCCACCGGGAAGTTGAAGGCCGAGATGATGCCGACCAGGCCCAGCGGGTGGTACTGCTCGTACATGCGGTGGCCGGGGCGCTCGGAATGCATGGTGTAGCCGTACAGCATGCGGCTCTGGCCCACGGCGAAATCGGCGATGTCGATCATCTCCTGCACTTCGCCGTCGCCTTCGGGCTTGCTCTTGCCCATTTCCAGCGCGACCAGCGAACCCAGCGCGTCCTTGTGCTTGCGCAGCGCTTCGCCGCACAGGCGCACGGCCTCGCCACGGCGCGGGGCCGGGGTGGTGCGCCAGACCTTGAAGGCTTCCTGCGCACGGGCGATGACGATTTCGTATTCGGATTCGGTGGTGGCGCGCACCTGCGCGATGGCCTCGCCGGTGGTCGGGTTCACCGGGGTGATCAGCTCACCGCCATTGGCGTTGGACCATTCCCCGTTGCCCAGGTAGGTGCCGGCGTTGATCGCGTCCAGGCCAAGGGATTTGAGCAGCTCGGAAGACATGCAGACTCCTGTATTTCGTTACGTTGTTGGCGCCGCCGCGGGCAGGTGGGGGATGCAGCGGACTGAACCGCCGATGGTAGCAGAGCCGCCCGGATGCCCATGGTGCGGCGCGCCAGCGGGCTGGGAGTTGGGGGACGGGCTGGGGGCCGGGCAGGGGAAACATGAATGCTTGGAGGGCAGGGGGCTTGCCTGTAAACTTGACGGCTGCATGGCCCCGTAGCTCAGCTGGATAGAGCGTCCCCCTCCTAAGGGGAAGGTCGCCCGTTCGAATCGGGCCGGGGTCACCACGGATCAACGACGTACGTTCATGGCCGATCATCGTCCAAGTCAGGGGAAGGGGCATGAGGACGGAGGGCTACCGTCGAACGCTGCATGGCGTGATAGATGGCCATCACTTCCAGATAACGGTGACCAGCGAAATGGCTGACCTGTTCAATTTCCTGGCCACTGTTGATGGTGCAGGGGTGAACGTGCCGCAGCAGGGCGCTATTCGCAGCAAAGGTGACGCCATGCAGCTTGCGCTTGCCGCTATCGAGCGACACATCGAGGAGTTGGGTCGGCGAGTGTAAGCCTTGTTACGCGGCCGTTACGGCCCTGCTCATCCCCGTTGACGGGGAAGAAGGAGTCGTCGGGGCCATCCGGCATCGTGCCTGGGATCGGATGACTGGTTGAATGCAGACGCGTCGGCAAGCACCTTGGAAGGCTGCTGCCCGGTCGCAAGGGGGGGCTTTTTGGCACCAAGCCTGTGAAGCCCTCGGCGGCGCTGATCTCCGATCTACGGCCTGTACGGGTCGTCCGGGTCGATGCCGGTCATCCAAAGAAGGCGGTCGCGTCGGACCTGCTCAGCCCATTTTTCCCGAAGTACATCCATGGGAACAACACCCATAGCGCCGCAGGCGGGGCAGATCAGATCTATGCCGGTGGCGCCCCGAGCGAAGCCGTGGCCTTCCGACAGGCGATCCACGTGATCGCAGGCCGAGCATTTGCAGAAGATGGCTTCAATACCATCCAAGTTTGGATTGTTCCGCAATGTTGAGCGGATCCGGATGATACGGAAAGAGCCGAAGGCGGGCATGTGTCTAGCCGGTATGGGGCTGGACACGGGCACGAAGGTCGTCGTACCGGAGAAGAGCCAAGAGTCCGCAGTGTCTCACGTAGGCGTGAACGCATCATAAAGACCGCGCTGGCAGGCTGCGAATCCATGTTATCGAGGCAAGCACGCCGCGCCGGATACCAACGAGGCCGAACGTTGGCCAGAGTGCGGACCTGGGTGAATGTCTTGGAGGGCGAACAGCCCGCCGGCTGTAGCCTTCCGTACCTACAGCGGTGACACCGAGATCAGTTTCCAGCAGCCTTCGGCAATCTCTTCCGCACCAGGATCTCCTCGAAGGCTGGGCCGGTGTTGCAGGCGCTCCCTGAGGTCGAGCAGCCACGCGGGTCTGGAGCCGTGCGGGTTCCTGATGTAGATGTCGCAGGCCAACCGAACAATCGGCGCGACTTCGTGGCGAAAATTGAGCGCAGGGAGCGCGCCGGCATTGAAGGCGAGTTCCCAGTGGCTTAGTTCTCGGCTGATGTCGACATAGTCTTTGTCTCTACGGCTTTCCATGGCAGCTCTCCTTCAGGAGCTTGGACTCTACTCGCTCGGTTGTTGTGCTGTTTGCGCCCTTGTTCATAAAGGGGCTGCCGCTACACGCTGGCCCAACACGCCAAGGAGGACTGTAGATGGGCGGCATTGGGCCGTGCTGGAGTAAATAATGACCAACGTCAAGCAAAGTCAAGGCAGTCGCCCCGCTGAAGGTGGCGAGGTGGAGCGCGCTGCCCAGCAGGGGCAGGGCCAAGCAGATGGTGAAGGACTCGGCGGCGGTTCCGATGGAAAGGAAGGGAAGGATCCCCAGAAGCAGCAGCAAAGCAGCCAGGAAGGTGGGCAACAGGGAGACGTCAAAGATAAACAGGGCGGGCAGCAGAACGCTCGCCATTGAAACGCGGCAAGAAGCCGTACACCACGCGGCTTTCTGCTCATCAGCCGGAAGCAGGAAACATGGCCCTTCACGAGCAGACGGTGAGCCTTATGGCCAAGATCATGTATCAGTCCAGGCCATCCAGTACGACCACAATGGGTTCGTGTAGCACCTGTCGTTGCCCCAGTCCAGGCGGAATGGAGTGTGCGCGCTGCCTCACCGATGAGCTGGGAAGAGTAATTGAGAATCATGGGGCCGCAATTCGTTGGCTTGATTCTTTCCTGAAAGTGCAGCAGGACGAGGCGCAAGTGCTTCTATGCGCCTCCCGTGTCATTCGTGGCCGCCCTGGCTGAGCAGTCGACGGGGTTCAGATACGGGTATGCCGCTCTTCATCAACATCTATGACAGAAATGGACTGGGCCTTCGGCTTCCCGAGGGTTGGTGGATCGACTTGTCCAGCAAGCCTCCGGCGTTGGTGCGGCGATCAACCCGCATCGACTTGCCGATGTCCTGTGCCGATGAGCACCCACGGCTGGATCCGGGCGTCCTGCAGGATCTCTGTCGCCGCATTGAAGGTGCGCAATGGCTGACCTAGAGAAGTACGACCCTGTGAACGTGCGTTGGCTCAGCTTCCGTTTGAAGAACGGTCAGTCAATAGGTCCAGGGAAGCTGAAGGCTATCTGGTCTGATGCTTCTGAGACCAATAATTGCAGCGTGCGCAGGGAGCAGGGTCCGGACGGTCACGTCGTCTACGCGCTGTACGCGTCGCGCGGTCTTCAAATGCCACGGCGTGCAGAGATACGGCTTCGGGGGATGTTGGAGAATGCGGGGTACGCCTTCACGATGGGGGCGATAGCGGGCCGACATCCAGTGGGAGGCTAGCCGCCATCCGGGCCAATGCGATGCTGGCACCGTGGTCGGCGCTGACGGTGACCATGCCAGGGGGATGGGGCGAATGAAGGCGTGGAACAGGGGGAGCCAGCGTGCTTTCAGCATTCCAGCGAGGGGGCGGCTGCGTCACTTACCTTGTGGCGGCAAGGTGAACGGGAAGGTGTGATCGCAGACAACCCCTTGCGCTGCTCTCGGTCGTGGCGACGCAGCTGGCCCGGATTCGGGAGCGGATGCGCGCTGTCTCTGGCAGCGTGCGGATTGCCGTGTGAGCCGTATGATCCGTTCCGCTTGAGTACCGGCCAGACTGGGCAGGACGATCTCGCCGGCCACCGCTGCTCCAATAATCATTGCGAGGGTCAGTTCGGGCGTGGCGGTAATGTTGAGCTGGAACATCAATCCCGCCGATGTGGCACCCACTATGGCGATGAACATCATCCAGACCATTGCTTTGGCGACCACCACCATTGGCTTGTTTGCCAGCAGGCCTGACTTCGATGGGGGCTGTGTGATCTGGATGCGATGCGTCAGATCGATGGCCTGCAGATAGCGGCAGGTCTCTGACGTCTGGCCAGTTACCCAGGCAATGATTTCGTGGGCACCCAAGCAGAAAACAAAGCCTATGATGTAGCCGGCGACCCAATAGGTGAGGGCGCTGTTGAACGGGAAGAACACTTCAACAAGAGCGGCGACGCAGCACATTAGCGCCACTGCCAACGCCAGCACTGCCAAGGAATTGCGCCATGCCCGTGCGAATGGTTGTGGTGTAGCCTGCCGACTGGGGCTTGAGTTGGGCCGGGCAACGCCGACGTCCCTTCTGCTCAACGTCATCTCAACTCCTTGGTGTCGCGTCGCCTGTCCGTACTCACCCGGTTAGCGGCCGCTGCGCCCGAACCTGAAGCGCCTGACCCGTCTCCACGCCCACTGCACACGGCGTCCAGCACGCTGCGGTCATCCCTTCCACGCAAGGATTTCCGCCATGAATACCCCCGGTACGCCCAAGCCCACCTGGAGACAGCGCCACGGCCTGTGGCTGGTGCTGGTCGTGGTGCTGATCATCTTCGGCGTCACGCTGTTCCTGCGCTGGTAACCGCCCAGCCCCACGGAGGCGCCCGTGCAGTTGCCCACCCTGCTTGTGACCCTGGCCGGTGAACTGATCCTGGTGCCGGTCACCCTGCTGCCGATCATCAATCCGCTCAGCACGGCGTCGATCTTCGTTTCCACGGTGGGCAACCGCCGCGCCATGGCCAAGAAGCTGGCGCGGCAGATTGCGGTGAACAGTTTCGTGGTGATCGTGCTGGCGATGCTGGTCGGCACCTATGTGCTGTCGTTGTTCGGCATTTCCCTGCCGGTGGTGCGTATCGGTGGCGGCTTGCTGGTGGCTGCCGCCGGTTGGCGCATGCTGGGTGCGCGTACTGACGACCCGCCCAGCCCGGCGCAGGAGCAGGCCGAGGCGATTGCCGATGCGCAACTGGAAGGCAAGAGTTTCTTTCCGCTGACGTTCCCGTTGACCACCGGGCCGGGAACCATTGCCGCGTGCATCACCCTGGGCACGCACGTGGAATCGGTGACGCCGCTGCACCTGCTGTCGGGTGTGATCGTGGCGGTGGGTGGGGCGCTGCTTGTGGTGGGCGTGATCTATCTGATCCTGCGCAATTCCATTTTTCTGGTTACGCGGCTGGGCCCGACTGGTGCGGTGGTGATGCAGCAGCTGGTGGCGTTCGTGCTGCTGTGCATTGGCATACAGCTGATGTGGACGGGGTGGGTGGACCTCAATCACGAGACGTTTGCCGGCGCGGCGTAGCGTCGAGCTTGCTCGACGGAGGTTGCCCGGATTGTCGGCCGCACCCCGGAGCCACGCGAGGCGCTTTTGTAGCGTCGAGCTTGCTCGACGGATGGGGCAGGAGCAGTCGAGCAAGCTCGACTCTACGAAAGGCAAGGGGCAGGAGCAGTCGAGCAAGCTCGACTCTACGAAAGGCAAGGTGCAGGAGCAGTCGAGCAAGCTCGACTCTACGAAAGGCAAGGGGCAGGAGCAGTCGAGCAAGCTCGACTCTACGAAAGGCAAGGGGCAGGAGCAGTCGAGCGAGCTCGACTCTACCGGGGCGGTGCGGGATCAGTGCTGCTGCAGCAGTTCGACCAGCTGGCGCAGGCGGTAGGGCTTGGGCAGGAATTCGACCTGGTCGGGCAGCGGCGGCAGCTGCGAGCGCGCGTAGCCGGAGGACAGGATCATGCGCGCGTGCGGCTGGTCGCGGGCCACGTGCTCGCTCAGTTCAATGCCCGACATGCCGTTGGGCATGCTGATATCGCTGAACACCACGTCGAAGCGGGTGCCGCTCTGCAGCAACGCCACCGCTTCGTGACCGTCGGCCGTGGTTTCCACGTCGATGCCGAAATCGCGCAGGGCCAGGCCGATCATTTCGCGCAGATCGGTCTGGTCCTCCACCATCAATACGCGGATCGGGTCATCGGTCATGGGTGGAGTCCTCTATTGCAGGAAGCAGCAGGCTGACTGTCGTGCCAACACCGGGGGTGGTGGCCACGTCGACGAAACCGCCGCTCTGGGTGGTGAAACCGAACACCTGGCTCAGGCCCAGGCCGCTGCCTTTGCCAATGTCCTTGGTGGTGAAGAAGGGCTCGCTGGCGCGCTCGGCGATCTCCGGCGCCATGCCATGGCCCTCGTCGTGGACACGCAGGGTAACGTATGCGCGCTCCACGTGCCCGTCGGCATCGGGGTCCAGGCGCCGTTCCAGCGCGGTGGCCACCCGCACCCGGCCCCCGGGCGGGGTGGCTTCGGCGGCGTTGGCCACCAGGTTGGCCAGCGCGGTTTCCAGCTGCGCCCGGTCCAGGCACACCGGCGGCAGGTCCAGGGTCATCGAGGTGTCCAGGCCGATGCCGGGCGGGCAGCTGCGCTGCAGGGCGTCCAATTGACCGCCGATCAAGGCATTGATGTCCACCCGGTCGCGCACCAGCGTCTGCCCGGAACTGAACGCCAGCAGCTGGCGGGTCAGCCGGGCACCACGGTCGGTGGCCGCCTGGGCGCTGGCCAGCAGCTCCTGCGCGCGTGGGTCCTGGCCGACGCGCAGCGAGACCAGGTCGATGGCGTTGCCGATGGTGGTCAGCAGGTTGTTGAATTCATGCGACAAACCGCGGCTGAGCCGGCCCACGGTCTCGAACTGCTGGGTCTGGCGCAGCGCGCGCTGGGCATCGCGCAGCAGGCGCTGTGCCTGCCAGCTTTCGGTGATGTCGCGGGTGATCTTGACGAAGCCCAGCAGCTGGCCCTGTTCGACCACCGGTTCGATCACGATGCTGGCGCGGAACGAAGAACCGTCCCTGCGCAGCCGCCAGCCCTCGCTGGCATGGTGCCCATCGCGTGCGGCCAGCTGCAGCAGGCGCTGCGGTTCACCGGCGTCGCGGTCCTTGGCCAGGTAGAAGCGGCCGAAATGGGTGCCCACCACTTCCTCGGCCAGGAACCCCTTGATGCGCTGCGCGCCCGGGTTCCAGCTGCAGATGATGCCATCGGGATCGAGCAGGTACAGCGCATGGTCATGCACGCTGTCAATCAGCAATCGCAATTGTCGTGAGGGATCCGTCAGTGCGGAATCCGTGAATGCGGCAGCGACCACGTCAATAGAAAAAGCCCCTGTAAGGGCGCAGACCCTAGGCAGCGCAGCGTGAAGGATATGTGCAGGCGCGGCGTGTGCCATTCGTCGTATGCGGCTGAATGCGACACGGGGTATCCTCATCCCCCTTTTGCCGACTGGAAACCACCTGCATGCGTCCTGGTGCAACCACGCGTGACCGCTGGGTCTGGACGGCTTCCGCCGTGCTGCTTGCGGCAACTGCCGCCCTGGAACTGGTGGTGCCGCTGGGCTACGCGGTCTGGCTGGCCTACTTCATGGCCGTGGGCGTGACCGTGTTCCAGCGCAGTGCGCGGGTGCCGTTCATGGTGGCGGTGATCGCCTGCGGGCTGCTGGCCATCGGCTACAACGTGGCGCCGGCCAGCAGCAACTCGGCATTTTCGTTCGTGAACCGCAGCATTGGCGGTGTGGCCTTCCTGATGATCGCGCTGATCGTGTCGCGCGCCATCGAGGCCCGGCGCCAGGCCATGCGCGCGCTGTGGCTGCAGGAAGCCGAGAATGCAGTGGCCCTGAGCCTGCGCGGGGACCTGGGCCCGGAACAGATCGCCGAGGCCGCCATGTCCAGCCTGGCCGTGCAGCTGCAGGCCCAGGTGGGCGCGCTGTACCGCCTTGAAGGCGGCCGCCTGCTGTTGACCGGCGGGGTTGCACTGCCCACCGGCATTGCCAGCGCCGTGGGGCTGCAGGAAGGCCTGCTCGGCCAGGTGGCCCGCGATGGCCGGGTGCTGCACCTCAGTGGTGGCGATGCGCAGGCGCTGGAGCTGCAGTCCAGCCTGGGCCGCATTGCCGTGCGCGAGCGCATCCTGGCGCCGATCAGCAGCGATGGCAGCCTGGTGGGCGTGATCGAACTGGGCCGCGCCAGCCCGGGCCAGCAGGCCGCGCTGGATACCGAGCTGCTGCAGCGCTGTGGCGAAACCATCGGCATGGCACTGCGCGCCTCGCTGCTGCGTGCACAGCTGGTGGTGCTGCTGGAGGAATCGCAGCGCCAGGGCGAGGAACTGCAGGCGCAGCAGGAAGAACTGCGCGTGGCCAACGAAGAGCTGGAAGAGCAGAGCCGCAGCCTGATGCAGTCGCAGGGCCACCTGGAGCAGCAGCAGGCCGAGCTGGAACAGAGCAACGTGCAGCTGGAAGAGCGCACCCACGAACTGGAAGCGCAGAAGCAGGCGCTGCTGGTCGCGCAGGGGCAGCTGGTGCGCAACAGCAACGAGCTGGCCGCCACTTCGCGCTACAAGTCCGAATTCCTGGCCAACATGTCGCACGAGCTGCGCACGCCGCTGAACAGCTCGCTGATCCTGGCCAAGCTGCTGGCCGACAACAAGGACGGCACGCTGACCGAGGAGCAGGTGAAGTACGCGCGCGCCATCCTGTCGTCCAACAACGATCTGCTGGCGCTGATCAACGACATCCTGGATCTGTCGCGCATCGAAGCCGGCCATGTCGAACTGGCCGACGAAGTGGTGGTGGTGGACAGCGTGCTGCAGCGCCTGCGCGAAACCTTCGAACCGATGGCGCGGCAGAAGGGCTTGGCCCTGCAGATCGAAGCCGATGCGCTGGCACCGACCCAGCTGGTGGCCGACAGCCAGCGCCTGCAGCAGATCCTGAAGAATCTGCTGGCCAATGCGCTGAAGTTCACCGAGCACGGCAAGGTCAGCCTGCATGTGCGCGCCGGCGGCAATGGCCGGGTGCGTTTCGAAGTGGCCGACAGTGGCATCGGCATTGCCCGCGACCAGCTGCAGGCCATCTTCGAGGCCTTCCGCCAGGCCGATGGCAGCACCCGCCGCCGCTACGGTGGCACCGGCCTGGGCCTGTCGATCTCGCGAGACCTGGCCGAACGCATGGGCGGCGATATCCAGGTGGACAGCGAACCCGGGCGCGGCAGCTGCTTCATCCTGGAGCTGCCGCTGCAGGGCGCCCCGGCCGTGGCCGAATCGGTACCGCACGCGCCGGCTGAAGTTGCCCCCATTGCTGCAGCGCCGGCCGCGGTGCAGGCGCCCGCGCCGCAGCTGGGGGTTGCCCATGGCGCTGCCGCGCCGGTGCGCACCGTGGCCGATGATCGTGGCCACCGCCGCCATGGCGGCCGCCTGATCCTGGCCGTGGAAGACGATGCCACCTTCGCCGAAGCGCTGGTGGTGCTGGCCCACGAACTGGACTTCGACTGCGTGGTGGCCACCACGGCCGAAGAAGCGCTGGCACTGGCCGTCGAGCTGCGCCCCAATGGCATCCTGCTGGACATCGGCCTGCCCGATGTATCCGGCCTGAGCGTGCTGGAACGACTGAAGCGCAATCCCGACACCCGCCATATCCCGGTGCATGTCGTGTCGGCGATGGATCGCAGCCAGGTAGCGCGCGAGCTGGGCGCGATCGGGTTTGCGATCAAGCCGACCACCCGCGAACGCCTGGTGGCCGCCATCGAGCAGCTGGAACAGACCAGCCAGCGCGATGTGCGCCGCCTGCTGATCGTGGAAGACGACAGCGACCTGCGCCACAACCTGGAACTGCTGCTGGGCCGGGACCAGCTGCAGATTGTGGCCGTGGGCACCCAGGCCGAGGCGCTGCAGCAGCTGAGCACGGTCACCTTCGATTGCATGGTGATGGACCTGGCCCTGCCCGACGGCAGCGGCTACGACCTGCTGGAACACATGGCCGGCAACGATGACGTCGGCTTCCCGCCGGTGATCGTCTACACCGGCCGCGCGCTCAGCCGCGAAGACGAACAGCGCCTGCGCCGCTATTCCAAGAGCATCATCATCAAGGGCGCGCGTTCGCCCGAGCGCCTGCTGGATGAAGTGACCCTGTTCCTGCACAGCGTGGAAGCCAGCCTGCCCAGCGACCAGCAGCGCCTGCTGCGCGAGGCACGCCGCCGTGACACCGTGCTGGACGGGCGCACCGTGCTGCTGGCCGAAGACGATGTGCGCAACATCTTCGCCCTGTCCAGCGTGCTGGAGCCGCTGGGTGTGAGCCTGGAAATCGCGCGCAACGGCCAGGAAGCGGTGGACCGCCTGGCCCAGCGCGAGGTCGATCTGGTGCTGATGGACATCATGATGCCGGAGAAGGATGGCCTGACCGCCATGCGCGAAATCCGTGCGCAGCGGCACCTGCAGGACCTGCCGATCATCGCGCTGACCGCCAAGGCCATGCCCGATGATCGCGAGCGCTGCCTGCAGGCCGGCGCGAATGATTACATCGCCAAGCCCATCGACGTGGACAAGCTGGTGTCGCTGTGCCGTGTGTGGTGCTCGCGGCAATGAACGAACAGGCGCTGTTCGACCTGGAACTGAAGGTGCTGCTGGAAGCGTTGTACCAGCGCTACCACTACGACTTCCGCAGCTACGCCATTTCGTCGCTGCGGCGGCGGGTGCGCCAGGCCATGCAGCGCTATGAGTGCGAGCGCCTGGTGGACCTGCAGCACCGCCTGCTGCACGAGCCGGAGCTGTTCGCCCAGGCCATGCAGTTCTTCACCGTGCAGGTCTCGGAAATGTTCCGTGACCCGGCCTATTTCCGCGAACTGCGCGAGCAGGTGGTGCCGGTGCTGCGCACCTGGCCGTCGGTGAAGCTGTGGGTGGCCGGCTGCAGCACGGGCGAGGAAGTGTGGTCGCTGGCGATCCTGCTGCACGAGGAAGGCCTGCTCGATCGCAGCATCGTCTACGCCACCGATATCAACCCGGAGGCACTGGCCACCGCCGAGGCCGGTGCCTATGGCATCGACCGCCTGGCGCAGTTCAGTCGCAACTACCTGGCCGCCGGTGGCACCGGTTCACTGTCTGATTACTACGCCACCGCCTACGATGGCGCGGTGTTTGATCGCCAGCTGCGCCGCAACGTGGTGTTTGCCGACCACAGTCTGGCCACCGACACGGTGTTTTCCGAAGTGCATCTGGTGTCCTGCCGCAACGTGCTGATCTATTTCAACCGCGATCTGCAGGACCGTGCGGTCGGGCTGTTCCGCGAAGCGCTGGTGCACCGGGGCTTCCTGGGCCTGGGCAGCAAGGAATCACTGCAGTTTGGCATCCACCATGGCGC
Organism: Stenotrophomonas sp. SAU14A_NAIMI4_8; assembly: GCF_003086695.1. Taxonomy (NCBI): domain Bacteria; kingdom Pseudomonadati; phylum Pseudomonadota; class Gammaproteobacteria; order Lysobacterales; family Lysobacteraceae; genus Stenotrophomonas; species Stenotrophomonas sp. SAU14A_NAIMI4_8. The sequence continues at coordinate 1,959,853 of NZ_CP025999.1, forward strand.
GTTCGAAGTCTGCTCGCGCGAGCACCGCCTGTACCGGAAGGTGGCCTGATGGCCGATCAGCGTCCGGCGCTGGTGGTGGTGGGCGCTTCGGCGGGTGGCGTGGCAGCGTTGCAGCAGCTGCTGGGCGCGCTGCCGGCCAGCCTGCCGGTGCCGGTGCTGGTGGTGCTGCATCTGCCGCGTGACCGCAGCAGCCGCATTGCCGAAGTGCTGGCGCCGTACTGCGTGGTGGCCCTGCGCGAGGCCGAGGACAAGCAGCCGCTGCAGCCGGGTACGGTGACCTTCGCGCCGCCGGACTACCACCTGCTGGTGGAAGACACCCAGGCGGTGGCGCTGTCGATGGATGAGCCGGTGCTGTTTTCGCGGCCGGCCATCGATCCGCTGTTCGAATCCGCCGCGGCGGTGTTCGGTGCGGGTGTGCTGGCGGTACTGCTGACCGGGGCCAGCAGTGATGGCAGCGAAGGCGTGGCCGCAGTGCGCAGTGCCGGTGGCCGCGCCTGGCTGCAATGCCCCGAGGAGGCCGAAGCATCGATGATGCCGGCCTCCGCCCTGCAGCACGCCGGCGCTGACGCCGTGCTGTCCCTTGAAACATTGTGCTGTCGCCTGAAGGAAGTTTTCGCATGAACCTGCTGCCGCCTGAGCCTGCCCCGACGCAGTCCCCGGTCAACCTGCTGATCGTCGATGACGTGCCGCAGAACCTGGTGGCCATGCAGGCGCTGCTGCGCCGCGACGGGGTGAACCTGCTGCTGGCCGGTTCCGGCGCACAGGCGCTGGAGCTGCTGCTGGAGCATGAAGTGGCGCTGGCGCTGCTGGATGTGCACATGCCCGAGATCGACGGCTTCACCCTGGCCGAGCTGATGCGCGGTTCGCAGCGCAGCCGCGATGTGCCGATCATCTTCCTGACCGCCTCGCCCGACGACCCGGTGCGCGCGTTCAAGGGCTATGAAAGCGGCGCGGTGGATTTCCTGCACAAGCCTGTGGCGCCGCAGGTGATCCTGAGCAAGGTGAGCGTGTTCATCGAGCTCTACCAGCAACGCCAGTTGCTGAAGGCCCGCAACGAGGCGCTGGAGCGGGCGCTGAAGCTCAACGAGACCATGGCCGCGGTGTTGACCCACGACCTGCGCACGCCGTTGTCGGCCATCCTGCTGTGCGCCGACAAGCTGAGCCTGGAGCTGCCGGCCGACAACGCGTCGGCGCAGCAGACGCTCAAGCACCTGGAGGCCAGTACGGTGCGCATGGCGCGCATGGTGGAACAGCTGCTGGACTTCTCGCGCATCCGCACCGGCGGCCTGCGCATGGATGCGGCGGCGTGTGACCTGGCCGAGGTGACCCGTGCGGTGTTGGCCGAGGCCGGCAGCGCGCATGGCAGCGCCCGGCTGCAGTTCGAACAGGATGGCGACAGCGGTCTGCAGGGCGACCTGGATCGGCTGGGCCAGATTGCCGCGAACCTGGTCGGCAACGCGCTGACCCATGGCGGTGATTCGGCGGTGCAGGTGCAGGTCGATGGCCGCGATGCGCATACGGTCACCCTGCGTGTGCGCAATGCCGGCCAGATCGATGCGGCGCTGCTGCCGCGACTGTTCGAACCTTTCAAGGCCAGCTTCCACCCCAGCAAGGGCCTGGGGCTGGGCTTGTACATCGCCGACCAGTTCGTGCGCGCGCATCACGGACGATTGACCGCACGCAACGAGGCAGGGCAGGTGGTGTTCGAAGCGATTCTGCCGCGTCGCGTGGATGGACGCGCCATCGCCGCTTCCTGAATTCTTCAGCAAGTTCCGGCGGCGATTGAGACGCATCCGTCCGCAACTGCTACGGTGGGTGTCTCTCTGGTCAAGGACGCCCCATGCCACTGTGCGCCATCGCCTATGTCAGCCAGGCAAAGGCAGATCTTCCGGTTGAACGCATGCACGCGCTGGTGGACGACGCGGCACGCTTCAACAAGATGGCGGGCGTCACCGGCGTGCTGCTCAACGATGGCCAACGCTTCCTGCAGTACATCGAAGGTCCGCCCGATGGCATCGATTCGGTGTACGAACGCATCCTGCGCGCGGGCAGTCACCACGATCTGATGGAGCTGGCGCGCGGGCATCTGGGCCAGCGGCAGTTTCCCTATTGGTCGATGCGCGTGCTGCCGGTCGAGGCTTCGCTGCTGCGGCAGTTGGCCGCCGGTGACTGGTCCGGTTTCGCGCGCACGCTGGCAGGGGATGCCGGCGGCCCGACCGCCATCGATCTGCTGGCGCAGATTGTGCAGCCGTCGCTGTAACACCGGTCCCGGGCGCACCACTTCACCCGCAGGTCACAAGCGCCGCGCTTTCATCGGCTGATCCCCGGGGAATGGAGCACGACATGGCGCGCATGAAGTGGCAGGGCAGGGCGATGCTGGCAATGGCGCTGGCAGCGGCGGTTTCACCGGCACTGGCGTGTACGCGCGCGGTGTACCTGGGCGACAACGGTGATGTGATCACCGCGCGCTCCATGGACTGGAAGGTGGATGTGGCCACCAACCTGTACGTGCTGCCACGGGGGATTGAACGCAATGGCCAGGCCGGGCCGAAGTCGATTGCCTGGAAGGCGCGCTACGGCAGCGTGGTGGCGACCGGCTACGACGTGTCCACCACCGACGGCATGAACGAAAAGGGCCTGGTGGCCAACCTGCTGTGGCTGGTGGAATCGGAATACCCCAAGAGCCGCAGCAACAAGCCGGGCCTGGCCATTTCGCTGTGGGCACAGTACGTGCTGGACAACTTTGCGACCGTGCAGGAAGCAGTGGCCGCGCTGGAGCGCGAGCCGTATTCCATCGTGACCGACAAGGTGCCCGGCGAAGATCGCCAGGCCACGTTGCACCTGTCCCTGTCCGATGCCAGCGGTGACAGCGCCATCGTCGAGTACATCGGCGGACGCCAGGTGATCCACCACGACCGCCGCTACCAGGTGATGACCAACTCACCCATCTTCGATGAGCAGCTGGCTCTGAACGCGTACTGGAAGCAGATCGGCGGCACCGTGATGCTGCCCGGAACCAATCGTTCGGCCGACCGCTTCGCGCGTGCCTCGTTCTACATCAATGCCATTCCCAAGGCAGAAGACCCGGTGGTGGCGCTGGCCAGTGTGTTCAGCGTGATCCGCAATGCATCGGTGCCCTACGGCATCACCACGCCGGGCGAGCCCAACATTTCGTCCACCCGCTGGCGCACGGTGGCCGACCACAAGCGGCGCCTGTATTTCTTCGAGTCGGCGCTCACGCCCAATACGTTCTGGGTGGACCTGAACAAGATCGACTTCGCCGGGCCAGTGCTGAAGCTGGACCTGGGCCCGGACCAGCGCAACACCTTCGCCGGTGATGCGCTGTCCCATTTCCAGCCCAGCAAGCCATTCGCGTTCCTGGGTACCGACGGCTAGGGCGCGGCGGGGCCTTTGCTGTCGCTCGGGTAGACGGCCAGGATGTCGCAGCCCGGGCGTGCGAAGCGCGGGCCGTAGGAGCGGGCATCGTTCTCGATGCCCGACGGCTGCAGCACGATGCGATCGCGCGGGTTGCCGCAGATCAGCCCGTTCTGGAACCCGGACTGGAAATCGACCTCGGTGGCGCCGGCCAGGATCGAGCAGCTGCTAGCCAGTTCAACCGTGTAATAGCGGTGGCCACCGTTGCGGCGCGGGTTGGTTTCCACCACCACGCCTTCGGGGGTTTCGCTCCAGCCACGCACGTGGCGGGTGGCAAAGCAGACGGCCGATGAGGTCTGGAAGGTGTGTCGGCCGCGATCATCGGCGCGCTGCGGTCCGCCCTTGGCCGTCACCGTGACCGTAGGCAGGGTATCGGCGAACTGGCGGCTGCTTTCGCGCGCGGTGAGGGCGAAGGTACGGTTGTCGATGGGCGTGACTGCGCTTACTGCGCAACGGCGGCCATCGACCACCACCTGTTCGCCCGGTGTGCCGCAGGCCCAGCCCTGCGGCGCTTCCAGACGCAGTGCTTCGGCCTGGTTCACGCCGGGGCAGGCAGCGCTGAAGTCGATGCGGAAGGCGCGGTCGCGGCCATCGCGCACGGCGATGGACCCGGCGGCATCCTGTTCGACCTGCTGCACGCTGCGGGCATCCACGCAGTGCGGCGCGGGCGGCGTACGCGCGTCCTGCGCGCGCAGGGAAGACAGCGGCTGGCTGGCCAGAAGCAGCGCCAGGGCGATCGGCAGCAGACGTTCCTTCATCGTGCGATCCCGGTGTGTGTGGATGGCGCCGACCTTAGCACGGGCCGATGACAGCATTGCAGCCGCCCGGCGGCACGCGCACACTGCGCCGATGGGCGCGATCTTCCACCTGCGGCACTACGGCCAGGCCACCGGCCTGGACCGGCACGACTACGCGCAGTGGGTGCTGCCGCTGCAGGGCGAACTGCAGTTCGAGATGGAAGGGCACGGCGGCCGGCTGGACCTGCTGCAGGGTGCCTTCGTGGCCGCTGGCGAGGCGCATGACCAGATGGCGCAGGGCCCGAACGGTTTCGTGATCGTCGATTGCGGCCCGGGTGTACTGGACGATGCCACCCAGGAGCACCTGTGCCGGCAACGCTGGCTGCACCTGCCGCAGCGCCTGCGCCAGCGGCTGGCCCATGTGCAGGCGGGGCAGACGGTGCCGGAACTGCTGCCGGACCTGTTGCATGCCTTCGCCCCGGCCGGCAGTGGTGCTCGGTTGCAGGGCCTGTGCGCGGCGGTGCAGCGCGAACCGGGCCAGCACTGGCCGGTGGCGCGCATGGCGGGGTTTGTCGGGGTGAGTGAAAGCCGCCTGCATGCGCTGTTCCTGGGGGAATTCGGGGTCAGCCCGCAGGCCTGGTTGAGTGCCAACCGGTTGCGCTGGGCCAAGCACCAGCTGTTGACCAGTACCGCGCCGATCAGCCAGATCGCGCTGGCCGCCGGTTATTCGGAGCAGAGCGCGCTGACCCGTGCGCTGCGCCGGGAAACCGGGATGACCCCGGCCGCGTGGCGGCGCGGTGAGGTGCCCTGACACTTGCTGTGAAACGCCATGACACGGGCGGCGTTGGGCCGCGGCGATACGCCATGACACGGGTGGGGTGGGGCTGCGGCGAATTGCCCTGACTCGGGCGGCATGGCCTTGTGGCGGAACGACCGGACTCGGGCGGCGAACGGCTTTGGTAGCGTCGAGCTTGCTCGACGGCTCTTGCTGGAACGCCGTCGAGCAAGCTCGACGCTACGACGAGCGGGGGCAACAGCCGTCGAGCAAGCTCGACGCTACGAGAAGCGGGGGCAACCGCCGGCGGGCGGGGCAAGTGCCGCCGCGACGGGCTGGGGCAGTAGCCTCGGTCAAGACGCGCGCGGCGGCGGCGCCTACACTGCGCGGCCTGTCCTTCCCCCGACGATGTGTTCATGCGCAACAACCCGATGGCCCTGGGCATCGCCAATGGCGTTGCCGCCGGCGCGCTGTGGGGCGTGGTCTTCCTCGCCCCCGCCGTGCTGGGTACGTTCAACGCGCTGCAGCTGTCGGCCGGGCGCTATCTGGTCTACGGCCTGATTGCCCTGGTGCTGCTGCTGCCGCGCTGGAAGCGGCTGGCACCGAAACTGGGCCGCGCCGAATGGCGGGGCCTGCTCTGGCTCAGCCTGGCCGGCAACCTGGTGTACTTCCTGCTGCTGGCTACCGCCGTGCAGTGGGCCGGTGGTGCGGCGGCCTCGCTCATCGTCGGGCTGATTCCAGTGGTGGTGACCCTGGTGGGTGTGCGTGAGCAGGGTGCGGTGCCGTTGAAACAGTTGTTGCCAGCGCTGGGGCTGTGCGTGCTCGGGGTTACCCTGGTGGGCTGGGAGGCGCTGATGTCCGAACACCTGGCCACGCCGTGGCGGCAGCGCGTGCTGGGCCTGGTGTGTGCGTTTGGTGCGCTGTTCTCCTGGGCGGTGTATTCGGTGGGTAACAGCCGCTGGCTGGCGCGGCGGCCCGATCTTTCCAGCCATGACTGGTCCATGCTGACCGGCGTGACCACCGGCGGCCTGGCCCTGTTGCTTGTGCCGATGGCGTTCACCGGCCAGAGCGCGGCGCACAGCCCGGCACAGTGGACGTTGTTCTGGAGCATCAGTGCCGGCGTGGCGGTGTTTGCCTCGCTGATCGGCAATGCCTTCTGGAACCGCGCCAGCCGCCTGCTGCCGCTCACCCTGACCGGGCAGATGATTGTGTTCGAAACGCTGTTCGCGCTGCTGTACGCGTTCGCCTGGCAATGGCGCTGGCCGACCCTGCTGGAGGCGCTGGCCATCGTCTGCCTGGTGGCCGGGGTGCTGCTGTGCGCGCACGCACACCGTGCGCCGCGCGCGATCGCCGAACATGCCGGCTGATTGCGCGCTGTGTGCGCCCTGATCGCCGCTTCGTCACAGATGCAACCAAATGACGGCACGTTGGCAGATGATCGCCGCAGGAATATTTTGCGCTGCAACACTTGACAGCGCCCCGGCGCACGGTGTTTTCTGTGCGCCATGGTCCTCGATGCCGCCCTTGCCAGCCTGATCGCCCCCGCTACTGCGGGCCGCTCGACTGCGCCGGTCGCCATTACCACCATTACCACCACCACCGTCACCACTGCCCTGGTGCGGCCCGTCGTCTTCGTGTAACTCCCGAAAACCACGGCCCCGCACCATCCAGGTGGCGGGGAAACTCGACACCTGCATGCGACGGGGCCTCCCAATGAGGTCTGCATGTCCGCCAACGCCCCCGCCCATTCCGCTGCCCATCTCGATCTGGCCGCGCCTTCCACTGTCGTGCACAAGTTCGGCGGCACGTCGGTGGCCGATGCCGAGCGCTATCGCCACGTAGCGGGTCTGCTGCTGGCCCGCCCCGAAGCACTGCAGGTCACCGTGGTGTCGGCCATGAAGGGCGTGACCGATGCGCTGATCGAACTGGCCCAGTTGGCCGCGCGCGGCGACGCGGGCTGGCGCGATGCCTGGCATGCGGTGCGTGCGCGGCACCGCGGCGCGGCCGTGGCGCTGCTGGGCGAGCAGGTGGGCGAGACGGTGGAGTGGATCGACGCGCGCTTTGACCAGTTGGCCGACGTGCTGGCCGCGCTGGCGGTGATCGGCGAACTGCCGCGCGAGGTGCTGGACCGCGTGCAGGGCCTGGGCGAAGTGTTTTCCGCGCAGTTGCTGGGCAGCCACCTGCGGGCGCTGGGCGAGGACTGCGCGGTGCTGGATGCGCGCGACGTGCTGGTGGTCGGTCACGGCGAACTGGGCGTGGACGTGGACTGGGAAGCCAGCGCCGACCGGCTGGCCAACTGGCGGCTGCAGCACCCGCAGGCGCGGGTGGTGGCCACCGGTTTCGTGGCACGTGACCGCCAGGATCGCATCACCACGCTGGGCCGCAACGGCAGCGACTATTCCGGCGCGATCTTCGCCGCCTTGTTCAACGCCGATGAGCTGCATATCTGGACGGATGTGGACGGCGTACTGTCGGCCGACCCACGGCTGGTGCCCGAGGCGGTGCAGCTGGAAGCGCTGAGCTACGACGAAGCCTGCGAACTGGCTTACTTCGGCGCCAAGGTGGTGCACCCGCAGACGATGTCGCCTGCCATCCGCCTGGGCATGCCGATCATCATCCGCAACACCTTCCAGCCGCTGCATCCGGGCACGCGCATCAGTGCCGAGCGTTCGCCGCGTGGGCCGGTGAAGGGGCTGACGCTCAGCCCCGGCCTGGCCCTGCTGAACCTGGAAGGCACCGGTCTGATGGGCGTGCCGGGTACCGCCGAGCGCGTGTTCTCCGCGCTGCGCCAGGCCCATGTATCGGTGGTGATGATCTCGCAGGGGTCTTCGGAACATTCGATCTGCTGCGTGGTGCGCGGCGCCGAGGCCGCGCGTGGCCGCGAGGCGCTGCTGCAGGCGTTTGCCCATGAACTGTCGGTGGGCCAGGTGCAGCGGGTGCAGGTGAGCGACGAGGTGAGCGTGCTGGCTGCGGTGGGTGACGGCATGGCCGGCCAGCCGGGCGTGGCCGCGCGCCTGTTCGAGGCGCTGGGTCGCGCGCAGGTGAACATCCTGGCCATCGCCCAGGGCTCGTCCGAGCGCAATATCTCGGTGGCCGTGTCCAGCGCCGATGCGCCGCGTGCGTTGCGTGCCGCGCATGCCGGGTTCTGGCTGTCGCCGCAGACCTTCGCGGTGGGCGTGATCGGTCCGGGCAACGTGGGTGCAGCCTTGCTGGACCAGCTGTTGGCCGCGCGCCCGCAGCTGCTGGCCAAGGCCAATGTCGATCTGCGGGTGCGTGCGCTGGCTTCGCGGTCGCGCATGCGCCTGGAAGCGGAGGTGCTGCATGCTGACTGGCGCGCCGCGCTGCAGGAAAACGGCCAGGCCAGTGATCTGGATGCCTTCACCGAACACCTGCTGGCCGCGCACCTGCCGCATGCGGTGGTGATCGACTGCAGCGGCAGTGCCGAGGTGGCCGAGCGCTATGCCGACTGGCTGGCCGCTGGCATCCACGTGGTGACCCCGAACAAACAGGCCGGGGCCGGACCGTTGGCACGCTACCAGCGCATCCGTGCGGCGGCCGCGGCCAGCGGCGCGCGCTTCCGTTATGAAGCCACGGTGGGCGCGGGTCTTCCGGTCATCACCACGCTGCGCGACCTGGTGGACACCGGCGATGAAGTGCTGGCCATCGAAGGCATCTTCTCCGGCACGCTGGCCTGGCTGTTCAACCGTTTCGACGGCAGCCAGCCGTTCTCGGAACTGGTGGCGCAGGCGCGTGCGATGGGCTACACCGAACCGGACCCGCGCGATGACCTGTCCGGCGTGGACGTGGCGCGCAAGCTGGTGATCCTGGCCCGCGAGGCCGGGCACGCACTCAGCCTGGAACAGGTGCAGGTGGAAAGCCTGGTGCCGGCGGCACTGCGCGCGGGCAGCGTGGACGAATTCATGGCGCGGCTGGGCGACTCGGATGCAGAACTGCTGGCCCGTCTGCAGGCCGCGCGCGAGCGTGGCGCCGTGCTGCGCTATGTGGCGCGGCTGGGCGCCGATGGTGCGTCGGTGGGCCTGCAGGAGCTGCCGGCCGAGCACGCCTTTGCCAACCTGCGGCTGACCGACAACGTGGTGCAGTTCCGTACCCGCCGTTACTGCGACAACCCGCTGGTGGTGCAGGGCCCGGGCGCTGGGCCGGAAGTGACCGCCGCCGGTGTGTTTGCCGACCTGCTGCGGGTGGCTGCCGGTGAAGGAGCGCGGCTGTGATCGCACGTGCATTCGCGCCGGGCTCGGTGGCCAACGTGGCCGTGGGCTTCGATATCCTCGGCCACGCCATCGCCGGGGTGGGCGATACGGTAACCGTGCGCCGCATCGCCGACCCGCTGGTGCGCATCGATGCGGTCCGCGGCAGCGAGGTGGCATTGCCGTTGGACGCAGCCGGCAACACCGCCGGCGCTGCGCTGATGTCGCTGCGTGAAGCGTTGGGCCTGGACTTCGGCTTCGCCATTGAAATCGACAAGGGCATTCCGTTCGGCTCGGGCATGGGCGGTTCGGCGGCCTCGTGCGTGGCTGCATTGGTGGCGGCCAACGCGTTGCTGGATTCGCCGCTGCCACGCGCAGCGCTGTACCCGCATGCGCTGGATGGCGAAGCGGTGGCCAGTGGCGGCCGCCACGGCGACAACGTGGGCCCGCTGCTGCTGGGCGGGCTGGCGCTGTGCACCGCCGACCGCTTGGTGCCGGTGCCGGTGCCGGCCAGTTGGCACAGCCTGCTGGTACACCCGCAGGCCGTGTTGGAAACGCGGCGCGCACGGCAGGCGCTGCAGGGCAGCTATGCCCTGGGCGAGTTCGTTGCGCAGAGTGCCAACCTGGCCCTGGTACTGAGCGGCTGCCATCGCAGTGATCCGGAGCTGGTGCGGGCCGGCCTGCGCGATGTACTGGTGGAGCCGCGGCGCGCCGGCCTGATCGCCGGCTTCGATGCCGCCAAGGAGGCGGCACTGGCGGCGGGGGCGATGGGCGCCGGCATTTCCGGTGCCGGCCCCAGCGTGTTCGCCTGGTTCGACGATGCCGACCGCGCGCGGGCCGCGGCGGCGCCGGTGCGTGCCGCGTTCGCGGCTGCCGGCCTGGACAGCGAGGCCTGGGTCTCGCCGCTGGATGCCCCGGGAGCCCACCTGTGCTGAATCCTTCCCCCCTTCTGGAAACCGACGTGATGCATTTCGTATCGACCCGCGGCCGATCACCGGCCGTTGGCCTGAGTGCGGCCATCGCCGCTGGGCTGGCCCCCGATGGCGGCCTGTACGTGCCCGAGCGCCTGCCGTCACCGCGTGTGCTGCAGGCCGGCGCAACCCTGGCCGACACCGCAGCGGATCTGCTGGCGCCGTTCTTCGCCGGCGATGCACTGGCCGACGCGCTGCCTGCGATCTGCCGGCAGGCCTTCGATTTCCCCGTGCCGCTGCGTGCGCTGGGCAACGGCGACCATGTGCTGGAGCTGTTCCATGGGCCCACGGCTGCGTTCAAGGACATCGGTGCACGCTTCCTGGCCGGTGCGTTGTCGCGCCTGCAGGCCGGCAAGGACCGCGATCTGACCATCGTGGTGGCAACGTCCGGCGACACCGGTGCGGCCGTGGCCGCGGCCTTCCACCAGCAGCCGGGCGTGCGGGTGGTGGTGCTGTATCCCGACGGCCGCGTATCGCCGCGCCAGGCGCATCAGCTGGGCTGCTTCGGTGACAACATCCAGGCGCTGCGCGTGGCCGGCTCGTTCGATGACTGCCAGGCCATGGCCAAGCAGGCGCTGGCCGACACCGCGCTGCAGGCGCAGGTGCCGCTCAGTTCGGCCAACAGCATCAGTCTGGGCCGTCTGCTGCCGCAGATGAGCTACTACGCGCATGCCGCGCTGGTGCACCACGCGCAGAGCGGGCGCCGTCTGAACCTGGTGGTGCCGACCGGCAACCTGGGCAATGCGATGGCGGCGGTGCTGGCGCGCGCGTTGGGTGTGCCGATCGGGCAGATCGTGCTGGCCACCAACGCCAATGCAGTGTTGCCGGCTTACTTCAACGGCGGCGATTACCAGCCGCAGTCCAGCGTGGCCACCGTGGCCAACGCCATGGATGTTGGCGCGCCCAGCAATTTCGAGCGCCTGCGTTGGCTGTACAACGACGATGACGCCGAACTGCGTGCGGCGTTCCGTGCGTTCAGCGTGGACGATGTGACGATCCGCGCGACCATTGCCAGCGAACACGCCAGCCATGGCGAACTGTTCTGCCCGCATACGGCCACGGCAGTGAAGGTGCTGCGCGATCTGCGCGTGCGTGGTGCCAAGGGTGACTGGGCGGTGGTGGCCACGGCGCACCCGGCCAAGTTCGAGGCGGTGGTGGAGCCGTTGATCGGCGAAGCGGTGGCGGTGCCGCCGGCGCTGGATGCGCTGCTGCAGCGCCCGGCGCATGCCGAGCCGTTGCCGGCCGACTACAACGCGTTGCGCGAGGTGTTGTTGCGTTGATCAAGCGCCGCCGGGCATGGCCCGGCGCTACCGAAGGTCGGCGAAGGGGGTAGCGCCGGGCCATGCCCGGCGGCCGCGGTCACATCAACCCGTCGCCGGCCAGCGCACGCAGGCCGTCTTCGTCCTGGATCTCCACCACGTTCAGATGGGGCAGGGCGATCAGGCCCTGCTGGCGCAGCTTGGTGAAGGTGCGGCTGACCGTTTCCATGGTCAGACCCAGATGATCGGCAATATCGCCGCGGCCCATTGGCAGCTGCACGCGCAGGCCATCGCCGCCCAGACGGGCCTCGCGCGCGGCCAGGCGCAGCAGGAAATCGGCCAGCTTCTCTGCCGGTTGCAGGCGGGCCAGGGCCAGCGCCGCGTCCTGCGCGGCGTCCAGTTCCTGGCAGGCGCGCTGCAGCAGCTTGCGTTCCAGATGCGGGTAGCGCCCGCGCAGGGCGCGCATCTGCGGCATCGCCACCCGGCACACGCGACTGTCGGCAATGGCTTCGATATCGTAGCGGTGGTGGTCGCTGCCACTCAGGCCCAGGTAATCGCCGGGCAGCACGAAGCCGCTGATCTGGCGGCGGCCATCGGCCAGGGTGCGCACCAGGCGCAGTGCACCGGCAGTCAATGTATAGACATGCAGGCGTTCTTCACCGCTGCGGGCCAGCGTGCTGCCCACGGCCACCTGCTGCGACACCGTGACCTGTTCCAGCGCCTGCACCTCGTCGGGCGACAGCGCCGAGCACACCGCCAGATGCCGCACCGAGCAGTGCAGGCAGTCCAGCGTGGTGCAGGACGGTGCAGCGGAAGAGGGATCAGCGGGCAGGGCGCCGTCGGGCCGGGACATGGTGCAGGGGCAGATCGCGGGCGGGGAGGGCCTTATGATACTTCATGCGGCCAGACGGCCCCTGATCGGCGCCTGAGCGATGCGGGGCGCTAGAATGTCGCCCCCTCCCACGTTCCCGTTCCTGCAGGAGTTCTGCCCCGTGATCAAGCCCCGTACCCCGCCCGGCACCCTTGAACTGCTGCCGCGCGAGCAGATTGCGTTCCAGCGCATGCTGGACGTCATCCGCCGCAACTACGAGCGCTTCGGGTTCCTGCCGGTGGAAACCCCGGTGTTCGAGCTGTCCGATGTGCTGCTGACCAAGTCCGGCGGCGAAACCGAGCGCCAGGTGTACTTCGTGCAGTCCACCGGTGCGCTGGCCAATGCGGCCGAATCGGGCGACCGTTCGCTGCCGGAAATGGCGCTGCGCTTCGACCTGACCGTGCCGCTGGCCCGCTACGTGGCCGAGCACGAACACGAACTGACCTTCCCGTTCCGCCGCTACCAGATGCAGCGCGTGTACCGCGGTGAACGTGCCCAGCGTGGCCGTTTCCGCGAGTTCTACCAGTGCGACATCGATGTGATCGGCAAGGACAGCCTGAGCGTGCGCTACGACGCCGAAGTGCTGGCGGTCATCCATGCGGTGTTCTCGGAACTGCGCATCGGCGATTTCAGCATCCAGTTGAACAACCGCAAGCTGATGCGCGGCTTCTTCGAAAGCCTGGGCGTGGCCGAGGGCGAGCGCCAGCTGGCGGTGCTGCGCGAAGTGGACAAGCTGGACAAACGTGGCCCCGACTACGTGCGCGAGACGCTGGTGGGCGAGGGCTTCGGGATTCCGGCCGAACAGGTCGAGAAGATCCTGGCGTTCGTGGCCGTGCGTTCGCAGGGCCATGCCGATGCGCTGGCCCAGCTGGCGGTGCTGGAAGCCAATGCCGCATCGTCGGACACCCTGCGCGCCGGCGTGGCCGAGCTGCGCGAAGTGCTGCAGCTGGTGCAGGCGCTGGGCGTGCCGGAAAGCGCGTACTGCCTGAACTTCTCCATCGCCCGCGGCCTGGATTACTACACCGGCACCGTGTACGAAACCACGCTGACCGACCACCCGCAGATCGGCTCGATCTGCTCGGGCGGCCGCTACGAAGACCTGGCCAGCCACTACAGCAAGTCCAAGCTGCCGGGCGTGGGCATTTCCATCGGCCTGTCGCGCCTGTTCTGGCAGCTGCGCGAAGCCGGCCTGATCGACGGCATCGAAGCCAGCAGCGTGCAGGCGCTGGTGGCGCTGATGGACGAGCAGGGCATGGCGCAGTCGCTGGACATCGCCCGCCGCCTGCGCAGCGGTGGCATCAACACCGAAGTGCAGATGGAGCCGAAGAAGATCGGCAAGCAGTTCCAGTACGCGGCCAAGGCCGGCATCCGCTTCGTGGTGCTGGCGGGCGAGGACGAACTGGCGCGCGGCGTGGTGGCGGTGAAGGACCTGGTGCGCGAGCAGCAGTTCGAAGTCTCCCGCGACGAACTGGCCAGCACCCTGCAGGTTGAGCTGGAGCAGTCGAAGGTGATGTAACGGCCGGTTGGCCGCACGCCGACACGCCAGCAAACGCCCACCACCCGGTGGGCGTTTTTGTTTCCGGGCCGCGTTCCGGGGTCAGAGCCGTTTTCCTTCAGAGAACGGATCCGACCCCTCGCCGTTCCAACAGCTCGCAGGAAACTGTCGAAGGCGGGGTGGGTCCGGTGGCAGGGGTGTCCGCGGCATGGATGCCGCGGCCAAGCCCCCATGGGTGAGGGCGCTTTGCTTGCGAAGCACTGCTTCGCAAGCGCCCGAACGCACAGCCGCCAGCGGCTGGGCCGGACTGGGGGTTTACGGCGTCCCCTGCCACCGGACCCACCCCGCCACCCCCCAGTACCCCAGCTTCTGCCGTTGCTCCAGCCTCTGCGGGTGCAGGGCGCAGCCCTGCCCACAACCCCCCCCCAGAATTGACGCACTGCGCAAGAATGCGTTAATGTACTAACGCGCTATTACATTGATGCACGAAATCTACCCCGTGAAAGCCCGCCCCGACATTGCCGCCAAAGACCCGCAGGCCGACCTGGACGCCCTGGCCCAGGCCTTTGCCGCCCTGCGCGCCCCCGAAGAGGTGGCAGCCTTCCTGCGTGACCTGTGCACCCCCGCCGAACTGGAAGCCATGGCCGACCGCTGGAAGGTGGTGCCGCTGCTGCAGCAGGGCGTGCCCTACCGCGAGATCCACGAACGCACCGGGGTCAGCGTGACCACCACCGGACGCGTCGCGCGCACGCTCGAGCATGGCCATCGAGGCTATGCCGCCGCCATCGACCGCCTTGCTTCGCGCTGATCCGCGCCCCGTTCCGAACTTCGAGACCTCCCCCATGAGTGCAACCCAGGCAGCGCCGGCACGTGACCGGCTGCGCATCGCCATCCAGAAAAGCGGCCGTCTGGCCGAACCCGCCCGCAACCTGCTAAGCGCCTGCGGCCTGAGCTGGCGCGAGAGCCGCGACAAGCTGTTCTGCTACGGCGAATCGCTGCCGGTGGACCTGCTGCTGGTGCGCGACGACGACATTCCCGGCCTGATCGCCGACGGCGTGTGCGACCTGGGCATCGTCGGCCGCAACGAACTGGAAGAACAGGCCGCCGCGCGCCGCCAGATCGGCCTGCCCGATGCCTACCAGGCCCTGCGCGGGCTCGGCTTCGGCCAGTGCCGGCTGATGCTGGCCGTGCCCGAAGAGTGGCAGTGGAGCGGGCCGGCGCAGCTGGCCGGCACCCGCATCGCCACCAGCTACCCGGCCATCCTCAAGCAGTGGCTGGGCGAGCAGGGCGTGGATGCGCAGGTGGTGGAACTGTCCGGGTCGGTGGAAATCGCCCCGCGCCTGGGCACCGCCGACCTGATCTGCGACCTGGTCTCCAGCGGCGCCACCCTGCGCGCCAACCAGCTAACGCCCGTGCATAACCTGCTGGACAGCGAGGCCGTGCTGGCCGGTGCCGTGCGCGTTCCCGACGATGCCCGCGCCGGCCTGCGCAGCATGCTGCTGCGCCGCCTGGATGGCGTGGTGCAGAAGCAGGACCGCAAGCTGCTGATGTTCCGCGCCAGCGAAGACCGGGTGGACGCGCTGGCCCAGCTGCTGGCCGATGCCGAGCCGCTGGTGCGTTTGCCTGCCGATGGGGGCGCGTTGCGCCTGCAGACCATGTGCCCGGGTCCGCTGACCTGGCAGCGCATGGAAGAACTGGAGCGCGCTGGCGCCCAGGGCCTGATGGTGTTGAGCGTGGAGCGGTCGCTGGCATGAATCGTTTGATCTGGTCGCAACTTGATGAAGCCGCACGCAGCGAGGCGCTGACCCGCCCGGTGCAGACCGTGGCCCAGCAGACCCGCGATGCGGTGGCTGCGTTGATCGCGCAGGTGCGCACCGACGGCGATGCCGGCCTGCGCGCCATCACCGCCCGTTTCGACGGCGTGGAACTGCCGTCATTTGAAGTATCCGAGGACGAATTCGCCGCCGCCGAAGCGGCCGTGCCGGCGGCGCTGCGCCAGGCCATGGTCGAGGCCGCCGAGCGCATCGGCCGCTTCCACCAGGCCGGTATGGGCCAGGGCTATGCGGTGGAAACCGCGCCGGGCGTGGTCTGCGAACGCATGCTGCGGCCGATCGGCCGGGTAGGGCTGTACGTGCCGGCCGGCAGTGCGCCGCTGCCGTCCACCGCGCTGATGCTGGGCGTGCCGGCGCAATTGGCCGGCTGCCCGCAGGTGGTGCTGTGCACGCCGCCGCGCGCCGACGGCAGTGCCGATCCGGCCGTGCTGGTGGCCGCGCGGCTGACCGGCGTGCAGCGCGTGTTCAAGCTGGGCGGGGCCCAGGCCATCGCCGCGATGGCCTATGGCACGGCCAGCATTCCGGCCTGCGACAAGCTGTTCGGGCCGGGCAACAGTTTCGTGACCGAGGCCAAGCAGCAGGTGGCGCAGGACGGCGCGGCTGCCATCGACATGCCGGCCGGCCCGTCGGAAGTGCTGGTGATCGCCGATGCGGGCGCGAACCCGGCCTTTGTCGCCGCCGACCTGCTGTCGCAGGCCGAGCACGGCCCCGATTCGCAGGTGCTGCTGCTGACCGACGACGCAGCGATGCTGGCCGCCGTTGAAGCCGAAGTGGAACGCCAGGTCGCATTGCTGCCGCGGCAGCAGATCGCGCGGCAGGCGCTGTCGGCGTCGCGCCTGATCCAGGTCGAGGCGCTGGCCCAGGCCTTCGCCATCAGCAACCGTTATGCACCCGAGCACCTGATCCTGGCGCTGCGTGAACCGCGCGACTGGCTGGATCAGGTGCAGGCCGCCGGTTCGGTGTTCCTGGGCGACTACACGCCGGAAGCGCTGGGCGATTACTGCAGTGGCACCAACCACGTGCTGCCCACCGCCGGCGCAGCGCGTGCCTACAGCGGCGTGAGCGTGGCCAGCTTCCAGAACCTGATCAGCGTGCAGAGTGCCAGCGCGGCAGGGCTGGCGGCGATTGGTGGTTGCGCGCGCATCATCGCCAGTGCCGAAGGCCTGGACGCGCACGAACGCGCCGTGGCCGTGCGCATGGAGGCCGCTGCATGAGCACGGTGAACGACGTACTGGCGCTGGTGCGCCCGGACCTGCAGGCGTTCGCGGGCTACAGTTCGGCGCGCAGCGCGGCCGTGCAGGGCGATGTCTGGCTGAACGCCAACGAGTCGGCCTGGACCAATCCTGCTGATACCGCCGGCAGCAGCCGCCGCTATCCCGAACCGCAACCGCTGGCATTGCGCGAGGGTCTGGCCGCGCTGTACGGCGTGCAGCCGCAGCAGCTGCTGATCGGCCGTGGCAGCGACGAGGCCATCGATCTGCTGGTGCGTGCGCTGTGCGTGCCCGGCCGCGACGGCGTACTGGTTACCTCGCCGGTATTTGGCATGTACGCGGTGTGCGCGCGCCTGCAGGGCGCCGCGCTGATCGATGTACCGCTGGTGGATTCGGCCGAGGGTCTGCACGCCGATCTGGATGCTGTCATCAGCGCCGCGCAGCAGCAGGGCGCCAAGCTGGTGTTCCTGTGCGCACCGTCCAACCCGGCCGGCAGCGATATCAGCCTGGCCGGGATCGAACGTGTGGCCACGGCGTTGCGTGGGCAGGCCCTGGTGGTGGTGGACGAGGCCTACGTGGAATTCGCACAGCGCCCGTCAGCCACCACGCTGCTGGCCGCGCACGCCAACGTGGCGGTGCTGCGCACGCTGTCCAAGGCGCATGCACTGGCCGCGGCCCGCATCGGCACTTTGATTGCCGCGCCGGAATTGATTGCCGTGCTGCGCCGTTGCCAGGCCCCGTACCCGGTGCCGACGCCGTGCGCGGAACTGGCCGTGCAGGCGCTGCAGCCGACCGCACTGGCCCGCACCGCCGAGCGCGTGGCCGCCGTCATTGCCGAACGCGAGCGTTTGTTCGCGGCATTGCCGGGCCTGCCCGGCGTGCGCCGCGTGTACCCCTCGTCGGGCAACTATCTGCTGGTGCGCTTTGGCGATGCGCAGGCCGCATTCGACGCCCTGCTGGCGGCCGGCGTGGTGGTGCGTGACCAGCGCGCCGCGCCGCAGCTGGGCGATGCACTGCGCATCAGCATCGGCACGCGCGAAGAGAACGACCGCGTGCTCGCGGCCCTGTCGGCTCGGAGGGCCGCTGCATGACCCCCATTCTGTTCATCGACCGCGACGGCACCCTCATCGAGGAGCCGGCCGACTTCCAGATCGACGCGTACGAGAAGCTGCGCTTCGTGCCGCAGGTCATCCCGGCGCTGCTGAAGCTGCGCGATGCCGGCTACCAGTTCGTCATCGTCACCAACCAGGATGGCCTGGGCAGCGAGGCGTACCCGCGCGCCAGCTTCGATGGCCCCAACGACCTGATGCTGCAGATCTTCGCAAGCCAGGGCATCGTGTTCCGCGACGTGCTGATCGACTGCAGCTGGCCGCAGGACAATGCACCCACGCGCAAGCCGGCCATCGGCCTGATGACCGCCTACCTGCAGGACCGCAGCATCGACTGGGCGCGTTCGGCCATGGTGGGTGATCGCATCACCGACGTGCAGTTCGCCGGGAACCTCAACATCCGTGCGTTCCAGCTGCGCACCGAGCAGTTCGGCGGCGAGTGGGACTGGCCCGGCATCGCCCACGCGCTGGCCGATGCGCCGCGTACCGCCGTGGTCCAGCGCAACACCAAGGAAACGAAGATCCGCGTTGAACTGGACTTGGACCGGGCTGGAGATGCGCACATCGCCACCGGCCTGCCGTTCTTCGACCACATGCTGGAACAGATCGGCAAGCACGGCGGCTTCGCTTTGGACATCCGGGCCGAGGGTGACCTGCACATCGACGAGCACCACACCATCGAGGACACCGGCCTGGCGCTGGGCCAGGCGCTGCGCGAAGCGCTGGGCGACAAGCGCGGCATCGGCCGCTATGGCTTCACCCTGCCGATGGACGAGACGCTGGCCAGCGCCGCGCTGGATTTCAGCGGCCGGCCGTACTTCGTGTTCGAAGGCGAGTTCAAGCGCGAGCGCGTGGGTGACATGCCCACCGAACTGGTGCCGCACTTCTTCCGTTCGCTGTGCGATGCCAGCGGTTTGAACCTGAACCTGCAGGTGCGCGGTGACAACGACCACCACAAGGTCGAGGCGTGCTTCAAGGCGCTGGCCCGCGCGCTGCGCCCCGCGCTGGCTCGCCAGGGCACGGCGTTGCCCAGCACCAAGGGGGCGCTGTGAGCGAGGTCGCGCTGATCGATGCCGGCGGTGCCAACCTGGGCTCGGTGCGCTACGCACTGGAACGCCTGGGCGCGCGGGTGCGGCTGGTGCGGGATGCCGAAGGCCTGGCCGGTGCGCAGCGGGTGATCCTGCCCGGCGTGGGCGCGGCCGCACCGGGCATGCAGCGCCTGCACGCGCAGGGGCTGGTGGAACCGCTGCGACGCCTGGAGGTGCCGTTGATGGGCATCTGCCTGGGGATGCAGCTGCTGTTTGATCGTTCCGAAGAAGCGGGCGTGGACACCCTGGGCCTGATTCCCGGCGTGGTGCGCAAGCTGGTGCCGGCGTGCGGCATCCGCGTGCCGCACATGGGCTGGAACCGGCTGCTGCCGCTGCGCGAATCGACCCTGCTGCAGGGCGTGCCCGAGCGTGCCAGCGCGTACTTCGTGCACAGCTATGCGGCACCGCTGAACACCCACACCGTGGCCGCCTGCGATCACGGCGGCCTGTTCACCGCCGTGGTGGAGCAGGGCCGCTACTTCGGCGCCCAGTTCCACCCCGAGCGTTCCGGCGAGACCGGATCGCAGATGTTGCGCAATTTCCTTGAGGGCACCGCTGCATGAGCTTCACCGTCTACCCCGCGCTGGATATCCGTGATGGCCGCGTGGTGCGGCTGCGCCAGGGCGACTATGCGCAGGAAACCCATTACGGCGACGATCCGCTGCCGCGCGCGCAGGCCTTTGCCGCGCAGGGTGCGCAGTGGATGCACCTGGTCGATCTGGATGCCGCGCGAGCGGGCGGTTACACCCTGGCACCCCTGCTGGCGGCGATCCGCGCGCAGACGTCACTGCAGGTGCAGACCGGTGGCGGCGTGCGCGGCCGCGACGACGTGGCGCGCATCCTCGATGCCGGTGCCGGCCGCGTGGTGGTCGGTTCGCTGGCCGTGCGCGAGCCGGAGACGGTGATCGGCTGGCTGGCCGAGTTCGGTCCGCAGCGCCTGACCATCGCCCTGGACGCGCGCCAGGACGCGCAGGGCCAGTGGCAGCTGCCGGTGCATGGCTGGACCGAAAACGCCGGGGTCACCCTGGATGCGTTGGCGCAGCGCTACGCGCAGGCGGGCATGGCCCACCTGCTGTGCACCGACATTGCCCGCGATGGCATGCTGGCCGGCCCGAACATCAGCCTGTACGCCCACCTTGCCGCGCTGTTGCCGGGCGTGGCCGTGCAGGCGTCCGGTGGCATCCGCAGCGTGGCCGACGTGGCCGAGGCGCGCGCGGCCGGCTGTGGTGGCGCGATCCTGGGCAAGGCGCTGCTGGAACTGCGTATGGATCTGGGCGAGGCACTGGCATGTTGAGCCGCCGCATCATTCCCTGCCTGGACGTGCGCGATGGCCGCGTGGTCAAGGGCGTGCGCTTCCGCGACCACGTGGACATGGGCGATATCGCCGAGCTGGCCCAGCGCTACCGCGACCAGGGCGCCGATGAACTGGTGTTCTATGACATCGGCGCCAGCCCGGAAGCACGTTCGGTGGACGTGGGCTGGATCGAGCGCATCGCCCGCCTGATCGACATTCCGTTCTGCGTGGCCGGTGGCATCGACAGCGTGGAAACCGCGCGCCGTGTGCTGTTTGCCGGTGCCGACAAGATCTCGATCAACTCGCCGGCGCTGGGCCGTCCCGAGCTGATCACCGAACTGGCCGACGAGTTCGGCGTGCAGTGCGTGGTGGTCGGCGTGGATTCGGTGCGCGAGGCCGATGGCGAATGGCGCGTGCGCCGCTTCACCGGTGATCCCAGCAAGACCCAGGCGGTGCCGTTGCGCACCCTGGACTGGATCGTGGACGCGCAGCGCCGCGGTGCCGGCGAAATCGTGCTGAACTGCATGGACAGCGACGGCGTGCGCCGTGGCTACGACGTGGCGCAGTTGCGCCAGGCACGTGCAGTCTGCAACGTGCCGCTGATTGCCTCCGGCGGTGCCGGTGCGATGGAGCACTTCGCCCAGGCCTTCGACCAGGCCGACGTGGACGGTGCACTGGCCGCCAGCGTGTTCCACAGCGGCGCCATTGCCATTGCGGATTTGAAGCGCTACCTGCGCGAGCAACAGATCGAGGTTCGAGATGTCTATTGAAGTACGCCCGTCGCCGCAGGCTCTGGAAACCCTGGACTGGGCCAAGGGCGATGGCCTGCTGCCGGCCGTGGTGCAGGACGCCGATACGCTGCAGGTGCTGATGCTGGGCTATGTGAACGCCGAATCGCTGCATATCACCCAGGTGACCGGCCACATGACCTTCTACAGCCGCAGCAAGCAGCGCCTGTGGACCAAGGGCGAGCAGTCCGGCCACGTGCTGGCGGTGCAGTCGATCAGCGTCGATTGCGATGCCGACACCGTGCTGGTGCTGGCGCGGCCGGCAGGCCCGACCTGCCACACCGGCGCGGAGAGCTGTTTCGACGGCGCGCCGAAGGATTTCCTGGGCGGCCTGGGCCAGTTGGTGGCCGTGCGCGAGGCGCAGCGACCGCCGGGCAGCTACACCACCTCGCTGTTCGAGGGCGGCATCCGCCGCATCGCGCAGAAGGTGGGCGAGGAGGGCGTGGAGACCGCGCTGGCCGCCGTGGCGCAGGACGATGAGGCATTGCTGGGGGAATCGGCCGACCTGCTGTACCACCTGCTGGTGCTGCTGCGCGCGCGCGGCTTGTCGCTGGATGATGCACGGGCGGTGCTGGAACAGCGGCACCGGTGATCCGCACCCACCGTTGATGGAGGTGTGCGGACCCACGGTCCGCACCTACAATAGGGGGTCTCTCTGCCCCCGGACTGCCCCCATGAAACTGCCTGCCGCCTGGCTGTGCTGCCTGTTGCTTACTTCGCCGGCATGGGCCGCCGACACCGTGGTGAGCGGCAAGGTCTACCTGGAGCGCGACGGCAAGCCCGGGCGCGGTGCCACCGATCCCGGCCTGGCCGGCGTGCAGGTGTCCAACGGCGAAACCATCGTCAAGACCGCCGCCGATGGCAGCTACAGCCTGCCGGTGCGCGACGGCCAGACGGTGTTCGTGATCAAGCCCGATGCCTATTCCTTCCCGAAGGCGGCCGATGGCCTGCCATCGTTCTGGCGCCACTATCGTCCCAACGGCTCGCCGGCGCTGAAGTACGGTGGCATCGCCGCCACCGGTGATGCCGCCCGCAGTTGGGATTTCGCCCTGCAGGCCGATCGCCACGACAGCCGGCGCGGCTTCCAGATGCTGGTGTTCACCGATTCGCAGACTGCCACCACGCAGGACATCGGCTACTACCAGCAGTCGATCGTCCAACCGCTGGTGGGGCAGACCAAGGCGCGTCTGGGCACCACCCTGGGCGACATCGTCAATGACGACCTGACCCTGTACCCGGCCATCAACAAGGTGACCACCGAACTGGGCGTGCCGTGGTTCCATGTGCCCGGCAACCACGACCTGGATTTCGACGCCGCCAACGATGACCACTCGCTGGACAGCTGGCGCAACATCTACGGCCCGGACACCTACGCGGTGGAAGAGGGCGGTGCCAGCTTCGTGTTCCTGGACGATGTGGTGTACGACCCCAACGCCAAGCCCAAGTACGTGGGCGGCCTGCGCGAGGACCAGTTCGCCTTCCTGGCTGCGTACCTGAAGGGCCTGCACAAGGACCGCCTGCTGGTGCTGGGCATGCACATTCCGCTGTTCGATGCCGCACCGGGGCGCGAGACCTTCCGCCACGCCGATCGCCAGCGCCTGTTCGATCTGCTCAAGCCGTTCCGCAACGTGCTGGTGCTGAGCGGGCACAGCCACACCCAGCAGCACGTCTACCACGGCAAGGCCGAAGGCTGGCAGGGCGACAAGCCGCTGCACGAATACAACGTGGGCGCCAACTGCGGCGCGTTCTGGTCGGGGGTGAAGAATGCCGCCGGCGTGCCGGACAGCACCATGAGCGATGGCACGCCCAAGGGCTATGCGCTGCTGGATGTGGCCGGCAACGGCAGCTACCGCCTGCAGTACCGCGTGGCCGGCGCCCCGGCCAGCGAGCAGATCGGCCTGCACGCGCCGAAGGTGCTGCGCCAGGGCGCCTACCCGGCGTGGGGCGTCTACGCGAACGTGTACATGGGCGAGGACGCCAGCGTGGTCGAGTACCGCGTGGATGGCGGCCCGTGGCAGCCGATGAAGCAGGTCAGCCAGCCCGACCCGCGCCTGCTGGTGGAAAACGTGGCCGACGATCTGGCCACCACCCTGCGCGGCTACGACCGTTCGCCGGAAGCCACCGCCTCGCCGCACCTGTGGCGTGGCGCGCTGCCCACCGGACTGGCGGTCGGCAGCCACAAGGTGGAAGTACGCTCGACCCAGCCGGACGGTGCGGTGTTCACCGCCACCACCAGTTACAGCCTGCAGACCGCCCAGCCCTGACCGGGCGGGCGGTTGCCACGACGAAAGGACGCGCCATGGAAATCCGCTTCATGGCCGGCACCACGCCGGTCACCCTCAGCCGCCACTGGTTCAGTGGTGCCATGCAGCTGCGCAGTGCCAGCGAAACAGTGTGGGTGCAGCACCCGTTGCACCCGGGCACGCATTTTTCGTTCTCGCTGGTGCAGTCCTGGCTGCGCCATATCGCCGGCCACCAGGTGCTGGTGGAACGCACCCGGCCGCTGCTGTTTGCCGGCTTCCGCCCGCAGCGCCTGCGCGTGCTGGTGGACGGGGTGCAGGTGGCCGAGCAGGAAGGCATGTAAGACGCTGCCGGGCGGGGCATTGCCGCAGCGTTGGCAAAGCCGCTGGGATGCCCGAGAATCGACGCCGATCCGTCGATTCAAGCAGGCCCGTGTGAACGTCGCAGCAGTAGACCCGTCTTCCTCCGACGCCAGCGGCGCCGGCGTTTCGCACAGCGTGGTAGTGGCCGATGTGGGCGGCACCTTCGCCCGCGTCGCTTTGGCCCATCTGGTGCTTGGCCAGACCCCGCGCCTGGGCGGCTATCGCACCTATGCCTGCGCGGACCACGCCAGCTTGGCAGCGATCCTGGCCGACTTCAGTGCCAGCCTGGACCAGCCAGTGCACAGCGCGGTGGTCGCCATTGCCGGCGTGCTCGATGGCGATGTGCTGATCAACGCCAACCTGCCGTGGACCGTTTCACTGTCGGCCACGCGCGCGCAGTCCGGGCTGGGCGAACTGCAGCTGATCAACGATTTCGAGGCCGTGGCCCTGGCCGTGCCCTACCTGCAGCCGGAAACGCTGGTGCCGCTGAACGGCCCGGGCGACCCGGCGCAGGCATTCCCGGCGCTGGTGCTGGGCGCAGGCACGGGCCTGGGCGCGGCGCTGCGCTTTGCCGATGGCGACCGCCCGGTGCTGGCCAGTGAACTGGGGCACGCCGCGCTGGGGGCCGGCACCGCGCTGGAACTGCAGGTGCTGGCCAAGCTGCTGCAGCGCTGGCCGCACGTGGACAACGAACGGGTGCTGTCCGGCAGCGGTCTGCTGAATCTGTACCCGTGCCTGTGCGAACTGCGCGGGGTTGCACCGCAGTGGTCGACCACCGAAGCGCTGATCGGCGCCGCGCGCAGTGGCGAGGATGCGGTGGCGGTGGAAACTCTGCAGGTGTTCTGCGCGTGGCTGGGCAGCCTGGCGGGCGATGCGGCCATTGCCGTGGGCGCGCGCTCGGTGTATCTGGCCGGCGGCATTTCCGCCCACGTACAGGATTTCCTGGCCGACGGGCGTTTCCGAGAGCGCTTCCTCAACAAGGGCGTGCTGGCCGATGTACTGCGCCAGGTGCCGGTGTGGCGGGTGGAACATGGCCAGTTGGGCGTGCTCGGCGCGGCCGTCTGGCACGCGGCGCGGCTGCCGCGCGGGGGCTGAATCACGCAGCCGGCCCGCGGCCGGCATGGCTTTCTGCAAGGGGAGGGCAACATGGTGGATCGCAGGCAGTTCCTGCAGGCCGGCGCACTGGCCGCAGGCATGGCCGCCTTGCCTGGCGTGCAGGCGCGCACGCAGGGCGGGGCGAAGGTCGTTTCAACGTGGGACTTCGGCGTGCCGGCCAACCAGGCCGCGTGGAAGGTGCTGGGCCAGGGCGGCAGCGCGCTGGATGCGGTGGAAGCCGGCGCACGCTGGGCCGAAAGCGAGCTGTGCAATCCCACCGTCGGCCATTGTGGCAACCCCGATCGCGACGGCGTGTTGAGCCTGGATGCCAGCATCATGGATGGCGATGGCCGCTGCGGCGCCGTGGCTGCGCTTGTGGACATCGCGCACCCGGTGTCGGTGGCACGCAAGGTGATGGAAAACAGCCCGCATGTATTGCTGGTGGGCGACGGTGCCCAGCAGTTCGCCGTGCAACAGGGCTTCGAGCGCAAGCGGCTGCTCACCCCGCAGGCCGAGGCGGCCTGGCGCGAATGGTTGAAGACCGAGCAGTACCAGCCGCAGATCAACGCCGAGCGCCGTGGCATCCCCGGCAACAGCGACAACCACGACACCATCGGCATGCTGGCGCTGGACGCCAAGGGGCATCTTGCCGGCGCCTGCACCACCAGTGGCATGGCCTGGAAGCTGCACGGGCGGGTCGGCGACAGCCCGATCATCGGTGCCGGCCTGTACGTGGACAACGAGGTGGGCGCCGCCACTGCCTCGGGCGTGGGCGAGGAAATGATCCGCAACGCCGCCTCGTTCCTGGTGGTCGAGCTGATGCGGCAGGGGCGCACGCCTGCGCAGGCCTGCCGTGAAGCGATCGACCGGGTGGTGCGCAAGCGCCCCGAAGCCAGCCGCACGCTGCAGGTGTGCTTCCTGGCAATGAACAAGCAGGGCGAAGTGGGCGCGTACGCGCTGCATCGTGGCTTCGTCTATGCGGTATGCGATGGCCAGCGTCAGGACGACCTGCGCGATTCGCCGTCGATCTACACGAGCAGCCAGACGTGAGCGCCGCGCTGACGCTGGAGATCGCCAGCAATTCACTGGCATCTGCTCTGGCCGCGCAGGCCGGTGGCGCCGATCGCATCGAGCTGTTCGACAACCTTGGCGAGGGCGGCACCACGCCGTCGCTCGCCAGCATCGCCATCGCACGCGAGCGCCTGCAGATTCCCTTGTTCGTGCTGGTGCGGCCGCGCCCGGGCGATTTCCATTACGACGCACTGGAAACCGAGCTGATGCTGCGTGACATCGCGCAGTGCCGTGCGCTGGGCTGCGATGGCGTGGTGATCGGTGCGCTGGATGTGCACGGTGGCATCGACATGCCGCTGTGCCGCGAACTGGTGCAGGCGGCGGGGCCGTTGCAGGTCACCTTCCATCGCGCGTTCGATGCTGCGCGCGATCTTCCCGCGGCCCTGCAACAGGTGATCGAGCTGGGCTGCACTCGAGTGCTCAGTTCCGGCGGGCAGGTGAGTGCCGAGGCAGGCAGCAGCATGCTGGCCGCGCTGGTGGCGCAGGCGGCAGGGCGCATCCGCGTGATGGCGGGCGCAGGCATCGGCCCGGCCAACATCGCCAGGATCGCGCGGCTGACCGGCTGCAGCGAACTGCATGCATCGGCCAAGGGGCTGCGGCGTTCGGCCATGCAGTTCCAGAACCCGCTGCTGCGCGGGCTGGATCCCGACTGGCACCAGACCAGCACCGCCACGGTGGCGGCACTGCGCAAGGCGCTGGACAGCGCGGGGTAATGCAACCGGTCTTCCATCGGTAGCGCCGGGCCATGCCCGGCGGGCGTCATGCGCCCGTGATCCGCCGGGCATGGCCCGGCGCTACCGTGGGGAACAAGAACGGCAGCCACCTGTGAAAGCGCAGCTGCCGTGGAGGACCGTTGAACGGGGTCGGATCCCTTCGCAGAAGGGCTCCGACCCCGGTAGGGCTTAGAACTTGTAGGTCGCGCCGAAGTAGATCTGTCGGCCCGAATACAGGTTGGAGATCAGGCGCGACTGGGTGTCGTTGCCCAGGTAGATGCGCTGTTCCGACTTGGTGGCGTTGAGCACCGAGGCGGTGAACGTCAGCGCTTCGGTGAAGTTGTAGGCCACGTTCAGATCCAGCTGGTCGTACGGCTCGGTGTACTGGGTCATGCCGTTGACCAGGCCGCCGACCACTTCACCACGACGGTTGTACGAGGCGCGGGCCAGGAACCGGTCGGTTTCATAGAACACCGTCAGGTTGGCCTGGTTCTTGGCACTGCCCACCAGCGGCGATGCACCCAGATTCTCGCCATTGAGCTCGATCGAGGCCAGGTTGGTGTCGTTGTAGGTGTAGTTGGCCTGCACGCCCAGGCCGAAGTCGAAGGTGTACTGGCCGTACAGTTCCACGCCCTGCGACACTGCATCGCGGCCGTTGGCCTGGGTGCTGTAGTTCTGCACCGTCACCATTTCGCCACCGACTTCCATCTGCACGTCACGCACGATCGGCACGGTGAAGTTGCTGATGTCCTTGCGGAACAGGCCGACGCCGGCGACCGCGCCCGGCATGAAGTACCACTCCACGCCCAGGTCGTACTGGGTCGCTTCAAAGGCTTCCAGGTTCTTGTTGCTGCCGCTGCCGGCCCAGCCTTCGGTCGGCGCACCGCCGGCAACGCGGCGGTCATTGACGTACTCGGGGCTGTAGTAGCTCAGGCTGCCGGGTGCGGCAATGCTGGTGTAGCTCGGCCGTGCCACCACCTTCGACGCGGCGCCACGCAGCACCAGGTTGTCGGTGATGTCCCAGGCAATGTTGAAGCTGGGCAGCACGTCGGTGTAGGTGCGGTCCGAACCGATCAGCTCGTAGCTCTTCTCGCGTGCCAGGGCATCGGGCAGGCGCACGAAGCCACTCTCGCAGCCGTAGGTGGGGAAGGCGGCCGCCGCCGGATCGTCGCACGACATCGGCGCGCCGGAGGCGTTGTCCAGGAAGTAATCGTTGAAGCGTTCGATCGAGTCGCTGGACTGGGCGAACTGCTTGGTGCGCACCACGCGCACGCCGACGTTGCCGCGCAGGCGCTCGGTACGGAAGTTGGCCTGGAAGTAGCCGGAATAGATCTTCTCGTTGACGTTGTAGACGAAGTCGTCCTCAACGCGGTTGTGCGACGAACCGTAGGTGGAGTTCAGGTAGTCGATGTAGGACGGGAAGTTGATGCCCGGGAATACATTCGCGTTGAAGCCACCGGCGATGCCGCTGATTGGGTTGGACAGGAAGAAACCGGGCTGGGCGATGCCGGCGGTGTTGTCACAGCCGGCCTGGTAGCGGCTGTCATAGTCGGCCGGGTCGGCGCCCTGGCACACCCAGTAGGTGTTGCCGGTGTTGCGGTGGACCTTGCCGTCACGGTACTTGGCGCCGAACTGGATCGAGTCCAGCCAGCCGCTTTCGAACATCTTGGTGACATCGGCCTGGAAGTGGTTCTGCTCGACCTCGGTCTGCATCCACGACGAATCGGTGGAACCGGTGTCGACCTCGGCGATGCCATTCATCAGCACCTCCTGCAGGTTCGGCGAGACGGTCAGCGACGGGGTGCCGGTCAGGTCCCACGCGGTGTACTGGTTGCCCGATTCCCACACGCCGTTCACGCGGCGGCGCGGCTTGGCCGACATGCGGAAGTTCATCGACGGGCCACCCTCGGACCAGGTGCGGCCACCGCTGAAGGAGGCCTTCCACAGCGGGCTGATGTCCCAGTCGATGGTCAGGTCGGCGGTCTGCGACAGCGCCTTTTCGCGGCTGTAGCCACCGGTCAGCTGCGAGGTGGGCACGGTGCAGTCATCCGGACCCCAGCCACCCGGGGCCAGGCCGGCGGCAGCGGCTTCGTCTTCGCTGCAGTAGTAGGTCTTGCCAGCCAGCTTTTCGAACTGTGCGCCGGTGACCACGGTGCCGCTGGGGTCGAAGCTGAGGCCGTTGAGCAGGCGGCCGCCGGCCCAGTTGCCGTCACCGTTGTAGCGCGCCATGTTCCACTCGGGCACCTTCAGCATGTTCTGCGTGTAGTTGCCGTCCAGCTGGAAGCGGAAGTAGTTGGCGGTCAGGGTCAGGTTGTCGACCGGCTTGAACTGGAAGGTCAGCTGGCCGCCCTTGCGCTCGCGCTTCTCTTCCTTCACCGCGAAGTTCACCGAGGTGGGCATGAAGAAGTCGCTGTAGTTGCGGCCGAACTGATCGTTGAAGCCGGAGTTGCCCCACCAGTAGTTGATGCCGCCCTGGGTGAGGGCGTTGCCGTTGACATCACGGGCATCGACATCGGTGCCGTACCACTGGTAGTTCTCGGTGGTCACTTCCATGGTGCGGCTGGTGCGCTTCTGCTGGGTCACGCCCACCAGCACACCGAAGCGCTCGTCCTTGCTGTGCCACGAGTACAGCGCCGACGCCTGCGGATCGACGTCCTGGTGGGTGTCGGAGGAGACGCCTTCCAGGGTCACGTAGCCGGAGTTGGATTCCATTTCCAGCGGGCGGCGGGTGTGCAGGATGACCGTGCCGCCGATGCCGCCTTCGTCGATGCGTGCTTCCGGCGATTTGAACAGCTCGGCGCTGGACAGCATGTTCGACGGCAGCAGGGTGTAGTTGAACGAACGGCTGGCCTCGTCATTGGTTTCGGAGGTGGCGATGTAGTTGCCGTTCAACTGGGTCAGGGTCAGGTCGGGGTCGAGGCCGCGCACGCTGACGCTCTTGCCTTCGCCGCCGTCACGGGTGATGACCACGCCGGGCACGCGCTGCAGCGAATCGGCAACGTTCTTGTCGGGGAACTTGCCGACGTCCTCGGCGGTGATCACTTCGACCACGGCGTTGGCGTCGCGCTTCTGCTGCAGGCTCTTCTCGATCGCATAGCGGTAGCCGGTGACCTGCACGCTGTCCAGCGTGGTGGCGTCGGCGCTGCCGGTGGTCGGTTGTGCGTTGGCCTGCTGGGCAGCGGCGCCGGTCGGCGCGACGGCTGCGGCCAGTGCCAGTGCGACGGCGAACGACAAAGCGTCGCGGCCGTGCGTACGAGTTGAATGCTTGATTGCCATCTCTCCCTCTCTCATGGATTGATCCGGTGACTGACGCGGAAACTTGAATCGATCTAATCTGCGGTGCCGATTTTGCTGATGCCGCGCGGCTGCCTGGGGCGGCGCGCTGGTGTTCGGTACATCTGGTGCCGGTCCCCAACGCCGGGCCATCCCACGGGATCCGCTTGGATCGATCTAAGCGATGGCGGGGCGATTTTTAGCATGGCCAGAGGGTCTGCGCATGCTGCTGCGCAATATTGCAGGGACGTGTCGGGCGAATGATGTTTCGCTGAAACACACTGGAATCGTTTACATGCGCAAAGGGGAGGGGGTTGTTCGGCAGGGCTTGCATCCCTGCACCTGCTTTGAGAGCCAGGGCAACGTCAACTTCAAAGCGGGCTATCCGTGGGTTGGCGGGGCGGTGTGGGCTTGCAGGACACGCCGTGAATCCATCCCTGGAGGCTCGTAGGCGCCATCCATGGCGCCTGCGGTCCTGCAAGCCCACACCGCCCCGCCTCTGACAGATTCCCGCGGCTGTTGGTAACGGCGCCTGGTGTTCCGCGCGGCTGTTGGTAGGTGTCGACCTTGGTCGACACATCTGTCGGCTATCGATTGGGTTCATCCAGTCGGCCGGCGGCGAGTAGATCCACGCCATGCGTGGATGAATCTGTCAGACATCGAAATCAATCTGGGGTCGGAGCCCGTTGCGCAGCAACGGGATCCGACCCCGTGGCCTCGACAGGTTCACGCGGCTGTTGGTAGGTGTCGACCTTGGTCGACACATCTGTCGGCTATCGATTGGGTTCATCCAGTCGGCCGGCGGCCAGTAGATCCACGCCATGCGTGGATGAATCTGTCAGACATCGAAATCAATCTGGGGTCGGAGCCCGTTGCGCAGCAACGGGATCCGACCCCGTGCCCTCCCGGCAGATCGCGGAAATCTGTCGAAGGCGGGGTGGGTCCGGTTGAGGGGGCGTGAGCCGCATGGATGCGGCGACCGAGCTTACATGGACGTACTTGCAGCGTCCCCCTCAACCGGACCCACCCCGCCAACCCACTGAAAGCCCGCTTTTGACGTGGACGTTGCCGTTGCCGTTGAGCAGGTGCAGGGCCGCAGGCCCTGCAAAAGACCCCCCTCATTTGCTGCGGCGCAGAATGCATGGGCGGGCGCTCCCTGTTCTACTTCAATCGATCTAAATCCGCCGGGGTGCGGATTTGTACCGATGGAAACGGGGAGTTCGGCCGCAGCGGCCGGCACCCGCTGCCGCCCTGCCGCCAAGGAGTCCTGTCCGTGACCAGGTTGTCCCGCCGTCGTTCCCTCCTGCGCCTGCCGGCGCTGTCCCCGCGGCCGCTGGCCCGCGCCACCTGCCTGCTGGCCCTGGCCATCACGCCCTGGCTGCAGGCCGCACCTGCCGCGCTCGAACGCGAGGTCAACACCTTCATCGGCAGCAAGGATGACGGCAACACCTTCCCCGGCGCGTCCGCACCTTTCGGCCTGATCCAGGTCAGCCCGATCGGCAGCCACTATTCCGGCTGGCGCTACGACGACGAAAAGATCCGTGGCTTCGGCCACTCCTTCCTGTCCGGCGCCGGTTGCTGGGAACAGGGCGGCCAGGTCTCCATCCTGCCGGTTACCGGCAGCATCGGCCCGGGCGGCGATTTCGATACCGCCAACCCCAAGCAGTTCGACCACAAGGCCTACGCCGCCAACTACACCCACGACGGTGAAGTGGGCCAGGCCGGCTACTACAAGGTGCGCCTGACCAGCTACGGCGGCATCGATGCCGAAGCCACCGCGCGCACCCGCGCCGCGGCCGAGCGCTACACCTTCAGCCAGCGCAGCGGCGATGGCCATGTGCTGGTGAACGTGGGCCAGGCCAACGAGCGCCATTCGGTGATCGGCAGCGTGGTCGATGTGGTCGGTGACCGGGTGGTGGAAGGCAAGCTGGTCACCAAGAGCTTCTGCGGCGGCCACCAGTACACCACCTGGTTCCGCGTTGAATTCGATCGCCCGTTCAAGGCGCACGGCACCTGGGGCGAGGCCGGTGGCCTGCCCAATGCGCGGCACAGCATGGAAGGCGAGCAGAAGCCGAACGGCGCCTGGTTGACCTTCGATCTGGCCAAGGGCCAGTCGGTTACCGCGGTCAGTGCGATCTCGCACGTGGACGCCGAGGGCGCACGTACCAACCTGCGCGCTGAGGGCATGCAGGGCGGTGCACTGATCGGCTTCGACCGCATGCGCGCGCTTTCGCAGAAAGACTGGCGCGAGCAGTTGGCGCGGGTGCGCGTGCAGGGCGGCACGGGCGATGACCGCACCGTGTTCTACAGCGCGCTGTACCACGCGCTGCTGCAGCCGCTCACCGGCAGCGATGCCGATGGCCGCTACCGTGGCTATGACGATGGCATCCACCGCGCCGATGGCTGGACCTACTACGAGTATTTCTCGCTGTGGGATACCTACCGCGCGCAGAACCAGTGGCTGGCGCTGACCCGTCCGGACGTGGCGCGTGATATCGGCCGCACCCTGCTGGCCATTGACGAGCAGGGCGGCTGGTTGCCGCGCTGGGGCTATGCGAACTTCGAAACCAACATCATGACCGGCGATCCGGTCACCCCGTTCATGGTCGACCTGTGGCGCTTCGGTGCGCTGAAGGGGCGTGAATCGCAGGCCTGGGATGTGCTGCGCCGCAATGCCTTCGGCACGCCGCCGCTGAACTCGCGCATGGCCGGTCGCTCGGGCAACCCGACCTACCTGGACAAGGGCTACGTGGTCTACGACCGCGCGTTCCCGTCCAAGGGCATGGACGTGGACCCCCACCATGGTGGCTCGGCCACGCTGGAATACGCACTGGCCGACTGCGCGCTTTCGCAGATGGCCGACGGCCTGGGCCATGCGCAGGATTCGGCCACGCTGCGCGAGCGTGGGCGCAACTGGCGCAAGGTGTGGGACCCGCAGGTGCGCGACGCCGAAACCGGCTTTACCGGCTTCCCGCGCCCGCGCACGGAAGACGGCCAGTGGTACACCCCGGCCGACGGCCATTACAGCCCGCGTTCGCACCATGGCTTCCATGAGGGCACTGCCTGGCAGTACCAGTGGCTGGCGCAGCAGGACGTGCCGGGCCTGGTGGAAGCCATGGATGGCCGCGAGCAGGCCGGCCGCCGCCTGGATGCCTTCTTCGCGATGGATGCGCTGCAGGCCGATCCGCTTACCGCCGCGCGCAAGGAATGGGTGGTGGGGCCGTACAGCTACTACAACCAGTTCCGTTACAACCCGAACAACGAACCGGACCTGCACGCGCCGTGGCTGTACACGCTGATCGGCCAGCCGTGGAAGACCGCCAACGTGCTGCGCGCGGCGCAGCAGCTGTTCACCAACGCGCCCAACGGCGTCACCGGCAATGACGACCTGGGCACGATGTCGGCCTGGTACCTGTTCAGTGCCATCGGCGTGTACCCGGCGGTGCCGGGCAGCGGCCAGTTCCTGCTGCACACGCCGCGCTTTGCCAAGGTGGAAGTGGACATGGGCAACGGCCGCACGCTGCGCATCGACGCGCCCGGCGCCGATGGCCGCCGCCTGCAGTACGTGCAGGGCGTGCAGCTGGATGGCCGCGCGCACGCCCCGGTGTGGCTGGACTGGAACCAGCTGCAGCAGGGCCCGCGCCTGCAGTTCGCGCTGGATGCACAGGCCCCGACCCAGGGCTGGGGCACTGCGGTAAAGGATCTGCCGGTCTCATGGTGCGCTGCACCAGGCAGCGTGCTGCGCTGAGCCATCGTCGTGCCGTTCGCGGCCAACCAGCGAACGGCACGGCACGAATGGCCTCCGATCCATTAGGCTTGACCCTCCCGAGGAGCCCGGTACAGCGATGAACGACAACGACGGCACTTCCAGCAAGCGTTCCGGCAAGGCGGTGACGGTGACCGACATCGCCCGTGCGATCGGCGTGTCGCGCGCCACCGTGTCGCTGGTGCTGCGTGGCAGTCCGCTGGTCAATGTCGATACCCGGGCCAAGGTGGAAGCCGAACTGCGCCGCCAGCGCTATGTCTACAACCGTGCGGCGGCCAACCTGCGCCGGCGCACCTCCAGCAGCATCGCGCTGGTCATCAACGATCTGTCCAACCCGTTCTTCGCCGAATTTGCCTCCGGCGTGGACGAGGCACTGGGTGGGCGAGGCTATGTCACCCTGCTGGGCAGCACGGGCGAATCGCCGCAGCGCCAGCAGGCGGTGCTGTCCACGCTGATGGAACACACCCCGGCCGGCCTGATCCTGTCGCCGGCCGAGGGCAGCGATGCCACGCTGCTGCGGCAGGCGCTGGGCGCCAACGCCAACGTGCTGCTGTTCAACCGCGAACTGGAAGGGGCCGACTGGGACTTCCTGACCCTGGACAACCAGCACGGCGCCTATCTGGCCACCCGCCACCTGATCGAGCGCGGCCACCAGCAGATCGCCTTCTTCGGCGGCCATGCCGATTCCAGTTCCTGCCACCAGCGCCGCGCCGGCTTCCAGCAGGCCCTGGCCGAGGCGGGCCTGGTGCTGCCGTCGGGCTGGATGATCGAATCGGCGCCCAATCGCCTGGAGGCGGCCGCGCGCACCGATGAACTGTTCGCCGACGGCCATCGTCCCAGTGCCGCGGTCTGCTACAACGACACGGTCGCGCTGGGCCTGATGCTGGGCCTGAACTCCCGCGGCATCCGCCCCGGCGGTGATTTCGCGGTGACCGGTTTCGATGACATTTCCGAGGCCTCGGTGGCGGTGCCGCCGCTGACCACCCTGACCGCCGACCCGCGCGAGCGTGGCCGGCAGG
Organism: Stenotrophomonas sp. SAU14A_NAIMI4_8; assembly: GCF_003086695.1. Lineage (NCBI taxonomy): Bacteria > Pseudomonadati > Pseudomonadota > Gammaproteobacteria > Lysobacterales > Lysobacteraceae > Stenotrophomonas > Stenotrophomonas sp. SAU14A_NAIMI4_8. The sequence goes on from NZ_CP025999.1 coordinate 1,994,463, forward strand.
CCGCCGCGCTGCTGCTGCAACGCCTGGATGATCCCGATGCACCGCCGCGGCGCACCGTCGCCCCGGTGCAGCTGCGCGTGCGCGAGAGCAGTGCCGCACGGCCGAACTGATTTTCCACGACCTTTTCCCTTCCACGTACCAACGACCTACACGCGCATCGAGGCGCGAACCGCATGCCGATTTCCGCAACGCCCCGTCCATCGGGATCCAACAGCAGCCAGGCGCCGGTGATGAATGCCCGTGCGGCCCTGTGGGTGGCCACCACCATCTTCTTCATGTGGGGCTTCCTGACCAGCCTCAACGATGTGCTGATCCCGCACCTGAAGGCCGTGTTCGAGCTGAACTACACCCGCGCCATGCTGGTGCAGTTCACCTTCTTCGGCGCGTACTTCCTGATGTCGGTGCCGGCCGGTCGGCTGGTGGCGCGCCTGGGCTACAAGAAGGGCATCATCGCCGGCCTGCTGATTGCCGGTGTGGGCGCGCTGGGCTTCTGGCCGTCGGCCGCGCTGCGCACCTATGACGCCTTCCTGGCTTCGTTGTTCGTGCTGGCCACCGGCATTACCGTGCTGCAGGTGGCGGCCAACCCGTACGTGGCGCTGCTGGGCCCGGAAAAAACCGCCTCCAGCCGCCTGACCCTGGCGCAGGCCCTGAACTCGCTGGGCACCACGCTGGCGCCGCTGTTCGGCGGCTTCCTGATCCTGAGCACCGCGGTGAAGAGCGGTGACGAGATCAAGGCGATGCCGATGGCCGAGCAGCTGGCCTACCGGACTGCCGAAGCGCAGTCGGTGCAGGGCCCGTACGTGGGCCTGGCGATCGCGCTGGTGCTGCTGGCCGTGTTCGTCTACCTGTTCCGCCTGCCCAGCCTGACCGAAACCACCGAGCAGGCCGACAGCAGCCACCACACCCTGCTGGATGCGCTGAAGCAGCCGCACGTGCTGTTCGGCGTGCTGGCCATCTTCTTCTACGTGGGCGCCGAAGTGTCCATCGGCAGCCTGATGGTGAACTACCTGGCGCTGCCCGAAATCGGCGGCATGAGCGAGCAGCAGGCCACCCATTACGTGTCGGCCTACTGGGGCTGCGCCATGGTCGGCCGCTTCGCCGGCGCCTGGCTGCTGGCCAAGTTCTCGCCGCGCCGCCTGCTGGCCGGCTTCGCGCTGGCCAACGTGGTGCTGCTGGCGGTCACCCTGGGCTCGGGCGGCAAGGTGGCGCTGTACGGCATCGTGGCTACCGGCCTGTTCAATTCCATCATGTTCCCGACCATCTTCTCGCTGGCCATCGAACGCTTGGGCCCGCTGACCAACAAGGCCTCCAGCCTGCTGATCATGGCCATCGTCGGTGGCGCGATCATTCCGCTGCTGCAGGGCATGCTGGCCGATCGCATCGGCCTGCACCTGAGCTTCGTGCTGCCGGTGGTCTGCTACGTCTACATCATCTTCTACGGTCTGGTGGGCTCGCGCCCGCCGGCCGTCGGCCCGCAGGGAGGCTGAGTCGGAAATGGGTGCCATTGTCTGCTTCGGCGAAATTTTGATCGATCTACTAGCGCAGCCGCCGGCCTCGGCCGACACCCCGCGCGCGTTCCTGCAGTACGCCGGCGGTGCGCCGGCCAACGTGGCCGTGGCCGCTGCCCGGCTGGGCGCGCAGACCCAGTTCGTGGGCATGCTGGGCCGGGACATGTTTGGTGACTTCCTGGCCGACAGCCTGGCCGAGCACCGCGTGGGCACCGACTACATCGTGCGCACCGATGCAGCGAAGACCGCGCTGGCGTTCGTGGCGCTGGACGCCCACGGCGAGCGCAGCTTCAGCTTCTACCGGCCGCCGGCGGCCGACCTGCTGTTCCGTGACAGCGATTTCCAGGGCGCCTGCTTCGACAGCGCCGCCTGTTTCCATGTGTGTTCCAACAGCCTGACCGAAGCGGAGATTGCCGCGGCAACCTTCGCCGGCATGGAGCGTGCGCGTGCCGCCGGTGCGGTGGTCAGCCTTGACCTGAACCTGCGGCCGGCGCTGTGGCCGGCCGACACCGATCCCACGCCGCGGCTGTGGCAGGCGCTGGAGCGTGCCGACCTGGTGAAGCTGTCGCGCGAAGAGCTGGACTACCTGGCCGCGCCGCACGGTGCCGACGGTGACCAGGTCGTGCTGCAGCGCCTGCTGGGCGCACAGGCACGCTGGGTGATCGTGACCGACGGTGCCGCCACGCTGCGCTGGTACACCCGCGAGCAGCAGGGCCAGGTCACCAGTTTCCGCGTGGCCACGGTGGATACCACCGCCGCCGGCGATGCCTTCGTGGGCGGTGTGCTGGTGGGCCTGCTGGAGCGCGGCGGTGCCGGCGCTGGCTTCGCCGCGTTCTGCCAGGACCCGCAGGCGATCACCGAAACGTTGCGCTTCGGTGCGGCCGTCGGTGCGCTGGCGGTCACCCGCAAGGGCGCCTTCGCGGCCATGCCCTCGCTCGATGAAGTGCAGCAGCTGCTGCAGACCCAGGAACTTTCCGCATGACCCAGACCGCCTCCCGCTTCGCTCCGCAGTTCCGCTCGGCCGAGTTCCTGCGCGCGCACATCGCCGACACGATGGCGTTCTACCACCCGCGCTGCATCGATCCCGACGGCGGCTTCTTCCACTACTTCCTGGACGATGGCACGGTCTACGACGCCGGCCACCGCCACCTGGTCAGCAGCACCCGCTTCGTCTTCAACTACGCCATGGCCTATCGCGAATTCGGCAATGCCGAGTACCGCGATGCCGTCGAGCATGGCGTGCGCTACCTGCGCGAGGTGCATCGCAACCCGTCCACCGGCGGCTACGCCTGGACGCTGCGCGATGGCCAGGTCGAAGACGATATGAACCACTGCTACGGCGTGGCGTTCGTGCTGCTGGCCTACAGCTGCGCGCTGAAGGCCGGCGTCGAACAGGCCCGCGCGTGGATGGACGAAACCTGGCAGCTGCTGGAAGCGCGCTTCTGGGAAGCCGAGCACGGCCTGTACAAGGATGAAGCCGACGGCCAGTGGAACTTCACCGGCTACCGCGGGCAGAACGCCAACATGCACATGTGCGAGGCAATGCTGGCCGCGTTCGAGGCCAGTGGCGAGCAGCGCTATGTGCAGCGCGCACTGCAGCTGGCCGACAACATGACCCGGCGCCAGGCCGCCAAGGCCGGCGGGCTGGTGTGGGAGCACTACGACACGAACTGGGAGATCGACTGGAACTACAACCTGGACGATCCCAAGCACCTGTTCCGTCCGTGGGGCTTCCAGCCCGGCCACCAGACCGAATGGGCCAAGCTGCTGCTGATCCTGGACCGCCACGTGCAGGCCGATTGGCTGGTACCCACCGCCCAGCACCTGTTCGATGTGGCGGTCGAGCGCAGCTGGGATGAAGCGCGTGGCGGCCTGTACTACGGTTTCGCGCCGGAATCGCGGCGCCAGCCGGGCATGGACGGTGCGCCGATCGGCGGCGACAGCTTCGTCTGCGACGACGACAAGTACTTCTGGGTGCAGGCCGAAACCCTGGCCACGGCCGCGCTGATGGCCCAGCGCACCGGCGATGACCGCTATTGGCAGTGGTACGACCGGCTGTGGGCGTATTCGTGGGAACACTTCGTCGACCACCAGTACGGCGCGTGGTTCCGCATCCTGGATGCCGACAACCGCAAGTACAGCAATGAAAAGAGCCCGGCCGGCAAGGTGGATTACCACACCATGGGCGCGTGCTACGAAGTGCTGAACGTCGTTCGCTGACGTCGCACGCCGGGCATGGCCCGGCGCTACCGTGGGCGGATGCGGCTGGTAGCGCCGGGCCATGCCCGGTGGACACGGCTGGTAGCGCCGGGCCATGCCCGGCGGACGCGGCTGGTAGCGCCGGGCCATGCCCGGCGGACACAACAGGAGTCTCACACGTGCACCGTCTTCCCCTCGCTGTCCGTCTGCTCCTGCTGCTGTTCGCGCTTGGCAGCTTCCCCGCTTTTGCCGCACCACTGTCGGCGCAGTGGGAATTCCGCATGCTGCCCGGCGATGCGCAGGGCGCCGCGCACCCCGGCCTTCAACAGTGGCGCGCGGCGCGCGTACCCGGCAGCGTGCATACCGACCTGCTGGCCCATGGCCTGATCCGCGACCCCTACGTGGGCGCGCCCGAGGCCGAGCTGCAATGGATCGGCCTGGCCGCCTGGGAGTACCGCGCACGCTTCGATGTAGACGCGGCGACCCTGGCCAAGGCGCATGCCGAGCTGCGTTTCGACGGCCTGGACACTTATGCCGAGGTGCGTTTGAACGGCAAGCCGCTGCTGCGGGCCGACAATGCGCATCGCACCTGGCGTGCAAGCGTGGAAGGGCGGCTGCGGCCCAGCGGCAATGAACTGCAGATCGTGTTCCGTTCGCCCATCCGCACCCTGCTGCCGGGCGTACAGGCGATGCCGCACAGGATTGCCGGCAACTATCCCTCGCCCTACGGCGATGAGCCCAAGGACGCGATGGTCGGCAACTTCGCACGCAAGCCGGCCTACCATTTCGGCTGGGACTGGGGGCCGCGTTACGTGACCGCCGGTGTCTGGCGTGGCGTCGACCTGCAGGCCTGGGACACGCACCGCCTGACCGATCTGGCCGTGCGTACCGATGCCTTGGACGCGAAACAGGCGCGGCTGGCCGTGCTGCTGCAGGTGGAGCAGGGCAGTGCCGCCGGCTCGGCCAGGGTGGACGTGGAGGTGCGTGATCCCGACGGCCGCGTTGTGGCCACGGTGCAGCGCCCGGTGCTGTTGCAGCCCGGCCAGAACAGCGTGGAGATTCCGGTTGAGCTGGCCGAGCCGCGGCGCTGGTGGCCGGTGGGGCGGGGTGCGCAGGACCGCTACACGGTGCGCGCGCAGCTGGGCGCTGGCGGCGACCCTACACTCCAGCGCGAGCAGCGCATCGGCCTGCGCACGGTGGAACTGCGCCGCGAGAAGGACGAGAAGGGCGGGCAGGGTTTCGCCTTCGTCATCAATGGCGTGGAGACTTTCGCCAAGGGCGCCAACGTCATTCCGTTCGATGCGTTCCCGGCGCGGGTGGATGTGGCGCGCCTGCGCCAGGTGCTGACCGCCGCGCGCGATGCCAACATGAACATGCTGCGCAACTGGGGCGGTGGGTACTACGAGGACGACGCGTTCTTTGACATCGCCGACGAGCTCGGTCTGCTGGTCTGGCAGGATTTCATGTTCGGCGGTGGCATGCAGCCCGGTTACGATCCGGCGTTCCGCGCCAGCGTGGTGGCCGAAGCGCGCGACAACGTGCGGCGCCTGCGCCACCACCCCAGCATCGTGCTGTGGTGTGGCAACAACGAAGAAGAGACGGCCTGGAAGGATTGGGGCCATGGCCGCGACCTGAAGGCTGCCGACCCGGCATTCGCCGCGCGGGTCTGGCAGGGCTATGTCGATCTGTTCGGCAACGACCTGCGCCAGGTGGTGGGCGAGGAAGGGCTGGGCGTGCCGTACTGGTCCAGTTCGCCCAGCAACGATCTGGACGAAAAAGCCAACGATTCCACCCGCGGCGACAAGCACTACTGGCAGGTCTGGGGCAATCCGGCGCTGCCGGTGCAGGCGTACCTGCACGAGACGCCGCGCTTCATGTCCGAGTACGGCCTGCAGGCCTGGCCGTCGCTGGCAACGGTGGACCAGATCGCCACGCGCGCCGAACAGCGCATCGACAGCCCGGTCATCCGCGCCCACCAGAAGTTCATGGCCGGCGAGGGCAACAGCCGTCTGCTGCAGTACATCGAGCGCGGTTACGGCACGCCGAAGGACTTCGCCGATTTCGTCTACCTGAGCCAGGTGATGCAGGCCGATGGCATTGCACTGGCCGCGTTGCATCATCGCGCATCGCGACCGTACACCATGGGGTCCCTGTACTGGCAGCTCAACGATGTCTGGCCGGGTGCATCGTGGTCCAGCGTGGACTACTTCGGGCGCTGGAAGGCACTGCATTTCGCTGCGCGTCGTTTCTTCGCGCCGGTCACCCTGGCGGCCCTGCGTGACGAAGGCAGCACCCGCGTGCGCCTGATCAACGATGGCGCTGCAGTGGATGCGCGTTGGCGGCTGCGGGTGATGGACGTGGACGGCAAGGTGCTGCGCCGTCGCGAGGCGGCGGTGACGCTGGCTGCCGCCGGGGTCACCTCGGTGGGCGACTTCGGTGATGCCGAACTACTGGCCGGCGCCGACCCGTCGCGCACCGTGGCGGTGTTCGAACTGCTGCAGGATGGCAAGGTCAGTGCGCGGCAGGTGGTGGGCTTCGTTGAAGCCAAGGACCAGGCACTGCCGCGGCAGGCGTTGCGGGCCACGCTGGAGATCGAGGGCGATCACTATCGACTGCGACTGCAGAGCAAGGCGTATGTGCGCGCCGCCTGGATCGACTTCGGTGCGTTGGATGTGCAGGTGGAGGACAACCTGCTGGACGTGCTGCCGGGCGAGACGCGCGACATCGCCGTGCGCGGCCCGGTGGATCTGGGCGCATTGCGTGCCGCCTTGCAGGTGAAAACCCTCAACGACCGTTGAGGGCGGAACACCCCGCACGGGTAGGTGCCAACCTTGGTTGGCACACCAGGAGCATGCCAACCAAGGTTGGCATCTACCGATCACCGTTGGGCATACGAATCCCGCTTTGGTAGGTGCCAACCTTGGTTGGCACATCCAGGAGCATGCCAACCAAGGTTGGCATCTACCGGTGCCGGGCGAGACGCGCGACATCGCCGTGCGCGGCCCGGTGGATCTGGGCGCATTGCGTGCCGCCTTGCAGGTGAAAACCCTCAACGACCGTTGAGGGCGGAACACCCCGCACGGGTAGGTGCCAACCTTGGTTGGCACACCAGGAGCATGCCAACCAAGGTTGGCATCTACCGATCACCGTTGGGCATACGAATCCCGCTTTGGTAGGTGCCAACCTTGGTTGGCACATCCAGGAGCATGCCAACCAAGGTTGGCATCTACCGGGGACTTCGGGCGCATGCCAACCTTGGTTGGCATCTGCCCTCTGCAGTTACAGCTGGATCTGCTGGAAATTCTCGACCCGCTCGTGGCCGTTGGCGGCCTGGCCGGTACGCGGCAGCGGGTAATCGTCCAGGCGATCGATCAGGCGGGTCTGCAGCCCGGCCTCGCGCGCGGCGTCCAGCTCTTCCACCACATCGGACAGGAACAGGATCTCGCCGGCCGGCACGCCAATGGACTGCACGATGCGGCGGTAGCTGTCGGCCTCACGCTTGCCGCCCACTTCGGTATCGAACCAGCCCGACACCAGCGGGCTCAGGTCGCCTGCGTCGCTGAAACCGAAGAACAGCTTCTGCGCCGGCACCGAGCCGGACGAATACACGTACAGCGGCAGGCCCGAGGCGTGCCAGCCCTTCAGCACCGGCGCCACTTCGGGGTAGAAGTGGGCGGTGTAGTCGCCGCGGCGGTAGCCGGTATCCCAGATCACGCCCTGCAGCGCCTTCAATGCGGTGTGCTTGCGGTCCTGGTCGATCCAGCCCTGCAGCGTTTCCACCACCAGGCTGTCCTGGCAGGCGCCGCCGATCTCGGTGGCCACCGCATCCAGCCAGCGGCGGATCTCCGGTTGCTGGCCGTGCTCGGCCACGAACGCCGGCAGGGCTTGGCGGGCGTAGGGGAACAGCACGTTCTTGACGAACGAAATGCTGCTGGTGGTGCCTTCGATATCGGTCAGGATGACGCGGGGCTGCATGGATCAGGACGCCTGGGTAGGAATGTAACGCGGGAATTTCTGCGCGATGTCGGTGCCGGTGAAATGACCGACCCAGCCATCCGGCTCGGTGAAGAAACGGATCGCCACGAAGCTGGGCTCATCGCCCATGTCGAACCAGTGCGTGGTGCCATCGGGCACCGCGATCAGGTCGTCCTTCACGCATTCGATCTCGTACACCTTGTCGCCCACGTGCAGGGTGAACAGGCCGGAGCCGGCGACGAAGAAACGCACCTCGTCTTCCTTGTGGAAGTGCTCGTCGAGGAACTTCTTGCGCAGTTCGGCGCGGTTCGGGTTGTCCGGGGCGATCGAGGCCACGTCCACGCTCTTGAAGCCGCGCTCGGCCACCAGGCGGTCGATGTCGGCGCGGTAGGCGGCGAACACCTCATCCTGGCTGGCGCCGGGGGCAACCGGCGCGGCGGCCTGCCAGCGCTCGAAGGTAACGCCGATCTTCTGCAGTTCGGCAGCGATGACCGCGCCGTCCTGGGTATCCAGCAGCGGCGAGTCGGGGCGGGTGTCGTCGTAGATGCGCAGTCGGCTCATGGCGGCAGCTTGAACATTCCGGGGGAAAGACAGGGTAGCAGGGTGCAGGCGGCGGCCAGATGGCCAATGGGCATGTGCCTGTGCGCGATGGTTCAGCCGCGCAGCTTGCGCAGTTCCAGTTCGCAGTGCAGCAGGAACTCGAAGGCTTCCATGTGGCGGCGCGCTTCGGCCATGTCGCGGCCCCAGGCGTACAGGCCGTGGCCGTCGATCAGGTAGCCCCACAGCGGCTGGCGGTCCAGCAGGTCATCGACCTGGGCCGAGAGCACGTTCATGTCCTGGGTATTGGCGAACACCGGGATGTCGATGGCCATTTCGTGGGTGCTGTTGCCGGCGAAGGCCTTCAGCAGCTCGTAGCCTTCCACCCGGATGTGGCGCTGCGGGGCATACAGGCGCGAGGCGATGGTCTGTACCGGGGAGTGGGTGTGCAGCACGCAGCCCACGTCGGGGAAGCGGCGATACAGCTGGGTGTGCAGCAGGGTTTCGGCGGACGGGCGCAGCGGGCGGCCGACGGCCTGGCCGTCGAAATCCACCACCATGATGTCGTCCTCGATCAGGCGGCCCTTGTCCTTGCCCGAGACGGTGATCGCGGCGTGGCGGTCGTCCAGGCGGTGGGAGAAGTTGCTGCTGGTGGCCGGGGTCCAGCCGGCCTGGGCCAGTTCGCGGACGTTGTCGATCAGCAGCTGGGCCAGTTCGCTCAGGCGCGCGGTGTCGTAGGGGAAGGTGGGGGCGTTCATGCGGGTGATTTTACTGGATTCGGCCAACGGCTGAGCCCCTCGTGGTTGGGTCGCCGTTCTGATTCCCTGGGTTGGCCGGGCGGGGTGGGCTGGCGGGACACGCCGTAAATCCGTCCATGGAGGCTCGTAGGCGCCTTGCTCGCGCGCGCAATCCTGCGCGCCCGGCAAGACCGGGGTTGGGCGTCCTGCCCAACCCGCCCGAGGCATGCCTCGGGCCCATGGCGCGTGCGGTCCCGCCAGCCCACCCCGCCCGGCCACGGACAGGTTCCGTGCGCGCCAGCCACGGAGTGAAGAGGGAAGAGCGGAAAGCGGGTCGCGGCGCTGCGCTTGCTCGCAGCCGAGCATGGCTCGGCTCTACAGGAGCATCGTTCGTCGGACAGCGTTCATCCACGCATGGCGTGGATCTACCCCCGCAGGCGGCTGTGCTTGAAGCCGTAGCCGAAATAGATCACGAAGCCGACGACGGTCCACACGCCCATCAGCATCCAGTTGTGCAGCGTCATCGCCGACAGCAGTGCCAGGCAGCTGATCACGCCCAGACTGCAGACCAGCCAGGCCGCCGGAATGCGGAACGGGCGCGGCAGGTCCGGCTGGGTGCGGCGCAGGATCAGCACGCCGGCACACACCGCTGCGAAGGCGATCAGCGTACCCATCGAGGTCAGCTCGCCCAGGATATCCAGCGGGAACAGCGCCGCCAGCAGGGCGATGCCGATGCCGGTGATGACCGTATTGATGTGCGGGGTGCGGTACTTCGGGTGGATCTTGGTGAACACCGGCGGCAGCAGGCCATCGCGGCCCATGATCATGAAGATGCGCGGCTGGCCGATCACCATCACCAGCACCACCGAGGCCAGGCCGATCAGGGCGCCCACTTCCACCACCCAGCGCAGCCAGCCCAGCTGCGGATGCGCGGCCACGGCGGTCACCACCGGTTCGTCGGTGCCCAGCAGCTGGAACGGCACCAGGCCGGTCATCACCGCGGCCATGGCGATGTACAGCACGGTGCAGATCACCAGCGACAGCATCATGCCGATCGGCATGTCGCGCTGAGGGCGGTGCGATTCCTGCGCGGCCACCGACACAGCCTCGAAACCGATGTAGGCGAAGAACACCATGGCCGCGCCGCGCAGCACGCCTTCCATGCCGTACTTGCCCGGGCCTTCGTTGGCCGGAATGAACGGGGTCCAGTTGCTGGTGTCCACGTACTTCCAGCCGACCACGATCACCAGCACGATCAGGCCGGTCTTGAGGATGACCATGGCCATGTTCATCGCCGAAGACTTGCTGATGCCCACGTAGCACAGCCAGGTGAGCAGCAGCACCAGGATGGCGGCGGGAATGTTGGCGATCGCACCGGTCGGGCGTAGCTGCGCGTCCAGCGGCGCGCTGACCAGCGCGGCCGGTAGATGGATGTCGAACTGACTGAGGAAGCTGAGGAAGTAGCCGGTCCAGCTGACCGCCACCGCCGAGGCCGACACGCCGTATTCCAGCACCAGCATCCAGCCGATGAACCAGGCCGAGAGCTCGCCGAAGGTGGCGTAGGTGTAGGTGTAGGCGCTGCCGGACACCGGCACCATCGCGGCGAACTCGGCATAGGCCAGGGCGCAGAACGCGCAGCAGATCGCGGCCAGCACGAACGACAGCATGATGGCCGGGCCGGCGTGGTTGGCCGCGGCCTGGCCGGTGATGACGAAGATGCCGCCGCCGATCACCGCGCCGATGCCCAGCGCGGTCAGGCCCCAGGGGCCCAGGTGGCGGCGCAGGCTCAGCCCGTTGGCGTCTTCATGGGCGGCATGCGGATGCTTGGTGGCCCACAGTTGCTTGAACATGTGTGTCGGTCTTGTCGAAGCGCCGTTCGAGGCGGCGCGGGGGAAAACGGACGGGCCGGCGCAGGGCCGGCCCGTAGGGGGATCAGGGCGACTTGGCCAGCTTGCTGTTGCGCATGCCGTAACCCAGGTAGATCAGCATGCCCAGCACGGTCCAGCCGACGAACAGGTGCCAATGCACCACGAACGCCTGCCAGAACAGGAACAGGCAGGTGGCCGCACCCAGCGGGCAGATGATCCACACCGCCGGCACGCGGAACGGGCGATGCAGTTCCGGGCGGCTGTAGCGCAGCACCAGCACGCCGATGCAGACGGTGGCGAAGGCCAGCAGGGTGCCCATCGATACCAGTTCGCCCAGCACGTTCAGCGGCACCAGGCCGGCCAGCGCGGCGGCGATGACGCCGACCACGATCGTGGCCCAGTAGGGCGTGCGGAAGCGGGCATGCACCTTGCCGAAGAACTTCGGCAGCAGGCCGTCGCGCGAGATCGTGTAGGCGATGCGGGTCTGGCCCATCATCATCACCAGCACCACCGAGGACAGGCCGGCGATGGCGCCGATCTCGACGAAGGTCTTCAGCCAGGCCAGGGTCGGGTAGGGTTCCAGCGCGGTAGCCACCGGCTTGTCGGTGCCCAGCAGGTGGTACGGCATCATGCCGGTCAGCACCGCACAGACGATGATGTAGACCACGGTGCACACGGCCAGCGAACCGAGCAGCCCGATCGGCATGTTGCGCTGCGGGTCCTTGGTTTCACCGGCGGCGGTGGAGACCGCATCGAAGCCGATGTAGGCGAAGAACACGATGGTGGCCGCGCGGAAGATGCCACTCCAGCCGAACTCACCCGGCACGCCGGTGTTTTCCGGAATGAACGGCTGCCAGTTGGCCGGGTCGACATGGGCCGCGCCGATGCCGATGAACAGGCAGATGACGGTGACCTTGATCGCCACGATGATCGCGTTGACGAACGCGGACTGGGTCACGCCCACGTACAGCAGGCCCGACACGGCCGCCACGATCAGCACCGCCGGCAGGTTGAACAGCTTGCCCGACGATACGAATTCGCTGCCGGTCCAGGCGATGGGCGCGGCGCTGAGCAGGTCCGGGAACGGCATGTGCAGGGTGGTGGTGATGAAGCTGATCAGGTACGCCGACCAGCCCACGGCCACCGAGGCCGAGGCGAACAGGTATTCCAGCACCAGGCACCAGCCGATGAACCAGGCCATGCCTTCGCCCAGGGTGGCGTAGGAATAGGAATAGGCGCTGCCGGACACCGGCATCATCGCGGCGAATTCGGCGTAGCACAGGCCCGCCAGGGCACAGGCGAAGCCGGCCAGCACGAACGACAGCATCACCGCCGGGCCGGCGTGGTTGGCCGCGGCCTGGCCGGTGAGCACGAAGATACCTGCGCCGATCACCGCACCTACGCCCAGCAGGATGAGGTGTTTAGCCGTGAGGGTCCGTTTCAACGTGGCTTCGCCGTCCAGGCTGCCTTCGATGGGTTCGCCAGCATCGACGTGCCCGGCCGGTTGTACCGGCTTGACCCTCAACAGAGCTTTCAGCATGCAGAACTTTCCTGATGATCGGATTGGGAGGGCTGCCGATACGTTGCCGGCGGCCTGGAATGGTGAAGGCCGTGCGAACGGCCCGCTGTACCTTAGCCAAAGCTGAAGCCACCGCACAAGCGCAATCGCAACAATGCGCGGCGATAATGGCCGATGTTTTCCAGATCGCCCCGCATTCATGAACGAATCCGTCCAATCCCTTGCCGTGCTTGATGATCGGCTGCGCAGCCTGCTGCAGGACTATGCCGGCCGGGAGCCGTCCCACGGCGAGCTGGCTGCCGAATTCGGCACATTGCTGGACGATCCGGAAGATCCGTTCCGTCGCGAGCGCCTGGCCGGGCATTTCACCGCCAGCTGCTGGCTGGTCAGCGCCGATGGCCAGCGCGTGCTGCTGACCCACCACCGCAAGCTGCAGCGTTGGCTGCAGCTGGGCGGGCATGCTGATGGCAACCGCGACCTGGCCCACGTGGCGCTGAAGGAAGGCGAGGAGGAGTCGGGCCTGACCGGCCTGGTGCTGGAAGACCCGGCCATCTTCGACCTGGACAAGCACTGGATTCCCGAACGCAAGGACGTGCCGGGGCATTGGCATTACGACGTGCGTTTCGTCATCCGTGCGCTGGGCGGTGAAGCCTTCGTGCTGAGCGAGGAATCGTTGGCGCTGGCCTGGCGGCCGGTGGCCGAGGTCGCGGCAGATCCGCAATCGGACGCATCGATGCAGCGCATGGCGCGCCGGTGGTTGGCGCGTTGATGCATTCCGCCGGGCATGGCCCGGCGCTACCGGTAGATCCACGCCATGCGTGGATGGCGCGGTGCCAGGGTCAATACAAAATGCGCGTCCGCAACGTGCCCGCAATCGCGGCCAGCTCGTCGCGCACGGCGCTGGCCTGTTCCTCGCTGGCGGTGATGTCGATCACCACGTAACCCACCTTCGGGTCGGTACGCAGGAACTGGCCGTCGATGTTCACGTTGTGACGCGAGAAGATCTCGTTCACCTTCGACAGCACGCCCGGCACATTCTGGTGGATGTGCAGCAGGCGCAGGCTGTCGGCATGCTCGGGCAGGGTCACTTCCGGGAAGTTGACCGCTGACAGGGTGCTGCCGTTGTCGCTGTAGCGCACCAGCTTGGCCGCCACTTCCACGCCGATGTTGTCCTGTGCTTCCAGGGTGCTGCCGCCCACGTGCGGGGTCAGGATCACGTTGTCGTGGCGGGTGAGCGGCGATTCGAAGACATCGCCGTTGCCCTTGGGCTCGACCGGGAACACGTCCAGCGCCGCGCCACCAATGTGGCCGCTGGCCAGGGCGGCATCCAGCGCATCGATGTCGACCACGGTGCCGCGTGCGGCGTTGATCACGTGTGCACCCTTGCGCATCTTCGCGAGCTCGGTGCTGCCGATCATCCACTGCGTGGCCGCGGTTTCCGGCACGTGCAGGGTGATGATGTCGGCGCGCGCCAGCAGGTCATCCAGGCTGGCCGCGGCGCGGGCATTGCCCAGCGCCAGCTTGGTTTCCACGTCGTGGAAGATCACCTGCATGCCCAGCGATTCGGCCAGCACGCCCACCTGGGTGCCGATATGGCCGTAGCCGATGATGCCCAGGGTCTTGCCGCGCACCTCGTGGCTGCCGCTGGCCGACTTCGACCAGCCGCCGCGATGGCATTCGGCGTTCTTCTGCGGAATGCCACGGGTCAGCATGATCGCCTCGGCAATCACCAGTTCGGCCACGCTGCGGGTGTTGGAATAGGGGGCGTTGAACACCGGAATGCCGGCCAGCTCGGCCGCATCCAGGTCCACCTGGTTGGTGCCGATGCAGAAGCAGCCCACCGCGATCAGGCGCTTGGCCTCGGCCAGCACCTCGGCACTGAGCTGGCTGCGCGAACGGATGCCGACGATGTGTGCCTCGGCGATGCGCGCCTTCAGTTCGTCTTCGGGCAGGGCCTTGCTGTGGGCCTCGATCTGGCTGTAGCCGGCGGCGGTGAACACCTCCACGGCGGTCTGGCTGACCCCCTCCAGCAACAGCACGCGGATATCCTGCTTGGGGAACGAGGTCTTCTTCGGCGACATGGGACGGCACGGCCAGTGGGACAGGGGCCGCTCACTATGCCAGATCACCGCCGCCATGGTGCAGTGCGGAATTGGTTGCATTCGAACCTATCGCCGCGTGCCGACGGGACTGGACGCCCGCCCGCGCCGCTGGCACGCTTGCCCGTTCTTCACGCACCGCGCTGGACCGTCATGACCGATTCCCGCATCGCCTCGCTGCAGCAGGCCTGTCCCGGCCTGAAGCTGAAGACCGAGCCCGCCGACCTGGAACACTACGGCCGCGACTGGACCCGGCGCTGGACCCCGGCACCGCTGGTCATCGCGCTGCCCGCCACGGTGGAAGAGGTGCAGGCGGTGATGTGCTGGTGCGCGGCCGAAGGCGTGGCCGTGGTGCCCTCCGGTGGCCGTACGGGGCTGTCCGGCGGCGCGGTGGCGGCCAACGGCGAGCTGGTGCTCAGCCTGGAGCGCATGAACAAGGCGCTGGCCTACGATGCCGTGGACCGTACCCTGGTGGTGCAGGCCGGCATGCCGCTGGAAGCCCTGCACAACGCCGCGCTGGAACACGGCCTGATCTACCCGGTGGATTTTGCCGCGCGCGGTTCCTGCTCGATCGGCGGCAACATCGCCACCAATGCCGGCGGCATCCGCGTGATCCGTTACGGCAACACCCGCGAGTGGATCGCCGGCCTGAAGGTGGTGACCGCCAACGGCGAGCTGCTGGAGCTCAACAAGGGGCTTATCAAGAACTCCAGCGGCTACGACTTCCGCCAGCTGCTGATCGGTTCGGAAGGCACGCTGGGCGTGATCGTGGAAGCCACCGTGAAGCTGACCGACCCGCCGCCGGCCAGCAACGTGATGCTGCTGGCGGTGCCCAGCTTCGACGTGCTGATGCAGGTGTTCGCCGCGTTCCGCGCGCGCCTGCAGCTGCAGGCCTTCGAATTCTTCACCGACCGGGCGCTGGAACACGTGCTGGCGCATGGGGCGCAGGCACCGTTCGACGAAGTACACCCGTACTACGTGGTGACCGAGTTCGCGGCCAACGACGAGGCGCAGGAAGCCGCGGCGATGGCCGCCTTCGAAGACTGCATGGGCAATGGCTGGGTCAGCGACGGCGTGATCAGCGCCAGCGATGCCCAGGCGGGCCAGCTGTGGCGCCTGCGCGAGGGCATCACCGAAGCGCTGGCCCGCTACAAGCCGTACAAGAACGATGTATCGGTGCGGATTTCGGCCATGCCGGCGTTCCTGGCCGAAACCCAGGGGCTGATCGGCCAGGCCTACCCGCATTTCGACGTGGTCTGGTTCGGCCATATCGGCGATGGCAACCTGCATATCAACGTGCTCAAGCCCGATGACACCAGTGATGCCGATTTCGTAACGCAGTGCGAGCATGTGACCAAGCTGCTGGCGCAGGTGCTGGCGCGCTTCGATGGCAGCATTTCCGCCGAGCACGGCATTGGCCTGGTCAAGAAGGGTCACCTGGACAGCACCCGTGGCCCAGCCGAGATCGCGTTGATGAAGGCGGTCAAGCGCGCCTTCGATCCGGAAGCACGGCTGAATCCCGGCAAGCTGTTCGACGTCTGAGTCGCACATCTTCTTCACGATGCCGTTACGCTTCACCCATCCCCACTGCGAACCGCACACCATGATCCGATCCGCGCTGATGCTTGCCCTGCTGTCCCTGCCGCTGGCCGGCTTCGCTTCCAGCTTCGCCGGTACCTCGGCCGGTTCGGCCACCGGCGCCTCGTCCGGTTCGTCAGGCAGCAGCTCCGGTGATGACAAGGTGGTGCTGGCCGCGCGCGATGATGCGGCCGCCTTCGTGGCCACCGATGGCCAGATCCGTGGTGCGCGCCTGCAGGCGGCGCTGGTGCACCTGCGCGAGCAGGATGCCGGCGCGCAGCAGCAGAGCGATCTGGAACTGGCGCGGGCACTGCTGGCCCGTTGATGCGGGCGCAATGAGCTCGGCCACCACCGTCGCCGGGCATGGCCCGGCGCTACCGTGGCGCGCTGCGGTGGCGGTCGGGATTGCCGTGATGGCGTGGTTGGTGGCGCCGGCCGCACATGCCGCCGAGCGCCTGCAACTCGACCCGGCCGGACTGACCGCCGCGCAACAGCACACCGCGCAGCAGACCCTGGACGATGTGCAGGCCCTGCTGCCTGCCGGTCTGCTGCAGGCACTGCCAGAGCCGGTGCGGGTGGGCTGGCGTACCGACCTGCCGTCGGACGTGCATGGCCGTGCGTTCGCCGGCGGCATCGCGCTGCGTCGCGCGCTGCTGGATGACGTCGCGCCGGGCGCACGCCGCGCGCGGCGCAGTGCGCTGGTGCACGAGCTGGTGCACGTGGCCGATCGCGCAGACGGGCAATGGTCACGCAGCGCGCGTTGGCGAGACCTGGCCGGCTGGCAGCGGCGGCCCTGGCACCTGGGACGGGGTGACAACGCGTTCACCGATCGCAGCCCGGATGCCTACGAGCGCCACAGCGCGGCCGAGTACCTGGCGGTGAACGCCGAATACTTCCTGCTGGATGCAGATTACGGTTGCCGCCGCCCGGCGTTGGCGCAGTGGTACCACGCCCACTTCGGTGTGCCGCCGTCGCTGCCCGCACCGCAGTGCCCGGTGCAGCTGCCACTGCTGCAGGCCGACGATGAAGAAGGTGCAGCCTCGCTGCTGCGCCTGGACCCGGCGCGGGTGTACGCGGTGGACTACCTGTTTGCCGAGGGCAGTGCGCAGCCGATGAGCCGCTGGGGCCACAGCATGCTGCGCCTGGTGATCTGTCGCCCGGGCCGCGCGCCTGGCCCAGATTGCCGTTTGGATCTGGCCTACCACCGCGTGCTGTCGTTCCGCGCGTTCGTGGGGGATGTGCAGATTTCCAACTGGCGCGGGCTGACCGGCGGCTACCCCTCGCGCCTGTTCGTGCTGCCGTTACAGCAGGTGGTGGACGAGTACACCAAGGTGGAGCTGCGCGGCCTGCAGTCACTGCCGTTGCAGCTGGACCGCGGCGAGATCGCCAGTCTGCTGGAACGCACCGCGCAGGTGCACTGGAGCTACGACGGCCGCTATTTCTTCGTCAGCAACAACTGCGCGGTGGAAACCGCCAAGCTGCTGCAGGCCGGCGTGCCACGCCTGGGCCAGGTGGGCCTGGCGCAGTTGACGCCGCGCGGCCTGCGCAAGCGTCTGGTGCGCGTGCAGGCGCTGGATGAAACGGTACTGGCCGACCGTGCATCGGCACAGGCGCAGGGCTATTACTTTGCCTCTGCGCGCGATCACTACCAGCAGTTGTTCACGGTGGCGGCCACGCAGCTCGATCTGCCGGCGGACACGGTATCGGGTTGGTTGAAGCTTGCGCCGGAACAGCGTGGGCCCTGGCTGCAGCGCGGCGATATGCGCGCCACCGCCGCCCTGCTGTTGCTGGAACAAGCGGCGCAGCGCCGGGCCGAATTGCGCGCCCGCGACCTGCTGAAGCGGCGGTTGCTGGCGGCACCTGACAGTGCGGCCACCGCGGACCTGCGCAGCCTGCTGCAGCAGAGCGGGCAGTGGCTGCGTCCGGGTGCGCTGCTGCCGGGGCAGGGCTACGGGCTGCCGCTTGACGACGAACAGGCCGCGCTGGCACGCGAGGTCGCGCAGGCCAGTGCGCAGTCGGTGCCGGCCTGGCAGGCGCTGCGCCTGCAGTTGCGCGCGCAGCTGCCGCCGAAGCAGCGCCAGCAGATGGATGCGATTGATGCCAACCTGGCCGTGCTGTCCACCCGGCTGCGCGAGCAGGCCGCGTCTGCTGGCGACCCTGCCTGAACCGTGCGTCAGTGCGCAGGGCCCGGTTTCAGTGCCCGTTTACAGCGCAGTGGTAGGGTCAGGGTTCCTGTAGTTGCGACAAGGAGCCACGCCATGCGTGCAGTTTCCGCCTTGATGGCCGTCTCCCTCGCCGCTGTGCTGGCCGCGTGCCAGCCCGCGCGCCCCACCTCCAGTGCATCCCCGGAAGCGCCCGCATCGGGCACGACGGCAGCCAGCGAGCCTGTTTTCCGCGCGACCGGCAATGAGCCGGGCTGGCTGGCCGTTGTCGGCGGACCGGCGCCGGGCCTGCAGGTTGAAGTGGATTATGGCCAGCGCCGTTTCCAGGTGCCGACGCCGACCGAAGGTGCCGATGGCTGGGTGGGTAAGGCCACCGATGGCACCGATATCAAGCTCAGCTTCCAGCGCACGCCCTGTCAGGACGACATGAGTGGGCAGGATTTCGACGCCACCGCCATGCTGACCGTGGGCACCCGCCAGTATCACGGCTGCGGCCGCTTCGCCGCGCCCGCCCCGTAGCGTCGAGCTTGCTCGACGGCATTGCCCGAACGCGCGTGGTCGGCCGCGCGTTTCTGGTAGGCGCCAACCTTGGTTGGCACGCCCGTTCCTGGTAGGTGCCAACCTTGGTTGGCACACTTGGAGCAGTCGAGCAAGCTCGACTCTACGAACAGCGGTAGCGCCGGGCCATGCCCGGCGCAGGGCGCTCAGTCGGCGCGGCCGGCGAATTCGCCGGTGGTGGTGTTCACCAGCACGCGCTCACCGTTGCTGATGTATTCCGGCACCATGATTTCCAGACCGGTATTCAGCTTGGCCGGCTTCGGGCGCTTGGTGGCGGTGCCGCCCTTCAGTTCCGGCGGGGTTTCCACCACTTCCAGGGTCACGTTCTGCGGCAGCTGGATCGCCACCGGCAGTTCGTCGATCACCTGCACGTAGATGCCGTTCAGGCCGTCGGTGATGTAGCCGGCGTCGTCGCCGATCACATCGGCATCCAGGGTGTACGGGGTGTAATCCTCGTCATCCAGGAACACAAAGGCATCGCCATCCTTGTACGAATAGGTGGACTGGCGGCGCAGCAGTTCCACTTCGACCAGGTTGTCATCGGCATCGAAGCTGGCATCGAGCTTGTTGCCGCCCGGCACGCTGTACATGATGAAACGGAAGCGCACGTTGCCGCCGCGGCCCTGCGGCGAGCTGCGTTCGATGTCGCGGATCTGGTACACGCCGTTGTTGTACTCGACGACGTTGCCCTTCTTGATGTCGTTGGCTTTCATGGTGTTCTAGGTCGGTTGGGGGAGGGCGCCATCCCGGCGCCCGGGGGAATCACTTCGGAGCGAGGCGGGTAGCGCCGTCCAGGCGGATGGTCTCGCCATTGAGGTAGGTGTTGCCGATGATGTGGCCGACCAGACTGGCGAAGTCTTCCGGCTTGCCCAGGCGCGAGGGGAACGGGATCGAGGCGGCCAGCGACTGCTGCACGGCCTCGGGCATGCCGTCCACCATGGGCGTCCAGAACACGCCGGGGGCGATGGTGTTCACCCGGATGCCGAAGCGCGACAGTTCGCGGGCCATCGGCAGGGTCATGGCGACCACGCCGCCCTTGCTGGCCGAGTAGGCGGCCTGGCCGATCTGGCCTTCGTAGGCGGCCACGCTGGCGGTGTTGATGATCAGGCCGCGTTCGCCGTCATCGCCGGCCGGGTTGTGCTGCATGCGGTTGGCGGCGGCCTTGGCCACGTTGAAGCTGCCCACCAGGTTGACCATGACCGTGCCCTGGAAGTTGGCCAGCGGCATCGGTGCCTCCTTGCCCAGCACGCGGCCGGCACCGAGGATGCCGGCGCAGTTCATGGCCAGGTTCAGCCCGCCCAGGAAATCGTGTGCCTGGTCGATGGCGGCGGCCACGGCCGCTTCATCGCTGACATTGACGTTGAAGTAGCGGGCCTTGTCGGCGCCCAGTGCGGCGACCGCGGCGGCACCCTTGTCGTCGTTCAGATCGAACAGGGCGACCTTGCCACCGTGGGCGACCAGGTGTTCGGCCACGGCCAGGCCCAGGCCGGAAACGCCGCCAGTGATCACGGCACGTACGGAAGACAGCTGCATTGCACGGTCCTGCAGGTTCAAGAACCGCCGATTCTAACGGAAGGTGCGGCGTGCGCTGTTGTGCGGTGCTGCAAAGGCGGGTGGGATAGGTGGTTTACGTAGCGTCGAGCTTGCTCGACTGTTCCAGCAGTGCCAACCAAGGTTGGCACCTACCGGGCGGGGAATCGTGCCGACCAAGGTTGGCACCTACCGGGCGGGAAATCGTGCCAACCAAGGTTGGCACCTACCGGGTGGGGGAATGGTGCCAACCAAGGTTGGCACCCACCGGGGTGGTATTGGCGCCGAGAGGGGCGGGGTCAGCGGCTGCGGGCCAAGTGGCGCTCGAACTCGGTCGGCTCCAGCCCGTGGGCGAACAGGAAGCCCTGGCCGACGGTCACGCCCAGGTCGAGCAGGCACTGCCGCTGGGCCTCGTTTTCCACGCCTTCGGCCACCACGCCCAGGCCCAGGCTGCGGGCGATCGCGCAGACCGCCTCGCACACCGCCACGTCCGAGCGGTTGCGTGGAATGCCTTCCACGAACAGCTGGCTGAGCTTGAGCCCGTGGATCGGCAGCCGACGCAGGTAGTTCAGTGCGCTGTAGCCTTCGCCGAAATCGTCGATGGTCAGCATCACCCCCATCTCGCGCAGGCGGGCGAAGGTGCGCAGGGTATCGGGTGCGTCCTCGATCAGCACCCGCTCGGTGAATTCCAGCTCCAGCGCGGTACCGGGCAGTTCGAACTCGTCCAGCAGGCTGCGCACGTTGCGCGCCAGGTCGTCGCCGGTGAACTGGCGGTAGGACACGTTCACCGCCACCCGCAACACGCCCAGGCCGTCGTCGCGCCACTGCCGCACCTGGCGGCAGGCTTCGCGCAGCGCCCAGTGGCCGATACGCACGATATCGCCGGTATGTTCGGCATGGCGGATGAACAGGTCCGGGCGCATTTCCCCCAGTTGGCTGTTCTGCCAGCGCATCAGTGCCTCGCAGCCGATGGTGGCGCCGGTGCGCAGGTTCACCTGGGGCTGGTAGACCAGGCGGAACTCATCGCCGTCCAGCGCCTTGTGCAGGCGGCTTTCGATCTGCAGACGGTCATTCTGGCGCTCGGCCAGTTCCTGCGAAAACACCTGCCAGCCGTTGCGGGTGCGGCGCTTGCACTCGTACATGGCGGTGTCGGCATTCTGGATGAGCTGCTGCGGCCGGTCGCCATCCTGCGGGGCGCAGGCAATGCCGATGCTGGCCGTCACCGGGAACTCGTCGCTGCCCAGCTGGAAGGGCGGCACGAAGGCGGTGATGATGCGCTCGGCCAGTTGTTCGGCCTGGTCGGGCTGGTCGCGCAGATCGCAGATGACCAGGAATTCGTCGCCACCAAACCGGGCCAGCAGGCCCTCGGTGCCGATCGCGCGGGCGATGCGTTGGGTGGCTTCGATCAGCAGCTCGTCGCCGGCGTTGTGGCCCAGCAGGTCGTTGACCACCTTGAAGCGGTCCAGGTCGATGTACAGCACCGCCACCCGGTCGTGGCCGGGGCTGGCCATGCGCACCTCCAGGTCGCTCAGTACCGCATCGCGGTTCATGATGCCGGTCAGCGGATCGGTGCGTGCCTGCACGCGCAGGGTTTCCTCGGCCTGCTTGCGCTCGGTGATGTCCTGCAGGGTGCCGGCGATGCGCGCGGCATCCACATCGCCGGTAGAGACTTCGCCGATCATGCGGATCCAGAACGAATGGCCGTCGCGGCGCTGCCCCTGCAGCTCCAGCCCGAAGCTGCTGCGGTGCTCGATGGTGTCGGCCAGCGCCTGCTGCAGGGCCGCACGGTCATCGCTGCGCAGGCAGTCCAGCAGGTCGGGCATGTCCTGCACGTCGTTGGGCTGGCCGACGATGTGGCGGGCCTCGTCGGTCAAGTACAGGCGCTGCAGGCCGCGGTCCCATTCCCAGCCGCCGATATGGGCCAGCGACTGCGCGCGCGAGAACAGCAGGCTGTTGCGCTTCAGTTCGGTAATGTCGCTGAACATCGCATACACATGCCCGGCCTCGTCGCAGCCACTGCTGAACACCGGCACGTTGGTGCACGACAGCCACAGCATGCGCCCGCGCGGGCGGTGGTACAGGCCGATCACGGTGCTGCGGATCACCCGCCCGGCCTGGAAACAGCGGTTGGTCGGCCACATGGCGGTCGGCAGCGGCTGGCCGTGTTCGTCCACCACGATCCAGGCCTCGGGGTCCAGCAGCGAGTGCAGGCCGGTGCCATCGCCGGCCAGGCCCAGGATGCGGTGCGCGGCCGGGTTGGCCGACAGGGCGTTGAGGTTGCGATCAAACAGGATCACGCCCTTGTCGATCGATTCCATCAGCAGCCGGTAGCGCGATTCGGCGCGCCAGCGACCACTGAGGTCGCGCGCCACCGCCACGATGCAGCGCTCGCCCCGGTCGCTGAAGCCGGCCGAGTGCACTTCCACCGGGAAGCGGCTGCCGTCGCCGCGCATGTTGGTCACTTCGATGACGTAGGTGTCGCCGCGGTTCAATGCCTCCCAGACCGGTTCCAGATGGTCGCTGGGCAGGTCGGGGTTCAGCAGTTCGATGGGCTGGCCGACGATGGCGTCGCGCGGGCGGTCATAGGCCTGGATGCCGGCACGGTTCACATCCAGCACCACGCCTTCGGCACTGAGGATGCTGACCGGGTCGGGCACCGCGTCGAACAAGGCGGTGTAGCGCGATTGATGGTCCTGGGCGCGCTGGCGCTCGTCCAGCAGGGCCTGGCGGGCCTGTTTCAGCAGTGCGGCCAGCGCGGGCGGCGGGGTGGCGGCCAGCGCGCTGTCCAGTGCGGCCAGGGCGACGTCGGTTGCGGCGGAAGGTTCGCCGAGGGCCGGACGGTCGCGCGGGCCGCGGGCGGTCATGTGGCCGCCAATGCCTGGCCGGTGCGGCTGGCGGTGGTGCGGCCCAACAGCCCGGCCAGCCAGCGGCCGGTGGCGGCCAGGGCATCCAGATCCACCCCGCTTTCCAGGCCCAGACCGCGCAGCAGGTAGACCACGTCTTCGCTGGCCACGTTGCCGCTGGCACCCTTGGCATAGGGGCAGCCGCCGGCGCCGGACACCGCGCTGTCGACCACGCGCACGCCTTCTTCCAGGCAGGTGGCGATGTTGGCGATGGCCTGGCCATAGGTGTCGTGGAAGTGCACGGCCAGCGCGGACATGGGAATTTCGGCGGCTACCGCCTGCAGCATGGCGCGGGCCTTGTGCGGGGTGCCGACGCCGATGGTGTCGCCCAGCGAGATTTCGTAACAGCCCATGCGATGCAGTGCGCGGGCCACCCACACCACGTCGGCCAGCGGCACCTCGCCCTGGTAGGGGCAGCCGAGCACGGTGGACACGTAGCCGCGCACGCGCACGCCGTCGACCAGGGCGCGGCGCAGGATCGGCTGGAAGCGGGCCAGCGATTCGTCGATGCCGGCATTGGTGTTCTTGCGGTTGAAGGTTTCCGATGCGGCGGTGAACACCGCCACTTCCTGTGCGCCCGCCGCCACGGCGCGGTCATAGCCCTGCTCGTTGGGCACCAGTACCGGGTAGGCCACGCCGGGGCGGCGGCTGATGCCGGTGAAGACCTCGGTCGCATCGGCCAGCTGTGGTACCCAGCGCGGGCTGACGAAGCTGGTGGCCTCGATGCTGCGCAGGCCGGTGGCCGACAGGCGATCGATCAGGGCGATCTTGTCGGCGGTGGACACGGTCTGCTGTTCGTTCTGCAGCCCGTCGCGCGGGCCGACTTCGACGATGCGTACGAAATCGTTCATGCGCGTGCCCCGGCAGTGCCCAGCGCAGGGCGGGTGTCATCGGCAGCAGCGGGGCAGGGCAGCGGGAATCGGATCACGTCGGGTCCTGGGGAAACGGGGCGGCCGGTTGTTCCGGATGCCAGAGGGGATACGCAGGCCGCCCATATGACCGGCCACGCGGTGTGGGTAGCGTGCAGGAAACAGCTCAGGCTTCGGTGACCCAGTGTGGCGCACGTTTGTCCAGGAAGGCGCCCAAGCCCTCCTGGCCTTCGGCCGACACCCGCAGGCGGGCGATCAGGCTGGCATTGTCATGGTCCAGGCGGTCGCGGTCGCGGCTCTCGCAGACCTGGCGGACCAGCTGCTTGGCCGACGCGGCGGCAATCGGGCCGGCCTTGTCCAGCAGGGCCAACTGGCGCTGCAGGGCGTCGTCCAGGCGGTCCGGCTCCACCAGCTGGTGGACCAGGCCGATGCGCAGGGCGGTGTCGGCGTCGAAGTGCTCGCCGGTGGCGAACCAGCGCCGGGCCTGGCGGGCGCCGATGGCCTGGATCACGTAGGGCGAAATGACCGCCGGAAGGAGCCCCAGCCGGCTTTCGGTCAGGCCGAAGCGGGCGCTGGTGCTGGCCAGGGCGATATCGCAGCAGGCCACCAGGCCCACCCCGCCACCGAAGGCGGCGCCATGCACCCGCGCCAGGGTCGGCTTGGGCAGCTCGTCCAGGGTGCGCATCAGCCGTGCCAGGGCCAGCGCATCGTCGCGGTTTTCCGCTTCGCTGGCCGCGGCCATGCCGCGCATCCACTGCAGGTCGGCGCCGGCCGAGAACGAGGCGCCATGGCCGGCCAGCACCACCACCCGTACCCCGTCATCGCGCCCCGCTTCCTCCAGTGCCGTGGTCAGCTGGGCGATCAGCCCGGCGTCGAAGGCATTGTGCAGGGTCGGCCGGTTCAGCCAGAGGGTCAGGGTGGCGCCAGTGCGCTCGATCTGCAAAGCATCGTTCATGGGAATCCAGGGTCACTTCATACCTGTATGGATCATAGCGGGCCATTGGTCATGGGCCATGACGCGACGCGGGAATGTTAGAATCGAGAACCATTTACATCCAGCAGAGAACGCGCTAGATGACGCTGTCCGAACTGCCCCTGCACACCCCGGCCGTGGTCGATTCCGTGCAGGACCTGCACGCCAACGATGCCATTGCCCGCCGCCTGCGCGAGCTGGGCTTCGTCAAGGGCGAGGAGGTGCGTCTGGTGGCCAAGGGCCCGGTGGGGGGCGAGCCGCTGCTGGTGCAGGTCGGCTTCACCCGTTTCGCCCTGCGTATCTCTGAAGCCAAGCGCGTCGTGATCGATGCCGCCCGCCAGGAAAGCCGCGCATGACCAGCAACGCCTCCGCCACGCCGTTGCGCATTGCGCTGGTCGGTAATCCCAACAGCGGCAAGACCGCGCTGTTCAACCAGCTGACCGGCAGCCGGCAGAAGGTGGCCAACTACACCGGCGTCACCGTCGAGAGGAAGGAAGGCCGCCTGCGCGCGCCGTCCGGCCGCGAGTTCGCCGTGCTCGACCTGCCCGGCGCCTACAGCCTGCAGCCGGCCAGCCTGGACGAGGCGATCACCCGCGATCTGTGCCGGGGTTTCTACCCGGGCGAGGCCGCGCCGGACGTACTGCTGTGCGTGATCGACGCCACCAACCTGCGCCTGCACCTGCGCTTCGCGCTGGAACTGCGCGAGCTGGGCAAGCCGATGGTGATCGCGCTGAACATGGTCGATGCCGCGCAGCGCCGTGGCATCCAGATCGATGTGGCCGCGCTGGAGCGCGAGATCGGCGTGCCGGTGGTGGAAACCGTAGCGGTGCGCAAGCAGGGCGCGCGTGCGCTGGTCGAGCGGCTGGATGCCATGGTGCCGCACCTGGATGCGCCGCTGGTTGGCGTAGAGGGCGGCATCGATTACCACGGCAAGGTGCGCGACATCCTGTCGGCGGCCGTGCGCATGCCCGCACGCACCGCGAAGATCGATGACACCCTGGACCGCTGGCTGCTGCACCCGGTGTTCGGCCTGGCCACCCTGGTGGTGGTGATGTTCCTGATCTTCCAGGCGGTGTTTGCGTGGGCGACCCCGCTGATGGACGGCATCGAAGCCGGGTTCGCCTGGCTGGGCGAACTGGCCGCCGACGCGCTGCCGGCCGGGCCGCTGACCAGCCTGCTGACCGACGGCATCATTGCCGGCGTGGGCGGGGTGGTGGTGTTTTTGCCGCAGATCCTGATCCTGTTCGCCTTCATCCTGGCCCTGGAAGAGTCGGGCTACCTGCCGCGCGCAGCGTTCCTGCTGGACCGCATGATGGCCGCCGCCGGCCTGTCGGGGCGCTCGTTCATCCCGCTGCTGTCCAGCTTCGCCTGCGCCGTGCCCGGCATCATGGCCACCCGCAGCATCCAGGATCCGCGTGACCGCCTGGCCACCATCCTGGTGGCGCCGCTGATGACCTGCTCGGCGCGTCTGCCGGTGTACGCGCTGCTGATCGGCGCCTTCATCCCCGAGGGCAAGGTCGGCATCTTCAACCAGCAGGGCCTGGTGCTGTTCGGCCTGTACGTGGCCGGCATCCTCAGCGCGCTGGTGATGTCGTGGGTGATGAAGAAGTGGCGCCGCGACAAGAGCGAGCACCCGCTGCTGCTGGAACTGCCGTCCTACCGCATTCCGCACCCGCGCGACCTGGCCGTGGGCCTGTACGAGCGCGGCATGATCTTCCTCAAGCGCGTGGGCGGCATCATCCTGGCGCTGACCGTGCTGCTGTGGTTCCTGCTGTCCTTCCCCGGCGCGCCGGAAGGGGCGACCATGCCGGCCATCGACTACAGCTTCGCCGGGCAGATCGGCCATGCGATGACGGCGATCTTCTCGCCGCTGGGCTTCAACTGGCAGATCTGCATCGCGCTGATCCCGGGCATGGCCGCGCGCGAAGTGGCGGTGTCTTCGCTGGCCACCGTGTATGCGCTGTCGGCCGCCGATGACGATGCCGCAGCGCAGGCGCTGACCCCGCTGCTGAGCGATGGCTGGTCGCTGGCCACCGGTCTGTCGCTGCTGGTGTGGTTCATCTATGCGCCCATGTGCATTTCCACCCTGGCCACCATCAAGCGCGAAACCAATTCGTGGAAGCAGATGGGCTTTGCCACCGTGTACCTGTTCGCTGCGGCCTACGTGGCGGCGCTGATCACCTACCAGGTGACCGTGGCGCTGGGGGGCGGCTGATGACCGCCGGGCTGCTGATCCAGTACCTCATCATCGCGCTGGCCGTGCTGGTCAGTGCGTGGGTGGTGCTGAAGAAGCAGTTCCCGGGTGCGGCGCGCAGGCTGCGCGGCAGTGTGGCGCTGGCGCTGCTGAAGCCGGGCCGCCCGGGGTGGATGCAGGTGCTGGGGCGGAAGATCGCGCCGCCGGCCAGCGGTGGCGGTGGCGCTTGCGGCGGCTGCGACAGCTGCGGACCGACCAAGCGGTAGAGTCGAGCTTGCTCGACTGCTGTAGACCGGCGGGTGCGAACCGCCCGGCCTGGTGGGTGCGAACCTTGGTTCGCACGCATTTCGGAATGCATCCACGCATGGCGTGGATCTACTGGACGGGTCGGGGCGCTGCCGCTAGCCTTCCTGCATGAACCAGACCCCCCTGCGATTGCTCATCCATGGCGCTTCCGGGCGCATGGGCCAGGCCTTGTTGCGCCTGGCTGCCGAACACCCCGACACCCTGCAGATCGTTGCCGCCGTGACCGGCCGGGCGCCGGCCCAGCGGGTGGTGGACGGCGTGCCGTTCTTCGCCGCCAGTGAGCTGGCAGGCGCGCCAGCCTTCGATGTGGCCATCGATTTCAGCCTGCCGGAGGGCTTCGACCCGATGCTGGCGCTGTGTGTGCAGCGCGGCGCTGGGCTGGTGTCGGGCACCACCGGCATTTCCAGCGCGCAGCGGCAGGCGCTTGACGCTGCGGCCACGCAGATTCCGCTGGTCTGGGCCTCCAACTTCAGCCTGGGCGTAGCGGTGCTGGACGAGCTGGTGGAGCGGGCAGGGCAGGCGCTGGCCGGCTGGGACTGCGACATCGTCGAATCCCACCACACGCAGAAGAAGGACGCGCCCTCGGGCACGGCGCTGACCCTGGGCGCGGCCGCGCAGCGGGGCGGGGCGCAGCCGCATTACGCCAGCCTGCGTGCCGGTGACATCGTCGGCGAGCATCTGGTGCAGTTCACCGGCCTGGGTGAGCGCATCGAACTGGTGCACCGGGCCACCAACCGCGACATCTTCGCCCGTGGCGCGCTGTTTGCCGCCCGCCAGCTGCAGGGCCGCGCGCCGGGCAGCTACCGCGTGCGCGACCTGCTGGACGCCCCGCGGGCCTGAACCGCGCGGGGTCGGATCCCTTTCCAGCGGAAAGGGCTCTGACCCCCTCATCTGCGGGCACCCGGGGTCAGAGCCTTTCCCGTTCGGGAAAGGATCCGACCCCATATCCGGCTGAACCGCGCGGGGTCGGATCCCTTTCCAGCGGAAAGGGCTCTGACCCCCTCTGGACGCGTCCGGGGTCAGAGCCCTTCCCGTTCGGGAAAGGATCCGACCCCGTCTCCGGCCCACATACGGCGCCGGATTGAAATGAATACGCAATCGCCTGTTCATAAAGCGATATAAGCGCTGGCGCCAGCGCCCCGGCGGCGCTACAATTCGCACTCGCCGA
Source organism: Stenotrophomonas sp. SAU14A_NAIMI4_8 (assembly GCF_003086695.1). Classification (NCBI taxonomy): domain Bacteria; kingdom Pseudomonadati; phylum Pseudomonadota; class Gammaproteobacteria; order Lysobacterales; family Lysobacteraceae; genus Stenotrophomonas; species Stenotrophomonas sp. SAU14A_NAIMI4_8. The sequence continues at coordinate 2,023,146 of NZ_CP025999.1, forward strand.
ATCACGAAAGCCGGACCGGTCCCAGACCGTACGTCCGCGCTTTTTTGCAACCGGATTTCCGTGAAGCGCAGGCGTGACTTCGGCCCCCCTTCGGTAGCCAAAGTGAGAATTCCGTGACCCAAGCCGCAATCCTCGTCCTCGAAGACGGCACCGTATTCGAGGGCGAATCCGTAGGCGCGCCCGGCCTGTCCGTCGGTGAGGTGGTGTTCAACACCGCCATGACCGGCTACCAGGAAGTGCTGACCGATCCGTCCTACGCCCGGCAGATGGTCACGTTGACCTATCCGCATATCGGTAACACCGGCATGACCGACCAGGACAATGAAGCGTCCAAGGTGTGGTCGGCCGGCCTGATCGTGCGCGACGTGCCGCGCCGTCCCAGCAACTGGCGCAGCCAGGTGTCGCTGCAGGACTGGCTGATCCAGCGCGGCGTGGTCGCCATCGCCGGCATCGACACCCGCAAGCTGACCCGCATCCTGCGCGAGAAGGGCGCACAGAACGGTGCGCTGATGGCCGGTGACATCGACGTGGAAAAGGCACTGGAAGCCGCCCGCAAGTTCCCGGGCCTGAAGGGCATGGACCTGGCCAAGGTGGTCACCACCGAAAAGACCTACACCTGGACCGAAGGCCAGCTGGACCTGGACGCCAACGCGTTCGTCAGCGTGCCGGCCCGGTTCAAGGTCGTGGCCTACGACTTCGGCGTGAAGACCAACATCCTGCGCATGCTGGCCGAGCGCGGCTGCGAAGTGACCGTGGTGCCGGCGCAGACCCCGGCGGCCGAAGTGCTGGCGCTGAAGCCGGACGGCGTGTTCCTGTCCAACGGCCCGGGTGACCCGGAACCGTGCGACTACGCCATCGAAGCGATCAAGACCTTCATCGACGTGAAGATCCCGACCTTCGGCATCTGCCTGGGCCACCAGCTGCTGGGCCTGGCATCGGGCGCCAAGACCATGAAGATGGGCCACGGCCACCACGGCGCCAACCACCCGGTGCAGGACCTGGACAACGGCCGGGTGATGATCACCTCGCAGAACCACGGTTTCGCCATCGATGAAGCGACCCTGCCGGCCACCCTGCGGGTGACCCACCGTTCGCTGTTCGACGGCACCAACCAGGGCGTGGCCCGCACCGACGTGCCGGCGTTCTCGTTCCAGGGCCATCCGGAAGCCTCGCCGGGCCCGACCGACGTGGGCCCGCTGTTTGACCGTTTCGTGGCCCTGATGGAACAGAGCAAGGCGTGATCAGTACGCCGCCGGCCCGCCGGTGGCGTCGCGATGGACCGTAAGCCCCCGCATCGCTGCTGCCCCTGGCGCGGCGCTGCGGATCAAGATTCCTGATCGACAGCGTGCGATCACTCCCCCTTGTCACGCTGTACTGACTTAGAGAAGAAAATGCCCAAGCGCACTGACCTCAAGACCATTCTCATCATCGGTGCTGGCCCGATCGTCATCGGCCAGGCCTGTGAGTTCGACTATTCCGGCGCCCAGGCCTGCAAGGCCCTGCGTGACGAGGGTTACCGCGTGGTGCTGGTCAACAGCAACCCGGCCACCATCATGACCGACCCGGAGATGGCCGACGCCGTCTACATCGAGCCGATCAACTGGCAGACGGTCGAGAAGATCATCGCCAAGGAAAGGCCCGATGCGCTGCTGCCGACCATGGGTGGCCAGACCGCGCTGAACTGCGCGCTGGACCTGGCCGACAACGGCGTGCTGGAGAAGTACAACGTCGAACTGATCGGTGCCAAGCGCGAAGCGATCCGCATGGCCGAAGACCGCGAGCTGTTCCGCGTGGCCATGGGTGAGATCGGCCTGGAGTGCCCGACCGCCGCCGTCGCCCATACCCTGGACGAAGCGCTGGAGATCCAGACCCGCGTCGGCTACCCGACCATCATCCGCCCCAGCTTCACCCTGGGCGGCAGCGGTGGCGGCATCGCCTACAACCGCGAAGAGCTGGTCGAGATTGTCAGCCGCGGCCTGGAACTGTCGCCGACCACCGAAGTGCTGGTGGAAGAATCGGTGCTGGGCTGGAAGGAATTCGAAATGGAAGTGGTCCGCGATACCGCGGACAACTGCATCATCGTCTGCTCGATCGAAAACCTGGACCCGATGGGCGTGCACACCGGTGACTCGATCACCGTGGCCCCGGCACAGACCCTGACCGACAAGGAATACCAGCGCCTGCGCGATGCCTCCATCGCCGTGCTGCGCAAGATCGGCGTGGACACCGGTGGCTCGAACGTGCAGTTCGGCATCAACCCGAAGACCGGCCGCGTGGTCGTGATCGAGATGAACCCGCGCGTGTCGCGTTCCTCGGCGCTGGCCTCCAAGGCCACCGGCTTCCCGATCGCCAAGGTCGCCGCCAAGCTGGCCGTGGGTTACACCCTGGACGAACTGAAGAACGAAATCACCGGCGGCCTGACCCCGGCCTCGTTCGAGCCGTCCATCGACTACGTCGTCACCAAGATTCCGCGCTTCGCCTTCGAGAAGTTCCCGGCGGCCGATGCGCGCCTGACCACCCAGATGAAGTCGGTCGGTGAAGTGATGGCCATGGGCCGCACCTTCCAGGAATCGGTGCAGAAGGCCCTGCGTGGCCTGGAAACCGGCAAGGTCGGCTTCGACCCGACCGGCCTGGACCTGACCAGCGAAGACGACCTGCAGACCCTGCGCCGCGAGCTGAAGGCGCCGGGCCCGGAGCGTCTGTTCTACGTGGCCGATGCGTTCCGCGCCGGCATGAGCGTGGAAGACATCTACGCCCTGTCCTTCATCGACCATTGGTTCCTGGACCAGATCGAAGAGATCATCGCCGCCGAAGGCGAAGTGGCTGCCGGTGGCATCGACGCGCTGGACGCTGCGCGCCTGCGCAAGCTCAAGCGTGCCGGTTTCTCCGATGCGCGCCTGGCCCAGCTGACCGGCACCAACGAAGCGGCCATCCGCGCGCTGCGTCGCGCGCACAAGGTGCGCCCGGTCTACAAGCGCGTGGACTCCTGTGCCGGTGAATTCTCCACCGGCACCGCCTACCTGTACTCGACCTACGAGGACGAGTGCGAGGCCGCGCCGACCAACCGCGACAAGATCATGATCCTGGGCGGTGGCCCGAACCGCATCGGCCAGGGCATCGAGTTCGACTACTGCTGCGTGCACGCGGCACTGGCGCTGCGCGAGGATGGTTATGAAACCATCATGGTCAACTGCAACCCGGAAACCGTGTCGACCGACTACGACACCTCCGACCGCCTGTACTTCGAACCGCTGACCCTGGAAGACGTGCTGGAAATCGTCGAACTGGAACAGCCCAAGGGCGTGATCGTGCAGTACGGCGGCCAGACCCCGCTGAAGCTGGCGCGCGCGCTGGAAGCCAACGGCGTGCCGGTGATCGGCACCAGCCCGGACTCGATCGACCTGGCCGAAGACCGCGAGCGCTTCCAGCAGCTGGTGGACAAGCTGGGCCTGAAGCAGCCGCCGAACCGCATCGCCCGCAACGACCAGGAAGCCCTGCTGCTGGCCCGCGAGATCGGCTACCCGCTGGTGGTGCGCCCGAGCTACGTGCTGGGCGGCCGCGCGATGGAAATCGTCTACGGCGAATCCGACCTGGCCCGCTACGTGCGCGACGCGGTGAAGGTGTCCAACGATTCGCCGGTGCTGCTGGACCGCTTCCTGGACAACGCCGTGGAATGCGACGTGGACATCATTGCCGACAAGGATGGCAACGTCCTGATCGGCGGCGTGATGGAGCACATCGAAGAAGCCGGCGTGCACTCGGGTGACTCGTCCTGCTCGCTGCCGCCGTACTCGCTGTCGGCCAAGACCCAGGCCGAACTGCGCCGCCAGGTGGTGGAGCTGGCCAAGGCCCTGAACGTGGTCGGCCTGATGAACACCCAGTTCGCCATCCAGACCAGCGAAGACGGTGATGACACCATCTACCTGCTGGAAGTGAACCCGCGCGCTTCGCGTACCGTGCCGTTCGTGTCCAAGGCCACCGGCATGGCGCTGGCCAAGATCGCCGCGCGCTGCATGGCCGGCAAGACCCTGGAAGAGCAGGGCGCCACCAAGGAAATCGTGCCGGACTACTACTCGGTGAAGGAAGCGATCTTCCCGTTCGCCAAGTTCCAGGGCGTCGATCCGATCCTGGGGCCGGAAATGCGCTCCACCGGTGAAGTGATGGGCGTGGGCCGCACCTTCAACGCCGCCTTCGCGCGTGCGCAGGAAGCGGGCAGCATCAAGGCCCCGCCGATCGGCAAGGCCTTCGTTTCGGTGCGTGACCCGGACAAGAAGCGCGTGCTGCCGGTGGCCAAGGCGCTGCTGGCGCGTGGCTACAGCCTGGTGGCCACCCGTGGCACCGCCGCGTGGCTGCAGCAGCACGGCATGGACTGCGAAATCATCAACAAGGTGGTGGAAGGCCGTCCGCACATCGTCGATTCGATCAAGAACGGCGAGATCGTCTACATCGTCAACACGACCGAAGGCCGTGCGGCGATCAACGACTCGTTCTCGATCCGTCGCGAGGCGCTGCAGCACCGCGTCACCTACTCGACCACCATTGCCGGCGCCAAGGCGCTGGTGGATTCACTGGAATTCCGTGGCACCGGCCCCGTCTGGTCGCTGCAGGAACTGCACAAGGAGTTGAATGCATGAGAGCCCCCATCACCATGAAGGGCGCGCAGAAGCTGCGCGACGAGCTGGACCACCTGAAGTCGGTCAAGCGCCCGAAGGTCATCGCTGCCATCGCCGAGGCGCGCGAGCACGGTGACCTGAAGGAAAACGCCGAGTACCACGCCGCGCGCGAGGAACAGGGTTTCATCGAAGGCCGCATCAAGCAGCTGGAAGGTGAGCTGTCGCACGCCGAGATCATCGACGTGAGCAAGCTCAACGCCGGTTCGAAGGTGGTGTTCGGCGCCAGCGTGACCCTGGCCGACGTGGAAACCGACGAAGAGAAGAAGTACCAGATCGTTGGCGACCTGGAGGCGGACATCAAGCTGGGCCTGATCGCCATTTCCTCGCCGGTGGCCCGGGCGATGATCGGCAAGCTGGAAGGCGATTCGATCGTGATCGACGCCCCGGCCGGCCAGCGCGAGTACGAAATCGTCAGCGTCAGCTATCTGGACTGACCGGGTGGCAACGGCGACCCTGTTGTTGCCGGCGCGCAGCCGCTTTGCGGCGGCTGCATTGCCTGACGAGGTGGCGCGCGCCCTGGGCCGCGCCACCACGGTGCAGCTGGATGCGGGCGAGCGCGCCCAGCTGCAACGCCATTTCAGCGTGGCCGCGCCGCACTGGCCGGTGGCCGCACTGACCCGCCAGCGCGATGTCGGCGATGCCGCTGGTGCGTGCTGGCTGCGCGCCGATCCGGCCTGCATGGTGCCGGACATGCACGGCGCACGCATGATGGGGCACGGCGAAACGCTGCGGCCCACGCTGGCCGACAGCCTGGCCCTGCTGCCGGTACTGCAGCCGCTGTTTGCCGACGCCGGTTTCGTGCTGGATGCACCGGACCCGGCGCGCTGGTACCTGCGCCTGCCCATCGACATCGAACTGCCCGATTTCGACAGCCCCGACGATGTGCTGGGCGATGATCTGTTTTCGCACCTGCCCGAAGGGCCGGCGGGTCGCCGCTGGCGGGCGCTGATGACCGAGGCGCAGGTGCTGCTGCACAACCATTCCTGGAACCAGCAGCGTGCCGCGCAGGGTCAGCAGCCGATCAATTCGCTGTGGTTCTGGGGCGGCGGCGTCATGCCGGTATCGGTGACGACCCAGCACGTACAGGTACGCAGCCGCGACGCCCTGCTGCAGGGCCTGGCCCAGGCCGCCGGTGTTGCGGTGGACGGCGAGCAGGCCGTGGATGCCTTGGTGGACCTGCGGCAACTGCGCTCGCTGCAGCAGCTGGGCAACGAAGCGATTGTTCCGCTGCTTGCGGCACTGCGTCGCGGCGAACTGCAGCAGCTGGTGCTGGATTTCGAAGACGGCCTGCAGTTCCGCCTCGATCGCGGCCAGCGCTGGCAGTTCTGGAAGAAACCCCGCCAACTGCACGACTGAGCGGAGTCGGATCCCGTTGCCGCGCAACGGGCTCTGATCCCGGATGTGTTTCGATACCCGACGGATGCATCCACGCATGGCGTGGATCTACTGGGACGTACTGAGCGGGTCCTCGGCCGAGCGGAGTCGGATCCCGACGCGAACGCAGTAGATCCACGCCATGCGTGGATGCATTGGATCGGCCATTGGCCCGGTAGATGCCAACCTTGGTTGGCACGCCACGCCCCGGTAGGTGCCAACCTTGGTTGGCACGCCACGCCCGGTAGGTGCCAACCTTGGTTGGCACGCCACGCCCCTGTAGGTGCCAACCTTGGTTGGCACGTTGGCATCAGTCGAGCAAGCTCGACTCTACGGAGGCGGGCAGGGCGCAGCCATGCCAGCCTTACTTCACCGTGCTGACGATCGTCGGCAGCGTCCAATGGCCACCGGCTACACCACGGCACTGGCCGGTGGTGAACGCGCTGGTCTTCACGAACCGCTGGCCATCCCACACCCAATCGTGGCCGGAGAAGCAATCGCCGATACCGCGGCCACGGAAGCGCCCGCGCAGGGTCATGTCGTCGGTGTCGAAATCCTCCGCATCGGAGGTGACAAAGCGCGCCTGGTACGGTGCCTTGTCCTGCACCACCCAGTAGCCGCTACTGAAGTTGTAGGCGCCCATGAAGCAGCTGGTACTGGCCAGTACATGCGAACCGTCCAGCCGCACGATATCGATCTCGTCCTGCTCGCCTTCGCTCAGGCGGCGGCATTCGTCCGCGTTCGGCAGGCTGGCCAGCAGCGCCTTGCGCAGCGCCGGGGCGTTGGCCAGCGCCGCATCGCCACTGCGCGCCGGCGCCAGCTTGCCGTGCACCACCACCGGCATCGGCAGCGCGGCCGGCACGCTGGCCTCGGCCTTGTCACCGCGGCGCACCAGCGCGCCGGGCGTGCCCAGCCGACCCTGCGCCTCGTCCATCTTCAGCAGTACCGCGGTGGCGCCGCTGTCGGAAATCGGCCAGGCCTTGCCCTTGCCATCGACGATTTCGATGCGCGCCTGGCGGGGCAGGGCGGCCAGCAGCGCATCGGTCTGGGCCTGCTGCAGCAGGATCTTCTCTCCGTCACCCGTGTCGCGCACCGGGCCCAGGTCCTTGCCATTCAGGCGCAGGCGCAGGGCGCCGGTCGGCATGGGGCTTTCGCCGTCCTCGCCATTGCGCAGGCGCGCCACTACCGGCGCACCGGGGCCGCCCGCACGTTCCAGCATCAGGCTGAGCAGGTTGCCGGGCTCTTCCGGGCTGTAGCCGGCGGCGCGGCAGGTACGGGTGTTGTCACAGGCCAGCGACCAGTCGTTGTGGTCGAACGACACGCCGGCCTTTGGCTCGGGCGTGGCGGCGTGGGCGGCCGGGGCGAGGGCGAGGGCGAGGGCCAGGAACAAAGTGTGGCGCATGCAAAGAAATCCATTTCGGGGGTGGCAAGCATGAAATAAATGGCCGTCGATTCCAAATGCTTCCGATGGGGTCAGAGCCCTCTGCAGGCAGAGGGATCTGACCCCGTCTCCGGCCCCGCGTTATCATGGTGACGTCTTCCGCAACCCGGCGATGCCGATGTCCCTTGCCGCCGATGCTGCGCTGCCCGTGTCCGATACCCCGCTGATCCGCCGCCGCGAGCCGGTACAGCCCGGTGCGTGGCCCGACGACACGCTGCCGCTGCTGGCCCGCCTGTATGCCAGCCGTGGCGCGACCACGCCGGAACTGGCGCTGCCGCGACTGGGCAACCTGCATGCGCCCGAACTGCTGACCGGCATCGATGCGGCCGTGGCCCTGCTGGTCGACGCCATCGCCAACGACAAGCGCATCCTGGTCGTCGGCGATTTCGACTGCGATGGGGCCACCGCCTGCGCCGTGGGTGTGCGCGGCCTGCGCATGCTGGGCGCGCAGCACGTCTTCCACGCGGTGCCCAACCGCATGGTGCATGGTTACGGCCTGTCGCCGTCGCTGGTGGATGAACTGGCAGCGCTGCAGCCAGACCTGCTGGTGACCGTGGACCACGGCATTGCCTGCCATGCCGGTGTCAACGCCGCCAAGGCGCGCGGCTGGCAGGTGCTGGTCACCGACCATCATCTGCCCGGCCCGCAGTTGCCGCCGGCCGATGTCATCGTCGATCCGAACCTGCAGGGCGATGATTTCCCCAGCAAATCGCTGGCCGGGGTCGGCGTCATCTTCTATGTGCTGATGGCCCTGCGCCGCTGCATGCGCGAGGCCGGCGTGTTCACCGATGGCAAGGGCCCGGACCTGACCACGCTGCTGGACCTGGTGGCCGTGGGCACCGTGGCCGATCTGGTCGCGCTGGATGCCAACAACCGTGCGCTGGTCAGCGCCGGTCTGCGCCGGCTCCGCGCCGGGCAGGGCTGCGTGGGCCTGAAGGCATTGATCGAAGCCAGCGGACGCGACGCCGCACGTCTGACCTCCACCGATATCGGCTTCGCGTTGGGCCCGCGCCTCAATGCGGCCGGTCGCCTGGAAGACATGGCGCTGGGCATCGAACTGCTGCTCACCGAGGATCCGCGGCAGGCGCGCGACATTGCCCAGACCCTGGAACAGATCAATGCCGAGCGGCGCGCGGTGCAGCAGTCGATGACCGATGACGCCGAGCAGGCGCTGTCGCGCGTGGTGCTGCACGAGCAGGGCCAGCGCCCGGTCGCGGCATGCCTGTTCGACGCCGAGTGGCACCCCGGCGTGGTCGGTCTGGTGGCGTCGAAAATGAAGGACCGCCTGCATCGGCCGGTGATTGCATTTGCACCGGCGGAACCCGGCGCGGACACCCTGCGCGGTTCGGCGCGCTCCATTCCCGGCCTGCATATCCGTGACGCGCTGGCGCTGGTCGATGCACGCCATCCCGAGCTGGTGGAGCGCTTCGGTGGCCACGCCATGGCCGCTGGCCTGAGCATGCGCCTGCAGCACCTGCCCGCGTTCGAGGCGGCCTTCGTCGCCATCGTGCAGGAACTGCTGGATCCGGCCGCGCTGCAGCAACAAGTGCTCAGCGATGGTGAACTGTCCGCGGACGAACTCGATCACCGCCATGCCGATGCGCTGCGCCTGGCCGGGCCTTGGGGGCAGGGCTTCCCCGAGCCCTTGTTCGACGGCCACTTCGAAGTGGCCAACTGGCGCGTGCTGAAAGAGCGGCATCTGAAGCTGGAACTGCGCCTGCCCGGGCTGCCCGGCACGATCAACGCCATCCATTTCGGCGGCTGGCATGGCAACGCGCCCGGTCGCCATGTGCATCTGGCCTACCGCTTGGCCTGCGATGACTACCGCGGCGGCAGCGCGATCCAGCTGATCGTGGAGCATTGCCTGCCCGCCTGATGGCGGCGCGCACGCTTCGCGCACGCCGGGCCATGCCCGGCGGGATGCTTGGACGGTCGACCGCTAACCCCACCTGCCGTGGTGGCGCGTTGAATCCTGCACGATCCCACTGGAGCCGTGCCATGGCGTTTGCCCGCTGCGTCCCTTTCATCCTGCTGGTGCTGGCGGCCTGGTCCGCAGACGCGCAGTCCCCCGGCATTGCGCGGCCGCAGCCGGGCGCGCCGCTGCTGGTCGCCGCGGCCGCCGAACGTCCGGTGCAACTGCGCGACGCGCGCATCGAAGGCGAGGTCCAGGCCGGCATCGCGCAGACCCGCATCACCCTGGAATTCCACAACCCGAACCGTCGCGTGCTGGAAGGCGAGCTGCAGTTCCCGCTGGCTGATGGCCAGCAGATCAGCGGCTTTGCCTTGGATATCGATGGCGAACTGCGCGAGGCGGTGCCGGTGCCCAAGGATCGGGGGCGCCAGGTGTTCGAAGAGATCGCCCGGCGCGGCGTCGACCCCGGCCTGCTGGAACAGACCGCCGGCAACCAGTTCCGCTTGCGCATCTATCCGCTGCCAGCCGGCGGCAGCCGCCGCGTGCAGCTGGTTGTTCGCGAGCCGCTGGCTTACGCCGGCAACGGCTGGCAATGGGCGCTGCCACTGCAGTTCGCCGCGGGTGCGGCATCGGTTGAGCTGGAACTGCAGGCGCCGGGGCAAGCGACGGTGGGCACGGCACCGTTCCTTATCGATGCGGGTCAGCTGCATTGGCAGGGGCGCGGCGCGCAGTTGCCGGCGCAGCTGCAGTGGACGCTGCCTGCGGCCCGCCGTGCGCAGGTGCAGGTGGCCAACTGGCAGGACGGCCATTACCTGCTGGCACAGCTGCCGGTGGCTACAAGCACCACGCCGCGCACGCTGCCGCGCGAGATCGGCCTGCTCTGGGATGGCTCGGGTTCGGCGGGCCAGCGTGACCGCACGCGTGAGTTCGCGCTGCTGGACCGCTACTTCGCCGCCATGGGCGACGGCACGGTGGTGCTGACGGTGCTGCGCGACCGCCCCGAGCCCGAACGCCGCTTCCGTATCAGCAAGGGCGATTGGAGTGCGCTGCGCCAGGCGTTGCAGGCGGTGCGGCCCGACGGCGCCAGTGCGTTGGCTCAGTGGCGGCCGCAGCCGGGCGTGCAGGAATACCTGCTGGTCAGTGACGGCCTGCTGACCTATGGGCCCGAGGCCCTGCCGGCATTGGCCGAGGGGCAGCGATTGTTCGCCATCAGCAGTGCGGGCGTGCGCACCGACAGCACCCGCCTGCGCGGCTGGAGCCAGGCGCATGGCGGACGTTTTGTGGCAGTGGGCACCGACGTGGGCGCCGCAGCGCGCGAACTGCTGTCTGCGCCGCTGGATGTGCAGATCGATGCCGGGCGCGGCGTGCAGGACGTGGTGATCGATCGCCGCAGCGAAGCGCAGGGCTGGTTGTGGCTGCATGCACGCCTGGCCGCCGACGGCGTACCGATGCGGGTGCGCGTTGCCGGCAGCGATTGGCAGGCTCTGCCGGGCAGCACGCGCAGTGATGACGGCGCGCTGCTTGCGGGACTGTGGGCACAGGCGCAGCTGCAGCAGTTGGCGCTGGACCGGCGCAGCAACCGCGAAGCGATGCAGCGCCTGTCGCAGCAGTTTGGCCTGGTTGGGCCGGACACTTCGCTGATCGTGCTGGAAACGCTGGACGACTACCTGCGTTATGCCATCCGTCCGTCGGGCGCGCTGCGCGCCGGGTATGACGCCCGTTTCGCAAAGCAGGTGGTAGATCGCCAGGCCGAGGACCGCCGCCGCTTGGATGCGGTGGCCGCGCAGTGGAAGGAGCGCCAGCAGTGGTGGAACCGCCGTTGGCCGAAGACCGCGCCGCCCACTGCGGGCAATGCCAAGGAAATCGCGCAGAACGAGGCCTTGGCCAGTGCGCCGATGGCCCTGCTGGCTGCACCGGCACCGGCAGCGCCTCCGCCGCCCCCGGCGCCGATGGCACCGGCCCGGGCCCGCAGGCAGGCACCGGCCGCCGAAGCGATGGCGTTGGACGCGATGGTCGTGGCGGCCGCTGATGCCGGTGATGCCGGCGCGCCGGCCAACGATGGCCAGCTCGGCATCCGGTTGGCGGCCTGGCAGCCTGACTCAGAGGTCGCTCGCCGCCTGCGCCAGGGCCCGCCCGCGCAGCTGTACGACCGCTACCTGGCCGAACGCGATGCCCACGCCGACAGCAGTGCGTTCTTTCTCGACGTGGCCGACCTGCTGCTGGAGCAGGGTCAGCGCGAACTAGCGCTGCGTGTGCTGTCCAACCTGGCCGAGATGGAGCTGGACAACCGGCACCTGCTGCGCGTGCTCGGCTATCGACTGATGCAGGCCGATGCCCCTGGGCTGGCCGTACCGGTGTTCGAACAGGTGCTGGCGATGGGCCAGGAAGAGCCGCAGAGCTTCCGCGATCTTGGCCTGGCCTTGGCAGCGGCCGGCAAGCCGCAGCAGGCACTGGACCCGCTGTACCAGGTGGTGGTGCGCCGCTGGGACAGCCGTTTCAATGGTGTTGCCCTGATCGCCCTGGACGAACTGACCAACCTGGTGGCCCGCAGCCGCCCGGCGCTGGATACCCGTGCCATCGATCCGCGCCTGTTGCAGGCCATGCCGCTGGACCTGCGTGTGGTGCTGGCCTGGGATGCCGACAACAGCGACATGGACCTGTGGGTGACCGACCCCAACGGCGAGCGCGCGTACTACGGCAACCGCCTGACCTGGCAAGGCGGGCAGATGTCGCAGGACTTCACCGGCGGCTATGGCCCCGAGCAGTTCTCGCTGCGCAACGCCAAGCCCGGGAAATACAAGGTGGAAGCCAACTACTTCGGCAGTCGCCAGCAGCTGGTGACCGGTGCCACCACGCTCATGCTGCGCCTGACCACCCATTGGGGCACGCCGCAGCAGAAGGACCAGAGGGTCACGCTGCGCCTGAAGGACCGCTCGGAAACCATCCTGGTAGGCGAATTCGAAGTCCAGTAGAGCCACGCCATGCGTGGCTGCGCAGAATCCGCCGCAGCCGCCGGGCATGGCCCGGCGCTACCGAACCAGGCCATCCACGCACGGCGTGGATCTACCGCTGGCGCGGAATCCACCGCGCCAGCGCCACGCCACTGCCGAGGATCAACAGCGTGCCAACGGTATGCCAGAACACTTCGGTAATCGGCGCGTCGGGCAACGGAAGGCTGTACGCCAGCCATTCAATCAACGGTCGCGCCAACAGGTAGATCACCACCACACCCAGTACCCGCAGCACGCGTTGCACGATGCCTTGCGGATCCACCGGCCAGCCGCGCCACTGCAGCCACGCCACCAGCAGAGCGAGTGCCAGCAGGCGTGCGGCTTCGCCCAGCGGTACCAGATGCGTCCACAACGAAGCCCATGCCAGCGCCACGCCCGAGCCCAACAGTATGGGCAGCTGCCAGCGTCTGGCCCCGCGCAGCCCCGGCATCAGCTGCCACGCCAGCACGGCCACACCGACCCCGATCAGCCACCCGGCCACCACATCGGCCAGGAAGTGCCGGCCCAGGTACATGCGCGAAATGGCCATCAACAACGGCCAACCCAGCACCAGCACCCAACGCAGCCAGCGCCGGCGGATGCCGAATGCCAGCAGCAGGCTGACGCAGGCGGCGGTGGTGATGCCCACGTGGCCGCTGTTGAAACCATAGTCGGCGTGCGGCTGCGCGCGCAGCATCGCCGTGGCCTGCGCATCGGGCAGCGACCAGAACGTGCGGCCACCGCCATCGACTACGAACGGATGCGAAGGCTCGCCCTTGTCCAGTACCGCCGCATCCACGTCGGAGGGGCGGGGCAGGGCGGCGCTCTGCTTGATCGCATGCGTGGCGCAGGCCATCAGCAGCACCGCCAGCATCACGCACAGGCCCGCGCGCAGTCGCGCGCCGAACGCGCACACCAGGATCAGCGCGGTATAGCCCAGCTCGTAGCCGAGCAGGCTGATGAACTGCATTACTGCCAACATCCAGCTGGCGTCGAAGGTCTGCTGCAACCACAGGTGCCACTGCGTCTGGAACATCCGTTGTCCTCAATGCGCCCGTACGACGCGTGCAGTGGCCGACGATAGCGGATGGGCGCGCAGTCCGAACAGGGGGCGCAGCCAACGCACGCGGCGGATCAACAGTTCGTGGATCAACAGGCAGCCACCCACGGTGCCGGCCACCAGCAGCGCCGGTTCCAGCCACGGGCCCAGCTGCAGCGGTCGCAGCGCATACAGCAGCACGATCAACACGGTCTGGTGCAGGATGTACCAGCTGAACACCGCCTCGCGGCAATAGGCCTGGCCCGGCCACGGGCGCGCCAGCAGCACCCGGGCCCAGCCGAACAGCGCCAGCAGCATGCACCAGGTGTAGAGCGCCCGACCGACGCGTTCGGTCTGCGCCCATGGCAGCGCCAGAATCCACGGATCAACGTTGCCCACGTCCGGCAGTCGGGCCAGCGCGCGGATCCCCAACTCCAGGCACAGCCCGAGCACGGCCAGGCCAAGGGTCAGCCGGCGGCCGCGCAGCAGCAGGTCCCAGCCGCGCTGCCAGCGTGCGGCCAGGAAGCCGCCCAGGAACAGCGGCAGCGACTCGGCGTGCACGTAGACGTCGTCCAGCAACGCATGGGTTGGCGGCCAGCGCGGCATCAGTACCAACAGCGCCCAGGCCAGCCAGACCCCCGGCAGCAACAGCAGCGCGGCCCCCAACAGACGGTCGCTCACCTGCAGCGTCGGCAGCGACTTGGCCACCGGCCGCAGCAGGCTGGCCAGCACCACGGCCAGCACGGTGTAGGGCAGCAGGTAGGCCAAGTACCACAGATGGTTCCAAGTGAAGCCGTACTGGGAGCCACTGAAGTGCGCGCCCGGCCAGGGGCGGAACTGCCAGTAGCGCCACAGGAACCGTCCCAGCCCCGGCGCCACGTCGCCCTTGTCCAGCGCCTCGCAGTACGCCTGCAGCGAGACCACCGCCACGATGCCGAACAGCAGCGGCAGCAGCAGGCGCCAGCAGCGGCGCAGGGTATGCGGCAGGCGGCCCCGGTCGGGCAGGGACAGGCCCAGGGCCATGCCGCTGATGGCAAACAGCAGCGGCATGCGCCAGCGATTGAGGGCGATCATCGGCCACTGCAGCCAGTGCGCGGTGTAAGCGCTCTTCAGGTGGAAATCCCAGCCGGCCACGTAGGCCATGGCGGCGTGGTAGAGGATCAGCAGGGCGAAGGCGGCGATGCGCAGGGTGTCCAGATCGTGGTGTCGGTGCATGGCGATGGGCATCAGGGGGACGCTGCACCTTCGCTGGCCAACCATCACTGCGCCAGCTGAAAGGGCGCAATGGCGGGCGTTCTGGGCCCAATGGCGGGGCCGCAGGGACCAATGGCCGATGCGGGCGGGGGCGGATGGGCAACAATGGCGGCATGGAAAATGGAGATCCGGCGGCACGTGCCGCTGCAACCGCCCAAGTGGCGTATAGACCCGGCAAGGACGTGATGTTCTGGTCGCTGCTGTTCCTGTGTACCGCCGCGGGCAACGTGCTGGCGCAGTGGATGCGGGCGGTGCGTGATGCGCAGCCCTTCGCCGGGCTGGGCACCTCCATCGAGGAGTTCAGCAGCGCGCTGGCAACCCTGGGGCTGCTGATGCTGCTGCAGGCGGCGGCCCGCCGGTGGCCGTTGCATGCCGATACCTGGCGGCGCCGGATCGGCTTCTATGTGCTGGGCGGCATCGCCTGGTGGCTGCTGCATGTCAGCGCCATGGTGCTGCTGCGCAAACTGGCCTTCGCCCTGGCAGGCCAGCACTACGTCTATGGTGACTGGCCGGCGCAGTGGTTCTACGAGTTCTTCAAGGACGTGCAGACCTACAGCCTGCTGGTGATCGCCGTGCATGCCGTGGCCTGGTTCGGCCGCCAGCGGCAAGGCGAGGCGCACCTGCTGGCGCCGCCCGACGAAGGCCCGCCGGTGGAACCGGTCGAGCGCCCGCAGCATTTCCTGGTGCGCAAGCTGGGCAAGGAGTTCCTGCTGGCCACGGCCGATGTGGAATACGCCCAGGCCGCCGGCAACTATGTGAACCTGCGGGTGCGCGGGCATGACTACCCGCTGCGGATCACCATGGCGGCGCTGGAGCAGCGGCTGGACCCGGCCGTGTTCCTGCGGCCGCACCGAAGCTGGCTGATCCACCGCGACCAGCTGCGCTCGATCGAGCCGCTGGACGGCGGCGAGGCCCTGCTGCACATGGCGGACGGGGCCAGGGTGCCGTGCAGCCGGCGGCAGTTGCCGCTGCTGCGGCAGGCGCTGGGCGCTTTGCACGGGGGGGGGTAGAGGCGACTGTCAGTCGACTTGCGCGCGCAGCGCGGGCTCCAGCACAACCTGAACGGAGAGCAGTCGACTGACAGTCGACTCTACCAAGACCCGGGTCGGCCCCGGCGTCGGCGCGAGCGGGCGGGGGAGCGGGCCTCATGCCGGGAACCGCGGCCTGCGGTATCATATGCAGTCATCTATTTAGTGCATAACCGCCGACATGATCGAACTGAATCCTGTCCGCCAGCGCATCGCCGATCTGACCGATCGTGTGGTGTCGCTCAGGGGGTATCTTTGACTACGACGCCAAGAAAGAGCGTCTTGAAGAAGTAACGCGGGAGCTGGAAAGCCCCGACGTCTGGAACAACGCCGAGTACGCGCAGAACCTGGGCCGCGAGCGCTCCAGCCTGGAAAAGACCGTGGGCGGCATCGCCTCGGTGCTGGATGGCCTGACCGACGCGACCGAGCTGCTGGAACTGGCTGAATCCGAACAGGACGAAGATACCGCCCTGGCCGTGGTCGCCGATCTGGACAAGCACCAGGCGCACGTGGAGAAGCTGGAATTCCAGCGCATGTTCTCCGGTGAGATGGACAATGCGGCGGCCTTCGTCGACATCCAGGCCGGTGCCGGTGGCACCGAAGCCCAGGACTGGGCCGAAATCCTGCTGCGCATGTACCTGCGCTGGTGTGAATCGCGCGGTTGGAAAACCGAGCTGATGGAAGTGTCCGGCGGCGACGTCGCGGGCATCAAGTCGGCCACCCTGCGCGTGGAAGGCGATTACGCCTATGGCTGGCTGAAGACCGAGACCGGCGTGCACCGCCTGGTGCGCAAGTCGCCGTTCGACTCGGACAACCGCCGCCACACCAGCTTCACCTCGGTGTTCGTGTCGCCGGAAATCGATGACAACATCGATATCACCATCAACCCGGCCGATCTGCGTACCGACGTGTACCGCTCGTCCGGTGCCGGTGGCCAGCACGTGAACAAGACCGAGTCGGCGGTGCGTATCACCCACATCCCGACCAACATCGTTGTGGCCTGCCAGACCGGCCGCAGCCAGCACCAGAACCGCGACAATGCGATGAAGATGCTGGCCGCCAAGCTGTACGAGCTGGAGATCCAGAAGCGCAACGCTGAAAAGGATGCGGTGGAAGCCACCAAGTCCGACATCGGTTGGGGCAGCCAGATCCGCAACTACGTGCTCGACCAGAGCCGTATCAAGGACCTGCGCACCGGCATTGAACGTTCGGACACGCAGAAGGTGCTGGACGGCGACCTGGACGAGTTCGTCGAGGCCAGCCTGAAGGCCGGCCTGGCCGTGGGTTCCAAGCGCATCGATGCCTGATCGGCGCGCCTGCGCGGATATCATCGTCTCCTGCAACGGGGGGCGATGATGCGCAGCGAAGGTGAACGCAAGGAACTGGGCGGCTTCCTGAAGGCCTGCCGCGCCCGTGTCGACCCCGCCACGCTCGGCCTGCCGGCCGGGCGCCGGCGCACCCCGGGCCTGAAGCGCGAGGAAGTGGCGCTGGCCATCGGGGTCAGCGTGAGCTGGTACACCTGGATCGAACAGGGCCGCGAAGTGCGGGCCTCGCCGGAAGTGCTGGAGCGCCTGGCCAAGGTGCTGCGCCTGAGCGATGACGAGCGCGCCTACGCGTTTGCGCTGTCCGGTTATGGCGTGCCACTGGAATCGCCAGACGAAAGCGTGACCGACGGCCTGCGCCAGCTGGTGGAGGCGATGCAGCCGATCCCGGCCTACGTGCGCAGTACCCGCTTCGACATCCTGGCCTGGAACCCGGCCATCGCCGAGCTGTTCGTGGATTACAGCCAGTTTCCGCCGTACGAGCGCAACACGCTGCGGCTGATGTTCCTGTACGCGCCGTACCGCACGTTGATTCTCAACTGGGAAGAGATGACCCGTGGCCTGCTGGCCGGGTTCCGTGCAGCAATGGCGCAGGCGCCGGACAAGGCGCCGTTCCTGGCACTGGTCGAGGACCTTGCTGCCCACAGCGAGGAGTTCCGGCTGTGGTGGCCGGAGCACGATGTACGTCGCTTCGACGAGGGTGCGAAGAAGCTGAACCACCCCGTGCATGGGTTGCTGGACCTGCAGTACGTCGCGCTGGTGCCGGAGAGCCGGCATGACCTTTCGCTGGTGACCTACCTGCCGCGGAAGTAGGGGGTGTTCGGCAGGGCTTGCAGCCCTGCACCTGCTGCGATCAACGTCAAAAGCCAGAGCGGGTTTCCGTGGTTGGGCGGGGCGGTGTCGGATTGCGGGGACGCCGCAAGTACCCCTCCGGGGCCCGGCCCAGCCGCTGGCGGCTGTGCGTTCGGGCGCTTGCGAAGCAGTGCTTCGCAAACAAAGCGCCCTCACCCTTGTAGGCTTGGCAGCCGCATCCATGCGGCTGACACCCCGCAATCCGACACCGCCCCACCTCGGACAGATTCCCGCGATCTGCCGGTACTGCACGGGGTCGGATCCCGTTGCTGCGCAACGGGCCCCGACCCCAGATTGATTTCGATGTCTGACAGATTCATCCACGCATGGCGTGGATCTACTGTGTCGACCAAGGTCGACAGCTACTCGAGCACATCCCCGTTCCGACGGACCCCGTGCCGACCAACGGTCGGCACCCACCACCAGCAGCGTCATGCCGTTCCGACAGATCGCGAGAAACTGTCAAAGGCGGGGCGGTGTGGGTAGGCAGGACCGCAGGCGCCATGGATGGCGCCTACGAGCCCCCATGGATGGGTTAACGGCGTGTCCTGCCTACCCACACCGCCCCGCCATCCCACGCAATGCCCGCATTTGACGTTGCCGTTGCCGTTGCTCCGGCTTTGGCTCGCAGCAGGTGCAGGGCTGCAAGCCCTTGGCCTGCTGGCCGGGTTCCGTGCAGCAATGGCGCAGGCGCCGGACAAGGCGCCGTTCCTGGCACTGGTCGAGGACCTTGCTGCCCACAGCGAGGAGTTCCGGCTGTGGTGGCCGGAGCACGATGTACGTCGCTTCGACGAGGGTGCGAAGAAGCTGAACCACCCCGTGCATGGGTTGCTGGACCTGCAGTACGTCGCGCTGGTGCCGGAGAGCCGGCATGACCTTTCGCTGGTGACCTACCTGCCGCGGAAGTAGGGGGTGTTCGGCAGGGCTTGCAGCCCTGCACCTGCTGCGATCAACGTCAAAAGCCAGAGCGGGTTTCCGTGGTTGGGCGGGGCGGTGTCGGATTGCGGGGACGCCGCAAGTACCCCTCCGGGGCCCGGCCCAGCCGCTGGCGGCTGTGCGTTCGGGCGCTTGCGAAGCAGTGCTTCGCAAACAAAGCGCCCTCACCCTTGTAGGCTTGGCAGCCGCATCCATGCGGCTGACACCCCGCAATCCGACACCGCCCCACCTCGGACAGATTCCCGCGATCTGCCGGTACTGCACGGGGTCGGATCCGGTTGCTGCGCAACGGGCCCCGACCCCAGATTGATTTCGATGTCTGACAGATTCATCCACGCATGGCGTGGATCTACTGTGTCGACCAAGGTCGACAGCTACCCGAGCACATCCCCGTTCCGACGGACCCCGTGCCGACCAACGGTCGGCACCCACCACCAGCAGCGTCATGCCGTTCCGACAGATCGCGAGAAACTGTCAAAGGCGGGGCGGTGTGGGTAGGCAGGACCGCAGGCGCCATGGATGGCGCCTACGAGCCCCCATGGATGGGTTAACGGCGTGTCCTGCCTACCCACACCGCCCCGCCATCCCACGGAATGCCAGCATTTGACGTTGCCGTTGCCGTTGCCGTTGCTCCGGCTTTGGCTCGCAGCAGGTGCAGGGCTGCAAGCCCTGCCGTACCCCCCCTATACAGGTAAGTGCAGGTCACAGGATAAGCAGACGCCTTGTTGCTGCCCTCGAACAGGTCCACATTCCTGTGCAGGACACGGGCTGCCCGCCCGCTGTCGAGACAACAGGAGACCTGCATGTCCGCTGCCCCCACTACCGCCATCTCCCGCGATCCGGCCACCGCCCAGGTGATCGCCGAGCACCCCTTCGCCAGCGCTACCGAACTGGAAACGATCCTGCAGCGCGGCCAGGCCGGCTTCGCCGCCTGGAGCGGCTACACCCTGGAACAGCGTGCGGGTGTCCTGCGCGCCATGGCCGCGGTGCTGCGCCGTGACCGCGAACCGCTGGCCGCGCTGGCCACCGCCGAAATGGGCAAGGTGCAGGCCGAGGCCCTGGCCGAGATCGAGAAATGCGCCGTGCTGTGCGACTGGTACGCCGAGCACGGCGCGCCGTTCCTGCGCGATGAACCGACCCAGGTGCCGGGTGACCAGGCCTATGTGTCCTACCTGCCGCTGGGCGTGGTGCTGGGCATCATGCCGTGGAATTTCCCGTACTGGCAGGTGATGCGCGCGGCAGTGCCGATCCTGATGGGCGGCAACGGCTTCCTGCTGAAGCCGGCCGAGAACATCGTCGGTACCGCGCTGCTGCTCGACGCGGCCTGGCGTGAGGCCGGGCTGCCGGAAGGCACGTTCATCGCCGCCAACATCAGCCGCGAGGGCACCAGTGCCGCGATTGCCGACGATCGCATTGCCGCCGTCACCCTCACCGGCAGCGTGGCCGCCGGCCGCAGCATCGCCGCTCAGGCCGGGCAGGCGCTCAAGAAAGTGGTACTGGAACTGGGCGGCTCGGACCCGTTCATCGTGCTGGCCGATGCCGATCTGGATGCCGCCGTGGACGCGGCCGTGGCCTCGCGCTTCCAGAACACCGGGCAGGTCTGCATTGCCGGCAAGCGCATCATCGTCGAAGAGGCGGTCTACGACCGGTTCGTGGCGCAGTTCTGCCAGAAGGTGCAGGCGCTGACCGTCGGCGATGGGCGCGAGCCGGGCAACCGCATCGGCCCGATGGCCCGCCAGGACCTGCTGGACCAGCTGCATGCGCAGGTGCAGGCGTCGGTGGACGCCGGTGCCCAGCTGCGGGTGGGCGGCCATCAGCTGGATCGCCCCGGTGCCTTCTACGCCCCGACGGTGCTGGTGGATGTCGAGCCGGGCATGCAGGCCTTCGATACCGAAACCTTCGGCCCGGTGGCTTCGATCAGCCGCGCCCGCAATGCCGACCATGCGGTGGAGCTGGCCAACCAGAGCGAGTTCGGCCTGAGCGGCAACCTGTGGAGCGGCGACCGCGCGAGGGCCATGCAGCTGGCCCGCCGGCTGCAGACCGGTGGCGTGTTCGTCAACGGCTTCTCGGCGTCCGACCCGCGCGTGCCGATTGGCGGGGTGAAGAAGAGTGGCTTCGGCCGCGAGCTCTCGCACTTCGGCATCCGTGAGTTCGTCAACGCGCAGACGGTCTGGTTCGACAAGCGTTGACACCCGGCTCTCATCCCACCTGCAACCATTCCCCCACAGTCCAGCGAAAGGACGGCATTCCGATGTCCAAGGGTTCAGATCTGCTTGTCGCCGCACTTGAGAACGAAGGCGTCGAGCGTATTTTCGGTATTCCCGGCGAAGAAAACCTCGACGTGGTCGAGTCGCTTCGCCATTCCAGCATCGAGCTGGTCATCACCCGCCACGAACAGGCGGCGGTGTTCATGGCCGCCACCTATGGCCGCCTGACCGGCAAGCCGGGCGTGTGCCTGGCCACGCTGGGCCCGGGTGCGCTGAATTTCACCACCGGCGCTGCTTACGCGCTGTTGGGCGCCTGGCCGGTGATCATGATCACCGGGCAGAAGGGCATCGTGGCCAGCAAGCAGGCGCGGTTCCAGATCGTGGATATCGTCAGCACCATGAAGCCGCTGACCAAGCTGGCGCGGCAGATCGTGTCGGCGCGCACGATCCCGACCATCGTGCGCGAGGCGTTCCGGGTGGCCCAGGAAGAGCGCCCCGGCCCGGTGCTGCTGGAACTGCCCGAGGACATCGCCGCCACCGAGGTGGAAGGGGTATCGCTCATTCCCACCCACGCGGTGGATCGGCCCATTGCCAGCCCCGAAGCGCTGGACCGGGCGGCGCAGCTCATCCGCGCGGCGAAGCGGCCGCTGCTGATGATCGCCTCGGCGGCCTCGCGGCCGCAGTCCAGCGAGGCGCTGTCGGCCTTCGTGCTGCGCGCGGGCATTCCGTTCTTCACCACGCAGATGGGCAAGGGCGCGGTGGCCGGCGGCTCGGGCCTGTACATGGGCACGGCCGCGCTGACCGAGCGCGACTACGTGCACATGGCCATCGACCAGGCCGATGTGATCGTGACCATCGGCCACGAGGTGACCGAGAAGCCGCCGTTCGTGATGCGTCCCGGTGGCCCCACGGTCATTCATATCGGCTACTCGCAGGCGGCGGTGGAGCAGGTGTACTTCCCGCAGGTGGAAGTGATCGGCGACATCGGACGCTCGCTGACCCAGCTGGCCGATCGCATCGAGGGCCAGGTGCCGCATGCCGATGCGCTGCTGCCGCTGCGCGCGACCATCCTGGACCACCTGGCCGACCGCGCCGAGGAGCCGGGCTTCACCCCGCAGCGGCTGGTGCATGACGTGCGCCAGGTGATGCCGCCGGACGGCATCGTGGCGCTGGACAACGGCATGTACAAGATCTGGTTTGCGCGCAATTACCGCACCCAGGTGGCCAATACGCTGCTGCTGGACAATGCGCTGGCGACCATGGGCGCGGGCCTGCCGTCGGCGATCATGGCCTCGATCCTGTATCCGCAGCGGCGGGTGCTGGCGGTATGTGGCGATGGCGGTTTCATGATGAACAGCCAAGAGCTGGAGACCGCCCGACGGCTGGGCCTGAACCTGGTGGTGCTGATCCTCAACGATGGGGCCTACGGCATGATCCGCTGGAAGCAGGCGGTGGATGGTTTCACCGACTACGGCATGACCTTCAGCAACCCCGATTTCGTGAAGTACGCGCAGGCCTATGGCTGCAAGGGCCATGAGGTGACAGCCATCGAGCAGTTCATTCCGACCCTGGAGGCGGCCTTCAACGAGGGCGGGGTGCACCTGGTATCGGTGCCGGTGGATTACTCGGAAAACCAGCGGGTGCTGGTGGACGAACTGCGGCAGGCGTTTCCCGGGAACGGTTGACGATTACCGGCGCCCGGGATCTGGTAGGTGTCGACCTTGGTCGACACAGAGAACGCCAACCAAGGTTGGCGGCTACCGGGGCGGGGGCGCTGCCGGGGCCGGGGCAGGGCGGTTTTGGTATGCTGTGCAACCGGCTGTGCCGGCGCAGCATCCCCCCTCACTACACGATTCCCGCAGATCCATGAGCGAAGCTACCGATACCCCCCCCGTCGACGAAAACAAGTTGATCGCCGAGCGCCGTGAGAAACTCAAAGCGCTGCGTGGGCAGGGCATCGCGTACCCGAACGATTTCCGTCGCCAGGAGTTCGCCGGCCGTCTGCAGGATGAGTTCGCCGATGCCGAACAGTGGACCGCCGAGGCGCTGGAAGCCACCGGCCGCACCGTGAAGATGGCCGGCCGCCTGATGGCCAAGCGCATCATGGGCAAGGCCAGCTTCGCCCAGATCCAGGACGAATCCGGCCGCATCCAGCTGTTCCTGCAGGGCGCGGTGCTGGGCGATGCCTATACCGCCTTCAAGGGCTGGGACGTGGGCGACATCATCGCCGTGGAAGGCGGCCTGACCCGCACCAAGACCGGCGAACTGTCGGTCAAGGCCGAATCGATCCGCCTGCTGACCAAGTCGCTGCGGCCGCTGCCGGACAAGTGGCACGGCCTTTCCGACGTGGAACAGCGCTACCGCCAGCGCTACGTCGACCTGATCGTGACCCCGGAATCGCGCGCGGTCTTCATCAAGCGCTCGAAGATCATCCGCGCCATGCGTGCGTGGCTGGACAACCGCGACTTCCTGGAAGTCGAGACGCCGATGATGCATTACATCCCCGGCGGCGCGGCGGCCAAGCCGTTCACCACCCACCACAACGCGCTGGACCTGGACCTGTACCTGCGCGTGGCGCCGGAGCTGTACCTCAAGCGCCTGACCGTGGGAGGCCTGGAGCGGGTGTACGAGATCAACCGCAACTTCCGCAACGAAGGCGTCAGCACCCGCCACAACCCGGAATTCACCATGATGGAGCTGTACGAGGCCTATGCCACGTACAACGAGATCATGGACCTGACCGAAGGCGTGATCCGCGATGTGGCGCAGACCGTCAACGGCGGCACCACGGTGGAATGGGACGGCGCCAACATCGACCTGGGCCCGGCCTTCCGCCGCTGGCGCATGGACGAGGCGGTGCGCCACCACAACCCGGAAATTTCCGCGGCCGACTGCACCGACCGCGAGGCGCTGCTGCGTCATTGCGAGCGCTTGAAGATCCGCGTCAAGCCGTCTTACGGCTGGGGCAAGCTGCTGCTGGAAATCTTCGAGGCCACCGTCGAGCACACCCTGATCCAGCCGACCTTCATCACCGATCACCCGGTGGAGGTTTCGCCGCTGGCCCGCGCCAACGACAACGACCCGGGTTACACCGACCGCTTCGAGCTGTTCATCAACGGCAAGGAGCTGGCCAACGGCTTCTCCGAATTGAACGACCCGGAAGACCAGGCGCAGCGCTTCCAGGCCCAGGTGGCGGCGAAGGAAGGCGGCGACGACGAGGCCATGCACTACGACGCCGATTACATCCGTGCGCTGGAGTACGGTATGGCCCCGACCGGTGGCCTGGGCATCGGCGTGGACCGTCTGGTGATGCTGCTGACCGGCAGCAGTTCGATCCGCGACGTTCTGCTGTTCCCTTACATGCGTCCGGAGCACTAAGCTCGGGTTCGCACTCTGCATGTGCGCGCCGTCCCGGAATGGGATGGCGCGATTGACGCTTTCCGCACACGGCGTATGGTGATTGCACCGCCTTGACATCCCCTGTGGCAAACAGGGGCTGGGGTGGGGGCAATGCGAAGGGCCGGCTTCACATTGTGATGACGATCATGAACCGGCGACATCGTGACGGGAGTGGGGCCGATGCAGGGTGCCAGTGTGCACAGCGGCGGAGTATCCTCGCCGGCTGAGTTTCCAGCGTGGTCGAGAAGGAAGGCAGAGAGCGCGTTGAATATCGTCATTGTCGACGACCAGACTTCTGCACGGACGATGTTGCGGCATGTCATTGAAGACATCGCACCGGAACTGTCCGTGTACGACTTTGGCGATCCGCTTACGGCCCTGGCCTGGTGCGAAGCGCACCCGGTCGATCTGTTGCTGCTGGACTACCGCATGCCGGAAATGGACGGGCTGGAGTTCGCCCGCCGCTTCCGCCGCCTGCCCAAGCATCGCGACATTCCGGTGATCCTGATCACCGTGGTGGGCGATGAACCGATTCGCCAGGCCGCACTGGAAGCCGGGGTGATCGATTTCCTGGTCAAGCCGATCCGCCCGCGTGAACTGCGCGCGCGCTGCTACAACCTGCTGCAGCTGCGCCAGCAGAGCGAGAATGTGAAGCAACGCGCCTTGTCGCTGGAGCAGCGCCTGCTGGCCAGCATGCACGAGGTGGAAGAGCGCGAGCGCGAAACCCTTTCGCGGCTGGCGCGGGCGATCGAGTTCCGTGATGCCGGCACCAGTGCGTATCTGGAGCGCATGGCGCGCGTGGCCGGGCTGATTGCCGAGCAGCTGGGCCTGCCCGAAGACGAAGTGAAGCTGATCGAGGCGGCCGCGCCCCTGCACGACATGGGCAAGATCGCCATTCCCGATGCGGTGCTGCTCAAGCAGGGCAAGCTGACCGATGACGAGCTGGCGATCATGCGCCGGCACCCGCGTATCGGCCACGAACTGCTGAGCGGCAGCCAGAACCGCTTCATCCAGGTCGGTGCGCTGATCGCGCTGCGCCACCACGAGCGCTACGACGGCAGTGGCTACCCCGACGGTCTGGTGGGCGACGCGATTCCGCTGGAGGCGCGCATCGTGGCCGTGGCCGATGTGTTCGACGCGCTGATTTCGCCGCGTCCGTACAAAGAGGCGTGGACCTTCGAAGCGACCCTGGCCTATCTGTACGCCCAGCGCGGGCGCCTGTTCGACCCGCGCTGCGTGGATGCGCTGCTGCGCGGGCGCAACCAGCTTGAACAGATCTGCGCCGAGCACTCCACCGCCTCGGCGCGGCCGGGGATGGGCGCGTGAAGCGGTTGCTGTCGCGGCTGCGCCAGCGCCTGTCGAACCGGCAGGACAGCGAGCATGGGCAGCAGATCGTCCGCATCGTGCTGATCAGCCTGATCCTGGGCTACGTGCTGCTGCCCAGCGTGCGTTTCGACCTGCCGCACGACCAGTACGTGGGCGTGCTGGCCATCGTGCTGACCGGCCTGAGCCTGTCGCTGCTGGCGTTCGGCTGGTTGCTGTGGCGGCCTGGCCGCTCCGACCCGCGCCGCGTGCTGGGCATGCTGGCCGACTACGGGTTGATCGCCGCCGGCATGATCCAGATGGGCGAGCCGCTGTCGTGGGTCTACATCGTGGTGATGTGGGTGACGGTCGGCAACGGCATGCGCTTTGGCAACACCTATCTTTACGTGGCCGTGGCGATGGCCATGGTCAGCTTCGGCGCCACCGCGCTGCTGACCCCGTACTGGCAGCAGAACCTGCGCCTGGCCATCGGCCTGTGGCTGGGCCTGGCGGCGGTGCCGCTGTACTTCTCGACGCTGCTGCGTCAGTTGACCCATGCAATGGCCGAAGCGCGCCGGGCCAGTGAGGCCAAGAGCCGCTTCCTGGCCAACATGAGTCACGAATTCCGCACCCCACTCAATGGATTGAATGGCATGACCGAAGTGTTGGCGACCACGCGCCTGGATGAAGAACAGCGCGAGTGTCTGAATACCATCCAGGCCTCTTCCCGCAGCCTGCTGGCGCTGGTGGAGGAAGTGCTGGACATCTCGGCCATCGAGGCCGGCAAGCTGCGCGTGGTGGCCGAGGATTTCGTGCTGTCCGACGTGATCCAGGCGATCGGCCTGATCCTGTTGCCGCAGGCCAAGGCCAAGCGGCTGGATTATCGGGTGAAGGTGGCCGCGACCGTGCCGCAGACCCTGCGCGGCGACGTGGGCCACCTGCGGCAGATCCTGTTGAACCTGGCCGGCAACGCGGTGAAGTTCACCGACCAGGGCCGGGTGGAGATCCGGGTGAACGTGGTGCACGCCGACACCCACGGTGCGGTGCGCCTGCGCTTTGACATCATCGATACCGGCATTGGCGTGCCGGTGGCCCTGCGCCCACGCTTGTTCGAGGCCTTCGAGCAGGCCGACGTGAGCATGGCCCGCCGCCACGAAGGCACCGGCCTGGGCACCACCATCGCCAAGGGCCTGGTCGAGGCCATGGACGGGCAGATCGGCTACCTGGACAACCCGCCGCAGGGCAGCCACTTCTGGGTGGAACTGCCGTTCGCGCCGCCGCAGCCGGTAGAGCCGGGTCTGGTGCCCAGCGTGGCCGCCGGCGAGGACATCGGCCCGGGTGGCAACGTGATCGCCTTCGCCGATCCGTTCCTGCGCCACCGTGCGCGCGTGCGCAGCATGCAGATCCTGGTGGCCGACGACCACGAAGCCAACCGCATGGTGCTGCAGCGCCTGCTGCAGAAGGCCGGCCACCGGGTGATGTGCGTGGACGGCGGCGAAGCGGTGCTTGATGCGCTGGCCGAGAGCGAATTCGATGCGGCCATCGTCGACCTGCACATGCCCGGCATGAGTGGCCTGGACATGCTGAAGGAATTGAGGGTGATGCAGTCCGGCGGCGGTCCGCGCACGCCGGTGATGGTGCTCAGTGCCGATGTGACCCCCGAAGCGATCCAGCGCTGCACGCAGGCCGGCGCGCATGCCTTCCTGGCCAAGCCCGTGGTGGCCGTGCGCCTGCTGGACACGCTGGCGGAGATCGCCAACAACGCGAACCTGAAAAATGCCGCGCCGCTGGTGGTACGTGCGCCGGTACAGCTCGATGGCGTGCTTGATACCGGCGTGCTGGACGAACTGGCATCACTGGGCATGGGCGATGGCTTCGAACGTGAGTTCATCCGCCAGTGCCTGGAAGATGCCGAGGCCTGCCTGCGCAAGGCAGAGGCCGATGGCGAAGCCGGCCGCTGGGGCCAGTTCCGCGAGCAGTCGCATGCAATCAAGGGTGTGTCCGGCAACCTGGGGCTGGTGCGCGCGGCCAACCGTGCCGGTGAACTGATGCGCATGGCCGATTGGCAGTTGAAGGCCGAATGGCAGGCGCGCCTGGCGGTGCTGCAGGGCGCGATCAAGGAAGGCCGGCAGGCGCTGGATGCACGCGCCGAACGCAAGGCCCGCGGCGCGGCCGACGACGCGCCGTAGCGTCGAGCCACAGCTCCGTAGAGTCGAGCTTGCTCGACTGCCACAGCTCCGTAGAGTCGAGCTTGCTCGACTATCGACGGCAGTCGAGCAAGCTCGACTCTACGGGGTTGCGATTGCGCGAAAAAAAGCCCGGTGGCCAGCCGGGCTCCAAGCCAGCAGGGGGAGGGCTGGAATCAGGCCGCATCCATCGACGCACGACGCGTCTGTGCCTTGATCAATCGATCCATGGTGCGCAGCGAGCGGTCACCCAGTGCCAGCGCCGAATCCACCCAGACCTTGGTGATTTCCAGCAGCTCGTCGTAGCTCACCGCCTGGGCCAGGTTGCGTGCGGCATTCATGGCCAGGTACGACTGCGGCAGGCGCTGCTGGTGGCGGATCATCTCCTGCACGGCGGCACGGCCTTCGCCCTTCTTCACCAGCACGTCCACCACCCCCAGCGCATGCATTTCCTCGGCACTGTAGATGCGGCCGTCCAGGATGATCTTCTCGGCCAGCTGCGGGGCCACGCGGCGGCACAGGAACGAGTACGCGCCCATGCCCGGGAACAGCCCGAACAGCACTTCCGGCAGGCCCATGCCGCTGCCTTCCTCGGCCACGATGGTGTGGCAGGCCAGGGCCATTTCCAGGCCGCCGCCCAGGGCATCACCCTGGATCAGGGCGATGGAGCGCACATCGCCGCCAAAGCCGGTGTGCAGGTGGTGCACGCCTTCCACGCAGCGTTGGGCGTAGGTCAGCAGCAGGTCGCGGTTGCCTTCGCGGATCAGGCGGGTGAACAGGTCCAGGTCACCGCCCAGGTTGTAGGCGATGGCGTCGGAGGCCAGCACGAAGTGCCGCAGCTGGCCGCTGTGACGCTGGGCCGGGCTGCGGGTGATGGCGTTCATGTAGCTCCACATCTCGTCCAGCATGTCCTTGCGGCAGCACGGGCGGATACCCGTGGACGCATCGGCATGCATGAACAGCCAGTGGGCAGCGCCGTCGTCGCTGTCTTCGGTACGGATGGTGGCAAACGGTGAACCGCTGGTCGGCAGTTTTTCGATGGTGCTCATGGAAGGGTCCTCGGCAGGCGGCCCGCGTGAAAACGTGGTGGCCGGCGGGCCGAACGGTCCACACACGACGCGATGCTACAACGGGTGCAGCCTTTCACATGCGAAAAGGCCCGGGGCGTTTCCGACCCGGGCCTGACGGCGTTCCAACCTGTGGAAACCCTTACGTGGCGGGCGTATCGCGCAGCTCGCGACGCAGGATCTTGCCCACGTTGGTCTTCGGCAGCTCTTTTCGGAATTCTACGATTCTGGGGTGCTTGTAGCCGGTCAGGTTGGCCCGGGCATGTTCCTTGACCATTTCGGCGGTCAGGTTCGGGTCCTTCTTCACGATCACGACCTTCACCACTTCGCCGGACTTCTCGTCCGGAACGCCCACGGCGGCCACTTCCAGCACGCCCGGCATCATCGCAATCACGTCTTCCACTTCGTTGGGGTACACGTTGAAGCCGGACACCAGGATCATGTCCTTCTTGCGGTCGACGATGTAGAAGAAGCCCTGCTCATCCATGCGCGCCATGTCGCCGGTGTGCAGCCAGCCGTCGGCATCGATGGCCTGGCGGGTTTCGTCCGGGCGCTGCCAGTAGCCCTTCATCACCTGCGGGCCCTTGATGCACAGCTCGCCCACTTCGCCCAGCGGCAGGGTGTTGCTGTTGTCGTCCTTGATGCAGGCATCGGTGGACGGAATCGGCAGGCCGATGGCGCCGTTGTATTCCTTCAGGTCCAGCGGGTTGATGCAGGCGGCAGGCGAGGTTTCGGTCAGGCCGTAGGCCTCCACCAGGGTCACCCCGGTCACCTTCTTCCAGCGCTCGGCCACCGCACGCTGCACGGCCATGCCGCCGCCCAGGGTGACCTTCAGCGAGGAGAAGTCCACGGTGTCGAAGCCGGGGGTGTTCAGCAGGCCGTTGAACAGCGTGTTGACGCCGGTGATGGCGGTGAAGCGCACCGACTTGAGCTCCTTGACGAAGCCCTTCATGTCGCGCGGGTTGGTGATCAGGTGGTTGCAGCCACCGAACTTCATGAAGACCAGGCCGTTCGCGGTCAGTGCGAAGATGTGGTACAGCGGCAGGGCGGTGATGATCCATTCCTTGCCCGGCTCGATGCCCGATGCGCCGATCCAGGCCGAGGCCTGCTGCATGTTGGCGATCAGGTTGCGGTTGGTCAGCATGGCGCCCTTGGCCACGCCGGTGGTGCCGCCGGTGTACTGCAGGAACGCCACGTCATCGTGGTCGATCTCGACCTTGGGCAGGGTGTGGCGGCTGCCCAGCTTGAGCGCCTGCTTGAAGCGGATGGCGCCCTTCAGATGGTAGTTGGGCACCATCTTCTTGACGTACTTCAGCACGAAATTGACGATCGCACCCTTGGCCCCGAGCAGGTCGCCCAGGCCGGTGGTGATGACCTGCTTGACCTGGGTCTCGGCGATGACCTGCTGCACGGTGTCGCCGAAGTTGTCCACGACCACCAGCGCGGTGACACCGGCATCGACCAGCTGATGCTTCAGCTCGCGGGCGGTGTACAGCGGGTTGACGTTGACCACGGTGAGGCCGGCGCGCAGCACGCCGAAGGTCGCGATGGGGTACTGCAGGCAGTTGGGCATCATCAGGGCAACGCGGTCACCCTTTTTCAGCTTCAGTTCGCCCAGCAGGTAGGCCGCGAACTGCTCGACCAGGGCATCGGTTTCACCGTAGGTGAGCACCTTGCCGAAACTGGAGTAGGCGGGGCGGTCGCGGAACTTCGCCACGGAGGCGTCGAAGACCGAAGCTACCGAATGGAACTCGTTGACGTCGATTTCGGCGGGAACGCCTTTCGGATAGCTCTGCAGCCAGGGACGATCCAGACTCATATTCCCCCTCCAGGAATCGTTGTGATGGGTGCGGCGCGGACAGTATCCGCCAGAACCGCTCGCAGCAGCATACCGTTCCGTAGGGAAAACGCGAAGAGGGCGTGATCGTCAGCGCGCTCGTGCCTGGTAGCTGCCGACCTTGGTCGGCAGGATGGGCTGGCGCGTGCCCACCAAGGTGGGCACCTACCGGGCGTTGGGTGGGTTGGCGTGTGCCCACCAAGGTGGGCACCTACCGGTCGTTGGGGCGTTGCGGCGCGTGCCCACCAAGGTGGGCACCTACTGGGCGCACGGGCGTGGCATTCGCGTCAGCGCTGGCGGCGTACCGGGGCGCCGTTGGCCTGGTAGTACGGGGCGGTGCTGCGGGCCAGTGCGGGGCGGCCGCGGATCACGTCGGCCAGCTTCTCAGCCATCATGATGGTCGGCGCGTTGAGGTTGCCGGTCACCACCTGCGGCATGATCGAGGCATCGACGATGCGCAGGCCGTCCAGGCCGTGCACGCGGCCCTGGCCATCGACCACCGCCATCGGGTCGTCGGCGTGGCCCATCTTGTTGGTGCACGAGGGGTGGTAGGCGGTCTCGGCATGCTCGCGCACGAAGCCATCAATCTGCGCATCGGTCTGCAGCTCGCGGCCGGGCGAAATCTCGCGGCCGCTGTAGGGCGCCAGCGCCGGCTGCGCGAAGATCTCGCGGGTGATGCGGATGGCAGCGCGGAACTCGCGCCAGTCCTGCTCGTGCGACATGTAGTTGAACAGGATGCTGGGATGTTCGCGCGGGTCCTTGGAACGCACGTGGATGCGACCGCGGCTGGGCGAACGCATCGAGCCCACGTGCATCTGGAAGCTGTGCGCCTTGATCGGGTTGGAACCGTTGTAATTGATGGCCACCGGCAGGAAGTGATACTGCAGGTTCGGCCAGTCGAATTCGGCATCGCTGCGGATGAAGCCGCCGGCCTCGAACTGGTTGCTGGCACCGATGCCGGTGCCCAGGAACAGCCACTCCGCGCCGATGGCCGGCTGGTTGTACAGCTTCAGGGCCGGCGCCAGCGATACCGGCTTCCTGCATTCGTACTGCAGGTACATTTCCAGGTGATCCTGCAGGTTGGCGCCGACGCCGGGCAGGTGGTGCACCAGGTCGATATCCAGGCTGCGCAGCAGGTCGGCCGGGCCCACGCCCGAGCGCTGCAGGATCTGCGGCGACGCAATGGCGCCGCCGCACAGCAGCACCTCGCGGCGGGCGGTGGCGCGCTGCGGTTGGTCGTTGTGCAGCCACTGCACGCCCACTGCACGCTTGCCCGAGAACAGGATGCGGTCGGTCAGGGCGTGGGTGACGATGGTCAGGTTCGGGCGCGGCTTTGCCAGGTCCAGGTAGCCGCGCGCGGTGCTGGAGCGACGGCCCTTCGCGGTCACCGTGCGGTCCATCGGGCCGAAGCCTTCCTGCTGGTAACCGTTCAGATCGTCGGTGCGCGGGTAGCCGGCCTGCACGCCGGCTTCGATCATGGCGGCGAACAGTTCGTTGTTGCCGGCCTTGGGCGTGGTGACCTGCAGTGGGCCCTGGTCGCCGTGGTAGTCGTTGGCGCCGATGTCGCGGGTTTCGGCCTTGCGGAAGTAGGGCAGGCAGTCCAGGTAGGTCCAGTCTTCCAGGCCCGGCATGCTGGCCCAGTTGTCATAGTCCATCGCGTTGCCGCGGATGTAGCACATGCCGTTGATCAGCGAGGAACCGCCCAGGCCCTTGCCGCGGCCGCAGTCCATGCGCCGGTTGTTCATGAAGGGCTCCGGGTCGGTCTTGTACGCCCAGTTGTAGCGCTTGCCCTGCAGCGGGTAGGCCAGTGCGGCCGGCATCTGCGTGCGGAAATCGAGGCGGTAGTCGGGCCCGCCGGCTTCCAGCAGCAGAACGCGCACATCGGCGTCTTCGGTCAGGCGGGTGGCCAGCACGTTGCCGGCCGAACCGGCGCCGATGATGATGTAGTCGTACTCGTGGGTGGTGCTCATGGTTGTCTCCTGCGGTCGGGGCGCGCTGCTCAGAACACGCTGGCGAAGTCGCCCAGTTCCACCTGGACCGATTTGATGCGGGTGTAGTGGCCCAGCGTGGACAGGCCGTTCTCGCGGCCCACGCCGGATTCCTTGTAGCCGCCCACCGGCATTTCGGCGGGCGATTCGCCCCAGGTGTTGATCCAGCAGATGCCGGCCTGCAGGCGGTGGATGATGCGATGGGCGCGGCTGATATCGCTGCTGACCACGCCGGCGGCCAGGCCGAACGGGGTGTCGTTGGCGCGCCGCACCGCTTCGTCCTCATCGTCGTAGGCCAGGATGCTCATTACTGGCCCGAAGATTTCCTCGCGCACGATCTTCATGTCGTCGCGGCAGTCGGAAAACACGGTGGGCTGCACGTACGCGCCCTCGGCCAGGGCGGCGTCGGTGGCGCGGCCGCCACCGGTCAGCAGGCGGGCGCCTTCGGCCTTGCCGCTGTCGATGTAGCGCAGCACGTTGTCCATGTGCGGGAAGCTGACCATCGGCCCGAAGTTGGTGTCCGGCGCGGTCGGGTCGCCCATGCGGATGCGCTGCACGCGCTGCACCACCGCCGCCTCGAAGGCTGCCAGCATGGCGCGCGGCACGAACACGCGGGTGCCGTTGGTGCAGACCTGGCCGGAGCTGAAGAAGTTGGCCATGACCGCGATATCGGCGGCACGGTCCAGGTTGGCGTCCTGGCAGATCAGCAGCGGCGACTTGCCGCCCAGTTCCATCGTTACTTCTTTCAGTGACGAGGACGCGGCGGCGGCCATCACCTTCTTACCGGTGGTGACGCCACCGGTGAAGGAGATCTTCTCGATCACCGGGTGTTCGGTCAGCCAGTTGCCGATCTCGCCACCGGGGCCCTGCAGCACGTTGAACACACCGTCGGGCACGCCGGCTTCGGTGTAGATCTCGGCCAGCTTCAGCGCGGTCAGCGGGGTCACTTCGGAGGGCTTGAACACCATCGCGTTGCCCGCGGCCAATGCCGGGGCCGATTTCCACAGCGCGATCTGGATCGGGTAGTTCCAGGCGCCGATGCCGGCCACCACGCCCAGCGGTTCGCGGCGGGTGTAGAAGAAGCTCGATTCGCGCAACGGCAGCTGGATGCCTTCGATGGCCGTGGCCAGGCCGGCGTAGTACTCCAGCACGTCGGCGCCGGTGACGATGTCCACGGTGGTGGTTTCGGCCAGCGCCTTGCCGGTATCCAGGGTTTCCAGATGGGCAAGCTCGTCATTGCGTTCGCGCAGGATCTCGACCGCGCGGCGCAGGATGCGCGAGCGTTCCATGGCGGTCATCGCGGCCCACGCCTGCTGGCCTTCGCTGGCGCTGCGTACGGCGCGCTCCACATCGGCCTGGCTGGCAATCTGCACCTCGGCCAGCACCTGGCCGTTGGCCGGGTTCACGGTCTGGAAGGTCTTGCCGCTGGTGGCGTCGACCCGGCGGCCATGGATGTAGAGCTGTTGGACGGGCAGGGTGGGCATGGGGTACTCCTTGGAAGGGGCAGGGTCCTGCAGCGCTTATAGCGCGTTGGCCTGCAACTGGAAGTCGATGTAGGCGTAGGCGATGTGACGGGCGTTGTCGCCGTCGATCTGGCCGCCGACCAGGCTGCCGCGCAGCCACAGGCCGTCGATGAGTGCGGCAAGGCCGCGGGCGGCCTCGCGGGCGGGTTCGGCCGGCAGGCTGCGGTGGAACTGGTAGGCCAGGTTGGAATACAGGCGCTGGTCGTTGATGCGCTGCAGTCGGGCCAGTTCGGGCTGGTGCATGCTGGCTGCCCAGAAGGTCAGCCAGACGCGCATGGCCGGCCCGCTGGTCTGGCTGGGGTCGAAGTTCGCATCCACCAGTGCGCGCAGTTGTGAGCGCGGATCTGTGGCGGCCTGCCCGCGGTGCTGGGCGAAGGCATCCTTGAGCTGGCTCAGGATCTGCCTCATGGCGGCGTTGAGCAGGCCGGCCTTGTCGCCGAAGTAGTGGGCGACGATGCCGGTAGACAGGCCTGCCTTGCGCGCGATGGTGGCCACGGTGGCGTCGGCCAGGCCGATCTCGTGGATGACCTGGAAGGTGGCGTCGATGAGCTGTTGGCGGCGCAGGGGTTCGATGCCTTTCTTGGGCATGGGCCGAGTGGCTTGGGGAGGAGGGCGACCAGTATGCGGGTTATTGATTGAACGTCCAATCAATGAAAAGTGAAGGCCGCGTCATGGCGCGGGCGCAGGCCGGTTTCGTAGCGTCGAGCTTGCTCGACGAGCTTTTGGGGTCGGGGTCAGAGCCCTTTCTTTTGGAAAGGGATCCGACCCCTGGCGGTGGCCTTGGTAGCGTCGAGCTTGCTCGACGAGCCTTTGGGGTAGGGGTCAGAGCCCTTTCCTCTGGAAAGGGATCCGACCCCTTGGGTCACAGGCGCAATGCGGCTTCCAGCAGGGGCGTGGCCCAGGCCGGGGTGGCGGCCAGCTGTGCCAGGTCGTCCGGCTGCGGGAAATGCACCTGGCCATCCTCCATCTGCAGCAGCAGTCGGGGGTCCGGCACGGCCTCGCCGGGGGCGGCTTCGGCACTGTTGTCGTAGACCTGCAGCTGGGCCAGCACCGGCATCAGCCGGATCAGGTTCTGCTGCGCCAGCGGCCAGCGGCGGCGGATATCGGCTTCGTTGATCGGGTGCCCGCCCGAGCGCACGCGGGCCTGGACCCGGGCGATGTGTTGTTCCGGGCTGGACAGGCCGCAGAACCACATCAGCACATCGTGGCTGTGGCTGGCTTCCTGCAGCAGGGCGGCGATCGAATTGCCGCCCAGGGTGGTTTCAAAGGCGTGGTTGCAGCGCCGGTCCAGCGCATCGCGGATGCGGTTGACGCCTTCCTGCCAGGCCTGGGC
Source organism: Stenotrophomonas sp. SAU14A_NAIMI4_8 (assembly GCF_003086695.1). Taxonomy (NCBI): domain Bacteria; kingdom Pseudomonadati; phylum Pseudomonadota; class Gammaproteobacteria; order Lysobacterales; family Lysobacteraceae; genus Stenotrophomonas; species Stenotrophomonas sp. SAU14A_NAIMI4_8. The sequence goes on from NZ_CP025999.1 coordinate 2,058,809, forward strand.
GTTGGCCTCGGCCTGCGACAGGCCGGTGATGCCGCGCAGCTCGCGGGCGAAGGTGTCGGGGTTGAACCAGTTCAGCCCGGCCTCGCGCAGCACATGGCCGCCCACCGAACTCTTGCCGGCGCCATTGACGCCGGCAAGGACGTACAGGAATGGCCGCGCCATCAGTGGCCGGTGCCGGCCTTGACCTGCCCGCCAAGGCGGGCGGGGCGGCGCAGCAGGTCGCGTGCGCTGCTGCCGGCCTGGGCCTGTTGCAGCACGGCCAGGCGTTGGTCGAAGCCGGCACGCAGCTCGGCCAGGCCCGGGGCCTGGTCGCGCAGTTCCTCAAGCGAGGCTTCCAGCGCCTCCACCCGGGCCTGCAGGGCGCGGTACTGCTCGATGGAGACGATGACCGCCTGCGGCTCGTTATGGTTGGTGACCACCACCATGCGCTGGTCGCGGACCTCCTGCATGACCTTGCGCCAGTGTTCCTTCACCGACGAGGCGGTGGTGTGGGTCAGCTCGTTGATGGGGTCGAAGCGGACGGGCAGGTGAAGCATGGCGGGCTCCAGAAGGGGTGACCTGTGGCGCCAGCCTACACCGGATGTGGACGAATTTCATGAATTATGAAAAACATCATAAATATGAAAATTAGAGGCAGCTATTTCATCCCATTCCTAAAGACGCCATACGCCGCCGTACTGCACCATCACAGGCCGTTCCGTGAGGGAGAGTGCTATGCGCATTGTCGTGAGTTGCCTGCTGTTCTGTAGTTCGGCCGTGGCCTTGGCGCAGACGCCGCCACCGATGCAGCAGTTGGATTACCCGGTGCTGGCGATCGGCGACACCGGCCAGTTCCGGGTGCAGGTGCCGGCCTACGCCGGCGGCCAGGGCCGGGTGTCGTACGCGGCGCATGCGCTGATGCCGGGCAGCAGTGAGGACCGGGGCTACCGCTTCGTGGCCGTGCACTGTGAAGATCCCGGGTTCACCCCGGTCGTGCACTACGAGAATCGTGGGGTGGTGTGTTCGCGCATTGGCCAGGCGGCGCACCCGGCGTTCGAGATGGTGGTGACGGTGGTCAATACCGGCGCCGCTGAGGGCGAGACCGTGATGGAAGAGGGGCTGCGCGGCCTGGTGTACGACGTGGGGCCGACGGCGGCCCCGTGGCGGATCTATGGCGTGCGGCCATAGCGGCTGACGCCCTGGTGGGGGCCAACCTTGGTTGGCACGCCATGCCCCGGTAGGTGCCAACCTTGGTTGGCACGCCGTGCCCCGGTAGGTGCCAACCTTGGTTGGCACGCCGTGCCCCGGTAGGTGCCAACCTTGGTTGGCACGCCATGCTCCGGTAGGTGCCAACCTTGGTTGGCACGCCGTGCGTCGACCAAGGTCGACGCCTACCAGGGCAGATTACCGCCCCGACGCCCGGTAGGTGCCAACCTTGGTTGGCACATTACCGGCCGGCGAGCTGGCGCAGCACGTACTGCAGCAGGCCGCCGTGGCGGAAGTACTCAACCTCCTTGGGGGTCAGCAGCATCACCGACACTTCGAAGGTCTTCTGGGTGCCGTCTGCCTTGGTTGCGGTAACGGTGGCGCGCTTGCTGGCGCCATCCTGCAGGCCGGTGATGTCGATCACTTCCGAGCCATCCAGGCCCAGCGACTGTGCGTTCTCGCCGTTGCGGAACTGCAGCGGCAGCACGCCCATGCCCACCAGGTTGGAACGGTGGATGCGTTCGAAGCTTTCGGCAACCACTGCCTTCACGCCCAGCAGCAGGGTGCCCTTGGCCGCCCAGTCGCGCGACGAGCCGGTGCCGTATTCCTTGCCGGCCAGCACCACCAGCGGCACCTTGTCGGCCTTGTACTTCATCGCCGCATCGTAGATGGCCAGCTTTTCCGGCTGGCCGCCGCCGGCGGGGTAGTACAGGGTGTTGCCACCTTCTTCGCCACCGAACATCAGGTTCTTGATGCGGATGTTGGCGAAGGTGCCGCGCACCATCACATCGTCGTTGCCGCGGCGGCTGCCGTAGCTGTTGAAGTCGGCCGGCTGTACACCGCGTTCCTGCAGGAAGCGGCCGGCGGGCGAGTCCTTCTTGATGTTGCCGGCCGGGGAGATGTGGTCGGTGGTGATCGAATCGCCGAACAGGCCCATCACGCGTGCGCCGTGCACGTCGTCGATGCTGCCGGTCTGCATGGTCATGCCATCGAAGTAGGGCGGGTTCTTGATGTAGGTGGAGGCATCGCTCCACTCGTACAGATTGCCGTCCGGCGAGGCGATGGTGTTCCAGCGGCTGTCACCCTTGAACACGTCGGCGTAGTTCTGCTTGAACATGTCCGGGCCCAGGGTGGCGGCGATGACATCGCCGATTTCCTTGTTGCTGGGCCAGATGTCGCGCAGGTACACCGGCTGGCCATCGCTGCCGGTGCCCAGCGGTTCGGTGGTCAGGTCGATGTCGGTGGTGCCGGCGATTGCATAGGCCACCACCAGCGGCGGGCTGGCCAGGTAGTTCATCTTTACTTCGGGGTGCACGCGGCCTTCGAAGTTGCGGTTGCCCGACAGCACCGAGGTGACCGCCAGGTCGCCCGCGGCGATGCCGGCGCTGACTTCGGTCGGCAGCGGGCCGGAATTGCCGATGCAGGTGGTGCAGCCATAGCCAACCACGTAGAAGCCGATCTTCTCCAGCTCCTTCAGCACGCCGGCCTTTTCCAGGTAATCGGTAACCACGCGCGAGCCCGGGCCGAGCGAGGTCTTCACCCACGGCTGGCGGTTCAGGCCCTTGGCCGCCGCGTTGCGCGCCAGCAGGCCGGCACCGATCATCACCGCCGGGTTGGACGTGTTGGTGCAGGAGGTGATGGCGGCGATGACCACCGCGCCATCCTTCAGCCGCACCTTGCGGCCTTCGATCTCGATGTCGGCCTGGCCCTTGGCCAGTTGCTCGTTGCCGACCGCCGTACCACCACCTTCATTGGTGAAGTTGGCGATGGCCGCGTCCTTGCGGTCGCGGTTGGCGGTCAGGCCGACCAGGGCTTCGCGGTAGTTCTTCTGCACGTCTTCCAGCAGCACGCGGTCCTGCGGGCGCTTGGGGCCGGCCAGCGACGGCTTCACCGTGCCCATGTCCAGTTCCAGCGTGGTGCTGTACTGCGCCGGCGCGCTGCCCGGTTCGTGCCACAGGCCCTGCGCCTTGGCATAGGCTTCGACCAGGTTGATCTGTTCTTCGCTGCGGCCGGACAGGCGCAGGTAGTTCAGCGATTCGTGATCGATCGGGAAGATGCCGCAGGTGGCGCCGTATTCGGGGGCCATGTTGCCGATGGTGGCACGGTCGGCCAGCGGCAGGTGCTGCAGGCCGTCACCGAAGAATTCGACGAACTTGCCGACCACGCCCAGCTTGCGCAGCATCTGGGTGACGGTCAGCACCAGGTCGGTTGCGGTAGCGCCTTCGGGCAGCTTGCCGGTCAGCTTGAAGCCGACCACCTGCGGAATCAGCATGGAGGAGGGCTGGCCGAGCATGGCCGCCTCGGCTTCGATGCCGCCCACGCCCCAGCCGAGCACGCCGATGCCATTGATCATGGTGGTGTGGCTGTCGGTACCGAAGACGGTATCGGGGTAGGCCACGTCCTTACCGTCCTTCTGCGCGGTCATCACCACGCGGGCCAGGTTTTCCAGGTTCACCTGGTGGACGATGCCGGTGTTGGGCGGCACCACCTTGAAGTTGTCGAACGCCTTCTGGCCCCAGCGCAGGAAGCCGTAGCGTTCCTGGTTGCGCTGGAATTCGATCTTGCCGTTCAAGTCCAGCGCGTCCGGCTTGCCGAACACATCCACCTGCACCGAGTGGTCGATGACCAGTTCGGAGGGGATCTGCGGGTTGATCTGTTCCGGCTTGCCGCCCAGCTTGACCACTGCGTCGCGCATGGCGGCCAGGTCGACCACGCAGGGCACGCCGGTGAAATCCTGCAGCACCACGCGTGCGGGCATGAAGGCGATTTCGGTGTCCGGCTCGGCGCTTGGCTGCCAGCGGGCGACCGCTTCGATGTGCTCGGGGCCCACGGTGGCGCCACCATCCTCGTGCCGGAGCAGGTTCTCCAGCAGGATCTTCATCGAATAGGGCAGGTGGGAGATGTCGAAGCGCTGGCCCAGCTTGGGCAGGCTGAAGTAATCGTAGGCCTTGCCGCCAACATCGAGCTGGCTGCGGGTGGAGAACGAATCGCTCATGCGGATGACTCCTCTTGCGGATGGCTTGCTCTGGCCCGTGCGTATACGGGCCTGCTTGCGGTCGCCGCGGGCCTGCTGGCCCCGGTGCGCCCCAGTATGAACGCATTCACCTGGGCGCGGGCCGGCCTGCGGCATCGGGTCCAGACTACAGCGGCAGGTGTATGGCGTATGTCATGAATGTGGCGGATCCTTTGCGGCTGTAAGGGCCGGGGCGGGCCCGGCCGGGTTCGGGGTGGAAGTATGCCCGGCAAAGTATGTATAATTTGTGCATACCGAAGAGGGCCTACCGATGGAAGCCACTGTTGCAGAGCGCGGACAGATCACCCTGCCCAAGGCGGTGCGTGATGCCCTGGGCCTGACCAAGGGCACCCAGTTGAAGGTGGAGCTGGACGGCAGCCGTATCATCCTGCGCAAGAGCGTGGACGATGCGATCTCCCGCGCCCGCGGCAAGTTCGCGCTGGACGGCTTCGAGTCGGCCGAATCGGCGGTACGCGCGGTGCGCGACGAGGAATAAGGCGTGATGATTGCCGTCGATTCACCGGTGCTGGTGGAACTGCTGAGCAACGGCCCGCAGGCCGATGCGGTGGAAGCGATCCTGCGGCAGAGCCTGGTCGGTGGCCGCGTGGTGGTCTGCGGCGCCACCCTGGCCGAAGTCTGCGCATCGCTGCGCGGTGGCGCCGAAGTGCTGGAAGCGCTGGAAGAAATGGGCGTGCACTTCAACCCGATGGAAGCCAAATCGGCCCTGCGCGCCGGCGAGATGCACCGCCGCCACCGCCAGCGCAGCGGCAGCCGCCGCAGCCTGGACGAATTCATGGTCGGGGCCCACGCATTGCTGCAATGCGACGGCCTGATCACCTGGAACGACACGTTTTACCGCGACTACTTCAAGGGCCTGAAGCTGATCGTGCCGCAAGCCTGAGCCCATTTTGTTTTTTCAACCTACGCATTACCCGGGAGTTGTCATGTTGGAAGCCTACCGCCACCACGTCGCCGAGCGCGCTGCGCTTGGCATCCCGCCGCTGCCGCTGAGCGCGCAGCAGACGGCCGATGTCATCGAACTGCTGAAGAACCCGCCGCAGGGCGAGGCCGAGTTCCTGCTCGACCTGCTGACCCACCGCGTGCCGGCCGGCGTGGATGACGCTGCCAAGGTCAAGGCCTCGTACCTGGCCGCCATTGCGCTGGGCAGCGAGCAGAACCCGCTGATCAGCCGCGAGCGCGCCACCGAACTGCTGGGCACCATGCTGGGCGGTTACAACGTGGCCCCGCTGGTGCAGCTGCTGGACGACGCCAGCGTTGGCACCATCGCCGCTGACGGCCTGAAGAAGACCCTGCTGGTCTTCGATGCCTTCCACGATGTGCAGGAGAAGGCCAAGGCTGGCAATGCCAACGCGCAGTCCGTGCTGCAGAGCTGGGCCGATGCCGAGTGGTTCACCAACAACCCGGAAGTGCCGCAGAGCCTGACCGTCACCGTGTTCAAGGTGCCGGGCGAAACCAACACCGACGACCTGTCGCCGGCGCCGGATGCAACCACCCGCCCGGACATTCCGATGCACGCCCTGGCGATGCTGAAGAACAAGCGCGACGACGCGCCGTTCACCCCGGAAGAAGACGGCAAGCGCGGTCCGATCCAGCAGATCCTGGACCTGAAGGACAAGGGCCACCTGGTTGCCTACGTGGGCGACGTGGTCGGTACCGGTTCTTCGCGCAAGTCGGCCACCAACAGCGTGCTGTGGTGGACCGGCGATGACATTCCGTTCATCCCGAACAAGCGCGCCGGTGGCGTCTGCCTGGGTTCGAAGATCGCCCCGATCTTCTACAACACCATGGAAGATGCCGGCGCACTGCCGATCGAGCTGGACGTGTCGAAGATGGAGCACGGCGATGTGGTCGAGCTGCGTCCGTACGAAGGCAAGGCGCTGAAGAACGGTGAAGTGATCGCCGAATTCCAGGTGAAGTCCGAAGTGCTGTTCGACGAAGTGCGCGCCGGTGGCCGCATTCCGCTGATCATCGGCCGCGGCCTGACCGGCAAGGCGCGTGAAGCGCTGGGCCTGGCCCCGACCGATCTGTTCCGCCTGCCGGTGCAGCCGGCCGACACCGGCAAGGGCTTCTCGCTGGCACAGAAGATGGTCGGCCGCGCCTGTGGCCTGGCCGAAGGCCAGGGCATGCGCCCGGGTACCTACTGCGAACCGAAGATGACCTCGGTCGGCTCGCAGGACACCACCGGCCCGATGACCCGCGACGAGCTGAAGGACCTGGCCTGCCTGGGCTTCTCGGCCGACCTGGTGATGCAGTCGTTCTGCCACACCGCCGCTTACCCGAAGCCGGTGGACGTCAAGACCCACCACACCCTGCCGGAGTTCATCTCCACCCGTGGCGGCATCTCGCTGCGCCCGGGCGACGGCGTGATCCACAGCTGGCTGAACCGCATGCTGCTGCCGGACACCGTCGGTACCGGTGGTGACTCGCACACCCGTTTCCCGGTGGGCATTTCGTTCCCGGCCGGTTCGGGCCTGGTCGCCTTCGCCGCCGCCACCGGCGTGATGCCGCTGGACATGCCGGAGTCGGTGCTGGTGCGCTTCAAGGGCCAGATGCAGCCGGGCGTGACCCTGCGTGACCTGGTCAATGCCATTCCGCTGTACGCCATCAAGTCGGGCCTGCTGACCGTGGCCAAGGCTGGCAAGAAGAACATCTTCTCCGGTCGCATCCTGGAAATCGAAGGTCTGCCGGAACTGAAGGTCGAACAGGCCTTCGAACTGTCAGATGCGTCGGCCGAGCGTTCGGCTGCCGGTTGCTCGGTGCGCCTGAACAAGGAGCCGATCATCGAGTACCTGACCAGCAACATCACCCTGTTGAAGTGGATGATTGCCGAGGGTTACCAGGATCCGCGTTCGCTGCAGCGCCGTATCGAAAAGATGGAAGCGTGGCTGGCCAACCCGGAGCTGCTGGAGCCGGATGCCGACGCCGAATACGCTGCCGTCATCGAGATCGACCTGGCCGACATCCACGAGCCGATCGTGGCCTGCCCGAACGACCCGGACGACGTGAAGACCCTGTCCGAAGTGGCCGGCGCCAAGATCGACGAAGTGTTCATCGGTTCGTGCATGACCAACATCGGTCACTTCCGCGCCGCGGCCAAGCTGCTGGACGGCAAGCGTGACCTGCCGACCCGCCTGTGGGTGGCCCCGCCGACCAAGATGGATGCTTCGGAGCTGACCAAGGAAGGCGTGTACGGCACCTTCGGCGCCACCGGTGCACGCATGGAAATGCCGGGCTGCTCGCTGTGCATGGGCAACCAGGCGCAGATCCGCGAAGGTTCCACCGCGATGTCGACCTCGACCCGCAACTTCCCGAACCGTCTGGGCCGCAACACCAACGTGTACCTGGGTTCGGCCGAACTGGCCGCGATCTGCTCGCGTCTGGGTCGCATCCCGACCAAGGAAGAGTACATGGCCGATATTGGCGTGATCGCCAAGAGCGGTGCGGAAATCTACCGCTACATGAACTTCGACCAGATCGAGGAGTACCAGGACGTGGCCAAGACGGTCGCAGCCTGATCCTGCTGATCGGTTGATGCGGTAAACGAAGAACCCCCGGTGCGAGCCGGGGGTTTTTTCGTTGGTGGGGTCAGAGCCGTTTTCCTGTGGAAAACGGCTCTGACCCCCATGGCTTCAGCGATAGCGGAATGGCCAGGCGTCAGGGCCATCGCTGCTGCGTTCGGCGCACACCTCGCGGAAGACCTGCAGGAAGGCCTGCTGCGGCCGCGTGGGGTGCCAGTCGGCTCGGGTGGTCAGGCCGATGCGGCGGCGCAGGGCCTGACCGGCCAGGCCCAGGTCGGCCAGCAGGCCGGCCTGGCGTTCGATCAGGAACTGGTCCCGTGACATCAGGGTCAGCCAGTCGTCTTCCAGCAGCAGCCCGCGGGTGATCACCAGCGAGCCACACTCAATGCGCAACACCGGCGGTTCGTGGCCGTTGTCGCGGAACATCCGTTCCCAGCGTGCGCGCACCGGTGCGCCGGTGGCCGGGATCACCCAGGGGTAGTCGAGCAGCTGCGCAAAGCGCCACGGCTGCCGTGCCGCCAGCGGATGACCGGCGCGGCCCACGATCACCGGATCATCGTCGAACAGGCCTTCCTGCACCACGTCGGGCACCGCGCTGAGATCGCGCATGGCGCCCACCAGCAGGTCCAGGCTGCCCTGGCGCAGGTCGGACAGCAGTTCCGAGAACGGCCCTTCCACCACGTTCACCGTGGCGCCCGGCCACGCCCGCGCGAAGCGTGCCAGTGCCTGTGGCAGCAGCAGCGCACGGGCCAGCGGCATTACCCCGATGGCCAGGCGCCCACCATGCTGGTCACGCAGGGCGGCCAGCTCGTCCACGCCGGTGGCCAGTTCGGACAGCGCCAGCTGCACCCAGCGCAGCAGGCGGGTGGCGGCCGGCGTGGCCAGCAAGGCCTTGCCGCGCCGCTGCAGCAGTGGAACTTCGATCACCGCTTCCAGCTCGCGCACGGCGCGATGCATGGCCGGTTGCGAGATCCCCGCGCGCGCTGCAGCCAGGGTGAAGCTGCCGGCGCTGTCGACCGCAGTGAGCGCGCGCAGCTGGCTGAGGGTCAGCCGGCGCTCGACCGCAGCCAGTGCCGGAAGCCGCGCGGCGCGACGGGCGGCGCGCACGCCGCGGGCCAGGTAGGCCAGGGCACGCTCGATGCGTGGCACCAGCAGCACCGTGGCCTCGGTGGCGACCATGCCGCTGGGCTGCCGGTCGAACAGCGCCGCATCCAGTTGCCGCTCGAGCCGGGCGATGGCCTGGGTGAGCGCCGGCTGCGACAGATTGATGTGCGGTGCCGCCGCGCTGATGCCGCCATGGGTGTGCACCGCCAGCAGCGCGTGCAGGTGCTTCAGGTTCAGCTCGGGCAGCGCGTTCATGGCACAACTATAACCAGATTGAATGGCATGGACGAAAAACGATCTTGAGGGGCTGTGGGCTGCGGAACAGACTGCGCCATCGCCAACGAAGGATGGATGGATGTCCCGCGTCATCACCCGCATCGAGCGCGCCGCACCGGCGCTGATCCAGTCACTGGCCGAGGCCGGCGTGGCCACCGTGCACGAGGCGCAGGGTCGCAGCGGCCTGCTGCACCCGCGGCTGCGCCCGATCTACAGCGGCGCGCGTATCGCCGGCAGCGCAGTGACCGTGTCGGTGCCGCCGGGCGATAACTGGATGATGCATGTGGCCATCGAGCAGCTTGGCGAGGGCGACATCCTGGTGGTGGCACCGACCAGCGACTGCAGCGATGGCTACTTCGGCGATCTGCTGGCCACCTCGGCGCAGGCGCGCGGTTGCCGCGGCCTGGTGATCGATGCCGGCGTGCGCGATGTGCGCGAGCTGACCGCCATGGGCTTCCCGGTCTGGAGCCGCGCGATCCATGCGCAGGGCACGGTGAAGGAAACGCTGGGTTCGGTGAACGTGCCGCTGGTCTGTGGCGGCGCCCTGGTGAATGCAGGTGACGTGGTGATTGCCGACGATGACGGCGTGTGCATCGTGCCGCGTGCCGAGGCGGCGCGGGTGGCTGCCGAGGCGCAGGCGCGCGAAGCACGCGAGGCCGACAAGCGCGAGCGCCTGGCCCGTGGAGAACTGGGCCTGGACATCTACGCGATGCGTGAGCGCCTGGCAGCCAAGGGCCTGCGCTATGAGTAAGGGCGTGCGCGCGATGTGGATGCGCGGTGGCACGTCCAAGGGCGGGTTCTTCCTGGCCCAGGACCTGCCGGCCGACGGCGCCGCGCGCGATGCCTTCCTGCTGCGCGCCTATGGTTCGCCGGACGTGCGGCAGATCGATGGCATGGGCGGCGGCGACCCGCTCACCTCCAAGGTGGCGGTCGTATCGCCCTCGCAGCGCGAGGATGCCGATGTCGATTACCTGTTCCTGCAGGTCTTCGTGGACCAGGCGCTGGTAAGCGACGCGCAGAACTGCGGCAACATGCTGGCCGGCGTGGGCCCGTTCGCGATTGAACGCGGGCTGGTGCCGGCACGCGATGGCGTGACCGAGGTACGCATCTTCATGGCCAACACCGGCACCCTGGCCACCGCCAGCGTGCAGACACCGGGTGCCGTGGTGAGCTATGCCGGTGACGCGCGCATCGACGGCGTGCCGGGTACTGCCGCGCCGGTGCCGCTGGCGTTCGAGGACACGGCCGGTTCCAGCTGCGGCGCGCTGCTGATGACCGGCAACCCGGTGGATGTGATCGACGGCGTGCAGGTGACCCTGATCGACAACGGCATGCCCTGCGTGGTGCTGCAGGCAGCGGATCTGGGCATCAGCGGGCATGAGGACCGCGCCACCCTGGATGCCGACGACGCACTGAAGGCGCGCCTGGAGGCGATCCGTCTGCAGGCCGGGCCGATGATGAACCTGGGCGAGGTGGCCGAAAAATCTGTGCCGAAGATGATGCTGGTGGCCGCGCCGGCCGACGGCGGCGCGATCTGCGTGCGCTCGTTCATCCCGCACCGCTGCCACGCCTCCATCGGCGTGCTGGGCGCGGTGACGGTGGCCACGGCCTGCCTGTTGCCGGGCTCGCCGGCCCACGCCCTGGCCCGCTTGCCGGGCGGGCAGACACAGACGCTGGCAGTGGAGCACCCCAGTGGGGCGACCGCCTGCGTGATTGAACTGAATGAGGACGGGCAGGTGGCCCGCGCGGCGATGCTGCGCACCGCACGGAAGCTGTTCGACGGCGAACTGTTCGACTGAACAGGCGACGCCTTTCTATTCTCTGCGACCTGGGAGGGTTGTTATGACCGTGGTAGGGAAGCGGCCGGGCCGCTTTGGAATATTGGGCCAGTTGTGGTTCCAGGTGTTGGCCGGCACCGTGATCGGCGTGTTGCTGGGCTGGCTGCAGCCGGATCTGGGTTCGGCGATGAAGCCGCTGGGTGATGGCTTCATCAAGCTGATCCGGATGATGATCGGGCCGATCATCTTCGTCACCGTGGTGCACGGCATCGCCGGCATGCGTGACATGCGCAGCGTGGGACGGCTGGCGCTGAAGTCGTTGATCTACTTCGAGGTGATCACCATCCTGGCGCTGATCGTCGGACTGGTGGCGGTGGATCTGTGGCAGCCCGGCGCCGGCATGAACATCGATGCGGCGACCATCGACATGGCCAGCATCCAGGGCTACGTGCACACTGCCCACGACCAGTCGATCGTGGCCTACATCATGGCCATCATTCCCAACACGCTGGTCAGCGCGTTCACCGAAGCGCACGTGCTGCAGGTGCTGTTCGTGGCGGTGCTGTTCGGCGTGGCCCTGGCCGCCGTCGGCGAACGCGGCAAGCCGGTGATGGACGTGATCGAGAGTGCTTCCGGCGCGCTGTTCAAGATCATCGGCTACATCATGTATGTGGCGCCCATCGGCGCATTCGGCGCCATCGCCTTCACCGTGGGCCAGTTCGGCGCCGCCTCGCTGCTGTCACTGGGCGAGCTGATCATCGAGTTCTTCGTGGTCTGCGGGCTGTTCACCGTATTGGTGCTTGGCACGGTGTGCTGGTGGACCGGGGCCAGCCTGTGGCGCCTGCTGGGCTACCTGCGCGATGAGATCATCATCGTGGCGGCCACCACCAGCACCGAGACCGTGCTGCCGCGCCTGATCGAAAAGATGAAGAAGCTGGGCTGCGAGGAAGGGGTGGTCGGTTTCGTGATTCCCGCCGGCTACTCGTTCAACCTGGATGGCACCTGCCTGTACCTGACCACGGTGGCGATCTTCCTGGCCCAGGCCACCAACACCGAACTGACCGTGTGGCACCAGCTGGGGCTGATCGCCGTGCTGCTGCTGACGTCCAAGGGCGCGGCCGGCGTGGCCGGCGCGGCATTCGTGGTGCTGGCCGCCACCCTGGGCACCACCGGCACCATTCCGGTGGCCAGCATTGCCTTGATCCTGGGCATCCACCGCATCCTGGCCGAAGGGCTGACCTTCGTGAACCTGATCGGCAACGCGATTGCGGTGCTGGTGATCGCCAAGTGGGAAGGCAAGCTGGATGAAAAGACCATGGCGGCGCAGATCGGCACCCGCCGCACGCGCCAGCGTCTGCTGGGCGCACAGCCTGCCTGAGGCCATGGTCTGAGCCCTGACGGCCACCGCGCGTGGCCTCCATCGAATGCAACAACCTGGCGCCGGCGGCGCCGGGAAGGGAGAGAACATGTCGCAGTTCCTGCGCACCCCGCTGTACCTGCTGCTGGCCAGTGTGCTGGCCGCGCCGGCCTTCGCCGCTGAACGCAGCGTGCCCGAGGGCATCGACCTGACCTTGGACCTGGTCGGCAACGTGGCCCACAACCCGGTGGGCGGTGTCGAACAGGGCACCGAAGGCTCGTACTGGGTGATGGCCCAATCGAAGTTCGACCTGGACAAACTGTTCGGCGTACACGGCACCGAGGTCGATGCCCAGTGGGCGTGGTTCGCCGGGCGCAACCTGGCGCGCGAGAAGATCGGCAATTCGATCAGCGCACAACAGACCTGGCGACCGGTGGCCGGGGGCCGCCTGACCCGGCTGACCCTGCGCCACCGCTTCGACAACGGGTTGAGCGTCACTGCCGGCCGCGCGCCGGTGAACAGCTACTTCAACAACTCGCCGCTCAACTGCGTGTTCATGAGCAATGCGATGTGCCTGACCCCGTACGGTGCGATCACCGACCTGGGTATCACCGCCTATCCGAATTCTTCGTGGGCGGGCATCGTGCGCTACGACGTGGATGATCGCTGGTACGCCCAGGCCGGCGTGTTCGATTACAACAACACGCTGAACGAGGCCGGCAAGAACGGCCTGGATTTCTCGGTAGGCGAGGGCACCGGCACGATCAGTGCCTACGAAGTGGGCTACCAGACCAGCTTCGCCAACGATCGCCTGCCGCGCACGTACCGGCTGGGCATGTACCGCAACAGCGATGGTGGCAAGAGCCCGTACTTCGATGCCAACGGCAACTCGGCGGCGCTGACCGGCAAGCCGACCGCGGCGCAGGATGGCGCACGCATGGGCTGGTATGCAATGGGCGACCAGACCGTGTGGCGCGGCGAGGGCAAGCGCAACCTTGCGGTGTTCGGGCGTGCCTACCTCAACACCGGCAACGAGGCGCCGGTCGATCATTTCGTGTCGGCCGGCTTCGTCAAGACCGGCACGTTTGCCAGCCGCGACCAGGACACCCTGGCCCTGTTCGTGTCCAACACCCACTTCAGCGACGAACAGATCGGCTTCCTGCGTGATCGCCGCAGCCGCAATGGCGGCACGGGCGCGCCGCATGCCGATGAAATCATCACCGAACTCAGCTATGGCTGGGCGGTGAAGAAGGGCATCCGCCTGATGCCCAACCTGCAGTACGTCATCAACCCCGACCCGATCTATGCGCCCACGCGCACGACCAACATCCCCGGTGCGCTGATTGTTGGCCTGCGCGTGGATGTGCATTTCGCCCAGCTGTTTGGCTGGTGATCCATCGCCCCAGGAGATCCCCCATGATCATCGACTGCCACGGCCACTACACCACGGCCCCGGCCGGCCACGATGCGTTCCGCAAGGCGCAGGTGGCCCACTACAACGATCGCTCGCTGCCGGCGGCGGTCTATCCGACCATCAGCGACGATGAACTGCGCGACAGCGTGGAGGCCAACCAGCTGCGCCTGCTGCGCGAGCGTGGCGCGGACATGACCATCTTCTCGCCGCGTGCCAGCACCATGGCGCACCACATTGGCGATGAGCAGGTAAGTGCCGAATGGACGCGGCACTGCAACGACCTGATCGCGCGGGTGGTGCAGCTGTATCCCGAGCAGTTCATCGGCGTCTGCCAGCTGCCGCAGTCGCCGGGCGTGCCGATCGCCCACGCGGTGGCCGAGCTGGAGCGCTGCGTGAACGAGCTCGGATTCGTCGGCTGCAATCTGAACCCCGATCCGTCCGGCGGCCATTGGGATGGCCTGCCGCTGACCGACCGTTCCTGGTACCCGTTCTTCGAGAAGATGGTGGAGCTGGACGTGCCGGCCATGGTGCATGTGTCGGGCAGCTGCAACGCCAACTTCCATGCCACCGGCGCGCACTACCTGAACGCCGATACCACCGCCTTCATGCAGTTCCTGCAGGGTGACCTGTTCCGTGACTTCCCCACGCTGCGCTTCATCATCCCGCATGGCGGCGGTGCGGTGCCGTACCATTGGGGGCGTTTCCGTGGCCTGGCGGACATGCTGGGCAAGCCGCCGCTGGCCGAGCATGTGATGAAGAACGTGTACTTCGATACCTGCGTGTACCACCAGCCGGGCATCGACCTGCTGTTCGAGGTGATCGACATCGACAACATCCTGTTCGGCTCGGAAATGGTCGGCGCGGTGCGCGGCATCGATCCGCAGACCGGCCATTTCTTCGATGACACCCGCCGCTATGTCGATGCATTGGCGATTTCGGCGCAGGACCGCTACAAGGTGTTCGAAGGCAATGCGCGCCGTGTCTACCCGCGGCTGGATGCCCAGCTGAAGGCGAGGGGGCTGTGATGGCCGCCTTCCAGAAAGATCCCGACTGGCTGGATTACTGTGCGCACCCGAGCCGGCCGCAATTCGTGCCGCCGCCCGGTGCGGTGGACGCGCACTGCCATGTGTTCGGGCCGGGCGACATTTTCCCGTATGCGCCCGAGCGCAAGTACACGCCGTGCGACGCCGGCAAGGCGCAGCTGTTCGCGCTGCGCGATTTCCTGGGCTTCAGCCGCAACGTGATCGTGCAGGCCACCTGCCATGGCGCCGACAACCGTGCCCTGGTGGACGCGCTGCAGGCCAGCGGCGGCCTGGCCCGGGGCGTGGCCACCGTGCGCGATACCGTCAGTGATGAAGAACTGCAGCAGCTGCATGCGGCCGGGGTGCGGGGCGTGCGCTTCAACTTCGTGCGCCGGCTGGTCGACCCGAAGCCGGATGCTTACTACCACGCGATCATTGATCGCATCGCGCCGCTGGGCTGGCACGTGGTGGTGTACTTCGAGGCGGCCGATCTGGCCGAGCGCTGGAACTTCTTCACCACGTTGCCGACCACCGTGGTGGTGGACCACATGGGCCGCCCGGACGTGAGCCAGCCTGTGGACGGGCCGGAGTTCCAGCGTTTCGTGCGACTGATGGCCGAGCACGGCAACGTGTGGAGCAAGGTCAGCTGCCCCGAGCGGCTGTCACGGCTGGGGCCGCCCGGGTACGCCGATGTGGTGCCGTTCGCCCGGCATCTGGTGCGGCAGTTCCCGGACCGGGTGCTGTGGGGGACCGACTGGCCGCACCCGAACATGAAGGACCACATGCCCGACGACGGGCACCTGGTGGACGTGATTCCGCACATCGCACCCACGCCCGAGTTGCAGCGCAGGCTGCTGGTGGACAACCCGATGCGGCTGTACTGGGGCGAGTAGATCCACGCCATGCGTGGATGGCGGCGCGGACGATGCGTCTGGGGTCAGAACCCTTGCCTGCGGCAAGGGGTCCGACCCCATGCGTGGATGGGGACGCGCACGATGCACTCGGGGTCAGAGCCCTTGCCTGTGGCAAGGGGTCCGACCCCATGCGTGGATGGGGACGCGCACGATGCACTCGGGGTCAGAGCCCTTGCCTGTGGCAAGGGGTCCGACCCCATGCATGGATGGGGATGCGCACGATGCACCCGGGGTCAGAGCCCTTGCCCGGCGGTAGATCCACGCCATGCGTGGATGGCAGCGCGCGATGCACTTGGGGTCCGACCCCATGCGTGGTTGGGGATGCGGGCGATGCAGCCGGGGTCCGACCTCTTGCCCGGCAGTAGATCCACGCCATGCGTGGATGGCGGCGCGCGATGCACCCGGGGTCAGAGCCCTTGCCTGCGGCAAGGGGTCCGACCCCGGGCTGGGGTCAGGCCTGGGTGACGGCGGTCGCGTCTTCGGCTACCGCCGGCGCGTCTGCCGGTGGCTCCGGTTCTACGGCGGTCTCCGGCAACACCCCATGGTCGGGGAACAGGCGCGGCAGTTCGGCAACGAAGCGGGCGATGCAGGCCTCGGCGAAGTCGCGCGAGGCGGCTTTTGCCTTGGCATAGTCGTCGGCCTGCCAGTCCTGCAGCGGGGCCACCTGTGCCTCGTCCTGGCAGTGCACGCCCTGGCCGCCGCTCGCGCTGCGGAACAGCCTGCGCACTACCGGGAAGCCGATGGTGGCGTCGTGGCGCAGCTCGTACGGCGTGTCTGCATCACCGAGCTTCTGGTACACCAGCGACCATTGGCCGGCGCTGGCTTCGACGGTGCGCTCGTCGCTGGGAATGGCGCCGGGATGGGCGGCGAAGTAGATCGCCAGCTGTTCGCGGATCATCGCGGGCAACAGCCCAAACGCGGGGCTGGGTACTTCACCGATGCTGTCGCCGCGCACGTTGTTCTTGCTGAAGGTGCTGGTCTGGCCGCCGATGCCGGCCAACGTGCCCAGCGCAAACAGACCGACCTTGGCGGCGGTGGCCCCAGCGGTGTCACCGCGCATCACCAGGCGCAGGGTCAGATCGCCGTAGCGATTGCCGTCGGGCCCGGTGCCAAGCCCGGAGGTGATCTTGATGCGCTGCAGGCTGCTGTAGTCCAGCACGGGGGCCGCAACCGGCGCAGCAACAGTCTCGGCGACCGGTTCCGGCATGGCCTGGGTTGCCGGTTCGGCCGCGGGTTCGGGCGCCGACGCGAGGGTGGTTGCCGCGGCGGTGTCGGGTGCGGGTGCTGGGTCGCTGGCATGGGCCGACGCGGCCAGCAGCAGGCTGGCGGCGATCGCGGCGGTGAGACAAGCGGGGCGTACTGCCATGGTGATACTCCTTGGAAAAGCGGAACGGGCGCGCTGCGGCTTACTGCCCAGCGAACTCCTTGATCGGGAAGGCCTTGCAGCGTTCGACGGCGGCAGTGATATCAACCGGCGCATCGGCGGCGGCACCACGGCGCTGGTTCACCGACGCGGTTTCTTCCCACAGGCTGGGCAGCACCTGCGGCGCGTCCAGCACCCGTTCGCGCACGGCATCGTGCAGCACGCTGCTGTAGTCCGATGATGGCGCCACCACGCACAGGCGGGTGCCGGGCGTGCTGCTGGCCTGCTGCAGCATCTGCTGAAGTGCGTCGCTGCTGCCTGCTTCGTCACGCAGCTGCTGCGCGGCGCTGCCCGGGTTGGCGTCCTGGATCTGCAGCTGGCCGGGGCTGAACAGCAGGACCTGCATCTCCTGTCGCGGTTCGATGCGCACCGGCGCGCGCGTGCGCTCGCAGATGGTGGGGGTCGGTCGGGCCTGCTGCGGCGTCACGCTGCCATCGGCGTGAACCTGGCGGACATGCAGCCGGCACATCTTGTCGGCCACCTCAAACTCCACTTCATAGTCCTGGCCGGGTTTGGCCACGAACTGGCCGGACAGCGTGCCCGTGCAGTACAGGCCGCTTTTGGGATCAAAGGCCGCCTCGAAGATCAGCGGCTTGCCACCGGGAATTTGGTATTCCTGGTAGCTGAGCGTGGAGAACCGCTGGTCCTGCTTGCTGCGCAGGGCTTCGGTGCTGGGAATGCCGAGCAGGCCCTTGTCACCAGCATTGTTGTACTTGACGTCGATTCGGTCGCGGTAATCGTCGCGGCACGTCGTATCGGTGAGCAGGGTGGTGGTCCGGCCGAAATCGGCGTACACGCGCACCCGTGCTGGCGGCACGACGCCATCGGCGTAGGCGCTGAGATCCTCACCCGCCAACGGACGCGGGTACATGGCCGGAATGCGCTTGATCAGCTTCTCGATGCACTTCATGGTGATCATCTGCGCGGCGCTCTTCAGCCGGGCGTAGTCGTTGGCCTGCCAGGTACCCAACGTCGCGCGCTCGTCGCTGTCGCTGCAGCGGATGATCTCGGCCAGGCTGCCATCGGCGCGGCGCTGCTGGATGGTGGTGGTGTGGTTGAGCCGGTACAGCGGATCCTTGCGGGTGTTGCCCTGGTGCACCAGCGCCCAGGTTTCGGCATTGAAGCGCAGGGTGCTGGTCTGGGTCGGCAGTGCGTCGGGCGCATAACGGAAATAGCCGCCCACCAGCGCCTTGGCCACGTTCGGCATCAGCGTGATGGCTGGGCTGGCCTGGCCTTCGATGATGCTGCCGGGCAGCTGGTTGCGCCGGCTGTAGTCGGGCTCATTTCCACTGAACAGCAGGGACAGTCCCTTCGGCGTCAGTGCCTCGCTGTCATCGGGGGTGACGATGCGCAGCGCCACGTCCGGTGCGTGCAGCGGCTTGGCGGCGGTATCCGGACCGCTCAGGATCTGCACGCGTTCGCTCCACGCATCGGCAGCGTCGGTGGCGGGCGAGGAGGGTGCCTGTGGCGATGCCGGCTGGGCTGCCGCGGTGGCCAGCAGCGGTGCAAGCAGGGCCGCTGCCAGCAGCGTGGTTCGGGAGGGGAAGCGGCGCAGGGCCATGGTCAAGCTCCTTGAGAAACAGAAACAGCCATGCCGGCCCTTCCGGTGCCGGCATTCGAACGAGGTGTTGTCGAGGGGGTGCTGCGGTCCGGTCAGTCCTGGGCCATCGCTACCGTCGCAGGCGATGGGTTATTGCACGCGGAAGTCCAGGCGGGGCAGGGTCTGGCAGTGCTGCACGGCGGCCTGCAGATCCAGCGGTGCTGCCGGAGCTGCGTGGCGCGCCTGATTGACCGTCGCGGCTGCCTCCCACAGGCCAGGCAGTGCCGCGCCATGCTCGAGCACGTAGTCGCGCAGCAGCGTGTTCAATGGGCTGGCGTGATCCTGAGCAGGCACGATCACGCAGGCGCGGGTTCCCGGCGTGGCCAGCATCTGCTGCAACAGCGTCTGCAGTCGCGCAGCATCGGCAGGACCGTCGGCCAGCTGCAGCGGTGGGCTGTCCCTGTCCGCAGGTTGCACCTGCAACGCGTTGTTGGTGAACAGAAAGACGCCCATGGCGTCCAGCGGTTCGCGCGGCGTCTTCGTGGTGAGCGTGGTGTAGTCCACGTCCGGACGCGTGCACGTCTCCGGCGCGCGCCTGGCTGGCACTGCGAGCCGGACACCTTCGGCATCGACGCTATGGACGTTCAACCTGCAGACCTGGCCGACGATATCCATCTTCACTTCGTAATCCATACCGGTGACCGGCACGATCTGTACCGCCAGCGTGCCGGTGCAGAACGCGCCGCGGTGGCGGACGTCCGCGTCGAAGATCAACGGCTGCCCGGCCTGCACGGCATACTCGCGGTACTTCGGCGACTTCAGGCTGCGCAGGGTTTCGGTTTCGGCGATGCCGAGGCTGAGGTTGCCCGCCTCGCTGTCCAGCGCATTGGCGTTGCTGGAGGCGGGCCAACGCGGGTCATCGAAGCGTCGGCTGCCGTCGGCCAGGCAGTAGGCATCGCCGAGCATGGTGACCCGTTCTGTTGCCGAGTTGAAAACCCGCACGCGTGCCGTGCCGTCACCGCTGCCTTCAGTGGGGAGCGGCTGCGGGAAGAACTGTGGCAGTTTGCTGACAAAGCGCTGCACGCAGGCGGCGGCCAGTTCGCGGGCACTGGCGCGCAGTCGCGCGTAGTCATTGGCTTGCCATTGTTCGAGCGTGGCCTCGCGCCCGGGATCGTTGCAGTACGCGGCGTCCATCGTGCTGCCGTCCGGTTGCTGCAGGCGCAGGCGGGTGAAGTGGCTGAGCTGATAGAGCTGTTGCCCTGCCTTGGGCTTCTGGTAGACCAGGGCCCACTCATTCGCCTCTACCTTCAACAGCGTGCGGCCCTGGGGAATCGCAGCGGGGAACAGGGTGAAGTACTGCTGCAGCCAGTCATTGAACAGGCTGGGCATGAGGTCCATGGCTGGGCTGGGTACTGCCTGAACGTCGGTCCCGCGCAGATGCTTGGGATCCAGCCGGGTAGTGGAGTTGGCGCCGAAGACCTGGCGTACAAACTGCCCGGTCTTGGCCGCGCCGGTGATGCGCTCGCCATCTTCGGGGGTGACGATGCGCAGTACGACATCCGGGTGATGATCGTGGATGTGCTGGCCGGCGCCGGCGCTGATCGCCACGTGCTCTGTCCAGCCTGCGGGGGGCGGTGTGGGTGCCGCTGGCGGAGCATCCGTTCGACCGGTGCCGCTGGCGAGCATCGGCAGCAGGCAGGTGGCGGCAAGCGCGCCGCGCAGTGGAATCAGGCGTAATGCCATGGTGAAACTCCTTGAAAGTGGAACAGCACAGGCGGCCCTGGGCGGTCCGCCTGTGGATGACGTTGGATTGTGAGGGGGAAGGCGGCTGCGCGGTCAGCCGCGGGCCAGCGCCAGCAGGCGCTCGGCGATGCGCTCCAGCGGCACCTGCTCTTCGGCGGCGCCCAGCTTGAACGCCGCGCCGGGCATGCCCCAGACCACGCTGGTGGCCTCGTCCTGCACCAGCGTGGGTGCGCCGGCCTGGCGCATTTCCAGCAGGCCGCGCGCGCCATCGTCACCCATGCCGGTGAGGATGGCACCGATGGCATTGCCACCGGCACTCTGCGCGACCGAGCGGAACAGCACGTCAACGGCCGGCTTGTGCCGGTTCACTGCCGGGCCGTCGTCGATGCGGCAGCGCCAACGGGCACCGTCGCGGATGATGCGCAGGTGCTTGCCGCCGGGCGGCAGGTAGGCATGGCCCGGCAGCACGGCTTCGCCATCGCTGGCCTCGCGCACGGCCATGGCCGAATGGCGGTCCAGGCGTTCGGCGAAGGCGGTGCTGAAGCTGGCCGGCAGGTGCTGGGTCATCACCACCGCCGGGGCGTCGGCGGGCATGCCTTCCAGCACCACGCGCAGCGCTTCGGTGCCGCCGGCCGAGGAGCCGATGGCAATCAGCCGGTCGGTGGTCCGGAACTGCGGTGCGGCCGGGCGCAGCGACGGTGCCGCGTCCAGCAGCACCTTGGGCGCCGCCGCACGCACCAGCGGTCGCACCCGCGAACGCGCGGCCATCTTGACCTTGCCGATGATCTCCTCGGCGTAGCCCTGCAGCCCGCGGGCCACGTCCAGCTTGGGCTTGGAAACGAAATCCACCGCGCCCAGTGCAAGCGCCTGCAGGGTGGTGTCGGCGCCGCGCTCGGTCAGCGAGGAAATCATCACCACCGGCAACGGATGCAGGCGCATCAGGTTCTCCAGGAACGCCAGGCCATCCATGCGTGGCATTTCCACGTCCAGGGTGATCACATCCGGGGCCAGGCGCTTGATCTTCTCGCGCGCCAGCAACGGGTCGGCAGCGGTGCCGACCACATCGATGCCCGGATCGCTGGACAGGATTTCGGTGAGCATCTGCCGGACCACGGCAGAGTCGTCGACGATCAGTACCCGGCATGGGGCGTTGCCGGGCCCGTTCATTCGAACAACTCCACGCCGCCGGTGACCGGGGCCTTGGACAGGCGGGCACGCACGGCCGATTCGGTGGCGGCCACTTCGGCCTCGTGCGCGTGCGGCAGGCGCTGCACCACCACACGGCCGGTATCGGCGAAGAACCAGATCTTGCGCGGATGGATGCCGCACAGGTCTTCGGCAATGATCGGAATGTGTTCGGCCTGCAGGTACTGGCGCACGAACTCGGCATTGCGGGTGCCGACCGGGTTGCTGGTGAAGCCCTTCAGCACGTTGGCGCCGCCGAACACCTTGGCCTCGATGCGCTTGCGGTGGGCGCCGCGCTTGAGCATGTCGTTGATCAGCAGTTCCATGGCGTAGCTGCCATAGCGCGCGGGGGCGCCATCGCCGGCGTTGCCTTCGGGCAGCAGGAAGTGGTTCATGCCGCCGATCTTCAGCACCGGATCGCGCAGGCAGGCGGCAACGCAGGAACCCAGCGTGGTGGTCAGCGCGGTGGTGTCGTCCACCACCAGGTACTGGGTGGGCAGCAGCTTGGCTGCCACGGTCTTGAAGCGTGCGTCCTGGTAGCGCATCACATCATCGGTGCGCAGTGATGCATTCATGCGCCGGCTCCCTGTGCGCGTCGGTACAGCGTGCGGCCACACGGCTGGATCAGGTCGGCCGCGTGCAGATAGTTTTCCGAATGCCCGGTGTAGAGCAGGCCATCGTCAGCCAGATGGTTCACCAGCCGGCCCAGGATGGCGCGCTGGGTCGGCTTGTCGAAGTAGATCATCACGTTGCGGCAGAACAGTGCGTCGAACGGACCGCCCACGTCGTAGCGCGGTGCCAGCAGGTTCAGCGGGCGGTATTCGATCAGCTCGCGCAGGGCCGGCAGCACCCGGCACTGGCCTTCGTTGGGGCCGCTGCCGCGCTGGAAGTAGCGGCGGCGCAGGTCCGGGTCCAGGCTGGCCACGCGGTCGATGTTGTAGACGCCGCGGCCGGCGGTGGCCAGCACCTGGGTGTCCACGTCGGTGGCAATGATGCGAACCGGCGGCTTCAGCGTACCGAAGGCCTCGCACGCGGTGATGGCCATGGAGTAGGGCTCTTCACCGGTGGACGCCGCGCACGACCACAGCAGCAGTGGACCGCGGCCGGTGCGCTTCTGCAGTTCTTCGCGCAGCTTGTCGAAGTGGTGCGGCTCGCGGAAGAACGAGGTGAGGTTGGTAGTGAGCGCGTTGGTGAACGCCTGCCATTCCTCGCCTTCGCCCTGTTCCAGATGGTCCAGGTACTGCTGGAAGCTGCGCATGCCCAGTGCGCGCAGGCGCCGCGACAGGCGCCCGTAGACCATGTCCCGCTTGGCGGGGGCCAGGGCGATGCCTACGCGCTGGTAGATCAGGTCGCAGACGCGGCGGAAATCACGGTCGGCGAACTCGAATTCGCGGGGGCCGGTCACGATGGGGGTTGGGCTCTGCACGGGGGAGGTGTCCATCGGGTGGGCGGCGGCCGAAGCCGCCGCGGGGGATCAGAATTCCTGCCAGTCACCGTCGCTGGAAGCGACCGGGCTGGAAGGCGTGCGCGGTGCCGCGGTGCGCACGGCCTGCGGGCGGGCAGGGGCGCGCACGATGGCGTGTGCGGGCGGGGCGACGCGGGCGGCCACGGCCTTCACCGCCGCCGACACCTGGTTGTCCAGGCGGAAGATGGCCACTGCATCGGCCAGCTGCGCGGCCTGGTCTTCCATGGCTCGTGCGGCAGCGGTGGCTTCTTCAACCAGCGCGGCGTTCTGCTGGGTGGTTTCGTCCATCTGCACCACGGTCTGGTTGACCTGCTCGATGCCGGCGCTCTGTTCCTGCGAAGCGGCGGAGATTTCGGCCATGATGTCGGTCACGCGCTGCACCGAGGCCACGATCTCGCCCATGGTCGCGCCGGCCTGGTGCACCAGTGCCGAGCCTTCGTTGACCTTGCCGACCGAATCGTCGATCAGGCCCTTGATCTCCTTGGCCGCTGCAGCCGAGCGCTGCGCCAGGGTACGCACTTCGCTGGCGACCACGGCAAAACCGCGGCCCTGTTCACCGGCACGCGCCGCTTCCACTGCGGCGTTCAGTGCCAGGATGTTGGTCTGGAAGGCGATGCCATCGATCACGCTGATGATCTCGGCGATCTTCTTCGAAGACGCTTCGATGGCCGACATGGTGGTGACCACTTGGCCGACCACTTCGCCGCCCTGCGAGGCCACGCCGTGTGCGCCGATGGCCAGCTGGTTGGCCTGGCGGGCGTGTTCGGCGTTCTGGCGCACGGTGGAGGTCAGTTCCTCCATCGAGGCGGCGGTTTCTTCCAGGTTGGCGGCCTGCTGTTCGGTGCGGCGCGACAGGTCGCTGTTGCCCGAGGCGATTTCGCCGGCGGCCAGGGTGATGCTGGAGGTGCTGGCCTGGATCTGGCCGACGATCTGGGTCAGCTGGGCAACGGTGCTGTTGGCATCGTCGCGCATGCGGGCGAACACGCCCTGGTAGTCACCGTGCATGCGGGTGGTCAGGTCGCCTTCGGCGATGGCCGACAGCAGCTGCGAGAGCTTGCCCAGGTTGTCATCGCTGACCGCCATCATGGCGTTGAGGTTTTCCAGCATCACGCGGAAATCGTGATTGAAGCGCTGGGCATCGCCACGCTGGCTGAAATCACCGGCGGCGGCGGCGGCGGCCAACTGCTTGATTTCGGCGTTGATGCGGCCCAGGTTGGCCTTGACCGTATCGACGGTGGTGGTCATGGCGGCCTTTTCGCCCGGATAGCGCGCCACGTCGCGGCTGAGGTCGCCCACGGCGTACTGCTGCACCACGTCCAGCACATCGTGCAGGGTCTGCACGTGGCTGCCGACCAGGGTGTTGGTTTCCTGCACCATCAGGCCGTACTCGCCGGGGAAGGCGGCGGCGTCGATGCGGTAGCTGAGTTCACCGCCATCGTGGCGGCGGGCCATTTCGCGCTGGGCGGTGATGACCGCGTGCAGCTGTTGCTGCATGCGCGACATCGATTCGAGCAGGCGGCCCGGTTCGTCGTGCGGCTGCGGGCCAATGTGGCTGTCCAGCTTGCCGCGCGCAATGCCTTCGGCCACCGCGGTGGCCTGCTTCAGCGGCACGGCGATGCGGTTGCCGATGATCCAGCTCAGGCCCAGCACGATCAGCACCATCAGGCCACCGGACAGCGCCATGATGCCGGTGAAGGCCCAGGCGTCGCTCTGCACGTCGTCCATGTAGACGCCGGTGGTCACCACCCACTTCCACGGTTCGTACATGCCGGCGTAGGTGATCTTGTCGATCAGGCCTTCCTTGCCGGGCTTGGTGGTCTGGTAGTAGGTGTAGCCGCCGCCGAGGCGGGCCATGCCGACCTGCAGGTAGTAGATCGGCACGCCGTCATCGGAGGTGTAATCCTTCTGCACGGTGCCCACGCGCTTGGGCGCGAACGGGTGCATCAGCACGCGGTACTGGGTGTCCAGCACGTTGTAGTAGTCGGCATCGTTGTTGGCGCGCATGACTTCCAGCGCCTGCAGCGCGGCGGCCTTGGCGGCTGCCTCGGTCAGTTCGCCGGTGCCGGCCAGGCGCTTGTAGTGGTCCAGCACGCCGTAGGTCAGTTCGACCTGGGTGCGCAGGGCGTCCTTGCGCGTTTCGGTCAGGTCCAGGTACTGCATGCGGGCGGCGATCACCGACAGTGCAATCACGCCGATCGCGATCATCAGCGTGAGCAGGTTGAGCTTGCGCCGGACGGAGAGGTTGCTGAAGTAGTGTTGCCAGCGATGCAGGAGGTTCATGAAGCGGGACCAGGTCGAGACGGGCGGGCGGCGCCAGTACCGGTTACGGCGCGACCGGCCGTGACACAACGGTTATCGGCCGGGGGCGGGGAGATTTGAGGGTGGCGCTATGAGCGCATTCAGGTTCCCTTGCAGCGGCGGCTGCTTCGCTGCCTGCGGCAGGCTTTTGTAGCAACTGCAACAGCAACAGCAACAGCGGTTGGTCGGCTGTTTGTTGCTTCTGGGGGAGGCGGACGGCAAGAGCGTTGTTTCTATCGGGCGGGGAATTGGGGTCAGAGCCCTTTTCCTTTGGAAAAGGGATCCGACCCCTGGGGCGGGATGCAGGGCGAGTGGGGTCAGAGCCCTTTTCCTTTGGAAAAGGGATCCGACCCCGCAGAGGCCCCGCAGCGTGCAGCTGTTGCTCTTGCTCTTCTTTCTTCAATCCGGGGTGGACGTGCGGGGAACTGTCCGGGGCCGGGTGGGTGGGTTGCGCAGGGGCGCAGGCGCCATGGATGGCGCCTACGAGCTTACAAGGACGTACTTGCAGCGTCCCCTGCGCGGCCCACCCACCCGGCCACCCCACGGAACCCAGCAGAAGCGCGTCCACCCCGAGGGGCTTCGCCGTTGGCTGGATCTATCGATACCCCGGAAACGAAAACGCCCCGGCACGGGCCAGGGCGTCTTGGGAAGGCGGGGGTCAGAGCCCTTTTCCTTTGGAAAAGGGATCCGACCCCGGGCAGGGATCAGAACTCCTGCCAGTCGCCGTCGGCCAGTTCGGTGGCCATCGGGCGACCGCCGGTGTTGCGACGGGCCGGTGCGGCGGCTGCGACCGGCGCGGCCGGTGCTGCTGCACGCGGTGCCGGGGCGCGCGGGGCGGCCACGGCTTCGGCTTCGTCCAGCACGAAGATCGACACGGCTTCGCTCAGGTGGCCGGCCTGTTCTTCCATGGCACGGGCGGCAGCGGTGGCTTCTTCCACCAGCGCGGCATTCTGCTGGGTGGTTTCGTCCATCTGCACCACGGTCTGGTTGACCTGTTCGATGCCGGCGCTCTGCTCCTGCGAAGCGGCGGAAATCTCGGCCATGATGTCGGTCACGCGCTGCACCGAGGCGACGATCTCGCCCATGGTGGCGCCGGCCTTGTGCACCAGTGCCGAGCCGTCGTTGACCTTGCCGACCGAGTCGTCGATCAGGCCCTTGATCTCCTTGGCCGCAGCAGCCGAGCGCTGGGCCAGGGTGCGTACTTCGCTGGCGACCACGGCAAAACCACGGCCCTGTTCGCCGGCGCGTGCGGCTTCCACCGCAGCATTCAGCGCCAGGATGTTGGTCTGGAAGGCGATGCCATCGATGACGCTGATGATCTCAGCGATCTTCTTCGACGACGCTTCGATGGCCGACATGGTGGTGACCACCTGGCCGACCACTTCGCCGCCCTGCGAGGCCACGCCGTGTGCACCGATGGCCAGCTGGTTGGCCTGGCGGGCGTGTTCGGCGTTCTGGCGCACGGTGGAGGTCAGTTCCTCCATCGACGCGGCGGTTTCTTCCAGGTTGGCGGCCTGCTGTTCGGTGCGGCGCGACAGGTCGCTATTGCCCGAGGCGATTTCGCCGGCGGCCGAGCTGATCGCACGGCTGGACTGCTTGATGCGGGTAACGATCTCGCTCAGCTGTGCGGCGGTGGCGTTGGCGTCGTCACGCATGCGGGCGAACACGCCCTGGTAGTCGCCGTGCATGCGCACGGTCAGGTCACCCTGCGACAGAGCAGCCAGCAGGCCGGAAATCTGCTCGATGCTGCCGGCGTTGGCGTCCAGCAGGCCGTTGATCTGCTGGGCCAGCTGCAGGAAGAAACCTTCCTTGCCGTCGGCGTCGATGCGGCCGGACAGGTCGCCGGCGGCGGCCTGGGCGATCACGCGCGCCACTTCGGCTTCCACCTGCGATTCCTGGGTGCGGTCGCGCCATTCCACCACGTAGCCGACGGTGTCGCCGTCTTCGTTGCGGATGGTCGACACCACCTGGGCGAACTGCGCATCGCCGTACTGCATCGGGCGACGGGCCACGCCGTGCTGCTTCAGGTTGGCCAGCAGGGTGTGGTCCATTTCGCCGCGGTGTTCCAGCACGGTCACCGGCTTGCCGATCAGCGAGGCCTGGGCATCGAAGTCGGGCAGGTCGCGGCGCAGCTCGTCCTGGTACTGCGACAGGGTCTGCTGCAGGGCGCGGTTGCTGTAGACGATGGTGTTGTTCGGGTCGGTCAGGTACACGCCGGTGGAGCTGTAGTCCAGGGCGGTACGGATACGCAGGTTTTCGCGGGCCACGGCAGCGTCGGTCTCGATGCGCTCGCGCAGGTCGCGCTGCATGCGCTGCATGGCCTGCATCAGCTCGCCCACTTCGTCCTGGCGGCTGACATCGATATGGCCATCGAGCTTGCCGCCGGCCACGTCGTTGGCGACCGAGACGGCACCGCGCACGCTGCCCACCAGGGCGCGTGCGAACAGCCAGACCAGGACCAGGCCCAGCGCGGCGCCACCCAGCAGGGCGATGACGGTCAGCACGGCCGAGGCCGAATAGGTGCTCGATGCCTCTTCGCGGGCGGCGCGGGCCAGGCGGTTGTCTTCGGCAATCAGCGCTTCCAGCGAGGCGGTGGCCTTGCGGTGCTTGGTGCGGGTTTCGCCGACGAAGGTATCGATGGCGTCGTCCGGCAGGTCCAGTTCGAGCATTTCAGACACGCTGTCGTAGGACGTCAGGGCGTCCTTCCAGTCGTTGGCGAACGTTTCGAACAGCTTCTTCTGCTGCGGGTTGTCGATCAGCCCGGGATAGGTCTTGATCGCCTTGTCCAGGTTGGTGCGCAGCTCGGCCACGCGCCCATGGGCTTCGGCCTTCACTTCAGCGCTGGCGCGCACCAGCTGCTGGTACTCGGAGTTGCGGATTTCGCCGATCATGCCGCGCATCTCGCCGGCCAGGCGGATGCTCTCCATGCGCGAGCCGGCCAGCTCGGTGGTGACATTGTTGAGCGAGTGCAGGCCGCGATAGGCGACGATGCCCTGCAGCAGCATCACCAGCAGGAGGACACCGAAGGTCAGCATCAGCTTCGGCATCAGTTTCAGATTGTTGATCCACGGCATGGGCGTTGCGATCTCCATAGGCAGACGCGCGCGGGCATCGGGCCCGCTTGCAGCAACCACGCCGACCGGCGGCCGGCGTGGCAGGACGGACAGCGGATTACTTGATGTTGGCCAGCTTCAGGCTGGACGGCGAGCTGACTTCGATTTCAGCGCGCGAGGCGTCGCGCTGGATCTTGCCGATCACGCAGACGGTCTTGCCTTCCAGCGATTCCAGCGGGAAGTTGAACTTGCCGCGGTTCTCGCCGGCGATGCGTGCCGAGAAGGTGTGGCGCGGGAAGGCGCCGCCCATGTACAGGAAGGTCGGCTGGCCTTCGGAACCTTCGGCGAAGCGGGCCTTTTCCACCTTGCCGCAGACCATGCCGTCCTTGCCGACCTGACGCGGGGCCAGTTCCGGCGGAATCATGTCGGCCGACTGGGCGAAGGCAGAAGCAGCAGTGGTGGCCAGCAGGGCAGCCGAAACGAACACAAGCAGGGACTTCATCGAGGTGATTCTCCGGGGATGGTGTGGACAGTCGATCCGGGCTGATGCGCTCCTGCGCACCCGGCTTCTGTCCCCCTATCGGCAAGCTGACGGGGAACTGAAGGGGACCTTTGTCGAAGTGTGAAAAAAAGTCCGCGTGCTCAGGCGGCGGCGTCTTCCAGCAGGGCCGCCTGGCCCATGTCGGCGCTGTCGAGCAGGGTTTCGATGTCCAGCAGGATGAGCATGCGGTCGTCCTGGGTGCCGATGCCGGAAATGAAGCGGGTGTCCACGGCGGCGCCGAATTCCGGGGTCGGGCGGATCTGCTCGGCGGCCAGCGGAATGACGTCGGAGACGCTGTCCACCACGATGCCGACCACGCGGTCTTCCACGTTCAGCACGATCATCACGGTGAAGGCGTCGTAGCGCGCGTTTTCCAGGCGCAGCTTCAGGCGCAGGTCGATGACCGGCACGATGGTGCCGCGCAGGTTGATCACGCCCTTGATGTAATCCGGCGCGTCGGGCACGCGGGTGACCGCGTCGTAGCCGCGGATTTCCTGCACCTTGAGGATGTCAACGCCGTAGTGCTCGGCGCCAAGGGTGAAGCTGAGGAATTCGCCACCGGCGCTGGCGGTGGAGCTGGTCTTGTCGTTCATCGAGGGTCCTGGTTCGGCCGGTAGTCCCGGTGTCAGCCTCGATATCGGCCCCGCGGCGGGGGACTTTAGGTGGGGTTGGGTGCATCCACACATGGCGTGGATCTACCGGGGTGGGTGGCGGGCAGGGGTCAGAGCCCTTTCCTGCGGAAAGGGATCCGACCCCGGGGTGGGCGCCTTAGAGCTCGCCGTTCTGGCGCGCCTTGCGCTGGCGGTCGATGCGGAAGATGTAGCGCTGGATGGCGCTGTCGCCGCCGCGTGGCAGGTCGTCGAAGCGCATGCCGATCCGCTTCACTTCGATGCCGTTGGGCTGGCGCTGCGGCAGCATGTTGCAGACCACCAGGCTGATCGGCAGGTCCGGGCCGTCGGGCATGGACAGGGTGGCGGCGTAGCGCTTCTGCAGGGTGAACAGCGCGCAGTCGCTGGGCACGGTGATGGCCAGGCCGCCGCCGCTGATATCCACCACGCGCATGGACAGTGCGTCGGCACCGGCTTCACCGGCGGCCAGGCTCAGCTGCGGCGAGTCGGTGATGGGGGTTTCCAGGCGGTACAGCTCGCGGCGCTGCAGGTGTACCAGCTCCTCGGGCAGGTGTGCGCGGAAGGCGACGTGACCGTCGTTGTCCACGCGCTCCAATGCCTGCAGCCGGAACCGCACCAGCACCCGTTCCAGCTGGGCGAAGCACAGCAGATGGTCGGCCTGTTCGGCGGCACGGTTGGACGCCTCCTGCGGACTGCCGTCCAGCAGCAGGGTGTCTTCGTCCTCGTCGAGGTCGAGCAGGGCGGTAGGGAAGGAACGATCGCGCCCGTCGATATGGGCGTTGATCAGGGAACGCTGGTCGATCAGCGAGCGCAGCAACTGGCGCAGCTGGCGGGGGTTGCGGACCAGGAACCGCTCGTCGGCGGCGTCGGCCGCGTGGGTGTCACTCAATGCAATGTCGTGGCCGTCGGACATGGAATCTTGGGTCTGGGGCGGGCGCCAGCGCGTGTTGGCGCGCGGCTTACTGGGGGTATCGGCCGCGCGCCGGAAATATGTAGCCCGTCAAACCCGCTGCCGTGGTCAGCCGGGCAGGCGGGACACCGGCCGTGGCCCGCGTTCGACGCTGCGCAGGTGGCGGCTGTTGTCCAGATGGAAGCGTGCCACCGCCTGCGCCAGCACCGTGGCCTGTTCGCCCATGCCCTGGGTGGCGTGCGCCGAGGCCTCCACCAACGTGGCGTTCTGGCGGGTGTTGGCATCCATCTGCGCAATACTCTGGTTGACCTGTTCGATGCCGGCGCTCTGCTCCTGCGAGGCGGCCGAAATCTCGCCCATGATGTCGGTCACCCGCTGCACCGAGGCGACGATCTCGCCCATGGTGTCGCCGGCGCGCCGTACCAGGGTGGAGCCTTCGTCGACCTTGCCGACCGAATCGTCGATCAGGCCCTTGATCTCCTTGGCGGCCGCGGCCGAGCGCTGGGCCAGGGTGCGTACCTCGCTGGCCACCACGGCAAAGCCACGGCCCTGTTCGCCGGCACGCGCGGCTTCCACCGCAGCGTTCAGGGCCAGGATGTTGGTCTGGAAGGCGATGCCATCGATGACCGAGATGATGTCGCCGATCTTTCGTGATGCGGCCTGGATCGCGCCCATGGTGCTGATCACCTGGCCCACCACGTCGCCGCCCTGGTGGGCAACAGCGGCGGCGCCGCTGGCCAGCTGGTTGGCCTGGCGTGCGTGCTCGGCATTCTGGCGCACGGTGGCAGTCAGTTCTTCCATGGTGGCCGCGGTTTCTTCCAGGCTGGCCGCCTGCTGTTCGGTGCGGTCGGCCAGGTGGTCGTTGCCGCGGGCGAGGTCGGCGGCCGCGCCGGTCAGGCTGCCCGAGGCGGTCTGGATGCTGCCGACGATGGCGGTGAGCTGGGCGATGGTGGTGTTGGCATCGTCGCGGATGCGGGCATACACACCGTGGAAATCGCCCTGCATGTGCGCGGTCAGGTCGCCGCGCGACAGCGCCGCCAGCAGCTGCGAGATCTGCTCGATGCTGTAGGCGTTGGCGTCCAGCAGGCTGTTCAGGCGCTGCGCCAGCTGCAGGAAGAAGCCGTCCTTGCCCGCCGTGCCCACGCGCTGGCTGAAGTCGCCCTGGGCGGCCGCTTCAACGATACGCCCCAGCTCTTCTTCCACCTGCAGTTCGCTGGTGCGGTCGGCCCATTCCACCACGAAGCCCTGGCGCTGGCCGTCGTCGCCGATGATCGGATTGATGATCAGGCGCATGCTGCGGCCGCCGACGCGGATCTGCGCGTGCCAGGTGCCGGTCAGCGTGTCCAGCAGCCGGGCCTGGTGGGCGGGATTGCGATGGAAGATGTCGATGCTGCGGCCGATCAGGTCGGTGGCGCTGAACTGCGGCAGGTCGCGGCGCAGGTCCGCTTCGGCTGCGGCCAGCATGTGCTGCAGCGGACGGTTCACGAACACGATGTTGCGCTCGCGGTCGGCGATCATCACGTGGGTGGTGACATCGTCCAGCGCGGTGCGGATGCGCAGCGATTCGCGCGTGGTCTGCTGCTCGCTTTCGCGCCGCTGCAGCAGGCGGTCACCGGTCTGCACCAGTGCCGCCGCCAGCGAGTCCGGCGGGAACCGGGCGTTCTGCAGGTGCTCGGGCACCGGCTGGTCTTCGGCCAGGCCCCGCGCCAGCTGTGCCAGCTGCTGCGGGTCGTGTCCCAGCAGCAGCAATTGACGGCGCATCTGCACAGCCATCAGGCTGAGCAGGCCGGCTTCAACCACCACGTACAGGGCGTGCAGGGCGAGGGTGCCCAGCCCGCTGCCGGCGGCAAACACCGGGTAGGGCAGGCCTTGCACCTGCAGTGCGTAGAACAGCACGTGATGGACGGCAATGGCGCCGGCGGCGACCACGATCGGCAACCAGTCGCGGTAGTACAGCAGCAGTGCGATCAGCACGATCACCGTGAAGTGCGTTTCCAGTTGCCCGTGGGTCTGGTGGATGAGCGTGGCCGACAGCACCATCCAGGCCAGGGCCACGGTGCAGCGGCTGAGCCGGGTGCCGGGCAGCCAGTAGACCTGCAGCGTGGTGACCAGCAGTGCCGGCAGCGCGACCCCCAGCCACGGCGCCCAGGCGCCACTGCGTACCGCCAGCACCAGCGAGGCCAGCACCAGGCCGGCGGTGACGACCAGGAACAGGCGGTCGGCGGTGGTGGACAGCGCGCGCAGGAACGGCAGCGATCCGGCGCGGACGGGCGTTGCATGAGGGGCAGGGGATGCGTGCATGCACTACTCCTTGAGGCATGGGCATGGGGTGGCGAGGATCACGGCTGCCTGCGGCTGTGCCAGCAGATGGTTCACCAGGCGCGCGGCCGCAGGGCCGGTGCCGCCGCAGCCAGGGTCGAGCCGGGCGGGGCCGGCATAGACCAGTTGCTGCTGGTGCAGGACCAGCCAATCGAACGGCAGGGCCAAGGCGCTGGTCTGCAGTGCGCTGCCGGTGGGCAGTACATCGTGTCCATCACAGGGGCAGTGGTCGGGCAGGCGCAGCAGCAAGGGCTGCTGGGCGCTGGCGGTCAGCACGTCCTGCGGCAGCTGCGCGAGCAGATCGGTGGCATTCCAGCCGCCCGGTTCAGGTGCTGCCGCGCGCGATTGCGTCCACAGCAAGGGCAGGGTCCAGCCCAGCCACAGTGAAAGCAGCAGCACCCCGGCCAGCGGGCGCCAGTCTCGAACCGGTTTCGCAGGGGCGGTGGGGCGGGCGGACATGGGCGTGCACGCGTTGGGCCGTAGTTCGTTAGCGGCCGGTGCGGCGTGAAGCTGAAGGGCGATCGCATCACGGCGCCGGGACGGGCCCGGCGCCTTTTCCACGGGGAAGCCGAGCATGGCTCGGCTCTACAACACCGGCGCCGGGCAAACCCCGGCGCCTGCGCTTAGAACTCCTGCCAGTCACCGTCGCCGGCCAGGGCCGGCTGCGGTGCCGCCTTGCGCGCACGCGGCGCGGCCACGGCCGGTGCGCTGACCGCCTTGCGCGGCGCAGGCACCGGCGGCGCCGCGACACGGACCGGTGCACTGGACAGACCCGGGGTGGCAAGGCGGAATCGCGCCACCGCTTCACCCAGCTGCGCGGCCTGGTCTTCCATGGCGCGTGCGGCAGCGGTGGCTTCTTCCACCAGTGCGGCGTTCTGCTGGGTGGTTTCGTCCATCTGCACCACAGTCTGGTTGACCTGTTCGATGCCCGCGCTCTGTTCCTGCGACGCGGCGGAGATTTCGGCCATGATGTCGGTCACGCGCTGCACCGAGGCCACGATCTCGCCCATGGTCGCACCGGCCTGGTGCACCAGCGCCGAACCTTCGTTGACCTTGCCGACCGAATCATCGATCAGGCCCTTGATCTCCTTGGCCGCTGCAGCCGAGCGCTGTGCCAGGGTACGCACTTCGCTGGCGACCACGGCGAAGCCACGGCCCTGCTCGCCGGCACGGGCGGCCTCCACCGCAGCGTTCAGCGCCAGGATGTTGGTCTGGAAGGCGATGCCGTCGATCACGCTGATGATCTCGGCGATCTTCTTCGACGAGGCTTCGATGGCCGACATGGTGGTGACCACCTGGCCGACCACTTCGCCGCCCTGCGAGGCCACGCCGTGCGCGCCGATGGCCAGTTGGTTGGCCTGGCGGGCGTGTTCGGCGTTCTGGCGCACGGTGGAGGTCAGCTCCTCCATCGACGCGGCGGTTTCTTCCAGGTTGGCGGCCTGCTGTTCGGTACGGCGCGACAGATCGCTGTTGCCCGAGGCGATTTCGCCGGCGGCCAGGGTGATGCTGGAGGTGCTGGCCTGGATCTGGCCGACGATCTGGGTCAGCTGGGCGACGGTGGTGTTGGCATCGTCGCGCATGCGGGCGAACACGCCGTTGAACTGGCCGTCCATGCGCGCGGTCAGGTCGCCTTCGGCGATGGCCTGCAATAGCGTGGACAGCTGGCCCAGGTTGCCGTCGGCCACCTGCATCATGGTGTTCAGGTTGTCGATCATGGCGCGGAAGTCGTGCGCGAAACGATCGGCATCGCCGCGCTGGCTGAAATCGCCGGCGGCGGCAGCGCTGGCCAACTGCTGGATCTGCGTGTTGATGGCCAGCAGGCTGGACTTGGCCGCATCCATGGCTTCGTGCAGGAAGGCGCGGGTGCCCGGCAGGCGGCGCGCATCTTCGGTCAGGTTGCCGGCGGCGTACTGGTTCAGCACGTCGATGGCATCGCGGATGGCATCCAGGTGTTCGAAGATGACGGTGTTGATGCCGCCGGCCAGCTGGCCGTACACGCCGGGGAAATCTTCCGGAATGCGGTGGCTGATATCCGGGCCGGCATGCATCTGTGCCATCAGCTGGGTCTGTTCCGAGAAGCGCCGCAGCATGGCGGTCATCTCGCTGGTGGCGGCCAGCATGCGCCCGGCCTCGTCGTTGCTGGTGGCCTGGGTGGTTACGCTCAGGTCACCGCGCGAAACGGCCTGGATGGCCTGCACGGCCTTGCCCAGCGGACCGGTGACGGCGCGCGAGATCACCACGGCCAAGGCTGCGGCGACCAGCGACAGCAGCACGATGCAGCTGATGATGGCGATCAGGCTGTTGCGGTGGGTGGCGTTGGCATCGTCGATCTTGCCCTGCATCTGCGAGCTGAGATAGGCGCTGAGCGCCTTCATGTCTTCGAAGGCCTTGCGGCGCAGCGGGCGCGACTGCTCGTCGGATACCTGCTGGGCCAGGGCGGCGTCACCGGCGGTGGCGGCGTCACGCAGCTTGGTGTTGGCGGCGAAGTAGGCATCCACGTCGGCCTGCACCGGCTGGTACAGCGCGCGTTCCTTCTCGCCCGACGGCAGGGCGGCATAGGCGGCCAACTGGTCGCGAACGATCTTGGCGGTGTCGGCCATGCGCGTGTTGTACTCGGCTACCTTTTCCGGCTTGTCGAGCATGCTCAGCTGGGCCAGCTCGTAGGTGCGGAATTCGCCCAGCTGCGAGCGCACTTCGCCCAGGTACTGCACGGACGGAATATCGTTGGTGGCCATCGCGCGCAGCTGCGCGTTGGCCTCGGACAGGCGCACCAGGGCGAACACGCCCAGGATGACGGTCATCAGGGTGGTCAGGGTGAACCCCACCGCCAGCTTGCGGGCGATGGGCAGATCGTGGAACCACTTCATGCAGGGTGCTCCGGATGGGCAGGTGCCGGCGCGGGTGCGGCGGCGTAGGGGGTGGTTGCAGGAGGGAACGGTCGTGCCGGTGGGGGTTCGGTGAAAGCCGTCAAAGCGAGATAGCGGCGCTGCGCGCGGGGACTTTATGGACGGATGTCACATTCGCTGGCGTAGGGATGGGCGCCTGCAGGCCTTGCGGGGTGGGGGCCTTGGGGTATCTGGATGGTTGCTGGGGAAACTGCAGGGGCGACCGGTGTCACAGTGCGGGGGTCAGAGCCCTTTCTGCGAAAGGGATCTGACCCCGGGGATCTGGCCCCGCAAACAGAGCCGCCGCCCAGGTGGGCGGCGGTTGGGTGGTGCACGGCGATGTAGGCGGCGGTCAGGCGGCCTGCGGCATGCGCAGCGAGCGCACCAGGCCGCCGATGTCCACGATCAGGGCCACGCGGCCATCGCCGAGGATGGTGGCGCCCGATACACCGCCGATGCGGCGGTAGTTGTTCTCGATGTTCTTGACCACCACCTGCTGTTGGCCGACCAGTTCGTCCACTTCCAGCGCGATCTTCTGGCCATCGCCTTCCACCACCACCACCAGCGATTCGCTGTTGGCGCGGCGGTTGCCGTAGCCGTAGTACTCGGTGAGCGACAGGATGGGCAGATATTCGCCGCGCACGCGCAGCACGCGGCCTTCGCCGGCCATGCTGCGGATGTCCTCGGGCTGCGGCTGCAGCGCTTCCAGCACGTAGGCCAGCGGCAGGATCAGTGTTTCGCCGGCCACCGCCACGGTCATGCCGTCCAGGATCGCCAGGGTCAGCGGCAGGCGGATCAGCGTGCGGGTGCCGCTGCCCAGGCTGCTTTCGATCTGCACTTCGCCACCCAGCGCCTGGATGTTGCGGCGGACCACGTCCATGCCCACGCCGCGGCCGGACAGGTCGGTCACTGCATCGGCAGTGGAGAAGCCGGGCTGGAAGATCAGGTCCCAGACCTGCGAATCGGTGGGGTTGTCCGGCACGCTCAGGCCGCGCTCGTGGGCCTTGGCCAGGATCTTGTCGCGGTTCAGGCCGCGGCCGTCGTCGCTGACTTCGATGACGATGTGGCCACCCTGGTGCGAAGCGGCCAGGGTGATGGTGCCGGTCTCGTCCTTGCCGGCGCCGCGACGCACGTCGGGCATTTCCAGGCCGTGGTCGATGGAGTTGCGCACCAGGTGGACCAGCGGGTCGGCGATCTTTTC
This sequence comes from Stenotrophomonas sp. SAU14A_NAIMI4_8, assembly GCF_003086695.1. Taxonomy (NCBI): domain Bacteria; kingdom Pseudomonadati; phylum Pseudomonadota; class Gammaproteobacteria; order Lysobacterales; family Lysobacteraceae; genus Stenotrophomonas; species Stenotrophomonas sp. SAU14A_NAIMI4_8. The sequence goes on from NZ_CP025999.1 coordinate 2,095,603, forward strand.
GATCAGGCCCTTGTCCAGTTCGGTGCCTTCGCCAATGGTGCGCAGGCGCACCTGCTTGCCCAGGCGGCTGGACAGATCGCGCACCAGGCGCGGGAAGCGGCGGAACACCGCGTCCACCGGCAGCATGCGCACGCCGATCACCGCTTCCTGCAGGTCGCGGGTATTGCGTTCAAGCTGGTCCAGGCCGGCGAAAAGACGTTCGGCATGCACCGGATCAATCGCATGCGATACCTGCTTGAGCATGGCCTGGGTGATGACCAGTTCGCCCACCAGGTTGATGAGGGCATCGACCTTGTCCACGCTCACGCGGATCGAGGTCTCTGCTTCGGCAGCGGCCGGCGTGGCTGCAGCGGCAGCTGCAGGTGCGGCTGCAGGTGCAGCGGCCGCCGTGGCGGCGGGTGCCGGCGGTGCCTGGGTGGCCAGGCTGGGCGGTGCGGCCGGACGGATATCCAGTTCGCAGTCGTCCAGTACCCAGGCGAAAGTGTCTTCGATCTTGCTGCGCGGCACCTTGCCGACCAGGCCCAGGTCCCAGGCCAGGTGGGCTTCCAGCGGGTCCAGCTGGGCAAAGCCCGGCAGGCGGTCCATGCGTGCGGCCACCTGCAGCGAGCCCAGGTGTTCCAGCTCGCGGATGATGCGCAGCGGATCGTTGCCGCTCATGAACAGCGACGGCGCCGGGGTGAAGCCGATCTGCCAGGCCTCGGGGGTGTCATCGACCGGGGCGGCCGCTGCTACCGGGGTGCTGGCCGCAGCCTGCCCGGACAGCACCGCTTCCAGGCGGGCCTTCACTGCGGCCACCGACGCCGGGTCGGCGGCCTGGCCATGTTCGGCTTCACGCAGCAGTGCGCGCAGCACGTCCACCGAGGACAGCATGGCGTCCACTGCGGTGGCTTCCAGGGCCCGCTTGCCGGCACGCAGCTCGTCGAGCAGCGTTTCCAGCACGTGGGTCAGGCCGGCAATGGTGTCAAAGCCGAAGGTGCCGGCGCCGCCCTTGATGGAATGGGCGGCGCGGAACACCGAATTGATGATTTCCGGATCCTGCTGCCCCGATTCCAGGGCAAGCAGCCCGGCCTCCATGGCGTCGAGGCCTTCGCGGCTCTCCTCGAAGAAGGTGGCGTGGAAGCGTTGCAGGTCCATGCTCATGGCAGCGGTAATCCGGAAACGTGGGGAAGGGGCGGTTCAGCAGTGCCGGGCAATCAGCCCAGCACCTTCTGTACGGTGGCGACCAGCTGTTCGGGGTTGAACGGCTTGACCAGCCAGCCGGTGGCGCCGGCGGCCTTGCCTTCGGACTTCTTGTCCGCAGCCGATTCGGTGGTCAGCATCAGCATCGGGGTGAACTTGTAGTCCGGCAGCTGGCGCAGTTCACGGATCAGGCTGATGCCATCCATGTTCGGCATGTTGACGTCGGTGACCACCGCGTTGAAGCGCTGGCCCTTGGCGCGGCCCAGGGCCACGGCGCCGTCTTCGGCTTCTTCGACGGAAAAACCGGCCGAGGTGAGGGCGAAGGAAACCATCTGGCGCATCGACGCCGAATCGTCCACCACCAAGATACGTGCGCTCATGCAGCGTTCTCCACAGATTTCAGGTTGTCATGGGGTACGTCCAGGCCCAGGGCCTGGGTGACGCCCAACAGGCGGGCGGCGTCACGGAAGGTTGCGGTGCAACCGTGGAAGCCGGTGTCCAGCCCTGCCTCGCGGCGGGCCTGCACGAAGGCGCACAGCACCTGCACGCTGGCGGTGTGGATGCGGCCGACCTGGCTTGCGTCCAGGGTCAGCTCGCCTGCTTCCGCCACCAGGGGCGAAAGGCGGTTCTTGAGCTCGGTGCTGCTCTCGATGCCGAGATCATCACCCAGTTCGACAGTGCTCATGATTGCTCCGGACAAACGGTTCCGAGATCCATAACGGCACACCGGCGGGGTTCTTTAGGATTGTTTCGGGGGGTATCCACGCGTGGCGTGGATCTACCGGGGGCTCGATGTCTGGGTATCCACGCATGGCGTGGATCTACCGGGGCGATCATGGTGTTGATCGCCCCGGGCAACGCCGGCGTGTAGATCCACGCCATGCGTGGATGGGCTTCACCCCAACAGACGCGTCGCATCCAGCAGGATCATCGGCCGTTGGCCAATGCGGGCTACGCCGCGGAACAGGTCGTTGGAAATCTGGCAGATGCGCGCGGTGTCCGGCGGTTCAATCTGCGAATCGGTGAGGTTGGCCACGTCTTCCACGGCCGACACGCGCAGGCCCAGGATCTCGCCGTTTTCTTCCAGCACCACGATGCGCGTCTGCGCGTCGTCCTCGGCGGTGGTAGTGCCCAGGTGCAGGCCCAGGTCCATCACCGGCACCACCTGGCCGCGCAGGTTCATGATGCCCAGCATGGCGGCGGCGGTGCCGCGCAGGGGCAGCAGGGGCACGGGAAGCACCACTTCCTGCACCTTCAGCAGCTCCAGCGCGTAGGCCTGCACGCCGCAGCGCAGGCGCAGCCAGCGCGAGGTACGTTCGCCGGCGCGGCGGGCCTGCGGGTGCGGGCTGCTGGCCGGCTGGTGGGCCTGCGATTGCAGTTCCTGCCAGCTGGACGGGCGGGCGCCTGCCGGGGCATTCACTGCCACGCGCGGCGGCGGCGCCACAGCGGTGCGGGCGACCGGGGCTGCGACGGGCGCGGCGGGCGGAAGAGCCGGCGCCACCGTGGCGGGGGCAGGCACGGCCACCGTTTCACCTTCTGCGGCGGCTTCGAAGGCGGCCTGCAGGGCGGGGCTGTCGATGTGGGCCAGGGCGTGGCTGTTGGCGCTGTCGGTTTCGTAGATCACTTCATCCGGCAGGTCGTCCCAGGTGGGCTCGGGGCCGGTCGGGGCGGCGGCGGGTGCAGGCGCCGCTGCGCTCGCCGGGCGTGGCCCGGCGCTACCGTCGGTGTCTTCGGTTTCGTAAATGACTTCGGCCGGCAGGTCGTCCCAGGTGGGTTCGCGTTCTGGAGCGGCGAGGGCCACGGCGTCGAAGGCGGCCTCCAGCGCTGCGCTGTCGCTCTGCGCGGCGGCTGGAACGTCTTCGGTTTCGTAGATCACTTCGGCCGGCAGGTCGTCCCAGGTCGGTTCAGGGCCGGTCGTTGCGGCGGCGGGTGCAGGCGCCGCTGCGCTCGCCGGGCATGGCCCGGCGCTACCGTCGGTGTTTTCGGTTTCGTAGATCACTTCGGCCGGCAGGTCGTCCCAGGTGGGCTCGCGTTCGGGAGCGGCGACGGCGGGTTCGGGCACCGCTGCGCTCGCCGGGCATGGCCCGGCGCTACCGTCGGTGTCTTGGGTTTCGTAGATCACTTCGGCCGGTAGATCGTCCCACGTGGGCTCGCGTTCGGCGGCCACGGCGACGGCAACCGGCGGCGCCACGATGGCTTCGCCCAGCAGTTCGTCCAGATAGTCGTCCAGCACGCCGGTGGTGCTCATGCCGCCTGCTCCAGTGCGCGCTCGTCTTCGCCCAGGATCCAGTTCAGGGCGCGGCGGTACGCGGCCAGGCCACGGCCGGGGTAGTCTTCGCCCGCGCTGGGCAGGGTCAGGCCGGCGGCGTTGCTGATGCGGGTGTCCAGCGGGATGGCGTCTTCCCAGACGCGGCCGATGTGGCGGTCCTGCATGCTGCGCAGCGATTCGTTGCCCGCGCGGGTGCGGCGGTCGAACAGGGTCGGCAGGATCGAGATCGGCAGCGGGCGGCGGCGCGAGCGCTCGACCATTTCACCGGTGCGCACCATGCCGTCCAGGCCGTGCAGCGCCAGCGGTTCGGCCTGGGTGGGAATGATCAGGCGATCGGCCGCGGCCAGTGCGTTGATCATCAGCAGGCCCAGGGTGGGCGCGCAGTCCAGCAGGATGTAATCGTGCTGGCCCTGGTGGCGGGCCAGGGCGTTCTGCAGGGCCAGGCCCAGGCCGGGCTGGTTGGCGCTGCGGCGTTCCAGCGTGGCCAGCGAGGCCTGCGCGCAGACGTAGTCCAGGCCGTTGATCGGGCTGGGGTGGCTGAGCGTTGCCAGATCGGCCGGCGGTGCGCCGAACAGTTCCAGTACCCCGGCAGGCGCCGGCTCGACCGGCACGCCGAAGGCGCGGGTGAGCGAGGCGTGCGGATCCAGATCGATCAGCAGGACCCGGTGGCCGAGTGCGGCCAGGCCGCGACCGAGGGCGAGGGTGGTGGTGGTCTTGCCGACACCGCCCTTCTGGTTGGCGACTGCCCAGATGCGCATCGGATTACTCCTTCATTGCAGGGGGAACGGCGGCGCCGACATGGCTGCCTGCCGACACCGGCGGCAACTGCACCGGTGCAAGGGGGGAAGGGGAAGGGGTGCGTGCCGTCGCCGCAGCGGCGGTGCTGGCCGCAGGTGCAGCGGCATCGGTCTGGCCAGTGGCGGCGTTCAGGCGCTCACCCAGCGGGTCCACCGCGTGGCTGGTGTCAGCCAGGATGATGACCATCACCCGGCGGTTGCGGTTGCGGCCTTGGGCGCTGTCGTTGGCATCGCGCGGGCGGAACTGGCCGTAGCCGACCATGGCCAGGCGCGAGGGCTGCACGCCCTGGTCGGCGAACAGGTGGACCACGCTGGCGGCGCGACCGGCCGACAGTTCCCAATTGGACGGGAAGGTTGCGGTGGCAATCGGAATATTGTCGGTGTGGCCTTCCACGCGCACGCTGTTGGGCACATCGCGCAGCACCTCGGCCAGGCTGGCCAGGGTCTGCCGCGCATGCACGTCCAGTGCCGCCGAACCGGTGGGGAACAGGATGTCACTGTTGATCTCCACCTCGATCCACAGTTCGGTGCGGCGCACGCTGATCATGCCGCGGTCGATCAGCGGCGACAGTGCGGCGGTCAGGCGGTCGGCGATGCTGTTGAGCTGGCGCTCGGCACGGGCGATCTGTTCCTGGTTGTGCACCGACACCGGCATGCGCATCTGCGAGGCCATCGAAGGCAGCAGGGTGGGGTCGTGCGAAGGCGCCGGCGCGGACGGGCCGATCTTGGTGCCGGACTTGATGACCGAGGGGCTGTCCCAGCCGCCGCCCTGCACCTGCTTGTTGCCCACCTGCACCGGGTTGATGGTGCGCGGAGCGCCGCCGAAGGCATCGGTCAGCGCATCGGCCATGATGCGGTACTTGCCCTCGTTCACCGAGGAAATGGCGTACATCACGACGAAGAACGCCAGCAGCAACGTCATCAGATCGGCATAGGGGATCGCCCATGCTTCATGGTTGGCGTGCTCTTCGTGGTGCTTGCGGCGGGCCATGTCAGTGCAGGAAGCCGGAAAGGTTGGTTTCGATGTTGCGCGGGTTCTCGCCCTGGGCAATCGAGATCAGGCCTTCGATGACCATTTCGCGGTCGCGCGAGTTGTGGGCGATCACGCCCTTCAGCTTGGCCGCGATCGGCAGGAACAGCAGGTTGGCCGAGGCGATGCCGTAGATGGTGGCGGTGAACGCGGCGGCGATGCCGTGGCCCAGCTTGCTGGGGTCGGCCAGGTTCTTCATGACCGCGATCAGCCCAAGCACGGCACCGATGATGCCCAGCGTGGGCGCATAGATGCCCATGGCTTCGAACACCTTGGCGCCGGCCTGGTCCTGGTGCTCCTGGCTGCCCAGTTCGATTTCCAGCATGTGCCGGATCGATTCTGGCTCGACGCCGTCCACCAGCAGCTGCAGGCCCTTGCGCAGGAACGGATCGCGCTGTGCTTCCACCTGCGATTCCAGGCCCAGCAGGCCCTGGCGGCGGGCGATGTTGCTCCATTCCACGATCTGCTGGATCAGTTCGCGACGGTCGCTGTGCGGCGGGCGCACGACCCAGCGCACGATCTTGAAGGCGTGCTTGAACACGGCCGGCGCGGTGTGCAGCAGGATGGCCGCCACGGTACCGACGATCACGATCACGAAGGCAGCCGGCGACCACAGCGAGGCCAGGCCGGCGCCCTTCAGGATGCTGCCGCCGACCAGTGAGGCCAGGGCAAGGAAAAGTCCAATGAGGCTGAGTCTATCCATGGGTCCGGTATCGGCGTGTGTGAATGGGACTTGAGACACCGGTGGCGCGTGTACAGACGGTAGTCACAGTTTTCGGGGTGCCGGGCAGCGCCCGGCCGGGTTCATCTCAGCCCGTCCACGTCCAGGATCAGGGCCATGCGGCCATCGCCGATCAGCGTTGCCCCGGCGTAGCCGCGCAGGCCGCGCAGCGCCTTCGGCAGCGGCTTGATCACCACTTCCTCGCGGCCGCGCACCTGGTCCACCACCAGCCCGAAACGGGCCTCGCCGGCCTGCAGCACCACGATGGTCAGTAGGCTGGAGGCGGCCGGGGTGACATCCAGCCACTGCCGCAGGTCGATCAGTGGCAGGGTGTGCGAGCGGCGGTCGAGCACGGCGCGGCCATCGAACCAGCCCAGCGAGGTGCGCGGTGCATGCAGCACTTCCATCACGCGGGCCAGGGGCAGGGCGTAGACATCCTCGCCGGCCTGCACCAGCAGGGTCGGCAGGATGGCCAGGGTGAGCGGCACGCGGATCAGGAAGCGGCTGCCACGACCCAGTTCGGACTGGATCTGGATCTGCCCGCTCAGTTCGCGGATGCGCGACTGCACCACGTCCATGCCCACGCCGCGGCCGGAAATATCGGTGACCTGCTGCTTGGTGGAGAACCCGGGCAGGAACACCAGGTGCAGGCATTCCTCGCTGCTCAGGCGGGCGGCGGCTTCCGGGTCGATCAGGCCCTTCTCGCGCGCCTTGGCGCGCAGCTTTTCCGGGTCGATGCCGGCGCCGTCGTCCTGCACTTCAATGCTGACGTAGTCGCCTTCCTGCTGTGCCGACAGGCGCACATGGCCCATGCGCGGCTTGCCCTGTGCTTCGCGCAGGTCCGGCATTTCCACGCCATGGTCGATGGCGTTGCGCACCAGGTGCACCAGCGGATCGGCCAGCGCTTCCACCAGGTTGCGGTCCAGCTCGGTTTCGGCGCCGATCAGTTCCAGATCGACTTCCTTCTTCAGCGAACGGGCCACATCGCGGGCCACCTTCGGGAAGCGCGAGAACACCTTGCCGACCGGCTGCATGCGGGTGCGCATGACCGCCGACTGCAGGCGCGCGGTGGCGATATCCAGGGTGGACACGGCACGGTCCAGCTCTTCATCGCGCAGGCGGGTGCGCAGCGTCTTCAGGCGGTTTCGTGACAGCACCAGTTCGCCGATAAGGTTGACGATGGCGTCCAGGCGCTTGGTGTCCACGCGCACGGTGTGTTCGGCCTCGGCCAGCGGCTTGGCCGCGGCGGGCTTGGCCGGCGCAGCGGCAGGGGTCGCCGTCGGGCGCGTCGCCGGCGTGGGGGCCGGCGCTGCAGCCACCGGCTTGCTGCCGGGTGCGGCGCCGCCATGCAGCTGGTCCAGCAACGCTTCGAATTCGTCTTCGCTGATCAGGCCATCGTCGGCCTTCTTCGCCGGGGCCACGGCCGTGGGCGCGCCGCCGCCGTGCAACTGGTCCAGCAGCGCTTCGAACTCATCGTCGGTGATCAGGTCGCTGCCGCCGGCAGCCGGTGCCGCGGCCGCGCTGGCACTGGTCGCGGGTGCGGCGCCGCCATGCACGTCGAACTGGGCGATCAGTTCCGGCGGTGCGTAACCCGGCTCGGTGCCGGATGAAACGGCGTCGAGCATGGACTGCAGGTAATCCAGCGACTGCTGCGCCGCGTCGAAGTGGTGCGATTGCAGCACGGCCTGGCCGGCACGGGCCGAACCCAGTGCTTCTTCGGCGGCGTGGCACAGCTCGACCATGGCGGTGATGCCGAGGAAGCCGGCGCCGCCCTTCAGCGTGTGGTAGCCGCGGAACACGGCATTGAGCTGTTCGCTGTCCTGCGGTGCCTGTTCCAGCGACACCAGCTGTTCGCCCAGGCGATCGAGGATCTCCTGTGCTTCGATGATGAAATCGGCAGTGATGTCGTCGGCAACCGCGCTCATGCTTACAGCCCCAGGTCCGACAACAGATCGTCGGCGTCGTTCTGCGAGACCGCGTGGCGGTCCAGTCCCTTCAGTGCCGGCCCGGCCAGTTCCGGGTCGGTGCGATGCTGTTCCGGCGGCAGGCCGAGCGCGCCGAAGCCTTCGTGCACGCGGCGGACGATGCCGACCACGCGACGGATGATCTGCCCGGTCAGGTCCTGGTAGCTCTGGGTCAGGGCGATCTCGGTCAGGTTGTGGCGGATGCGCTCCAGCTGCACGTCCTGGCCCGGCTGCAGGCCATCGGCGCGCAGCTGTTCGGTCAGGGCGCGGCATTCTTCGGCCAGGTCCAGGGTACGGTGGGTGGCCTGTTCGGTCATGGCCACCACGTGGTCCAGGCGCGCGCAGGCGTCGTCCAGCTCGCCGGCTTCGTCGGGCACGGTCGGCAGCTCGCCCAGGGCCTGGCCCAGTTCGCGGGCCAGCCGCGAAAGGCCGCTCATCATCGGCTGGGTGCGCGCGGCCACCAGACTGTCGATGCGCTGGCGCCAGGCGCTCTCGTCGCCCGCTTCCAGTGCATCCAGTGCTTCCTGCAGGCGCAGGGCCAGGGCGCTCTTGTCGACCGTGGTATCCATCAGGCGCTGGCCGCCAGGCGTTCGAAGATCTTGCCCAGCTTCTCTTCCAGCGTCTGCGCGGTGAACGGCTTGATGATGTAGCCGTTCACCCCGTTCTGTGCCGCTTCGATGATCTGCTCGCGCTTGGCTTCGGCGGTGACCATCAGTACCGGCAGGGTCTTCAGCTTGGCGTCGGCGCGGATGGCCTTGAGCAGTTCGATGCCGGTCATGACGGGCATGTTCCAGTCGGTCACCACGAAATCGAAGGGCTGGCTCTGCAGCAGTGACAACGCAGCATGCCCGTCCTCGGCTTCGGCGGTATTGGTGAAGCCCAGATCGCCCAGCAGGTTCTTGACGATGCGACGCATGGTCGAAAAGTCGTCAACGATCAGGATGCGCATGTTCTTGTTCAAAGCAGAGTTCCTTTGTTGTTCAATTCTCGAGGCCGGCGTCGGCCGCCTCGAAGACTTTCAGTCGGCCACGCAGGCGCAGCACTGCCTGGCCATGGATCTGGCAGACCCGCGATTCGCTCACGCCGAGCACCGCGCCGATCTCTTTCAGGTTCAGTTCCTGCTCGTAGTAGAGCGAGAGCACCAGCTGTTCGCGTTCGGGCAGGTGGCCGATGGCCTTGCCCAGTTCGCGCCCGAATTCGCCGCGCTCCAGCACCTGCTGCGGGGTGGGGCCGCCCTGGGCGATGGTGTCCAGCTCGCCCTGGTCTTCGATGCGCGATTCCAGGCTCAGCACCTGGCCGCGCGAGGCGTCTTCCATCAGGCGCAGGTAGTCGGGCAGTGGCATTTCCATGGCCGCGGCCACTTCGGTGGCGCTGGCGGCACGGCCGCTGCTCTGTTCCAGGCGCCGGATGGTGGCGGCGGCATCGCGGGCGCGGCGGTGCACCGAGCGCGGTACCCAGTCGCCGCGGCGGATCTCGTCGATCATCGAGCCGCGGATGCGGATCGAGGCATAGGTTTCAAACGAAGCGCCCTGGTCGGCGTCGTAGCTACGCGAGGCCTCGATCAAGCCCATCATGCCGGCCTGGATCAGGTCGTCCACTTCCACGCTGGCCGGCAGGCGCGCGGCCAGGTGGTGGGCGATGCGCCGCACCAGGTCCGAGTGCTGCACGATCACGTCGGTGGCCGAGGCGCGCTGCACCTCTTTGTACTGGGCTGCGCCTTTCATGCGGTCACCCCGCGCTGCTTCAGGATGCGTTCCAGGAAGAATTCAACGCCGCCGCGCGGCTCGGTCGGGGCCTGCCAGCGCGCGGTGCGGCGGGCGATCTCGGTGATCGCCAGCGCGGCCGGACTGGACGGGTAGGCCTTCACCACCGGCTGCTGGCGCTGCACCGACAGGCGCAGCCAGTCATCCTGCGGCACGCAGCCCAGGTAGTTCAGCGAGACATCGGCCAGGAACTTCTCGCAGACGCGGGTCAGCTTTTCATACAGCACGCGGCCTTCGTTGGGGTCGCGCACCATGTTGGCCACCACCTGGATGCGGTCCACGCCACGTTCGCGCGACAGCACCTTGATCAGCGCGTAGGCGTCGGTGATCGAGGCCGGCTCATCGCAGACCACCACCACGGTGTCCTGCGCGGCCTGGCAGAAGGTCAGCACGCCGTCGTTGATGCCGGCGGCGGTGTCCACCACCATGATGTCGAGCTCGCGTTCCAGTTCGGAGAACACGTTGACCAGGCCCACGTGCTCTGCCGGGGCCAGTTCGGCCATGTGCCGGCGGCCCGACGCGGCCGGCACCACCAGCACGCCGTTGGGGCCTTCGATGATCACATCGTCCAGCGAGCAGCGGCCGGCCACCAGGTCGGCCAGGGTGAAGGTCGGGTTCAGGCCCAGGATCACGTCGATGTTGGCCAGGCCCAGGTCGGCGTCCAGCAACAGGGTGCGCTTGCCCATGCCCGCCAGCGCCACGGCCAGATTGGCCGACACGTTGGTCTTGCCCACGCCGCCCTTGCCGCCGGTCACCGCAATGGTGCGCACAGGGCCCAGCGGCTCGCTGCGGGTGGCCGTCAGCGGGAAGGTGGTGGTCAGCTTGGCGTACTCACGCGACGGCATGGTTCAACTCCGGGTTGCAGGGCATATCGGCCGCTCGGCGCAAATCTTCAAGGCGAAGTACAAGATTGGCTGCAGATGCACGGTGCAGGTCGTCCGGCACGTCCTGGCCGTCGGTCACCCAGGTGATCGGCAGCTGGTGGTCCACGGCCACCGACAGGGCGTTGCCGAAGCGGCCGGTCTCGTCCAGCTTGCTCAGCACCAGGCCCTGCAGGTTGGCCGCGCCGAAGCGGCGGACCACCTCGTCCATGTCGCCGAAGCTGGTGTTGGCCGGCAGCACCAGCAGGGTGCGCACCTGGCGGGCGGCGCGCAGCCACTGCAGCTGGGCGGCCAGCGCGCGGTCGCGCGGGCCCAGGCCGGCGGTGTCGATCAGCACCAGCTTGTAGTCCTTCAGGCGTTCCAGCAGCTGGTCCAGGTCGGTGCCGCTGTTGGCTTCGTGCACCGCGATGCCGAGCTGGCGGCCGTAGCCGTACAGCTGTTCACGGGCACCCACGCGCAGGGTGTCGGTGGTGACCAGGGCCACATCGCGGGCGGCGTGGCTTTCGGCGAAGCGCGAGGCCAGCTTGGCGATGGTGGTGGTCTTGCCGGCGCCGGTGGGGCCGACCAGGGCGATCACACCGCCTTCTTCCAGCGGATCGACCGGGGCGATCGGCAGCTTGCGCGAGATCAGCCCCAGCATCAGGCCGCGGCCGCGGTGGGCCTCGGTTTCCGCCGGAATCTGCATGGCCACATCGCGGGCCAGGCCGGCATCGAAGCCGTACTCGTCCATCAGGTCCAGCGCCGCACCGCGCACTGCGTTGCCACGCAGGCGTTCGTCGGTGAAGCGGTTCATCTCGCGCTCGATCACCTGGCGCATGCCGGCCACTTCCTGGCGCAGCTGGCGGATCTCGGCGTCATCCTGGGCCACCACGGTCACCACCGGCGCCGGCATCAGCTGCGGGGCGGGCTCGGGCTGCGGCGTGGCTTCGGCTAGTACCGGGATCGGCTGCTCGGCGGTCACCGCCGGCTCGGCGGCGATCACGGCGGCCGTCGGCGCCTCGGCCGTCATCGGCAGCGGCGGCGGCAGGGCGGCAGTGTCCTGCGGCTCGTCGTGCGGCGGATCGATCAGGAAGCGGGCGCGGTTGATCGGGGCCGACGCGGCGGCCTCAGCGGCAGGTGCCGGCGGGGCGACGATGGCCTGGGCGAACGGGGCGAAGATCTGTTCCGGCAGTGCCGGTTCGTTGACGCTGGCGCGGGCCAGGGTGTCGGCGAAGCCGGTGCTGCCGCGGGTCGGCACGATCTCGTCGGCGCTGTCCAGGGTGCGGCCGGTGGCACCGACGGCGGCGCGGGCCAGGGCGGCCACGGCCGAGGTGGTGGCCGCGATCGGTTCCGGCGCCGGGGTGGCGCTGCGGCGGCGGGTGACCGCGGCGATGACGGCATCGGCGGCGGTGCGCGGCTTCGGTGCCGGCGGCGGCGCGACATCGCGGCGCGAGGCATCCAGTGCGCGCTGCACCACGCCTTCGTCGTAATGGGCGGCGGCCACGATTTCGATGCCTTCTTCGATCCGGCGGTTGGACAGGATCACGGCATCGGGCCCGTGTTCCTTGCGCACCAGGTTCATGGCCGAGCGCATGTCGGCGGCGACGAAGCGTTTGATTTTCATGCTGTGATCACGGGTCGAAGACGGCGGATTGGCGGTCGGAGAACGCGGGTGGTCGGTGGTCTGCACGGTTCGGGTTCCCCTTGGAATCTGTCGGTTGCTGCAATTGAAGAGTGGTGTCTGTTTTCTGGCGCTGCGGTGGGCGGCGTCAGCTGATCGTTCCGACCAGCTTCAGGCGCTTGTCCTCCGGCACCTCGCTGTAGGCCAGGACCGACAGCGACGGAACGCTGTGGCGGACCAGGCGGGCCAGCGCGGCGCGCACCGGGCCTGGTACCAGCACAACCGCGGGCTCGTTGCGGGCTTCCTGCTTGCTGACACATTCGGCCAGGCTCTGGTGCAGTCGCTCAGCGAGTCCGGGTTCCAGCGCGGCGCCGTTGCCCTGCGTGGACTCCTGCAAGACACGTTCCAATTGCGGGTTGAGGGTGAACACCGGCAGCTCCGCCGACATTCCGGCGATCTCCTGCACGATGAAGCGGCCCAGCGCGTTGCGCACGGCAGCGGTGAGGGTGGCCGGGTCCTGGCTGGACGGGGCGTGCTCGACCAGCGCTTCGGCGATTTTGCGCAGCTGGCGGATCGGAATGCGTTCGACCAGCAGGTTCTGCAGCACGCGCACCACCGCCGACAGCGGCAGCGCCTTGGGCGTCAGATCTTCGACGAGCTTGGGCGCGCTCTTGCCCAGGTTGGCCAGCAGGTGCTGCACTTCTTCGTGGCCCAGCAGTTCCGGCGCGTGTTCGCGGATCAGGTGCGACAGGTGGGTGGCAACCACGGTGGCCGGGTCGACCACGGTGTAGCCCAGGGTTTCGGCCTGTGCGCGCTGGTGCGGCTGGATCCAGGTGGCATCCAGGCCGAAGGCGGGGTCCTTGCCGGCAATGCCGTCCAGCGGGCCCAGCGCGCTGCCCGGGTCCAGCGCCAGTTCGCGGTCGGGATGGATTTCGGCGGTGGCCACCGGCACGCCGTGCACCAGCACGCGGTAGGCGTTGGCGGCCAGTTCCAGGTTGTCGCGGATATGCACCGAGGGAATCAGGAAGCCGACGTCCTGGGTCAGCTTGCGGCGCACGCCCTTGATGCGCGCCATCAGCTCGCCGCCCTGGTTGCTGTCCACCAGCGGAATCAGCCGGTAGCCCACTTCCAGACCCAGCGGGTCGACCGGGCGCAGTTCGTCCCAGCTCAGTTCGGCGGTCGGTGCCGGCGCGGCGGGGCGGCCCAGAGCATTCACCGGGCCGTTCTCGCCGGCCTTGGCGGCGGCATCGTCGGCCGGCAGCTGGGTCTTGCGGTACAGCTTCCAGGCGATGAAGCCCAGGATCGCGGCCAGCGTCAGGAAAGCGACGTTGGGCATGCCCGGTACCAGGCCGACCAGGCCGATGATGCCGGCGGTGATGGCCAGCGCGCGGTACTGGCCGAACACCTGGCCGGTCATGGCCTGGGCCATGTCCTGCGAACGCGAGGCGCGGGTGACCAGCATGGCCACGGCGCTGGACACCAGCAGGGCCGGCAGCTGCGCCACCAGGCCGTCACCGATGGACAGCAGGGTGTAGGTGGCCGCCGCTTCACCGAACGGCATGCCATGCTGCAGCACGCCCACGGCCAGGCCGCCCAGCATGTTGATGAACAGGATCAGGATGCCGGCGATCGCATCGCCGCGGATGAACTTGCTGGCGCCGTCCATTGCACCGTAGAAGTCGGCTTCCTCGCGCACTTCCTCGCGGCGGGCCTTGGCTTCTTCACGCGTCAGCAAACCGGCGTTCAGATCGGCGTCGATGGCCATCTGCTTGCCGGGCATGGCATCCAGGATGAAGCGGGCGGTCACTTCCGAAACACGGCCGGCGCCCTTGGTGATGACCACGAAGTTGATGATGGTCAGGATCGCGAAGACCACGATGCCGACCGCGTAGTTGCCGCCGATCACGAACTCGCCGAAGGCGGCGATCACCTTGCCGGCTGCTTCGTGGCCGTTCTGGCCGTTGAGCAGGATCACGCGGGTGGAGGCCACGTTCAGCGCCAGGCGCAGCATGGTGGTGACCAGCAGCACGATGGGGAAGATGGTGAAATCCAGCGGGCGCTTCACGTAGACCACCGCCAGCAGCACCATCAACGAGATGGCGATGTTGAAGGTGAACAGCGCATCCAGCACCGGGGCGGCCAGCGGCACCACCACCATGGCCAGCAGGGCCAGCACGATCAGCGGCGCGCCAAGACCCTGGCGGATCATGTCGAGCACGCGGCGGCTGTTGAAACCAGAGGTCTGGGCGTTCATGGGCGGCCTCCAGTGCCGAATTCATCCACATCGATGTGGGGAGTGGACGGCATCGGGCCGGTCCGCCAGCCGCGCAGCTGGTAGACGTAGGACAGCACCTGGGCGACGGCTGAATACAGTCTCACGGGAATTTCCTTGCCGAGTTGACCCTCCCGATACAAGGCGCGTGCCAAAGGCGGGGCCGAGACGATGGCCACCTTGTTGCCGTCGGCCACTTCACGGATGCGCAGGGCGGTTTCGTCCACGCCCAGGGCGACCACGGTGGGGGCACTCATACGGCTGCCTTCGTACTTCAGGGCCACGGCGTAGTGGGTGGGGTTGACCACCACCACGTCGGCGGTGGGTACCGCTTCCATCATGCGGCGGTTGGCCATCTGCTGCTGCAGCTGGCGGATGCGCCCCTTCACTTCGGGGCTGCCTTCGCTTTCCTTCATTTCCCGGCGCAGCTCTTCACGGGTCATCTTCAGCTTGCGCATCCAGTTCCAGCGCTGGTAAGGCGCATCGATGGCGCCCAGCAGCAGCATGGCGCCGGCGGTGGCCAGCAGCAGCTTCAGGGTGAAGGCCAGGCCATGGCCGATGGCCGATTCCAGCGGCTGGTGCAGCAGGCCGCGCAGGGCATCGAAGCTGCTGGCAAACACCAGCGCGGCCGCGGCGCCGACAAAGCCCACGCGCAGCAGCGACTTGGTGAACTCGGCCACGGCCTCGGCACCCCACATGCGCTTCAGGCCGGCGATGGGGCTGAGCCGCTTGGGGTCGGGCATCAGTGATTTGTTCGACCAGCGCAGCCCGCCCATCACCAGCGGCGACAGGAAGCTGGCCAGGAAGCAGACCACCAGCAGCGGCCAGCAGGCCATCATCAGGCGCAGGAACAGCCAGCCGAAGTGGCCGAACAGGGCCTGCGGGTTCTGCCACAGGGCCGGCTCGGGGCTGAGCGCGGCGCGCATCCAGGCATGGCCGCCGGCGGCAATGGAGCTGCTGGTGGCCATGATGGCGATGACCGCCGCGCCGAACACTGCCACGGTGGCCAGCTCGCGCGAACGCGGGATGTTGCCCTGTTCACGGGCGTCACGCAGGCGTTTTTCTGTTGGCTGTTCGGTTTTTTCGCCTGCGTCTTCGTTCTCGGACATCGCGGTGCACTACGGCGGGGAGTGCCGGGGTGCGTGCAAGAACTGTTCCGTGACGGTAGAGCAGTGCCAACCAAGGTTGGCACCCACCAGGATGGGGGCGGTTGGCACCCACCAGAGCAGGGGCGGTAGCGCCGGGCCATGCCCGGCGGATGGCACCCACCGGAAGATGGCGGTAGCGCCGGGCCGTGCCCGGCGGGGTGAGAAGTGCCAACCAAGGTTGGCACCTACCAGAGCAGGGTGGTAGCTCCGGGCCATGCCCGGCGGGCGGGCGCGTCAGCGCGGCGGTGGGTTGGCCAGTTCCACCCGCGGCCGCGGCAGGTCGTGCAGCTGCATGAAGCGGGCCGGGTCCACCGGCCGGCCCAGCAGGTAGCCCTGCAGGTAGTCACAGCCCAGCCGTTCCAGATAGGCGCGCTGCGGGGCGGTTTCCACGCCCTCGGCCACAATGTCCATGTCCAGCGCGTGGCCCAGCGCCACGATGGCCGACACGATCACCACGTCTTCCGGGCTGTGTTCCAGATCGCGCACGAAGGCGTGGTCGATCTTGATTTCGGTGGCCGGCAGGCGCTTGAGGTACAGCAGGCTGGAATAGCCGGTGCCGAAATCGTCGATGGAAATGCCCACGCCCAGCGCCGACAGGCTCTGCAGCAGGCGCAGGCTGGTGTCGGTATCGCGCATCACCGTGCTTTCGGTGATTTCCAGCACCAGGTGGCGCGGGGTGATGGCGTAGCGTTCGATCACGTCCTCCACATCGCGCAGCAGGTGCGGCGAACTGAACTGCACCGGCGACAGGTTCACCGACATCGACCAGCCGTCATGGCCGGCATCGTGCCAGCGGCGCAACTGCTGGCAGGCCTGTTCCAGCGCCCAGCGACCGATATCGTGGATGGCACCGCTGCGCTCGGCCAGGCGAATGAAGCGGTCCGGCGGGATCAGGCCCTGTTCGGGATGGCGCCAGCGGATCAGTGCCTCGGCGCCGGCCACGGCCTGCGAGGCCACGCGGATCTTCGGCTGGTAGTGCAGGAACAACTGGTCGGTACCGATCGCCCGGCGCAGGTCGGCCAGCAGGCGGAACTGCTGTTCGGCGCTGTCGTTCATCCAGTCGGAGAACAGCACGAAGGCGTTGCGGCCCGATTCCTTGGCCTGGTACATCGCCGCATCGGCAAAGGCCATCAACTGGCGTTCGCTGGCGGCGTGGTCGGGACAGATGGCAACGCCGATGCTGGCGGTCACCTGCAGTTCGTTGTCGGGCAGCAGCGGGCCGCCGCCCACCGCTTCCAGGATGCGCCGGGCCAAGGTCGGCAGGTCCTCGTCATGTTCGATGCGCACCACCAGCACGAACTCGTCACCGCCCAGTCGCGCCAGCATGTCGTTGGGCCGCAGCAGCTGGCGGGTGCGCTCGGCCACGGCCACCAGCAGGGCATCGCCGGCCTGGTGGCCATAGGCATCGTTCACCTGCTTGAAGCCGTCCAGATCCATGAACATCACCGCGAAGCGGCTGCCGCGCTGTTCGGCCTCGGCCAGCGCCTGCACGATCCGGCGCTGCAGCAGCAGGCGGTTGGGCAGGCGGGTAAGCGGGTCGTGCAGGGCGGCCTGGGTCAGTTCCTGCTGGGCGTCGGTGAGCGAGGTGCTGAGCAGCGAATTGCGCAGCCGCAGCAGCTGCGCCTCCACCCGCTGTTCCAGCCAGGACACCACCAGCACCACCGCCAGGATGGCCACGGTGAGCACCACCACCATCACCGCCAGCCAGGTGCTGCGCAGGCCGTCGCCGACGGCGGCACCACACACGCTGCCTTCGGGGAAGCGGGCGGCGGCCATGCCGGTGTAATGCATGCCCACGATGGCCAAGCCCAGCAGGCCGGCGGCGGTCAGCCGATCAACATTGCGGGTGTTCTGCGCGCGAAGCCGGAAGGCCACGTACAGCGCGGTCCACGATGCGGCCACGGCCACCAGCAGCGACAGCGCCAGCCACACCGGCTGGTAGTCGATGCCCGGTTGCATGCGCAGGGCGGCCATGCCCACGTAATGCATGCTGGCAATGCCGCTGCCCATCAGCACTGCGCCGCCGGCCAGGCGGCCATGCGGCAGGGTGTGCAATGACACCAGCCACAGCGCGAACACCGACGAGGCGATGGCCAGCGCCAGCGAGACCAGGGTGATGGGCAGGTCGTAGCCCAGCGGAATGGGCAGGTCGAAGGCCAGCATGCCGATGAAGTGCATGGACCAGATGCCCAGCCCCATCGCGAACCCGCCGCCCAGCCGCCACCACCAGGTGGCACCGCGGCCAGGTGCAGTCACCGTGCGCCCGGCCATCGCCAGGGCGGTATACGAAGCCATGACGGCAACCAGCAGCGAGGTGGCCACCAGCCATGGGTTATACGTGCCTACCAGCATTCGTCAGTCTCCCGGACCTGCCTGTCAACGGAAAAACTACGGTGGGGCAAGGCTACGGCAAGCGGCCGTGCAGAACGCGGGCCGCGTGCGGCGTCCCCCTGGTCGCCGCGCATTCACTGTAACGCGTTACAGGGGGGGCAGGGCAATCAACAAGATGTGATGAAGTTCTCATTGAGTGACCGCGCCAGCAGCCTCGAACGCGGCATCGAACATGCGTTGCACCGGCGGGCCCATTTCACCGGCCAGCAGGGCCAGCAGGAACAGGCCCAGCAGCAGCGACACCGGCAGGCCCAGCTGGATCGGGTTCAGCGCGGGCGCGGCACGGGCCAGCACACCAAAGGCCAGGTTGACCGCCAGCATGGCCACCACCAGCGGAATGGCCAGGGTAAGGCCGCCGCGCAGCACGGTCAGCAGGAAGGTGGGGGCGATGCTGAAGAAGGCATGCGGGTCGGGCAGCGGCGCGCCGATGGGCAGCGCGCGGTAGCTGTCCACCACCAGCGAGATCAGCGCCAGGTGCCCGTTGGCGGTGAAGAACAGCAGGCCGAACAGCAGGTAGAACCACTGCCCGATCACGCCCGAGGTGCCGCCACGCAGCGGGTCGCTCATCTGCGCGAAGGCCAAGCCGGTGCCCTGCGCGACCAGTTCGCCCGCCAGCGCGCCGGCTTCGAAGATCAGCCGCAGCAGGAAGCCGATGGACACACCGATGGCCAGCTCGCGGGCAATGGTAAGTACAGTGGCGGCGTCGAAGCCGGTCCAGTCTGGTACCGGCGGCAGCAGCGGGGCCAGCGCGATGGACAGCGTGGCCGCCAGCATCACCCGCACGCGGGCCGGCACCGCGCGGGTACCGACCATGGGCATGGCCATGGCCACCGCGCCGAAACGCAGCAGTGTCCACAGCACGGTGCCGATCATGCCGAAGGCCTGCAGGCCGTCGGCGGCCATCTGGGTGGCGGCGTCCATGGCGGCGCGGTTCCTAGCCGATCAGGTGTGGAATGCGCTGGAACAGCAGCGTGGTGAACTCGACCAGGTGGCCGATCAGCAGGCTGCCGAGCGCAAACAACACAGCGGTGAGTGCCGCAGCCTTGGCGACGAAGGCAATGGTGGGTTCGTTCAACTGGGTCGCGGCCTGCACCACGCCCACCACCACGCCAACCACCAGCACGGTCAGCAGCAGCGGGCCGGCTACCCACAGTACGGTAATCAGGCCGCCACGCAGCTCAGTCAGGGCAAGTTCGGGAGACATCGTTGTTCCATTGGTAGCGCCGGGCCATGCCCGGCGACGCTTCTGTAGAGTCGAGCCACGCTCGACTGCTGTTGCTGCAATCAAGCCGGATTGAAGCTGGCCGCCAACGTACCCACGGTCAGCACCCAGCCATCGACCAGCACGAACAGCAGGATCTTGAACGGCGCCGACACCAGCATCGGCGACAGCATCATCATGCCCATCGACATCAGCACGCTGGCCACCACCAGATCGATGATCACGAACGGAATGAAGATCAGGAAGCCGATCTCGAAGGCGGTCTTCAGTTCGCTGGTGACGAACGAGGCGACCAGCACCGGGAACGGAATCGCATCGGGGCTGGCATAGGTGCCGTGACCGGCAATGCCGGCGAAGGTCATCAGGTCGGTTTCGCGGATCTGCGCCAGCATGAAGGCCCGCAGCGGCTGGGTGGTCAGCGTCCAGGCGGTCTGGAAGTCGATATCACCGTTCAGGTACGGCGCCATGCCGGTGCTCCACGCCTTGTCCCAGGTGGGCAGCATGATCATCGCGGTCAGGAACAGGGCCAGGCCCAGCAGCACCTGGTTGGACGGCGTCTGCCCGGTGCCCAGCGCCTGGCGCAGCAGGCCCAGCACGATGATAATGCGGGTGAACGATGTCAGCACGAGCAGCATCGACGGGATCAGGGTGATCGCCGTCATCAGCAGCAGGGTCTGCAGCGGCAGGCTGACCGGCGCGCCGCCGATCTTGCCCACGTTTACATCGGGCAGCGACGGCGGTGCGCCCGGCGCGGCGAACGCCAGCGCGGGCAGCAGGCACAGGGCGATCAGGATCAGCCACGGCATCAGGGTGGCGAAGCGGGAACGGGTCACGCGCATGTCAGGGGTCCTTGCGCAGCCGCTGTTGCAGCAGCTGGGCGAAATTCGGCAGGTTCTTCAGGTCCGGCACGCGCACCGGCGCCGGCGGCGGCAGGGGCTCGGACAGGGTGTGCAGGGTGTTGATGCTGCCGGCGGTGACGCCCAGCAGCAGCTGCTGGCCGTTCACTTCCACCACCACCACGCGTTCCTTGGCGCCCACGGTCAGGCTGGCCACCAGCTTCATGCCTTCGGCTGGGCGGAAGCCGCTGCCGGGCAGGCGCTTGAGCAGCCAGCCCAGACCGATCACCAGGGCCAGCACGGCCAGCAGGGCCAGCACCGCACCGAACAGACTCGGTGCGGTGGCGGCATGCTGGCCGATCTGCGGCGTTGCCTTCGCAGCGGCCTGTGCGGTGGCGAGCAGCAGGCTCAACGCAGTCTCCGGATCCGCTCGCTCGGGCTGACCACGTCGGTCAGGCGCACGCCGAAGCGGTCGTTGATCACCACCACTTCGCCGTGGGCGATCAGGGTGCCGTTGACGAACACGTCCAGCGATTCGCCGGCGCCGCGTTCCAGTTCCACCACCGAGCCCTGGTTGAGCTGCAGCAGGTTGCGGATCGGCAGGCGGGCGCGGCCGACTTCCAGCGACAGCGTCACCGGCACGTCCAGGATCACGTCCAGGTTCAGGTCCGGACCCTGGGTTTCATCGGCCTGCAGGCTGCCGAACTGGGCCGGGGTCGGTTCGAGGGCGTCGATATCGTTCATTGCGGGTCTTCCTGGATGACGGGTACGCGCGGGCGGGTCCCCGGCGGATGGGTAGCGGTGACTTTCACGGCGTTCATGCCGTTGGCGATGCCGAATTCGCCGGTGAACACGGGAATGTTCTCAACGCACAGCGGCACCTGGGTGTTCAGCTCGATCGGCAGGATGTCGCCTACCTTCAGCTGGGTCAGGTCGCGCAGGGTCATGCGCTTGCTGGCCAGCACGCTGGACAGGGTGACTTCGGCGATGTTGAGCTGTTCGCGCAGCATCACGCCCCAGCTGGCATCGCGGTCGTTGCGATCGCTCTGGATGCCGGCGTCCAGCAGTTCGCGGATCGGTTCCAGCATCGAGTACGGCAGGGTGACGTGGATATCGCCGCCACCGCCGTCCAGTTCCACGTGCAGGCGGCACACCACCACGTATTCGCGCGGGGTGACGATGTTGGCGAAGTGCGGGTTGATTTCCGAATTGATGTATTCGAAATCCACTTCCATCACCGGCGCCCAGGCTTCGCGCAGATCGGCGAAGGTCTGCTTCAGCAGCAGGTGGATCACCCGCATTTCGGTGGCGGTGAATTCGCGGCCTTCGATGCGGGTGGGGTAGCGCCCGTCGCCGCCGAAGAAGTTGTCGACGATGGCGAACACCAGGGTCGGCTCGAACACGATCAGGCCGGTGCCACGCAGCGGCTTGAAGCGGATCAGGTTCAGGTTGGTCGGCACATACAGCGAATGCATGTAGTCGTTGAACTTGATCAGCTCGATGCCGCGCACGGACAGTTCGGCCGAGCGGCGGATCAGGTTGAACAGACCGATCCGCCACAGGCGGGCGAAACGCTCGTGCACCATTTCCAGCGTGGGCATGCGACCGCGGATGATGCGGTCCTGGCTGGCGAAGTCGTACGAACGTGCTTCGCCGGACGGCGGCTCCGGATCGGTTTCGACCGCGCCGCTGTCCACGCCATGCAGCAGGGCATCGATCTCATCCTGGGACAGCAGGTCATTCATCGGTAGGCCCTTACTGGGTCACGAAGCTGGTGAACAGCAGATCGTCGGCGCCGTTGCTGCCGGTCTCGGCCTTCAGCACTTTCTGCACGGCGGCCAGCGCTTCGCCCTGCAGCTTCTGCTTGCCGGCCACGTCGGCAATCTGCTCGGGGCTGACCTGCGAGAACAGCATCAGCAGGTTGGCGCGCAGTGCCGGCGCATGGGTCTTGATCGCCTCCAGCGCGGCGGCGTCGCGGGTCATCAGCTGCACTTCCACCTGCAGGTAGCGCGGGCCGTCGATCGGACCGTTCAGATTGACCACGAAGGCCGGTTCCAGCGCGAAGTACTGGGCCGGGGCCGGGGTGGCGCCCTTCTTCGGGGCTTCGGCGGTGGCCGGTTCGTGCTTGCTCTGGGTGAAGAACCAGACGCCGGCGCCGGCGGCACCTGCGGCCAGGACGGCCACCAGGGCGGTGATGAGCAGAGGACTGCGCGGCTTGGCGCTCTTGTCCTTGTCGGCGGTCTTCTTGGTTTTGTCAGCGGCTGCGGCCACGGGGTGAAGCTCCTCAGGGGTTGCTTCACAGGGCTATGCAAGGGGTGTGCCGCAAGGGTGGGGAAGGGGGGCGACGGAATTCCGTCGGCGCCCCGGTTCCGGTAGTGGCCAACCTTGGTTGGCCACCGGTTACGCGTAGGCGTCCAGCAATCCGCGCTGGCGGATCAGCTGCGCCGCCGACACCGTGGTGTCGCCCAGCGACGGTTCTCCGTCACCGATCCGGCCACTGCCGCTGCCGGTGTTCTGGCCCGACGTTCCGCCGTCGCCGCTGTGGTGGTGGCCCACATCGGCATGGGCCAGCTGGAAGCCCTGTTCGCCCAGCAGTTCGCGCAGGCGCGGCAGGCTGCTTTCCAGCGCCTGGCGCACATCCACGTGCGGGCTGCTGAAGCTGGCATGCACCTTGTCACCGTTCATGTGCAGGCGCACGTCCACCGGGCCCAGGTCTTCCGGGTTCAGGGTGATGTGGGCGTGGCCGATCTTCTGGTCCGCCAGCCAACCGACGCGTGCACCGATGGCCTGGTCGAAACCATCGTCGCCCAACACCGGGGTAGGGGTAGGTTCGCCGTTGAACACCGGCGTGCTGGCCAGCGCGGCCTTCAGGTCCTGCAGGGCGGCGGGCAGGGCCACCTGCAACGGTGCGGTCACGTTGCGATCGCTGCCGAACAGGCTGTCCGCATCGTCCGCGCCATCCAGCGCGGTCTGTGCAAGCACGGTGCCGGGCAGCGGCAGTTCGATGGCTTCGCCATCGGCATCCGGTGCCGCGGTCGCGGCGGCGACGCCAGGGGCCGCAGGCGCGGTGGCCGGCGTAGCGGTGGTGGCCGCGGCGGGCAGTGTGGCAAGCGCCGCGGGCGCGGCGCTGGGCAGGGCCTCGGCATCGGCGCCGGTGGCGGTGGGCAAGGCAGGCACGCTGGGATCGGCGACCGGCGGCACCATCAGCGCCAACCCGGCCAGACCCAGCGGCGGCCAGGGCGCGTCATCGCTGTCGGTCGCTGCGTCCTTGTCGGTGGCCGGCGCAGTGGTGTCAGTGGTGCTGGCGGCCACCTCGGTGGTTGCCGCGTCGGGGTCGGTGGCATCGGCGGAACTGGCCGGCGGCGTGCGCGCATCCGGGTTGCCCGCGTCGGCGTTGCCCGCCTTGTTCGCCGGCTTCGACGGGGTGCTGGCGGTCTTGGCCGCAGGCGCATTGCCGCCGCCCTGCAGCATCTGGTCGAAACCGTTGCCGCTGCTGCCGTCGCTGCGGCTGCTGCGTGCGCTGCTGCCGGTGGAACCGGTGGTGCCGGCGGCGGTGCTGTTGCCGGTCAACAGGGAAGGCATCACGCGCGGCCTCCCTGCGGGTCGCTGTCCGGGTCTGCGGCCTGCGCCAGGCGCGCGCGGCGTGCGCCGATGTCATCCATCTCGCGCTGGTCGCGGCGGTCGGTCACCACCTTTTCCTGTGCGCGGTAGCTGGCGGCCAGCTGTTCCAGCACGGCCTTGTCCCGGCTGGCCAGGATCAGGCGCGCGCGTTCGGCTTCGACCTTTTCGCGGTTGCCGTTCACGGTCTGCTGCTGCTGTTCCACCGCGCTGTCCAGGCGGTCCAGGAAGGCACGGCGGTTGAGCAGCTGCGCCGGACTGGTGGCAGCCATCTGTGCGTTGGCCATCTGTTGCGAGGCATATTCCTCGGCATAGCGGCGCAGTTCATCCAGCCGCGACAGATGGGTATCCAGCACGCGCTGGCGCTCGGCCAGGTCGCGGGCCACCGCGTCTTCGTGTTCCTGCGCCCGCTTCAGCAGCGGGTCGATGCGCTTGGACTGTGTCATGGCTTAGTTCTCTTGTTCCACCAGGCGCTGCAGCGCGGCCTGGCTGTGCGGAAGATCGGCGGCCTTGGCCACGTCCTGGCCGAGGAATTCCATGATTTCCGGCCAGCGTTCCAGTGCTTCGTCGGTCGCAGCATCGTTGCCGCGCTGGTAGGCGCCAATGGCGATCAGGTCGCGGTTGGCCGAGTAGGCCGACACCAGCCGCTTCAGCTTGCGGATGCGCAGGCGCCACGGCTCGTCGGCGATTTCCGTGACCACGCGGCTGACCGACGATTCCACGTCGATGGCCGGGTACAGGCCACTGTCGGCCACCCGGCGCGAGAGCAGGATGTGGCCGTCCAGGATCGCGCGTGCCGCATCGGCAATCGGATCCTGCGGGTCATCGCCTTCGGTCAGCACGGTGTAGAACGCGGTGATCGAGCCGCGCCCCTTGGCGCCGTTGCCGGCACGTTCCACCAGCGCCGGCAGCTTGGCGAACACCGACGGCGGGTAGCCGCGGGTGGTCGGCGGTTCACCCACCGACAGGCCGATCTCGCGCTGGGCCTGGGCGAAGCGGGTGAGCGAATCCATCAGCAGCAGCACGTTCAAGCCCTGGTCGCGGAACCATTCGGCAATGGCGGTGGCGCGGTAGGCGCCGTGCAGGCGCGCCAGCGGCGGCCGGTCGGCGGGGCTGGCCACCACCACCGCGCGGCGCAGGCCTTCTTCGCCCAGGGTGGTTTCAACGAAATCGCGCACTTCGCGGCCACGTTCACCGATCAGCCCGACCACGATCACGTCGGCGGCGGTGTAGCGGGTCATCATGCCCAGCAGCGTTGATTTACCGACACCGGAGCCGGCGAACAGGCCCACGCGCTGGCCACGGCCGATCGGCAGCAGCGCATTGATCGCGCGCACGCCCACGTCCAGCGGCTGGGTGATGGGTTCGCGCGCCAGCGGGTTGATCGACACGCCGGCCATGCCGACATGGCCTTCGGCACGGATCGGGCCCTTGCCATCCAGCGGCACGCCGTCGCTGTCGATCACCCTGCCCAGCAGGCCTTCGCCCACTTCCACGCCGCCACGGCGGGCCGAGGGCACCACCCGTGCGTTGGGCAGCAGGCCGTGCAGTTCCGCGCTGGGCATCAGGTAGGTGCGTTCGCCGGCGAAGCCGACCACTTCGGCATCCACCCAGCCACCATCGACCACTTCCACTTTGCAGCTGGCGCCCAGCGGCGCTTCGCAGCCCACCGCTTCCAGGGTCAGGCCCACCGCGCGGCGCAGCACGCCCTCACGGATCAGGCCGCGGCCGTGTGCGGTGTCCACGCGCAGGCTGTCCAGACGGCCGGCCAGGCGCAGGTTGCGGGCCACGGTCCAATCCGCCGGCGGCGGCAGATGCGGTTCGGTGTTCATGCATTGGCTCCGGTCTGGCGGATCACCGCATCCAGGGCGCCGCGCAGGCGTGCTTCCAGGGTGCCATCCACGCGCACCGCTTCGGCGTGCACGCGCAGGTCGCCGCGGCTCAGGCTGGTGTCGGGCACCAGCCGCTGCTGCGGTGACAGGTTCAACAGCGGCGACAGCGCGGCGATGTCGTCGGGGTGCAGGCGCACTTCCACCTCGCGGGTAGCGCCGCCCACTGCATCCACGGCTTCGCCCACCAGCTGCGCCAGCAGCGCGGGGTCGGCCTCGTAGGCCCGGCCGACCAGGGCGCCGGCAATGCGCACGGCCAGCTCGCCCAGCGCGCCGACCACTTCATTTTCCAGGCGCACCAGCGGGCGGCTGAAGTTGTCCAGGATGCCTTCGATCTGCGCGACAAGACGGCGCACCTCGGCCTGGCCTTGGCCATAGCCATCGCTGTGGCCCTGGGCAAAGCCTTCCTTCTCCGCGCTGTCCTGGATCGCCTGGATCTCTTCCAGCGTGGGCAGCTGCAGTACCGGCTCGGGCTCGTGCTCCGGGTCGGGTTCGGTCAGTTCGAACACATCCTGCGGCTCCAGCTCGGGTTCGGGCTGGGCCAGCAGGTCCGGGGCGAGCCAGCGCACGACATTGCTCACAGCATGGCCTCCGCGCTGCCACCGATGGTGACCGTGCCTTCATCGGCCATGCGCTTGACGATGGCCAGGATCTCGCGCTGCGCGCCTTCCACGTCGGACAGGCGCACCGGGCCGCGTGCTTCCATGTCTTCCAGCAGGATTTCGGCGGCACGCTGGGACATGTTGCGGGTGATCTTGTCGCGCACCTTGATGTCGGCACCACGCAGGGCCAGGCCCAGGCGCTCGCCGCTCACTTCGCGCAGCACCAGCTGCATTTCGCGATCGTCCAGATCCACCAGATCGTCGAACACGAACATCAGGTCCTGGATGCGGCCGCTGAGCGGCGCGTCGATGCGCGCGATCTCGCCCAGGATCGCCTGGTCCTGGCCGCTGTCCATGAAGTTGAGGATGTTGGCCGCGCACTGCACGCCGCCGATGTTGGACGACTTCAGGTTCTGGTTGCCGGCGAACTGGCGCTCCATGATCTCGTTCAGTTCGTTCAGCGCGTTGGGCGGAATGCCGTCCAGGGTGGCGATGCGCAGCAGCACGTCCACCCGGGTACGTTCGGGCAGCAGCTTCAGTGCATCGGCGGCCTGGTCGGTTTCCAGGTGGGCCATCACGATGGCGATGATCTGCGGGTGCTCATTGCGCACCAGATCGGCCACCGCGCGCGGGTCCATCCACTTCAGCGCGTCCAGGCCGGTGGTGTTGCGGCCCAGCAGGATGCGGTCGATCAGGTTGCCGGCCTTCTCGCTGCCCAGCGCCTGCACCAGCATGTTGCGGATGTAGTCGTCCGAACCCACGCCCAGCGAGGTCTTCGAGCCCAGTTCCTGGCTGAACTGGTCCATCACCCGTTCCACCTGCTCGCGGGTGATGTCGGTCATCGTGGCCATGGCGATGCCGATCTTCTGCACTTCCTTGGGTTCCATGTGGCGCAGCACTTCGGCCGCATCCAGTTCACCCAGGGACAGCAGCAGTACCGCAGCGCGCTGCACGCCGGTCAGTTGTGCCTCAGTCATTGGCCACCCAGCCCTTGACCACCTGGGCCACGCGCTTGGAGTCGGTCTTTACGGCTTCACGGGCCATCCGCAGTCGTTCCTCATATGAATCCACCGGCAGGGCCAGTGCTTCGGCCCCGCCCAGGCTGACCCGGTCGGCGCCCAGCGCCGGCAGCGGGGTGCCATCGTCATCCACCAGCTGCACGTCCGCGCTGTGCGGTTCCAGTGCAGCGTCGTCGTCCTTCTTGGTCTGCCCGGTGATGGCGCGCAGGGCAGGGCGCAGCACACCGAACAGCAGCGCCAGCACCACGATGGCACCCAGCAGCATGCGGCCGGCATCGTGTACCCACGGCAGTTCCCACCAGGCGGGGCCTTCCACCGGGGTGGTATCGCGCACGAACGGCGCGTTCATCACCGACACGGTATCGCCGCGTTCTGCATTGAAGCCCACGGCCTGCTTCACCAGCGCTTCCACGCGGGTCAGTTCGGCGGCCGACAGCGGCTGCGGGGCGACCTTGCCGTTGGCACCAGCGCGCGGCACGTTGTCCACCAGCACCGCCACCGACACGCGCTTGATGCGGCCGGCCGGCTGGCGGGTGTGCTGCAGCGTGCGGTCCAGCTCGTAGTTGCGGGTGGCGTTCTTGCTGCTTTCGGTCGGGGTCTGCGCGGTCGGCGGTGCGGCCGGCTGGCCCGGCGGGCTGTTGCTGGTCGCGCCCGGCACGCCCTGCGGGCCCGGCGTGGTGCTGGTGTTCTCGCTCATCTGCTCGCTGCGCAGCTTCTGCGGTTCACCGTTGTAGAGTTCGCGCGCCTCCTCGGTCACCGAGAAGTCCATGTCCACGCTCACTTCCGGATTCACCCGGCCCGGACCGGTCATCGGTTCCAGCAGTTCGCGGATGCGCTGATTGAACGAGGTTTCCTGGCGGCGCACCTGTTCGAACTGCGCGGCGTTGACGGCCGCTTCGCTGTTGGGGTCGCTCACGCTCAGCATGCGGCCGCTCTGGTCGACCACGGTCACCCGTTCCGGGGCCAGGTCGGGAATGCTGGCGGCCACCATGTGGACGATGGCATCGACCTGGCTGCGTTCCAGCTGCTGGCCGCCACGCAGTTCCAAGGTGACCGAGGCGCTGGCCACGTCACGCTGGCGGGTGAAGGCGCTGGGCTTGGGAATGGCCAGGTGCACGCGCGAATCGCGCACCGGGCGCAGGGTGTTGATGGTGCGCGACAGCTCGGTTTCCATCGCGTGCTGGTAGCGCGCGCTTTCCACGAACTGGCTGACGCCGAAGCCCGGGTCGCGCTCCATCAGTTCAAAGCCCAGCTTGCCGCTGTCGGTCAGGCCGGAACCGGCCAGCTTCAGGCGCGCATCGTGCAGGTTCTTTTCCGGCACGGTGATGCCACCGGTGGCCGGGTCCAGTTCGAACGGAATCTGTGCGGCGCGCAGCAGGTCGGTGGCTTCGGCGGTGGCCTTCTGGTCCAGGCCGGTATACAGCGGCACCATGCCCGGCTTCTGTGCCCAGAAGAACACGGCAAGGCCTGCCGCCACCGCCACGGCGATCATCGCCATCAGACCCAGGCGGCGGGTGATCTGCAGACTTTGCAGCCGATCGAACCACTGCCCGGCCTTTTCGGCGTTCAGGGATTCCTTGGAGAGCGTCAGTGCCATGCGGTTGGATCCTTACAGCGGCATGTTCATCACGTCCTGGTAGGCCTGGACGAGACGGTTGCGGACTTCCACGGTGGCGCGGAAGGCGATCTGGGACTGTTGCGAGGCGACCATCACCTTGGCCAGGTCGGCGCTGGGGTCACCCATTTCGAAGGCCTTGGCCAGGGCGCCGGAGGTCTGCTGGGCGTCGTTCACGCTGGACAGCGCGCCGCGCAGGGTTTCGGTGAAGCTGGGCGGCTGCACCTGCGGGGCATCCAGCACCGCGTTGGGCAGGGCATTGCTGCGCGGCGCTTCGGCCAGCGGGTTGAGCGCCGGCTGTCCCATCTGGGTCTGATAGGAGCGGATCTGGGAAAGGATCGAAGTGACGGAGTGGGACATCTGCAACGGTTCCAGAAACAGGGATGGGGGCTTTCGTCTGGAAGCAGTGCAAGCGGCGTGCCGAAACCGGTTTTTGATTCAGAGTGGTGAGGGTGGGGTGGGTGTATGCGGGGTTGTACCCCGCGCCCTGCCGAATCAACGGCAACGTCAAAAGCCGGTTTATCGAGGGGGCGTGGTGGGTCCGGTTGCGGGGGACGCCGCAAGTACGTCCATGTAGGCTCGGTCGCCGCATCCATGCGGCTCACGCCCCCGCAACCGGACCCACCCCGCCTTCGACAGTTCTCTGCGATCTGTCGGGAGGGCATCGTGCTCTGGTAGGTGTCGACCTTGGTCGACACAGTAGAGCGCTGGGATGGGGTCAGATCCCGTTGCAACGCAACGGGCTCTGACCCCGGTCGTGGTGTCATTTAACCGGCGTCGGTTTTCTGGCCTAAGGCTGCAGGGTCCAGCGGCCGGAATTCTGGCGCTGCCGGGGCGTGATGGGACCGTCGTGCTGGGTGTAGATGAAACGGCCCTGGTGCTGGGTCAGGCAGGTCAGTAGCAAGGTGTAGCGGGCTGGGCCATCGGGGTGGGCTTCGACCATGTGGATTTCCGCGGCATGCGGGGCCAGGCGCTGGTAGCGGTAGGTGCCGCCGATGCGGATATCGGTGCCCAGTACATCGAGCGTGTAAGCGCTCGTGCCGAAGCTGACCTGCACCACGCGTCCGGCGTTGGGATTGTCCGGCGCATACAGTGGATCGCTGAGGTTGGTGAACTGGCGCTGGTCCAGTGTCGCGGGCAAGGTGCAATCGGCGGCGGTGGCCAGGGTCGGGCAGAGCAGGGCGATGAGCAGTGCTGGGCGATGCATGGTAGGACCTCCGTAGGGTGTCCCTACCATGGTCCGCAGCGCGATTCCGATGTCTTTAGGAAAACGTGCAAATGCAAAAGGGTCGGATCCCTTTCCCGTGGAAAGGGCTCCGACCCCTCTGGAATCGCGCGGGGTCAGAGCCCTCCCTTCGGGAGGGATCTGACCCCTATGGCGGTCAGCTGGCCAGTTCTGCCGGTTCGCGTTCGATGCCGTACTTGCGCAGCTTTTCCACCAGGGTGGTGCGGCGCAGGCCGAGCAGTTGGGCAGCGTGGGCGACCACGCCCTGGGTGCGTTCCAGGGCTTCGTTGATCAGGCCCAGTTCGATGTTGGCCATGTGGTTGCGCAGGTCCAGGCCGTCGTCGGGCAGGGCTGCCGGGGCATTGGCGCGGCTCACCGCAATGCCGTGCTCCAGCGCCGGCTGGCTGCCGCTGCCGGGGGTGTGGAAGGAGAAGCTGCGCAGGTCCAGGCGGTCTTCGCTGCTGGCCACAGGCGCCGGGGCGGGGGCGGGCGCCACCGGGGCCAGCGCGGCATCGCCGCGGTAACGGGCCGGCAGGTCCTGCACGCGCACCGAGCCGCCTGGATGCAGCACGGCCAGGCGCTCGACCAGGTTGGTCAGTTCGCGCACATTGCCCGGCCATTCGTAGCCGGCCAGTGCCTGCAGGGCTTCGGGGGTGAAGCGCACTTCGCCACGGCCGGTACGGGCCAGCTGCGCGGCGATGGTTTCCACCAGCGCAGGCAGGTCTTCGCGGCGTTCGCGCAGGGCCGGTACGTCGATCGGGAATACGTTCAGGCGGTAGAACAGATCCTCGCGGAACTTGCCTTCGGCGATGCGCGTTTCCAGATCGCGATGGGTTGCGGCGACCACGCGCACGTTGCAGCGGATGGTCTGGTTGCCGCCCACGCGTTCGAAGCTGCGTTCCTGCAGCACGCGCAGCAGCTTCACCTGCATCGGCAGGCTCATGTCGCCGATTTCGTCCAGCAGCAGGGTGCCGCCCTCGGCCATTTCGAAACGGCCCTTGCGCGCGGTCAGTGCGCCGGTGAAGGCGCCCTTTTCGTGGCCGAACAGTTCGCTTTCCAGCAGGTCGGCCGGAATCGCGCCGCAGTTGATCGCAACGAACGGGCCGTCACGGCGCGGTGAGCGCTGGTGGATGGCGCGCGAGACGACTTCCTTGCCGGTGCCCGATTCGCCCAGCACCAGTACGGTGGTGTCGAAGGCGGCCACTTGTTCGATCATGGTGCGCAGGGTGGTCACCGCCGGGCCGGTGCCGGTCGGGCCCTGGTCCTGCACGGCGCCGGCCTGGTGCTCGGCATCCAGCCGCTTCAGGCTGGCACGGCGCAGCAGGGCTTCCATCTGCGCATGGCGCAGCGGTGCTTCCAGCGGCCAGATGTTGGCTTCGTGCAGGCCATGCTGGTGGGCGAACGTGGCGGCATCGCCATCGGCCAGCAGCACCGGCGGCGGCAGGCTGCTGCCCCCCAGCCACGCATACAGCGCGGTGCTGGCCGGGCTTTCGTCCAGGCTGCCGACGATCACCGCCATCCAGTCGTTCTGGCGCTGGCGGCCCAGGTCGAAATCGGCCGCGTCGGAGACCCAGCGCGGGTTGAAATCCATGAATTCCAGCAGGGCAACGGTGCGCTCGGCGCGCACGGCATCGTTGTCCAGTACCAGGATGCGCGATTCGCTCACGATCTATCCTCCCTGAGGCCTTCCAGGATCGGCATGACTTCCTGGATATAGGACAGCTTGCTGACGAAGTTGTCGGCGCCGGCGCGCAACGCGTGTTCGCGGTGCTCGACGTCGTCGAAGTGGCTGGCAATCACGATGTACGGGGCATCATCCTGCGATTTGATCAGGCGGGTGGCCTGCAGGCCGCCCATTTCCGGCATGGCCAGATCCATCAGCACCACCTGCGGGCGCAGGCTTTCCGAGCGCTCGATCGCTTCCAGGCCGTTGCCGGCGCTGCCAACGATCTGCAGCCAGTCGATCTTGCGGAAATGACGCATGGCGGCGTTGATGAAACCTTCGTGGTCATCGACCAGCAGCACTGTGAGCTTGTTCATGTCCAACATCCTTTTCAGCCCACCCGGGCCAGCTGGGGTTGCCTGGCGCTGATCCGGCGCCGTTCGCGGGCCGGAGCGATATCCAGTTGTTCGCGGTATTTTGCGACGGTTCGGCGGGCAATGTTCACCCCCTGTCGCGACAGCAGGCCGGCGATGGCCTCGTCGGCCAGCGGGCGACCGGCCGGTTCGGCGTCGATCAGGCGGCGCACCATGGCTTTCACGGCCTGCCCGGACACGCTGGCGCCTTCCAGGCGCACGGCGAAGAAGTGCTTCAGTTCGAAGGTGCCGCGCGGGGTCTGCAGGTACTTGCCGGTGGTGATGCGCGAAACGGTGGATTCGTGCATGCCGATCTCTTCAGCCACTTCCTTCAGGGTCAGCGGTGCCATGGCTTCATCGCCACGTACCAGGAAGGCAGCCTGGCGTTCGACGATCACCCGCGCGGTGCGCAGCAGGGTGTCGTAGCGCATGGACAGGCCGCGGCTGAACCAGCGGGCTTCCTGCAGCATTTCGCGCAGGGCAGGGGCAGCATCGGCGGTGTCGGCCAGGGCCTGTTCGTACTGGCTGTTGATCGACACGCGGCGGCTGGTGGCCGGGTTCAACGCCACCTTCCACTGCTCGTCGGCATGCCAGGCCACCACGTCCGGCACCACGGCCACGTTGCTGTCGGTCTGCAGGCTGTCGCCCGGGCGCGGCTGCAGCGACAGGATCAGGCGCACCGCTTCGCGCACGTCGTCCACTTCGGCATCGTGCTGGCGGGCCAGGGCCAGGTAGTCGTGGGCCGCCAGGGCGTCGAGCGCGCCTTCCAGGATACGCCCGGCCAAGTGACGGCCCGGCACCAGGCCCTGCAGGCTGTACAGCTGGGCCAGCAGGCATTCGCGCAGGTCCTGCGCGGCCATGCCGGCCGGTTCGCCGTGCAGCAGCTGCTGGCGGATCGCTTCCACGCCTGCGGCGTCGACATCGAACTGGGCGCTGGCCAGCAGGTGCAGCTGGGCCAGCGGCGCCTGCAGGTAGCCGGCTTCATCGCAGTGTTCCAGCCAGAACGCGGCGATGGCCAGGCCACGGTCGTCCATATCCAGCGCCAGGCGCTGCAGCACGCGCAACTGCGGATCGCTGGATTCGCCGGCGGCAATGCGCGCCATGCGGTCATCATCGCCGTCCTGCCAACTGGTGCCGGCCACGTCCCACATGGACGATTCGGGCAGCTCGTCGAACGCCGCCGTTTCCAGGGTGGTGGCGGTGGCATCGCTGGCGTCGGCAACGGGCGCCTCGGCTTCTTCGATCTCCAGCAGCGGATTGGAATCGAGCAGGCGCTGGATTTCCTGTTCCAGGTGCAGGCCATCGAGCTGCAGCAGGCGGATCGACTGCAGCAGCTGCGGCGTCAGGTGTAGTTGTTGGCCCAGCTGGGTCGAGAGTGCAGCCTTCATCGTGGTTCCCCGGCGCCGCTCCCCGGCGCCTTGTGGAACACATCTTGCTTTTGATCCGGCAGGTCCGGAATCGGGGGGTTCCTGAGGCGCTTGGTTGAGTTCCCGACACGCTGTAGGGGAAATCCCTACGAAAGCGCGGGAAGTTGACGATGGCCGCGGCTAAATCGTTGATTGCTGGTGCGCAAAGCCGGGCAAAGGTGGGTCGGGCTGTACGGAAACCTGTCAGGGTCTGTCGGGGTGACGGGAAGTCGTCGCCAATGCAGGGTCCGGGTCGGTAGGGTCGACCGTTGGTCGACCAACGCGCAAGGCGCGGGGTTTCCGGCGGACGATCATTCCAGCTCGTGCTGGTGGCGGGCGGCCAGCAGCAGCAGATCGTTGGCGCGGCGGCAGCCCAGCGATTCCATCATGCGCGCGCGATGGGTCTCCACCGTCTTCACGCTGATGCCCAGGTCGGCGGCGATTTCCTTGTTGCTTTCGCCCTTGCCGATCTGGCGCAGGATCTCGCGCTGGCGCGGCGACAGCGCGGCAATGCCGGTGGGCTTTTCGCGGCCCAGCATGGGCGCCAGCATCTTGGCCGAGATCTGCGGGCTCAGGAACACCTGGCCGGCATGGGCGGCGCGCAGGGCCAGTTCCAGTTCCTGCGGCGCGGCATCCTTCACCACGAACCCCACCGCGCCACGGTCCAGTGCATCGCGCACATGGGCGGCATCGTCATGCATGGTCATCATTACCACCCGGGTGCCGGGTGCGCGCAGGCGGATGTCGCTCAGCGCTTCCAGGCCGGTGCGACCGGGCAGGGAAAGGTCCATCAGTACCACGTCCGGTGCATGCTGCAGGGCCAGTTGCAGCGCCTGTTCGGCGTTGCTGGCTTCGGCCACCAGCTGCACGTCGGCAAACCCCTGCAGCAGCCGCGCCAGGCCGGCGCGAACCAGGGTGTGATCGTCGACGATGAGAACTCGCACAGGCACGCAGCAGGTCCGTGAGGGGAGTCCACCTTAACTTAGCTGAACGGGCCCGCCAAGGCCCGTCGGCCACGCACTACCGTGACAGCGTTCAGCGCGCCCGGCGCGCTTCGGCAACCTGTCGACGGTGTAGACGGAAAAGGTGGCGTTCCATGGCCATCTCCAGGCCATCGCCCAGGCGGCTGAAGCGCAGCCAGAGGAAATGCCCGCCACTGCCATCGGCGGCTTCGGCCACCACCTCCACCGGCAGGTCGATATGGTCGGGCAGCCAGTCGCTGGGTTGCAGCCGCACCAGCCCGGCCTGGCCGGGGTTGGCGCCACTGCGCGGGCCCAATTGCAGGCGGATGCCGCGGCGCGACCAGCGTACCGGGCGCAGGGGCAGGTCGTGGCCCTGCTGGCGCACCAGCCGGCCCAGCAGCACCATGGTCAGGTCCAGCTTGGCTTCCAGGCGCTGCAGTTGCAGGGTGGCCTCGCTGCGCTCCTCGTGCTCATCCACCCTGCTGTCTTCCACCAGGGCCAGGCTGCGCAGCAGGGCTTCGGCATTGCCGGTACGGCCCAGCGCGCTGCCGGCCTGGAATTCGGCAGGCAGGGCCAGTTCGCAGCTGAGCGTTTCGTCGAACAGCTCGCTTTCGGCCGGGTGGTGCAGCGAGGTGGTCGGCAGCAGGGTCATGCCAGCGATTCTGCCTGCAGGTATGCATGGGCAGCGCGAAGGGATCGCTGGCCATCCTGCAGTTGTACCGCCACTGCATCGCGGCGCTGGCGCAGAAGGCCCAGAAGACTCTGCTGGCGTTCCAGCAGTGCCGACAGCGGGGCGTGGTCGGCACCGGTCAGCGGCTGGCTGAGCAGGGCGTGCAGGGTGCCATCGTGGCCGTCCAGCAGGCTGTCGGCCTGCTCGAAGGCATCTTCGTTCAATGCCTTTTCAAAGGCGTCCAGCTGCGCGTGCAGATCGCTCAGGCTCACGGCGCCACCGCCGCCGGACGGCGCTGTTCCTGCGGAATCGCGTTCCACGCCCCGTCGATCTCGCTCAACAGCTGCAGCGATTCATCAAGGGCGACCCGATCATTGTGCAGGTTCGCTTCGGTCAGCCGCTGCAGCACGTAGTCGTACAGGGACGACAGGTTGCCGGCAATCTCGCCGCCGGCTTCATGGTCGAGCGAACCATTCAGGTGGCCGACGATCGCACAGGCCTCGCCGATCGCCTTGCCCTTGCCGGCCTGGTCGCCGCGTTCAAGGCTGGCCATCGCACGACGCACGCGTTCCAGCGCACCGGCCAGCAGCAGTGCCACCAGCTTGTGCGGATCGGCATCGGCGACCGCACTGGTCACACCCACCTGGCGATACTGTTCGGCGTATTGACGGCTGGAACCGTACATTCGTGATTCTCCCTTGCGCTGTGCGCCGCCGACGGATCGTCAGGATCCGTGCCGGCGGCACTGCGGTGATTGCTGATGCTTCTGTTATCGGTGCGTACGGGGCCAAACTTGAGCCGCGTTCGCCTGCAATCAGCCGCTCAGCTGGGCCAACTGCTGCGACAGGGCGCTGCTGCTCTGCTGCAGCTTGCCCATCAGGGTGTCCAGCGCCAGGAACTGCTTTTTGTAGCGCTCGGCGACGCCTTCCATGCGGGTGTCCAGGTCGGCGCGGCGCTTGTCGATGTCGGTCAGCGTCTTGTTCAGGCTGTTGGTGCGCGAAACGAAGGCGCCTTCCTTGCCGACCGTGGTGCTGACATAGCCGTCGACCATCGTATAGAGCTTGCCGGCGCCGCCGGTGTCGCCGGTAATCGCCTGGCGGATCTTTTCCGGCTGGTTGGCCAATGCCGCGGCAAACTTGGTGGTGTCCAGCACCAGGCTGCCGTCGGCATTGGGGTAGCCGCGCGTCTGCAGGCCCAGCGTCTTCGGGTCCAGGCCTTCGGCTGACAGATCCTTCAGGATGCTGCTCATCTGGGCGCGCAGCTGGCTCATGGCGCCACGCATCTGCGCATCGCCGGTCAGCGACGCGGCTTCCTTGGTCTTGGCGTCGTAGGCGGTTTCGGTGTTGATGGCCGCCAACGCCGCGTTGTAGGCAGTCACGAACTCCTGCATCACCTTGGTGGCGGCAGTCGTATCGGTGCTGATCGTGACCGTGCTTTCACCCTTCATCTTCAGGTTCAGGGTCAGGCCGGGCACCGCGTCAGCCACCGTGTTGCTGGCACTGACAACTTCCACGCCGTCGATGGTCAGCTTGGCGTCCTTCGCAGCGGTGTTCTCTTTCAGGCTGCCGACCAGCGAGGTCAGGCCCGGATCACTACCCGCATATTCAAGCTTGATGGCGTTGGCAGCGCCGGTCTTCTCCTGGGCGATGGACAGGTACTGGTTGTCGCCCGAGCTGATCAGCGTTGCCTGCACGCCTTCCTTGCGGCCGGCGGCATCGATCTTGTTGCGGACCGTGGTAAGCGTGTCGCCTTCCTCGACCTCGACGTTCATGGTCTTGGCCTTGTCACCCACGCCAACGGTCAGCGTCAAGGTTCCGGCGGCAAAGGTCTGGGTCTTCGGCACCGAGGTATCGGCAATCAGCTTGTGCGCGGTGGCCAGTTCCAGCACGTTCACCTTGTGCGTGCCATTCGACGCGGCGGCCTTGGTCGTGCCTACGTCATACAGCGCCACCGTTGCCGTCAGGATCTCGTCGGCGTTGTTGGTGCCGCCCTTGCTGGCGGTCACGGTGCGGGTGTCGAAGGCGGTGGACGCCTTCAATGCGGTCAATGCGGTCTTCAGCTTGTCGAAGGCCGAGGTGATGGTGCCCACCGACGAAAGCTGCAGCTTTGCCTTGGACTGCTGAAGGTTCAGCGCATTGTCTGCGGGCTTGCGGTCGGCTGCCACCAACTGGCTGACCATGCCGGAAATATCCAGGCCCGAGCCAATGCCACCGTATCCAAAGTCTGCCACGTCGTTTCTCCTGGTAGCCGGGTCCACGCGCTGTGCGGTGGGCCGTTGTCAACGAAAATAGCGGCCTGCGCCGCCGGGTCTTGAGGACTTCGTTGATGCATGTCCTGTGCCACTGCCCACAAGGCGGTTCTGGCACGCCGGTTGCAGGAGGGTAGGAGCAGGGTGCGGGTAGGTTCACCGCGGGCTGCCGGGAGTCTGCAAAAAGCCCTCCCCCAAGGTAGGGGAGGGATCAGGCTACTGACAATCGGGGGGAGACGAAGCCACCCGGTACGTACAGTCAAGAGTACAGCGCTGAAAGAGAGGTCCGCAGGGGCGGGCGATGCCAAGCCGGTTCGGGGTGTACCCGGGCCGGGCATGGCCGGCATCTGCGATGGCCTTGTCCTTCTGGTTGCCGCTACCGTCGGTGTGATCCGACGGTAGCGGCGCCTTCTTGCCGTGGATCAGCGCAGCAGGCTGAGCACGCCCTGCGGTACCTGGTTGGCCTGGGCCAGCATGGCCGTACCGGCCTGCTGCAGGATCTGGGTACGGGTCAGTTCGGCGGTTTCCTTGGCGAAGTCGGTGTCCTTGATGCGGCTACGCGAAGCCGACAGGTTTTCCGACGAGGTCTGCAGGTTGGCCACGACCGAGGTGAAGCGGTTCTGGATCGCGCCGAGGTCGGCACGGGTGCTGTTGATCGCACTCAGGGCCTTGTCAACGATTTCCATCGACTGCTGCGCACCCTTCACGGTGGACACGTCGATCTTGTCGGCGAACTGCTTGGTCGCAGCGGCACCGGCGGTGAAGCCCGCAACGGTCGAAGAGAAGGCGGTTGCCACACCAGCGTCATTGACGCTGTCCTTGACCGAGGTCAGGGTCACTTCACCGGCCGCGT
This sequence comes from Stenotrophomonas sp. SAU14A_NAIMI4_8, assembly GCF_003086695.1. Taxonomy (NCBI): domain Bacteria; kingdom Pseudomonadati; phylum Pseudomonadota; class Gammaproteobacteria; order Lysobacterales; family Lysobacteraceae; genus Stenotrophomonas; species Stenotrophomonas sp. SAU14A_NAIMI4_8. The sequence goes on from NZ_CP025999.1 coordinate 2,133,859, forward strand.
CGGTTTCGGCGTAGACGCCGGTTTCACCGATCTTGGCGTTGATGTGCGCGGCCAGTGCCTTGCCGGCGGCGGCTTCGTTGGCCGCAGCCAGGCCGACGCTCTTCACGTCCAGCTTGTCGAAGTTGACGACGGTGCCCTTGCTGTCGGTGATGGTGAAGGCAGCAATGGCGACGTCGGTGTTGTCAGCGCCGGTCACGGCATCGATGGTGGCGGTGGCGAACTGCGCGCCGCCCAGGGCGTTGGCCTTGGCATCGATGGTCTTGTCGATGGCGATGGCCTGGCCTGCATTTGCACCGACCTGGAACAGCTGGCTGGAGAACGAACCGTCCAGCAGCTTGGTGCCGTTGAAGTCCGACTGCTTGGCGACGCGGTCGATTTCCGAAACCAGCTGGGTCACTTCGGCCTGCAGCGCCTTGCGATCGCTGGCGGAGTTGGTGGCGTTGGCGGCCTGCACCGACAGCTCGCGGACTCGCTGCAGGTTGTTGCCGATTTCGGTCAGCGAACCTTCGGCGACCTGGGCCAGCGAGATGCCGTCGTTGGCATTGCGGATGGCCACGTCGGTACCGCGGATCTGGGTGCCGAAACGCTCGGAGATGGCCAGACCGGCGGCGTCGTCCTTGGCGCTGTTGATACGCGAGCCCGAGGACAGGCGCTGGATCGTGGTGGCCAGGGAGGCGCCGCTGGTGCTCAGGTTGCGCTGAGCATTCAGGGACATGGTGTTGGTGTTGATGACTTGTGCCATGGTGCTTTTTCCTTTGGCGGAGGTGGAGCGTGATTCAGTTTCAGAATCCGGGCGCCGGCTCAGCCAGCGCCCGGAGATGGATCAAGGTGCGTATCAGCGCAGCAGGCTGAGCACGCCCTGCGGCACCTGGTTGGCCTGGGCCAGCATGGCCGTACCGGCCTGCTGCAGGATCTGGGTGCGGGTCAGCTCGGCGGTTTCCTTGGCGAAGTCGGTGTCCTTGATGCGGCTACGCGACGCCGACAGGTTTTCCGACGAGGTCTGCAGGTTGGCCACGACCGAGGTGAAGCGGTTCTGGATGGCGCCGAGGTCAGCGCGGGTGCTGTTGATCGCACCCAGGGCCTTGTCGACCACTTCCATCGCCTGCTGTGCACCCTTCACGGTGGACACGTCGATCTTGTCGGCAAACTGCTTGGCGGCCACGGCCGGGGCAGTCTGGCCAGCGGTGAAGGTGCCACCGGTGACGGCCACGGCGAAGCCCTTGAAGGCGCCGTCCTTGTCCACACTGTCCTTGACCGAGGTCAGGTCCACGCCGGTGCCGGCGGTGTTGACTTCGGCATAGACGCCGGTTTCGCCGATCTTGGCGTTGATCGCCGCCGACAGGGCGGTAGCTGCAGCCTTCTGGGTGCCAGCGGCGGTGCCGGTGGCTTCGACCTTCAGGTCGGCGAAGGTGACAGCGTTGCCCTTGCTGTCGGTGATCGACAGGCCGGTGATGTTGGCAGCGGTGGTGCCGTCAGCCGGGACGGTGACAGCCAGGGCGCCGGTGGCGAACTGCGCGCCGCCCAGGGCATTGGCCTTGGCATCGATGGTCTTGTCGATGGCGATGGCCTGGCCCGCATTGGCGCCGACCTGGAACAGCTGGCTGGAGAATGAACCGTCCAGCAGCTTGGTGCCGTTGAAGTCCGACTGCTTGGCGACGCGGTCGATTTCCGAAACCAGCTGGGTCACTTCGGCCTGCAGTGCCTTGCGGTCGCTGGAGGAGTTGGTGGCGTTGGCGGCCTGCACCGACAGCTCGCGGACACGCTGCAGGTTGTTGCCGATTTCGGTCAGCGAACCTTCGGCGACCTGGGCCAGCGAAATGCCGTCGTTGGCGTTGCGGATGGCCACGTCGGTGCCGCGGATCTGAGTGCCAAAGCGCTCGGAGATCGCCAGACCGGCGGCGTCATCCTTGGCGCTGTTGATGCGCGAACCGGAGGACAGGCGCTGGATGGTGGTGGCCAGCGAGGCGCCGCTGGTGCTCAGGTTACGCTGAGCATTCAACGACATCGTGTTGGTGTTGATGACTTGTGCCATGAGGAGAGGTCCTTGAGCGGTTGCACGTGAGTTGGGTTAGACGCCCCCGACGTGCTTCGGGGGCGGCTCATGTCAGCGCTGCAACAGGCTGAGCACGTTCTGGGGTACCTGGTTGGCCTGGGCCAGCATCGCCGTGCCGGCCTGCTGCAGGATCTGCGTGCGGGTCAGTTCAGCGGTTTCCTTGGCGAAGTCGGTATCGCGGATGCGGCTGCGCGAAGCGGACAGGTTCTCCGAGGAGGTCTGCAGATTGGCCACCACCGAGGTGAAGCGGTTCTGGATGGCGCCGAGGTCGGCGCGTACGCTGTTCACCGACTCCAGTGCCTTGTCGACGATGGACAGGGCCTTCTGCGCGCCCTCGGCGCTGCTGACGTCCAGGTCCTTGACGAAGGTGCTGGTGACGCCGGTCAGGGTGCCGCCGTTGGTGCTGGACTGGGTCAGGCCGACGTTGGCCAGATCGGTCGGGACCGCACCGGTGACCGTGGAAGCGGGGCCCGCGGTACCCAGGGTGAAGGTCTGGCCATCCTTGACCGAGCTGAGGCTGATCACCCCGGCGTCGACCTTGGCCAGCACGCCGGTTTCGCCGATCTTGTTGTTGATCGCGGCGGCGGTGGCGGCGCTGATCGATTCACCGGCCTTGACCGAGATATCGCCGATGTTGACCGTGGTGGCGCTGCCGCCCGGCGGGGTGACGATGACCTGCAGCTGCGAGTAGGTGGTGTCCGCAGCAGCCTTGTCGGTGGCCAGCGCGGTGCCAACGAAGGCGTTTGCGAAGTTGACCGCGCCCAGCGCATCGGCCTTGGCGTTGACCACGCTGTTGATCGCGATCGCCTGGCCGGCATTGGCGCCCACCTGGAACAGCTGGCTGGTGAAGCTGCCGTCCAGCAGCTTGGTGCCGTTGAAGTCGCTCTGCTTGGCAACGCGGTCCACTTCCGAAACCAGCTGGGTCACTTCGGCCTGCAGCGCCTTGCGGTCGCTGGCCGAGTTGGTGGCGTTGGAGGCCTGCACGGCCAGTTCGCGGATACGCTGCAGGTTGTTGCCGACTTCGCTCAGCGAACCTTCGGCGACCTGGGCCAGCGAGATGCCGTCGTTGGCGTTGCGGATGGCCACGTCCAGGCCGCGGATCTGGGTGCCGAAGCGCTCCGAGATCGCCAGGCCGGCGGCGTCGTCCTTCGCGCTGTTGATGCGCGAACCAGACGACAGGCGCTGGATGGTGGTGGCCAGCGAGTTGCCGCTGGTGCTCAGGTTGCGCTGAGCGTTGAGCGACATCGTATTGGTGTTGATTACCTGTGCCATGGGGTCGTCTCCTCTTATATGGAACCCGTTGGTGAATGAAACGAAGCGCCGCCTGTTTCTTTTGTTTGGCTGTGTGCTTCGCCGTTGCCAAATGAATAACGGCGCTTTGTCAACAACCTTTAGGCGGGAATTTCGTCGGGGCCGTAATTCGTCGCGTGGGGCTGCTTTTTCCGGGGTTTGGCCTGCCCTGGTCCAGGGCGGGGCGGGCCCCGGAAAGGGCGGTCGGGGTGGTTCCGAACGGCGCCAGTGGAGGTATCGGCGCTGGTGCGCGAAGCTGAACGGCGATGTGTTTCGCCGGGCGTGGCCCGGCGCTGCCGCGCACCGGTAACGCAAACGAAAAAGGCCGCGATGCTGGGCATCGCGGCCTTCCGGGGTTCAGCGGTGAGGGGGCCAGGCCCCGTCGGCTCAGCCGAGCTTGTTGAACAGCGACATCTGCTGCATCTGTGCGAACAGGGTCTGCGCGGCCTGCAGCGCAGTATTCTCGAGCTGGTACTGGCTCAGCGCGTCGGCGTAGTCCAGGTCGCGCATCTGCGACAGGGTGGTCTTCAGGGTTACACCATTGGATTCACGCATGTCCGCAGCGTTGTCCAGCGCTTTCAGCTGTGCGCCGCCGGAGGCGCGGGCGTCGATCATCCGCTCGGCGGCCCGGGCGACATCGCGCAGGCTGCTCTGCAGCGCGTTCTGCTGTACGGCCAGGGTCTGCGGCGTACCCGTGTCGGCTTCCAGCGCGCCGATCAACGAATCCAGCGTGCCGAAGATGTCGCGGCTGCTGGATGGGGTGACCGAGAAGCTGTCACCGGCGGCAGGTTTGCCATCGATGTGCAGGCGCACACCGTTGACCACCAGATCATCGCCGGACTTCATCGTGCCATTGCCCACCAACGTGCCGCCTGCATCCAGCACCTCGTAGGTGTCGGCAGCGGTGAAGCGCACGCTGAAGGCCTGTCCGTTCCAGTTGTCAGTGCCATCACGGGTGATGTTGGTCAGCACGCCGGTACCGGTGTTGCCAGCGGCCGGGCCACCATCGACGAAGCCGTCGCCGGTGGGGATACGCAGGAAGACCTCGCTGCCAGGCAGTGCGTCACGCACGTAAGTATCCGGGCCGACTTCCACCTGGCGTTGGGTCTGGTCGCCGCTGTAGACAACGCTGCCCCCCACCTGCGAGAACGGCGGGTTGCTGTCGTTGGTACCGCCGAACAGGTAGCGGCCGGTGCCATCGCTCGAGTTGGCCAGTGACAGCAGGTTGTCCCGGATCGCCTTGATTTCGGTCACCATGGACTGCTTGTCGGCCGGGGCCAGCGCCGGATTGTTGGCGTAGATGGTCAGCTCGTTGATGCGGCCCATCATGTCGCCCACCTGGGCCAGAGTGTTTTCCTGCACGCCCAGTCGATTCTGTACGTTGCCGGCGTTGAGCTTCATGCGCTCCAGCGCCGCCAGGGTGCGATCCAGCCCCACGGCGGCGCCGGCGTTCACCGGGTCGTCCTTGGCGGTGACAATCTTGCTGCCGGTGGCGATCTGCTGTTCCAGGTGGCTCAGTTTTGCCTGCTTGGACATCATCAGCGACACGGACTGGCTGAACATCATGCCGGTGGAAATACGGTTGTTCATCAGCGCACCGCCTGCAGGATGGTCTGGAACATGTTGTCGGCGGTGGAGATCAGCTGTGAAGCCGCCTGGTAGGCCTGTTGCAGGCGAAGCATGTCAGCGGCTTCTTCGTCCAGGTTGACGCCGGAGATGGAATCGCGTGCCGACTGCGCCTGGTCGGTGATGACCTGCTGGGCACTGAGCGAGTATTCGGCCGAACGCGCGGCGGCGCCCACCTGGGTGGTCAGCCCGCCCAATGCACCGTTGAGGGTGACCGTGCCGCCGTTGAATGCCTTGGCATCCTCCACCTTGGACAAGGCGATCGCGTTGCTGTTGTCCGATGAGCCGGCAGGGGTGGGGGTGATGTTGAAGGTGTCGCCGGTCTTGGGCGCACCATCCAGCACGAAGCTCCATCCATTGGCGCTGATGGTCTGGCCAGGGGTGTAGGTCTGCGGCGCGCCGCCATCGATGGTGTAGGTGGTGGCCGAGGTAAACACGATGGCTGCCGGATTGCGCAGATTGGCATTGCTGGCGTCGGTCACGGTCACGCCGCTGAGCTTTCCGGTGCCCGTGTTGGCCAGCGCAGCCGCGCCCTTGATCGCGGCCGCCGCGGCAATGCGCGAGGCATCGGTGATTGCCACGCTCAGGCTGCCGGCCACGCCTGCGGTGGGCTGCAGCAGGAAGCGATCGTTGGTGGCCGGGGTTCCGCCCACCACCAGTTCCACACCGCTGATCACCAGCGGATCGGCAGCGGTGCCGGTGCCGGTCATGGGAATGGTGGCGCCGGTATCGGCGCGGCTGGCCTGCCACTGGGTACCGTCGTACTTCAGCACGATGTTCTGGGCGTCCAGCTTGGACAGGTCACCGTAGCTGGCGCTGATGCTCGCGGTGCCGGTGTTGGCGGTATTGCCGGTGACCCGCGGGGCACCCAGATTGAAGAAGTCACCGCCCATCTGGCCATACAGATCCACGCCGTTGCGGTGGCTGCTGTTGAACGTCTCGGCCAGGCCGACGGCCATCTTGCCCAGTTCGGCCTGCGCCGGGGTCAGTACGGTGTCGCGGAACTCCATCAGACCACCGATCTGGCCACCGACGGCCTTCGGGTCCAGGGTGATGGTGCCACTCTGGGTCTGCAGGGCAAGCTGCAGCCGCTCGGGCTGGTACGGATCGGCGACGGTGGTCACCTTCGACGCCGTCGTGCCCACCACCAGGGCGTTGCCGCCGGCGGTATAGACGTTCATGAAACCACCGTCCTGGATGACGGCGGTGCCACCGGTGTAGCCCACCAGCTGCGCGACCAGCTGGTCGCGGCGGTCCAGCAGGTCCGGCGAGGCGCCGGCGATGTTGGTGCCGATGGCGCCGTTGATCTGCGCGATCTCCGATGCCAGGCGGTTGACCTCGGTGGCGCCGCCGATCAGGCCGTTGTTGACCTCGCCATTGAGATTGTTCAGGTGGGTGTTGAGCTGCTGGAAGCGGTTGGCCAGTGCGTTGGCGCTGTCGAGCATGTTCTGCCGGTCGGCGGTGCCGGCGGCGTTGGACGACAGGCCGCTGACGGTGTCGAAGAAGTTCGACCACATGCCCGACACGTTGGTGGCGGTGTCCGAGAACAGCGCATCGACGCGGTCGGCCATGGTGGAAAGCTGCTGCAGCCGCGCCAGCTCGCCGCTGCTGTCGAGCAGGCGCGAGATCGCCAGCTGGTCGGCGGCGCGTCGGATGTCGACGATGCGGGTACCGTTGCCAACCTCGCCATACCCGAAGTTCTGCGGGGTGGCGGTTGCAAAGTCGACCTTCTGCCGGCTGTAACCGGGCGTGTTGATGTTGGCGACGTTGTGGCTGGTCGTCGCCAGGGCACGCTGGAAGGCGAGCAGGGCGTTGGTACCGGTGGAAAGGACGCTGGACATGGGGTTCCTCAACGGCGGGTGATACCCAGCGCCGCGGTTGCGGTGCTGGCGAAGGTCTGGCCAAGGCGGGCGCCGGCATCGGTCACCGCGGCAACCGCGCGTTCGATGGTCTGGCCACCGGCAATGGCGGCGATCTTGGCGGCGTAGCTCGGGTCGGTTGCGTAGCCGGCACGCTGCAGGCCACGGGCGAAGCCCTGCACATCGGTGCCGGCCTGCAGGGCCTGCTGGTAGCGCGGGCTGGTCTTCAGCAGGCGCACGTAATCGGCGAAGCTTTCCGCCGGTGAGCTGTAGGCGCGGAAGCTGGCGGTTTCGTTACGGCGCACGCCATCCACGTATTCGTGGGTGCCGGCCACCGCGCTCTGGCCTTTCCAGCCGGTGGCCTTGATGCCGAACAGATTGTGCGAGGTGCTGCCGTCGGCATGCTTGATCTGGCGCTTGCCCCAGCCGGTTTCCAGCGCGGCCTGGGCCACCAGGGCGCGGGCATCCACGCCCAGTTCCTTGGCCGCGTTCTGTGCATGCGGCCAGATGCTGGCCACGAAGCCTTCCGGCGTGTGTGCGCCCAGCTGGGCCACCGCGGTACGGCTGGCAAGTGCGTCGGCGGCGGTGCCGGTACTGCCACGGTTGCTGGCTGTGGGCGCCCACTGGTCGCTGGCGGCGGCCCAATCGGCACCACCAATGTTGCTGGCGTACGGATCCTCGGTGCCCAGCGCACGGTGCGCGCTGCTGCTTTCGCGGCCGGCAATCAGGTCCAGCGCCTGTTCCATCGGTGCCACCGACGCTTGCGCGCCGTCCTGCACGCCTGCGGACATCTGCTGCAGGATGCGCAGTGCGTTGCTGGCGTCTTCCAGCGGCAGCGACGGCGCCTGCGCCGGCGCGTTCAACTGGTAAGCACGGCTGGCCTTGGCCGGGTCCACGCGGGTGTCCAGCGCCGGGGCATCGCCCTGGTTGCCAGACAACTGGCGGGCGATGGTTTCGTGCAGGCCCAGGCCCTTGCCGCGGGTCAGGGTCTCGGCAATCTTCTGGTCGTACATGTCCCGGAAGACCTTGTTTTCACCCGGGAACAGCGAATCGCCGAAGCTGGCATCGCGCATGCTCTTCACCAGCATCTGCGCGAACTGGCCTTCCAGCTGGCGTGCGACCTTGTCGATCTTGGCCGGATCGTTCTGCTGCGTCGGGTGCAGCTCAAGGGCGGGGGTGATACGCATGTCAGATCACCTCAAGCTCGGCGCTCAGCGCACCGGCCTGTTTCAGGGCTTCCAGGATCGCGATCAGGTCGCCCGGCGCGGCACCGACCGCATTCACCGCGTGCACGATCTCGTCCAGGCTGGTGCCACCGCTGAACTTGAACATGCGGCTGCCATCGTTGGTGGCGGTAATGGTCGATTGCGGGGTCACTACGGTCTGGCCACCGGCCAACGCGTTGGGCTGGCTGACGTTGGCGTTTTCCTGGATGGTGACGGTGAGCGAGCCATGCGAGATCGCCGCCGGGCCCACGCGCACCTGCTGGCCGATCACCACGGTGCCGGTGCGCGAATTGACCACCACCTTGGCCGGCGCGCTGCCCGGGGTCAGTTCCAGGTTTTCAATGCGGGCCAGCAGACCGATGCGGGCACCGGGGTCGGTGGGCGCACGCACGGCCACGGTCACGCCATCCACCGCACGCGCGGCGCCCTCACCGAAGGCATTGTTCAGCGCACCGACCATGCGCGAGACGGTGGTGAAATCGTTGTTGTGCAGGTTCAGGGTGATCTCGCCATTGGCGCCGAACACATCGGGCAGGGCACGTTCAACGGTGGCGCCGCCGGGAATGCGGCCCACGCTGGGCACGTTCACCGACACGCGCGAACCATCCTTGCCCTGCGCACCGAAGCCGCCCACGATCAGGTTGCCCTGGGCGATGGCATAGATCTGGCCGTCGGCACCGCGCAGCGGTGCCATCAGCAGCGAGCCGCCGCGCAGCGATACGGCGTTGCCGATGGAAGACACGGTGATGTCGATCGGCTGGCCGGGCTTGGCGAACGGCGGCAGCTCGGCGTGGATGGCCACGGCGGCGACGTTCTTCAACTGCGGGTTCACGTTGGCCGGCACGTTCACGCCCAGCTCGCCCAGCAGGTTCTTCAGGCTCTGCACGGTGAACGGCGCCTGGCTGGTGCGGTCGCCGCTGCCATCCAGACCCACCACCAGGCCATAGCCAACCAGCGCGTTGCCGCGCACGCCGCCCACCTGGGCCAGGTCCTTGATGCGCTCGGCACTGGCGGGGGCCGCCACGGCCAGCAGCAGGAAGAATGCTCCGTAGAGCGACGCCATGCGTCGCTGCCAGGAAGAAGATGAGAAGAGTTTCATGACAGTACTCAGAACGGCGCCAGCGCCGAATTGAAGAAGCGGCTCAGCCAGCCCATGGCGTTGGACTGCGCCACGGCACCACGGCCGCCGTAGACGATGCGGGCCTCGGCCACGCGGCTGGAAGGCACCGTGTTGTCCTGGTTGATGTCGCCGGGGCGCACGATGCCCTGCACCTGCACTAGTTCGTCGCCCTGGTTCAGGCGCAGGTTCTTCTGCCCCTGCACCACCAGGTTGCCGTTGGGCAGGCGTTGCACCACCGTGACGGTCACGCTGCCTTGCAGGCGGTTGCTCTGCGCGCTGTTGCCCTTGCCGGTGAACTCGCGCTCGCCATTGGCGCTGGCGCTCAGGATGTCCTTGCCGCCCAGGGTGACCGGTGCGCCGAACAGCGAAGGCGAGCCGATGGTCAGGCCCGATTCCTTGCTGGTGGCGGTGTTGGCACTGGTCTGCGCGGTGGTGTTTTCCAGCAGGGTAATGGTCAGCAGATCACCCACATCGCGGGCGCGGCGGTCGGCATACAGGTTCAGCGTCGGGCCGGCGGCATAGATGGCGCCGGCGGTGGGCGCGGCCTGCATCGGCACGATCGGCTGCACCGGGGCCATGGCGGGGTAGGGGCGCACGTCGCCGGCAATCACGCAGCCGCCCAGCAGGGCGGTTACGGCGCAGCACAGCGCGGTGCGGGCGAGGGTAGAGAAGGGCGACATGGCGGTATCCCGGTGGTTGCGGTCAGACGTTCTGGTTCAGGTAGCCGAGCATGGCGTCGGTGGTGGAAATGGCCTTGGCGTTCATTTCGTAGGCGCGCTGGGTTTCGATCATCGACACCAGCTCTTCCACCACGTTCACGTTGCTGCCTTCCAGCGCACCCTGCACCACGGTGCCCAGACCGTTCAGGCCGGGGTTGCCGTTCTGTGCGGGGCCCGATGCCGTGGTTTCCAGGAACAGGTTTTCGCCGCGGGCCTGCAGGCCGGCCGGGTTCACGAAATCGGTCAGGGTCAGCGCGCCCACTTCCACCGATGCAGCGTCGTCGGCCATCTTCACGCTGATGGTCCCGTCGCTGCCGATGGTGACCGACTGCGCGCCTTCGGGAATCTGGATGCCCGGCTGCACCGGGTATCCAGTGTTGGTCACCAGCTCGCTGTCCTGGTTGATCTTGAACGAGCCATCACGGGTGTACGCGGAACTACCGTCGGGCAGCTGCACTTCGAAGAAGCCACGGCCGTTGACCATCACGTCCAGCGCGCGGCCGGTCTGCTGCTGGCTGCCCTGTTCGAAGTTCTTCGAGGTAGCCACCACGCGCACGCCGGTACCCAGCTGCAGGCCGGTCGGCAGCTGCGTCTGTGCCGAACTGGCGCCGCCGGGCTGGCGCACCTGTTGGTACAGCAGGTCTTCGAAGCTGGCGCGGTCCTGCTTGAAACCGGTGGTGTTGGTATTGGCGAGGTTGTTGGAAACCACCGACATGCGCGTCTGCTGCGCATCCAGTCCGGTTTTTGCGATCCACAATGCCTGGTTCATCTTCGGAATCCTGTCTGGCTGAAGCGGGCCGCGCGGTGCGGCCGTTGGTGAAGGGTGTGCAAGCGGTGTGCCAACGCCGGCCCATGCCGGCGCCGGAATTCCGTCAGCCGCCCAGGCGCAGCAGGCTGTTGGCGCTGCGCGCGTTGTCGTCGCCGTGCTTGATCACCTGCACCTGCATTTCGTACTGGCGCTGCAGCTGGATCATCTGCACCAAGGCACCGGCGGCATCCACGTTGCTGCCCTCCAGCTGGCCGCTGTGCACGGTGGCGCCCTGCGCCTGGGCGAAGGGCTGTTGCGGGTCGGTGTTGCGGAACAGGCCATCCAGGCCACGCTCCAGCCGTTCGTCCGGCGCCTGCACGATCTTGATGCGGCCGATCATTGCCATGGTCTGCGGGCCTTCGCCCTGCGGAATGATCGAGATCGTGCCGTCGTTGCCCACTTCCATCGCCTGGTAGGGCGGAATGGCGATGGGATTGTTGTTGTCATCCAGCACCGCACGGCCGCTGGACGTCACCAGCTGGCCGTTGGGGGTGACCGACAGCGCGGCACCCCGGGTATAGGCTTCGCTGCCATCGGTGGCCTGCACAGCCAGCCAGGTGCCGGTCTGCAACGACAGGTCCAGCGGCTTGCCGGTGATGTGCTGCGCGCCGGCGCTGCGGTTGAAGCCGGCGTCGACGTGCAGCGCATCCACCCGCGAGGCGTAGCCCTGCCCACGGATCGGGAAGGCTTCGGTGTTGGCCAGCGCTTCCTTGAAGCCGGGGGTGTCCGAGTTGGCGAGGTTGTGGCTGAGCGTACCCTGCGCCTGCAGGGAGGCGCGGGCACCGGTCATCGCCACGTAAAGGGCTTTATCCATGCGGGGAGTTCCGTGACAGGGTCAGCAGGTCATCAACGGATGTTGATGACGGTCTGGGTGATCTGGTCCTGCGTGGTGATCATCTGCGCGTTGGCCTGGAAGTTGCGCTGCGCCACGATCATGTTCACCAGCTGCTCGGTCAGGTCCACGGTGGACGATTCCAGCGCGCCGGCCTGGATCTTGCCCATGTTCGAGGTGTCCGGAGGGCTGGTGCGCGGGGTGCCCGAATCAAAGGTCTCCACCCACAGGTTGTTGCCCTTCTGCTCCAGGCCCTGGGTATTGTTGAAGGTGGTCAGTGCCACCTGGCCCAGTGCCTTGTCATCGCCATTGGAATAGCGGGCGAACACCACGCCGGTTTCCGACACGGTGACCTCGTTGAGCTTGCCGGCCGCGTAGCCATCCTGCTGGGTGTTGCGCAGGGCGAACTTCTCGCCGTACTGGGTCGAACCGGACACGTCCAGCGTCATGTTCAGCGCGCCAGCGCCGGTCGGCGGGGTGAAGGTGCCCAGGCTGATCTGGCCATTGGTGGGCGACGTCAACTTGCCGGCGTTGTCGAAGGTCAGGTCGGTCGGCGTCCCTGCCGCCACGCCATCGACGTAGTTGTGCACGCGCCACTGGTTCACACCGGCCAGCTTTTCGAAGTAGGACACCTGGGTGTGGCTGACGCCCAGCGAGTCATACACGGTAATGCCGCCGCTGGAATGGTTGTAGCTGTTGGAGTCGGTGGGGTCGAACGGGTTCACCGTCGGCACTTTGGCGTTGGCCGGCAGGGTGAAGCCCACCTTTACTTCGCTGGTCTGCTTGGGCGGGCTGTCGGTGGTCAGCAGCTGCAGATCCACCAGGCGGCCGGCATCGAAGTTGGTGCCATCGGCGTTCGGCGCGAACACCTGCAGGCGCGCGCCCTGCGGGTTGACGACATAGCCGGCCGGATCGGTCTGGAAGTTGCCGGCGCGCGAATAGACCCGCGCACCATTCATGTTCATGGTGAAGAAGCCTTCGCCGGAAATCGCCATGTCCAGGCCGCGACCGGTCTGTTCGTTGTTGCCCTGGATGAACTGCTGGGCGACATTGGAGACGCGCACGCCCGAACCCACCTGGTTCTTGGCCAGGCCATAGCTGGTGGCCGAGAATAGATCGGCGAACTCGGCGCGCGATTCCTTGAAGCCGGTGGTGTTGGCGTTGGCGACGTTGTTGGCGGTGACGCTCAGGTCGGAGTTGGCGGCATTGATGCCGGACAGCGAAATGTTGAAGCCCATGGGATGCTCCTGGTAGATGCGGGGTGTGCGGCTCAGCTGACGCGGAGCACGTAGTCGATCGGGGCCGTGCCCAGGCCCTTGAGGTTCAGGTACAGGCCGTCAGAGCCGACGGTCACGCTTTCAACCGGCGCCTGCACATAGGTGGACAGCTTGGTGCTGGTGCCGGCGGTGTCGACGTGGTTGGCGACGATGGAATACTTGCCCGGCGCCATGCGGTTGCCGTTGGCATCCTTGCCGTCCCACTGGAATGCGACTTCACCGGCGGCCTTGGCTTCCACGCTGATCGAGGTCACCTTGGCGCCGTTGGCGTCGGTCACGTCGACAGTGACGATGCCAGCGGCAGGTGCAGCGACGGTGCCGCTCACATCACCTTCCTCTTCCAGCACCAGCTTCTCGGAAGGCACCAGCACTTCGTGGCCAACCAGCGCGGCGCCACGCAGCACCTGGTCGCTGGCCATGGACGCCTGGAAGCCCTGCACGGTGGTGTTCAGATCGGTGATGCCCTGCACAGTGGACATCTGCGCCATCTGCGCGACCATCTGCGTGTTGTCCATCGGCTTCAGCGGGTCCTGGTGCTGCAGCTGTTCGGTCATCAGGCGCAGGAAATCGGCCTGGTCCAGGGTGTTCTTTTTCTTGGTGTTGGTGCTGTTGGGGGCGTTCAGGCCAAGGGCGGCGTAGACGTCCTGGTTGGTCTGGTTGTTGACGGCGGTGGTCATGGCGGTATCCGGTACAGCGGGCCTCAGCGGCCCATGGTCAGGGTGGCCAGGGCCAGTTCCTTGGCGGTGGTCAGCATTTCCACGCCGGCCTGGTAATTGCGCGAGGTCGAGATCAGGTTGACCATCTGCGCCACCGGGTCCACGTCGGGCTGGTAGATGTAGCCTTCGGCGTCGGCCAGCGGGTGGCCAGGCTCGTAGCGCTTGATCGGCGCTGCTTCGCTCTGGCTGATTTCCTTCACCTTCACCGAGGTGACATTCGGATCGGTCTTGCTGGTGACGGCCTGGAAGATCGGCTCCAGCGGCTTGTACACCGCGTCGGCCGAGCCGGCGATGCTGTCTGCGTTGGACAGGTTGGAGGCGATGGTGCTCATGCGCACCGACTGCGCCTGCAGCGCGGAACCGGCGATATCGAAGATCGGCAGATTGCTCATGGCTTATTGCCCCGTGATCGCGGTCAGCATGGAACGCACCTTGCTTTCGACGAAGCTGAGCGAGGCGCGGTATTCCAGGGCAGCACGGCCATAGGCGGCGCGCTCTGCATCGGGGTCGACGGTGTTGCCGTCCAGGCTGGGCTGCACCCCTTCACGGGCCACCTGGAACGGGTTCAGGCCACTACTGATTTCGTAGTGCTGCTCGTTGGTGGTGGTCATCAGACCGTTGGCATCCAGGCCCTGGGCGTGGCGCAGGGCGGCATCGAAGTCCAGGTCCTGGGCCTTGTAGCCGGGGGTGTCGGCGTTGCCGAGGTTGCTGGCGATCAGCTTCATGCGCTGTTCGCGCAACGGCATGGCCTGGGCGTGGACGCCCAGGTAATCGGTAATCAGGTTGCGCACGATGCACTCCCACAGGAACGTTGCCCGGGAAGCTGCAAGCGGTGTGCCAAAAGCGCGCTGGGGTCAGAGCCCCTGCGGGGATCCGATCCCAACAGGGCAGGGGAAGCGCGACGGGGTCAGATCCCCGCAGGGGCTCTGACCCCATTGGGACAGGGGAGGCGTGAAGGGGTCAGAGCCCCTGCGGGGATCCGACCCCGCGTGGCGGCCTTACGCCGCCATGGCCACCTTGCGCAGGCGGTCCAGCACGAAGTCCGCCAGTTCGTGCGGCGAATACTTGGCCACGAAGGCATTGGCGTGAAGGGGTCAGATCCCCGCAGGGGCTCTGACCCCATTGGGACAGGGGAGGCGTGAAGGGGTCAGAGCCCCTGCGGGGATCCGACCCCGCGTGGCGGCCTTACGCCGCCATGGCCACCTTGCGCAGGCGGTCCAGCACGAAGTCCGCCAGTTCGTGCGGCGAATACTTGGCCACGAAGGCATTGGCGCCCACGCGTTCGACCATCGCATTGTTGAATACGCCCGACAGGGAGGTGTGCAGCAGCACATACAGCCCGGACAGCCCGGCGTGGCGCCGGATTTCTGTCGTCAGCGTATAGCCGTCCATGGCCGGCATTTCGATATCGGAAATGACCATGGCGTAGCGTTCGGCCGGGTTTTCGCCCGAAGCGTGGATCTGCAGCAGGTGGTCCAGCGCCTGCTTGCCGTCGGACAGCAGGGTGGCGCCTACGCCCAACTGGTCCAGCACGCTGCGGATCTGCTGGCGGGCCACCCGCGAGTCGTCCACCACCAGCACCTGCAGCTGCGGCGCGTCGGCAGGCATGGCCATGGCCGGGTCCAGCACGGCTTCACCGCGCACCTGGGCAATGTCGGCCAGCACGCTTTCCACGTCGATCACCTGGATCAGCTCGCCCTGGAAGCGGGTCACCGCGGTCAGGTAGCTCGATTCGGCGCCCAGCTCCGGCGGTGGGTGGATGTCCTCCACCGCGATGTTCACGATGCGTTCCACCCCGCTCACCAGGAAGCCCTGGATGGAGCGGTTGAACTCGGTCACCACCAGGTAGCCCGGCGCGGTGTCCGCATCCGGTTCACGCTCGGGGTGGCCGATGGCCAGGCCCAGGTCCAGTACCGGCACCGAGCGGCCGCGCACGTCGGCCACGCCGGCGAACTGGCCGGGCAGGCCGGGCACCTGGAACAGCTCGGGCCGGCGCAGCACTTCCTGCACCTTGAAGACATTGACGCCAAAAAGCTGACGTCCGCCGAGACGGAACAGCAGCAGCGCCAGGCGATTGTGGCCGGCCAGTCGGGTCCGCTGGTCGATCCGGTTGAGCAGGTCATGGGACATGGCTGCTGTATCGGCGTGGTGCCCGCCGAACTTGAGGGTCATGTGATGCCGACACCCCGCGGTCGTAGCGTCGAGCTTGCTCGACTTCCGCCTCTTGTAGAGTCGAGCCATGCTCGACTGATGTGCCGTGCAGTCGAGCACGGCTCGACTCTACAGAAGGACGTCGAGCAAGCTCGACGCTACAAAAGCCGGACGTCGAGCACGCTCGACGCTGCAGAGGTGGGCTGGCACAGCGCTTGCATCCTTCCGGGCCAGGTCCCAGCGAACCCAGGAGGCGCCATGTGCCGGATGACATTACTAGTAGCCGCCGCGCTCGCGATGGCCGCGCCGTGGGCGCAGGCCGCGCAGTGGCAGCCGGTGGCCAGCATTCGTGCCGCAGCGCTGTCCACCCTGGCGGCCGGCAGCGAAGGCGAGGCCATCGTGGCCGATGCGCTGCGCCTGCCGCAGTGTGGCAAGCCGCTGGCGGTGCAGCCCACCGCCAACACCACTGTCGAGGTCAGTTGCCCCGATGCGGGCGGCTGGCGCCTGTTCGTGCCGGTGAAGGTACGGCACAACCAGACCGTGCTGGTGCTGACCCGTGGCATCGCCACTGGAGAAACCATCAGCGCGGCCGATATCAGCACTGCCCAGCGTGACGCCGCCCGTATTGCCGGCGCCGTGCTGGCCGACCCGGCCGCGGCGGTGGGGCGCATTGCGCGCCGTCCGCTGGCGGCCGGCAGCCTGTTGTCGGGCAATGATCTTCTGGCACAGCGTCTCATCAAGCGCGGAGACAATGTGGCCTTGGTCGCCCGCACCGGCGCCGTGGAAGTACGTATTGCCGGCCGCGCCCTGGGCGATGCCGGGCACAACGACCGCGTTTCGGTCGAAAACCTGTCCACCCGCCGCATCGTGCAGGGCGTGGTGGATGCGGCCGGTGACGTAATCGTGGCGCGTTGAAAAAGTTTGGAAAATCCCTAAAGATCACGGCCCAGCGGCCGTTATCCCTTGTGTACGGCAACTCCAGGACACCCCATGAGCCAGAAAATCGACGGCAATCTGCAGATCCCGCAGGCCCTGCGCGGCGTGACGACCCCGGCCATCAAGCCCGGCGTCAGCAGCGATTCGGCTGCCCGCCCGGTGGAAGCAGCTGACAGCCTGCGCCTGACCGGCGAAGCCACCAACCTGCAGGCCATCGAACGCGACCTGAGCACCGCCCCGGCGATCGACGCCCAGCGCGTGGCCGCAGTGCGCGAATCGCTGCAGAACGGCACCTACAAGATCAATCCGGACGCGATTGCTTCGCGCATGCTCGAGCTGGACCAGCAGCTGCAGGGATGAGCGCGGCCATGAGCGAGCCGCTGCAGCGCCTTGCCGAGGCCCTGGACGTTGAACGCCAGGCCTTGGTCGAGCACGACGTGCATGCGTTGATCCGCGCCACCGGGGCCAAGCTGGAAGCGCTGCGTGCGCTGGAAGGCACGCCGCCGGTCGGGCAGGGCGAACAGCTGCAGGAACTGGCCGAGCGCAACCGCGCCAACGGCGTGCTGCTGTCGCGCCGCCGCCGCGAGGTCAACTGGGCGCTGCGCCAGCTCGGCCGCACCGAAGACGCCTCGGCTTACGACGCCAAGGGCCAGTCGCACACCGTCACTGCGCGTCGGCCGCTGGCCGTCGCCTGATTCCCCGGCGGCCACTGGCCGCCACCGGGCGGGCTGTGACCCGCAGCCGGAGCGCGTATATTGGGCGCCTGTTCGCAAGCCCCCGAGTCGACGTGTCCGCCGCCAACGCCCTGGTTACCGCCCCCCTTCCTTCCCAGCCCGTGCTGCAGGCCCTGTTGGAACGCCTGCGCGAAGGGCTGTTGCTGTTCACCGCAGACGGGCAGGTGGCATTGGCCAATCCGGCCGCCCAGCACCTGCTGGGCAACGCCGACAGTGCGGCCGCACCGGCCCAGCGCCTGCGCGAACTGCTGCCGCCTGATGCCCTTGAACAGGCCCGGCAGCAGGGTGCCTGGAGTGGCAGCCTGCCGCTGGGCGAGGGCGTGGTCATCGCCCATCTGTACCACCATGGCGAGGGCGGCCAGAGCCACTACCTGGCGCTGTTCCAGCGCATTGAAGGGCAGGAAGACTACGAACGCGAGCTGCAGCAGCGCCATGCCGAACTGCGCCAGGCGTACCTGCGTCTGAACGGCACCCAGGAAAAGCTGCTGCAGTCGGAAAAGATGGCTTCCATCGGCCAGCTGGCCGCTGGTGTGGCGCACGAGATCAACAATCCCATCGGTTACGTGCACTCCAACCTGGGCAGCCTGCAGGAATACCTGCGCAGTCTGTTCACGGTGATCGAAGCCTACGAACGCGCCCTGCGTGCGCCCGATCCGAAGGCGCTGATTCCGGAAATCGACGATATCCGTGACCGCCTGGACATCGATTTCATCAGCCGGGATCTGCCGCAGCTGATGGCCGAATCACGCGAAGGCATCGAGCGGGTGACCCGCATCGTGCGCGACCTGAAGGACTTTTCGTACTCCGGCCGCGACGAGTCGTGGAAGCTGGTGGACCTGCATGCCGGCCTTGAATCGACCATCAACATCATCTGGAACGAGCTCAAGTACAAGGTCACCCTGGAACGCCAGTTCGGCCAGTTGCCGCTGGTGGAATGCCTGCCGTCGGAACTGAACCAGGTGTACATGAACCTGCTGCTCAACGCAGGCCATGCCATTGCCGAGCGCGGCACCATCACCGTGCGCACCGGCGTGGATGGCGAGACCGTGTGGGTGGAGTTTGAAGACACCGGCGGAGGCATCTCGCCGGAACTGCGCCAGCGCATCTTCGATCCGTTCTTCACCACCAAGCCGGTGGGCAGTGGCACCGGGCTGGGCCTGTCGATTTCCTACAGCATCATCAACAAGCACCACGGCCGCATCGATCTGGACAGCACCCCGGGCGTGGGCTCGCGCTTCCGCGTGGTGCTGCCGATCAAGCAGCCGCGCTGACCTTCGACCGCCCTTCGCCGGGCATGGCCCGGCGCTACCCACGTGTTCCGGTAGCGCCGGGCCGTGCCCGGCGGCCGTAATCAACGCAACGGCGAACGATCCTCGCCACCTTCCAGCGGCTCGGCCAGCGCCGGGCCTGCATTGCTGCGGCGCTGCTCTTCGTACGTGCGGAACGCCTGGTGGATGTGCTTGCGCAGCTCATCATCGTTCCACGGCTTGGTCAGGAAGCGATAGATCGCACCGCGGTTGATCGCATCGGTCACCGTGTTCAGATCGGTGTAGCCGGACAGCACCAGCCGGATCGTGTCCGGGTACAGCATCTTCACTCGGCCCAGGAATTCGGTGCCGCTCATGTCGCTCATGCGCTGGTCGGACAGGATCACCTGCACGTCGTTGATCGCCAGCAGATCGAAGGCGTCGCGCACGTTGCCGGCGGCCAGGATGCGGTAGCCATCGCGGCGGAACAGGCGCACCAGCGAACGCAGCACGTTTTCCTCGTCATCCAGCAGCAGCAGGGTGCGGTCGGGGCGCGTTTCGGCGAAGGCTTCCGGGCGCAGGTAGCGGCGGCGCAGGGTCATGCCGGCGGCATCGGCCGACATCGGCTCGCCGAACAGATAGCCCTGGAACACATCGCAGTCGTTGCGGCGCAGGAAGCCCAGCTGGGCCTGTGATTCCACGCCGTTGGCAATGACCGTCATGCCCAGCTGGTGGCCCATGGCGATGATCGCGCGGGCAATGGCCGCCTCGCGGTTACCGGCCGGGGCGCTCTTGATGAAGCTGCGGTCGATCTTCAGCTTGTCCACCGGGTAGCGAACCAGCGCGCTCAGGCTGGAATCGCCGGTGCCGAAGTTGTCCAGGCTCAGGCTGATGCCTTCATTGCGCAGGTTGGCCAAGGTTTCGTGCACGAAATTGACGTTGTTGGTCAGCGCGCTTTCGTTGATCTCCAGTGTCAGCATGTGCGCCGGCACGCCGGCGGCCTGCATCAACGACATCACCTCGGCGAAGAAGTTCGGGCGCAGCAGCTGCAGGGTGGACACGTTCACCGCAATGGTGAAATCGTCAAAGCCCTGGTCGCGCCACAGGCGCGCCTGCTTGAGTGCGCCTTCCAGCACCCAGGTGCCGATCTGCACGATGATGCCCAGCCGCTCGGCGGTGCGCATGAAGCGTTCCGGTACCAGCATGCCCAGGGTGGGCGACTGCCAGCGCAACAGCGCTTCCATGCCCACCACGTGGCCATCGCGTGCGCTCACCAGCGGCTGGTAGCGCAGCTTCAGTTCGCCATTGGGAATGGCATCGACGATCTGCCGGGCAATGATGCTTTCACTGTGCGCGCTGGGCGGGGTGTCCACTGCGTGGATGCGCACCGCGTTGCCGCCTTCGCGGGCCGCCTGGTAGAGCGCATCCTCAGCGTGGTCCAGCAGCCGCGACGCACTGCTGGCATGTTCCGGGCACAGGCTCACGCCCAGCTTGCCGGTCATGAACAGGGTGTACGGCAGCACGGAGAGCGGCAGCTCCATCTGCTGGCGGATCTCTTCGGCAAAGTCTTCTGGCAACGGCAGGTCGGCGGTGCGCGGTACGGCAATCAGGAACTCATCGCTGCCGTGCCGCCACAGCTTGCCACGCCCGCGCAGGTACGACTGCAGCCGCTGGGCCACCAGCACCAGCGCCTGATCGCCCACTTCGGCGCTCATGTTCTCGTTCACCGAAGCGAAGTGGTCGATGTCCACGTGCATCAGCATCAGCGGGGTGCCGCCAGAGGCCGCCTCGGCCACCATGGCCTGCAGTTCGGGGTTGCCGGCGCCCAGCCGGTCGGGGGCGTCGTCAATGCTGACCGGGGGCAGGTTGGGGTTCCACATGGTTCAGTGTTCCGGAGACTCGACGGCCGCCGTCATGGCGGCCTGGTAAGGAAGGTGGACGTCGACCAGGGTGCCGGCGCCGTGCGCCGAAGCGATATGCACGTGGCCGCCCACGCTCTGCGCGCGCTCGCGCATCACGATCAGGCCCAGGCCGCGCGGACCATCGGGGTCGAAGCCCTCGCCATCATCGCGGATCTGCAGGTGCAGTCCGCGCTGGCCCAGGTCGCGCAGCTGCAGCTGCACCTGGCTGGCGCGCGCGTGGCGCAGGGCATTGGTCAGGCTTTCCTGCGCAATGCGGAAGCAGGCCTGTTCGATGCTGTTGTCCGGGCGGGTGGGCAGGGCGTCGATGTCGGCCAGCAGCTCCACCGGCGACGAGCGGAACAGCACCCGCGCCTGCCAGCTCAGCGCGGCTTCCAGGCCCAGCGCATCCAGCTGTGGCGGGCGCAGCAGGGTGGAGATGTCGCGCAGCTTGGCCACGGTGGTGTCGGCCAGGCTGACGATCTGCGCAAGGTCCTCGCCGCGGCGGGCGGGGTCCTGTTCGTCCTGCGCGGCATAGGCCGACAGCTTCATGGCGGTGATCGCCTGGCCGATGTCATCGTGCAGGTCGCGCGAGATCGCCCGGCGCTCGTCTTCCTGCAGCGAGAACAGGCGCCCGGCCATGGCCTGCAGTTCGCGGTTGCTGTTTTCCAGCGCGCTGCGGGTGCGTTCGGCTTCACTCAGGTCACGCACGATCAGCAGCTTGCAGTCGCGGCCACCGTAGCGCACCTCACCCACCGCCAGGCCGGCATGGAAGTGGCGGCCGTCGGCGCGCTGCATGACCGCCACGCTGCTGTGGCCCGGGCTGTGCTGCGGCTGGCCGGCCCGCAACTGGGCGCGCACCCGCTGCAGATCGGCGCCGTTCACCAGCGCCGACAGCGGCTCGCCCAGCAGGGCATGGCTGCCATAGCCGAACAGCGCCGCGGCCCACGCATTGGCATACAGCACATGTTCTTCGGACAGGATCACCACGCCGTCGGGCAGCACCCGCACCAGCTCGCGGAACTGTTCTTCGCGCTCACGCAGCAGGCGCCGCGACTGCTCGCGCTCGGTCACGTCCTGCAGCGTACCCAGCACGCGTTCGCGGCCGGCTTCGTCGCGGCCACTGGTCGCGCGCAGGTGCACCATCAGGGCGCGCCCATCCATGGCCAGCAGCGGCAGCAGCACGTCCACCTGGACCGGTTCGCCAGCGCACAGGTCGGCCAACAGCTGCTCGGTCTGCGCGGCAGTGGCCGGGTCGGCCGGCACCAGCAGTTCGTCAAAGCGGTGCCAGCGCCGGGCCTCGGGCGGGCGCCGCCCCAGCAGATGGTAGACCTGGTTGGAATAGCGGCCCAGGCCGCTGGCGGGGTCCAGTTCCCAGGCACCGATGCGCGCCAGCTCGTGGGCCTCCTCCACCCGCGCCAGCGCCTGGTCACGGCGCAGCTGCGCCAGGTCTTCAGCGGTGCGATCAATGGCGATCAGCAGGCGGGCGTTGTGGCCGTCATAGTCGATGGCATTGGACCGCAGCTCCATCTGCCGCAGGCTGCCATCACGCAGCTGCAGCTGCGCGCGCAGGATGCACAGCTGCTCGGGCGCTTCGCGGATCGCCTCCAGCTTGGTCTGCAGCGCCTGGTCCTGGCCGGGCGGCCACAGGATCTCGATGGTGCGGGCCAGCAGTTCCTCGCGCTCCCAGCCGAAGGCCAGGCATGCCGCGGGATTGGCATCGAGGATGGCCAGGCTGTCCAGGTCGTACACCAGGATCGGCCCGGGGTTGCCCTCGAACATCTGCCGCAGGCGGGTCTCGGACATCTGCAGCCGCGCATGGGTGGCCAGCACGTGCTCGGCCAGGGGTCGCAGCAGCAGGTAGAGCAGGCCCGCGCTGGCGAAGACGAAGAACGCGCCCTTCACGCTCTGCCAGAAGGCGGCCTGCTGCGGATCGAGCACGAACCCGTTCACCGCGCCGTCGGAGGCAATGATCCAGGCCAGGGCCATCATCAGATAGCTCAGCACCACCCGGCGGCGGTCGCGCCGCAACGACTGCGCCATCCGCAGGGCGGAATCTGGGTCGGTGCCGGTTGGGTCTGCGGGCATGGACAGGGGCAGTAAGGAGGGGCGCCAGCCATCTTACCGCGCGGGTGTGCGATGGCCACTCAATTATCCCTGCGGCGGGCCGTTAAGGACTGCATGCCCCGCTGTCGGGCGCGTCTTTCCGGAGCTAGATCGCGTGGACCAAGGGATCATCGCCAGCCTGCTGCAGCATCCGCTCGCGTCGGCACTGGTCATCGTCGACCGCAGTGGCCGCCCGCTGGCGGCCAATCCGGCCGCGCGCGAACATGGGCTGCCGGCCACCTTGGCGGCCTATGCCCCCATGCTGGAAGACCTGCGCCTGCTGGCGGCCGACGGCGGCATCGTGCCGTGCTCGCTGCCCGGCGGGCCGCAGGGGCACTACGACGGCCACCTGCGCGCCGTGCACGATGGCAGCGGCAACCTGCTGGCCTTCACCCTCAGCGTGCCTGAACCGGTACCACTGACCGGCGGCGGGCGCTGGGCACTGGCCCTGGAAAGTGCTGGCCACAGCCTGTGGGACTGGGATATTCCCACCGACCGCGTGCTGCGCACGCCCGCCCTTGGCGACGAAAGCGCTACCGAGATGCTGGGCCGGGTCCACCCGGACGATATCGCCGATGTGCGCGCGGTGCTGGACGAGCACCTGCGCGGGCACAGCGAGCAGTACAGCGCGCAGTTCCGCTTCCGCCAGGGCGATGGCCATTGGCGCTGGGTGCTGGATCGCGGCCGGGTGGTGGCGCGTACCGCCGACGGCCAGCCGCTGCGCATGGTCGGCACCCATACCGATATCGAACAGCAGAAGCAGCTGGAAGCACTGCTGCAGGAACAGCAGCTGCACCTGAGCGAGGCCCAGCGCATCGCCAGCATGGGCAGCTGGTCGTTCGATCCGCAGAACCACCGGTTCTGGTGGTCGCCGGAGCTGCGCTCGCTGCTGGCGCTGGAGCAGGGCAGCGTGCCCGGCCAGCGGCGCTGGCTGAAGCAACTGCATCCGCGCTCGCGCGGTGCGCTGCGCGCTGCATGGCGTCGCCTGTGGCGCGACGGCCGGGCGGCCAACCTGGACCTGGAACTGACCCGTGGCAGCGAGCCCTCGCAGCACCTGCGCCTGTGGATGCAGCCGCTGCTGGACATGGAAGGGCAGCCCAAGCGCCTGCTCGGCCAGGTGCAGAACATCACCGAACAACACCAGACCGACGCGCTGATCCGCTGGCGCACCGAGCTGCTCAATCGCGTGTCGGCGCTGGGGCGTATTGGCGGCTGCGAAATCGAAGTGTCCACGCGGCACATGCAGTGGACCGAGGAGTGCTACCGCATCCACGGCCTGCGCAAGGAACCGATCACGCTGGACCAAGCGCTGGCGCTCTACACCGAGGACTCGCGCAACGCGTTCGAGGCCGCGCTGGGCCGTATCTCCAATGGCGGGCTGCCCGAGCAGCTGGACCTGTGCTTCTACCGCCAATCCGGCCTGCGCGTGTGGGTGCAGGTGCTGATCGAGCTGGATCGCCGCGACGGCCTGCCGGCCCGCTACGTGGTCCTGTTCCGTGACATCACCCGCGAACGCGAGGCCAGCGAGCGCATCGAACTGCTGGCCCACTACGACCTGCTGACCGGCCTGCCCAACCGGGTGCTGCTGGGCGAGCAGACCGCCGAAGCCATCGAAGAGGCGCGCGACCGTGGCACCTCGCTGGCCATGCTGTTCATCGATCTGGACGGCTTCAAGAACATCAACGACAGCTTCGGCCACGCCACCGGCGATGCGCTGCTGAAGGCCGCTGCCACCCGCCTGCACCAGAACCTGCGCAACAACGATCTGTTCGGCCGCTTCAGTGGTGACGAATTCATCGTGGTGCTGCGCGACCTGGCCGAGCCGGAGGATGCCGGCCATGTGGCACGCAAGCTGATTGGCTCGCTGGCCGAGCCGCTGCGCCGTGGTGACACCACCCTGAAGGTCGGTGCCAGCGTCGGCATCGCCATGCTGGGTGAATCACAGACCGATTTCGATTCGCTGCTGCGCGCCGCCGATGCGGCCATGTACGCGGCCAAGGAAGCCGGGCGCAACACCTATCAGTACTACAGCCAGGACGCGCTGGCCCGCATCCAGCGCCGCCTGGAGATCGAACACGGCCTGCACGGCGCGATCGAGCGCGAAGAGTTCAGCCTGGCCTACCAGCCGCTGCTGCACGCACACAACGGCGAACCGCCGGCAATAGAAGCGCTGCTGCGCTGGCACCGCCCCGGCATCGGCTACTGCAGCCCGGCCGAGTTCATTCCCATCGCGGAAAAGTGCGGCGAAATCGTCCGCATCGGCGATTGGGTGCTGAACGAGGCCTGCCGCCAGGCCGCGGCGTGGGACCGTGCGGGTCTGTGCTTCGAACGCGTGGCGGTGAATGTATCGGCCGTGCAGTTGCGCGACCGCGGCTTTGCCGAGCGCGTGATCGAGATCTGCCACGCCCACGGCTGGCCGCCGCAGCGGCTGGAACTGGAACTGACCGAGTCGGCGCTGATCCGTGACACCGACATCCTGCGCCACTGCTTCGACGTGCTGGAACGGCATGGCGTACCGCTGGCGGTGGATGATTTTGGCACCGGCTTTTCCAATCTGAACTATCTCAATCGCTTCCCGGTGGGACGGCTGAAGATCGACCGCAGCTTCGTGCAGGGCATGCTGCACGACTCGGGTACGGCCGAAGTGACCCAGGCCATCGTGCACCTGGGCCACGCGCTGGGCATGAAGGTGGTGGCCGAAGGCGTGGAAACGCACCAGGAAGAAGACATGCTGCGCCGCCAGGGCTGCGACGAGATCCAGGGCTACCTGTACTCACGCCCGCTCAGCCCGCGCGATCTGGCCCAATGGCTGCGCCAGCAGCACGCCGGCAGCGAAGTCGCCCTGGCCCGCTGACGCCGGCCCACACCGCATTGGTAGGTGCCAACCTTGGTTGGCACGCACGCGTGCGCAATCCCCCATCCACGCATGGCGTGGATCTACGGTAGGTGCCAACCTTGGTTGGCACACAAGCATGCGCTCGCGGAAATCCATCCACGCATGGCGTGGATCTACCGGGGTGGGTCGTTGCGCACCCGTGCGCGCACCGCCTCCACTACATTGGCATAGCGCCGGCGCTGGATGCGGTAACCGATATAGAACAACAGCGGCACCGCCAATATCGGCCACGCCGCCGGGCGCAGCAGCACGATCGGCACCAGCAGTACGGTCAAGATCGTCGCAAACCAGCTGCAGCGGCCGAGCACGCGCACTTCGCGGCGCCGCGTGTCCACCACGATCTGGCCGTGCAGCAAGGGAAAGTAGCGGCCGCCGAATCCCGGCGCGAAGCTTTCACGGAATGCAACGCTGCCATCGGGCAGGGCGCGGAATGACAGGCGTGCCCATCGTTCGGTCGGAAGATCGTATTCCAGGCCGCCCAGCGAAAGTCGTTTCAGATCGTCAGGTGAAGCGGCAATGCGCTGGTTGAACAGCATGATGCCAGTGCGGAAGAACAGCGGCGCCCACGCGAAGAGAAGCAGCAATTCGATCAGCATCAATGCGATCAGGGCGATGGCCATCGGTCTTCCATGAACGGGACTGGGGCATCATGCCATGGGTACGAGCCCATCCACGCATGGCGTGGATCTACAGCGCGTCGCCGCCCAGGCCGAGATCCCAGGCCAGGCTCATCAGGGCGTCGGTCTGGGCCGGCGGGGCGGGGCGGGCATCGGCCAGGCGCTGCAGCTCCTGGATCTCCTCGCGCGCCACGTCCTCCAGCTGCTGCAACTGCTCGCGCACACTGGGGTTGCGCGGGCGTTGGCTGGCATCGATGGGGGGCAGGGCGCGGATCAGGGTCATGCTGCGCGGGTCGGGGTGGTCCAGAGCTAGCGTACAGGCAAAGGCCCCGGAACAACCGGGGCCTTCGGCGCTGCCGGAAAAGGCAGCGGACATCAGGGTCAGAACAGCTCGACCGTACCGGCGCCCATGTTCTGCTGGGCAACCGGCTTGTGCGGCGGACGTTCCCATTCGCTGCGCAGGTCGCGCAGGCGGTTGCCGGTGCGCTGCAGGGCGGTGGCGATCTCTTCGTCGAACACGCCGCCATTGCGGTGCAGCAGCTCCTGCAGGGCCACGGCCTCACGGTTGATCGCGGTCAGGCGATCCAGGTGGGTGTGCACGCCGCCCAGGGCCTGGGTGGCGATGTCTTCGAACTGCAGGGCGCGCACGGCCTCGGCCACGCTGCCGTCGATCGAACGGGCGCATTCGGAGACTTCGCGCATGCCATCGCCCAGCGACGCGTTGATCTGCGCCACGTTGTCGAGCATGGTTGCCGCTTCCTGGCGCGCTTCGCGGGACCGGTCCATATCGCGCGAGGCCATGTGCGAGACGGTCTCGCGCACCTTGGCAATGGCGTCCTTGGAACTGTGCGCCAGCTTGCGGATCTGTTCGTTGAAGGTGGTCGAGCGCTCGGACAGATTGCGCACTTCGTCGGCCACCACCGCGAAACCACGACCGGCTTCGCCGGCACGGGCTGCTTCGATGGCCGCGTTCAGCGCCAGCAGGTTGGTCTGGTCGGCAATCGACTTGACGTCTTCCAGCAGGGCGAAGATGCCGTCCAGGTGCTGCGCCATCTGGTCGATGTGCTGCACGGTGGTGCTGCTCTGGCCGCTCACCTGTTCCAGCGCTTCCACCAGCTGTTCCATGCGGTTGCTGGCGTGCTGGGCGAAGCGGGCCACGTCGAGGCCGGCACTGCCTTCATCGCCAGCGCGGTCGACGATGCGCGACAGGGCCTGGCTCTGCTGGCGGGACTTGCGGTTCATGGCATCGAAGCTGCCACCCAGGCTGGACACGGCCTGGCGGATCAGGTCACGGGCGCGTTCGACTTCGCCACGCGAACCGTCGATCTCGTTGCCGACGAAGCTGCGCAGTTCGGTCAGCAGCTGGTCCTGCTCACGCAGGACACGGGCATGTTCCGGGGAACGATGGGCCTGGGCACGGGTGGTCCACCACGCGAAGCCGAGCCAGCTCAGCGTCATCGTGGTCAGGATCGCCCAGCGCAGGGCGGCCGGCCATTCGAAACCGATGGCGAAAGGGAGCAGCAGGGTCAGAGCCAGGGGGGCGGCCAGACGGATGAAAATGCGTGAGTACATGGACGTTCTCGGGAGGTGCACGGAGGATGTATCGGCCGTACCCCCTTTCTCTTTAACGTCGATGTGCTTTCTGAATGCGCCGGATTTCTGGCGCCTTCCGGTGTCCTGGGGTCAGAGCCCTTTTCCGGGGAAAAGGGATCTGACCCCGGGGCAGACGACCCCGGGCTCTGACCCCCGGCCCTCAGGCCAGCAGGCGGTCCACCGCTTCGATCATGGCCTTGCGCCCGATCAGGAAGTCCCAGTAGCTGCCGCCCACCTGCCGCCACAGCACCGCGGCGCGCACGGCGGCCAGCAGCAGGGCGCGGATCTCGGCCACCACCCCGGCCTGGGCCAGGTAATGCGGGTTGCCCTGCACCATCACCCGCGGCTTCAGGTGGCTGATGGTGTCGGCGTACAGGCCGCCCAGGTTGGCCAGCACGTCCGGGTGGCCGCTGTCGCCCAGCTCGGCGGCCTGCTGCTGGGCACGCTCGATGCCCGAGGCCACCTTGTTCACGGTGGCCCCGTCCTGCACGAAGCGGCGCTCCAGCTGAAGCACCGACAGGGCCAGTTTGGGCAGCACCGGGTCCTGGCCTTGGTTGCGGAAGTAGTTGTGCAGCAGGCGCAGGCCACTCTTCAGCGCATGGCGGTCACCAAAGACGTCCTGCGGCGAGCCGGCATCGATGCGGAACACACTGTCCACCGCGGTACGCACGGCAGAGGCATCGGAATGGCCGGTATCGGCGATACGGCGGACCTGCTGCAGGGCCTGGGCAATGCCGGCCAGGGCCAGTACGCGGTCGTCGACAGTGAAACTCATGCAGCAATTACCTCGAAAGGAGAAGGGGTGGTGCGCAGGCGCTGTTCCAGCGGCGCATCGGTGGCGGCGATCACCGCACCGCCCAGGCAGACCTCACCGTCATACAGCACCAGCGACTGGCCGGGGGTGACGGCGCGCTGCGGCCGGGCGAAGGTGACCAGCACGCTGCCATCGTCCAGCACCGATACCACGCACGGTTCATCGGGCTGGCGGTAGCGGGTCTGTGCCGTGCATTCGAAGCGCCGGGCCGGCGGCGCGCCGGCAATCCAGTGCGCGGTTTCCGAGCGCAGGCGGTTGGACAGCATCCACGGGCTTTCCCGGTCCTGGTCCACGTACAGCACGTTGCTGGACACATCCTTGCCCACCACGTACCAGGGCGCGGCCGGGCGACCGCGCACGCCGCCGATGTTCAGGCCCTCACGCTGGCCCAGGGTGAAATAGAACACGCCGGGGTGCTCGGCAATCACGCTGCCATCGGCCGGGTCCAGGATCTGGCCCGGGCGCGCGGGCAGGTAGCGGCCCAGGAACTCGCGGAAATCGCGCTCGCCAATGAAGCAGATGCCGGTGGAATCCTTCTTGGCATGGGTGGGCAGGGCGACGTCGCGGGCGATGCGGCGCAGATCGCTCTTTTCCAGGTCACCAATCGGGAACAGGGTCGCGGCCAGCTGCGCCTGCCCCAGCTGGTGCAGGAAGTAGCTCTGGTCCTTGCTGCGGTCGGCACCGCGCAGCAGCAGCCATTGCTGGCCGCGCTGGGCCACGCGGGCGTAGTGGCCGGTGGCGATGCGTTCGGCGCCCAGCTCGCGGGCGGCGTCCAGGAAGTGCTTGAACTTCACCTCGCGGTTGCACAGCACGTCCGGGTTGGGGGTGCGGCCGGCCGCGTACTCGGCGAGGAAGTGCTCGAACACGCCCTGCCAGTACTCGCTGGAAAAATCGCGGAAGTGAAACGGAATGCCCAGCAGCCCGCAGACTGCCACGGCGTCGCGGCGGTCGTCCTCGGCGCGGCAATCGCCGCTGCCATCGTCGGCCCAGTTCTGCATGAACAGACCGGCCACGGCCTCGCCCTGCTGCACCAGGCGCCAGGCGGCCACCGATGAATCCACGCCGCCAGACACCCCCACCATCACCCGTGGGCTGCTCATGCGACCTCCTGCACCAGGTGCAGCGGGTGGCGCTGGCCGGCCAGGTAGTCGGCCAGCACGCGCCAGACCAGCGGGCTGCGCAGGCGCTCGCCGGCGGCCTGCAGCTCATCGGGGGTCATCCACAGCGCGCGGTCTATGCCGGTATCCAGCGGTTGCGCCGGGTCATGGCTGAGCGGGCGGGCGGCATAGCAGAACCGCAGGAACACGGTGCCGTCGCCGGCGGTCCACTGGTAGCAGCCGATGAAATCGGTCAGCGCCACGGTCCAGCCGGTTTCTTCCCGGGTTTCACGCAGCGCCGCCTGGGCCAGGCTCTCGCCCGGCTCCAAGTGGCCCGCCGGCTGGTTCAGCACGGCGCGGCCCTCGATGGTTTCTTCCACCAGCAGCACGCGGCCGCCATCGACCACCACGGTGGCGACGGTGGCGTGGGGTGCCCAGCGCATGTCCTGCGGGGTATTCAATTCAGAGGTCGTCCTTCTTGGTCAGTTCCAGTTCCATCGCATCGGCGGTACGGATCGCCGCGTCGATGGCATCGCTCAGCTGTTCAGTGCTGGCATCGGCATCGATCTTGACCACGAACATCGCAGTCATGTCCTGCTTCACCCAGCCGCCCATCTTGGCGTCCTGCGAATCTTCCAGCAGACGGTTGGCCACCTCGGCCGGGAACTGCTTGCTCTTGCCGGTGTAGCCCGGCGACCAGATCTCGCGGATGTTGTGCGTGCCGAAATCTTCCACGGCCGAGCGCACGTACACGATCTGGGTCCGGTCGCCTTCCACGTCGAACACCATCTGGTAGTCGCCGTCTTCGTCAACTTCGTAGGTATAGCCCAACTTGTCCAGGTGGCGCCCGATGGCGGCATCGGCCTTGGCCGTGCTGTTGCCGGCGGCGTTGGCCGCGGCGGCCATGGCCGGGGTGGCCAGGGCGATCAGCAGGGCGGGCAGAAGGATCCTTTTCATGAAATTCCTGTGAAACACGTTGGGGAAGGCGGTAATTGTGACGGTGCCGGTGCGTGTCGTCCATTCTGCGGCAGCCCGACGCGGCTGGCCGCCAGCGCTTATAATAGGCGGATGCCCCGCGAGTCTTCCCCCGATTCCCACCACGAGCACGGCCTTGCCGTGGAGCCCGCGCGCCCGGAAGTGGCGCCGCCGCCGTTCTACCAGGTCATGCTGCTCAACGACGACTACACCCCGATGGATTTCGTGGTGGATGTACTGCAGCAGTTCTTCACCATGGACCTGGACAAGGCCACCCAGGTGATGCTGCACGTCCACACCCGCGGCCGCGGCGTCTGCGGGGTGTTCACTCGCGAAGTGGCCGAGACCAAGGTGGCCCAGGTCAACGAGTACTCGCGCATGAACCAGCACCCGCTGCTGTGCACGATGGAAAAGGCCTGAGCCGACTGCCCCGTAGAGTCGAGCTTGCTCGACTGCTCTGGCCAACAGCAGTCGAGCAAGCTCGACTCTACGACGGCCTTGGTCGCGCGCCCCAATGGCAGCCCCGTCGCAGCACCACGCCTTGGTCGCCCCTCCGCTGGCCGCTCCGCGTCACAGCCTGCGTGCTCTCCTTCAAAGCCATGGGGATGGTCCATTCACGTCACAATCGCCCGCGCCTCGGGTAGGGTGCGCTCAGGCCCCCGTGGGCTGCCCGTGGAGTGAATGATGATCAAGCGGTTCGCACTGCTAACGCCATCTGAACGCTGCAATCCGCTAGGGTGATGGAAATCGCGTAGTCAGGCCGCATATTGTCTCCAACTGCCGCCGGAGTAATCCATGTTCAGCAAAGACCTCGAACACACCATCGGCCAGTGCTACAAGCGCGCCCGTGAGGCCCGGCATGAGTTCATGACGGTCGAACACCTGCTGTTGGCACTGCTCGACAACCCCTCCGCCCAGGCGGTCCTGAAGGCCTGTGGCGCCGACGCCGAGCGCCTGCGCCAGGAGCTGGAACAGGCCATCGAGGCCTCGGTGTCCCGCCTGGCCGAAGATGATGGCCGCGATACCCAGCCCACCCTGGGCTTCCAGCGCGTGCTGCAGCGGGCCGTGTACCACGTGCAGTCCTCGGGCAAGAAGGAAGTGACCGGCGCCAACGTGCTGGTAGCGATCTTTGGCGAAAAGGACTCCCACGCGGTCTATTACCTCAACCAGCAGGATGTCACCCGGCTGGACGTGGTCAATTACCTGTCCCATGGCATCGCCAAGCTGGGCGAGGAGGGCGAACAGCCGTCCTCCCCGGAAAGCGAGGGCCGCATGGAGGGCGGGGAGGGCGAGCCCAAGGGCGACGCGCTGACCGAATTTGCCAGCAATCTGAACGACCAGGCCCGCGCCGGCCGCATCGACCCGCTGGTCGGCCGTGCCGACGAGATCGAGCGCACCATCCAGGTCCTGTGCCGCCGCCGCAAGAACAACCCGCTGTACGTGGGCGAGGCCGGCGTGGGCAAGACCGCGATCGCCGAGGGCCTGGCCCGCCGCATCGTGGAAGGCTCGGTGCCCGACGTGCTGACCGATGCCATCATCTACTCGCTCGACCTGGGCGCGCTGGTGGCCGGCACCAAGTACCGGGGCGACTTCGAAAAGCGCCTGAAGGGTGTACTGACGGCCCTGAAGAAGGTGCCCAACGCCGTGCTGTTCATCGACGAGATCCACACCATCATCGGTGCCGGTTCGGCCTCGGGCGGCACCATGGATGCCTCCAACCTGATCAAGCCGGCCCTGGCCTCGGGCGAGCTGCGCTGCATCGGCTCGACCACCTTCCAGGAATACCGCGGCATCTTCGAAAAGGACCGGGCGCTGGCCCGTCGCTTCCAGAAGATCGACATCGTCGAGCCGACCGTGGGTGAAACCTACGAGATCCTGCAGGGCCTGAAGGCCAAGTACGAGGCCCACCATGGGGTGACCTACTCGGACGAAGCGCTGCAGGCCGCCGTGGACCTGTCGGTCAAGCACATCGGCGACCGTCTGCTGCCGGACAAGGCCATCGACGTGATCGATGAGGCCGGTGCCCGCCAGCGGCTGATGCCCGAAGGCCAGCGCAAGGAGCTGATCGACGTCGAAGAGGTCGAATCGATCGTGGCCAAGATGGCGCGCATCCCGGCCAAGCAAGTCAGCGCCACCGACAAGGATGTGCTGCAGCACCTGGAGCGCAACCTGAAGATGGTGATCTTCGGCCAGGACCCGGCCATCGACACCCTGGCGTCGGCCATCAAGCTGGCCCGCTCGGGCCTGGGCAACCCGGAAAAGCCGATCGGCAACTTCCTGTTCGCCGGCCCCACCGGCGTGGGCAAGACCGAAGTGACCAAGCAGTTGGCCCTGCAGCTGGGCATCGAGCTGGTGCGCTTTGATATGTCCGAGTACATGGAGCCGCATTCGATCAGCCGCCTGATCGGTGCGCCCCCGGGCTACGTCGGCTTCGACCAGGGCGGGCTGCTGACCGAAAAGATCGTCAAGACGCCGCACTGCGTCCTGCTGCTGGACGAAATCGAGAAGGCGCACCCGGACATCTTCAACATCCTGTTGCAGGTGATGGACCGCGGCGTGCTGACCGACACCAACGGTCGCGAAGCCAACTTCAAGAACGTGGTGCTGGTGATGACCACCAATGCCGGTGCAGCCCAGGCCTCGCGGCGTTCGATCGGTTTCACCAAACAGGACCACGCCACCGACGCGATGGAAACCATCCGCCGCGCGTTCACCCCGGAATTCCGCAACCGCCTGGACGCAGTGGTGCAGTTCCAGGCGCTGGGCTTCGAGCACATCCTGCGCGTGGTGGACAAGTTCCTGATCGAGCTGGAAATGCGCCTGCAGGAAAAGCACGTCAGCCTGTCGGCCACCCCGACCGCGCGCGACTGGCTGGCCCACCATGGTTTCGATCCGCTGATGGGCGC
Organism: Stenotrophomonas sp. SAU14A_NAIMI4_8; assembly: GCF_003086695.1. Taxonomy (NCBI): domain Bacteria; kingdom Pseudomonadati; phylum Pseudomonadota; class Gammaproteobacteria; order Lysobacterales; family Lysobacteraceae; genus Stenotrophomonas; species Stenotrophomonas sp. SAU14A_NAIMI4_8. Next base: position 2,167,355 of record NZ_CP025999.1, read on the forward strand.
ACGGCCGATGGCCCGCGTCATCCAGGACAAGATCAAGCGTCCGCTGGCCGACGAGCTGCTGTTCGGCAAGCTGGTGAACGGTGGCAAGGTCAGCATCGACGTTCGCGACGACGAACTGGTGGTGGAAACCCAGGCAGAGCCCGAGCGGCTGCTGCCGGCCACGGTGGAATAAAACCAGCGGCCGGGGTCACGCCCGGCCACTGTTGGGGGGTAGGCAAGGGCGGCTTCGGCCGCCCTTTTTTGTGCGCGGTTGTCGCTGGCTGCCTTGCCCGGTGCTGGGATCGGTGGGAGTGTCTGGCGTTCAGCGATACTGTACACCTATTGTATCGCGTAACGATACGGGATACAGTTGTGATCATCAGCTTTCGGCACAAAGGTCTAGAGCAGCTCTATCGAACAGGCGCCAGCCGAGGGATTCGTCAGAGTCACGCGGCGAAGCTGCTGATGATTCTCTCCATTCTTGACGTCGCATCCGGCCCTCACGATCTGGCGATGCCCGGCCTGCGCTTGCACGGCCTGAAAGGTGCATTGCAGGGGCACTGGTCGATATGGGTGAACGGCAACTGGCGGGTCACATTTCGATTTTCGGGCGGTGATGTTGAGCTGCTGGATTACCAGGACTACCACTGAGGCGCACATGATTCACCACCACCCCCATCCGGGCGAAACTCTCAAGGCCATGGTGTTCGATCCGGTCTCGCTGTCTGTCACCGAGGCCGCCGAGCGCCTGGTCATGTCGCGTGTTGCGCTGTCCCGTGTCATCAACGGCAAGGCGGGAATCAGTCCCGATCTCGCGATTCGGCTGGAGCTTGCCGGCGTCAGTACGGCGGTGTTCTGGATGGGCCTGCAGTCGAACTACGATCTCTGGCTGGCGCGGCAGCGCGCGCAACCGAATGTGCAGTCGCTTGTAGCGGCGCGCTAGCGCCTGCACTTCGTCGCTGCATCAACAAGGGCGGCTTCGGCCGCCCTTGTTGTGCGCCTCATCAGCGGCTGCGCTGGCGCGCCTTCTGCTTGAAGGTGTCGGCATCAATGGCTTCAACGCGGGCCACGGTGCACTGCCCGCGGTCGGTCTGCAGCTGGGTGCGCCCGGCCCCGCAGACCTGTCCGGGCTGGCCGTCGGTACTGAAGGTCAGTTTGCGCGAGTAGGCGGCCTTGGAACAGTCTTCCTGGAAGTGCACCCGATAGTGCGCTTCGCCGTTGCGTAGCAGTACATCGCGCGAGGCGTTGGCGCGGACCAGTTGCTGGTCGTTGCCCAGTTCAACGCAGTCGCCGGCGCTGGCAGCGGGGGCATCAGCGGCGTTGGCGGTGACAAACAGGGCGCCGGCAGACAGCGCGGCGGCAGCAATCAGGGCGTGCAGGCGGGGCGTGTTCATGGCGGGGCAGGGGTGGCGGTCCGGACTGGACCGGGTGCCACGATGCCGCCATCGGTACGAATGCGAATCTGCCGCAAGCACGGCTGACCGATGCCACGGTGAGCTCGGTCACGGTGACCTCCGGCAGGGCCGGATGGCAGGCATGACAAAAGGCCAGCAACCAGGGCAGGCCTTGTCGGGGTGGCGCAGTGCGCCGACCGCTTACTTCATGCGGTAGGTGATACGACCCTTGGTCAGGTCGTACGGGGTCATTTCAACCTTGACCCGGTCACCGGTGAGGATGCGGATGTAGTTCTTGCGCATGCGGCCGGAGATGTGGGCGATGATTTCGTGCCCATTTTCCAGGCGAACGCGGAAAGTGGTGTTCGGCAGCGTCTCGCTGACGGTGCCCTCGAACTCGATGGAATCGTCTTTCGACATGTAGTCCTGTGCGGTTCAGAAAACGGCCACGCTGGGCCTAAGGCGCAGTATTTTACGCGCACTCGCGCCAGCTTGCAAAGTTTGTGTTAACCCCCGGCCAGGGCGCGCGCAGGCAGGCGCCCCAGGGCCTGGGTCCAGGGGCTCTCGCGCCCCGGCTGCTGCACGGCATGGCGCATTTGCTGCAGGAACTCCTGGCGCGGCAGGTGGATCGCGCCCATCCGCAGCAGGTGCGGGTTCTCCACCTGGGCATCGATCAGCGGCCAGCCCCAATCCTTCAGGGTGGCCGCCAGTGCTGCCAGCGCCACCTTGGAGCCGCCGCTGGCGCCGCTGAACATGCTTTCGCCGAAGAACATCTGGCCAATGGCGACACCATAGATGCCGCCGACCAGATCCTGCCGGTCCCAGACCTCGAAGGAGTGGGCAAAGCCCAGGTCGTGCAGATGGCTGTAGGCGTCCACCATGGCGGGGCTGATCCACGTGCCATCCTGACCGGCCCGGGGCGCCCCGGCGCAGGCGCGCATCACCTGGGTGAATGCCGTATCCGCCGTCACTTCCCACGGGCTGGCGCGCAGCTGGCGTCGGAAGCGGCTGGACAGGTGCACGCCATCGGTGCGGAACACCATGCGCGGATCGGGCGACCACCACAGGATCGGCTCGCCGTCGCTGAACCACGGGAAGATGCCGCCGGCGTAGGCGTTCAGCAGCCGCAGCGGGTGCAGATCGCCGCCCACCGCCAGCAGCCCATCGGGCTGGCGCAGCGCAGTTTCAGCGGGCGGGAACGGCGCGTCCGGCGCATCGGCCAGGCGCCAGGGCAACTGGCGGGTCATGCCCGAAGTGTAACGGCCCGCGTAGCCTTGGTAGGTGCCAACCTTGGTTGGCACGCATCACGGCTCGGCGCGGAACGGGCTGTGCGCCTGCAGCGCCTGCTGGTATCGCCGCACATCGCGGCGCTCCTGTCTGCACCAGTCCTGCAGAGCCTCAGCAAACTCCGCATCGGCCACCCAATGCCGGCTGCGCACCACCGTAGGCAGGAACCCCCGCGCCAGCTTGTGCTCGCCTTGCGCGCCGGGCTCGAAACGGCTCAGCCCCTCGCGCAGGCAGTACTCGATGCCCTGGTAGTAGCAGGCCTCGAAATGCAGGCCGGGCAGGGTGGCGCCACCCCAGTAGCGCCCATACAACGTGTCCCCGCCGCGCAGGCACAGCGCGCCGGCAATCGGCTCGCCGTCCTGCTCGGCCAGGAACAGCACCAGCCCGCGGCCCAGTGAAATCGCCAGATGGCGCAGGAAGGCCTCGGTCAGCGCCGGCGCGTTGCCATATTCCAGGAAGGTCTGCAGATAGAAGCGGTACATCGCCTGCAGGTCGGCGCGGCTGGCCTCGTCACCATGTACCACGCGGAAGCTGATGCCCTGGCGGGTGACCTTGGCCCGTTCCTGGCGGATGTTCTTGCGGTGCTTGTGGTTCATCGCCCCCAGGAACTGCTCGAAGGTGGTCCAGTCACCCGGGTTTTGCCATTGGAACTGGATGTCTTCGCGCAGCAGCCAGTCGTCGCTGAAGGCGGCCTCATCGCGGGCGGTGTGGAAATTGATGTGTGCCGAAGAGACCTGCAGTGACGCCAGATGCCCACGTAGCGCCTCCAGCAGATCGCCGCGCACCGAATCGTGACGGGCCAGCAGGCGTGGGCCGCTGACGGGCGAGTAGGGCACCGCCCCCAGCCATTTCGGGTAGTAGTCGCGGCCATGGCGGGCGTAGGCATTGGCCCAGGCATGGTCGAACACGAACTCGCCGTGCGAATTGGTCTTCAGGTAGCCCGGAATGGCGCCGACCAGCGTGTCGCCCTCCCATAGCGTGAAGTGCTGCGGCTGCCAGCCCCAGTCCTCGCGCAGGCAGCCATGTTCTTCAAGCCCGGCCAGGAAGGCGTGGGTGACGAATGGATTGCGGCCGTCGTGCAGGGCGTCCCAGTCGGTGGCGGGAATGGCCTGCAGGGAGTCGAGGAAGCGAAGGGAAGGCATGGAAGCAAGGATACGGCAGGCAGTGTGCGATCGGAGTCCATGCGTGGATCGCTAGATGCGAATGGACTGCCGCCACGACGCAAGTAGCATGCACGCTCTGATCGGCGCAGGGCGCGTACAGGGCCCTTGCGCCAGCGACGGGCGCATTCGGCTTGAGGATTGGCTCAATGGCCGCATTTGGCGCATTTCGCAGCGCATCCCCTTTGGACGCTCGGCAGTGTTCTTTGTGCACGCCACACGTAGCGCGCTCACAAAGGACATCAAAGGACTTGATATGAACTGCATGCGGATACTCCGGCTTCTTGGGCTGGTTTGGCTTGTCACCTGCGCTCCGGCGTGGTCGACGGAAACCGACAACGGGCGAATGCCTTCCATGGTGGCCGATACAGCCCTGGACCTGCTTTTGACGCGGGAGGCGCAGGACATCCTTAATCGCCATCAGTTACGCGCTAGGCGACCATTGTCAGCGTCGGTGGATGCTTCGGTGGACATCCAGCAGAGGAAGCTGTCCATCAGGTTCGGTCCCGGCGTGCTGCCGATGCAGGACGATCATTCGCTCGAGGAAATGGAACAACGCATGAGGAACACCTTGGAGGCACGAGCACTCCAGGCGGGCGTAGGCGAGGTCGAAACGGAAGTTCTCTATGAGGGGAAGCTCTACTGGGAGCATTTCCCCCGGGATCCAGCGACGTCAATGCGGGCCAGTCATGCACAAGCGGGCGATTCCGTGCTTGTCTCGGCCAGTCATGGTTTGTTGCGAGTGCATCCTGGGCTGGAATGGGAGTTTCAGCGGCCAGAAAGCAATGGCCTCCTGGAAGACCTGGTCACGCCGGCCTATGCCGAAGAGCTACAAGCCCTGCTACAGGAGCGTGGCGGACTGGTCGTGCATCAAGCCCGCAGGGACAGTGGCGCCATACACCCGGAGTCGGAGCGTCCGTGGCCCCAGATGTCTGCCCGGTACCACCTGAAGGATCTTCTGCCTGAGCGGACAGACATCTGGAATCACTTTGCCACCAGTACTGCCACCGACAGGGAGGTGTTTGACGATATTCGCGCGCGACCTTACTACGCCAACCACCTGGGTGTTGGTGGATTGCTCAGTATTCATACCAATGCAGATGTCCCGGGCGTCGCTCGTGGGGCGCGGGTCTACTATCACGCAAGTAAACCTGGGGATCGCCTGCTTGCGGACCTAGCGCTTTGCTACATGAAGGAGATCATTACTGCACAGGACGGCTATGCTGACTTTCCCGTGCCCGCGGCGGGTACCGCAGCAGGACACGGCGAAAACAGCTTCGCGAGCATGCCTTCCGTCGTCGTGGAGGTGGCGTTCCATACCAATCCCATAGATGCGCAGGCACTGCAGGATCCCCTGTTTCGTGCAGCTTCCATGAAAGGTGTGGAGAAGGGATACCGGATGTTTCGCGAGGGAAAGGGCTGCGTCCCATTAAAGGCCGATCCGATTCAGGGGATTCAACTGCCCCAAGGTGGCTCTCAGCAGGTGGATGTCGTCTTCGAGGGCTACCCACAGTATCCAATTGAACTGGTGACTACAAACGTAGGCTGCCCGCCAGGCTGGGCCTGCGCCGATGGTCGGGTGCGAATCGAGACGCCGGATGCCAAGCCAAGCAAGATCACGCTGCGCTGCGACAGCGCGGGCAGTGCCCCCGTTCTCTGGGATACACAAGTCGTGGATGCCGATGGGGTGAAGTCGGCACCCGTCCGCCACTGGGTGCAGTGCATCCGCGGGTCGCGAGACTCAGTTGTGAGCCCGGGAGTTGAAATCGATTTGGGTGCTGCAACGGCGGGGTAACGCGCGATCGACGGCGGGAGAGCGGTGAAGATCGATTCGCCAGACCAGCACAGCAGGATGAAACTCAGCTGTGGTCGCAACAGCGTGGGAACGCTTGGTTGGGAAACGCATGTGGTGGATGCCGACGGGGTCAAGACCCAGCCGGTACCTCACACCGTTCGTTGCGTTGCCGTGGGTAGTCCTGACGTGAGCGCCTTGGCCCGAAACGTTGCTGGCCTGGCGCAGTAAACGAAAAGGCCGGCGCTTTCGCGCCGGCCTTTGTCTTGCATGGTCCAGTCGAGCATGGCTCGACTCTACAACCTGGCCGGTCAGCTGGCCTTGCCCTGTGCGTCCAGGTAGCGCTCGGCGTCCAGCGCGGCCATGCAGCCGAAGCCGGCCGAGGTGATCGCCTGGCGGTAGTGCTGGTCGGCCACGTCGCCGGCGGCGAACACACCTTCCACCGAGGTCTGGGTGGCGTTGCCGCCCAGACCCGAGCGGATTTCCAGGTAGCCGTTGTTCATGGCCAGCTGGCCGTCGAACAGCTGGGTGTTCGGGTGGTGGCCAATGGCCACGAAGAAGCCATGGGCCTCGATGTCGCGGGTGCTGCCGTCCAGGGTCGACTTCACGCGCACGCCGGTTACGCCGGCGTCGTTGCCCAGCACTTCTTCCACCTGGTGGTGCCAGACGGTTTCGATCTTGCCGGCGGCGACCTTGGCGAACAGCTTGTCCTGCATGATCTTTTCCGCCTTCAGGGTGTCGCGGCGGTGCACCAGGTAGACCTTGCGGGCGATGTTGGACAGGTACAGGGCCTCTTCCACGGCGGTGTTGCCGCCGCCGACCACCACCACGTCCTGGTCGCGGTAGAAGAAGCCGTCGCAGGTGGCGCAGGCGGACACGCCGCGGCCCTTGAAGGTTTCCTCGGTCGGAATGCCCAGGTACTTGGCGGTGGCGCCGGTGGAGATGATCAGCGCGTCGCAGGTGTACTCGTGGCTGTCACCGATCAGCTTGAACGGGCGCTGCGACAGGTCGGCCGTATGGATGTGGTCGAAGATGACCTCGGTCTCGAAGCGCTCGGCGTGAGCCTGCATGCGCGCCATCAGGTCCGGGCCCATCAGGCCGTGGGCGTCGCCCGGCCAGTTGTCCACTTCGGTGGTGGTCATCAGCTGGCCACCCTGCTGCAGGCCGGTGATGACCACCGGCTTCAGGTTGGCGCGGGCGGCATAAACCGCGGCGGTCCAACCGGCCGGGCCGGAACCGAGGATGACGAGGCGCTGATGGCGGGAGGGCAGGCTGGTGCTCATGTAGACTCGCGAAAAGGTAGATGGGACAAGGCGCGGCTGCGGTTTGCGCGGCAACCTTGGCTGGTCATAGAGTGGCGGCTGGGGCAGGGCGATTCAAGCCGATGAACAGAACGCGGTCGCCCACGGGCGGATTGACGCCGTTCTGGCGCCCGTTCGGCTGCGGTGACTGAAAACTGACGCCGTGTCGTTTATTATCAACCACTAACAGCGCATTCCAAAGGTATGGTCTAAGGTGGCGAAGCAGGTGCCCGAACGCTCCAAGTCCGACGACAGCAAGGCGTCGCGTCGCACGGCGGCCGCGGCAACGACCGACAATCCACGGCGCCAGCGCCTGTGGCGCGACCTGGGGCTGATCGCGATCGCTCCGGCGCTGCTGTACCTGGCCGCCAGTCTCTTTACCTATTCAGCCAGTGATCCCGGTTGGTCGCACACCGGCAGCGTGGTCGCCCCCGTGCACAACATGGGCGGCCGTGCCGGCGCCTGGATTGCCGATGTGCTGCTGCAGTTGTTCGGCTACATCGCCTTCCTGCTGCCGGTGGTGCTGGGCGCCCTGTCGTGGATCGCAATGTTCGGGCTCAAGCGCGAAGCCAAGGGCGACAACGACCTGGACCCGGCCTTGCGCCTGGTCGGCCTGGTCGGCTTCCTGATTGCCGGCACCGGCTTCCTGCACGTGCGCCTGTTCAGTGGTGATGTGTCCAGCGCCGGCGGCATCCTCGGCAAGCTGGTGGGCAATTCGCTCACCGTGGGCTTCGGCGCGCTGGGCGCCAATCTGTTCGTGCTGGTGCTGCTGTTGGCCTCGATCACCCTGGCCACCGGTCTGTCGTGGTTTGCGGTGATGGAAAAGATCGGCCGCGGCGTGATGTCGCTGGCGCCGTTGCTGGAGCGCAAGAAGGAACAGGCCACCGAATGGAAGCAGACCCGCGCCCTGCGTGAGGAGCGGCAGGAAGTGCGCAAGGCCGATGCCGAAGTGCGCGCCAAGCGCGAGCCGGTGAAGATCGAGCCGCGCCCGGAGCCGGTGATCGAGAAGAGCGACCGGGCCAAGCGTGACAACCAGATTCCCATGTTCCGTGGCGTCAATGGCGACGGCTCGGACCTGCCGCCGCTGGCGCTGCTGGATGACCCCAAGCCGCAGCCCAAGGGCTACGACGAGGAAACGCTGGAAACCCTGTCGCGGCAGATCGAGTTCAAGCTGAAGGACTTCCGCATCGATGCGCAGGTGGTCGGCGCCTATCCGGGTCCGGTCATCACCCGCTTCGAGATCGAGCCGGCGCCGGGCATCAAGGTCAGCCAGATCAGCTCGCTGGACAAGGACATCGCCCGCGGCCTGTCGGTGAAGTCGGTGCGTGTGGTCGATGTGATTCCGGGCAAGTCGGTGATCGGCCTGGAAATCCCCAATGTCACCCGCGAAATGATCTTCCTTTCCGAGCTGCTGCGCTCAAAGGAATACGACAAGGCGGCCAGCGTGCTGACCTTGGCGCTGGGCAAGGACATCGCCGGCCGGCCCACCGTGGCCGACCTGGCGCGCATGCCGCACCTGCTGGTGGCCGGTACCACCGGCTCGGGCAAGTCGGTGGCGGTCAACGCCATGGTGCTCAGCCTGCTGTACAAGGGCTCGCCGAAAGACCTGCGCATGCTGATGATCGACCCGAAGATGCTGGAACTGAGCGTCTACCAGGGCATTCCGCATCTGCTGGCGCCGGTGGTCACCGACATGAAGGAGGCCGCCAACGGCCTGCGCTGGTGCGTGGCCGAAATGGAGCGCCGCTACAAGCTGATGAGCGCGGTGGGCGTGCGCAACCTGGCCGGCTTCAACAAGAAGGTGAAGGACGCCGAGGACGCCGGCCAGCCGCTGATGGACCCGCTGTTCAGGCCCAACCCGGAACTGGGCGAGGCGCCGCGCCCGCTGGAAACCCTGCCGTTCATCGTCATCTTCATCGACGAATTCGCCGACATGATGATGATCGTCGGCAAGAAGGTGGAAGAGCTGATCGCCCGCCTGGCACAGAAGGCGCGTGCGGCCGGCATCCACTTGATCCTGGCGACCCAGCGCCCGTCGGTGGACGTGATCACCGGCCTGATCAAGGCCAACATCCCCACCCGCATTGCCTTCCAGGTCAGCTCGAAGATCGATTCGCGCACCATCCTGGACCAGTCCGGTGCCGAAACCCTGCTCGGCCACGGCGACATGCTGTACCTGCCGCCGGGCACGGCCATGCCCGAGCGCGTGCACGGTGCGTTCGTGTCCGACGATGAAGTGCACCGCGTGGTCGAGCACCTGAAGGCGATGGGCCCGGCCGACTACATCGAGGGCGTGCTGGACGAAGTGCAGACCCTGGGCGATGGCGTGGTGGTGGGTGCCACCGGCCTGCCGGAAACCAGCGCGGCCGGCGACGAATCCGACCCGCTGTACGACGAGGCCCTGCGCGTGGTGACCGAAACCCGCCGCGCCTCCATTTCCGGTGTGCAGCGGCGCCTGAAGATCGGCTACAACCGCGCGGCACGCCTGATCGAGGCCATGGAAGCGGCCGGTGTGGTCAGCGCGCCCGAACACAACGGCGACCGCACGGTGCTGGCACCGCCGCCGCCGAAGTAAGCCCCGCCACCGCCACCACGTCCAAGGAACCGACGCATGCATCGACTTCTTCCCCGCGTGCTGGCGCTGGCCTGCGCGCTGGCGGTCGGCCCCGCTCTGGCTGACGCCGGCGTGCCGCAGCCGGCGCCGCCGTCCACCAGCAGCGATGCCGAGGCCAGCAACAACTTCAGCTTCGTGCGCTATCGCGCCGACTACCAGGTGCGTGCCGACGCCGGCAACATCCAGACCGAAACCTACGAAATTCTGCTCAAGACCAAGGCGGCGGTGGAGCAGTTCAGCCAGGTGCGGCTGAGCTACAGCGAGAAGATGGAAACGCTGGAGGTGGTGAGCGCCTACACGCTCACCGCCGACGGCCAGCGCCGCGACGTGCCGGCCGACCGCATCTATACCCAGGAAAGCTATTCCAGCGCCGCGGCCGCCATGTATGCCGACCGCAAGGTGCGGGTGATCGTGTTCCCCAACCTGGCGCCGGGCACGCGGCTGTTCTACCAGGTGCGGCGCACCCAGCTGACGCCGTATTTCCCGGGCTACTTCGGGCTGTGGGAAACCTTCAATGTGTTCACCCAGTACGACGATGCCGAAGTGACCCTGAGCGCGCCGGCCAACCTGCCCATGTACGTGGACAGCCGGGGCGTGCAGGGCAGCGACCGCCCGCAGGTGAAGAACGGCCAGGCGCAGTGGCGCTGGCGCTACCAGCGGCGCGAACCGATGCAGGCGCAGAACTGGTCGGCGGCGGTGTGGGAGTTTGGCCCGAACATCATGGCCAGCACCTACAAGGACTGGGCGCAGATGGGCCGTGCCTACCAGCTGAAGGCGGGGGAGGCGGCACAGGTGACCCCGCAGATCCAGGCCCTGGCCGATGAAGTGGCCGCCGGCATCAGCGACCGCAAGGCACAGGCCGATGCGCTGTACCGCTGGGTGGCGCAGAACATCCGCTACGTGGCGGTCTACCTGGGCAATGGTGGGCTGGAGCCGAACAGCGCGCAGAGCATCCTGGACAACCACTATGGCGACTGCAAGGACCACGTGGCGATCCTGGAAGCGCTGCTGGCGGCCAAGGGCATTGCCAGCTCGCCGGTGCTGATCGGCGCCGGTGGCGGGCCGACCCTGCCGAAGATTCCGGTGCTGGGCCGCTTCAACCACGCCATCACCTACGTGCCCGAATTCGATCTGTACCTGGATTCGACCAGCGCCTGGGCGCGTTTCGGCCAGTTGCCCGATGGTGATCTGGGCGCGCCGGTACTGCACACGCGCACTGCCAGCGTGGCGCGCACCCCGGCCAACGACCCGCAGCGCAATGCCACAGTGATGGACGTGCGCTTCACCTTCGATGCGCAGGGCAACCTGCGTGGCGAGACCGTGCCGCAGCTGGGCGACAACGCCGAGATCGGCATGCGCGCGCAGTTCGCCCAGCTCAATGCGCAGAACCGCGCACGGGCAGAGGAGTCGATCATGGCCGCGTCCGGTTTCGATGGCCGCGGGCAGCTGCAGCTGCAGGGCGTGCCGGTCGACCTGACCCGGCCGTTCGGCTACCGCATGGCGTTCCAGGCCGAGGACTACGTCGACTTCGCCGTGGCCGGCGGCATGGCTGTGCCCGATCCGCCCGGGGGTGAATCGGTGCGCGGGCTGTACGCAAGCGCGTCGGCGCCGGACAACCAGACCCCGTTCTACTGCAATGCCAGCCTGCGCGAGGAAACCTATCGCCTGCAGTTCCCGGACAACGCGCCGATCATCGCCATTCCGGCCAGCCAGCGCTTCACCAATGCGGCCGGCGACTACCGCGTGGACTGGAGCCGCAACGGCCAGGAAGTGACCGTGCACCACCGCCTGCAGCAGAACGCGGTGCGCGGCCCGCAGGCGCTGTGCCAGCCGCAGGACTATGCCGCGTTCCGGGCGCTGTACCGGGAAGTGCGCCGCGGCTTCCGTGGCCAAGTGCTGTACGGCAGATTGCCGACCGGCGGCAACTGAATCGCCGATGCACGCGCGGGGCGGCATAATGTCGCCCTGATCGCCCATTCATCTTTGCCCGGGCACACTGGCACCCAACTTTCCTGGCGCACGCGCCCACAGGATTCCCGCATGAACATCCGCTTCCGTCGTTTCCTTGCCACCACCACCCTGGCCGTGGCCTGCGCCGCCGCTGGCAGCGCCTGGGCTGGCGCCCGCGATGACCTGAAAGCCTTCACCAGTGGCCTGAAGGGTCTGGATGGGCAGTTCAGCCAGCAGGTGTTCGACAGCCGCGGCAAGGTGAAGGAATCGACCAGTGGCCGCGTTGCGCTGTCGGCGCCGCGACTGTTCCGCTGGGAATACGTGCGCCCGCACGAACAGCTGATCGTGGCCGACGGCAAGAAGGTCTGGATGTACGAGCCGGACCTGGAACAGGCCACCGTGCGCGAGCAGGGCAAGGAAGAGCAGAACAGCCCGCTGACTGCACTGATCAACCCGGCGCTGCTGGAACAGCAGTACGACCTGAGCGAAGAAGCGGCCAAGCGTGACGGCCTGCAGTGGCTGTCGCTGTCGCCCAAGCGGGATACCGAAGCCAGCTTCCAGTACGCCGCACTGGGCTTCAATGCGCAGGGCCTGGCCAAGATGGAAATCACCGATGCCGTCGGCCAGCGCACCGTGATCACCTTCAGTGGCTGGAAGCGCAACCCCGGCTTCGCCGCCGGCACCTTCAGCTTCACCCCGCCGAAGGGCACCGACGTCATCGGTAATTGAGGTGTGACGCCGGGCATGGCCCGGCGCTACCGATGCGCGGGCCCCTGGCTTTGGTAGGTGCCAACCTTGGTTGGCACGCTCTCGCGGTACAATGCCCCGGTGCCAAGACATCGTTCCACTTCCTTCCCCGGCCCCGATCTGCTGAGCGTTGATCGGGATCATCTGCGCCCGCTGGCCGAGCGCATGCGCCCGCGCACCCTCGACGAAATGGTCGGGCAGAAGCGCCTGCTGGCGCCGGAAAGCGCGCTGCGCCGCGCGGTCGAATCCGGTCGCGTGCATTCGATGATCCTGTGGGGCCCGCCCGGCTGTGGCAAGACCACGCTGTCGTTGCTGCTGGCCGAATACTCCGACGCCGAATTCCGCGCCATCTCTGCCGTGCTCTCTGGCCTGCCCGAAGTGCGCCAGGTGCTGGCCGAGGCCGCGCAGCGTTTCGCCGAGGGCCGCCGCACCGTGCTGTTCGTGGACGAAGTGCACCGCTTCAACAAGGCGCAGCAGGATGCCTTCCTGCCGCACATCGAACGCGGCACCATCCTGTTCGTTGGCGCCACCACCGAGAATCCCTCGTTCGAACTGAATTCCGCGCTGCTGTCGCGCTGCCGCGTGCACGTGCTGGAAGCGGTGTCGCCCACGGATATTGTCGAGGCGCTGGAACGAGCGCTGGGCGACCGCGAGCGCGGCCTGGGCGAGGCGCGCATCGAGGTCGCCCCCGAGCTGCTGCTGGAAATCGCCACGGCCGCCGACGGTGACGTGCGGCGTGCGCTGACCCTGCTGGAAATCGCCGCCGAGCTGGCGGGCGGGGAGGGCGGTCGCATCACCCCGCAGACCCTGACCCAGGTGCTGGCCGACCGCACCCGCCGCTTCGACAAGGGCGGCGAGCAGTTCTACGACCAGATCTCGGCGCTGCACAAGTCGGTACGCAGCTCCAACCCCGATGCCGCGCTGTACTGGTTGACCCGCATGCTCGATGGCGGCTGCGATCCGTCCTACCTGGCGCGCCGCCTGACCCGCATGGCCATCGAAGATATCGGCCTGGCCGACCCGCGCGCGCAGAGCATGGCGCTGGAGGCTTGGGACATCTACGAGCGGCTGGGCAGCCCGGAAGGCGAGCTCGCCTTCGCGCAGCTGGTGCTGTACCTGGCCAGCACCGCCAAGTCGAATGCCGGCTATGCGGCCTTTAACCAGGCCAAGGCCGATGTGCGCGAGAGCGGTACCGAAGAAGTGCCGCTGCACCTGCGCAACGCACCGACCAAGCTGATGAAGGAGCTGGGCTACGGCGCCGAGTACCAGTACGACCACGATGCCGAAGGCGGCATCGCGCTGGACCAGACCGGCTTCCCCGATGCGATGGGCGAGCGGGTGTACTACAACCCGGTGCCGCGCGGGCTGGAAATCAAGCTGAAGGAAAAGCTGGACCGGCTGCGCGCCGAGCGCGAAGCAGCCAGGGCCGCAAAGCGTCTGTAGAGTCGAGCTTGCTCGACTGCCTTTCGCGCTCTTGTAGAGTCGAGCTTGCTCGACTGCCTTGTGCTCTTCGTAGAGTCGAGCTTGCTCGACTGCTGGATTGAAAGCAGTCGAGCAAGCTCGACTCTACAAAAGCCGGGCTTCAGTCGAGCAAACTCGAGGCTACAAACGCCAATCGCCCTTGCCGCGCTTGATGGCGATCGGCACGCCCAGCTCCTTCTCCAGTTCAGCCGCCGCGGCCTGGTGGCGCGCATACGCGACGTCGTCCGCCGCGTCCACCAGAATCCGCCCGTTCACGGCATCGGTACCGATACCGTGCGCGCCGGGGAAGTGCGCGGCCAGCAAACCGCTGGCAACGGCGGCGTTCAGGTCTTCGGTCGCGTAACGACCGCCTGACACGAACTCGACCGTCACCTCGCCGCGCGGCCATTGCATGGTGCGCGTCTGGTAGCGGGTGTCGCCCTTCAGCAGCACCACCACCTTCAGCGGCTGGGGGGGGCAGCTGGTCGTGGCCAATGCAGCGGCGCAGGCAAGGGCAGGGGCGAGCCATCGCAGTACAGGCAGCAACGTGGAGGCGGTATCGCGCATGACGGCAGTATGCACACCGGGCGGCCACTCGCGCGCGTGATACACAGCGTGACGTTTGATCTAGGTGATAAGCATTCGCATCTAGGATAGACTGCGGTCCCTTGATGAAGAGGCGGCCCGGCCCGCCGCATCCGTCACCCATGATGTTTTCCGTACGCTCCGTCGGCTGTCTGGCCGCCCTGATGATGGGGGTCCTGATGGCCGCTCCCTACGCCCATGCACAGCAGCGCAACCCGCAGCAGCTGATGGGCCGCACCGTGCTGGACGAGCCCGCGTCCAGCTACCGCTTCGAACGTTTCGTGATCGACAGCCCGGACCAGCAGCGCCGCTGGCGGGTGAACGTGGCGATCCCGGCCAAGGCGGGCAAGACCCCCGCGCCGGTGCTGTACGCCCTGGACGGCAATGCGGTGGCCATGGTGCTGGACCAGTCGCTGCTGGCCGAGCTGGCCGCCCGCAAGGCACCGCCGGTGCTGGTGATGATCGGTTATGACAATGAACTGCGCATCGATTCGCCGTCGCGCACCCGAGACTACACCGCCTGGATCGATCGCGCCGACGATGAGGCCGGTACCACCCAGGCCACCGGGGGCGGCGCCGCCGCGTTCCTGGATGTGATCGAACGCCGCATCAAGCCCGAGGTCGAGCGCCGCGCGAAGATCGACCCGCAGCAACAGGCGCTGTGGGGTCATTCGCTGGGCGGGCTGTTCGTGCTCAACACGCTGTACACCCGCCCGGCGGCCTTCCAGTACTTCGTGGCCGCCAGCCCGTCCCTGTGGTGGGCGCAGGGCGCTGCGCTGGGCGACCCGGAACAGCAGTTCGTGCAGAACGTGCACGGCCAGCCGGCCAAGGTCTGGTTGATGCTGGGCGGTGCCGAGCGCGTGGGTGACCGCGGCAAGCGTGATATGAACAACCCGCGCGTGGTCGCGCACCTGCGCCGCATTGGTGGCGCCACACCGGATGCGGCCATGCAGCTGTCCACGCGCCTGGCCAAGGTGCCGGCGCTGCAGGTGCAGTACCGCGAGTTCCCGGGGCTGGGCCATGGCCCGATGCTGCCAGCCTCGTTCCACGCCGCCCTGCATGAGCTGTACGGCGTGGCCGACCGCAGCGAAGCGGATGGCAAGGCGCCGGCCGCGTCCAACGCCACCGAATGACAACCGCGCACGGCCAATCCGTGCGACCCCACTACCCAGGCTTGGCTGTCGATGTGCAGCGGCCCAGGCAACCGATGAATCCCGCGCCACGCGGCGCGGCCTACGTGTGCAAGGAGCCTTCCATGTCGTCCCGTTCTTCCTTCCGTCTTACTTCCCTGGCCGCCGGCCTGTTGCTGGCCGTTACCGCATCGGCGCAGCCGGTGTTCGACCAGCCGGCCAACGCGACCTTCAAGGGCCAGGTGGTCTCGCGTGGCGAGAACGTGGTGCCGGGCAGCACCGCCGATGTCACCGGCCGCGGCTTCGTGCCCGGCCAGCAGATCAGCCTGGTGCGCGGCGATACCGTGCTGAACAGCCAGCCGGTGGTGGTTGATGCCGATGGCAACTTCAAGACCCAGCTGGCCATCCCGGCCGATGCGGTGCCGGGCACCCACCCGGTGGTGGTGCGCGCCAGCCAGCCGGCGGCCGCCACCGTGCTGAAGCTGCGCATCTCGCCGCAGCTGCCGCTGTCGGGCCAGCAGCAGTTCGCCACCCAGTCCAACAAGCTGGTGCCGGGCCTGTACCAGTCGGCCTACAGCGCCGCCAGCAACGCGGTGTTCGTTACCTCGGCCGTTGGCCGCCCGCCGGTTACCCAGTCGCAGCTGCTGAAGCTGGACCCCAAGAGCCTGAAGGTGACCAAGGCGATCACCCCGGCGCAGGTGCCGGGCAGCACCAACGGCGCGGTCTACGCGGTGTACGGCGTGGGTGTGGATGACACCAACGGCAACGTGTGGGTCACCAACACCCGCCAGAACACGGTGGCCGTCTACCGCCAGAAGGATCTGTCGCTGGTCCACCAGTTCCCGGTCGATGCCGTGCCGCATGCGCGCGACGTGGTGGTCGATGGCACCCACGGCAAGGTATTCGCTTCGGCAACGGGCGAAGACCACCTGTCGGTGTTCGACGCCAAGACGCTGAAGCCGCTGGAATCGATCACCCTGGAATCGGGCGTGGACGAAGGCAAATTCACCCCGATGAGCCTGGTGCTGGATGAAAAGGCCGGCAAGCTGTTCACCGTCAGCATCGGCACCCCGGAAGCGGCGGTGATCGACGTGGCCGGCGGCAAGGTGGACAAGGTGATCGACCTGGGCAATTCGATCAGCGCTTCGGGCGTGGCCTTCGATGCGCAGCAGAACCGTCTGTACGTCGCCTCGCAGGGCACCGACAACCTGCTGATCGTCGACGTGGCCAGCGGCAAGGTCGTGCACGACGTGCCGGTCGGCGCCGGTGCGCTGAACGTCGCGTTCGATGACAAGAGCGGCCTGGCCTACGTCACCAATCGTGGTGCCGGTACGGTTACCGCGGTCAGCCGTGATGGCAACATCGTCGGCAACCTGGATGGCGGCACGCTGCCCAACCACGTGCGCGCCGACGGCAAGGGCAATGTGTTTGCCGTGAACAAGTCGCGTGGCGCCGAAGACCCCAAGGGTGACCGCATCACCCGCATCAGCCTGCGCCAGCCGTAACCCCCGTGCCGGGCGGGGGCAGTGCCTTCGCCCGGCCAGCAAGGAGAATTCGCATGAACTTCGCTTCCCATCTGCGCCTGTGTGCGCTCCCGTTGGCCGTTTCGCTGGCGTTGGCCGCCTGCGGTGGCAGTGCGCCGCCGAGCGCGACCGATGCCGCTGCGCCGGCCGCCGGGTCTGCTGCGGCTTCGGCAGGCGCTGCGCCGGAACTGCCGGCTGGCTGGCAGCGCGTGGCCGGCGTGGATGTGCCGGCCCTGCAGGAGCAGAAGGCCGCACTGCCGACCACGGTAACCAGTGATGACGGCGCGCAAGTGGAAGTGAAGGATGCCAGCCGGATCATTGCCGGCGGCGATGACGTGATTGCGGTGCTGGAAGCGCTGGGCGCTGGCAGGCAGGTGTTTGCCGCGCCCACCAACACCACCACCCAGGCCGGCCTGGCCGCGCCGCATCAGTTCCTGTTCAACCGCACCACCGGCGTGGAAGGCGTACTGAGCCTGCAGGGCTCGCTGTTCCTGGGCAACAGCCTGCGGCGCCACACCGAGCTGTCGAAGAAGCTGCGTGAAGTGGGCGAGCCGGCCGTGGTGGTGGACGATCTGCAGCCCGCACCAGACAAGGTGCGCAAGATCGCGGCGGCGATCGGTCTTGCCGATGCCGGGCAGACCCTGGCCACCCAGGTGCAGCGCCAGCTGGATGAGGCCGCCGGGATCGGCAAGGGCCTGGCCCATGCGCCGCGCGTGATTCACGTATCGGCCACCGGCGCCGGCGGTCTGCCCACCGTGGCAGGTGCGGACAGCGCCTCGGCGCAGCTGATCGCGCTGGCTGGCGGCGTGAACATCGGTACCGAAGCCGGGGTGAAGAACTATTCGCAGTTGAGCAACGAGGGTGTGGTGGCCGCGGCGCCGGAAGTGATTCTGGTGACCGAGCACGACCTGCAGCAGTTCGGCGGTGCTGATGGGCTGTGGAAGGCCTATCCGACCCTGAAGCAGACCCCGGCCGGCGCCGCCGACCGGGTCTGGGTGCTGCCGGATGTGCAGCTGAAGTACACCAGCGTGGGCTCGGGTGCGGGTGCGCTGGCGCTGGCCAAGGCCTTTGCGGCGCTGCCGCCGGCATGAGCCCTGCGGATCGGCGCCGCCGTCGCGGGCGGGTGATGTTGCTGGTTGCGTTGCTGGCACTGCTGGGGGCAGTGCTGGCGTCGTTCGCCGTCGGCCCGCTGCGGCTGCCGCCGCTGGAGGTGCTGCAGGCGCTGGGGGTGAAACTGGGCCTGGTCGATCCGCAGGCGGTCAGCAGCCGCGATCTGGCGGTGGTCTGGCAGCTGCGCATTCCGCGCGCCCTGTTGGGGGCGATGGTGGGCGCGGCGCTGGCCATGGCGGGCGCCAGTCTGCAGGGGCTGTTCGGCAATCCGCTGGCAGACCCTGGCATCGTCGGTGTCAGCCAGGGTGCGGCGCTGGGTGCGGTGGCGGCCATCGTGCTGGGCGCGGCCGGTGCCGCCGGCTGGCTGGTGCCGGTGGCGGCCTTCGGGGGCGGCGCTGCGGCCATCGGCCTGACCTATGCGCTGGCACGCCCGGGCAAGGGCACCGGCAATGCCACGTTGCTGCTGGTAGGTATTGCGATGGCCGCGTTCTGTTCGGCGCTGATCGGCTTCCTGACCTATATCGCCAGCGAAAGCGAGCTGCAGTCGCTGGTGTTCTGGCAGATGGGTTCGCTGGCGCGCGCCAACTGGTCGGACGTGGCAGCGGTGCTGCCGCTGTTCGCCATCGGCGTGTTCGCGCTGCTGCGCCTGGCCACGCCGCTGGACATGCTGGCACTGGGGGAGCGCCAGGCGCAGCATCTGGGCCTGGACGTGGCGCGCACGCGCCGCCGTCTGGTGGCCTTCAGTGCATTGCTGGTGGGCGCGGCGGTGGCATTTGCCGGCTCGATCAGCTTCGTGGGCCTGGTGGTGCCGCACGTGGCGCGCCTGCTGGTGGGCCCGGGGCATCGTTGGCTGCTGCCGGTATCGGGCGTGCTGGGCGCGCTGCTGATCGTGGTGGCCGACACCGCCGCGCGGACGCTGGATCCGCCTGCGGAGATTCCGTTGGGGCTGTTCTCGGCCGCGCTGGGCGCGCCGTTCTTCCTGTGGCTGGTGCTGCAGCAGCGCCGCAAGGTGGCTGCATGAGCGCCTTGCTGAGCCTGCGCGATGTGGTGGTGCGCCGCCAGCAGCGCGAGATCCTGCATGGCATCACCCTGGATTTCGCGCCGGGCACGGTCACTGCCCTGGTGGGTCCCAATGGTGCCGGCAAATCCACCTTGCTGGCGGTAGCTGCGGGCGACCTGCGCGCCGACGTCGGCGACGTGGCGTTGAACGGACGTGCGCTGCATGCCTACAAGGCCGGGCCGCTGGCGCGCGAGCGCGCGGTGATGCCGCAGGAACATGGCGTGCGCTTCGCCTTCAGCGTGGAAGAAGTGGTGGCGATGGGGCGCCTGCCGCACCCACCCGATCCGGCCGTGGACGATGCGCGCGTGGAAGCCTCCATTGGTGCGGCCGAGCTGCAGGCACTGCGCCTGCGCGAAGTACAGCAGTTGTCCGGCGGCGAATCGGCGCGCACCACGTTTGCTCGCGTGCTGGCGCAGGACACGCCGTTGTTGCTGCTGGACGAACCCACCGCAGCGCTCGACCTGCGGCACCAGGAACGTACCCTGCGCAGCGTGCGCGCCTGTGCCGAAGCCGGTGCGTGCGTGATCGTGGTGCTGCACGATCTGAATCTTGCCGCCGGTTACGCCGACCGCATCGTGCTGCTGGAACAGGGCAGGGTGGCCGCCGATGGCACCCCCTCGCACGTGCTGACCGAGGCCAACCTGCAGCGTGTATACCAGCAGGACGTAGTGGTGCTGCAGCACCCCAAGCGTGGCGTGCCGCTGGTAGTAGTGACCTGACTGTCGGGGGTCAGATCCTTTCGCCCCGCGAAAGGCTCTGACCCCAAGCTCGGCCCCAGGGTCGAAATTCGGAAAAGTTGCATGGACCGGCGCGTTGGGCCGATGGAATCCTGTGCAGCCCGCTTCCGCCGGCCTGCCACCATGAAGTTGCTTCACGTGACTGCCATTACGGTCTGCATGCTGGCGTCCGCAGGGTGCGTGCAGCACTCCGCCCCTGAGCGCGCGGCTGATACGGTCTGCCGAAGTCGTCTTGCGCTGCACGCCGACGCCTGCGCGGAGATAGCCGTGGCATCGGTGAAGCGGATCGTACAGGCACGCGAGAAGCGCTTCTATCGGCGTGATGACTGCAGTTTCAAAGCGACCCGATCGTCTGAGCCTTCCATCTCGTTCTTCTCTCCGTTCCTGAATCCGCCCGAGTATCCGCCCGACCGGTTCTCCGGTGGAACGGCCGTTGTGCGCATGCAGGTGGATGCTGCAGGAATGCTGCGTTCAGTCGAAGTGGTCCAGTCCAGTGGTGATGCCGCGCAGGATGCGGCTGCAGCAGAGAGCGTGTGGAACTGGTGCTACGTGCCCGCACAGCGCGACGGCAAGGATGAAGGCGGATTCGTTGAACATCGGTTTGACTTTGATCCGCCGGCTGACGGCTGAATGCCCAAGGTCAGATCCTTTCGCCCAGCGAAAGGCTCTGACCCCACGCAGCAAAGCTTCCGTTCGCGCCGCGACGTATCCTTGGCGGTTCGTTTTTCTTCAACGGAATGACCCCCATGAAAGTTCCCTTCGCACGTACCGCACTTGTCGCTGCGCTGTTTGCTTCGGCGTGTGCGGCCAATGCAGCCACGACCTCGGTGTCGTTGAGCAAGGCGGCCGACCAGGCCACCTCGATCGAAACGCGCAGCGCCAAGGGCAAGGGCGCCACGCCGGATCTGTTCACCACGCACTACTACGCGGGCGGTGAGATGATGATGGCGTGGGCCGACCAGCAGGTGCTGGTGCTGTGCAAGAAGTCCGCTTATCTGAAACTGCCGGGCATGAAGCCTGCTGCCAGCGAACTGCCGCTGGAGCAGCGACAGATGATCGGCGCACAGGCCATGATGGCCGGCTACACCAGCTATGCGGCCATTGCCGAGATGGTGGATGGCTCGGTTGCCGTGGCCGACGATGGCAGCGAAGTGCGCCGCCAGGCCGAACGCCCGTGGGCCTACGGCACCGAGCGCTACGATGTGACCAGCCAGCGCATGCCCAATGGCGCTTTGCGGGTGCGCGCGGTGAAGACCGCCACGGTGAATACGGCCAAGCGCTCCAAGCCGGGTGATACCTTCAGTACGGACGAAGACCAGGACGCACGTCTGAGCGAACTCGGCGCGGTAGGCAGCTGGACCGAAGTCACCTTCCATACCACCCCGCGGCGTGGCGAGGTCGATCCGGCGTACTCGCTGAAGGGTTGGGTGTCGGTGACCGGTGACAACGCGGCAACCGTGGGCGACGCGCGGCGGATCAACGGCTGCGAGTGACCGGCCGTTGCTGGGGTCAGAGCCCTTGGCGTGGCCAAGGGATCTGACCCCGCACCTCCGCCCGGGGTCGGATCCTTTCGCAAAGCGAAAGGCTCTGAACCCATTACACCTCATTGTTCCATTGGCGTGTGCAATAGCCCCTTGCGCGCCAGATTGGCAGGTCTAGAATGCGCTGCATGAACCGGATGCCGCTCCTGAAGTTTTTCACCCTGACCCGCGCAAGCGCGGAACGGGCGTATCTGCCTGGAGTGCCACGAAGCCGTTGATACGGCTATCGTTGGACCATCCACAGAGCGCCCTTCGGGGCGCTCTTTTCGTTTCCGCAGTTTCATTTTCAACGCCGCCGGCGCCGCCGGCTCGACCCAAGGAGAACGTGCCATGCACCAGATCGCCGAGACCGAACGCTAGCCGCATGCCCTGTCGCCAACCGGGGTGTGCGGCCCCTGAAGTTGGCTTTGCAGGAACCTATCTCATGAACACCCAGACCCTTTCCCGCCGCCGCAACCTGGGCATCATTGCCCACATCGACGCTGGCAAGACCACGCTGACCGAACGCCTGCTGTGGAAAAGCGGCGAGATCCATCGCGTCGGCGAAGTGCACGACGGCAATGCGACCACCGATTTTTCGGCCATCGAGCGCGAGCGTGGCATCACCATCGGCGCCGCCGCCGTGCAGGCGCAGTGGGCGCCGCGCGATCTGCCGCCGCACCGGCTCACGCTGATCGACACCCCCGGCCATATCGACTTCGCCATTGAAGTGGAACGTTCGCTGCGCGTGCTCGACGGTGCCGTGGCCGTGTTCTCGGCCGTGGATGGCGTACAGCCGCAGTCGGAAACCGTGTGGCGCCAGGCGCGCCGGCATGGTGTGCCATCCATTGCCTTCGTCAACAAGATGGACCGCGTGGGTGCCGACTTCGGGCGTGTGCTGGAGCAGATGCAGGACAAGCTGCAGGCGCGGCCGTGGGCGCTGGGTGTACCGCTGGGCAGCGAAAGCGCGTTCAACGGCTGGGTGGACCTGGTCGATGAGCGCGTGCTGCAGTGGCACGACGATGGCGCCACCACCGTTTCGGCGTGGGACGATGCCGCGCGCACGCAATGGCAGGCACATCGCCAGGCCCTGATCGAGGCGGTGGCCGACCACGACGACGCGCTGGCCGATGCCTGGCTGGAAGGCCGCGCCATCGATGCAGCGCTGCTGCGCGCTGCGCTGCGCCGGGCCACCCTGGCCGGTGCAGGGGTGCCGGTGCTGGCCGGTGCGGCGTTCAAGGACAAGGGCATCGAGACGCTGCTGGACGCGGTGGTCGATTACCTGCCTTCGCCACTGGATCGCCCCGCGGTTACGGCCGTGAGCGAGCAGGGTGACGTCGTGCTGCCGCCGGACCCGGACGGTCCGCTGGCGGGCCTGCTGTTCAAGATCACCCACCAGCAGCACGGTGCGCTCAGCTTCGTGCGGCTGTACTCGGGCACCTTGAAGGTGGGCGATGCCGTGGCCAGTTCGCAGCACCCGCAGGGGCGGCGCGTCAGCCGCCTGGTACGGGTACAGGCCGACCAGACCCACGACATCGAACAGGCCGTGGCCGGCGACATCGTGGCGGTGCTGGGCTGGAAAGATGCGGTCAGCGGTGAAACGCTGAGCAGCCGGGCACGGCCGCTGCAACTGGAAAACATCCAGGCGCAGGCACCGGTACTGGCATGGCGGTTGAGCCCGGCGCGGGCGGCGGACCTGATCCGCATCGCGCAGGGCCTGGC
Organism: Stenotrophomonas sp. SAU14A_NAIMI4_8; assembly: GCF_003086695.1. NCBI lineage: Bacteria > Pseudomonadati > Pseudomonadota > Gammaproteobacteria > Lysobacterales > Lysobacteraceae > Stenotrophomonas > Stenotrophomonas sp. SAU14A_NAIMI4_8. Next base: position 2,190,427 of record NZ_CP025999.1, read on the forward strand.
CAGCCTGGCCCAGGAAGACCCGTCGTTCCGTGTGGAAACGGATCGCGACAGTGGTGAAACCCTGGTCTGGGGCATGGGCGAGCTGCACCTGGAGGTGATGGTCGAGCGCCTGCGCAGCGAATGGAAGGTGGACGTGGGCGTGGGATCGCCGCGCGTGGCCTACCAGGAAACGCCCATCAAGGCCGTTTCCGGTGTGGTGGGCCGGGTGTCCAAGCAGAACGGCGGGCAGGGTCAATTTGCCCACGTGGTGCTGGACATTGCGCCGCGCGAAGATGGCGAGGTGGTCTTCAACGACCGCATCGTCGGTGGCGTGGTGCCGCGTGGCTTCATCGCCGCGGTGGAAAAGGGTGTGCGTGCGGCGCTGTCCGATGGCCCGCAGGGTTACCCCGTGGTGGGTATCGAGGTGACTCTGGTCGATGGCGAAACCCATGCCAAGGACTCCTCGGAACTGGCCTTCCATCGCGCCGGGCTGGAAGCGGTGCGGGCGGCACTGGCTGGCAGCGGCACCCAGGTGCTGGAGCCGGTAATGGAAGTGACGGTGCATTCGCCGTCGGCATCGGTGGGCGACGTGGTGGGCGACCTGAATCGCCGCCACGGCCGCATCGCCCGCATCGACGACCAGGACGGTCGCGCCGAGGTGAGTGGCTTTGCGCCGCTGGCCAACCTGGTGGGGTATACCACCGCGCTGCGCTCGCTCAGCCAGGGGCGGGCCAGCAGCGAGGCGCACCTGCACGGGTATGAGCCGGTGCGCGCCGCATAGCAGGCAAGGCAGGGGAGTCCGTTCGCGGGCTCCCCTTTTTGTTGGCGGCGGATAGGGCGATGGGCGTGCCATCCACGCATGGCGTGGATCTACTGCGCCCATCGTGGCATTGCAAGGATGGTCGACACGTCACGTCATCGGCGCGTTGCGCGCGGGGGCGGATGGGGCGATGGGCGTGCCATCCACGCATGGCGTGGATCTACTGTGCCCATCGGGGCGTTGCACGAATGGTCGACACGTCACGTCATCGGCGCGTTGCGCGCGGCGGTAGATCCACGCCATGCGTGGATGCGGGGTCATGCCCGCTGCAACGCAACAAAAGCGCAGAAAAAGCTGGATTAAAGTGATGCCTCACGATAAATTGCGCACCCCCTGTTGAATTACCGCCGATCGCACCCGCCATGCGTGATGACAATGACCCCGGAACCCTGGAGTTGACCCTGCCGCGCAAACGCGGTCGGCCGCCCAAGTTCGGGTACGCCATGAGCGATGCACAGCGGGCGGCGCGCTACCGCGCACGCAGGGCAGGGCAGGCCAACCACGCCGACGTGCGCTCGTGCAGCGACATGGTGCTGCTGGACAAGATCCGCGCGGCCGTCAGCGCCCGCGACACCGAACTGGCCGGCTTCCTGGTCCACGTTCTGTGGCAGCGCTACCCGCTTCAGTTGAAATAATTCGTGGTCGGGGTGGTCGTGGCCACCCAGCTTGTTGATAATGCGGGGTTCAGGTTGTTCCCGCTGGCGCGCCCGGGATGGCAGGCGCGCATGATCGACATGGTTTTACGATGACCACTACCAGCGACACCACCACCGAAGCTGCACCGAGCAGCGCGCCCCTGTTCTACACCCGTCCGGTGCCGCTGCAGGCCGACAAGCATGCCGACGTGCGGATCCTGCCGGGCAAGCTCGAATTTGCTGCCAGCAGCAACTCCATCCCGCTGGTGCTGGGCGAATTCTCGCTGGCGCTGCACCACTTCCCGATCCTGTTCGCCGGCCCCACCGCGGTGCCGATGGCGGCGGTGGGCATCACCAACGACAACCTGTTCATCACCGATGGCCTGTGGGCCGATGAGACCTACATCCCGGCCTATCTGCGCCGTCATCCCTTCATCTTCATCGACACCGGCGAAGGCAACGACTTCCTGCTGGGCATCGACGAAGACAGCGCCCGCATCGCCCGCGGTGGCGAGGAAGGCCAGCCGCTGTTCGCCGATGGCAAGGCCACCGAGCTGGTGCAGCAGGCGCTGGAATTCTGCGGTCAGTTCACCCGCGAGCACGAGCAGACCCAGGCCTTCTCCAAGGCGCTGGTGGACAACAACCTGCTGGTGGAGCGCAATGCCAACGTGCGCCTGCCCGATGGCCGCGAATTCAACCTCAACGGCTTCTTCGTGGTGGATGTCGAGAAGTTCATCGCACTGCCCGACGCGACCGTGGTCGAATGGCACCGCAGCGGCTGGCTGGCACTGATCCACCAGCACCTGATGTCGCTGGGCCGCTTCAACGACCTGACCCGTCGCCAGATCGCGCGCAGCGCCGCCTGATTCAGGGCAGCTGCACGGCCCCGGCAATACCGGGGCCGTGCACGATGCGCAGTTGATCGACCAGATGCACCGCAGCGCCCCAATCGGGCGAGCGCTCGCGCCCGTGCTGGGCCAGCGTTGCGGCCATCGCCGCCAGTTCGTGCAGGCCCTGCATCTGCAACGCGCCATGCAGCCGGTGCGCATGGTGCGCCAGCGCAACGAAATCGTGAGCCTGCGCCGCACGTTCGGCTGCCGCATGTTCGCGCCGAAGATCCTCGGCCATCTCTGCCGCCAGTGTGACCCTGTCGTGCATGGCAGGCTCGGCGGCTGCATCGCAATGACCCAGGGCCTGCAGCAACGCATCCAGCTGCAGGGGCTTGCTCAGTACACCATCGAAGCCGGCCTGCAGGCAGCGCTGCTGGTGCGCGGCCCCGGTGTGGGCCGACAGCGCCAGGATCTGCGTGGTGCCACCTTCGGCCGTGCTGGCTTGGCGCAGCTGCGGCGCCAACGCATAGCCATTGCTGTGCCCCAGTTCGATATCCAGCAGGATCACCGCGTGCTGCGCGCTCGCCTGGCGCAGCAGTGCCGCACCGGCGCTGGAGACTTCATGCACGTCCGCACCGTGCCTGCGAAGCTGCGCGGCCAGTACACGGCGCGACAGCGTGTGGTCTTCCACCAGCAGCATATCCAGCCCTGCCAGCAGCGGCGTGGCCGCGGCCGTAGGCGCGGCCGGTGCCTGGGCATCCGGCAACGGGATGACCGTGACCGGCAGGCGCAGGCTGAAGCGACTGCCGCGGCCCTGCACACTGTGCGCGTCCAGCGTACCGCCCATCGATGCTGCCAGCTCGCGGCAGATCGACAGCCCCAGGCCACTGCCGCCGCGCGCCTGTCCCTCGTCGCCGGGCTGGAAGGGCTGGAACAGCACCGCCATCTGCGCCGGCGCGATACCGATGCCGCTATCGATGACATCCACCAGCAACTGTGGCGCGTCTGCATCTGCGCGCAACTGCATGCGCAGCTCGATGCCGCCGGCATCGGTGAACTTGATGGCGTTGCCCAGCAGGTTGTCCAGCAACTGCCGCAGGCAGTCCGGGTCCAGTTGCAGCCCCGGCAGCGGCTGTGGCGATACGTCCAGATGCAGAGTCAGTCCCTTGCGCTGGGCTTCGGGGGTGATGGCGTCCAGCGCCTGGGTTGCGATGTCGGCGGCGTCGCAGGGGCGGGGGCTGGGCTGGAACGTGCCGGCCGCCAGACGCGAGAAATCCAGTGCGCGATTCAGTCGCGCGCGCAGCTCCAGCGTCGCGCGATTGGCGGCGCTCACCAGATCGCGCGCACTGGCGGGCAGTTGCAACTGCCGCAGCAGATCCAGTGCCGACATCACCAGGTGCGCCGAATTGCGCACCTCGTGACTGAGCATGCCCACCGCACGCGCCTGCGACTGCGAGCGCTGGCGCCAACGTCCTGCCAGCCGGCGACGCAGCCACAACCCGCCCACGGCCAGCGCGACCAGCGGCAGCAGTGACGACGAACCGCGCATGCCCGCCTGCGCCAATGCGTCGGCAATCGAACGGGGCAGGGTCTGCACCGCCCAGCGATGGCCCAGCGCGGCGTGTTCTTCCAGGCTGATCCTGTCCAGGCCCTGTTCGACCCGATCCAGCAGCGCCCGCTGGTCAGCGTGGGCCAGCAGGTGCAGCTGTTGCGGAAATCCCGAGCGGATCGGCTGCAGTTTCAGGCCCTCGCTGAAATGCCGTCGCAGGATCGGGCGCAGCGAGGCTTCCATGCCGATGGCCGCGTCAGCCGCACCGGCCTCCACCGCGGCCAGCGCGGCGTAGACATTCGGTACCGGCAGCACCCGGACATCACCGGCGTGCTGTGCCAGCCAGCCGGGGTAGGCGCCACCCTGCACGGCGGCCAGCACCACCGCATCCAGCCCATCGGCATCGCGCGGCAGGCGCGTTCCGTTGCGCCCGGCCAGCGCCGTCGTTGCGCCGGGGAAGCTGCGCCGACCGGTCTGCAATGCGCAGGAGGTGGCGTGATCGAGCGCGCTGCCCTGCACCAGGATCAGGTCGGCCTCGCGGCTGCACAGGGCCAGCAGGGCCTCGCGCAGGCTGTCATAGGGCGTATCGGCGAAGGTCAGCCCGGAGTGGCGCTCCACCAGCTCGGCATAGCCGTGGGCGATGGTCGGCAGCACTGGGCGACTGCCCGGGGCGTCAGGGAAGGGGCGCAGGGTCGGGTAGGTGGCCACGCGCACCTGGCGACCATCGCCCCATTGCCACAGATTCGTATCGCCGGCGGAGGCGCAGGGCAGCAGGGTCAGTGCGGCCACCATTGCCACGTTGCGCCAAGGGGTGGGCGTGCAGCTCATAAGGCCTCCAGTTCGCGGCGCATGGCAAAGATCTCTGCGTCGTTGCGCAGCCCCAGCTTGCGCAGCGCCGCGACTTTCTGGGTGCTGATGGTCTTGACGCTGCGGTGCCGGTGCTGCGCGATCTGCGAAACGGTGTAGCCCGCCAGCAGCAGGCGCATCACTTCGCGTTCGTTGCGACTCAACTCATCCTGGCCCGGCAGCCGCCGACACGCGGCGGGAATGCGATACAGCCCCTGCGAGACGCGCACCACGGCGTCGGCCAGTTCGCTTAGCGGCTCGGATTTGCCGACATAGCCATTGATGCCGGCCGCCAGCAGGTGGCTGATCGCCGCGGCAGAGGCCTGCCCGGCAAACGCGAGCAACGGGGTGCGGGGTGCGTGCTCGCGCAGATGTTCCACCAGCGCCGTACCGCTCAGATCGCCGGGCGCCAGGCTGAGGTCGATGATGCCCACGTCTACCCGCTCCTGCTGCAGCGTCCGTGCAAAACACGCGCTGGCGGAGTGGCTGGCCACGATCTGGAAGCGGAAGTCTGCCCCCAGGTGGAGTGCGGTGCCGCGACGGACCACATCGTGGTCGTCCAGTAGTGCCAGACGCAGGCGGCGCGGTGCAGGGAATCCGTTCATGCGCGGGAGGTGATCGGCGCCGCTGGGGCGTGGCGCCCATTCTGGCGCTGCACGTCACGCCAGCCTCGAATTCGTTCGAATTTTACGATTATTCCTATTTGTTGCAGCGCGTCGCTTTTAACCCAAGCGCTGCGGAGGCGTATGCGTTGCGTTGGGGTTTCGGCCATGAAGGTGCCGCGCGCCCGGCACATTATCGTGACGCGTCACGGCGGAGCGAGCGGGCGCATGCGAGGGTAGGGCAGAGACCTGCCTATCGCCATCGGCCAATAGCAGATAACCACTGGGCATTTCTGCATTGGGGCGCGAGCGGGGTTAATGAATGTGCAATGTCTGGCGCGTCGGTTGCGGCGCGTGGGCAGCGCTTCCCCCACTACCCGTACCGAAACACGATGACGACAGCTCGTTCTTCACTGCGCCCGCGTCTGCTGGCGTTGGCGGTGGCGCTTGCCACCGCGTCTCCCGCGCTGCATGCGCAGTCCACCACCGGTGCCATCGCCGGCCAGGCGCCGCCTTCCACGCAGCGCATCTTCGTTCGCAGTGACACCGGCCTCAGCCGCGAGGTGGCGGTCGATGCACGCGGGCGCTTCACTGTCAGCCAGCTGCCACTGGGCCGCTATTCGGTGGAAGCGCGCGATGCCGAGGGCAAGGTGCTGGAATCCCGCCAAGATGTGGCGCTGACCGTGGGCGCCAGCACGGAAGTGTCCTTCGCCGGCATTACCCGGCTGGATGGCGTGCAGGTCAGCGCCGATCGTGCCGCCGCGGCGATCGATGTCAGCAGCGTGGATTCGCGCACCGTCATCACCGCCGAGCAGCTGCAGCGGCTGCCGCTGGGGCGCTCGGCCGAGGCTATCGCCCAGCTGGCGCCAGGGGTGATCGGCAACAGCGGCAACGGCAGCTATGCCGGCCCGACCGGCGCGCAGCTGGTGAGCTTTGGCGGTTCGTCGGCCGCAGAGAACGCGTACTACATCAACGGCTTCAACACGACCGATCCCTTGCGCGGCCTGGGTGGCTTGACGCTGCCATACGGCAGCATCGACCAGCAGGAAATCTACACCGGCGGCTACAGCGCCAAGTACGGCCGCTCCGACGGCGGCGTGATCAACGCCGTTGGCAAGCGCGGCACCAATGATTGGCACTTCGGCGGCCAGATGACGTGGGAGCCGGCCTCGGCGCGATCGAACAAGGACGATGTGCGCTACCCGGGCGACGGCGCGCTGTACGCGCCCGAGAGCAAGGACCGCGAGTGGGTGACCACGCAGAGCATCTATGCCGGCGGCCCGCTGATCGAAGACCGGCTGTTCTTCTTCGGGTCCTACGAACTGGAACGCCGCGAGGGCACCGACGTGAAGAACGTCGAGGCCACCAATTCCTATTCAAAGTACGAATACAGCCGGCCGCGCTGGTACGCCAAGCTGGACTGGAACATCACCGACAACCACCTGCTGGAACTGACCGGCGCGTCCAGCCGAAACGTGTTCCGCGGCGACATCTTCGCCTACGACTACGACGCGCTGAGCAGGGGCGAACAGCGCGGCAAGGAAGATACCACCAAGACCGGTGGCGACCTGTGGACGGCCAAGTACACCGGCTATCTGACCGACCGCCTGACGGTAAGCGCGCAGTACGGTGAAATGAACACCGATGACTACATCGGCAATCCCGCCTACGACGGCAGCCTGACCTACATCAACAGCGCATCACTGCAGAACCCGGCCATTACCGGTGGCACGCCCATCACCAATGCACAGACCACCTCGTTGCTGGTGAACCCGGACCGTGGCAACCGCACTAACAACCTGCGGCTGGATGCGAACTACGTGTGGGGCAACCACAGCATCACCGTCGGCATCGACAACCAGAACGCGCGTGCACTGAATCGTGGCTCGGTGGCATCGGCCGATGGCTACTACTGGATCTACGGCCAGTCCAACCCGAACGTGCCGATCAACACGGGCCTGGGCGTGCCGGCCACCGGTGGTATCCGCAATGGTGAAGACGGCTACTACGTGCGCCAGTACATCTACAGCGCACTGGCCTCGGTGCGCGCCTCGCAGCGGGCGCAGTACATCGAAGACAACTGGCAGGTGACCGATCGCCTGCTGTTGAACCTGGGCCTGCGCCTGGACCAGTTCACCAACTTCAACCGTGATGGCGACGCGTATATCAAGCAGACCAGCGGGCAGTGGGCGCCGCGCCTGGGCTTCAGCTGGGACGTGGGCGGGGACGGGCGCTTCAAGGTGTTCGGCAACGTGGGCCGCTACTACCTGGCGCTGCCACTGAACCCGGCCTTCAATGCCGCCGGCGCCACCCTGGCAACGTCCACCTACTACACGTACGGCGGCATCGACAGCAACGGCTACCCGACCGATCTGACCGCGTTCTCTGGCGCGGTGTCGTCCAACAACAACTACGGTCTGCTGCCGGATGCAAAGACGGTGGCCACCTCGGGCATCGAGCCGTCCTACCAGGACGAGTTCATCCTGGGCTTCAGCAAGGCACTGGGCCAGAACTGGGTGTACGGCGCCAAGGCCACGTACCGCGTGCTGCGCAGCGGCGTGGATGATTACTGCGATATCGACGCCGTGCTGGGCAAGGCCAGCAGCCTGGGCTACAACGTGACCAAGGACAGCAACCCGGTAAGTTGCTGGCTGATCAATCCGGGCCGGGCGAACACCTTCAACCTGGTTGATACCAGCGGAAATTACGTATCCGTGCCGCTGAGCAACGCGGAAATGGGCTTCCCGCGCTTCAAGCGCAACTACTACGCGGTGAACCTGTCGCTGGAGCACCCGTTTGATGGCCGCTGGTACGCCCGTGCCGATTACACCTGGTCGCGCAGCTACGGCACCACCGAAGGCCAGTTGCTGTCCGGCATCGGACAGACCGCGGTGTCCACCACCCAGGCGTGGGATTACGCGCAATTGATGGAGCACACCAACGGCCCGCAGAGCAACGACCACACCCATCAGATCAAGCTGCACGGCTACTACCAGATCACGCCGGAGTGGCTGGTGTCGGCCAACATCAAGGCGCTTTCCGGCACGCCGTTCAGTGCGCTGGGGTCCTACGGGCCGAACTTCGAAGATCCGTCCGGCTACGGCATTGCCTACCACTTCTACAACGGCCAGCCGGCGCCTCCCGGCAGCCAGGGCCGCCTGCCGTGGCTGAAGCAGCTGGATCTGGGCGTTTCCTACCGCCCGGCGGCTGCAGAGGGCCGACTGGGCTTCAATCTGGATGTTTTCAACGTGTTCAACAGCCAGACCGCGCTGTGGAAATCGCCGTATTCGGAGCTGGACCCCGGACAGCCGGACCCGCTGTATGGCGCGGCGACGGTACGACAGGCGCCGCGATCGCTGCGGGTCAGCGTGAGCTACGACTACTGACCAAGGGGGCAGGGCGGGCCGGGGAGGGAGCCCTTGCCCGCCATGGGGTCGGATCCTTTCGCAACGCGAAAGGCTCTGACCCCATTTCAGTGCCTGGCGCAGCTTGACCATGGCCGACGCGAGGACGTCCAGGGTCGGATCCTTTCGCAGAGCGAAAGGCTCTGACCCCATTCCAGTTCCAAGCGCAGTGATGCCGGCGTAGAGTCTGGTCCTGCCATGTGCAGCCCAGGCGCTGGAGCGTGCGACCTTCGAATCGATTGCTCTGCAGCCTGGCCGCGGCCCTGGGCCTGGTCACCACAGCGTGGGCCGTAGGATCCGTTTCAGCTGCAGAACCCCAATCCGAACCGTCTGTGGCTGACGCCATGATCGAGGTGACCGGCACGCTGGAGGTTTACCCAGGCGGTCACGGCCTTGGTGAGATCCGCGTAGATGACGGCAGATGCTTTGATCTGGCACTTCCCAAGCACGTGTTGAAGGACAGCATGCGCTGGTTCGGGAAGCGCGTGGTGATTGCGGGATCCATGCAGTTCCGGCCACGGATGGACGAAGTGATCTGGTGGGAGATCAAGGATCGGAAGATCGAGGGGTTTGGCTGTTCGGAGGATGTGATCTATGTGGAGCGGATTGAGCGGCTGTAGGGCTGGAGCGGCTTGGTCACTTCTTTGCGTAACATAATATACATTATGCGAACTGGAGTATGGCTTCTAACCAGCCGCTAGAGCTCCCCAATTCCAGCTAGACTCGCCTCGGGTTCCAGCCGCCACCCAGGACTGAAAGCGGCCCTCAGACCAGGACTGTCGACATGCGCTCACCCGCATCACTGTTGCTCTGCCTCTCCATCGCACTGGTCACGCTGCCTTGCGCCGTCGGTACCGCACAGGCCGGGCCATCCATAGACTCGCCCGAGTACGCCGAACGCAACGGCATCCAACTGCAGGTTGAATCCTTGCTGGGCAAAGAGGATTTCGCGGGTCTGGAAGCCTTGGCCAACAAGTACCGTCGTTCCGGTGAGACCACCAGCAGCGGCACGCTCAAGTTGACCCATTTCTACGAAGCGCTGTCGGCGCTGTACGAGGCCGACCGGATTCCGCTGGGTCAGGACGACCCGATGCGCGACCGGATCACGCGCTGGGTGAAGAAATACCCGCGTTCTGCAACGTCCCACCTGGCCATGGCCGCCACAATGCTCGGGCGCGGCATGGCGTACCGCGGATACGGCTATTCCAACTCGATCAGCGCGCAGGATTCCGCCTACTTTCATGCCTACACCGAAGCGGCCAGCAAGTACCTGGCCGAACACAAGAAGCAGTGCGCGAGCGACGCAGGCTGGTACGAGCTGGCATCATCCGCCGCCGTGCGGCTGAACTGGGAAGCGACCGACCTGATGGCGCTGGTGGATGAAGGCATGGCCAAGCACCCGGGTAACACCATGATTCCGTTCGTGGCGGCGCAGTACTTCTCGCCCAAATGGGGCGGTACCCCCTATGCCGTGGAATCGATGGCACGGCGCGCGCTCGAGACGGTGCCGGAACGCGACCGCCCTGCCCTCTACGCGCGCATCTACTGGTCCACCGCGGGCAGCTATTACAGCAGCCCGTTCGCTGAGAAACAGGTGGACTGGCCGTTGATGAGCCAGGGAATTGACGATGTGCTGGCCCGGTATCCGTCTGACTGGAACCTGCAGAACTTCGCCTATTTCGCCTGCCAAGCCGGCGACAAGGCCAAGACGCGTGCCCTGATGGACCGCATTACGCGGCCTATGGAATTTCATGCCTGGTGGGATGGGGATGTGTACGAGCAGTGCCGGCGATGGTCGCGTGAGGACTCTTGAGTGCCGGTACACCTGGATGGATCGGGCGTGTTTGCCGTGCGGATCGGAAAAAACCACCCCATCGACCGCAGAAATGACCCGCTGGGCGCAAGATGTGGAGTAAATGGAGAGTGACAATGAAGCAAGTTGAGATCCAGCGGCATGACTCTGATCTTTTTGCCAATGCTGAAGGGATGCTTCCGTTGCGCCTGGTGCAGATGGCCGCTGGGGTGGACGTTCGAAATCAGATTGCTTTACCAGATACTCCACGATGCGAATCGTCCGATTGCGTTTTGGATTCTGCTGTGCCTGCTTTGCATTATGGGCTGACGGTTATGTCGTACTGCCGGGGCATTGATAGATCGAGCTTCCAACTGTCCGATGCTGAAAGTGGGCGCGCCGTAGTCGCCCTGTCTGGTACCTGGCACTGTGAGAAGAAGAGCATCACCTATGTCTCCATGGGTCGTAACCTCATTCACCAGGAGAAGCTCTCTCTGTCGTCCGAGGATCAGGTTGCGAAGTTGACCACTGGGCAGGTGCTGCACGTCTACGCCGGGAATTCGTCAAGCAAGAAACAGCCCGTGCGCTGGGCCGTGCTTAACTGCCATGAATACACTCACGTAGAGCTCATGACGGCGCTGATGGTCGAGCAGATCGAGGTGCTCGTAGTGGTGTCGCACAACGCGGCGACTAGGCTCTACTGGGAGTACGCGCGCTCCGATGTGCATCGGCTGTACTGCTACGTGATCGTCGTGAATACTGCCGAGCTGGGAGGCTCCGCAGTGTTCGCGCCTTACCGGCGGCTTGGCACTCAGAAGAACGCGCAGTTCAGCGCGTCGGGACAGTTGTTTGGCACGCGAGGGCCAGGCGAATTCACGACCGAGATGATGCTGAACATCGGTGTGCTGCGCAAACTGCGTAAAGACTTCGAGACGAAGGGGTTTGACGAAATCAAATCCGGACAACTGCCGTACGATCTTGAAGCGATGGTTCCATCGCAGCACTTCCTTTCGACCTTCGATGCTCGCCCCGGTGCGCCCGTCGTTGTTCATTGCTGCGACGAGGAGACGAAGACGCTGCCCGATTCAATGCGTGTAGCGGTGGCGCAGTTAGAGAGCATGAGCTTGGACGCCTACACAACTTCAGGCTACCGATTGACCAACGCAACCGGTGTTGGAGTGTTCATGCAGAAGCTTTCAAGCTGGCTCCAGCATGTCGAGTTCCAGTGCAGCCTGAAGAGCGAACGCCCGGGAAAGTTGGACCTGCTGGCCCTCCCAGAGGTGTTTGTGCCGCGGGCATTCTTGCCGTTACTGCAGGCATTCAGTGACCGCACCGGGGCGATGGTGGTGGCGGGAGTCGACTACCCGGCCGAGAACGCAAACGAGTGCGCCATCTTGCGGCCTGGCTCGAGCCCAATCTTGTACCGGAAGGTCACCCGTTCCCAGTACGACGGTCAATGCTCCGAACGGGACGGCGGGCGTATGCAGATGAAACGCGGCGATCGGCTCTTGAGGTTCGTGGACCCGCAGGGACGGGCCATTGGTGTGCTTATCTGCTACGACTACAGCCACCTTGATCTGCTGGCCCGGCTGAACCTCGAAGGACGAGAGAGTCCGCTGGACATGGTGGTGGTCGTAGCCCACAACCCCTTCGCAGATCTCTATCGTTCGTCATGCATCGCCGACGCAAACCGCTTTTACCAATACATCGTGATGAGCAATGTCGCCAAGTATGGCGGCAGCGGCGTATTCGGCCCCATTCGCGGCACGGGTGCGCGGCAGGTGCTGTCTGAAGCGGGTAAAAACTGTGAGGCGGTGTTGATCGTTGACGTCAACCTGAAGGAATTGGAGGAGGCGCGCGCCAGAGGCTATGAGGAGGAGCTGCACGAAAGCAAGTTCCAGCGGCTTCCGGGCGTACTGAAAGGGCGAATTGTCTTCACGGATCCGCGTTGTAACGTCCCCCAGTCAGATCAAGTTGCTGCGGCCGTCCCGCGCCGTCGTAGCATTCAATCCATGTTGGAATGTTGCCGCAGCGCGACTTGGCTATGGCTGAAAAAGCGAATGAGACTTGGGCCGGGGGCCGTAAGCAGTTGAATCGATGGCGCCGCGCGCTAGAGGCCGTGCATTAGCCTGCGCCGGGCCACCGAAAATGGGTGGTCGGGGTCTCGAAAATCCCGGGAACACGACGTTGTTTGCGCTTGCCAGCCGGTACCGCCGCCAAAGAGGTGTCGGCAGGGAATCCGTCTGCCGGCTATGGCGGGCGGTGCGTGGGGGCTTCGTGCCCGCCCGGGCTTAGTTGCACACCGGATTTTCGAGCCACGCATCGTCCGCCACCTTTATCGGTGGCGGCTTCTGCCTGCACGCAAGGAGCCTGCCATGACCGCACCCTACTCCCCTGCCCCGCATTCCATCGAGGAACCGCCGGCAGCCGACCCCGCGCCAGACTCCAACACGCTTACCCACCTGCTGCGCAGTATCGGCGCCGGTGCCGCCGCAGATGGCCAACCCTGGCCCGAACGCCACCCGCTACGCAGCCGACAGATTGCACTGGCTGATGCCGATTGCGCCCTGGCTGGCCAGCGCGTGGTGCAGGAACTGCTGCTGGCCGCCGAACGCGCCCGCCAGAACGGAGACCCCGACCAGGATGTGGGCGACCGTGTTATGGAAGGCCTGGCCATGGCCTGCCTCGCGCTCAACGTCTTCATCCAGGAACGCTTGCGGCCGCTCGGCGCGGGCTCGTGAGTGAGGTCGCTCCTGGCGTCTGGCCTGATGGTCATCAGTGCACTGGCCGCGCTTGCCTGCCTGCCATGGCCGCAGAGCGCCGCCGAAGAGAAGTGGGCATATCCGAAGATGGGATTCGCGGAGTTCGAGAAGCTCTATGGCAGTGCGCACGAATTTGTTTCCACGCGCCGAGCAACGGGCTTCACGATCTACCCAGCGGATGCCGTTGCCCCTCTTTCCAGGTGCGCTGCAAAGGCTTTCCCGTGCTGAGGGTGGAGCGCACAAAACCGACGGTCGCGCTGCGTCTGCCGGCAGACGCTCTACAGCGTGCGCCGGAATCTGAGGCGCTGTATGTGGATCTGCAGCAGTTGCTGGCGCTCAATCAGATTGAGGGTGCCGGCATTCCCGATCGGCGGGCCCGACCGTGGTGGCGGGCCGGGCCCGCGGTGCCCAAGGATGAGCGGTGTGCGCCGCTATCTGGCGGCCGGGCTGCGAAGCGGCGTCGGTTCGAACAATCTGTTAGACCGCGATGCCTGCGAGCTATTTATCATCGAATGCCTGAAAGAACTGGACGCTGCCCCATGTGGCAAGTGCAGAGGCAAGAATAGCGAGCGGGACAGACAGCCAGTACAGCTCGACCGATTGGCTTTCAGGCATCCGAAGAAGGTATGGGAGCGCTCTCATAAGAGTGGCGGCCACCGCAAATACAGTTGAGGCGGCCAAAGTAATGAAGAACTGCTTCCTGTGCTTGCGATAGCCACGAACCTGCATGTAAAAAATTACAGCTGCACATAGCGCTGCCACGAAAAATTCAATCTGAAAAGCAAAGACCAAAGAGTTCACTCAGCAATCCTTAGCGGTCTAACTACCTGGTAGACGGACTCGTAGATCCGGGCATGCGACCTATCCACAAAGCACCGCATGGTGAGGCCTTTTCTTGATACAGCTCGATCTTAGGGTGGCCGCGTCCGGCCAACAACCCAGCACGCTTCCTTCCAGAGGTTGCTATCCCGTGGCAATTTAGCCGTTCAACGAAGGCGCCTGCCACCCCGATCAATCACCACTTCGCCATCTTCCTTGGCAAACGGCTCCCGCACCGCTGGCAGGATGTCCAGAACCACCTCGGACGGTCGGCACAGGCGCGTGCCCATGTCCGTCTGCACGAAGGGCCGATTGATGAGAACAGGATTGGCCAGCATGGCATCCAGCAGTGCGCTCTCGCTCAACGCGGGATCGTCCAGCCCCAGCTCCAGATACGGCGTGCCCTTCTGTCGAATCGCGCCGCGAACATCCAATCCGGCGGCGGCAATCAGCGCGACCAGTTTCGCTCGGCTGGGCGGGTTGGCCAGGTACTCGATCACTTCAGGCTCAATGCCGGCGTGACGAATCAACGCCAAGGTGTTTCGCGACGTGCCGCACTTGGGGTTGTGGTAGATGACAGCGTTCATGCGCTCTCCTTTTCATCCACTGCGGTCTCGACCACACCGGCCGCAGCGGCAAGCGCGGCCGCTTCGACTGCGCCCTTTCGCTCGCTGTAGCGGTCAACCAGGTAGTCACTGCGGCCACGCACCAGGAGGGTGAACTTGACCAGTTCTTCCATCACATCCACTACGCGATCGTAGTAGGCCGACGGTTTCATGCGCCCCTCATCATCGAACTCCTGCCAGGCCTTGGCCACCGAAGACTGATTCGGAATCGTGACCATCCGCATCCAGCGGCCAAGAACCCGTAGCGCGTTGACCACGTTGAAGGACTGGGAGCCTCCGCAAACCTGCATCACGGCCAGCGTGCGACCTTGCGTCGGGCGTACGCTCCCCTCCTCCAGCGGCAGCCAGTCGATCTGGTTCTTGAACACGGCCGTCAGGGTGCCGTGGCGTTCCGGGCTGACCCAGACGTGCCCTTCGGACCACAGCGAGGCCTGGCGCAGCTCCTGCACCTTGGGGTGCGAGGCGGGCACCGAGTCGAGCATCGGCAGGTCGTGCGGATCGAACAGCCGGGTCTCTGCACCCAAGTGCTCCAACAACCGCTGCGCCTCCAGCGCCAGCTTGCGGCTGAAGGACTGCGGGCGCAGGGAGCCGTACAGGATCAGGATGCGGGGCCGGTGTGGCGAGGCGTTCGGCTCGCTCAGCCTTTCGGCAGCTGGAGGGTTCAATGCGCCGGGGACGACGTTGGGAAGCTGCTGCATGCGGGTTGTCCTGCCGATTCGATTCGACTATTCTAGAAACATGGAACATAAGACTGCAACCCATGCCTTGGCGGCCCTGGGCCACACCACCCGCCTTTCCATCTTTCGCCTCCTGGTCCAGGCCGGAAGTGGCGGCAAGCTGGCCGGTGACATCGCACAGTCGCTTTCCCTTCCCGGCGCCACCCTCTCCTTCCATCTGAAGGAGCTGCTGGCCGCAGGCCTGGTCACCGCCGAGCAGCGCGGTCGCACCATCTGCTACCGGGCCGAGTTCCAGGCGATGAGCGCGCTGGTGGCCTACCTGACCGAAAACTGCTGCGCGGGCGATCAGGCCTGCGACCGCCCTGCGGGTTGCTGACGTCTCGCCTCTTCGAGATCGCACAGATCGACCAACCGCTCCCTGCGAGACCTGCCATGACGACTGACACGCCCCGCCTGTCCTTCCTGGACCGGCACCTTACGCTCTGGATTTTCCTGGCAATGGCCCTGGGCGTCGGCGTGGGCGCGATGTTCGAAGGCGTGCCCAGCGCGCTCCATAGCCTGTCGATTGGATCGACGAACATCCCGATCGCCATTGGCCTGATCCTGATGATGTATCCGCCGCTGGCCAAGGTGAAGTACGAAGCGCTGCCCAAGGTGTTCGCCGACAAGCGTGTACTTATGCTGTCGCTGGTGCAGAACTGGATCATCGGCCCGCTCCTGATGTTTGGCCTGGCGGTGCTGTTCCTGCGCGACTACCCCGAATACATGACCGGCCTGATTTTGATTGGGCTGGCACGCTGCATTGCCATGGTGCTGGTCTGGAACCAGCTCGCCCGCGGCGATGGGCAGTACGTGGCGGGCCTGGTGGCATTCAATTCGATCTTCCAGATCGCGCTGTTCAGTGTGTATGCGTGGTTCTTCCTGTCGTGGCTGCCGCCAGTGTTCGGGCTGCAGGGCAGCGTGATCGACGTCAGTTTCTGGACCATTGCCGAGGCCGTGCTGATCTATCTGGGCATCCCTTTCCTGGCGGGGTTCGTTACCCGACGCTGGCTCAAGGCGCGCAAGGGCGTGCGATGGTATGAAGAGACGTTCCTGCCGGCGATCAGTCCCATCACGCTGGCGGCGCTGTTGTTCACGATCGTTGCCATGTTCAGCCTGAAGGGCGGCGACGTGCTGCGCATCCCGATGGATGCAGTGCGCATCGCGATCCCGCTCACGCTCTATTTCATTGTCCAGTTCGTGCTGAGCTTCTTCATGGGCAGGATCATTGCCAAGGACTACCCGCGCACGACCGCGATCGCCTTCACTGCGGCAGGCAACAACTTCGAGCTGGCCATTGCCGTTGCCATCGCCGCGTTTGGCCTGGCCTCGCCGGTCGCCTTCGCCGCGGTTATCGGCCCCTTGGTGGAAGTGCCTGTGCTGATCCTGTTGGTGCATGTCGCCCTGCGGCTGGACGGGCGCTATTTTCCTGCCGACGCACGAAGCCACTGAGTCATGCGACGGGAATCGGCCCCATTAACGTGACGCATCACGCCCGACCCACACCCCATTGGCGCCCCACCCCACTCCCACTATAGTGCCTGCCCTCCCAAGGACCAGGCACCCACATGCCCTATATCGGAATCGGACTCCACGTACTGGCCGCCATCTTCTTCGCGGTCCACGCCATCCGCTCAGGCCAGAGCCTCTACTGGCTCCTCCTGCTCTTCTCGTTTCCGCTCCTGGGCAGCGTCGTCTACTTCCTGGCGATCTACTTTCCGGAAGCCCGCCATTCGCGCGGCGCCCGGCAGGCCATCCGCTCCGCCAAGCAACTGGTGAACCCCGGCCAGGATCTGCGCAACGCGCGGGCCGAGCTGGCGCGCACGCCCACCGTGCAGAACCGGGTTCGCCTGGGCATGACGCTGCTCAATTCCGGCCAGGCCGAGGAAGCCCGAGACCTGCTGGAACACGCCGCCAGCTCACCACTGGGCGACGATCCTTACATCCTGACCGGCCTGGCTCGCGCTCGCCTGGATTCCGGCCACGCTGCGCTGGCGGTCGAGACGCTGGACGGCCTGTTCGCCCGCCACCCTGATACACGCCGCAAGCCGGAACAGACCCTGCTCTACGCGCAGGCACTGGCCGAAACCCAGTCGCCCGACGCCCGCGCAGCGTTCGAGCGCGCGGTGGACTGCGGTAACGATGCCGCCGCACGTTGCCTGTATGCCGAATGGCTGATGGCGCAGCCGCAGTCGGCCGATCGGGATCAGGCCCGCAGCTTGTTCGACAGCATCCTGGACGACGCCAAGCACTGGTCGCGCCACGCGCGCAGCCACAATGCCGCGTGGCTTGAGCGGACCAAGGTGGCGATGAAGGGCCGCTAGCGGCTGTGGCCCGTCGGCGAGAGGCTCTGAGCTCCGCGCGTCTTTCGCCACTGCATCCACGCGATCGCGGCGACGAAGAACACGCTGCACAGGTAACTTCCTTCCGGGCCTTCCGCGCCACCGGTCAGGGCGTCGAGGCCTTGCGGGCGCAGCGCCACCAACAACGCCGGCAGGTGCGCATCGATGCCGGTGACGGGCAGTTCGAAGCCCGTCGCGAGCAACCAGTTCCACCCCGCGTGCCAGCCCATCACGCCCCAGATATTGCCGGTCCGCAGCGCCCAGGCGCAGGCGAACAGCGAGAACAAGAACATGCCAAGCGTGACCCGGAGCGGCTGGTGCGGACTGAAATGCAGGAAGCAGAAAACGAGCGACACCAGCAGCACTGCCACCGCGACATTGGTCTTGCGCGCCACCGCCGACAGCATCCAGCCGCGGAAGATAATCTCCTCCACGCTCGCCTGGAACATGAAACTCAGTAGCAGCAGACCGATGTGCAGCAGACTGATGGGCGATCGCCAGGCCAGCCCCACGCCTGCCGCCTGCATGCCGCCCGCCATCCAGATCGCAACTACGACCAGCGCGATCGTGCCGAATCCAACGGCCAGTCCGCGCAGGAAGGTTTTCAGCGGCGCCGGACCGGTCAGCCCGATACTCGCCAGCGAGCGCCCTTCGACGAAGCGCACCCAGGCGAGCACGGCCACCAGCGTCGGCGCGAAGCCAATCCACAGCAGCGCATGCACGCCAGCAAGTCCGATCGGATCGCCGCCCGGCGTCGACCAATGCTGCGACTGCATCCACCCGTCCAGCGCGAGCACCGGTACCGCGTTGAACAAGATCATAAGGATCGGCGCCAGCCAGGTCCAGGGCAACCAGCCGCGGGCCGGTTCCGGCGAATACAGGGCAACGGGGGTCATGCGGGCTCCAGATCGACGTGATCGCCGCTGGAAGTTGCCACCCGCGCAGAGGCGTGGCAACCCGTTTGCGACCAAGCCACAGATGCCTCCGATGAATGGCCTGGATCGCCGACGGGATGGCACTGATTGGTCGCGCCATGCGCGCAGCCACAATGCCGCGCGGCTTGAGCGCACCAAAATGGCGATTAAAGGCCACTAACGGCCGCTAACGGCCGCCGGCAGATGACGTTGGCATGTCGCATCTGCCCTGCCCTCGGTCGCTGCATTCGGTCCGCGACAACGCACTCGCCTGAATCGCCGATACCGGCGAAAGCCTTGCGCGCCAAGGCATCAGCAACGCCGCGTAATTTGCAACGATTCTGAAAATGTTGAAAGCAGTGACGGCTTCGCCCCTACTGCCTTGGCATTGAGCGCAACCGGGCGTATTCCTTGGCGGGCCACCGAAAACGGGTGGTCGGGGCCTCGAAAATCCCGGTTGTGCAACTGATGTTTACGCTTGCCAGTCGGCACCACCTTCGCGTGGTGTCGGCTGGCAATCCGTCTGCCGGCCATGGCGGGCGGTGCGTGGGGGCTTCGTGCCCGCCCGGGCTTAGTTGCACACCGGATTTCGAGCCACGCATCGTCCGCCACCTTTATCGGTGGCGGCTTCTGCCTGCACGCAAGGAGCCCGCCATGACCGCACCCTATTCCCCTGCCCCGCATTCCATCCAGGAGCCGCCGGCAGCCGATCCCGCGCCAGACCCCAACACCCTTACCCAGTTGCTGCGCAGGATCGGCGCCGGGGCAGCCTCCGACGGCCAGCCTTGGCCGGAACGCCACCCGCTACGCAGCCGACAGATTGCACTGGCCGACGCCGATTGCGCCCTGGCCGGCCAGCGCGTGGTGCAGGAGTTGCTGCTGGCCGCCGAGCGCGCCCGCCAGAACGGAGACCCCGACCAGGACGTGGGCGATCGCGTTATGGAGGGCCTGGCGATGGCCTGCCTCGCGCTCAACGTCTTCATCCAGGAACGCGTGCGGCCGCTCGGCGCGGGGTCGTGAGTGCGGTCATTCCTGGCGTCTAGCCTGATGGTTCTCGGCGCGCTGGCCGCTATTGCCTGCCTGCCATGGCCGCAGAGCGCAGCCGAAGAGAAGTGGGTATATCCGAAGGTTGGATTCGCAGAGTTCGAGAAGCTCTATGGCAGTGCGCACGAATTTGTTTCCACGCGCCGAGCAACGGGCTTCACGATCCACCCCGCGGATGCCGTTGCGCCCTCTTTCCAGGTGCGTTGCAAGGGCTTTCCCGTGCTGAGGGTGGAGCGCACAAAACCGACTGTCGCGCTTCGTCTGCCGGCGGACGCCCTGCAGCGTGCGCCGGAATCTGAGGCGCTGTATCTGGATCTGCAGCAGTTGATGGCGCTCAACCAGCTTGAGGGTGTCAGCATTCCCGATGGGCGGGCCCGGCCGTGGTGGCGGGCCGGGCCCGTGGTGCCTAGGAATGAGCGGTGTGCGCCGCCATCTGGTGGCCGGTTGATGGACTGGTGCCGGGCCGCGCGTTCGATGGTGCGGGATAGATTTTGGTGATGGGGCGCTGCGGAGGGCAGTCGAGCAAGCTCGACTCTACGGTTCGACGATCAGTCTCCGCGCGACACCATTCGCACAAGAAGTGTTCGCCTCAAATAGCCTGATGCGCCACAGAATGCGATTGCTCCCACAAGCCAACTTCCAAGCAATACCGAAGGCCAAATGTCCGCAACCAATGCCGTTGCTCCGAATCTCTGAAAGCTCTGCAGAAGTAAGCGATGCCCGCCATCAACTGCCAGATTGGAAAGCGTGACCGCCACAGTGCCGAATGCGAGCCCAGCAATGCCCCCCGCCACCAAGCTGCGCAACATGCCACGCATACGCCCGCGTCGAGACAGTGCAAAGAATGCGACCGAAAGAAACACGGAGAGAAGTAACACGTATGGAATTCGCATCGCCGCTATCTTCATGAACGCGGATATCCATATCCACCCCGCAAAATTCACGAGTGCAGATAGAGTGAAGCAAATCAATGATGAAACAACTCTATCCCTTACTTCACTGGACATTTCGCGCCCTCTGCGCTCTTTTGGAGAGCGCCTGGAAAGATGGTTTGCTTGATTCCGCACATTCCACCCAACACGCCAGAGACATGGCTTGCGCACCAGAAGCCTCGCGCATCCCCCCACTCCTCTGCCCTCTCAATGAGAGCTGTTTCTTGCTCCGGGGTCAAGGGAATGACTGTGAAATCAACCCGACTACCCGTTCCTGTCTGATACCTCGTATAGCTCACCAAACTAGCGTCATCCCCGTCAAACGTGCCTCCTGACCCCCGACGGCCACCCGGTGAGTAGGAGCCGGAAGGGTCATACAGGAAATCGGGCTTGCCAGGTCTCGAGATATGAATGGCAGAGTGGCTTCCAATTCCGAAATCATGTGTCGTTATTAGGATCGTCTTCAGCCCGAGCGGATCGGCAAACCGGGTCGGGCTCGAAGTCACGTAGCCGTAGGTGCTGACACCAGCAGTCAACCCAATCGGATCACTCTGGGAATACCGCCCCACCGATGGGTCATACTCCCGCTGGTAGTTGTAGAACATCCCACTTGCATCCGTCGCCTGCTGGCCCGGGAAGCGCAGCGCCAGCTCGAACGCCACACCATCACCATCCGGGTCGGCACTCGGGATCTGGTTCCCAAACACTTCGCTCTTGTTGCTCCACTCCCAGACCGCCACATCCCGCACTGGGTCGATCACCACACGCGGTGTGCCCAGGTGATCGGGCTGGATGTAGGCGAGCTCCGGCACGCCCGCAGCGGGCACGTTGATCAGCGCCACTGGATAGTTGTCCAGCCAGATGGCCTGCTGCTGCGCATCACCACTGGCGCTGTAGTTGCCCAGCCATTGCCCTGCTTCGTCATACAAGGTGATCTGCGCAGTACCGCCCGCCGGGGTACGCAGCACGCGCTCACCGCGATGGTTGTAGGCATAGCTTTCCAGCACCGCGTTGCCCTGCTTCACCGCATTCATGCGGTTGGCGTCGTTGTAGGTGAATGCCTTGCTGCCAATGTTGGTGGTATTGCCCGCCGCATCATGGTCACGTACTTCGCCGTCCACCGCGATCAAACGATGGCTGCTGGCGGGATAGGTGTAGTTGGCCACACCGGTCGCGGTGGTCAATGCAGTGCGGTTGCCGGTGGCATCGTACGCATACGTCTCAATCGGCGTGCCCGTCGTACCGTCCTGGGTCTGGGTCAGGCGACCCAGCGTGTCGTAGGCATACGTGGCCAACACGGTTGAGCCCGCACCATTCTTCAATTCGGTGATGGAGCCCGCCGGATCGTACCCGTAGCTCAGCGACAGGCCGTCGGCGGCCGGGTCGTGTACTGCCTGCGGGCGGTAATCCAGATCCAGCGGACGCTGCAGTTGGCGCCCATTGCCGTAGCTCCATCCCGTCGCGGGGCCGAAGGCGGCGTAGGTCACGTTGTCGACCACCACCTGCCGCGCTTGCCCCGGGCGGGTCAATCCAACCTGGCTGATGCGCCCCAAGGGGTCGCGAACATAGTCGGCCACACTGCCATCGGGATAGGTCAGCGCGGTCAGGCGGCCCGCCTTGCTGTAGGCATAGCGCACGATGCTGGACACACCGTTGATCGTCTGTACCTTGCGGGTGATCTGGCCGAAGCGGTCGTGGCAGTACTGGGTGCTGCCATTGGCATGCAGTACCTGGCCCAGGCGCCCCTTGGCGAAGCGCTCGTCGGCGGCACAGGCAGCCGGCGCCACATCGTAGCTGTAGCCGATATCCAGATTCGGATCTGGGTACGCAACACCGATCAAGCGATTGAGCGCGTCGTAACTGTAGGTGGCCGTAACGCCACGTGCATCGGTGCGGGTCTTGCGATTGCCCGCCGCATCCACGGTGAAGCTGCTGGTGCCGCTGTCGGGACTGACCTGGTCGGTCAGGTCGCCGAATCCATTGTAGGCATAGGTGGTGTGCAACCCCTTGGGATCGGTCACCTGGGTAACCTGATCCAGCGCGTTGTACTGGCTACGGATTTCGGCCGCCACGCCGCCAACGTCCTGCAGAGTCTGCGCCAGCCGGTTCAGCGGATCGTACTGCAGACTGGTGACGCGCTGAAGCGCATCGGTCACCGTCTGCGGGTTGCCGTTGCCATCGTAGGTGAAGCTGGTGGCGTGGTTGCTGGCGTCTTTCAGCGCCGACAGCTGCCCGAGCGTGTTGTAAATGCGTGCCAAGGTGCGCCGCAGGGTGCCACCCGCATCCACCGTGTCTTCCTTGAGACGATTACCGGCGTTGTCCAGCGTGTAGTGGACGGTGTTTCCGGCGCTGTCCTCGATATCGGTCAGTCGCAGTGCGGCGTCATACACGTAGGTCACGCTGCCGCCATCCGGCTCGGTGATCTGCTGCACCTGGCCTGTGGGCCAGTAGCTGATCTGGGTGGAGCGATCCTCTGCGGTGGTGGCCCCGCGTACGGTCACCGAGTTGGGCCAGCCGCGAGCATGGTAGGCGTAGTCGGTGACCACGCCATTGGCATCCTTCACTGACAGCGGCCGCCCGTAGGCGTCGTAGGCCAGCGTCTCCACCGTCTGACCGAGTGCATTGGTGACGCTGCGCAGGTCGCCCTTGCGATAGGTGCAGGCACCATTGGTCGCGCATCCGGCGTCGTCTCCGGCGTAGTAGGCATAGGTGCTGACGTCAGGCACGTCGGTGCGCGCGCCATCCACAGTCTTCAGCAGTCCTTCCACCGGGCAACTACCTGCTGCGGCCACATCCGCGGCCTCACAATAGGCATACGTGGTCGTACGTGTCTGCCCAGACGCCAGATCCTTCTGGGTCACGCTTACTGGTTGCCGGCGCGCATTGTAGGTGGTACGCGTCTCACGCTGACCGATGGTCGTAGCCAGCACCGCATTGGTCTCGTTGTCACGCACGGTCTGCACTACACGCTGCTCAGGCAGGCCCACCGCATCGGTGATGGTATGGGTGTTGACCGGTCGGCCCGTCACCGCATCAGTGCCTTCGCTGTAGGTGTGCTTACTCTGGACGCCGCGCCGGTCCGTATAGGTATCCAAACGTCGGCGGAAATCAATCGCGCCGTCATAGTAGGTGCGGCTGATCGAACCCTGGGCATCGGTGGTGCCCGACACCTTTCGGGGAGGCGCGCTGTCACCGCCGGGCGTCAGCGTGTAATCGGTCTGATGGCCCAATGCGTTGGTGACCACCGCGCCGCCGTTGGGACTGTAGACCAGAGTTACGCCATCGGCACCGCCTGCATGCTGGCTTGAAATGACGCGACCGTCGGTGTCGTAGGTAAAGGTGCTGTAGCGACGCCCGTCCTCAGCGGTAATGCCGGTCAAGTGCTGAGGAAACGCCACGTTCTCGTAATGATAGGTGCGCACCCCGCCGCCGGCGTAGGTGACCGTAGCAACCTGGCCATATGCAGTGTACGTATAGCTGGCCTGGGGCACACCCGCGACCAGAACGGAGCTGATCAATGCTTCGTAGTCGTTGGATTGATAGAGGAACTCAAGCGTGCGGCCGCTGCTGTGCACGACGGCAGCGAGGCGCTGGCTGGCATCGTAGACGAACGTGAGCGAAGTGCCATCCACGAAGCGCTTCGAGGTGAGCCGACCCGCTTCGTCGAACGTCGAAATAGTGTCGGACGTAGACAGGGTCCAGTTTCCACTCAGGACCAGGCGGTCGCCACTGCTGTCTGCGGCCTCGTACACCTGGCCGACCTTCTTGAAGGCGCGCTGGAAGCCCGTGGCTTCAACAATGCCTGCACCACCCGCCCCATCCAGTGCTAACTGCGCGCCAAGCGAATGCGTCCAACCGTAGCCAAAGCCTCCCGACGAGGTGGATATTCCCGAATGGTAATAGCGCGTGAGTGCAATCCAGCCGAGATCGAAATCCTGCGCGATCTCGTACTTCTCGCCGGTTTTCACATCGCAGGGATTGCCTACGGTGCCGTCGCACGGAGGTTCTTGCGATGGTGATGTGTTTGAAGCGATCGGACTCAAACCGCTCATGGCAGCGCTGCCTGAGGCAGGGCAGCTGCCGTTACCGCCGTCCTTGTCGCACTGCTTGGACTTCGAGGTAATTGTCGCAACGAACTCTTCGCTTACGCAGGCTTCATGCTTGTTGGACCACTGTGTAAAGGGGAGTGGGCAGTTCAGGCGACGGGTCCGCGTCATGACGGCTTCGCTTGGATAGGGCATACATGGCGAATCGGCCGTGTTGTTGCCAGTCATGTAGATCACTTCAAGATCGCGCGTCTCGATGGTTCCTTCCATATCAGGGCTAAGCGCGTACCACTCGCTTGTAGGCGTGACGGCAGCACCTTGGCAAATGGGATTGAACGCCTGGATATCAGCAAGATAGGAGGCAACCATGGCCTCCTCAGTCGGGAACTGCGCGGTGCTTAGATACGTCCAATCAGGGTCGGATGGTTGAGACTTGCCCATCCAGTACGTGATTGAGGTATTACCCTCCAAGTCCACGACCTTCGATTTGATTGAGTTGACAGATTGCCAGCCGAACTGGAACTCAGGCGGGAACGGACTCGGCGCTGGCAGGCTTTTGATCGCTTGCACCGCCGCTTGCTGAGTCTTGTATTGGGTCGAATTTCCGCTTGGCTGGGAGATACGCCAAGTCGTCTTGCTCTCCTGAGCCTGCGAAGCAATGGGGGCAGCGCAACCCAGCGCGACGATCATCAACGCAAGACAAACCCGCTTCAATTTCCGTCCGAACATCCGTGTTCTCCTTCCTGGGCGAGTACCGCACCGGGAGGGACGAAGGCGCAAAAGCGGATTCCCGCTTCATCGCACCTTACTTCGGATCGTCCCTGTTCCGGAATGCGGCAGGACCGCATGAGCGTGTTATCTAGCAAACCGCTCCGGCACGCAAGATGCATATTCGGCAGTCCATCACATATTGGTGCTTGGGCGATAACGTCGGCCGGCGTCGGCCTCAGATTTCGTCTCCCCGCTTGACGTCGCCTGCGCTCCTATTGGAGAAGCCTGGCGGTGGCGGGGACCAAGGCCCGCTGTACCCAGTGGTCAGGTTTTGCGTTGGCTTCCGTCGCCGGGCTGGGTCGGGGGGGGGGCGTGCCTCAGCTGTGGTGTTGAGGGCGTTGATTGGGATTGGTTCTGATGATGGGGGGGCGGGGGTTTAGTTGTGAAAGCTCGACTCCACTAAGGCGCGACCCTGCCAGATCGGCCAGATCCATACTCGACCCAATTTGGGAAAAGTCTGATGCCCGGCATTTCACGCCAGCCCTAGACTTCACCAGCCTTCAACTGGAGCCGCCGACCATGGATCAGGACCCGTACCGGGCAACCCTTCCCTTCCGGATCGAGCAGCAGGCCGCTGGGTGATTGAGATCCCAGGCCCCATCACTCGCCCCATCACGTACATGCAGCTGATGCTCAGCCGTGCTGAGCGCCATCTCGCGTGCTGCAGCGATGACGCTGCGAACTGTCCGCGGCATGACCGCCATCTATGCGTTCCATTGACTACTGGCGATGCGTACCGGCGGTCGCCCGGCCAGCCATTGAGTAGCGACCCGGCACTTGTGGGGAAGCCGGACGCTTAGAGGGACACCGGCGGCTCAGTCGAGCAAGCTCGACTCTACGGGGGCGTTGCCGATCGCTTTGTTTATGGCGACGTACCGGGTGCCCAAGCGGCCTTGGCTGGCGGTCAGATCGCGGCGCGCCTGCAGGTAGCTGCGCTGCGCATCCAGGACCAAGGTGAAATCGGTGATGCCGCCGTCATAGCGTGCCTTTGCGAGCTGGTAGGCATCGGCCGCGGCATCGCTGCGGGTCTGCAGCTCGTTTGCCTGCCGCTGCTCGGCGCCGTAGCTGGACAGCGCATCGTCGATTTCCTGCCAGGCCCTCAGCACAGCCTGCTGGTAGTTGATGGCTGCCTCCTGCTGCTGCAGTTCGCGCAGCTGCACGGTGGCCTTGCGCCGGCCGTGGTCGAAGATCGGCAGGTTCAGGCTGGGGCCGATGGACCAGGCACGGCTACCCCAGTCGGAGAATTCACCGCTCAGGTAGGACTCGTAGCCAAACTTCGCGCCCAGCCGGATGCTGGGGTAAAGGTCGGCCTTGGCGATGCCGATGCTGGCGCTGGCGCTGCGCAGTCGGGCTTCGGCGGCGCGGATGTCGGGCCGGCGCTGGGCAACCTCCGAGGGAAGCCCCAACGCAAGATCAGGCAGCGCCACGGCGGCATCGGTATCGCGCGGCGCAAGTTCGGCCTGCAGCGCGCCGGGACGCTCACCCGTCAGCAGGGCAATCTGGTTGGCGCTGGCCGTTTCCTGCGCCAGCAGCGGTGGCAACTGCGCGCGCAACGCAGCCAACTCGGCGCGTTGCCGCTGCAGGTCGGTATGGTCCAGCACCCCGCCTTCGACGCGCGCCTGCAGCAGCGCGGCGCGGTCCTGCAGTGCGGCGATATCCTCGCGCATCAGGCGGACCTGGCGTTGCGTGGTGCGTAATTCGATGTAATTGCGTACCAGGTCGCTGGCCAGGCTCAGGCGCGACCCCGCGCTGACCCGATGCCTGCTGAGCGTGATCGCGCCCTGCCTGATGCTTGTGGTGGGCGGGCGCAGTTTCCCGGGGCCGCTGCAGGAGGTCTTCAAGATGTCGCCTGACGCGACGGCAGAGCATCTCTACCAGTTTGCTATTGGGGGACTGGACGTGATCTCCCGAGAGTATGCAGAGCAGACCGGGATTCGATAGCGGTGCTGCGTACGACAGTCGAGCAAGCTCGACTCTACGTGGAGTGGCTGGCGCCCATTCGTCACACCGTCCCAATGTGGTTGAACCATTCAGAAGATAGCTCATGTTGGGCGCATCCAACCTCGGCTACCGGCACGTAGGTAAGTGGACAGCGCGCCAGAGCCGCCCGCACTGGAGCGTGATCCGCAGGATTGCCTGCACCCATCCAGAGGCCTGATGGCCTCCGCAAGCGAGGACACACACATGCGTACCCAGATTCAGCGTCTTGTCATTGCCGCCGGCATCGCAGTTGCCTGTGCGGTACCCAGCGCGTTTGCCGCCGATAACCCGATGGTGGGAGGCGTGCCGATGTATGCGAACAAGACGATCGTGGAAAACGCGTCCACCGCCAAGGACCTCAGCACGCTGGTAGCTGCGGTGAAGGCCGCCGGCCTGGTGGAAACCCTCAGCGGCAAGGGGCCGTTCACCGTATTCGCGCCCACCAACCAGGCGTTTGAAAAGCTTCCTGCCGGAACGGTCGATACGCTGCTGAAGCCGGAAAACAAGGCCAAGCTGACCAAGGTGCTGACCTATCACGTGGTGTCGGGCACCTATACGGCCGCGCAGCTGACCGCGGCCGCGCGCGGTAACGGCGGCAGCAGCACGCTGAAGACGGTACAGGGCGAACCGCTGACCGTGAAGCTGCAGGACGGCAAGGTGTGGGTTATCGACGCCAAGGGCGGCAAGGCATCGGTAACTACGGCAGACGTAAAGCAGTCCAACGGCGTGGTGCACGTGGTGGATACCGTGCTGATGCCGAAGTAAACCGTTTGCGCGGCGCGGCGGGACAGCCTCCTGCCGCGCCTGCGCGCGCATTTCCCAGCGCAACCACGCAAGGCCTTTGGATACATCAAAAGTCACGGGGTGGGATCGATTCGGGTGATGGGGTGCTGCGCAGGGCAGTCCAGCAAGCTCGACCCTACGGATGCAGGTAGTCATATCTCCCCTGTGCCGGTAACGTGCCAGCAGGCGCGTACGCCCAAGGAGACCTTATGCCCAGCCAGGAAGGCATTGTGCTGATGCCGGCGGCACCAGAAGACGTCGAGTCCCTCTGCACTTCGCTACAACAGTTCAACCGCCCCTTCACCGGTGACAGCCGGGAATCTGAGCTGAGAATGGTCGCGCGCGACGCACAAGGCGTCCTGCTGGGTGGCGTGCTGGCGGATGTGGCGCTCGGTTGGCTTGAGATCCACGTGCTCTGGGTGGACCCCGCCCAGCGATCCACAGGAGTAGGTGCCGCATTGATGGAGGCGTGCGAGCGTCAGGCGCATGAGCTGGGCGCGCACTCTGCGCGCTTGGACACCTTCAGTTGGCAGGCCGAAACGTTCTACGCGCGCCATGGCTACGCTGTCTATGCACGGCTTGAAGATTACCCGCCGGGGCACGAGCGGGTATTCATGAGCAAGCGGTTGGCCTGAGCATCCGCAGCCACAGCAAGATTCCGCAAACGCCCTGCCCCGCCCTGCGCTAGGCTTCCACCCAGTCACCGACACGGAACAGGCGCCATGGGAGCGGCACGCAAGGCCTTGTGGTACATCGAAAGCCACTTTGCCGAAAACCCCTCGCTGGCGCAGATTGCCGAGGCGGTCGAGCTTTCGCCGTTCCACCTGTCCCGACTTTTCCAGGTCAGCACAGGTACGTCGATGGCGCGCTACCTGCGTGCGCGGCGCCTGACCGAAGCGGCACGCACCCTGGCGGCAGGAAGTGAGCCTATCCTTGATGTCGCCCTGGCCGCTGGCTATGCCTCGCATGCTGCCTTTACCAACGCCTTCACCGAACAGTTCAAGCTGCCGCCGGAACAGGTCCGCCGAAAGGGTCTGCACGGCCTGGCGCTGGTGGATGCCCTCAAGCTCGACGCCCCACCCCTGCCCTGTGCGGCGGAGCCGGTACGCCGCCGGCAGGGCCCGTTGCGGGTGGCCGGCATCTGCGCCCGCCATACCGCCGCGACTGTGGCGTCCATTCCCTCGCAATGGCAGCAGTTGGCGCTGACCCGCGAACTGGGCAAGGACATCGCCTTCGGGGTCTGCTGCAACCGTGATGGCGAGGGTGCGTTCGATTACATTGCCGGCATGGAAATCGGCGCGACCGCCGCGCTGCCTTCGCCATGGCAGGCCGTTTCCATTCCGGGCCGGGACTATCTGGTGGCGTGGCATGCGGGCCACATCTCGACCATCCGCTCCACCTGGTACTGGCTGTTGAACGACTGCCTGCCCCGATCCGGCCTGAACCTGGCCGAAGCCCCCGACTTCGAACGCTACGACGCCCGTTTCGACGACCGCACCGGCAACGGCGGCGTGGAAATCTGGCTGCCGCTGTCCGACCCGACATGAACCAAGGAGCTTTTTCCGTGCGCGCCCTGCCCTACGCCTGCATTCTGCTGTCCTGCCTGTTTGCCCCGCTGGCCTGGGCGGCGGGGCCCTCACCCGCGGTGGGCGAAACCCATGGCGTGGCGCACACCCCCAGCGCCGCGGTGCGCGATGCCGGGCACAGCGACGCCGTGCGGTATACGGTGTGGTATCCGGCGCAGCCCGGTGTGGGAGAGCAGCCGCTGGCGATCGGGCCGCCGGGGGAGCCCCTTTTCGTGGCAGGAGCTGCTGGGGTTGATGCCCCCGCTGCGCCGGGCCGCTGGCCGGTGCTGCTGCTGTCGCACGGCAATGGCGGCAGTGCCCGCATGATGGGCTGGTTCGGCACGGCCCTGGCACGCTCGGGCTACGTGGTGGTTGCGGTTGACCACCCCGGCAACAACGGCGTGGACGCCATGACCGAGGCCGGCAGCATCCTGATGTGGAACCGGGCCGATGACCTTGCCGCGGCGTGGGCGGCGGTGCAGGCCGACCCCGAACTGGCGCCGCATCTGGATGCAGGCCGGCTGGGGCTGGTGGGCTATTCGGCCGGCGGGTTCACCGCGCTGGTGGCGGCCGGCGCACGGCCAGACATGTCCAGGCTGGCCGCGTTCTGCAAGGCATCGCCGAGGGATGGGGTCTGCCTGCCGCAGGCGGAGAATCCGGGGCTGACCTTTGAGCGGCGGATGGCGGCGGCCGCTACGCCGGAACTGGCGCCGTGGGTGGGCAAGTCTGCAGAGGATCGGGCTATTCCAAACGTTCGTGCGGTATTCCTGATGGCGCCGGCAATCGTGCAGGCGTTCGAGCCGGGCGAGCTTGGGAGGCTGCAGGCGCCGATATCGGTGGTGGTGGGTGAGGCTGATGCGATTGCCTCGGCGGCCACCAACAGTAAGGTGATTGCCGAGGCGTATGGCAATGCGAGAGTGCAGGTACTGCCCTTGGTGGGGCACTACGATTTTCTGGCGGAGTGCACGGAGCTGGGGCGTAAAGTCGTAGGAACGTTGTGCGAGGTGAAGGCCGACAAGGTGGAAACGCATCAGGCTGCGATTCAGGAGGCTCGGGTGCTGTTTGAGGGTGCGCTTCGGTAGGTCGTGCAGTCGAGCAAGCTCGACTCTACGGATTGGCGGCGGCGCGAACGCGTTCGGCCGCCTCCCGGCTGACGAGGCCTTCAAGGACGTCGGCCAGCTTGGACAGCTGCTCACGCCGCAGGCCAATGTTCATGCTGATGCCGATGTGGGACTTCAATTGGGGCTCGACCCCGGACATGGCGGCCAGCATGCTGACGGTAGCCAGCTCGCGGCTCTGCCAGTCCAGATTGTCGCGCTCGAAGATGTCGCCGAACAGGTGGGTACGCAGGTACTGATTTGCCTGCGGCGCAAAGTCGAACAGCGGCCCGGAGACCGGTCCACCGGCCAACGTGGTCTGGTTTGCGGTGCCTGCAGCGAGCAAGGCGTCGCCCGTGGGAATGGGCTTGCGCGGCTCGCGGCCGGGGTCATCCTGGATACCCTGCTGCCTGCGGGCATCGGCCACCTTCATCAGCTCGCCCAACGCGTTCAAGCTGCGCGGAAACCCGGCATACGCGTAGACCTGCAGCAGGATCTCGCGCGTTTCAGCCACGCTGAGGCCGGCGTCCAGGCCCTGGTTCAACGCCTGCCGAAGGCCATCGATGTTGCCCGCCGCCGCAAAGGCGCCGATTGGAATGATGGCTTGCTGGCGCGCGTCCAGTTCAGTTGTGAAAGCGTGGTTTGCGTTGCTGTTCATGGCTGCTCCTTCGTTTGCGAACGCCATCTGGCCGGGGGCGGCAGCAAGCATCGCCGCCCCCAGCAGAGTGGCGAGATGGCGGATTCGCGATGTGCGGTCACTTTGCTTCGTACTGGGCATCGGTCACCTTCTCCATCCAGGTTACGTTCTGGCCATCGCGCACACCGGTAACCGCAAGGTGGGTCATGGCGGTACCGGGGGCAGCGCCATGCCAGTGCTTCACCCATGGCGGGCACCACACCACATCGCCGGGACGAACGATCTGGACGGGCTTGCCCCACTCCTGCACGCGCCCAACGCCCGAGGTGATCAGCAGGCGCTGGCCGGCGGGATGGGTGTGCCACGCCGAACGTGCACCCGGCTCGAACGTCACCAGCCCGCCCGAGGCGGTGATGCCGGCGTCGGCAGGCCAGACCGGGTCGATGCGAACGTTGCCGGTGAAGTGTTCCGACGGGCCCTGCGTGGAAGGTTGATCCCCGGCCGCCGTGATCTGCTGTTCGGGCGCTGCGGCTCCGGCCGCGTGTGGAAGGCCGAGCAAGGCCCACAATGAGAGGACCAGGATGCCTCGCACTGATGTTCGCAACAGCATCTCAGCTCCCTCCTACGGTGTGAGCCGGTTCCAGCCCTTTGACGGATGCTTGGGTGCCCGCGTGATTGATATCCATGGGATTCAC
Source organism: Stenotrophomonas sp. SAU14A_NAIMI4_8 (assembly GCF_003086695.1). NCBI lineage: Bacteria > Pseudomonadati > Pseudomonadota > Gammaproteobacteria > Lysobacterales > Lysobacteraceae > Stenotrophomonas > Stenotrophomonas sp. SAU14A_NAIMI4_8. The sequence goes on from NZ_CP025999.1 coordinate 2,222,613, forward strand.
CTCGCTGTGGTGGATAGGAGTGCAGCCAACTGCTAGAAAGCCTCAATGCGGGCCCTCACCGGCCCCGCAGCACGAAGGATCTGCAGCCCGCCGTCGATGCGGCCCAGCCGTATAAGGCCCTTTGAATAGCCGAAGGGCTTGTGAAAGATCGCCAGGTTTCCCCATGGCGCGTAGAAGGCGATATCGCCTGCCATTGGCGTGATGCCCTCCGGCTCGCCGGTCACGCTGAGACGGCGCGGAAGCTGTGCAATCTTTTCGGTCGCCGCGTAGTCCTCAAGCTGCAGCGTCAGCGGTAGCTGGGCGATGAACTCGCGTGCGGGGATGCTGTCTTCCAGGGTGGCGGTGAGCACCTGATCGCTGATGATGATTTTGATTTTCATGGAGCGAGACTCCGCAGTGGTCGATGTAGATCGCCTCATGAGCCCTGCGCCCCCATGGCGATAGCCGGCCGCGAGGTGGATGCGGCATCGCAGGCGGTGACATAAGCCAACAGCGCGGCAAACAACAACAGACCGGCACTGGCCACGAACGTGCTGGCAAAGCCGAAGCCATCGAACAGCAATCCACCCAGGGTGGCACCCAGCGCGATGGAGCACTGCACGACAGCGACCATCAGGCCGCCGCCGGCCTCCGCGTTGTCGGTGAAGGTGCGGGCCAGCCAGCTCCACCAGCCCACCGGCGCGGCCGTGGCCAGCAGCCCCCATGCCGAGAGCAGTGCAGCCGTCGGCCATAGCCGGGGCCCCAGCAGAACCAACGCCAACGCAATCAGCGCCATCACGGCCGGAATGCTCACCAGCGTGCGGTACAGACCGCGCTTGATGAATGCTCCAATGGCAAACGTGCCGAGCAATCCACTTGCACCGATCGCCAAGAGCACCAGCGGAACAGCGCTGTCTGCTGCATGTGTCACGCGTTCCAGGAAGGGCCGCACGTAGGTAAACAAGGCAAACTGCCCCATGAAAAAGGCACCGCAGGCCATCATGCCCAGGGCCACCACGCGCCTGCGCAGCAGTGCAAACACCCCGCTTTGTGCGCGCCGCCGTTCTGCGGCCATGGATGGCAGGCCTACCCATTGCCACGCAAAGGCCACCGCAGCGACCGGCACCAGGCACAGGAATGCACCGCGCCACCCGATCACACTGCCCAGGTAACTGCCCAATGGCGCCGCAACCACGGTTGCAAGCGCATTGCCACTGTTGAACATCGCCAGAGCGCGCGGAACCTTTGCCGCGGGCACCAAGCGCATGGCCGTTGCGGCAGACAAGGACCAGAAACCGCCGATCACCACGCCAATCAGCGCACGGCCGGCCATGTAGACCGGATAGTTCGGGGCCAACGCCACCACCACGCCCGACACCGCCATCAATGCGGTGAGGAACAGCAGCAGCGTTCGCCGGTTGATGGTGCCCGCCAACCGCGAAATCGACAGGCTGGTGAGCACTGCGAACGCACCCGAGATGGCAATCCCGTAGCCCGCAAGGCCCTCGCTGACCCCCAGATCTTCCGCCAGCGGAGTAAGCAGGCTCACCGGCATGAATTCGGAGGCGATCAACGCGAAGACGCACAGCGTCATCGCGAACACCCCGCCCCAGTAGGCGCGACCGGCCGTGCTGTCGGCCTGGCTCATTGCGCGGCAAGACCACGCTGGAAGAACGTCGTCAGTTTCTCGAAGGGAATCAGGTTCGTGCGGTCGTACAGATCCACGTGACCGGCACCCTTCACCCAGTACAGCTCCTTCGGCTGACCGGCCTTGCGGTACGCGTCCTCGCTGAATTCACGGGAATGCGCGGTGTCGCCAGAGATGAACAGCATCGGCCGGGGCGAGATGGTCTCGATATCGTTGAACGGATAGAAGTTCATGAACTTGACCAAGCTGCTGAAAAGCGGCTGGGTGGTCAGCTCCGCGGTGTCGCCCTTCGGTGTGTAGGCGCCGCGCGGGGTGCGGTAGAAGTCGAAGAACTCGCGCTGGATGGCAGGCGTGTCAGCATCGAGTTTGTTCACCGTGCCCGGCACGTACACTGCGGCCCCGCCCTTGAATTCAACCAGGCGCTGGTCGGTTGCGGACTGGATGACTGCCTTGCGCTGTTCCAGCGATTGCCCGTTGTTCAGCCCCTGCCGTGCGGCGGCCCCCATGTCGTACATGCTGACCGTGGCAATGGCCTTGATGCGCGGGTCGATCTTGGCGGCACTGATCACGAAACTGCCGCTGCCGCAGATGCCCAGCCCGCCGATCCGATCCGGGTCCACGAACGTCTGCGTGCTCAGGAAGTCCACGGCCGCACTGATGTCGTCCGAATAGATTTCCGGCGCCACCAGGTGCCGCGGCGTGCCGGCACTTTCGCCCCAGAAGGAAAGATCGATCGCCAGCGTCACGAAGCCCTGCTCGGCCAGCTTCTGCGCGTACAGCTGCGAGCTCTGCTCTTTCACCGCGCCCATGGGGTGCCCCACCACCACGGCGGGAGCGCGACTGCCTTCAGGCAGGCCCTGCGGCCGGTAGAGCGTTCCCACCACTTCCATCTGGTATTGGTTCTGGAAGGTGACCCGCTCCCCCCTGACCGTGGGGCTGCGGTAAAAGTTGTCGGCCCCCTGCGGACGGGAGGCCGTCGGTGCATCAGCGGCCATGGCCGAAGCCGGAAGGGAGAGGCTGGCGAGCAGCGCCAGCAGCAGCGTGGTGCGTTTCATGGGCGTATGGCCTCGGTCGGGATCTCAGGTCGCCACGATAGGCCGCACCCGGTACGCCGATAAGCCGGCTGAAAGTTGATGCATTGCTGAGTTGAGCTCACAATTGGCCCATGAGCACCGTGAAGACCAACGATCTGCAGGCGTTCCTGGTGGTGGCGCAGGAGCAGAGCTTCACCAAGGCGGCCGTTCGCCTTGGGGTCACGCCCTCGGCGCTGAGCCATTCCATGCGGCTGCTGGAAGAGCGCCTGGGCATCCGCTTGCTGGCGCGGACCACGCGAAACGTGTCCCCCACCGAAGCCGGCGAGCGCCTGATGCGCTCCATTGCGCCGCACTTCGAGGCCATCGGTGCAAGCGTGGAAGCCTTGGCCGATCTGCGCGATCGCCCGGCCGGAACGCTGCGGATCTCCTGTACGGATGATTCCATGGAGACCGTCATCCGACCGCGGCTTGCCGGGTTCCTGGCCGAGTACCCGGACATCACGCTGGAGTTCTACGTCGATTACGGCTTCACCAATGTGGTGGAGCAGCGCTTCGATGCCGGCATCCGGCTGGGTGAGGCGCTCAGCAAGGACATGATCGCTGTCAGGGTCGGGCCGGATTGGCGCCTGGTGGTGGTCGGTTCGCCTGAGTACTTCAGGAAACATCCCCAGCCCCGCAAGCCTGCCGACATCACCCGGCACCGCTGTGTGCACATCCGGCACCGACCCAACGGTGCCATCTATGCCTGGGAGTTCGAGGAGAAAGGCAAGGAGTTCACCGTGCGCGGCGACGGACCCCTGGTCTTCAACAGCATGATCCACGTCATCAATGCCGCACTGGACGGGCTGGGCTTGGCGTACGCGCCAGAGCCGATGGTGGCCGAGCACATCGCGCAGGGAAGGCTGGTGGCGGTGCTGGACAAGTGGTGCGTTCCTTTCCCCGGTTACCACCTGTACTACCCTAACCGTCGGCAGCCCTCGCCTGCGTTTGCGGCGCTGGTGGCGTGGCTGAGGTTGGATCAGTAGAGACAGACGCGACCGAGGTTGCCAATGAGAATGGCAACACGCGAGCGCAGGCGTGGCCCTTGGTCCGTCAGTACGACTTTCTGGCGGAATGCACGGAACTGGGGCGTATTCGGGTTGGCGCTCTGTGCGAGGTAGAGGCCGATAAGGCGGAAACGCATCAGGCGCGATTCGACAGGCTCGGGTGCTGTCTGAGGCTGCGCTTTGGTAGGCAGTTCAGTCGAGCAAGCTCGACGCTACGCTGTGGTGCTGTATAAATGGGCGCCGATCCGGCGTACGCGGATACACCCTTCAGATGCCCATAGGCTATGTGCTGGTTCTGATCTTTCCCGTGCTTGCGGCGGTGTTCCGCATTTGGGCCAGTGCGAGTGTGGATGGGAGCGCCCGGATCTCCGCGTGGGACTGCGCCGTAGATCTATTCAAGGGCGGGGCCCTTTTCTTGGCGTTGGGTCCGCTGGTGGGCACACTGGCTGCCTTTCTCGCCGTCTCACTGAAAGCGGGCACCGTGCTTAACCCCTTGGCCGTGCTGTTCCTGCTGTTGTTTGCCTACCCATTGGGTGCCATTCCTGCGATGGCGACGGGCGCCTTGATGGGTGCCTTGAAGCCCTGGCTGTGGGGCTGGCGGGCCTTGGTATTGAGCAGCGCGATGGGGGCGCTGCTTTCATCGATTCCGTCACTTGCTGCGGGCAGTGCGCGCGGATTGAGCGATGCTGCATTGTTCGCCGCCTGCGGCGGCGTTGCGGGATTGGCTTGTGCGCGTTTGTTCTTTGGGGCGCCTGGCAAGGCAAGCGGTTGATTGGGGATTGGCGGGACATTCAGTCGAGCAAGCTCGACTCTGCGGGTGGGGCGGGTGGCTACTTTGAAGGTGCACGTATCGCGGGCCATGCCTCGCCAATCACGCCAAGTGCAGATTTCAGGAACAACAGGGCGATCACCGCGCCTGCTGCGATGTCCGGCCAACCCTTTCCGGTCAGTGCAACGCCACCGGCAGCCACCAGTACCCCGATGTTGGCGGCGACATCATTGCGGGAGCACTCGAAGGTGCTTTTCATGTTGATGTTGAGCGCGCGGAACCGCCACAGCAGCGCCAGGCACAGCAGATTGGCCACCAACGCAATGGCGCCGAACCCCAGCATCAAGCCGCTGGCAGGCGGCACGCCGTGGACCAGCTTGTTGACCACCTCCACCACGATGAAAGCAAAGAACGCCAGGATCAGCAGCCCCTTGGCGAGGGCCGCACCGGCCTCCCAGCGCGCCCCTCGGTTTACCGCCCACAAGCTCAGGCCGTACACGATCGCATCGCCCAGCATGTCCACTGCATCGGCCTGCAGAGCGCTGGAACGCGCCACGATGCCTGCACCGAACTCGATGAAGAACATCGCCAGGTTGATGATCAGTACCGCCACCAGTACGCGCCGCTGCGCACTGTGGAGGGCCAAGGCTTCCAGTTCCTGGCGCTTGTGGCCGCAGCAGTGGTCCATGGGTGTCTCCCGCCCGGTAAGCCGGGCTTGAAAAGCGGTGGGACAGTCGTTATTAACCCTGTAGCCCCTACAAGGTCAAGCCCATGCCCACCCACCTCACCATCGGTCAGCTGGCCCGCCAGACCGGCACCAAGGCCGAGACCATCCGCTATTACGAAAAGATAGGCCTGCTGCAGCCGCCGCTGCGGTCGGAGGGCAACTACCGCTACTACGGCAGCCAGGACCAGAGACGTCTTTCGTTCGTGCGTCGCGCCCGTGAACTGGGCTTTTCGATCGAACAGATCCGCGAATTGATTGCCTTTGGTGAACAGCGGGAGCACGAATGCAGTTCGGTGGACGATGTGGTGAAAGCGCATATCGCTGAGATCGGTCGCCGGATCCAGGACCTGCAGGCGCTTCAGGCCGAACTTGAGCGGATGATCGGCAACTGCCCGGGCGGCCGCGTGGCTGACTGCAGGGTGCTGGAGGCCCTTCAGCCGCAACCTCGCGCTTGACCTTGTAGCCGCATCAAGGTTTACAACGCCGGGCCACTTCGCCACCGCGCGGCCTTGCCGCCCTGACGACCCATGACCCTGCTGCCCCACCCGCTTGCTCTGGCGCTGAGCGCTACCCTGCTGTCCACCTTTGCCCCGGCCAATGCGCATGAACCGCCCGCCGCGCACGACGACCACCACGATGAGGCCGTGGAGCTGGATGCGGTGATGGTGCAGTCAACCCGGTCAGGGCGTCGCGTTTCCGACGAGCCGATCCGGGTAGACGTGGTATCGCAGGAGGAGATCGAGGAAAAGCTGCTGATGTCGCCCGGCAACATCTCCATGCTGGTGGCCGAAACGGCGGGCGTGCGGGTGCAGAACACCTCGCCGGGCATGGGTGGATCAAACATCCGCATCCAGGGGCTGCGTGGCCGCTACACGCAGTTGCTGGCCGATGGATTGCCGCTGTACGGCGGTCAGTCATCGTCCATCGGACTGCTGCAGATTCCCCCGACCGACCTTGGCAGTGTCGAGATCATCAAGGGCAGTGCATCGGCCTTGTATGGCCCAGCAGCGTTGGGTGGCGTGGTGAACCTGATATCGCGCCGACCCAAGGAAACCGCCGAGGCCGAAATGCTGCTCAACGCCACCAGCCGTGGTGGGCAGGACGTGACGGGCTATGCCGGCGGGCCGCTGACCGACCACTGGGGCCTCTCGGTGGTGGGGGGTTACCATCGCCAGGACCGCCAGGATCTGGACGGGGACGGCTGGGCCGACATTCCCGGCTACGAGCGTGCCACGATCCGGCCGCGGTTGTTCTGGGAATCGGAAAATGGCGCGCGTGCGATGGTGACAGCAGGTGCAACGCGCGAAAGCCGCTGGGGCGGAACCCTGCCCGGTCGCCTGGCGCCCGACGGGCAGCCTTTCGCGCTGACACAGCGCACGGAGCGCTACGACGCCGGGGCAGTGGTGGATGTTCCAGTGCGCGAGAGCGACCGGCTGCAGCTGCGCGCATCGGCCATGTCCACCCATCACGACCACGGGTATGGCCCCTCGCAGGACAGCGACACCCATCAGACGGGTTTTGCGGAAGTGAGCTATGCGTCCGGCGTTGGCGCCACCAGTTGGCTGGCGGGCATCGCCGCCCAGCAGGACCGGTTCCGTTCTGACCGATATTCCCAGTTTGATTACCGATACACCGTACCTGCCCTGTTCGTGCAGGCCGAGCACACGCTGCGCGATGACCTTACGCTGTCCGGCAGTGCGCGCTGGGATGACCACAGTGCCTATGGCGGGCACTTCAGCCCCCGCCTGTCGCTGTTGTTCCGCCCTGACCCATGGACTCTGCGCGCCTCGGTTGGCAGGGGCTTCTACGCACCAACGCCTTTCGTCGAGCAGATCGAGGCAGCTGGCCTGTCACGGCTTGAGCCGCTCTCCGGACTTCGCGCGGAGATTGCTACGACCGGGTCCATCGATGCAGGGTACGTGCATGGCCCCTGGGAACTGAACCTCAGCGTGTTCGCGTCCAACATCGACCATGCGGTACGCCTGGTGGACGCTGCGACCGCCCCAGGTGAGCGCGTGCAGTTGGTCAATGTGGACGGCGTTACCCGCACCCGTGGCAGTGAACTTCTGCTGCGCTACCGCTGGCGGGACGTTACGGTTACTGGAAGCTATGTCTACACCGATGCGCGCGAGCCCGGTGAAGCAGGCACCCGCCGGCGCCTGGTTTCACTCACCCCCCGGCACAGCGCAGGGCTGGTTGCCATGTGGGAGCAGCATGGCCGTGGCCGTGTGGGCCTGGAAGCCTACTACACCGGCATCCAGGCGCTTGATGACAATCCCTGGCGTCGGCGCAGCCGGCCGTATCTGGAAGTGGGTGCCCTGGGCGAGATTGTGCTGGGAAACATCAGCCTGTTCCTCAACCTGGAAAACATCCTCAACGTACGCCAGAGCGGCTACAACCCGATGCTGCGGCCTCGCCGCGCCAATGATGGCCAGTGGACGGTGGACGCATGGGCGCCGCTGGAAGGGTTCGTGGTCAATGGTGGTGTGAGGATGAAGTTCTAGGCCTTCAGTCGAGCAAGCTCGACTCTACGGGCGGGGCTGGTGGATGCGTGCTCGCACGGCTTCGATCAGCTCGGCCAGGTTGTCGTAGCGCGGCACACCATAGCGGTCGCCGGTGATGTCCAGGTTGCCCTTGCGCCAGAACCCTTCCGGCGCGGCAACCAGCAGCTTGCCGGAGCGCGCGTAAAGCCCGAATTCCAGCAAGGTGATCGGGCTCTGCGTGCCCGGGGCGAAATACATCAAAACAATGTCCGCCTTTTCCAGGGCGGCAAGCTCCCACTGCACCTGTTGGCGGAAGTTCGCGTCGCTGTCGCTCGGCTTCCACGCCGGATTCCAGTCTTCCCGCCGCGGGTTGAGCATCAGTACGCCGTCATCTGCCAGCGCCTGCTGCACCTGTGCCTGCCAATCGCCGGCCTTGCCCATCTCGATGCTGCCGGCCAGGAACACTGTCACGCGGCCATCCGATGGCGGGAGCGGCGCCGGTGAAGTCACCGTCTGCGAGGGCGACGCCCAGCAGGTCATGGGCACGATCAGGGACAACAGAAAGGCAAGTCGAAGTTTCATGGGTAGGCGGTACGGACAGGCAGACGGCATTGTTGCATCTATTGATGACAGCCGAACCGGGTCGGGCGCCCTGCCCCATCCTTTGCCGCATCGAAATTGCCGGTTATTCGCTACCCGGGCCGCACACGGCCAGCCCGACCTTGACGCGTTCCAGCACCGGTAGGCTTCGATAGCTTTCCACCAGCGCGTTGTCTGCGAACAGCCGCTCGGCCAGGCGTCCATAGGCTTCCAGGTCAGGCAGCAAGGCGATGAGGATCAACCCGCCGTTGCCGGTGACGTGGTAGCACTGCTGGATCTCGGGTGCGGCCAGGAAAGCATCCTTGACGGTGCGCACCACGCTGGACTGGTCGCTGACCAGGTGCACTTCTACTACGACCGTAACCAGCGCCCCGACCGCGCGCGGGTCAACCACCGCGATGTTCCTTTCGATCACGCCGGATTTCATCAGCGCCGCGACCCTGCGCTGTACCGCAGCGGGCGACAGGTTCACCCGCTCCGCAATCACGCGCTGTGGCGTCAGGTTGTCGTGCTGCAGAATCTGAAGAATGGCGAGGTCGAACTTGTTCATGTCGCACGCTCGTTTAGTGGATCTGGCAGAGTAATTTACTCGGGCTGCCTGGTGAAATGTGCGAAACAACCCGCGGGCGCGCGGCTAGCATGGCTTCCCATGAAGAACGACCTTGCCCAGGCAGCTGCGGCCGCCGGAATCGGTGCCATCGCGCTCTCCCTAGTCAGCCAGAATGTCGGCGCGGCCTGCGCGAAGCACCTGTTCGGCGCCATTGGCGTGGAGGGCACCATCGCCCTGCGCATTGGCCTGTCGGCGCTGGTGCTCATGGTCCTGCAGCGCGCCTGGCGCCATCTGCCAGGTCGCGGCCAGTTCGGTGCAGTAGTGTTGTACGGCCTGATGCTGGGGGCCATGAACACCCTGATCTATCAGGGGTTCGCGCGAATTCCCATGGGCGTGGCGGTGGGAATCGAAGTTCTGGGCCCGTTGGCCGTCGGCGCCCTGGCGGGCCGCCGGCTGATGGATCTGCTGTGGTCGCTGCTGGCACTGGGTGCCCTGTTTCTGCTGCTGCCACTCGGCCAGGCCGCGCACGGCGCGTTGGATCCGATTGGCGTGCTGTGCGCGATCGGCGCGGCCGTTGCCTGGGGGCTGTACATCCTCGCCGGCAAGCGCGCTTCGCACCTGCAGGGCGTGAATACGGTCGCCTGGGGCATGGTGGCGGCGTCAATGCTCGCCGTCCCCGTTGCCATCACCAGCGGCGACACCCGCTTTGCCTCCCCTGCCTTCCTCATTCCAGGGCTTGCTGTGGCCTGCCTGTCGGGCGTGCTGCCGTATGCGCTGGAAATGTGGGCGATGCGGCGGCTTTCTGTTTCTGCGCTTGGGGTGGTGCTGTCGGCAGCGCCGGCCGTTTCAGCGGTGGTGGGCTGGTTGCTGCTGAGGCAGCGCCTGAGTGCGATGCAAGCAGCGGCACTGGGGCTGATTGTGGTTGCAATGGCAGGGCATGCGCTTACGCGGTCGCGCAGAAGCAGAGCGCGGGTTGCGGCGACGAAGTGACCGCGCGCGGCGTGAGATGTCTAGTCGAGCGGGCGCCTCGCTACTGGGTTGCTTGCACCATCGAGATTCATGCTGTATTAATCACACTCACTCGCACCGAAGGATCGGAACGCAGATGAAGTCACGGATAGACCGGATGTTCTTCCCAGCTGCAGCACGCAGCCAACTCCATAGCGCCAATTACTGATTTATCGCGCCCACGCCCTGATCGCGTGGTCGTTGTGCTGTGCAGCAGTCCTGAGGTAAGCCGATCAAGCCAATCTCGTTGGGGATGCGTTTCCTATGCTAGTGCTTCGCGACGTTAGTAAGCTGTATCGCACGGGAGGTGTGGAAACCACTGCGCTACGTGCATTCAATCTGCACGTGCACGCGGGTGATTTCATCAGCGTCACCGGGCCGTCTGGCTCGGGAAAATCCACGCTGCTGAACATCATGGGCCTGCTGGAACTGCCCAGTACAGGCGAATACCTGATCGATGGCGTGCCGTCGCAACGGCTCTCGGACCGCGAGCGTTCGCACCTGCGCAGCGAGAAATTCGGCTTCGTATTCCAGGGATTCAACCTGCTGCCGGACCTGTCGGTGTTCGACAACTGCGATATGCCGTTGCGCTATCGCCCGATGAGCGCCCGCGAGCGGCGTACGCGTATCGAGGATGCGCTGGAGCGCGTCGGCCTTGCATCACGGATGCGCCATCTTCCTTCGCAGCTTTCCGGTGGCCAGCAACAGCGCGTCGCCATTGCCCGGGCGCTGGCCGGTTCGCCGCGCGTGCTGCTGGCCGATGAACCGACCGGCAATCTCGACAGCCAGATGAGCGAGGAAATCATGGCCATGCTGGAAGGCATCAACCAGGCGGGCACTGCAGTGCTGCTGATCACCCATGACCGCGCACTGGCTGCGCGCGCAGACCGCAACATCCGCATTCTGGATGGCATCGCAAGCGAAATCCGCGCAGGCGATGCGGCCGATATCGCACTCGCCCCGTCCGAACTGGCATGACGATGCCGATGCTCCGCCCTGCCCTGTTCGGCTACTACCTGCGCACCGCACTTGCCAGCCTTCGCCGCAACATCCTGTTGACCGCACTGATGATCGGCGCCATCGGCATGGGCATCGGTGCGGCCATGACCACCCTTACGGTGTTCAAGATCATCAGCAACGACCCACTGCCGGATCGCAGTGCGCGCGTGTTTCATCCGCGCCTGGATGCACAGGGCATGTCGGGTTACGTGCCCGGTGCAGAGCCGCACGACCTGCTGACCCGCTACGACGCCGAGCAGCTGCTGCGGGACAAGCGTGGCGTGCGGCAGGCCATGATGTACGCAGGCAATGCGGTCGTGCAGAGCGACGCCGCGGCCGACATGCCGTTCCGGCAGCGCATCCGTTACACCTCGGCTGATTTCTTCCCCATGTTCGCGGTGCCGATGCGCTATGGCCAGGCATGGAGCGCCAACGAGGATGCGGCCGAGGCTCGCGTGGTGGTACTGGGCAGCGCGCTCAACCAGCGCCTGTTCGGTGGTGCCAACAGTGTGGGCAAGCGCCTTCGCATCAACGATCAGGAATTCAGCGTGATCGGCGTGGCGGCGCCGTGGCACCCCCGGCCCACGTTCTACGACCTCAACCGTGACGGCGGGTTCGCCGAACAAGAACAGCTGTTCATGCCATTCGCCACATCGCGTGCGCTGCGGATGGGCTTCGCCGGCAATCTCGACTGCTGGGGTCCGATCGACAAGGACACCGGGCAGCTCGGCCTGAACGCCCCCTGCGCATGGGTGCAGTACTGGGTGGAGCTGTCCAGTGCGCAGGACGCGGCCGACTACCGCACCTATCTGGAAAACTACTCAAGCCAGCAGCGCCAGCGTGGTCGTTTCGAGCGCCCGGTCAATGTCCGCCTGGACAACATCCCCCAGTGGCTTGACTACAAGCGCGTGGTGCCCAGCGATGTGCGGCTGCAGACCTGGCTCGCTTTCGGCTTCCTGTTCATCTGCCTGCTCAACACCACTGGCCTGTTGCTGGCCAAGTTCCTGCGCCGGTCGCCGGAGATCGGCCTGCGCCGGGCGCTGGGTGCGCCGCGCAGTGCTGTGTTCCAGCAGTGCCTGGTCGAGGCAGGCCTGATCGGCATGGGCGGTGGGTTGCTGGGACTGCTGCTGGCCTGGTGCGGCCTGTGGCTGGTGCGCCAGCAGGCCGCCGGCTATGCCGCGCTGGCAGGAATGGATGCCAGCACCCTGCTTGGCACGTTGGCACTGGCGCTGCTGGCCAGCCTTGCAGCGGCGGTGTTTCCCGCCTGGCGCGCGTGCCTGGTGGCACCGGCCAGCCAGTTGAAGAGTCTGTGAGCCCATGACCGATATCGCCCCCATCCTTGCGGCACTGCGCCGCCACAAGATCATTGCGTGCCTGGTGGTGCTTGAGATCGCCTTCACCTGTGCGGTCATCTGCAATGCCGGCTTCCTGATCGTCGAGCGCATCGAGCGCGTGCAGCGCCCCTCGGGCATGGCCGATGACATGCTGGTGCGGCTGCAGCTCAGTGCGGCCAAACGTGGCGATCAGGACGCCCTTGCACAGACGCGCACCGATCTGGCCGCGTTGCGCGCGATCCCCGGCGTTCAGTCGGCAACGGTGATCAGCCAGATTCCCTTCGGCGACTCTTCTTCGAACAGCGGCGTGAATCTGCGCCAGGACCAGGAAACGCCAACCCTGGATGCATCGGTCTATCTGGCCGGCCCCGATGCGCTGCCCACGCTTGGGCTGACCTTGGTGGGTGGTCGGGACTTCACCGCCCACGATTACATCGACTGGGTGCCCGGCACCAACCCGGGGGAACTGAATATTCCCGCGGCGATCATCACCCAGGCCATGGCCGAGCGCTTGTTCCCGGGTGAAAGCGCGGTGGGCAGGCAGTTCTACAGCTGGGGTGGCGAGCCGACGCGGGTGGTGGGGGTCGTGCAACGGCTTACCCGCCCCAGCGAAACCGATGATCCCAGCGACATGGACTACTCGATGCTGTTCCCGGTTGCAGTTCCCTATACCAGCGGCGCCAACTACCTGCTGCGTGTGGCGCCCGGGCAACGCGAGACCGTGCTGGAGCAAGCGACGGCAGTACTGCGCCAAAGCGGGCCGCCGCGCATCCTGGGGGTGAACAACGGCACGATCGAGGCCCTGCGCGACCGTTACTACCGCAATGACAAGGCCATGGCGGGGCTGTTGGCGCTGATCTGCGTCCTGCTGCTGGCCATCACCGCCACGGGCATCATCGGGCTGGCCAGCTTCTGGGTGCAGCAGCGCACACGGTCGATCGGTATCCGCCGCGCACTGGGCGCAACGCGGCTGCAGATCCTGCGCTACTTCCAGACCGAGAACCTGCTGCTGACGCTGCTGGGCTCGCTGTCCGGCGCCATGCTGGCGGTGGCGCTGAACCTGCTGCTGATGCAGTTCTACGAGGTTCCCCGGCTCCCGCTGGGCTACCTGCTGCTGGGCCTTGCCGTGCTGGTGCCGCTGGGCCAGCTCGCCATTCTCCACCCCGCCCTGAAGGCCACGCGGGTGGCACCGGCCACCGCCACCCGCAGCGCCTGAACTCGGATTCCGCCCGTGCCGCAGCCGCGGCATGTGGCGACAACGCGCACGCACCGGGTGCATCTGCCCGGTTGCTGCGAAAGGTCGGCGCAGGATAAGCCGGCACGAAGGAAGTAGAAGGAATGAGAAGTTCCAATCAACGTCAAGACAATGGAGGTTTCATGGATAGCAAGCTCAAAGGGTTGGCCGATCGTCTGAAGTCCCGGATCGACGGTGCTGCAACGCCCTTGGTTGGTGCCAGCGACATGACGGATCTGATCGACGCCCATCTGGACCTGGTCAGCGCCGCCCACGGCTCGGGTCATACCTCGGGTCACAAGTCCGGCCATGCTTCGGCCGGCACGGGTGACAGCGAGGTGGAGATCAAGGGCTGATTTCAGTTGGTCTGACGTCTGGGCACCGGCGGTTTCGCCGGTGCCCTCTCACCCGCAGCGCGCTCATGACAGGCCAGTACGGACGGCCTGATCCACAGCGCAGCCACAGGAAGTGCGCGAATGACTGAACTGTTCAGAGGAAACCGTCTTGACGTGGTGCTCAAGCTGGCCGAGCGCTGCAACCTGGCCTGTCCCTACTGCTACTACTTCGAGCAGGAAAACAACATCTCCGAGCTCAGCCGTGCGCTGATTCCAGAGCAGACCGTGATCGACACCGCCCGGTTCCTGCGCCAGGGCGCCCAGGAGATGGGCATCGAAAACATCTTCCTGGGTCTGCACGGCGGCGAGCCGACCCTGTTGCCCAAGAAGCGGTTTGATCGCATGTGCACGATCTTCCGCGAAGAGCTTGGTAGTACCACCAAACTCCATATCGGCATGCAGACCAACGGCACCCTGATCGACCCGGAGTGGATCGATCTGTTCGAGAAGCACAACGTCATGGTCGGCGTGAGCATTGACGGCCCCAAAGAGGTGCATGATCGGCAGCGGCCGGACCGTCGAGGGCGCGGCAGCTATGACAACAGCGTGCGCGGCTTGAAGCTGCTGCAGCAGGCGGCCAAGGCGCGAAGGATTCCGGCAACCGGCGTACTCTGCGTGGCCAATCCCGATCTGCACGGCGGCGATCTGATCCGCCACTTCGTGGAAGAGCTGGACGTGCACAGCCTGAACCTGCTGCTGCCGCGCGAGGGTCACAACAGCACCTACCTGCAGTCGCAGGACAAGTGGATCCGCTACTTCAACGAAGTGATCGACTTCTGGTTGCACACGCGCGGTACCCGGCCGGTGCGGATCTACCTGTTGACCGAAATCGTGCTTGCGCTGATGTCCGAGGAGTACGCCGAGGGCCTGGACTACCAGCGCGCCAACCGCCACGGCATCATTACCGTATCGGCAGAAGGATTCCTGGGGCCGGACGACAACATCATGGCGCTGGACAAAGCGTTCTGCCTGACCGATGTGACCGTGCGCAACACCACGCTGGCGCAGTTCTTCGCCAGCCCGATCTGGCAGACGCTGGTCAAGAGCGTCGACACCCCGCCAACCAAGTGCGCCAGCTGCGACTGGTACCGCACCTGCCGCTCGGGCGAACTGTTCAATCGCTACGCGCCCGGCACCCACTTCGACCAGGCATCGGTGTTCTGCGAGACGCTCGATTCGATCCACACGGCAATGGCCAGCATTCTGTCCCAGCGCGAGGGGGCACTGGAAACCATGGCCGGCATCCTGGGCGGCACGCCACGCCACGCTGCGCGCGATTTCCTCAACCCGATCGTTACCGCCTGACTCTGCGGAGATACTCGATGGACGTGTTCCGCGCTTTATCGACACCGTTGGAAGGAGACCACCGCTGGCTGGCCGCAGAGTTGGCGACGCTGCATTACGCGGCGTTCTGCAAGCGCGTGATCGACCGCAAGGGCGGCGGTGATCACGCAGCGCTGGCAGCCGAACTGTTGGCGCGGGTCAGTGCCCGGGCCCCGTCGCTGGGCTACTGGACACCGGAGGCCAGCCTGGTCTTCGCGGGCATCAAACCGCCCGGCGCGGTGCCCGGACATATCGCCAGCGACGACTGGCTGCGCGCCCAGCTGCTGTTGAGCGGGATTGCCGTAGGCGTGCTGGATGACCTGAGCCTGCAGTTCGACGTGGACGATCCACTGCTGCTGTGCGGGCGCAGCCTGCCGGGGCGGCTATCGGTGCGCGCTGCGGGCCGACGGATCACCGTGCGACTGCCCGATGGCGGCCATCTGCACTGGTCCGCAGTGGGTGAGCGCGATGGAGCACCCGTCTGGAACGACGAACGTGCGCCCGACACCTTCGTGATGCTTGGCGGTCAGCCGGCTATCCGGCTGACCGGCTCGGGCTGGCATGAAAGCCCGTGGATCCGTGACACCTTCAGAGTGCAGGCACCCACGCCGGAGATGGCCCCCCAGGTGGCATCGGCTCTGGCATTGCTTGAGCGCGTGGCCCCGGCCCATGCCGCTTGGGTGTGCAGCGTATTGAAGGAGATCACGCCGCTTGGCCGGCCAGCAGCCAATACGATCGCCAGCAATTCATCGGCACTGCGCATGGGCGGCATCGATCTGGCCGTGCCCGCCGATGCATTGGAGACCGCCGAAATGCTGGTGCACGAGTGCACGCACCAGTACTTCCACATGGCCAGTTGGCTGGGCCCGACGGTGGTCCCCGAAGCCGGCTCGTACTATTCGCCCCTGAAGGGCTGCCATCGCCCCCTGGACCGCATCCTGCTGGGGTACCACGCCTTCGGCAACGCGATGATGGTGTTCGACCGTCTGGCGGCCGACGGCCTGCAGGCCGATATCCAGGTGCGCTGGGAGACGGTGTCGGGTTATCTGCGCGAGCTCGCCGTTCCGCTGCGCGATGGGGAGGAACTGAGTGAGCTGGGCCAAGCCTTGTTCGATCCGCTGCGGTCCCAGTTGGCCACGCTGGAATATCCCGGTCCCCGCCCGACGGTCGGGGCTGTTTCTGACGCGGTGCTTGAACGCGCATGAGTACTCCCGACAGGAAGCGGGCCGATGCGCCCTGATCCTCTGCACAACCGCCCGTTCTTCCGGCCAGAGGCGGAGGCGTACCGGCGCTTCCGCCACCTGGGTGCCATTGCCCTGTTCAGGCCACTGCCGGTGCGGCTGCTGGCCGTGGTGCCGCTGATCGCATTGGCCGTGGCCGGCATGGCGGCGGTGTCGCTGACGCTGGTGCCCCGCGCGGAGCTGCGGTCCGCGGCGTGGGGGGGCACGGCGGGCGTGCATCTGGTGATCGATTCGGACAAGGCACCGTACTTTCACACAGGTGACGAAATAGAACTGCTGCGCGACAACCAGATACAGGGCGTGGCGCGGATCGAGGCCATCGTGCCGATGGTCTGCCCCACCGGGTCCAGTGGCACTGGGCGAGGCCATTGCCTGCAGATCCGTGCGCGCAGCCACGCCTCGATCGCACCGGGCACGCCGCTACCCACCAGTGTGCGTGGCGCGCCGCGCCGCTATCTGCTATCCAGAGTATGACTGTCCGATATGAAATTCCGCGCACGTAGCGTTCCGATGATCTACCAGGCAGAGAGCAGCGAATGCGCGCTGGCGTGCCTGGCCATGGTGGGCGCCAGCCATGGCATGGACATTCCGCTGCTGGAATTGCGCGAGCGCTTCCCGATCTCGCTGAAGGGGTCGACCCTGCGCGACGTAGTCGAACTGGCCGACAAAATGCAGCTGGCCGCGCGCTCACTGCGTTGCGAGATGGCTGATCTGCCGCGCCTGCAACTGCCCGCGCTGCTGCACTGGGATTTCGAGCACTTCGTGGTGCTGGTGGCCATCAGTGGTGACACGGCGATCATCCACGATCCCGCCCACGGCGTGCAGCACCTGCGGCTGGCCGAGGTTTCGCACCACTTTACCGGCATCGCCGTGGAGCTCACGCCCCGCCCTGCCTTTGCGGTACAAAGGGTCGACAAGCGCTTCACGCTGGCGGCGCTGCTACGCACCAGCCGCGGGGTATTCGGCTACGTCGGCCAGGTTCTGTGGATCACGCTGTTCCTTGAGCTCTTCGCCCTGCTCAGCCCGTTGCTGTTGAAGACCGTGATCGACACCGGGCTGGCGCACCGGGACATGGATTTCATCACCGCAATCACGGCGGGCTTTGCCGGTGTCGCACTGCTGCATGGCATGGTGGCGTTGGCACGTGACTACGTGCTGCTGCACTTCGGCACCCGCTTCAATGCCCAGTTCATGGGCGCGCTCATCCAGCGCATGATGCGTCTGCCACTCGGCTTCTACAGCAAGCGCTGCATTGGTGACCTGGTCGACAGGTACCAATCCACGAATGCGATCCGGCAGACGTTGACTGGTGCCCTGCCGCGGGTGCTTCTGGACGGGCTCATCGCGCTGGCCGCGCTGGGCATCATCGCGGCGATCTCGCCGCCCATGGCCGGCATCGCACTGGCCACGTTCCTGATCTATCTGACCGCCAGACTGTGCCTGTTCCAGCGCACGCGTCGGTTTGCAGAGGATGCCGTGAAGGCGCGCTCGGAGGAAAACTCGCATGTGATCGAAACCCTGCGTGGCATGCAGCCGATCAAGATCTTCGCCAAGGAGCACGAACGGCTGGGGGCATGGACCAACCACTACAGCCGGTTGGTGAATGCAGACATGCGCGCAGGCATCATGGCGTCCGCGCAGGGCGCCGCCAAGGTCACCCTGCTTGGGCTGGACATGGCCGCCAGTGTGTATGTGGGCGCCCTTCTGGTGGCCAACGGCAGCATCAGTCTGGGCTTGCTGTTCGCGCTGTTCGTGTACAAGGCGCACTTCGCCGCCAAGGCAATGGCACTTGCAGAGCAGGTGATGGAACTGCGCCTGGTCGGCCTGCACATGGACCGGCTTTCCGAGATCGCCGTTTCGCCGATCGAGCAGGACCCGGCCGACAGCCGTGGGGTTCCCGAGGCTGCCCGGTACGATTTCCGCATCGAACTGGACGGTATCAACGCCCGCTTTGCGCCGCAGGAAAAGCTGGTGCTGCGCGATGTCTCGCTGAAGGTACAGCGCGGCGACTTCATCGCCCTGACCGGACCTTCCGGCAGTGGCAAGACGACGTTGTTCAAGGCATTGCTGGGCCTGTTGGATCTGGAGTCCGGGCAGATCCGCCTGAACGGCGAGGACATTCAAGGCTACGACCTGCAGCAGTACCGCCGCCTGTTCGGCGTGGTGATGCAGGAGGACATGCTGCTGACCGGCAGCATCCTGGACAACATCGCATTCTTCACCTCCAGCCCGGATGAAACGCGGGCCCGCCAGTGCGCACAGACGGCGTTGATCCTGGACGACATCGATGCAATGCCAATGAAGTTCAACAGCCGCATCGGTGACCTGGGTTCCGCGCTGTCGGGCGGCCAGAAGCAGCGGATCCTGCTGGCCCGCGCGCTCTATCACGAGCCCCGCATCCTGCTGCTGGATGAAGGCACGGCCAATCTGGACGAAGCGTTGGAACGGCGATTGCTCGACAACCTGGTGGCCTTGGGTATCACCTGCGTTTCCATTGCCCATCGCCCGGAAACCATCCGGCGCGCCAATCGTGTTTACCACGTGGAGGCAGGCACGGTGCAGCAACGCGCTGTGGCGTCGCCCTCCCCCGTGATCCCCTGCGCCATCCATTGAACAAGGAGTTGTTTCATGGGCTTACGACGTATTGCTCCGCGCGCGCACAATCGCTCCGATCAGGTCGATCTGTTCATGCGCCTGTGGGACGTGCCACTGGATGATGCACAGATGCGCCACATCGGGGAGCATGCCCCCATTTCGCAGAAGCGCTCGATCTTCGGCAACATGAATCACGAAGGCGCACCGTACCCCGCCAGCAGTTGCCTGGCCTCTCGCTTCCATCCCGATTTCCTTGCCGTGGTGGAGCCCGGTGTGCGCGACTTCCTGGTGGCCATTGCCGTGGACCACAACCTGGTGACGTATACCAGCTGCGAAGGCCATGACTACCGGCCCGATGGCCGGCGCCCGGACGAGCGCCACGTCGGTCTGATCCCGCGCAGCGCCGAGGAGAGCGCCCGGGCGATCGCGGTGTTCGAGGCGGTGGGCCGGACACTCAATGCCATGCCCGCCTCGCCTGCCGTGGAGGTGGCGTTGATGCTGAACGAGGTGCATGACGGGCAAGCCGTCTATCCCACCATCGACCTCTATCTGAGCAAGCACGCCGATGCGGACTGGGACGACTACTTCGCGGGCGTGGACATGGCGACCGCGCAGCTGGTTGCCGCGTTGGAGAGCGAGCAACCGATTGCCTGATGCTGGGCGAGGGGTCTGGGGGCATCCGTAGTCGAGCAAGCTCGACTCTACAGGGGCTTGGGGCGGCTTCCGTGCCGCTTCTTTACGCGGCGGTCTTCGGTTGCCACGCGCTTGCGCTGGGGCGAGGCCAGCGCCTCGCGCCGCTCGATCAGGAAATCCATCAGTGCCCGCACCTTAGCCGGCATCTGGGCGCGTGATGGGACGTACAGGAAGAAGCCGGGAAAGGGGCGACACCACGGCGCCAGCACGCGCACCAGTGCGCCACTGGCCAGCTGTTCGCGCACGCACAGATCGATGTGGCGGACCAGGCCTACGCCCTGCAGGGCGGCTCGCAGCATGCTGTCATCGTCGTTGAACACCGCGTTGCCCTGCGGCTCGAACACCAGCTTCCGCCCGTCCTCGCCCGGCGCGGTGAAGGTCCAGTGGTCGATCGTGCCGCTGGAGGTGAACCGATACGCCAGGCAGTTGTGACCGATCAGGTCTGCCGGAGTCTCGGGGATCCCATGGCGCTCGAAGTAGGCGGGTGACCCGACGATGGCCATCTCCAGTGGCGGCGTGATGGGCACCGCCACCATGTGCTCGTCCAGGCTTTCGCCCAGGCGGATGCCGGCGTCCAGACCGTTGGCAACCAGATTGGAAAAGCCATCGTCCATGATCAGTTCCAGCCGAAGCTTGGGGTAACGCGCCAGGAACTCGCCCATGTGCGGTTCCAGCAGCAATCGCGAGGCGATGCGTGAGGAGTTCATGCGGATCACGCCCGAGGGCTCTGCGTGGACCTCGCCCAGTTCACCCACGGCCCTCTCGATGGCCGCCAGTGCCGGCTGCAGCACGCCCAGCAGCTGCTGCCCCTCTTCGGTAAGCGACATGTTGCGGGTCGTGCGATGCAGCAGGCGCACATCCAGCCGCTCCTCCAGCGCCTTCAGGTGCTGGGACAGTGCCGCCCGGGTGATCTCCATCTCCGCCGCCGCCTTGGTGAAGCTGCGGTGCCGGGCGATATGGGCGAACCAGGTCAGGGCCGTTACCAGGGAAGGCTCGAGGGGCATTGTTTAGCTCTTCTTACGACTCATGTATCCGGAAGGCTATTTATCGCGCCCAATCCGGTCAATAGCATGGGCACCGTCGGCACTCGAGCCGGCCACAGAATACCCACCCCGGAGCACGCAGATGCGCAACGTCACGTTCAAGAATCTCAACGGCCAGGGCGTCACCACGGCGGCCACGCTGTACTTCCCCGAAGGCTTTGATGATGCCGCGAAGTACCCCGCGGTGGTGGTGTCGCACCCCGGTGGCGGCGTGAAGGAGCAGACCGCCGGCCTGTACGCGAAGAAGCTGGCCGAAGCCGGCCTGGTCACCATCGCCTTCGACCGTTCCTACCAGGGCGCCAGCACCGGCGAACCGCGGCAGCTGGAAAACCCCTATGTCAGCACGGAGGATGTGAGTGCAGTCATCGACTACCTGACCACCCTCCCCTACGTGGACCCGGACAGGATCGGCGCGATGGGTATCTGTGCCGGTGCCGGGTACAGCGCCAACGCTGCGATCAACGATCGCCGCATCAAGGCGCTGGGCATGGTCAGTGCGGTGAACATTGGCCAGATGTTCCGCAACGGCTGGGAGAACACGGTCAAGGACGCCGACGCCGTGGGCTACCTGGACTTCGGTTCAAATGCGCGCACCACCGACATCGCCTCGGGCCAGTTCGCCACCATCCCACTGGCACCGCTGCGCGAAGAAGACGCGCCCAATGCCGAGCTGCGCGAAGCCTGGGAGTACTACCACACCCCACGCGCCGAGCACCCCAACGCGCCGGGCTTCGCGCTGACCCGCAACCTCAACCAGATCATCACCTACGACGCCTACAACAAGGCCGAAGCGTTCCTGACCCAGCCCATCCTGGCCGTGGCTGGCAGCGTTGCCGGCAGCAAGTGGATGAGCGATGACCTGCTGGCCCGCGCCGCAAGCAAGGACAAGTCCCTGCATGTGGTTGAGGGCGCCAATCACATGTCGCTGTACGACGTACCGAACTTCGTGGATGAAGCGGTCTCGGTGCTGGCGCCGTTCTTCCAGAGCCGCCTGAAGTAAACCCCGGTCCAACCAGGAGAACACGATGAATACCGTTTCCATCAAGACGGTCACCTACGCGAACCTGGGCTGGCAGACTGCAGCCGACATCTACTTCCCGGCTGGTTTCGACGAAAGCAGGAAGTATCCAGCCATCGTCAGCACCCATCCCATCGGCAGCTGCAAGGAACAGACCGCGGGCAATGTCTACGCCAAGGGCCTGGCCGAACAAGGCTTCGTGGTGCTGGTGCACGATGCCAGCTTCCAGGGCGCCAGCGGCGGCGAGCCGCGCTTCATCGAAGACCCGTCGATCCGGGTTTCGGATATCCGTTTCGCCGTGGATTACCTGCAGTCGCTGCCGTATGTCGATGCCGGTCGCATTGGTGCCATCGGTGTCTGCGGCGGCGGTGCGTACACCATCCACGCTGGCATTACCGACCACCGCATCAAGGCACTGGTGTCCATCACCGGCGTGAACTACGGCCGTTTGATCCGCGAGGGCTTTGCGCAGTTCAAGCCGCGCGAACTGGCCGCCAACATCGCCGGCATGCGCACGGCCCAGGCGCAGGGTGCCGAGCGTGATGTCGCCAACCTGCTACCGGACTCGGAGGATGCTGCCAAAGCGGCAGGTATCACGGACATCGACGTGCTGGAAGCCACCGAGTACTACAAGACGGCGCGCGGCCAGCAGCCCAATGGCGCCACCAGCCAGCTGATGTCCTTCAGCGGCGCGGCGATGGGCTGGGATGCCTTCCTCAACGCGGAAGTGCTGTTGACCCAGCCGCTGATGGTGGTGATTGGTAACAAGCCCGGTGGTTTCGGCGCCTACCGTGACGGCTGGGAGATCTACAGCCGTGCAGCGTCCGAGAACAAGCAGATCGTCGTCGCTGAAGGCTGGTCGCACTACGACCTGTACGACAAGCCGGGGCCGGTCGCCATTGCGATGGCCCAGGTGGTTCCGTTCTTCAAGGCAACGCTCTGACAGGCCGCCAGGTCGCCACGCAGCACGCAATACGCAAAGGAAGTACACATGAACCCTCTTCTCTCTGGAAAGACCGCCATCATCACCGGTGCCAGCAAGGGCATCGGTCTGGCCACGGCGAAGCGGTTTGTCGAGCACGGCGCCAAGGTCGTGCTGACCGCCCTGGACCAGGCCGAGCTTGATCCAGTCGTGCAAGACATCCAGGCCGATGGTGGCCACGCGCTGGGCATCGTTGCGAACTCGGCCGACCCTGCGGCACCGGCGCGTGTCTTCGCCCAGGCCATCGAGGCGTTCGGACAGGTGGACATCCTGGTGAACAACGCCGGCTATGGCGACATGATGTCCATCGAGGAATACACCGACGAGCACTTCGATGAAGTGGTGCAGGTGAACTACGCCGGCGTGTTCCGCTTCTGTCGCGAGGCCGTCGCGCACTTCATGCCGCGCGGCACCGGCGCCATCGTCAACGTGACCTCGGTGAACGGCTCGCTGCCGCTGGGCGGACTGGCGTACGTGTCCACCAAGGCAGCGGTGAACGCGATGACCACCAACATCGCCGTGCGTTTCTCGGGCACCAGCATCCGTTGCAACGCGGTGGCCCCGGGCAACACCGATACGCCGATGGCCCGTGACTGGGCGGCCGGCAAACTCACCGGGGGATCGACGATGGTTCCCTACATCACAAAACACACCGACCAGTCCCTGCCCTTCACCCAGCCCGAGGACCAGGCCAACGCCATCCTCTACCTGGCCAGCGACATGGCACGCGCAGTTACGGGACGGGTGCTGGTAGTCGACAACGGCGCCTACATCGGCGCCTGACAACACAGGATCACACACATGAAGAACGTTCTTATCCTCGGCGCAAGCGGGCAGATCGCCCAGTGGGTGATCCGCTCGCTCGCCGCAGAGGCAGGCATCCAACAGACCCTGCTGCTGCGCGACCCGAAGAAGCTGACCGGCAAGGAGCCGGCCAACGCGAAGGTGGTCATCGGCAACGTGCTGGACAGGAAACTGCTGAAGGATGCGGTGGCAGGACAGGACATCGTCTACGCCAACCTGACCGGCGACGACCTGGACAGGCAGGCGCAGGCGGTCATTGCAGCGATGCAGAGCGCCGGCGTGAAGCGCCTGGTCTTCGTTCTGTCGCTGGGGATCTACGACGAGGTGCCGGGCGCGTTTGGCGACTGGAACAACGACATCATCGGCGAAGACCTGAAACCCTTCAGGCGTGCGGCCGATGCCATCGAGGCTTCCGGGCTGGACTATACGATCCTGCGCCCGGCCTGGTTGACCGACGAAGACGAGGTGGACTACCAGACCACTGAAAAGGGCCAGCCGTTCAAGGGCACCATCGTTTCCCGCAGGAGCGTCGGCGATCTGATCGGCCAGATCATCGTTGACCCGGCACGCTTCGTCGGGGCGGACCTGGGCGTGAACAAACCCGGCACCGACGGCGACAAGCCCTTCTTCATGTAACCGCGTGATATCGACGATGAATGACCCGCTGTTTGAACCCTATGTCTTCAGCAACGGCACGGTGCTGCGCAACCGGATCGTGATGGCACCGATGACCACCTGGTCGTCCAACCCGGACCAGACCGTTTCCGCAGACGAGCTGGCCTACTACCGTGCCCGCGTGCAGGGTGTGGGCCTGGTGCTGACCGGCTGCACCCAGGTGCAGGCCAACGGTGTCGGCTTCACCGACGAGTTCGCCTCCCATGATGATCGTTTCATCCCCAGTCTGCGCAAGCTGGCACAGGCTGCAAAGAGCGGCGGCGCCCCTGCCGTGCTGCAGATCTTTCATGCGGGCAACAAGGCGGTGCCCTCGCTGATACCCGAAGGCGAACTGGTCAGCGCCAGTGCCATGGCGGCACCGAAGGGGCCGTTCAATAGTGGCGAGATCATGAGTCGTGCGCTTGACGATGACGAGGTGCTGGCCGTCATCCATGACTTTGGCGAAGCCACCCGCCGCGCGATCGAGGCGGGATTCGACGGCGTGGAGCTTCATGGTGCGCATGGTTTCCTGATCCAGAACTTCCTGTCGCCGTTGTTCAACCAACGAACCGACAACTGGGGAGGCACCCTGGAGGCGCGAATGCGCTTCCCGCTGGAGGTGGTACGTGAAGTGCGCCGTGTGATTGCCCTTCGCGCCCGGCGGCCCTTCCTGCTGGGCTACCGGATATCCCCTGAGGAACCGGGCGAAGGCGCGCTGCGCGTAGGTGATGCCCTGGCCTTGGTGGACGCGCTGGTTGCAGAGGGAAACCTGGACTATCTGCACGCGTCGCTTTACAGCGTCCTGGGCGGCAAGCCGTCGGATGCAGTGGATGAGAGAACCACCGCCGAGCTGTTCATTGAGCGCGTTGCAGGGCGCCTGCCGTTGATGGCTGCAGGCGGTCTGCGTTTGCCCCAGAATGCGCGCGCCGCTCTGCAGGGTGGGTTGACCCTTGCTGCGGTCGGGCGTGGCCTGGTGATGGATCCACAGTGGGTGCAGAAAGCGCAGGCGGCGCACGATCGGGATATCGTGACCGCACTGGCTATGGACGCCGACGCTGGGGAAGCGGAGGTTCCAGAGAAGCTGCTGGACGCGATCCGTTCGAATCCGGGGTGGTTCCCTGTGCGATCGGTGGGGGTGCTGGAGGACGCAAGCGGCTAGTCTGCGACCACATTGCTTGATTCACGTCAGTGTGACGCCGACGCGTCATCCACGACCATGACATCGTCAGGCTTCCTGCGAGCGGCGTACTCGGCCAGTACCACGCCGAACACGGCCATCAAGCCCCCGCCAACAACCCAGGTGTTCAATGCCTCGCCCAGCACCAGTACGGCAAGCAAGGCGGTGACGATGGGAACCAGGTTGAAGAATCCGGCAACGCGGGCGGCGCCCAGTCGATGCAGGCCTGTCATCCAGGCCAACGGTGCCATGATCGAGGCGCCGACCGCAGCGAATGCGATGCAGCCAATGGCCGCCCCGCCCTGCACGCCATTGCCTGCAGCAAGGCATAGCGGAAGCAACAGGATCGTTGCAGACGTGGCCTGGAGAAAGAGCGATTCGATCAGCGTTACGGCAATGCGCCACTTGTGCATCAGCAGGTTGTAGGTAGCAAACGCCACCGCACCGAGCAGCATCAATGCGTCGCCCTTGTTGATGCCATGGGATGCCAGCGCTTCAAAATCGCCGTGAGACACCACTGCAATCACCCCAACCAGGGAAATGATCGAGCCGATCACCGCGCCGACGCGGATCGCGTTCCCCATGAAGACGCGTGACAGCCCCAACGCGATCAGCGGAATGAGCGCCTGGATGACACCCATGTTGGTGGCAGACGTGAAATGCGCGGCGTAGTAAGCCAAGCATTGGAACATGACGCCACCCAACGCCCCCAGCACGAAGAATCGAGCCCAGTTGGCCTTGATGACCGCCAGATTGGTCTTCAGCCGTGGCAGCGCGAAGGGCAGCAGGATGATGGCAGCAGCAAGCCAGCGCCAGAAGCTGATGTCCACCGGGCCGACGGATCCTGCGGCGAGCTTTGTAACGATGGTGTTGGCGCCCCAGAGCAGGCAGGCAAGAAGCGGCAGCAGGTAGTACATGGCAATCTCGACGACTGGAAATCAACGGTCGCCAGCGTAGACTTGGCGTAATTTCGTTACATCCATAATTTGCGTCAATCTTCTTGGCGAATGCGACATGGCCTTGGATCCCATCCCCTCGTTCACTTCCATTCCCGGCGACATCTACGTCCGGCAAGGCACATTGCCCCCTACCGATTGGGACGCCCATGTACATCCCTGGGGCCAGTTCAACTACGTCGCACAGGGCGTCATGGAGCTGCAGGCAGGAGACGACTGGATGGTGTCCCCTTCGCACTATGCGATATGGATACCGCCGGGTGTTGTGCATTCCTCCCGCAATCGCAGCGCGGTGATGTATCGCTCCGCGTATCTTTCCACGGAGGCGTCCGTGAGGATGCCCGGCACCCCAACGGCGTTGGCGGTCAGCGCCTTGCTGAAAGAAGTCCTGGATGAGCTCGCCCGTCGGGGCATCGATGAAGCCGTAACGCCGGAAGACCGGAGGCTTTGCGCGGTGGCGCTTGATCTGATTCTGGCTGCGCCGGTGATGGCCAGCTTTCTGCCGCTGGCCCGCGGTGAGATGCTGAAGCGGATTCTGAGGTATGCCGAGGCTTGCCTTCAGGAATCTCCTTCTGCACTTCAGGTCGCACAGCACCACCATATCAGTGTCCGATCGCTCGAACGCTTGGCCAAGCGGGAGTTGGGCATGGGGTTCGGAGAGTGGCGCAATCGACTTCGCTTTCTAAAGGCAATCGATGCCTTGGGGTCGGAACGGTCGATTACGCAGATTGCAGAAGATCTGGGGTACGCAAATTCAACGTCGTTCAGTGAGATGTTCAAGCGCCATGCTGGTCGGACGCCTGATCAGTACCGAAGGGGCGCCGCGCTACAACGGGTATAGCGCGACGCAAGCTGTGGGTTCGCTATTGTTTGCTGCAGAGGGGATGTTCGCATGAAGCTTTTCCGGATCTTGCTGATACTCGCCCTGGCACTCTTCGTGCCTGGCTGCATGGAAGTGGTGAGCGCTGAATACGCCGACCGCGATGAGGCCATGAACAGAAACGCCATCGGCGAAGCGAAGTGGCTGCCCACGTGGTTGCCTGCAGATGCGGTCAACATCCGCGAGACCCACGACATCGACACGAATGCGTCATGGCTGGTCTTCCGCCTGCGATCTGGCGCACTTGTGTTGCCCGAGAATTGCAGCAATGCGGCGCGGCCGGAAATGCCCGGCAAGCGCGTAATGCGCCGGTTCCCATTGTTCGCCCGTGATGCCCGGTCGCGCGCATCGGCTTCCAACGGCACGTTCTATCTGTGCACCGAAGGCGCGACGACCCATTGGGTCACGCACGATAGGGAAATGGATCTTGTCTACAGCGCAACAGTGTTCTGACAGGCCCGCCTGCTACCCATCCGTTGCCCCTGTCTCACTGCTCCCGACAGCGAAGCCATTCGCCCTTGGCAGTGCGTAGCTGCTCCCAACCATTGCTCAGGCGCCGCATGGCCGTGCCACCCAAGCAGGCTGCCCCTACCCGCTTGGACTCAGCCGTTCCATAGGCCGGCAGGCGGACGACTTCACTGGATGGCGTAGGCAGCCCTTGGCGCCGGGCCTCGCCCTGTACGTAGCCACGCTCGATGTCCGCGCAGTACAGCCGCATGCGCGGGTCGATGAACTGATCGCATTTCATCGGCTGGGCACCGGGGTTGTGCGCCTTCGGAACGGATGGCGTGTGCTTCGGCGCGGGCTGGGGCCCGGTGGCGGAGCGCATCTGCTGGGCGTGTGCCGACGGCGCCAGCGTTATCAGCGCGATGAAGAAACCGATTCTTGCGTCCATGCCAGCCCCCTGGTGTGTGGGAGGATGGTAGCGGATCGAGGGTTTAGTCGAGCAAGCTCGACTCTACGGCGCCTGCGTCTGCCCCCCCTCCCCCTTGCCCCCACCGCCCCTTGGCCCCATGCTGGGGCCAGCCCAAGACGCCATGTCGTACAGGGGGCCGTACTTGAGCCTGATTCGAGCAACCGCCCGCCGCCGCGCTGTTACCGAGGCTATCGTGATTGCCGCGCTGGCCGCCGCCGCCCTGCTGGCCGGGGCGCAGGCCGTGCTCTATTCAGAAGACAATGCCACGTCCGAGCGGATCGCCCAGGCAGTCTTGGGCCGCTCGGAGACCATTACCCGCGTGCGCCGCGATGTGATGGACGAGGCGCTGCGGGTACCGGGCACGCCCTGCTCCGCCGACGAGTTGGATCGCTTCAAGGCCCTTACCTTCCACTCCAGTTTCATTGCCGATCTGGGGCGGCTTGATGAAGGGCGTTTGACCTGCTCAGCCACCTGGGGCGATCTGGCTGCACGGCCGCTGCCACCGCCTACGTTCCACCTGGGAAACTCGCGGGTCTGGCTGAGCGAGGACTTGGCGGGAACCCAGTATGAGGGCACGACGCTGATTGCCCGCGACGGCATTTTCAGTGTCTCGTCCACCTCGGCATTCGACGGCATAGACGGGTTGGCCACCAGTACCAGCACGCTCAGCATCGTCGCGGGCAATCGCAGCTACACCATCAGAAAGCTGCAATCGGGTGCCGGGGCCGCCGCGCAGGTCGCCACCGTGCACAGCCGCACCTGCAGCACGCAGAACACCGTCTGCGTGGTGGTGGAAACCCCGCGCCGGTCCGTTGCCGGGCTGCCGGCCTGGGTGCTGGCGCTGATGCTGTGCCTGAGCGCGATCGCCGGTGCGGTCGGCGCCTACGTTCTGGCGCGCCGGCGCAATGCTCAGGATGGCTCGATCCACGCGCGTCTGGACCAGGCCATAAAACAGGGCGAGATAAAGCTGGTGTATCAGCCGCTTTGTCGTATACGCGATCAGCAACTGGTCGGCTTCGAAGCCCTGAGCCGCTGGCATCCGGACGCCGGCGAGGACATTCCGCCTTCGGTGTTCGTGCCCATTGCACGGCAGTTCAACCTGACGCCGCTGCTGTTCCGCCACGTGCTGGCCCGGGCGTTGCAGGAACTGGGGCCTTCGCTGCGCCGCCACCCGCAGCTGTATGTGAGCGTGAACGCAGAACCCCATGATCTGGCCCAGCCCAATGTAGTGCGCTATCTGGATGCGTTACTGCACGAGGCAGGCCTGCGCCCCTCACAGATACGCATTGAGGTGACCGAACGGGAGCAACTTTGCGCGGTCGGCAAGGCCAACATCGGCGAGCTGGAGGCGATGGGTTACAAGCTGCTGATCGATGACTTCGGCACCGGCAGTGCGAACTTCTCGCACCTGGCCGAATCGCCGTTCCAGGGCGTGAAGATCGACCGGATGTTCGTGACCGCCATTACCGAAGATTCACCTCTGCGCTCGGTGCTGCCGGGGATGTACCAGATTGCCCGCAAGCTGGGGATGGATGTGATCATTGAAGGCATTGAAACGCCACAGCAGGCCAGCCTGCTGCGTGAACTGGCCGCCGATGCCGTGGGCCAGGGTTGGCACTACGGTTATCCATTACCGACGGCCGACGCTGTGGAAATGCTGGAGTGATGGTGCTCACTTCGTGATGGGCGTCCGAAACGCCAGCTGCAGCCACGAACTAATATGGGATTTCCACAAGGAGAATCCCCCGCATGAGGCAACTGGGCATTCGCAGTATCGCGTTTTCTGCCGCCGTGGTGGCTGCCACGCTGGCACTGGCGGCCTGCAGCGCAGGCGATGGATCGGCGGCGCTGGCTGAAGATCTGCGCGCTCAGCTGGACGGATCCAAGGTCTGCGCGATGCTGATTGCCCCGCAATGGCCCATCGAACAAAGCGCGGAGCTGCTGGCACGCCCGGGAATTGACGCCCTGATCGCCGCCGACCTGGTGCACCGCGAGGCGATTGAGGATCGCGCCAACGCGACCCCTCGCGCGCGGGTTTCAGTAACTGAAACAGGCAAGCCGTTTCTGCAACTGGATTCAATGGGAAACAGCGGCTCGACCGTACCCTATCTGTGTTTTGGCGAGCGGCAGGTCACCGCCATTGCCCGAGGCGAAGATGGCGTGGTGCGCTACCGTTACCGCATCGTGGATGCCCCGGCCTGGACCGAGCGCCGTGACATGCGCGCGGCTTTTCCCTTCCTGGCACGCCTGATTGACCAGGAGCAGCAGGCCGAAGTGGGCGCCGTGCTGGAGAATGGCCACTGGCGGATTGCACTTGGCGTGGCGCAGGCCACGGCTGCCGAACTGGGCAACACGGGCTTCTTCCCCTGCCCCTACCCCGATGCCGCGCCTGACCAGGATCCCTGCCGCTGAATGTCCAAAGGAGCTGTGACATGAAACCTGCGCTTATCATCGCCCTGCTGGGGTGGGTCATCGCCGCGAACGCCGCCAACCCGGGCGCCCCGGAAGCCGGTTGGTCGAGGGACCCGGCAAGCGGCTGCCAGTTCCTGCCGCCTCGTTCGCTTCCCTCGGGCCCCACCTACTGGATCGGCGCCTGCCCAAGTGGAAAGGCCGACGGCCTGGGCGTGCTTCGCCGTCGCGATGGCGCGGACGCTGGCGAGGTGTTCTATGGCGAATTGAAGGATGGCGTGCCGGTGATCGGGGTGATCGACACCGCCCGCGGAAACCAGGGCGGGCTGATCGCCGGGCGCTGGAAGGACGGCGACCTGGCGACCCGTGAGGACAGCGTCTGGCAGGACAACACGGACGCCTTCACTGCCGCCAGCAAGGCCGCGCAGGCCGCGAGCGCGGTGTTCAAGGCGCAAAACAATGAGGCATCGGCCCGCTACTACGCGCAGCAGGCGAAGATGCTGGACGAGCAGATGGACCGTTGAACCGCCCGGACATGGAACAGACCGCAATGGAATGGAAATTCGACCAGGCTCCAAACGTGGCGTGCATTACCAGCCAGGCCGTGCTGGATGGCAGCCCGGTACTGGTAGTGACCCACTACAGTGATGACCACTCATGGGCCTTCCTGGACGGGGCGGAGGCTGACCCCGCGCAGGCACGCGTGGTTTCGATGGGATCCATCGTGCGGCTGCACCCGGACGTGGAAGCAGTTGCGGACCTGCTGCCGGGGATGAACGCAGTGCGCTCTGCATCAGGCGCCGCATGGCACAGGGAAGCACACACGTAATACAACGGATACGGATATGGCCGAGAAGAACTACTGGTTTACCCCGAAGCGTTATGGCTGGGGTTGGGGCTGGCCCTGCGCGTGGCAAGGTTGGGTGGTCTACGGCGTGGCCTTCGCATTGCTGGTAGCGGGGCCGTTCCTGTTTTCGCCGTTCAGTCGCCCCCTGGCCTTCATGCTGTACACGTGGGCTGTCTCGCTGGTACTGGTGCTGGTGTGCTGGCTGAAAGGCGCGCCGCCTGGATGGCGTTGGGGGAAGTAGCTGCGGCTTTCAACGCGGCGCACGACTGATGACGCACGCCGAGCTGCTTGCTTCTTCAACCTACCTGGACTGAAGTTCGCCCAGATCGATTTTCCTGGGGGAGACGCGCCGACTACTGATCGGAACTGCCGCGGATTCAAAGCGGCGGCCATCGGCGCATTCAACCGTGAAGCGATACTGCTTGGGTTCCGGCCCGGCAACAACCATCATCGGGACCGAGAAATGGCTGCCAACGGGCATCGCCGCCACTGCGTCGCCCGAGCCGTCGTGCATGTTCAACTGGCACTGTCGACCGCCATCGTCACCATGCGGTTCTGGCACGCTTCCGGAGACGCGTACGATCAGATCGCCCCCGAATGTTGCGCATCCGGACTGAAATAGCAGGAACACACATGCGGCTATGGTACGCGTCACGGTTGCCATGGCGTCAGTCGAGCAAGCTCGACGCTACGGGTTCGTGGTGCAGGGAGGCTTCCAGCAGGTTCACGTAAGTGTCCAGGCGGGCGCGCTGGATGATCAGCATCCAGCCGATGATGTACAGCAGCACCATCGAAAAGATCAGGACCCCACCTGGCCAGCCCACGTCGAACACGCCTTGCCAGCCATTGGCCTTCCAGCTTCGGTACTGCACGTAGAGCGCAATCAGCAGCGGAAACGGGCCCAGCTTCTGCAGACCGCCGTAGAGCAGGCCCATGCGCTCACCCATGCTGGCGCGGAGCACAGTGACAAAGCGCAGGCGTTGTTCGCGCTCACGCCGCGGAAAGCGCTGGAGCTCGGCGACGACGGCCTGCCAATGCCCGAACTCGTTGTCCATTTCCTTGGCGTGCGAGAGCCGGGGCTGGATGTACTGGCGGTACTCCCTGCGCGCCATCAGCACACCGCTGATGACAAAACCACCGACCTCCACGGTCAGGCAGACCAGCAGGAACGGCAGCAGCACATTGGCAGGCACCCAGCGGTCCAGCAGCAGCCCGGTGGTCAGCCCCAGTAGCGCCGCACCTGCGCCCACCCGCACCGACCAGCGCTCAACGGCACTGGGTTTGGGGTAGATGCTCTGGCCCGTCAGCCCCTGCACGCGGCGGTAGAGTGCGTGGAAAGTGAGGCCTTCACCGGGAGCTTGCGCAGCAGCCGGTGTGGCGTCCAGGTACTGCGTGTCCATTGCATCGCCCATGCTGTGCTCCTTGCGGGGAGCTGCATGCTAGCGCAGGTGGGCGTGCTGGTGGTTCAGTCGAGCAAGCTCGATTCTACGAGGGCTCTCTACCTGCCGGTCATTTTCAACGCCGCCTCCGGCAGCCGTGCGCCCTGCACCTGGATCTGCGCCAGACCCGAGTCAATGCGGGCCAGGTCTGCTGCGCTGAGCGCCAGTTCCACCGCGCCCAGATTCTCTTCCAGGCGATGCAGCTTGGTCGTACCGGGAATGGGCGAAATCCACGGCTGCTGCGTCAGCAACCAGGCCAGCGCGACCTGTGCCGGGGTGGCGCCCTTGTCTTCGGCAACGTCCTTCACCACCTGCACCAACGCCATGTTGGCGCGGCGTGCTTCGGCGCTGAAGCGCGGCACGACGTTACGGAAATCGCTGGCGTCGAACTGGGTATGCTCGTCGATCTTGCCGGTCAGGAAACCGGCGCCCAGCGGGCTGAACGGCACAAAGCCGATGCCCAGCTCTTCCAGCAGCGGCAACAGACCGGTTTCCGGTTCGCGCCAGAACAGCGAGTACTCGCTCTGCACGGCGGCGAGCGGCTGCACGGCATGCGCGCGGCGGATGGTTTCAAGGCCGGCTTCTGACAACCCGAAGTGGCCCACCTTGCCTTCCGTGATCAATGCCTTGACCGTGTCGGCCACGTCTTCGATCGCCACTGCCGGATCTACCCGGTGCTGGTACAGCAGATCGATGCGTTCGGTGCGCAGGCGCTTCAGGCTGGCTTCCACTGCCGCGCGGATGTGCGCCGGCTGGCTGTTGGTGCCCAGCCCACGCGCGCCGCTGACCGGGTCGATATCGAAACCGAACTTGGTGGCGATCACCACCTGGTCGCGGACCGGTGCAAGCGCTTCGCCCACCAGTGCTTCGTTGGCGAACGGGCCGTAGGCCTCAGCGGTATCGAAGTGGGTAATGCCCCGCTCCACCGCCGTGCGCATCAGCGCGATCATCTGCGCCTTGTCTGCGGCTGGGCCATAGGCCGAGCTCATGCCCATGCAGCCCAGGCCCAGTGCGGATACCTTCAAGCCTTGTCCAAGTGTACGGATCTTCATGGTGGAGTCCTTGTTCATGTACGGGGGAAAGCGCCCAGCCAGGCGTTGACGCTGTCCATGGTGCGGCGCTCCTGATCGGCCTGCATCACGAAAGGCTTCTGGATACGCGCGTTGGGGGCGTGGGTAGCGAGCACGCGCAGGCTGCTGCCTGTGCCGTAGCCGCCGTGGGTAATGAACGGCACCAGCGTCTTGCCGGCCATGGGCTGCTGGGAAAGCAGCGAGCGGATCACGGGTGGGGCCGTCTCACCCCAGATCGGGAACCCCAGATACACGGTGTCGTAGCGGTCCAGCGTAGCGATGTGCGCCTGGAGCGGCGGCTCGATACCCTGGTCACGCTCGCGCCGCGCCTGTTCTACTGTTGCCAGATACTCCTCCGGGTAGGGAGTGGCCGGAACGATCTCGAACAGATCGCTGGGCACACTGCGATGGATCAGCCCCGCGACCACGCGGGTATTGCCCGAGCGCGAAAAGTAGGCCACCAGAGTGCGTTGGCCCGACGGCCCCGGTGCCGAACCGGAATCCGCAGCGGAACAACCCAGCGGCAGGGAGGCCAGCGCGGCGACGACCGCGCGGCGGTGCTGATTGGGGGCTGGCGTTTTCATGGGACCAATCTACGCCGCCCATTACCCCGTTTGCAGGGGCATAATCGAATATCGCTTATACCCGGGGCGCATCAATGGGAATCGAGAATTACGACCAGCTGGCCATGTTCGCCCTGGTGGCGCGCGAGCGCAGTTTCACCCGTGCGGCCGCCCAGCTCGGCATGTCCCAGCCCGCGTTGAGCCGTTCCATGCGGCAACTGGAAGAGCGCCTGGGCGTGCGCCTGCTGGCCCGCACTACGCGCAGCGTGTCCCCCACCGAAGCCGGGGAACAACTGCTGCGGGTGATTGCCCCGCGCTTCGAAGAGATCGACACCGAGCTGTCCCTGCTCAATGCCTTCCGTGACAAGCCGGCCGGCCGGCTGCGCATTACCGCCGGCGAACACGCTGCGCTGACCGTCATGCCGCCGGTGCTGGGTCGATTGCTGCCTGACCATCCGGATCTGAACATCGAGGTGATCGTCGATTACGGTCTGACCGATATCGTGGCCGAGGGCTTCGACGCCGGCATTCGCATGGGCGAACAGGTGGCCAAGGACATGATTGCGGTGCGCGTCGGCCCCGACCTGCGCATGGCCGTGGTGGGCTCGCCCGCGTATTTCCAAGGCCATGCCAAGCCAAAGTCGCCGCATGACCTGACCGGGCACAACTGCATCACCATCCGTCTGCCCACCCATGGCGGCATCTTCGCCTGGGAGTTCGAGAAGAAAGGCCAGGAACTGAAGGTGCGCGTGGAGGGGCAACTGGTGTTCAACAACATTGCACTGCGCCTGGGCGCGGCACTGGAAGGGTTGGGCCTGGCTTACATGCCCGAAGACCTGGTGCGCCCGTACGTGGCCTCGGGCGCACTGGTTCACGTGCTGCAGGACTGGTGCCCCTCGTTCCCCGGCTACCACCTGTACTACCCCAGCCGCAGGCAGTCCTCGCCAGCATTCACCCTGCTGCGCGAGGCGCTGCGCTACGAAGGCTGAGTATCAGCGCAGCGGTGCTTCCACGCCGCTGTAGGCCTGCACCGCCGGTGGCAGACGTTCGCCCTGGACGGCAACCGCAGCGACGGCGGCGTTCAGTTCCTGCAGTTCGTTGGCAGTAAATGCCACGGCGGCGCCGCCCAGGTTTTCCTGCAGGTGGGCCATCTGCGTGGTGCCCGGAATGGGCACGATCCACGGCCACTGGGCCAACAGCCAGGCCAGCGCAATCTGCGCCGGCGTCGCCTGCTTGCGCTCGGCCCAGTTGACCAGCAGCTTCACCAAGGCCTGGTTGTGCTCGATGTTCTGCGGACTGAAGCGCGTTTCGATGCCCCGTATATCGCCGTCGGCAAAGCGCGTCCTGCCATCAATCGCACCGGTCAGGAAGCCGACGCCCAACGGGCTCCAGGGCACGAAGCCGATGCCCAGCTCCGCGCAGACCGCCAGCACGTCCTGTTCCGGTCCACGCCACAGCATCGAGTACTCACTCTGCACCGCGGCAACCGGCAATGCCGCATGCGCCCGGCGCAGGGTCTGCAGGCCCATTTCGCACAGGCCCCAGTGCAGCACCTTGCCTTCGCCCATCATGTCTCTGATGGCACCGGCCACGTCTTCGATGGGCACCGCTGGGTCCACCCGGTGCTGGTACAGCAGGTCGATGCGGTCGGTGCGCAGACGCTTGAGCATGCCCTCCACTGCCAGCTTGATATGCGCCGGGCGGCTGATCAGCCCGGGGCCACGGGCGCCGGTCTGCAGATCGATGTTCCAGCCGAACTTGCTTGCGATCACCACCTGGTTGCGGAACGGGGCAACACCTTCACCCAGGATCCGCTCGACTTCGTGCGGGCCATAGGCTTCGGCAGCGTCGTAGAAGGTGAGGCCGTGATCGAAGGCGCTACGGATGATGCGATGCATCTCGCGGCGGCTGGGAATCGTGGTCTGGTACGTGCGGCTCATGTTCTGCACGCCCAGCCCCAGGCTGGACACCTGCAACGCTCCCAGCATGCGGCGGCCGTGCATTCTCGGTTCCGTCGTTGTCGGCGACGGTGCCGCGGCGGCGTTTGCCGTGGCAGAAGTCATCGCAGTGGCCAGCGGCAGTGCCGCCAGCGTGGCCGCGCCTTTCAGCAGTGTGCGCCGCTGCGCGTTGCTGGGCAGGTTGCTCATTGTCGTCTCCGTAAGGGTGCTGTCAGGGCGAAGGTGGCGGCGTTTGTTCGAGGGCCTGCGCCACGCGGGCAGAGGCGGCGACGTCGCCGCTGTGTGCCAGCAGTTCGGCCACGTGCTGCAGCTGTGCGCGGCTCAGGCCAACGCGCTGGCTGGCCGCCATGTGCGAGCGCAGCTGCGATTCCACCCCGGGCAGGGCCGCCAACGCACCCACGGTGGCCAGCTCGCGGCTCTGCCAGTCCAGGCTGTCACGTTCGAAGATGTCCCCGAACAGGTGGGTCTGCAGGAACTGGTTGATGATCGGCACGAAGTCCATCAACGGTCCGCCGACCGGCGCGCCCGCGATGCGGGTCTGGTTGGCAATGCCCGCCTCGCGCAGCGCGTCGCCCACCGGCACCGCTGCGGCGGGCGGCTTTCCGGGCGCGGTTGCCCTGCCCTGCGCCTCACGCGCCTGCACCACGCGCATCAGTTCACCCAGCGCGTTGAGGCTCTTCGGGAACCCAGCGTAGGCATACAGCTGGACCAGCACTTCCTTGGCCTCGCTCACGGTCAGTCCTGCATCCAGCCCGCGCTGCAACGCGTGGCTGAGCTGGGACATGTTGCCGGTGGCCATGGCGGCGGCGATCAATGGTATCGCCTGCTGACGCGGCGACAGCAGGCCGGGTACGGCATCGTCGAGGCTGGCGGCTGCCTGCTGGTACTGCGCATCGCTGACCTGTTCCAGCCAGTCCACGGCCTTGCCCTCGGCCACCCCGGTCACCGCCAGATGGGTCATGGCGCTGTGCGGCGCAGCGCCGTGCCAATGCTTCACGCCGGCCGGGCAGACCACTACGTCGCCAGGGTTGATCTGCCGCACCGGCTTGCCCCATTCCTGGGTCAGGCCCACTCCGGAAGTGACGATCAGACGTTACCCGGCCCGATGCGTATGCCAGGCCGAGCGCGCGCCCGGTTCGAAGCTGACGTACGCAGAAGAGACGGGCACTGCGGCGTCGGCCGCGAACAGCGGATCGACCCGCACCGTACCGACGAAGTTCGCGGCCGGGCCGGCAACCGAGGCCTGGCTGCCGGCGCGAGTGATCTGCTGCATGGCTTCATCCGCTGCCCCGGCGGCGGGCGCCGCTACGCTCAGTGCGGCGCCCAGCAGCGCGGTGCGCGCAGGTGATGTGCGCGGGCCGCTCATGGTGCCAGCGTCCGCACATAGAACGTGGTCAGTGACGCCACGGCCGCATCCACGTACTTCGGCACCCAGTACGTTTCGATATGAGTGGCGCCGTCCAGCAGCACCAGCTGCTTGTCGCGGGTGCCGATCGCCTTGGCATAGGCGTCCTGGGTCATGTACAGGCTGTCGGCCTTGCTGCCGGCGATCATCAACAGCGGCTGGTTGATCAGTTCGATCTGACTGGTGGCATCCCAGCGCATCAGATCCAGCAAGCTGCTGGTGGTGTAGCGGAAGGTGGAATTGGGGTGGGCGTGGGTTTTCCAGTAATACTGGTAGCCCTGCCGGTACAGGTCGAACGGGAGCTTGGCGATCTGCGCGTCACTCAGGTTGGCATCGCCGGAATACTGCACGTCACCGCCAGCGGCTTCCTGCGCGCGTGCCTGCGAAGCCTGCTGCAGGCGCTGCTGGATCGTGTCCCGTTGCGAGTCGGCATAGCCGTTGCGGCGTACCCGCCCGGAATTGAACATGCTGATGGTCGCAACGGCCTTGAAGCGCTTGTCGGTCTGAGCGGCCGCCAGCGAGTAGCCACCGCCGCCACAGATGCCCAGCAGGCCCAGGCGGGCAGTATCCGCACCCGGGTAGCGCGCAATGTAGTCGGCCATGCCGTGGATGTCTTCGATGCGGTGGGCCGGGATATCCACGCTGCGCGGCTCGCCACCGCTTGCGCCCTGGTAGGCGGCATCGGCGGCGATGGTGATGTAGCCCTGTTCGGCCAGCCGCTGCGCGTACAGCCCGGCCACCTGTTCTTTCACCCCGCCGTTGGGATGGGCCACCACCACCACCGGATATGCCTTGGCCGCATCGTAGTTGGCCGGCGTATAGACGTTGGCGGCGATGCGGATGCCATCCAGCTGATAGGACACCGGATGGATGTTGACCGCACCGTCGACATTGGCGGTGAGTGCGCCGTCATAGACGAGCGTGTAGGGGTTGCGTGTGTAGTCTGCTGCGGACACAGCCCCAGCCGCACACGCGGCCAGCGACAGAACGATTGACGTCATTGCGTGCCTCATCGGTAGTTCTCCTGCTTCGTGCAGGAAAACTACCGGTCGAGGCGCAGCGGAAACAGGGCATCAGCTGGATATCAGTCATACCCTCAGTGCATGAATCACCTGGGCAACGTCCAGTCGAGCAAGCTCGACTCTACAGACGATGCACGGCCTCGAACACCGGGGTCTGGCCTTCGGTCAGCTCAATGATGCGGCGGCTGACCTGTGGCTGTTCCACCAACGCCAGCAGCGCGGCCGCCACGTCCGCACGCGGAACCTC
Organism: Stenotrophomonas sp. SAU14A_NAIMI4_8; assembly: GCF_003086695.1. Classification (NCBI taxonomy): domain Bacteria; kingdom Pseudomonadati; phylum Pseudomonadota; class Gammaproteobacteria; order Lysobacterales; family Lysobacteraceae; genus Stenotrophomonas; species Stenotrophomonas sp. SAU14A_NAIMI4_8. The sequence goes on from NZ_CP025999.1 coordinate 2,261,661, forward strand.
GCCATAGGCAATGGCCAAGCCCGCATGTACCCGCCCCGTACCGGGCGCATCGGTCAGCGTGCCGGGCCGCAGGATCACCCAGTCCAGACTGCTGCTGGCCAGGTGCACATCCGCCGCCTTCTTCACCGCCATGTAGTTTTCGAACGTATCCGACAAGTGCTTGCCGCGACCGGCTTCGGGGAACGCCGACACCAGCAGGAAGCGCGGCACCTGTGCCAGGGTTGCAGCGGCCACGGCCAGTTCCAGGCCGCGCCCGTCGATGGCATCGGTCATGGCCGTGCCGCCCTTGCCGCCTGCGCCGGCCGTGAACACCACCACGTCACTGCCCTGCATCAATGTGGCCAGCGCATCGGCCTGCAGCTGCAGCAGGTCGCCTTGCACGGGCTGTGCGCCCAACGCGGACAGCTCGGCCGTCTGTTCGGCAGAACGATGCATGGCCACCACGCGGTGTCCACGCGCCGCCGCCTGCTGCACCAGTGCGCGGCCGACCTTTCCAGCCGCGCCAATCACAAATATCCGGCTCATTGAAGGTCCTCTGCGAAGGCAATGCCACGTAGTGTGCAATGCCAGAATGAAACCAGGCGTGATCACCGCTATGCTGCGCCTTGACCCATCCATCACCGACAAGGAAGCACGAGTGAGAACGTACCATCGCCATACGCCGCTGTTTGCATTGATGATCGCTGGCCTGCTCCCGGCCGCAGCGCAGGCCTCAGCCCGCTGCGAAGTGATTGCCGATTCGATGGCTCGCCATCCTGCAGCGGTGGCCGAACTGAAGTATCCCGCCACTGCCCTTGCACCCGCCCACGAGGCGAAGCTGCGCGTGCAGGTGGCCGCCGATGGCACCGCCAAGGAAGTGGCAGTGGAAAGCCCGCACGATGCGGAGCCGGTGCGTCGTAGCGCACAACAGTGGCGGTACCGCTGCGAAGGTAACCAGGGCGGCACCGCCGAGTGGGTGCTTCCTCTTGCAGCCCAGCACTGCAAGGTGGACCTGACCAGCAAGGCACACAATCCGCCCCGCTATCCGCCCGCCGCATTCCGCGACAACGTGCAGGGCACCGTGCTGCTGGCGCTGCAACCGCAGGGCGATGGCAAGACCGCGCGCCTGGCCTACGTGACCCAGAGCAGCGGTTCACCGCTGTTGGACGATGCAGCGCTGGCCGCAGGCAAGCGCTGGACGTTTGCCTGCGGCACAGGATTCGATGCCTCCGAGCCGGCGCAGGAAGTACCGATCCGTTTCGTGCTGAACTGACGGCAGGTTCGCGACGTGGCAGGGCCGAGCGCGTGCTCGGCCCTGCCCGCTGTACTCAGTATTTCTTTTCCAGGTTCAGCTGCACGCCGTGGTCAGTGTCGCTGCTGCTGCCGAACAGGCCGCGGTATTCCAGCCGCAGGCTGAACTCACGCTCGGTCTGCAGCACCGCGCCCAGGCCGAACACGAAACGGTTGGTCTTCAGGCCATCGATCGCGCTGCGATAGAACGGCCCGCCCGGCAGATCGGCGTAGTTCATGATCACCGTACTGTCGTCCTGGAAGTCATGCTGGTATTCCAGCCGCAGCTGCGGCGTCAACGTGCCGACGCTGACCGGTACCCGGTAGTCCATGCGCAGGCCCAGGCTGGCCGTGGTGGTGTCCACGTCCTGGTCCTGGTAGTGCAGCGCATGAATCGGGTCGCCCTGTTCGGTGTAGGCATCGAGCGTGGCCCGGGCCAGATCCAGGCGCGCATACGGGGTCAGCGACAGACGGTCGCGCCGGTAGTCTCCGCCCACCGAAAGTGACGCCAGCCACTGGCTGCCATCCCGTTTGCCCTGCACCATTGCGCCATTGGCCGTCACGTAACGGCGCGAATCGAACGACAGCAACTGGTAGCCCAGCAGGGTGTCCACGAAGAAGTGGTCGCCCGGGTGGTAGCTGCTGTACACGGCCAGGGTGTAGCTCTCGCCCTTGCTGCGGGTATCGTTGTGGCCGACATCGGTGGTATCGCGGCCGTAGCCGATGCCCGCACCGATGGCGAAATCGCTGCTCAGGCGGGTATCGGCACCGGCACTGACACCGCTGGTCTGGAAGTCGAAGCCGGCACTGCCGGAACGACCATCGCGATCACCGTTGTTGATCGAACCGCCCGTCCACAGCGTCAAGCTGCCGCCTTCGCCGCCACGGTTGCGCGGCGCCGCTGCGTTGCCTGCAGTTGCGCCTGCACCTGCTGCCGTGTCATCGGGCATGCCGAGCGGACGGCAGTCGCTGCCCGGCGTACGCCATCCGTCTTCCTGGCAGCGGCGGTCCACGCCGAAGCTCAGCCCGTTCTCGAAGCGTGCGCCCTCCCCGCCCTGATGCAGCCCTTCCATGCGGCGCTGGAAGTTGCCGATCTGGGTGGTGGCGAAGCGACGCGCGGTGGCCGTCTGCGCGCCCAGCAGGCCCATCACTTCGGCATCCTGGGTCGGGTCCGGCCGGCTGATCACATCGAAGGTGACGGTGGCCGGGGCCGAGGTGGTGAACGCATTGGCCAGGGTGAACGTTGCCGTCGCGGTGCCCGAGAACGCCGCGGCCGGGGTGAACGTCAGGCGGTAGCCGGCATTGGCCCCGCTGCCCGAGGCCGCGATGGTGGCGGTGCCGGCATTCGCCGGCGACAGCGAGACCAGCGTCGCCGCGGTGAACGGGCCACCGGTCGCGCCGTTGGTCAGTTCCACCACGACCGGCACGCCCGCATTGGCGGTGAGCCGCTGCGATGCCGCCACCGGCACCGCGTTCACCGTCACCGTGGTGGTGATGGGCGCCGATGCACCGAAGCTGTTATTCAAGGTGTAGACGATGTTCTGCGGGCCAGACGTGGTGGCCAGCGGCGTGTAGGTGATGATCGTGCCGTCCACCGTGGTGGTGCCGGTGGCCGGTGCGGACACCAGGGTGACCCCGGTGAACGGCCCGCCGCTGGCGCCCACGGCTGCATCGATCAGCACGGCCTGGCCGGCCAGTGTGACCACGCCTGCGCGCGGCTGACCCACCGGTACCGGCAGTGCATTGACCGCAATGGCCACGGTCGCGGCGGCCGAACTGCCACCTGGCCCGCTGGCGATGTAGGTGAAACTGTCGGCGCCGAAGTAGTTGGCTGCTGGCGTGTAGACCACATTCAGACCGCTGACGACGGCCGTGCCGTGCGCGGGCGCGCTGGCCACGGCAATCGCCGTGATCACGCCCGTGTCATTGCCCGTGACCGGAATGGTGACCGCCTGTTGCGCCATCGTGGTGGCCGTATCGTCGGTGGCGACCGGCAACGCCTCGCTGATGACGAGGGTGTAGCTCTGGCTGGCGTTGTAGCCGGCATCGTCGGTGGAGCGAAGTACGAACGTGTAGCTGCCGGCGGTGGTGGGGGTGCCACTGAGTACGCCTGCCGAACTTAAGGCGAGACCGGGTGGCAGTGCGCCGGAAACCACTGCGTAGGTGTACGGCGCAATGCCGCCGCTGCTGGTCAGAGTCTGCGAGTAGGCCGTGGCGACCACACCCCCCGGCAGCGTGGCCGGGGCGATGACCACGGTGGCCGGGTCAACCAAGAAGGTGTAGACGCTGTCAGCGGTCTGCCCGTTGCCATCGGTCACCCGCACGGTGATGCTGAAGTTGCCATCCGAACGCGGAATGCCGGTCACCGCACCGCTGGAACTGAGAGACAGCCCTTGCGGCAGCGCGCCTGCCAGCAGTGCATAGGTGTACGGTGCGGTGCCGCCGCTGGCAGTGAACTGCGCGCCGTAGGCGAGCGCCGCAGTGCCGTTGGGCAGCGTGGGCGGATCAACGCTGATCGTCGGTGCGGCCACCACGATGGTGTAGTTCTGTTGCAGGTTGAACGGGGCCCCGGTACCGACGGTGGAGTCCGCCGAACGGATCGTGACGTTGTAACTCCCCGGCATCGTCGGGGTACCGGAAAGAACGCCTGCCGAACTGAAACTGACGCCCACCGGCAGTGAACCCGTAACCACTGAATAGCTGTAAGGCGCGGTTCCGCCACTCGTGCCGAAGTTGATGGTGCTGGCGGTCCCGTAAGGCATGAGCAGGTTGCCTGGCGCCGGCGTCATGTTGAGCGTGGGTGCAGCCACCGTGAGCGAAAACCCCTGGACAACGGTGAACGGCCCGTTGCCAGTGCTGCTGTCGGTGGCGCTGGCATTGAGCGTAAAGGGTCCCGCCGCAGCAGGCGTGCCGCTGACCGTAACGCTGTTTGCCGTCGTTCCGGTGATGCTCAGCCCGGCCGGCAGGCCCGTGACCGTGTAGTTGCTGTAGGGCGCCGCGCCCCCATTCCAGGTGAATGTCTGGCTGTAGCTAGAGCCGACCGTGGCGCTGAACGGACTATTGGCCGAGACGGTAATGGTCGGGTTGCCCACGGTGATCGTCACTGTAGCCGGTGCAGAAGTTCCGGCACTGTTGGTGGCGGTATAGGTGAAGCTGTCCGGGCCGGCGTAGCCGGCGTTGGGTTGGTAGGTCACTGTCGTTCCGCTGGCAATGGCCGTGCCGTGTGCGGGCGCGGTGCCGATTGCCACCGAAGTGGCGGCGCCGCCGGTGAGGTTCAGCGTGATCGGGTTGGAGCCACTGTTGTACGCCACGGCTGCCGAAACAGGATTGGTCACCGGCGGACTGCTGATGACCTGCAGCACGTAACCGCGCGGTGCCGAGTTGTACGGACCGCTGCCGGTGGCGCTGTCCGTTGCGATTACCGCGAAGTTGAAGGTGCCTGCCGCGGTAGGCGAGCCGGAAAGCTGGCCGCCCGCCGAAAGCGTGACACCTGCAGGCAACGCGCCAGCCGAGATTGAATAGGTGTAGGGCGCCACGCCACCGCTGGCGGGGTTGAGCGCGGCACTGTACGCCGTGTTCTGGGTCGCATCGGCCAGGGTGGTAGCCGGAAGATTGACCGTGGGCGGCGCAATGGTCAGCGAATAGGGACGGGAGCCGGTGTACGGACCGGTACCGCCGGAGCTGTCGGTGGCGGTGAGGGTGAAATTGAACGTGCCTCCGGCCGTAGGGGTGCCCGACATTGTGCCGCTGGAGCCCAGGCTGAGTCCGGTAGGGAGGGAGCCAGAGGTAACCGCGTAGCTGTACGTGGGCGTTCCCCCTGTCGCCGTGATGACCTGGCTGTAACTGGCGCCAACCGTACCGTTGGGCAGCGTGCTGGGGTCGACGGCAATCGTCGGCACGTTCACGGTGAGCGTGTACGCACGCGTGCCCTGGAAGCCGCTTGCATCGGTGGCACGTGCGGTGAAGTTGAAGGTGCCTCCCGACGTTGGCGTGCCGCTCACCGCGCCGGTCGTGGTGTTGAGGGTCAGCCCGGGCGGCAAGGTGCCAGCACTGAGGTCAAAGGTGTACGGCGCGGTACCGCCACTGCCGGTGAGCGTCTGGTTGTACGCCACCCCGATGGCGGCAACGGTCAACGAGGCCGGGTTGACCACAATGGTGGGCGGCGCCGCCACCACCAACGTGACCGTCTCCACCTCGGCATAGAAGCCGGGGCCGCTGCTGCTGTCGGTCACGCGGATGCCGAAGGTGTAAGTGCCTTGTGCCGTGGGCGTGCCACTGAGCGTATTGCCACTCAGTGACAGACCCGGGGGCAGTACGCCGCTGGCGGCCTCATGGGCCAAGGTGTAGGGCGCCACACCACCACTGGGGGTGAAGCTGACCGAATAGGCCACGCCCTGCCCGGCCGGTGGCGGCGAGGCCGGTGCAAGGCTCAGCACCGGGTTGGCAGTGGTGCCGCTGAACGCACGCGTGCCACTGACGCCGGCGTTGTCCGTTGCGCGCAGGGTGAAGGAGTACGCGCCGCGCTGGGTGGGGGTGCCGCTGAGCGTATTGCCGCCGAGGGCCACACCAGGGGGCAATGCGCCAGCATCGAGGCTGAACGTGTACGGTGCTGTGCCACCGCTGGCACTGAGGGTGCTGCTGAACGCGGTGCCCGCCTGCAGGCTCACGGCCGGGCTGGCATCCAGGGTGATGGCCGCGGCCGGGCCGATGGTGACGGTAACGGCGATGTCGCCACCCGAGTCATCCTGGATGACGAAGGTATCGCTGGTGCCGTTGTCGCCGTTATGGGTGTAGGTCAGCGGCTGCGCATTGACCGTCTGCTGGCCCACGGTGCGGGTGCCATGAGTAGTGGTTGCTGTACCTGCAGAAACACCAAAACCGCCGTGGCAATGGTCGATGTCGATGGTCTGCGAGCCGCTATGGGCCACAGACATGCTCAGCGTTGGGCAGAACGTGGACGGTGCAGCGGCGGCCATCTGCGGCCACAGGCCGCAGATGCACAGCAGTGCAATCGCCAGCCAGGAACCGAACCATGAAACCAGGGCATGCGGACGCGCACGCGACGCCCCCACGCTGTGCGCTGAAGAAAGTTGCATGTTCTGCCCCTGTTGGCACTGCACAGGCGCGAACACTCCCAGGCGTCCGTGCCGGTACAGCGAGACCCTACCCCTGTCCGCGGACGCCAGGTCGGTGACCCGGGCCGCACCCCTTTAGAACGGCTGCGCCATATTCAAACAGTATTCCAGGGGTAAAGGGAAGTGCCCCCCTTTCCCGGCTTTCGATATTGCTGCGCATGCACAAAAATTTCACTTGAACCGCCCATGCTGACTGAGCGAGAGTAAATGCGGCCCGGACATGACGTCCGGCCATCACGCTATCGGGGGAATCAAGGCATGACCGAAGTCTTCCTCGGGCAGATAATGCTCACGGGGTTCTCGTTTGCACCCAAAGATTTTGCTCTCTGCAACGGCCAATTGCTTTCGATTGCACAGAACCAGGCCCTGTTTTCGCTGCTGGGCACGCAGTACGGCGGGAACGGTACGACAAACTTCGCGTTGCCCAACATGCAATCGCGGACGCCGGTCGGCGCCGGGCCGTCGGCCGATCCGGGCTGGAATCCACCGCCGTATCAGCAAGGCCTCGTGGCTGGCGTGGAAAACGTGACACTGATCAGCAACGAAGTGCCCGCGCACACCGCGCAGGCCTACGGCACCACCGCGGCGGGTGCGGTACGCAACCCCACCAACGGTCTGTACGGCAACGACAGCGGACTTCTCTTCGGCCCGGACAACGGCACGTTGGTTCCTCTGCAAGGCGTTGGCACAGGGGGAGGCAGCCAGCCCCACCCGAACCTGCAGCCCTATACGGCGATCAATTTCGTTATCGCAATTCAGGGCATTTACCCCTCGCGCAGCTGACCGCGCCGACGACTGCTCAAGGAGCTTCACATGAGTACCCCTTACGCCGGAGAAATCCGCATGTTCGGCTTTCAGCGCGTGCCCAACGGTTGGTTTACATGCGATGGGTCACTGAAGTCGATCGCCGAGTATGAAGTGCTGTACACGCTGCTGGGCACCACCTACGGTGGCGATGGCATTACCACCTTCGGCGTGCCCGATCTGCGCGGCCGGGTACCGATCCACCAGGGACAAGGCCCAGGACTGAGCCGCTACGTGGTGGGCCAGATGGCAGGCACTGAGCAGGTCACCGTGCTTCCCGTGCAGATGCCTGCGCATGCGCCGCCACTGATGGCCACCACCGCCCTTGCTACTACCGGCACGGTAGGAAACGGCGTGCTGCCGGCAACGGTGGCGGGCGACAGCGTCTTCGTGAAAGACATCACCGGCGCCAACGCGGCCGTACTGGCCCCCAATGTGATTGTCAGCCAGGGTGGCAATCAAGCGCACGAGAACCAGATGCCCACGCTGACGGTGCAGTTCTGCATTGCCTGGGCGGGCGTTTTCCCGACGCAGGGCTGAACCCCTCTTTGCATCCGACAAGGAATTCACCATGACCGAACCCTTCTTCGGCGAGATCCAGCTGTTCGGCTTCAACTTTGCCCCGCTGAACTGGGCCACCTGCAATGGCACGACGCTGCCCATCCGACAGAACACTGCTCTGTTTTCACTGCTGGGAACGAGCTACGGCGGCGATGGCGTAAACACATTCAAGTTGCCCAACTTCGTCAATCGCGCGGCTACCAGCCAGGGCCAGGGCCCGGGCCTGACACCGCACAGCATTGGCGAGGCCTTCGGCACCAACGCTGTGGCCCTGACCCAACAGACCGTTCCGGCGCACAGCCATTCGCTGACGCTCTACAACCAGCGCGACAGCAGCAAACGCAATGCGACGCCCGAGGCGGGTAATTACCTCGGCGTGCCTGCTACAGGCATGCCCTTTGTGACCAACGCCACGGCCAATGCGCAGTTCAGCCCGAGAATGATCGGCGCTTCCGGTGGCGGGCAGCCCCATGAGAACCGGCAGCCCTATCTGGCGACCAACTTCTGCATCGCCTTGCAGGGCGTGTTCCCCAGCTTCAACTGAGCCGATGGCCGCGCCCGCACCGCTCGCCGCGTTTCCGCCAAGCCGCGATGCCTGCCCCACCCTGCCCGCGCTGCTGCTGCAGCGCGGGTATGGCCTGCGGCCGCTGGTTGCCGATGATCTGCCGTGGCTGCGCGAGTTGTATGCCAGCACCCGCGCCGAGGAACTGGCACCGGTGCCTTGGCCCGACAGCGCCAAACGCCTGTTCCTGGACAGCCAGTTCGCGCTGCAGCACCAGCACTATCTGGCCCACTTCGGCGACTCGCACTTTCTGGCCATCGAGCACGATGGCGCCGCCGTGGGGCGCTACTACCTGCAGTGCGGGGCGTCGCACGACCTGATCGTGGACATCAGCCTGTTCCCCGCTGAGCGCCGTCGCGGTGTTGCCACGGCGTTGATCGCGCACAGCCAGCACGAAGCCGGCCTGCGCGGTAGCGACATGCAACTGCACGTGGACGGTGCCAATGCAGCCGCGCTGCGCCTCTACCAGCGTCTTGGTTTCGTTGGGGTCGAGCAGCAAGGCACGCATCTGCTGATGCGCTGGCAGCGCGCCTGCGCACAGCAGACCGGCAAGATCAGTTGAATACAGCCTGATAAAGGAACCCGGCCTGTTCACGGGCGATGGGCACCAGGAAGATACCGACCTCGCCTACGTCCGGGTGGCGCATGGGGTAGATCTGCTGCGGAAACAGGAACGCCGACGCGTTACGGAACAACAGCGAGAATGGCGCACGTGCGGCGCCCGGCATCGCGCGCGATGCATCCAGGGCGCGGGCTTCCACCAGCACGAACGGCACTTCGCCGTCATTGATGACGGCCGAGAAGGTCTGATCGACGTGGCGGGCGAAATGATCGAGCGTCAGCAGTTCCATTGCAGGGTTCCCCAAGGCCGACCTGCATGGTGGGCTGCGCCAGCGCCGGATGCAAGCGCGCCGCGCGGCGCGCCTGCCACCGGATGACGTGCCCGCTTACTTGGCGCCGGCGTGGCGTTCGCCTTCGCCGTTCTGCGCTGCACTCCCGCGGCTCTGCGCGAACTCGGGGAAGGTTTCGGCAATGGATGCCTTGTCCGGCAGCACGTAGAACACGCCGCCCTTTTCGAAGGTGGACTTCACCACCTCGTCGTAGAACATCGGCGAGACATTGATGCAGCCGTGGGTCACGCGATTGTCGTCGGGCGTAGCCGACGCCAGGCGCTCAGCGCGCTTTTCCTTCGACGTGCCCTTGGGCATGGGATGGATCGAGACCGCAGATTCGTAATCGACCCACAGCACGCGGCCGGCATCGATGGACGGCCCGAAGCCGCCGATGAAACGGCCCGCCGGCGTGGTGCGGTCGCGGCCGGGAATCTCGCGCAGGGCCAGGCCCGCTACGCCGGGGGCGATGTGGTCACCCTTGGCCGAGCCGAACAATGCCGGCGCTGCGCCTCGCAGCTTGCCATCGCCACCAAACACCAGGATCTGTGCGGCCGCCTTGTCCATGATCGCAAACGGATAGCCTTGGCTGTCCTTGCTGGCCACCACCCAACCGGCCAGTTCAATCACCGTGTCGGACACCATCTGCCCTTCGGGCAGTTCATCAACCGCCGAAGACGGTGCCGGTGGCGTGCCGTTCTTCGCGCTCGCCACACCGGTGCCGGCAAGCGTCAACGCCAGGGCCATGGCCAGCGCAGCGCGCAGCGGCCGGTTTGCAGGGTTGGGGAACATAGGGATGGCACGACTCCTTGCTGCGTGTACTACGGGGTGGACACCGGTGGCCCGCGAAGGCCACCGGTGTCCGGGTCAAACAGTACGGGTACTGCGTGGGGGAGCGATCACCCGCGCGGGGTACGGCGCGGTGCCGATTCAAGCTGCTGTACGCGGCCTTCGATCTGATCCAGGCGCTGGTTGGCCTGCTGTGCCGACTGGTTGGCCGACTCGGCGCTCTGGGCTGCGCCCTGCACCTTCACATCAAGCGCGTCGAGACGCGAATTGATGGTTGCGAATTCGTCCTTGTAGGTGGCGCAACCACTGAGAGCGGCGGCGGCGAGGATGGCTACACCGAGCGTGCGGGCCAGGGTCTTGTGTTGCTGGTTCAGGAACATTGCACTCCCTCCTTCGTCTGGGGAAGCCCGAATATAGCGACCTTTTCGGCAGTTGACCGAGCGCCTTTCAGCTACGGTTGGACGAGGTGGAGGAGGCGTGAAGAAATGTGAAATGGCGTGTAAATGTTCATGGTCCAGAGGCTGTTCAAACGCCGGCTGTAATGGCCGCTATTGCTGCAGCCAGCGTTCCTTGTAGCCAAAGCGCAAACGGTTTTCTTCTGCCTTCATGCACGTTGGGGCGAGGTCTGCCCTATTCAGCCGTCATGTCGGTCATCGGCACCCTACGCGCGGCGCAGTTCAATTGCCGCCAGCGCGTACCACGCGAACGCGAGCAGTGCCGCCAGCCGCTGGGTCAGCCCACGGTAGGCGGCCGGGTCGAACCCGCACACCATCATCCACAGGTACAGCACGCCAATAAGCGAAATGCCGCGCGAGGCAAGACGCAGCCACGCCGCGCCCCCCCTGCCCGAACTCGCTGATGAACAACAAGGGTGTAAGCACCGAGAACATGCCGATGCCATAGAGCCCGTGCAGTGGGCTGCCCGTAGTGAAAACCCCGTTGCTGATCATGCAGGCAGCAAACAGTAACGAGGCAAGCGCGGAGCAGGCGAAGCGGCTGCCATGGGCCAACAAGGCCACGCTGAAGACCAGGATCGCGGCGCCGTTGATGACGGCGGCCGACCGTTCCACCCACCTCGGCCACCCCTGCAGCAGCCCCAGCTCGCTCATGTGCTGGCTGAGCGTGCTGTAACCCGGTACCAGCAGCCCCGCCAGAGCCAGTACCCCCATGGCAAGAAGGGGGACGAACGATACGTGCCGCAGGGTAACGGTAGGCATGGACCAGACATCTACCGGGTGGGGTGTGGTGGGCTTGGATGCAACGGGCCTGCCGATGGTTTAAAGCGTCGCACCGTTGACGCCCTGCATCCCCGGTCGCGCGCATACTGCTGCCCCACCCCACTGCGGAGCGTTACATGAAGGTCCTGATGGTTCTGACGTCGCATGATCGACTGGGCGACACCGGCAAGAAGACCGGCTTCTGGCTGGAGGAGTTCGCTGCGCCGTACTACGTGTTCAGCGATGCCGGTGCGCAGATCACCCTGGCCTCCCCCGCCGGTGGCCAGCCACCGCTGGACCCGAAGAGCGACCTGCCCGACTTCCAGACCGAACTGACCGAACGCTTCAAGGGCGATGCGAAGGCGCAGCAGGCGCTGGCCAGCACGGTGAGGCTGGACAGTGTGAAGCAGGAGGATTTCGACCTGGTGTTCTACCCCGGCGGCCACGGGCCGTTGTGGGATCTGGCTGAGTCGAAGGCATCCATTGCGCTGATCGAAGCGTTCGAGCGTGCGGGCAAGGCGGTCGGGTTCGTCTGCCATGCGCCGGGCGTGCTGCGCCATGTAAAGGCGGCCGACGGTTCGCCCCTGGTGAAGGGACGCAAGGTGACGGGCTTCACCAACAGCGAGGAAGCGGCGGTCGAGCTGACCGATATCGTGCCGTTCCTGGTGGAAGACGAGCTGATCGCGCTGGGCGCTGCGTACGAAAAGGGCGCGGATTGGGCACCGCATGGCGTGACCGACGGCCTGCTGGTGACCGGGCAGAACCCGGCCAGTTCCGAATGGGTGGCCAAGGAACTGCTGCGCCTGGGCACCGCCCGGTAGAGTCGCGCTTGCTCGACTGCAATGCGTGACGGCCAAGAAGCATCCACGCATGGCGTGGATCTACCGCGGCTATGCCATCCACGCATGGCGTGGATCTACCGCGGCTATGCCATCCACGCATGGCGTGGATCTACCAGGGAGCCATGCATGGGATGGACCGACGACGGCGAGCCGATCGGCATCCTCGCATGGCGTGGATCGACAACCGCCGCATCCAGTAGATCCACGCCATGCGTGGATGGCTTCCATTCATGGGGTCAGAGCCCTTTCCTCGCGGAAAGGGATCTGACCCCTGCCCGGCTTACAGGAAGTCGTAGCTGAGGGTGAAGCGCACGTTACGGCCCGGCTGCGACCAGCGGCCGATACCTTCGTAGCTGGTGGCACCCTGGAAGATGGCGGTGCCGCCACCGGCGGTGCGCACGCGGTTCCACAGGTAGTATTCCTTGTTGAACACGTTGTAGACACCGGCGGTCAGGTGGATGCGCGGGGTGATGCTGTAGCTGCCGAACACGTCCAGCAGGGTGTATTCGCGCGCCTTGTAGGCATACAGCGGCAGCACTTCGGCGCCGTAGCTGGCGTTGGTCACGCTCAGGCCGTAATCGGACGGGTCCTTGCGGTCCTGGTGGGTGACATTGGCGGTCACGCTCCAGCGCCGCGACGGGGCGTTGTAGGTCAGCCCGGCCACGGCCTTGGCCGGAATGATGCTGGCCAGCGGACGGCCGTCATTGTCGGTGCCTTCGTTATACGAATAGGCCATGCGCGCCAGCCAGTCGTCGGCCAGCAGCCACAGGCCCTCGGCCTCCACGCCCTTCACCACCACTTCGCCGCGGTTGATCGGCATGGTGTAGGTATAGCCATTGGTGACCGTGGTGACACCGCGCACGGTGGTGCTGTACTGGGTGCCGGCATCGCCGACGAACTGGGCGGTGTCGATGAAGTTGCTGTACTTGTCACGGAACAGCGACACGCCCAGGCGCAGGCGATCACTCTGGTAGCGCCAGCCCAGTTCCAGGTTCAGGCTGCGCTCGGCGTCCAGGTCCGGGTTGCTCTTGCCATCGGGCACGGTGACCGTGGCGCCGTCGGAAACCCGGGTGACTTCGGTCGTGGACGAGGTGCCGTACATGTCGTTCACACCGGGTGCGCGGAAGCCACGGCCCACCTGGGTCCACAGCGACTGGGTATCGGTGAACTTGAACTCGGCGCCCAGGTTCCAGGTCGGCGCCGCGAACTTCGAGGTGCCCACGCTGCCGCCGTCATCCACATAGCCAGAATCACCGTTGCCACCGGCCGAGGTTTCGGGAGTGTACTTGTAGCTGTCGTAGCGCAGGCCACCGGTCAGGCTCAGGCGATCATCCAGCAGGCGCACGCGGTCGCGCACGTAGGCGGTCAGGTCGGTTTCCTTGGTGTCCGGCCACAGCGACGGGTCGGTATCGCGGGTGAACAGCGCGCCATCGTTGCCCCAGCGCGTATCCACCGAGTTCCAGTGGATCTTCGCCTGCTGCCACGCTGCGCCGTACACCAGGTCATGGCGCACGCCGCCGGCTTCGATGCTCTTGTCGAAATCCAGCGCCACGCGGTTGCGCTTCTGCGTATCCCAGCGGTCTTCCTGGCGCGCACACGGTGCGGCCACCGAGCAGCGCGTGCCATAGGTGGCCGCCGTGCCGTTGGCCACCAGCACGTTGGTCTGGCCCTGGATGTAGTTCTTCTGGTGGTCGGCGGTGGCTTCCAGACTGTCGAACAGCGCGTTGTTGGCGCGCCAGGTGTACTTCAGGCCGTAGCGGTCGCGGTCGCTGCGGTCTTCGGCGCTGCGGAAGTAATACGAACCCACGCCATCGCTGCGGGTCCAGTTGTCCACGTCATTGGTAGCGCGGGCGCGCTCGTAGACGATGCCCAGCGTCTGCGTGTCGGTGGCCAGGAAGTTGACCTTGGCCAGCAGGTTGTCGCTCTCGCGGTCCACCGGGTCCGGCGTGCGGCGGTCCGGGCCCAGCTGGGCGCGGGTGGTGTCGTACCACGATTCGGTTTCGTGGCCATCGCGCTTGGTGTACACCAGCAGCGATTCGAAACGGCCGGTGCGGTTGGCGAAGGTCAACGAACCCATGTTCTCGTCGCTGGAACCGGTGTAGCCGTACTTCACCGAACCAAAGCTATCGTTGCCGCTGGCCTTCAGGAAGTCGGACGGGTCCTTGGTGGTGAACATGACTGCACCACTGAGCGCGCCGCTGCCGGCGGTGATCGCATCGGCACCCTTGATGATTTCTACGCTCTTCACCGCTTCCAGGTCGACGCTGCCGCGACCGGAACGGAAGAATTCATAGGGCTGGTAGGTGCCCGGGTCCATGCTCTGCGGGAAGCTGAGGCCGTCCAGGGTGATGGCCACGCGGTCCGATTCCAGGCCACGGATGTTGAAACCATTGAAGCCGGCGCGGCCCAGATCGACCATCTCCACGCCCGGCACGTAACGGATGGCGTCTTCCATGCTCTGCGCACCCTGCTGCTGCAGGGTCTTGGCCGAGAGCGTGGTGACGTTCTGGTTGTCGGATTTCTTGCGTGTTTCGGTCACCTGGATGGTATCCAGGGTGCTGTCCGCATCGGCGCTGGCCGCACGGGAGACAACGGGAAGCGAGAGGCTGGTAGCTACCGCCAGCGCAAGCAGGGAAGGTGAAAGGTGCATGGATGACTCCGCAGAGGGGTGGAAAGGGGCGTTCCGTCGCTCCGGTTGGAGCGGCGTTGGTTTCCTGGCTGCGGGGCGCCATGGTGATGGCGTTGCGTGCGTTGCTGGGAAGGGGTACTGAACGTTCGAGGCAAGGCAGGACCGCGGCTAGCGCCCGGTCAGGTGCAGACTGAGCGTGCCGATCTCGCTCTGGCCGCGGTGCTGGCTGTCCAGCGCCCTGCCCTGTTTCAGCGTGAACGGCAATGACAGAAACTCATGCCCACCGGCCTGGCGCGCGGCTTCGACCTGCAGCAGATACTCGCCATCGGCGACGGTACTGCCACGGTCGTCGCGCCCATCCCAGGCCAGCGAATACGCGCCGGGCAAGCGCGTGGGCCGCGCGATGCCCTGGATCGCGGGCAGATCATCGCGGCCATAGCGCCGCCACCATTGCGGCAGCGACTGCAGGTACCGCGAGCGCGTGCCCAGCACCAGCAGCTGGCGCACCGGCGTGCCATCGGTCGTGGTCACCCACAGCGCCAGGTACGGCGCGAAATAGCGCTCGGCCGCGATCTGCGGAATCTGGTAGTCCACCACCAGCCGCTCCTCGTTCGCCGCGCGCGGTGGTTCGTCGGCAAGCAATGCCGGCCAGCGCTGCGACACGAACGGAATGCCGGTATCACTCAACACAAATGCGGCGACGTCCGGCAGTGCATCGGCCAGGGCCAGCCCATCGCGGATCGGCATGACCGACAGCGCGGTGGCCAGCACGTCGGCGCTGGCCGCATCGGGCGCCACCACGGTCGCGGCGGGCGCGAACTGCATGGGCCAGCCCGAGAACGGGTCCAGGATATGGCTGTAGTGGCGCCGGCCCACGGTGTAGCCGCGCGTGGCATGGCCACTGCCGGCAATGGCGCCGTCGCGCAGGGCCAGCGTGGCCAGCGTGGCGCCGTTATCCCGCGGGCGGCGCGCATCGGCCACCCCAACCTGCCACGGCGCGGTTTCTCCGGCGGCCTGCCAGTAGCGCGCATCGCCACCGATATCGATCTTGATGGCACGCGCTGCCGGTGCGGCCTTGCGCGCCACATCCATCGCCCGGTCCAGTATGTAGCCCTTGGCCACGCCGTCCACGTCGAACACCACCGCCTCGGGGCGGGTCAGCGCACCACTGCGCGCCGGCTCGAACTCGGCCTGTGCGGCAGCCGAGGCCAATGCACGCAGTTCATCGCGCGGCGGCAGCACGCCGCTGGTCGCGGCCTGGCGCCAGCGCTCGGCCACCCGGCCCAGCCGGCAACTGAAGATGCCCTCGCTGCGCTGCCGCCAGTGCTCGCACAACTGCAGCACCGCACGCAGATCGGGCGACACCGCCTGCGCGCCGCTGCGCGTATTGAACCGGCTCAACTCACTGTCATCGCGCCAGCGGCTGAGCACACCGTCCAGACGCGCGGTCTCGGCCAGCACGGCCTGCAACGCGGCCTGCGCAGGCGCCTCGCTGGCGTCCACGCTGATATCCAGCGAGGTGCCCAGCACATCGTCGCGATGGAAGATCTGCGGTGCGGCCACGGCCGCGGGCACGGCAAGCCAGCTCGCGGCCAGGGCCAGCAGCAGGCGGGAGGTACGACGGAACATGGGAAGCAACTCGGGAGTGCGCGGAAATCCGCAACAACGGGGCCCGTGGCAACGGGCCCCGCACAGGACTCAGCGGCGCGGCGCAGCCGGCGGCGGCAGTGCCGCATCGGTCGCATCGACCACGCCATCCTTGTTGCGATCGGCGGTATCGAACAGTCGCTTGCCCGACACCTGGTACTCGGCGAAGGTCATTTCGCCGCTCTTGTCGGCATCGAGCACGCCGAAGCGCACGTGCACCTGGCGATCATCGCCCTGGGTAAGGGAGGCGGCGCGCCGGTCCAGGCGCTCTTCAAACTCGCCCAGGTATTCATCCAGCGAAAGGCGGCCGTCGCCACTGCGATCGGTGCGCGCGAACTGCTCGTCGCGGGCCTTGTCGAACTCGGCCTTGTCCACCTTGCCATCGCCATTGCCGTCGTACAGCTCCAGGAAGCCTTCGGCGGTGTGGCTGGTGGGCATGTTCAAGCGGCTGCGGCGATTGTCGAAGCGCTGCGCACCAGCGGCGGTGCGGGCTTCGGTGCCACCGGCGGCCGGCGCGGCCTTGTCCTTGCCACGGCTGGCCAGCGCCTTCTGCCCGCCCTGCCAGGTCTTTTCGCCAGCGGCGTCGAACTCGGCGCGCGACACGCTGCCATCCTTGTCGGTGTCCAGTGCGGCGAAACGGGCACGGGTCTGTTCGACCTGGCCGGCACGCTCGCGTTCGATCTCGGCGGTCATGCGCTGGTCGAACTCGGCCACATACTCGTCTTCGTCCACCGTGCCGTTCTTGTTGCTGTCGGTGGCATCGAAACGGGCGCGGCGGAACGCCTCGAACTCGGCCCAGGTGACCTTGCCGTCGGCATTGTCATCATGTTCGGCGATGAACGCGGTGACATTGTTGCCATGGCCGCCGACCAGCGGGCGCGGGGCGGACTGCGCGTGGACAGCGGACGACAGCAGCAGCGTGCAGACGCACGCACTGGCAAGCAGGGTGATCTTCATGGTGACCTCAGGAACGAACGATGGAAGGGATCAGGGGTTCAACACGCGGAAGCTGAGCGTGTAGCTGTTGCTGTACTCGGCCACCGCGGCCCCGGCCGGCGCGGCCGTGCGGTGGCGGGTCAGCGCAATCCAGGTGCCGGCAGCTGTCAGCGGGAACCTTCCATGGCCCTTGGCGTCGGTGGTGACGGTCACCACCTGCGGTGTGCGGTCACTGCCCCAGACCGCCTCGGTGATCTCGATCTTCTGGTTGGCCAGCGGCGCGCCGTCGTATTGGGCGATGAACTCGAACGCCTCGCCCACGTACAGATCATTGGGATGGGTGACCGGCACCAGCTCGATGCCCTGGTTGTGCGGCGCCAGCGCGGCACGGTCGGGGTTGCCGGCCGTCACGTACGTCTCGGCCAGCGTGCGCGACTGGAAATCGGAAATGACCTTGGCCCCGGCCGGAATCTTCACCGCCGGATCGCGCGAGCTTTCGCGCTTGCCATTGATTTCCCACGTGCGGAACAGTGCGCCCAGGCGTTGGCCGGTGCTCAGCCGGTAGGTGCCCGTGCCCGCCGGCAGCGTGTACTCGGCCACGGTGCGGGTCTTCATCACCTGCGCAGGCAGCGCGGTGGTCCTGCCGTCCGGGCCGGTTACGCTGAACTGGCTATCGTCGAACGCGGTTTCGGGCACGAAGAAGACTTCGGCGAACGAGGCGTCCAGCGCCACCGTCTGCCCCGCACGCGGTGCATAGGTGCTCGGCGACAGGTACGGCGTGTGGGCAAGAACAGGCTGGACAAACGCCAGTCCAAACGCCGCGAACGCGGCGAGGGAACGCATCTTCATGGGAACTGTCTCGTCAGTGAGCGTGGGCGCTGGCGAGACGGACGTCCGGGGCTGGCGGACGGCATCGTATGGCAAATGTGAATCGTTATCAATACGTGAAGTGCGTCGCTTGCATTCGGTGCGCATCGTTGCGTATCAGCTCGAGCGCGCATGGCCGTTGACGGCGCGCGAACGCAGGTGCTCTAGCATGGGCCGACCCCGGTAGTTACAGGAACACCATGACCGAGCGCTTCACCCCGTCCACGGACGAAATCGAACGCCAGCGTGCGCTCGATGCCCTGCACATTGTCGGCAGCCTGCCCGAGCCGGCCTACGATGACATCGTGAAAGTGGCCGCCGCCGTATGCGGCACGCCGATGGCCCTGGTCACTCTGATTGATCGCGACCGCCAGTGGTTCAAGGCCCGCACCGGCCTGGACGGCAGCCAGACCGACCGCGATGTAGCGGTCTGCGACCATGCAATCCGCGAGCCCAGCCAGCTGCTGGAAGTCGGTGATCTAAGCCAGGACGCGCGCTTTGCCGACAACCCGGTGCTGAAGGAGATCGGCGCACGCTTCTACGCCGGCATGCCCTTGGTGACCGGCAGCGGTGCGGCGGTGGGCAGTGTGTGCGTGGTCGACTTGTCACCGCGCTCGCTTACCCCGGTGCAACGCGAGGCCCTGCAGGCGCTCGCCCGCTTGACCATGAACTTGATGGAAGCGCGCAGCCGCGAACGCGAACAGGAAGTGGTGGCCCTGCTGGAACAGACGGTCGCCGCCGAGCCCATCGGCACTGACACCGCTGCGGCGGGCACGCCCTACACCATCGTGATCCTGGAACTGCAGGATCTGGCCGCGCTGGCCGAACAGCTGGGCGAGCGCGGCCTGGACCGCCAGTTGCAGCAGTTGGATGCGGCGCTGGAGCGTTGCCTGCAGGCCGAGCGTGGCGACAGCATCAACCGGGTTACCGGCAGCGGCGAGTTCATTGCCGTGCTGGGCTCCGACCAGGCCGATGCCACCCTGCATGCGCTGCAGGGCGTGGCCGATGAAGCCGCCAGCCGCCTCGGCCGCCCGTTGCTGCTGGGCGCGGCCACCGGCACCCGCGACGAGAACACCACCGCGGTGTTCGTGCGCGCTGATCAGGCGCTGGCCATCGCCAAGGACGCGCGCGGCTAATCGGCGTTGGCGTAGCGCCAGGCCACCGTGCTGCGCAGGTGCTGCAGCAGGTGGTCCAGGAACACACGCACGCGCGGGGCCAGCTGCTTTCCCGAGCCATGCACCGCGCTCAACGGAGATGTTGCCAGGGCGTGGTCGGGTAGCACTTCCACCAGGCGCCCGGCCTGCAGGTCTTCGGCCACGTCCCAGATCGATTTGCGGGCTATGCCGGCGCCCTGCAGCGCCATCAGGTGCGCGGCCTCGCCGTCATCGCACAGCGTGCTGGCCTGCAGCGGCAGTGCCAGCGCGGCATCGCCCTGGCCGAAGCGCCAGTGGCTGACCGGCGGGCTGCCCGAGGCAATGCAGTCGTGCTGCTGCAGATCGGCAATGCTGCGCGGCATGCCGCGCCGTTGCAGGTAGTCCGGCGATGCGCACAGCACCCGCCGGTTCGGCGCCAGTTGCCGGGCGACCAGGCGCGAATCATCCAGCGTGCCATAGCGCAGGGCCAGCTCGATGCCCTCGCCCACCAGATCCACGATCTCGTCGCGCAGCGACAGATGCACGCGCACGCCGGGGTGTGCCATCTGGAACCGCCGCACCGCCGGCACCACGTGGCGCCGCCCGAAACCATTCGGGGCGGTGACCCGCAGCACGCCGGCGACCAGGTCCTGGCGCTGCGCCAGCGCCGCTTCGGCCGCTTCCACCGCCTGCAGCACCTGGCGGCAATGCTGGTGGAACAGGCTGCCCTCGTCGGTCAGCGAGACCCGGCGCGTGCTGCGGTTGAGCAAGCGCACCTGCAACCGCCGCTCCAGCGCTGACAGCCGCTTGCTGACCACCGCCAGCGACACACCCAGGTCACGTGCGGCGGCCGACAGGCTTCCGCCATGCACGATGCGATCGAAGGTGCGCAGCTCTCCCAGGTCTTCGATCACCGCGATTCTTTCCTTTCAGGCAACAGCACCTTTCCCATATTGCCATTCCGGAAAGCATCACGCAGCAACACAATGGATCGATCCATGTCGGCCGGGGAGCGGTCGGCGCCGGGCCCGATGTCGAGCACGCCACCGCGACAGGACGCGCGCGAAGCTGTGCACCAGCCACCCCACAGGTAGCCACCCCGCAATGAACGATGACGCCGAACCGATGGCGCCGGCGCTGAGCCGCCGCCGCTTTTTCCAGGGCCTGACCCTGATTCCCGTGGCCGCCGCCCTGCCCGCCTGTGCGCCCGGTACCCCCCCGCAGAACGCGCAGGCAACCGCCGCTGATGCCGCCGAGTACCGCCCCGAATTCTTCAACGCCGCCGAATGGGCGTTCATCGTCGCGGCCTGCGACCGGCTGATCCCCGCCGACGAAACCGGCCCAGGCGCGGTGGAATCGGGTGTGCCCGAGTTCCTCGACCGGCACATGCAGACGCCCTATGCCGCCGGCGCCATCTGGTACATGCAGGGCCCGTTCCTGGAAGCGCCCAGCGAATTCGGCTACCAGGGCAAGCTGCCGCTGCGCGAGATCGTGCGCGTGGGTATTGGTGCCGTCGATGCGCATTGCCGCGCACAGTTCCAGGGCAAGACCTTCGCCCAGCTGGACCACGCCCAGCAGGAAACCCTGCTGAAGGCGGCCGAGGGCGGCAAGCTGGAACTGGACGCCATCTCCAGCAAGCTGTTCTTCTCCAACCTGCTGGGCGAGGTGAAGAACGGCTACTTCGCCGACCCCAAGTACGGGGCCAACAAGGGCATGGCCGCGTGGAAGATGATCGGCTACCCCGGCATGCGCGCCGACTACCTGGACTGGATCGGGGTGCGCGACAAGGCCTACCCGCTGCCGCCGGTGGACCTGGCTGGGCGGAGGGGCTGAGCGCATGGCCATCACGAAACCGAAAGTGGACGCCGTGATCGTCGGCATGGGCTGGACCGGGGCGATCCTGGCCAAGGAACTGACCGATGCCGGCCTGCATGTGGTCGCGCTGGAGCGCGGCGGCGACCGCGATACCCAGCCTGATTTCGCCTACCCAAACGTGGTGGACGAGCTGGAAGGTTCGGTACACCGCCGCTACCTGCAGAGCCTGGCACAGGAAACCGTCACGATTCGCCACACCCCGGCCGACACCGCCGTGCCGTACCGGCAGATGGGCTCGTTCAAGCCCGGCACCGGCGTGGGCGGTGCGGGCAGCCACTGGTCGGGCGCGCATTTCCGCCCGCTGCCGGAAGACATGAAGCTGCGCACCAACGTGGAAGAACGCTACGGCAAGCGCTTCATTCCCGATGACATGACCATCCAGGATTTCCCGCTGACCTACGCCGAACTGGAACCGCACCTGCACATGTTCGAGCTGGTCTGCGGCACGTCCGGCAAGGCCGGTGTGATCAATGGCGTGGTGCAGGCCGGCGGCAACCCGTTTGAAGGGTCGCGCTCGGCCGAATATCCGCTGGGCCCCAACCCCAACTACCTGGGCGGCGAACTGTTCTACAAGGCGGCCAAGGAAATGGGCTGGCATCCCTATCCCATTCCGGCCTCGAATGCCTCCGGCCCGTATGTGAACCCCTACGGCTGCCAGCTGGGCCCGTGCAATGCCTGCGGCTTCTGCAGCGATTACGGCTGCCTGAACTATTCCAAGGCCAGCCCCAACGCCTGCATCCTGCCGGTGCTGCGCCAGCGCCCGAAGTTCGAGCTGCGCACCCATTCGCAGGTGCTGAAGGTGGACCTGGACAGCACCGGCAAGCAGGCCACCGGCGTGACCTATCTGGACGCCCAGGGCCGTGAGGTGCAGCAGCCGGCCGACCTGGTGCTGCTGTGCGCCTTCCAGCTCTACAACGTGCATCTGATGCTGCTGTCCGGCATCGGCACGCCCTACGACCCCGAATCGAACACCGGCACGGTGGGGCGCAACTACTCCTACCAGAACCTCAACCGGGTGGTGCTGTTCTTCGACAAGAGCGTGCAGGCCAACGGCTTCATCGGCATTGGCGGTGCGGGCACCACCATGGACGATCTGAACGGCAATCAGCTGGACAACGCCAAGGCCGGTTTCGTTGGTGGTGGCTTGGTCTGGGCCCGCCAGCCCGGCGCCGGCCCGGTGCGCGGCATCAACGTGCCATCGGGCACGCCCAGCTGGGGCGCGGCATGGAAGAAGGCGGCCGCGGACAACTTCCGCCACAACTTCTATTACGAAGTACAGGGCGCGTGCATGGCCTACCGCCAGCATTACCTCAGCCTGGACCCCAACTACACCGACAGCTTCGGCCGGCCCCTGCTGCGCATGACCTTCGATTGGCACCCCAACGAGATCAAGGCCTCGCAGTTCTTCGTCGGCAAGGCCATGGAGATGAGCCGCGTGCTGAATCCGCTTTCCATGAGCGGTGATGCCAAGAAGGACGGCGAGCACTACAACATCACCAAGTACCAGAGCACCCACACCTGCGGTGGCGCGATCATGGGCGCCGACCCGAAGACCTCGGCGCTGAACCGCTACCTGCAGAGCTGGGACGTGCCGAATGTATTCGTGATCGGCGCCAACGCGTTCCCGCAGAACAACGGCTACAACCCCACCGGGCTGGTCGGCGGGCTGGCGTACTGGGCGGCCACGGCCATCCGCGAAAAGTACCTGCCCGATCCGGGCCCGCTGGTACAGGCCTGAGGAGACGCCCATGAAGAAGCTTCTCCTGTGGATCGTGGTGATTGCCCTGGTGCTGCTGTTGCTGGCCCTGGCCTACGCCTTCGTGCCGACCCGCACGCGGGTACTGGGCGATGCACCGGCGGCCGACGCCGCCCTGATCGAACGCGGTCGCTACCTGGCCGCTGCCGGCGACTGCACCGCCTGCCACACCCGGCCCGGCGGCAAGCCGTTCGCCGGTGGCCTGGCGGTGGCCTCGCCGCTGGGCAACATCTACAGCACCAACATCACCCCGGACCGCGACACCGGCATTGGCGGCTACTCGCTGGATGATTTCGACCGCGCCGTGCGCCACGGCATCACCCCCGATGGCCGCACCCTGTACCCGGCCATGCCCTACCCGTCCTATGCACGCCTGACCGATGAGGATGTGCGGGCGCTGCATGCCTACTTCCTGCACGGTGACATCGCCCCGGTGAAGGAGGCCAACCAGGCCGCCGACATTCCGTGGCCGTTGTCGATGCGCTGGCCGCTGGCGATCTGGCGCAAGACCTTCGCCCCCGATGCGGACGCGGTGGCCTTCGACCCCAGCCGCTATGACAGCGCCGAACTGGCGCGTGGCGCCTACCTGGTGCAGGGCCTGGGCCACTGCGGCAGCTGCCACACCCCGCGCGGGCTGGCGTTGCAGGAGCAGGCGCTGGATGAATCGGGCAGCGCGTACCTGGCCGGCGGGCAGCTCATCGATGGCTGGAATGCGGTGAACCTGCGCGGCAACAACGCCGATGGCCTGGGCCGCTGGAGCACGCAGGACATCGTCGATACCCTGCGCACCGCGCGTAATGCACACAGCGCGGTGGTGGGTTCGCCGATGGCCGACGTGGTGGAGCACAGCACCCAGCACCTGACCGATGCCGACCTGCGGGCCATGGCGGTCTATCTGAAGAGCTTGCCGGCGAGTGCAAACGATCCGTCTGCATACGCCCAGAACGATGCCACCGCGCGCAAGCTGCAGGCCGGGGTGAATGACAGCCGCGGCGCCGAACTGTACGTGGACAACTGCGCCGCCTGCCATCGCACCGATGCCAAGGGCTACACCAACGTGTTCCCGGCCATCGCCGGCAACCCCACGGTGCTGGCCGACGATCCGACCACGCTGGTGCGCCTGCTGCTGCATGGCAGCGCGTTGCCTTCCACCGCGCAGCGGCCGTCCAACCTGGGCATGCCCGGGTTCGCCGATCGGTTGAGCGATGAAGAGATCGCGCAGTTGGCAACCTTCATCCGCCAGGACTTCGGCAACAAGGCCAGCGCGGTGAACGCGGCGCAGGCGAAGAAGCTGCGGCAGGAAGCACCGTAGCGTGGGTGCAGGGCCGAGCGTGTGCTCGGCCCTGTCCCTGTCAATCGGGTCGCACTCTCCCATCCTCGCCGATGCAAAGTTCTCCCTTGCTCTCCGCGCCCTGCTGGCAGGGTTGATATGGGCCGACGGTCACGAGGCCACCGCCGCCACAGTTGCCATAACAGCCACCGCCAATCGGCACTCCGCCGCCTGCTTGACCTCCGCCACCGCTACCGCCTTCATCAACAGGTTCTGGCAGCACCCCCTCACGCGGGGTCTGGCCTTCACCTACCCAGTTGGATTCGAAATTCTCGTGATAGACGGTGCAGTGTGTCGGGTTGCAGATCTGATAGGTGGTTCCGGTTGCCCATGCAAAGAGCGGTACGTAGTCCACGGGTGCGCGTGAGTCCTTGAGAACCTCCAGGGTTCTGGCATCCGGCACCGGCGACGCGACGGCGCAATCAGTGCAGAAGTATGGCCCGCGCTCGAATGCAAACGTGCTTACGCCGAATATCAATCCTGCCGCTAGTATCAGGATCAATATTGCGTTTCGTCGCGACATTGCAAATGGTTTTCTAGCGACAGCATGCATCATGGATTTGACTTCCTTTTCGTCGGGCTATGGAGAGCTGTTGCGCACTTAGCGCTTTGTCCAGAGTATTGATCTGCTGGACCGGAACCACCGAAGGGTCAGCAAGACGTGCCGCCTCGAAGTAGGCCCTGCTTGTGACCAGATCTTCGTCGAGCAGCACGCCTGCGTGGTAGGCATTGCCCAGTTGCAGCAGCGCATCCACACTTCCCTGGGCGACCATGTCCTGCAGGTAGCCGGTGGCTTTCTGTTTGTACTCCTTGGTGCGATCGGGATCGCGAAGCAAAGCGGCAGGCCCGCCAAGCGCTGACTCGGAATCGGCGGCATAGAGAAGGCGTGCACCCATGTTCCCCTGCTCTGCCGCAAGCGTCAGCCAACGACTGGCGCTGATCTCGTTTTCCGCCGAAAGATCCAGGCATGCAGACACCACATCGGGACTGGCCTGCACCGCGCTGCCTCTGGATGCGCGTCGGTTGATGTTCTGGCACTCATTGAGCTTCAGGAAAATCCCATACGACGCCGTCGCATCGCCTGCCAAGGCGTGCGGGGTAAGCCCTGCGATAACCTGGTCCACTGTTCCGCTGGGAACCCGACCAAAATCCGTGACGGCAAACGCCCTGCCAGGCAGCTGCCGGATTCGAAGGTCTCTGTTGGCCGGATCGCCCGGCGTCGAGCTGTCGGCAGGTCGAGACATTGCAGATGTGCCCTGCATCGAGGCGGCCTCGTTGCCGCCCGCCGGTATCGAGGAGCGTTCAGCGTGGTTGGCGCGATCTGGCGCGGAGGACAGGCCGTACCACGCGATCGCTGCAAGTACGATGATCGACGCAGATATGAACAGGAATCTCTTTCTTTGAGTCATTACGTTTCTCGGGAAGCGGTCAGTGATGAAAGCTCGCTTCAGCCTTGCTGCCGCAGTCGTCATTCCCATCATTGCCGGAGACCGAGCGTGACTGCTCGCTACCCGGCTTCGGGTAAATGCGCATCATTCGCATATGGTAACAGTCGTGCCTGGAAGCGCCCCTAGGCTTTCTGTCCATCGCGCTGTAGGAAACTTCCTACTTCGACTTGCCCAGATGCACGCTCGACGTCACGGCCTGAACAGAAAAGCCGCCGGACACGATCCGCCGCAACACAGCGCACTCCTTGCGCGAAGTCACACCTTGGAACATCCAGCGTTGACCTGAGAGCGTCAGCAATTGACGCTTACGCCACCGCGCGCCACATCGTGGCCCAGGGGACGCGGTTGCGATTCCGCAGCACCGCCGGCCATGGCCGGGCTTCAACGTCAGTCCGATTCAACGGCAGTCCGCTTCATCCCATCCGTCGCAGCACCCGCCTCCGTCGAAACGCGATTTCGCCGGCACGGGCAGCTGCGTCCTGGAAACTTCAAGGAGATCACCCAATGCGCTCTGCAACGTTCCTGTTCGCCCTTGTCATCAGCGCCTTTGCCGGCGCCGCACACGCCCAGACCGTCACCCTGAACAAGGGCGGCTTCGTGCTGACCTACGACTGCAGCATCCACAGCGCCACCCGTTACGAATACACGCTGCTGGCCGATACCGGTTCGGCCGCGCGCCCGTCCAGCTTCTACAAGGACCCGGATCTGCCGGCAGGCTGTCTGGGCCAGACCAGCACTGGCTCCTATGCCAGCGTGAAATCCGGCTTTGACCGCGGCCACCTGGTCACCTCCAACCACATGGACTACGACAGCACGTACATCCGCCGCGCCAACTACATGACCAACATCGTGCCGCAGGTATCCGGCTTCAACCAGGGCATCTGGGTGAAGGCCGAAAACGTGGCCGAGTGCTACCGCGATATCGCGCCGGTGGATGTGTACGGCGGCGTTGTCTATGGCGATGCCAGCAACGATTACTTCCTGAGCAGCCACGGCATTCCCACACCGGAATTCTTCTGGAAGACCATCATCACCCGCGACCCCAACACCGGTACCGCCAAGGCGATCAGCTGGATCTTCCCCAACGAAACCGGCCTGGGCAGCCTGGATGACTACCTGGTGACCATCGCCGATCTGGAAGAGCTGCTGGGCGCCGGCTACGTGGCGATCAACGCACCGGCCTCGCTGAAGAACATGCTGCCTGCGACCAGTTGGCCGCTGCCGAGCGGCTGCGACCTGAGCTGACCGCAACTGCTACCCCGGTAGGTGCCAACCTTGGTTGGCACCGAAGCGCGAAGCGTACCCACCAAGGTGGGCACCTACCAAAGCGTCGGGGTGCATTGCCCTGGTAGGTGCCAACCTTGGTTGGCACCGAGGCGCAAAGCGTGCCCACCAAGGTGGGCACCTACCAAAGCGTCGGGGTGCACTGCCCTGGTAGGTGCCAACCTTGGTTGGCACTGCCGCGCAGAGGCGCCGAGGCGAAAACCGCGCCCACCAAAGCCGCAGCACCCGCTGCCCTAATTGAAGTAAAGCATCATCGCCGGACCGCGGCAGCCTGCTGGCAACGGCTGGGTCAGCATCTGCGGCAACGGGGATAATTCTCCGCCGCCAAAGGTGTGCGTCTGCCCAAACGCCACGACAGTGTTGCTGGACGTGCTGCGCACGCCGATAGGGACACCATCCTGCCTGGCCAGTTCAAAATAGTCCGGCCACAGTGCCAGGCTGCGATGTCCCGATGCGCTGACAAAGTACACGCACTCGCCTATCGGCTCGATGGTGCCGCTAGCCGCAGCGGTCAGCAGAACTCTCGTTTCGGCCGGCACCAAAGTGACCAGACGCAGATTCGGCGACGGCGGCCGTGCGAAGGTGCTGCAGCCTGCCGCAGCGACTGCCAACAGCAAGACCGCCGTGCGTGCCATCGCGATCGCCTTCATTCGCCCTCCTGGCAGTGCGTCATCGGGGCAGTCTACCCCGCGCGGGCCGTTGTAGGTGCCCACCTTGGTTGGCACTTAGGCGAGAAGCGTGCCCACCAAGGTGGGCACCTACCAGAGCGATCGGCGCAGCGGCGCCCATCAGGGCAAAGCGCCTGCGCCATCGGCGTGCGACAATTCCGCACTTCGTTTTGCCCGGAGTTCCCCATGGCCCCCTTCCCCTTCGATGCCGTGCTGTTCGACTGCGATGGCGTCCTCGTCGATTCCGAGCCGTTGGTCGCCCGCGTGCTCTCGGAAATGCTGACCGAACGCGGTTGGCCACTCACCCAGCAGCAGGCCGCCGAGGTGTTCCTGGGCAAATCGGTCGCCAGCCTGGCCGGTCTGATCGAGGAACGCACCGGCAAGCCATTCACCGAAGCGTGGCTCGATGAGTTCCGCCGCCAGCGCAACGTGGCGCTGGAGCGCGATCTGACCGAGATTCCCGGTGCGCCTGCCGCCGTGCGTGCGCTGCAGACCCTCACCCAGGGCCGCATCGCCTGCGCGTCCGGCGCCGATCTGCTGAAGGTGCGCCTGCAGCTGGGCAAGATCGGAATCCTCGATGCCTTCGGCGGGCAGATCTTCAGTGGCCAGGACCAGCCGCGGACCAAGCCGCACCCCGATGTCTACCTGGCCGCCGCCGCTGCACTGGGCGTGGACCCGGCGCGCTGCGCGGTCATTGAAGACACTGTGACCGGTGCGACCGCCGGCGTGGCCGCCGGTGCCACCGTGTTCGGCTACAGCCCGGGCGGCCAGTACCACAGCACGCCCGAGGCGCTGCGTGCGGCCGGTGCGCATGTCATCTTCGAATCCATGCAGGACCTGCCGGCGGTGCTGGCCGCGTATACCGGCCATACGGCGGCCTGATCACTACCGCCGCCCTCCTGCGAGAGCGGCGGTAGCACAGCATCAAGCCGCGCGGATCACCAGGTGAAACGCGCGGTTGCGGTCACCGTGCGGCCGGTGCCGTAGTAGCACGAGGACACGCCGGTGCAGGTCGACACGAAACGCTTGTCGGCCAGGTTGCTGACATTCAGCGACAACTGCGTGCCGACGTTGCCGTACTGGCCGATGTCGTAGCGAATCGCGGCATCCCACAGGGTGTACGACGGAAACAGGTAGAGGTTGGCGCTGTCGCCGTAGCTCTTACCGTTGTAGCGCACGCCGGCGGCCAGGCTCAGGCCTTCCAGCGCACCGCCCTGGAAGGTGTAGTCGCCCCACAGCGAGGCGGTCCAGTCCGGCACCATTGCCAACTGCTTGCCGCGGTAGCCGTTGTTGCTGCGGGTCACTTCCGAATCCATCCAGGCCGCTGCACCGATCACGCTGAAGCCGGCCAGCGGGGTCACCCGGCCCTCCAGTTCCACACCGCGCACGCGGCCTTCGCCATCCTGCACCTGGCACTGGCTGGTGCCGGTGGTGCCGCAGGTGTTGTGGCTGCTGTCCGGATCATCGGTCAGCACGTTCTGTTGGCGCAGATCGTAGGCCGACAGGGTCACCAGGCCGTCGAAGTTGGCCGGCTGGTACTTCACGCCGGCCTCCCACTGCTTGCCGGTGATCGGATCGAACGGCGTGCGGTCGAACGATTGGGTGGCGGTGCTGCCGGCCGGCTGGAACGATTCGGCGTAGCTCAGGTACGGCGTCAGGCCGTTGTCGGCCACGAACAGAATGCCCGCGTTGCCACTGAAGGCCTCGTTCTTGATCCGGCTGGGGGTGCGCGAGCCGAAACGGTTGCTGGCCACGGTGTAGGCCTGGGTCCAGGTGTCATCCTTGGTCCAGTCGTAGCGGCCGCCGACGGTGAAGCGCCACTTGTCCAGCGCGATCTGGTCCTGCAGGTACACACCGGTCTGGCGGTTGATGCCACCGGAGTAGCTGATCGAGGTGGTAGCCGGAATGTAGCCGGTGTAGACCGGGTTGAAGATGTCGATGGCATTGGGCGTGTCGGTGGCCGTGCCCATTGCACCGCGCGCCGCATCCCAATCGGCCTTCTGCCAGTCCACGCCCAGCAGCAGGGTGTGCTGTGCCGCGCCGGTGCTGAACTTGCCGGTCAGGCGCGTATCGGCGGTATCGCCACGCGAATCGCCTTCGCCCCAGGTGGCGCGGCGCTTCTGCGTGCGCCCGTCGGCATTCAGCGCGCCATTGGTCACCACGGTGCGGAAAGTGGAATCGACGTTCAGGCGGCGCGCGCTCTGGCTCAACGTCCAGTTTTCATTGAACGCGTGTTCGAACATCCAGCCGGCCGACCAGATGGTGCGGTCGTAGGTGTTCCAGTTCGGTTCGCCAATGAAGGTGCTGTTCTTCATATGGCCATAGGGCGTGGCGTTCAGCGTGCCGGCCATCGGCAGGAACTGGTAGGTGGAGCCGCCATCGTCGCGCTGGTACAGGCCCAGCAGGGTCAGGCGCGTGCGCTCGGCCATCTGGAAGGTGTAGCTGGGCGCCAGGAACCAGTGCTCCTGCTCGGTGTGCTTGATCTGGGTGTCGCCATCGCGGTACAGGCCCACCAGACGGCCCAGGTGCTGCTTGTCCCCCGATGCGGCGCCCACATCGAAGGCGGTGCTGTACTGGCCATTGCCATCCACGCCCAGCTGCACGATCTGCTGCTGGTCCGGTGTGGGCGTCTTGCTGACCTGGTTGACCATGCCACCCGGAGCCACCTGGCCGTACATCGCCGCCGACGGCCCCTTCAGCACTTCCACGCGGTCCAGGTTCCAGCTGTCCACCATGGTGCGGTTCCACTGCCCGCCCTGCGGCGCGCGCATGCCGTCGATGGTGACGTTGTTGCTCCAGCTGCCGGCATCGAAGCCACGGATCCTGAAATCATCCACGCGGTTGTCGATACCGCTGCTTTCCAGCGACACACCGGCCACGTAGCGCATGGCCTCGTTCAAGGTCTGCACGCCGCGCGCATCCAGTTCCTCGCGCGCGATCACCGACACCGACTTGGCCATCTCGGCAACCGGGGTGTCGGTCTTGGTGGCGCCAGAGGTGTGGGTCAGCGTGCGATAGGCGTTCACATGCACCGCATCCAGGTCGGTGGGGCTGCTGCCGTCCGGAGTCTGCGACTGCGCCTGGGCGGCCAGCGGCGCGCACAGGGCCAGGGCCACGGTCAGCGCCGTGCTGAGCGGCGAGCGGACGGGAAATACTGGGGAATTCATGGGGGAACCTGCCAGGAAGGGGCGCCAGCGGCAGGCCGCGGCACTGTTAAGGACGCATGAAATCATATCAAATGCGAATGGTTCGCACTAACGTCCGTAGTTCAGGCGGCCTGCTGGCGGGCCGTCGGCCGCGCCGACACCGCGTTAACCGCGCTTTTCGATACTGGGCCAGCGCCGGGCGTTCGCGCCGGGCCGCACCCATGGAACGCAACGAGGACATTGGATGAGCAAGCTGCACACCCTGGCCGCCACGGCCGCCCTGCTGGCCCTGAGCCCGCTGGCCTGGGCCGAAACGGTGAACCTGACCAACAGCGCCGACGGCGCCAACCGCGATGCCGGCATCACCGCGGTGAAGAAGAAGCTGCAGGACGCCTGCACCGAGCGCAAGGGCACGCCGGCCACCGACACGTTTGAAGTGGTGTTCGAGAAGACCAGCGAGAACCCGAACGTGCCCAAGCCGTACTACGTGGACGGCAAGATGCAGTGCGAACTGCCCGGTTAAGGACCCGCAGGGAACGCCGGGCATGGCCCGGCGCTACCTCAGCGCGCCAGACTGCGCGCTGTCTCCTGCTGCTGCACCTGCTCCTGCTCGCGCTGCTGCGCGACCTGCGCTTCCGGTGCGGCACGCTCTGGCACCTGCTGCAGCTCGCGCACGTGATCGGCCACTGGTGTGGCCACCGCCTGCGCGGTATCGGCGCGGGCGATCTGTCGGTCGGCGGCATGCGCTTCGCCCTGCACCGCGAAGGCGTAGCGGCCATCGTCACTCAGCACCGCCTGGTCCACCCGATCCATGCCCTTGTGGGTGGCGGCCACCAGCAACGCCATGCCCAGCCGCTCACTGGCCTGGTCGGGCTGGCGCCCCATGGCCTGGTCCAGGCTGTTCACCGCGCCCTGGGTCTGCAGCCACAGTCCGTGGCGCGGGCTGGCTTCATTGCGCGGGTCGTGCTGCGGCAACAACGGTGAAGGCGGCGGCAGGTCCTGCAAGGCCTGCGACTGCACGCTGGCCGCGATCGGCTGAAGTTCGCGGCCTTCGGCAGACGCCACGCGGAACAGGCGCTCGCCCAGCCCATACGCCGAATGGCCCTGGTTGCGTGCCAGCGCGGCGGCGAATGCATCCACATCCTGCTGCGGCCTGCCCTGCCCGTCTTCGGCCAGCAGGCGCCAGTCGGGGCCGAGCATCGGGTTGTCTTTCACCATGGCCTGGGTGCGCTCCATCAGGGCGCGCATCTGCGGCTCATCCAGCACCAGGGTGTTCTCCACACCGGCATGCAACGGGCCACGATCACCGGCCGCGTTGCCGGTCAGCGCGGCATTCACCATGCCGGCAATCTGTTCGCCGTGCGGGTGGTCGCGCAGATCGATCTGGAACTGGTAGCGGCGCTGGGCGATGTCTTCCTGGCCATCGGCACCGTAGGCACTGAAACGGCTGACCGGCACGTTGCCGCTGTATTCCACGCTGCGCTGTTCGGTGAAGCTGCCGTCCTCGTGGCGTACGCGCACCACATCGCCGCTGTTGCGCGGTCCAGCCATGTCCAGGTTGAACGCATCGCCCACGCCCACCTTCAGGCGCGTCTGCGAACTCATGCCCAGCCGTTCCGCGGTGGCCAGGTCCTGCACGCCCGGTGTGTGCGCATCCATCACCCCGGTATCGATGAAGTGCTGGTACGCCGCGCGGCCATCCACCTGCTCGAGATCGAAGGTGGCGGTGCGCACCGTGGATTGTCCCAGCGCGTCCTGGCGCCCGGCCACGGCGGTCAACTTTCCTGCCGCGAAGCCAACGCCGTTGAACGCTTCCACCGCCTGGTTGGGGCCGGTGGTGACGCGTACGCGGCCATCGTCCAGATGATCCACGCGGTAGCTGGCGCCCTGCGCCTCGGTCACCTGGCTCTGGATGGCGATGTTGCGGAAGCGTCCTTCCAGCGCCGTTCCGGTGAAATGCTGGCCATCCAGGGTGACGCTGCCGCGCTTGGGAATGGTCTGCGGATCGAAGGGATTCACCGTGGTGGGATCGGTATCCAGCGCACCGTGCGGCAGGCTGACGCGGTAGCGACCCCGTGCGCCGGTGCTGTCTTCCTGGGTGAATCCGCCGGCCTTCATGCGGTTGCCCACCACACTGTCGACCGTTACCAGATAATCCACGCCGTCGCGGGTGGGCGTGGCTGCAGCAGCCACCGACGTGCCGCGGAACTGCGTGCCGGGACCGCTGCCTGACACCTTCTTTTCCTGCGCCAGCTTCACCGACTGGTCTTCGCCGTTCACGGTGATGGCATGGCCGGCGCCCTTCAACTGCGCTTCGCCATTGCTGGACACATAGGTGGGATCGAACGCCGCGCTGGCAGTGGCCGCGTGCGCGCCCTGTGCGGCTGCGCCTTCCGTGCGGGTGGTGGCATTCATGCCGTGGGCTCCTTGAACGTAGACCGCTTGATTATGGCAGCCGACGCGCAGTTGCGTTCACGCGACACCGCCGCAGTGTTCGAGATAGTGAACCACGTCCCATCGAGAAGGCCCGCATGCCCCGCCGCATCTTCCACTTTTCAACCTGGCCACGTGGTTGGCGGTTACTGGCGTGGTGCCTGCTGGGCCTGCAGGCGCTGTATCTGCTGGCCGGCAATATTTTCCTGAATACGCCACTGTTCGATGCGGTGACCAACCGCAAGGCGCACAAGTTCGTGATGTCCACCGGGCCGGCCATTACCCTGCTGCCCGGCCATGTGATTGCCTGGAACGTGCATATGCGCGGCCACGTGAACCACACCGTGTATGTGCTGCACGCCAACCGCGCCAGTGCACGGCTGGCGGTGCTGCCGCTGTTCCGCCGCGAGGTGCGCGTACCGCACCTGCAGGCGACGGGGGTGTCGGCGGAAATCGAGCGCGTGCAGGACGTAGTGCCCTCGCCGCCGCGTGGCGACCAGGGCTGGACGCTGCGATTCGACGCGATCCACAGCGACAGCATCCGCAGCGCACGTTTCGGCAAGCTGCTGCTGCAGGGCGACGGCAGCGGTACCGTCGGCTTCGTCAAGCAGCTGCGTGGCGGTCCGTCGCAGCTGCTGGATTCGCAGGTCGAATTCAACGATGCCTTCGCCAGCTACGACGGCGTGCAGCTGCTGTCGGGCATGCAGTTGAAATCCACCTTCCGCTACCCGCGGCACTACCGCGACCAGGCGCCGGGCATCCGCAAGTTCACCCTGGTGGAAGGCACGCTGGACATCACCGCGCGCAGCCAGGGCCTGCGCATGAACACCGACGCCCAGCAGGTGGCCATTGCCAGCTCACCGCTGGCCGGCCAGCTGCAGGCACACGTGGATCTGCAGCGCGGCGCGCTGATGCCGGGCACCCGTGCCATCTGGCGGGTGCCGCTGCAGCTGGGCGATGGCGCCCCCGATCGCGGCGTGCTGGCCCTGCAGCTGGATGTGGCGCAGGACATGCGGTTGCAGGCGCGGCTGCCGCCACGCCCCGAGCGCGGCGCGGCACTGGATGCCGACCTGCATATCCGCGGTCACGATATTCCTTTCGACGACCCGGCCAGCCTGCTGGAGCGCACATCGGGCCAGGTACAGGGCGAATGGACGTTCACTTCGCTCAACTGGATCCCGGCCTTGTTCGTGCGCAAACCCTGGTTCCAGCTGGACGGCGGCGGCGTACTGAAGGCAGACCTGCGTGTGCAGGACGGTGAGCTGGTGACCGGCAGCACCGTGGACCTGCCCGCGGCCGAAGCCGTGGCCGAAGTGGCAGGCGTGCGCATGGCCGGCACCGCCAGTGCCCATGGTGAGTTGAAGGCCGGTACGCCCACCCGTGCCGAACTGGATGTGCGGCTGCCGCGTTTCTCCGCACGCACCCAGGGCAAGGATGCGGCCACCCTGTTCGAGGGGCGCGACCTGTCACTGCAGCTGAGCGGTGATGGCCGGCTGCGTGAGCTGCGCCGCGGCGTACGTGCCCGGCTGCGCTTCAGCGATGCGGACATTCCCGATCTGGCGGCCTACAACCGCTTCCTGGGCAACGGGCAGGTACGCCTCGTATCAGGCACGGCGCGCCTGAGTGGCGACGTCGGGCTGGATACCGATGGCCGCATCGGCCAGGGCACGGCGCGTTTGCTCGGCCAGGGCGCGCGCCTGCAGCTTGCCGGCCTGGACCTGCGTGCCGACACCCGTGTGGACGGCACCCTGCAGCGCGGCGACTTCCGCCAGCGCTGGTTCGACCTGACCGGCAGCGCGGTGGAACTGCGCAACGTACAGATTGATGGCCGGCCGGGACCGCAGGGGTGGCGGGGCCGCCTGGATATTGACGAAGGCCGCATCGATGCCCAGTCCCCCTTCCAGGTGGACGCATGGGCGCGGGTGGCCATGAGCGATGCCGGCCCGCTGCTGGCGGTGTTTGCCGAACGCGGTGATTACCCGGGCTGGGTACTGAAACTGCTCGATTCCGGTCGGGTGGAGGCAAAGACCGCGCTGCGCTGGCAGCCCGGGCACCTGATGCTGGATGACCTGCAGGCGGAGAACGACCGCTTCTCGCTGCGTGCACGGCTGGATCTGCTGCAGCAGCGCCGCAAGGGCGATCTGTACCTGCGCTGGGGCGTGCTGGGCGCGGGCATCGAACTGGATGGCGATCGCCGCCAGTGGCACCTGGCCGGCGCGCGCGACTGGTTCGACGGCCGACCGGCGTTGTTGGCGCCGGCACCCTGACGGCGCCGGCAGGGCTCAGGCCGCGGCCGGCTGCCAGTCGCGCAGCACCCGCGGCTTCAAGGCGTGCTCACCGCAGCCTTCCGGACACCGCAGGATGCGCGCCACGGTGGTGCTGATGAAGCCGGCGCCTTCGTGCGCGGTGAACACCTGCGCGCAGCCATGGCAGCGCGCCACCAGCGAATACAGATGGACGATGCGCCCGCTGCCAGGGTCCTTCAACGCATCGATCTGCAACAGATCGAACCGGCAGGTGTCGGGCAAGGTGTGCCGGAAGGAGAGACGCGCGGGAGTGGGCTGCAGGTTCACGGGATGGCCAACGGGGAGGTCGGCGCCCACCGTAGCGTTGGTCGCGTGCAGCCGGTGTTGACTGCCGGTGCAACCCGGGCGAAATATCTTCACTGCGTTTACACCGCTTCTGCTAGCGTAGCCCCAATGTCCGTCCCCGCCCCCTGCGCGCAGCGCGCTGCCTCCTCTTCTGTCCCCGACGAGCCGCTCAGCGCGATGCTGAAGACGGCCACGCACAGCACCCACGAGCGCCTGGACCAACGCCTGATGGCCCTGGGCATCTTCGATGATCGCCGCGACTATCTGCGCTTCCTGCAGGTGCAGGCGCAGTTCCATGGCGCGGTGGCAGCGCTGTACCGGCGGCACGATCTGCCGATCGCTGCAGCAGAACCGGGCAAGCACACGCAGGTGCTGGCCGATCTGCAGGATCTGGGCGCACACCCTGCGGCGCCGACCGCCGACGCACCGGCGCTGGCCACGGCACCGCTGCCGGTGGCGCTGGGTTGGTGGTACGTGGCCGAAGGTTCCAGCATGGGCGCGGCGGTACTGCTGCACCATGCGGCGCGCCTGGGCCTGCACGAAGGCTTCGGCGCACGCCATCTGGCGCCCGCCGCGGCAGGCGTGGCCGCGCACTGGCGCAGCGTGCGGGCCGCGATGGATGCGCTCGCGCTGACGGATGCGCAGCGCGTACAGGCCGCAACCGCGGCCAGCGCTGCCTTTGAGTTCGTCGGACGGCGCGTGGATGAAGTGTTCAGAAATGCCTGATCCAGCCGTTGACAGCAATGCGATAGTAGAGCGACGCCTCTTGCTGTCCTTGTTCCAGGCGCACGCTTGCGCCGCCTCACTACTTCCGGGTTCCTGCCTTCATGTCCAACGCCACTGACGCCGTGAACGATCTGGCGCTGTCCGTCTGTGCCCGCGAGCCGATCCACACACCCGGCGCCATCCAGCCCTACGGGGTGCTGCTGGTCGCCGATCCGGTCACGCTGCAGGTACGCGAGCGCGCGATCAGCCAGGACTCCCTGCTGCAACAGTTTGGCGACCCGCTCCGGCAGCCGCTGGACGCGGTGCTGGGCGGCGTACTGGCCCCGTTCCTGCCACAGCTGCGCCGCACGGCGGTCGACAGCAGCGTACACGTGGGCGCCGTGCACCTGGACGGCCATGGCCGCCACCAGTTGCTGGTGCACCGCTCGCAGCACGACCTGCTGGTGGAACTGGAAAGCCCGGTGCCGGGCCAGCCCAGTTCGCTGGAAGAGCTCTACCCGGCCATCCGCCGCCTGATGTCCGAGATCGAATCGGCTGCCACCGTGGCCGATCTGTGCCAGTTGGCCGCCCAGCACATGCGCGCGATGACCGGCTTCGACCGCACCCTGGTCTACCAGTTCGACAGCGCCTGGAATGGCACCGTGGTGGCCGAAGATGGCAACGGCGTACTGCCGTCCTACCTGGACCTGCGCTTCCCCGAATCGGACATTCCGGCGCAGGCGCGCGAACTGTACCGGCGCAACCGGGTGCGCCTGATCGCCGATTCGGGCTACACCGCCGTGCCGCTGGTGCGCGATGCCGCAGCCGCCGATGCCGCGCCCACCGACCTCAGTCTGGCGGTCCTGCGCAGTGTTTCCCCGGTGCACCTGCAGTACATGCGCAACATGGGCACCGGCGCGTCGATGTCGGTCTCGCTGATCCACGAAGGCCGGTTGTGGGGGTTGGTGTCCTGCCACACCGCCCATGCCCGCCGCCTGCCCTACCCCGTGCGCACGGCCTGCGAATTCATGGGCCAGATCCTGTCGCTGCAGATTGCGCTGAAAGAACGCGGACGGGTGGTGGAAGAGCGGGTGATCCGGCGCTCGCTGCTGGTCAAGCTGCTGGCCCGCATGGCCGGCGATGAAGACTTCATGGCGGCGCTGCGCCAGGACCACGGCAGCCTGCTGGCACTGACCGAAGCGGCCGGCGCGGCGATCGTGCACAAGGGCGATTGCATGCGCGTGGGCCAGTGCCCCGCCCGCGAGGACATCCTGCGCCTGGCGCACTGGGTGGCCGCCGAACACCCGGGCGAAGAAGTGTTCCACACCGACCATCTGGCCGGTGCCTGGCCGTCGGCCGCGCGCCTGAGCGACGTCGCCAGCGGCGTGCTGGCGGTGTCCATTTCGCAGCTGCACGACAGCTACCTGATGTGGTTCCGCCCCGAAGTGGTGCGCACCGTGCGCTGGGGCGGCGATCCGCGCAAATCCAGCGATCCGGGAACCGCGCTGTCGCCGCGCCATTCCTTCGAAGCCTGGAAGGAAACCGTGCAGCAGCGCAGCCTGCCCTGGACCGACGCCGACGCCGATGCCGCGCACGAAATGCGCACGGCCATCGTCGACATCGTGCTGCGCAAGGCCGAAGAGATGGCCGAACTGAACGAACAGCTGGTGCGCAGCAACAAGGAACTGGAAGCCTTCTCGTACTCGGTCAGCCACGATCTGCGCGCCCCGTTCCGGCATATCGTGGGGTATTCCGAACTGCTGGGCAGCTCGGCGGCCGAGCGACTGAGCGAGAACGAACGGCGCTTCCTGGACACCATCGTGGAATCGGCCAAGTCTGCCGGCACCCTGGTGGATGATCTGCTGAGTTTCTCGCAGATGGGCCGTTCGACCCTGGGCCGCATGCACATCGACATGGGCGCACTGGCGCAGGATGTGCGCCGCACCCTGGCGCTGGACTATGCCGGCCGCAGCATCGACTGGCGCATCGGCCCGTTACCTGTGGTCGAGGCCGACCCCACCATGCTGCGCCTGGTCTGGCAGAACCTGCTGTCCAACGCGGTGAAGTTCACCCGCGACGTTGCCGACGCCGTGATTGAAGTGGGCCACCAGCGCAGCGCCAGCGAAGACATCTTCCATGTGCGCGACAACGGCTGCGGCTTCGACATGCGCTATGTGGACAAACTGTTCGGCGTGTTCCAGCGCCTGCACCACGAAGACGAATTCGAAGGCACCGGCATCGGCCTGGCCAACGTGCGCCGCATCATCGGCCGCCATGGCGGGCGAACCTGGGCCGAAGGCACGCTGGGTGAAGGTGCCACGCTGTATTTCACTCTTCCCTTTTCTACCGGAGAACACCCATGAGGGATCTGCGGCCGATCCTCCTGGTCGAGGACAGCCCCAAGGACGCCGAACTGACCCTGGCTGCGCTTGCGCGCTGCCAGTTGCTCAACGAGGTGGTGCACGTGCGCGATGGCGCCGAGGCACTGGATTACCTGCGCAGCGAAGGCAACTTCGCCGGCGCCTACCACGGCGGCCCGGTGGTGGTGCTGCTGGATCTGAAACTGCCCAAGATCAACGGCCTGGAAGTGCTGCAGCAGGTGCGTGAGGACCCGGAGCTGAGCAGCACCCCGGTCGTCATGCTGACATCATCGCGCGAAGAGCAGGATCTGGTCCGCAGTTACCAGCTGGGCGTCAATGCCTTCGTCGTCAAGCCGGTGGACTTCAAGGAATTCTTCGACGCCATCCAGGGCCTTGGCATGTTCTGGGGCATCACCAACCAGCCACCTCCGCACCGCGGCGGCAACGGGAACACCCCCACCCATGAATGACCCCGCGCCTGCAGGCGGCCGCCTGCGGATCCTGATGCTGGAAGACAGCGCGCTGGATGCCGAACTGATCACGGCCCAGCTGCAGCGCTCCGGCCTGCGCTTCGACACCCACCGGGTGTGGGCGCACGACACGTTCCTGGCGGCCATCACCTCGGCACAGTTCGACGTGATCCTGGCCGATCATGTGCTGCCCGGGTTCGACGGCGATACCGCACTGGCTCTGGCGCGCGAGCACGCGCCGCAGATCCCTTTCATCTTTGTCTCGGGCACGCTGACCGAAGAGCTGGCCGTGCAGGCGCTGACCCGCGGCGCGCGCGATTATGTGGTCAAGCAGCGGCTGCAACGGCTGCCGGACGCGATCCGGCGTGCCCGCGATGAAGCCCGCGAGCGCAACCAGCTGGCCCAGGCGCGCACGGCGCTGGAGCACAGCCAGGCACAACTGCAGCAGATCACCGATGCCATTCCCGCGTTGATCGCGCACCTGGGCGCCGACCACCGTTACCGCTTCGCCAACAAGGCCTTCCTGGACTGGCATGGCATTGCCCTGGACGACCTGCTGGGCAAGCAGCCGGCCGACATCGGCAACAGCGCCTCGTTCCAGCAGGCCCTGCCCAGCCTGGAACGGGTACTGGCCGGCGAGCGCGCCAGCTTCCAGATCACCCTGACCCACCGCAGCGGCGAAGCCCGCTTCGTTCAGATGGACTGCGTGCCCGAGTTTGCTGCCGACGGCACGGTGACCGGCTACACCTGCCTGGGCAGTGATGTGTCCGGGCTGAAGCGCGCCGAGCTGGCGCTGCGCCAGGACAATCAGTCGCTGGAACAGCAGGTGCAGGCGCGCACCGCCGAGCTGCAGGCCAGCAAGCGGCGCCTGCAGGCCATCTTTGAATCCAGCTTCCAGCACCAGGTGCTGCTGGATCTGGACGGCCGGGTGATCGATGCCAACGTGGCCTCGCTGGCAGCGGTGCTGGCCGGCAAGCCTGACGTCGTGGGCGCGCATTTTTCCAGCACCGCCTGGTTTGCGGCGACCCCGCAGGCCGCGCGCACCGTCACCGAAGCGGTGCAGCACGCCGCCGCAGGCACCCCGTCGCTGCATGCGTTCGAACTGGAACTGCCCACCGGCAAGCGCAGCTTCGATTTCTCGCTGCGGCCGCTGCTGGGCCCCGATGGCCATGTGGCGGCGGTGGTCTGTGAAGCGGTGGAAACCACTGCGCGCGTGCAGGCCGAACACGCGCTGCGGCAATCGCAGAAGATCGAAGCCGTTGGCCAGCTCACCGGCGGCATCGCCCACGATTTCAACAACATCCTGACCGTGATCGCCGGCAACGTGGAACACGCCATGCTGTTGAACCAGCGCAATGGCGAACCGGCCGGCATGACCGCGCGGGCGCTGGACAACGCCCTGAAGGGCGTCAACCGCGCTGCCAGCCTGACCCAGCGCCTGCTGGCCTTCGCCCGCCGGCAACCGTTGCACAGCCAGGCGGTGAATCTGAATGACGCCGTGCACGGCATGCAGGACATGCTGCAGCGCGCCCTGGGCGAGTTGGTGCAGCTGGATATCCAGGCCACGGACGACATCTGGTGTGTGGAGCTGGATGTCAGCCAGCTGGAAGTCTCGGTGCTGAATCTCGCCGTGAATGCACGCGATGCCATGGACCACGGCGGCCAGCTGGTGATCGAGATCGACAACAGTCACTTGGACAATGACTACGCCGCCCTGTTCCCCGATGCAACGCCCGGCGAATACGTGATGCTGCGGGTGCGCGACAACGGCCATGGCATGTCGGCAGACACGCTGGCCAAGGTGTTCGAACCGTTCTTCACCACCAAGCAGGTGGGTCGCGGCACCGGTCTGGGGCTGTCGATGGTGCACGGCTTCGTGAAACAGTCCGGCGGCCACGTCCTGGTCGATTCGGTGCCCGGCGGTGGCACCAGCATCACCATGATGTTCCCGCGCTCACCCCTGCCCCTGCCCAGCCAGGCGGCGCCGACGCAGACCGGTTGGGCCAGCTACGAGGCGCGCGAGGAATCCGTCCTGGTGGCCGAGGACAACGACGATGTGCGCGCGTACACCGTCGATGCGCTGCGGCAACTGGGCTACCGCGTGCTGGAAGCACACGATGGGCCGTCCGCGCTGCGCCTGCTGGAGCGGCCCGACACCCAGATCGATCTGTTGTTCTCGGACATCGTGATGCCGGGCATGTCCGGCTGGGAGCTGGGCCGACAGGTGCGCGAGCGCTGGCCCTCGGTCGCCGTCCTGTTCACCTCGGGCTACCCGCGTGACCACGACACCGTGGGCAGCCCCGGGCGCGGCGCACCGCTGCTGTCCAAACCCTTCACCCGCAGCGACCTGGCGCAGTCGGTCCGCAACGCGCTGGCGCCCTGAGCGCCAAGGCCTTGGTCGGCACGCGCCCGCGCCCTGGTAGGTGCCGACCTTGGTCGGCACACGCCCGCGCTCTGGTAGGTGCCGACCTTGGTCGGCACACGCCCGCGCTCTGGTAGGTGCCGACCTTGGTCGGCACACCCTGCGGGCCAACCAAGGTTGGCCCCTACCAACGCGGGGTAATTCGGGCCAACCAAGGTTGGCCCCTACCAACGCGGGGTAATTCGGGCCAACCAAGGTTGGCCCCTACCAAGGCGAGGTAATCCGGGCCAACCAAGGTTGGCCCCTACCGTTCCGCCCTCGCGAAACGGTGGATCTGCGCGCATTCCACCACACCGGGTGGCTGCGCCATGCCGGCCAGCGCGATCATCGCCTCACCAATCGCCCGGTTGCTGACGGTCAGCGACGGCAGCACGCTTCCGGCCAACCCCATCAACGGCGCGGCCACCCAGTAGAACGGCTTCATCAGGGTGTGCCGGGTCCCGGTACCCGCCACCGGCTGCACGCCTGCCGGCCGCAACATCACCGTGCGCACCGGCAGTCGCGCCAGCGCCTGCTCGATCTCACCCTTCACCCGCAGCGGCATGATGCGGCTGGCCGGGTTGGCGTGTGCGCCGGATACATACAGGAAGCAGCCCTGCGGATTGGCAGCGGCCCACGCGCGGGCGACGGCCAGCGTGGCGTCCACCGTCACCTGCCGGTATTCGGCCTCCGGCGTGCCCAGTGGCGGCGCACCTGCGCAATAGAAACACGCATCGAATCCCGCCCACGGCAGATCGGCGTGCGCGGCCTGCAGGAAGTCGGGCAGCACCATTTCCTGGAACCCCGCAGGGGACGCGCCTTCGCGACGCACCAGCGCGGTGACGTGCTGCACCCGGCCAGAGCCCGCGCAGGCCAGCGCGACTCCCTGCCCGACCAGACCGCCGCTGCCGACCAGAAGAATCTTCATGGATTGCGTGTTGTCAGCGCTCATGCACAGCTCCTGCGGCGCGCTAGAGTTTCACAAAACGCTGGATCTTGCGCGCCAGCCAGCCGCTGAACACCAACGGCGCATCCAGCGCGGACACGCAGATGCACGGCACACCCGGCGCGGTCACCGGCTGGTGCTCGACGTCCTCATCCAGATCCGCCACATCGCCCGGCGCGAACAGGCCCAGCGCATCGTTGTAGCTGCCCCGCAGAATCTGGGTCAGCTCACTCTGGCCATGGCTGTGCATGGGCAGGCACTTGCCCGGGGCGATCTTCAGCATGATCAGCGACGGCATCTGCGCCGCACGGATGCAGTACACCCCCGGCGCGATCCAGCGCCAACGCAGCTGCGACAGCGACGCACCGAAGTACGGATGCAGGGCGGCGGGCAAATGATCCGGGTTCGCCTGTGGCCGCTCGCTCGGTACCGCGCGGGCCGCCCCGCAGGGCGCAGCCAGTCCGCCCTCGGCCTGGTCCATCTGCGCCAGCATGGCCATGCGCAGCTGCGCATGCCGCGCCTCGTCAACGGCCGGCTGGGTCTGGTCCAGCAGCACGGCGCCGATCGCCTCGGCATCGCGCAGGCGCTGGCGACAGGCCGGGCACTGTTCCAGGTGCGCGGCTGCGACCACGCTCAACGCCGTCGGCAGGCCGCCGGAGGCATAGCTGATCAAGGTCGATTCGTGCAGGTGGTGGCGCGGGCTCATTGGCCACCTCCCACCTTCGACTGCAACTGCAGGAAGGCCCGGCGCAGGTGCGACTTCACCGTGCCCAGCGGCATGCCCAGCGCGGCGGCGATCTCGCCGTGGCTGCGCGCCTCGAAGTAGGACATGCGCACCAGCCGTGCCTGCACCGCCGGCAATTCATTGATGCGCTGGCGCAGCCGTACCTGGTCGGCGTACTGTTCGGCACTGCTGCGCTCGACCACGTCGAAGCTGGCGGCATCGGCCACCGCGGCCTG
Source organism: Stenotrophomonas sp. SAU14A_NAIMI4_8 (assembly GCF_003086695.1). Taxonomy (NCBI): domain Bacteria; kingdom Pseudomonadati; phylum Pseudomonadota; class Gammaproteobacteria; order Lysobacterales; family Lysobacteraceae; genus Stenotrophomonas; species Stenotrophomonas sp. SAU14A_NAIMI4_8. Next base: position 2,305,315 of record NZ_CP025999.1, read on the forward strand.
CGCCTGCAGCCAGCCACGTTCATGGCGCACGCGGTCGATATGCAGGTTGCGTGCAATGCGGAACAGCCAGGTGCTCAGCGCGCCCTGCGCGGCATCGAAATCGGCCGCACGCAGCCACAGGCGCAGCAACGCCTCCTGAGCCAGCTCCTCGGCAATTGCCGGCGTTGCCCCCAGGCCACGCAGATACACGCACAGGCGCGGCATGAAATGGTCGTAGATGCGCAGGAAGCAGGCGCGGTCACGCAGCCGGGCCACACCGTCCATGTCACCGGTCCAGTTGGTGGGCTCACTGCTGGGCTGCTGGGCACTGGACACGAGACGGGCGGCGTCGAAAGGGCTGCGGGGCGGGCGGCGTTCAACGTACATGGGCAGGGGCGGCAATCAGGTGAAGGTGGTTCCTGTGCCTCTACGCAGGCAGGCGGCGATTGGATGCAGCGGCCGGTGCATCCATTGGCCCCGCCGCCGCGTAGGACTGGCAGACCCGACGGAAAGCCGCCCATGCGCACCTGTGCCTACCTGCTGCTGTTGCCTGTCTGCGCCCATGCCGAACCCGCCCTGCTGCGCAGCGAAGGCGTGGCCACCACCGCGGACGGGCGCGTGGCCTACCGCGAGGTGCACTGGCAGCAGGGCCCGGACGAAGGGTCGCAGCGCTGGGTGGAATACCGCTGCAGAACGGGCCAGCCCTTCGCCCGCAAGCAACTGCCCGCCACCGGCCGCCCCGCCGCGCGCGGCTACAGCCTGCAGGACCGGCGCAGCGGCCAGGCCGCCACGCTGGATGTTTCCGCAACGGCCGTGCAGGTGCAGTGGCGGGAAGCCGGCGACGCGGCGCCAGTACAGGCACGGGTCGCGCTGCCGGCAGACGCGGTGATCGATGCCGGCTTCGATGCCGCCGTGCGCCAGCACTGGGACAGCCTGCTGCGTGGGCAGCCGGTCACCCTGTCCTTCCTGGTGCCGGGGCGGCAGCGCTTCTACCCGCTGAAGGTGCAGTACCGCGGCGCGCTGCAATGGCAGGGCCAGCCGGCGCAGTCCTTTGCCGTGCGCCTGGATGCCTGGTACGGCGCAGTGGCACCCGGCCTGAGCCTGGTCTATGCCAACACCGACCGTCGCCTGCTTGAGTTCAACGGCACCAGCAATCTGCGTGACGGCAAAGGACGCTACCCGCAGGTGCGCGTGGCCTTCAGGAATCCCCCTGTGCCCGCCAGCCGCAGCCAGTGGCAACGCGAGCAGGAGATTCCGCTGGTCAACGGGTGTGGTGTTACGTCCAGGTGAATTACGGCACGGATGCGAATGCACTGCATCCAATCGCGCTGTTGCAACGTAGGCACCTACACACGCGCCTTCCGGAAACCGAACATGTCTGCAGCTGCGCCCCTGCCCCGCCGACGCGCCCGCCTGCTGCGTACCCTGCGCCGCTGGTTCGACACCGGCAGCACTGCGAACGATGTGCCGGCAGCGCAGGCCGGGCGCATCGACTGGCTGCGCGCGGTGCCCTTCGTGCTGCTGCACGTGGCCTGCCTGGGGGTGATCTGGGTAGGCGTGTCCTGGACCGCCGTTGCGGTGGCGGCCGCACTGTACGCCGTGCGCATGTTCGCCATCACCGGTTTCTACCACCGCTATTTTTCCCACCGCACCTTCCAGACCTCGCGCCTGGTGCAGTTCGCGTTCGCGGTGATCGGCGCCGCCAGCGTGCAGCGCGGGCCGCTGTGGTGGGCCGCGCACCACCGCCATCACCACCGCCATGCCGACCAGCCGCAGGATCCGCATTCACCGAACGAAGTCGGCTTCTGGCGCAGCCACATGGGCTGGTTCCTGACCCGCGAAGCCTTCAGCACCGATCTCAGCCGCGTGCCGGACCTGGCCCGCTACCCCGAGCTGCGCTGGCTGGATCGCTTCGACATCGCCGTGCCGGTGCTGTTGGCCGCGGCCCTGTTCGGGCTGGGCGAACTGCTGCAGCACACCGCGCCGGGCCTGCACACCAGCGGCCCGCAGCTGCTGGTCTGGGGCTTCTTCATCTCCACCGTGGTGCTGTTCCACGCCACGGTCACCATCAATTCGCTGGCCCATCGCTTCGGCAGCCGCCGCTTCGATACGCGCGATGACAGCCGCAACAACCTGTGGCTGGCCCTGCTCACCTTCGGCGAGGGCTGGCACAACAACCATCACTTCTTCCCCGGCACGGTGCGCCAGGGTTTCCGCTGGTGGGAAGTCGACCTGACCTGGTACGGCCTGCGTGCGATGGCGGCGGTCGGCCTGGTGAAAGGACTCAAACCCATACCCGACTGGGTGCTGGCCAAGGCGAGGCACTGACATGCGCATCGCAATCATCGGATCGGGCATTGCAGGGCTGGCCAGTGCCTGGTGGCTGGACGGCGAACATGAAGTCACGCTGTTCGAGGCCAACGATTATCTGGGTGGGCATACCCACACCCATGACGTCACCGTGGATGGGCGCCCGCTCGCCGTCGATACCGGCTTCATCGTCTTCAACGAGCAGCACTACCCGCTGCTCACCGGGCTGTTCAACGAGCTGGGCGTGGCCTCGCAGCCCACCACCATGAGCTTTTCCATGCACAGCGAGCGCAGCGGCGTGGAGTACAACGCCACTTCGCTTGATGGCTTGTTCTGCCAGCGCCGCAACCTGGTCTCGCCGCGCTTCTGGGGCATGCTGGCCGACCTGCGCCGCTTCTATCGCCAGGCGCCGGCCCTGCTGCAGGAAGAACACGGCCCCACCCTGGGCCAATACCTGCAGCAGCACGGCTACGGCCAGGCCTTCGTCGATGAGCACCTGCTGCCGATGGCCTCGGCGCTGTGGTCGTCGCCCACGGCCACGGTGCTGGACTTCCCGGCGCGCTACCTGGTGCAGTTCATGGCCAACCACCAGATGCTGCAGATAACCGGGCGCCAGCCGTGGCGGGTGGTACGCGGCGGTTCGGTGCGCTACGTGGATGCCCTGCGCGCGCGCTGGCAGGTACGCGAACGCCTGGAGTGCCCGGTACACGCGGTGGAACGCCTGCCGTGGGGCGTACGCATCCACAGTGCCGCCGGCGTGGAAGGCTTTGATGAAGTCATCCTGGCCTGCCACAGCGACCAGGCCCTGGCCCTGCTGCAGCAGGTGGACCCAGTGGAACGCGCGGTGTTGGGCGCGATCCGCTACCAGCCCAATGAAGCCGTGCTGCACACCGATGCCTCCCTGCTGCCGCGCAACCGCAAGGCCTGGGCCGCATGGAATGCCCATGTGCCGCGCGCGCCCGATGCGGCCTGCACGGTCAGCTACTGCATGAATCTGCTGCAGGGCCTGCCCGGCGATACGCCACTGGTAGTCACCCTGAACCGCAGCGATGCCATCGATCCGGACAAGGTGCTGCGCCGCCTGCAGTACGCGCACCCGGTGCACGACCACGCTGCCGTACGCGCACAGCAGCGCTGGGGTGAAGTGCAGGGTCGCCACCACACGTGGTTTGCTGGCGCCTACTGGGGCTGGGGCTTCCACGAGGACGGCATCCGCAGCGCCCGCCGGGTGGTGGATGCGCTGCGCGAGCGTACCGCCCAGGCCAGCAGCACCTTCGATGTGGAAGTGCCGGCATGAGCGGCAGCGCCCTCTACTTCGGCCATGTGCTGCACCGCCGTCACCAGCCGCACGCGCATGCGTTCCGCTACCCGATCGCGCAGCTGCTGCTGGATCTGAACGAACTGGACAGCGTGTTTGCCGGGCGCTGGCTGTGGTCGGTGAACCGCCGCAACGTGGCCGAGTTCCGCCGCAGCGATTATTTCGGCGATCCGGACCAGCCGCTGGCCGATGCCGTGCGCGACCATGCGGCCCGCGAGCTGGGCTATCGCCCACAGGGCCCGGTGCGGCTGCTCACCCACCTGCGCTTTGGCGGCCATGTGTTCAATCCGGTCAGCTTCTACTACTGCTATCGCGCCGATGGCCAGACCCTGGACTGCATCGTGGCCGAGATCACCAATACGCCCTGGAAAGAGCGCCACGCCTACGTGCTGCCGGTTGCGCGTGCCCTGCATGGCAACCAGGATCTGCGCTGGCAGTTCGACAAGGCCTTCCATGTATCGCCGTTCATGGCCATGGATTGCCACTACGACTGGCGCTTCAACCTGCCCGGCGAGCAACTGCGCGTGCACATGCAGGTCTGGCGCGACGGTGTGCGCCAGTTCGATGCCACCCAGAACATGCAGCGCCGGCCGCTGGATGGGCCCGGCCTGGCCCGGGTGCTGGCCGCCTACCCCCTGATGACCGTGCAGGTGGTGGCCGCCATTCATTGGCAGGCCCTGCGCCTGTGGCTGAAGCGCAACCCTGTGCACGACCACCCTTCCCTTGCCGAGAAACCGCGATGAACGAACTCACTCCCTCGGTGTCCCTGGCCCCGCCCGGCGCGCTGGACGCCTTCCTGCGCCGCCGCCTGCTGGACCAGCTGGCACCGCTGCGCGAAGGCAGCCTGCTGGTGCGCGATGCCTTTGGCGAACAACGGCTGGGGGAACCCGGCGGCGAGCTGCACGCCACGGTGACCATCGAAGACCCGGCGTTCTATCGCAAGGTAGCCGCGCAGGGCAGCGTGGGTGCGGGCGAGAGCTATATCGACGGTGATTGGCGCTGTGAGGACCTGGTGGCGCTGGTGCAGCTGCTGGTTCGCAACCGCGACCTGCTAGACGGCATGGAGCGCGGCCCGGCGCGCGTGGGCGGCTGGCTGCTGCGCGGCTGGAACCGCCTGCGCCGCAACAGCCGCGCCGGCAGCCGGCGCAACATCGCCGCCCACTACGACCTGGGCAACGACTTCTTCAGCCTGTTCCTGTCGCCGGACCTGATGTATTCCTCGGCACTGTTCGCCAACGAACAGGAAACATTGGAAGCCGCATCTCAGCGCAAGCTGGACCGCATCTGCCGGCAGCTGCAGTTGCAGCCGGGCGACCGCGTGGTGGAAATCGGCACCGGCTGGGGCGGCTTCGCCCTGCATGCCACACGGCACTACGGCTGCCATGTGACCACCACCACCATTTCCGCCGAACAGCACGCGCTGGCGCAGCAACGCGTGCGCGAGGCCGGCCTGCAGGACCGCATCGTCCTGCTTACCCAGGACTATCGCGACCTGCAGGGGCCGTTCGACAAGCTGGTCTCGATCGAGATGATCGAAGCCGTTGGCGCCGAATACCTGGACACTTACCTGGCCACCCTGCAGCGCCTGCTGAAGCCCGATGGTGTAGCCCTGCTGCAGGCAATCACCATCGAAGACCATCGCTACGAGCAGGCGCGCCGCAGCGTGGACTACATCAAGCGCTTCGTGTTTCCCGGCAGCTTCATTCCCTCCATCAACGCGATCATGGCCGCCAAGACCCGCAGCAGCGACCTGCAGCTGGTGGCCCAGCACGACTTCGGGCACTCCTATGCCCTGACCCTGCGCGCCTGGCGGCAGCGCTTCCTGGCCCAGCGCAGCGCCGTGCAGGCACAAGGCTTCGACGCGCGCTTCTGCCGCCTGTGGGAGTTCTATCTGGCCTACTGCGAGGGCGGCTTCCTGGAACGTTCGATCGGCGTGTCGCACCTGTTGCTGGCGCGCCCCGGCTTCCGCCCCGCCGGCAATGCCGGGCAGGCGGTGTGAGATGCGCCGCACCTGGGTCAATCTGCTCGGCAACCAGGCAGTCTGGCTGTGCGCCGTGGCCGGTGCCGCACGCGGCTGGCAGTGGCCGGCCCTGCTGGCCGCGACGATCTATATCGGCAGCCAGTTGATGACCTCGCCACAGCCCCGACTGGACCTGAAACTGCTGGCGCTGGCCCTGGCCTGCGCGTGGCTGGTGGACGGCGTGGTGGCCGCCACCGGCAGCGTGCGCTATGCCGCCGCCCCATTCGGCTGGGCACCACCGCCGTGGATCTGTGCGCTGTGGGCCGCCTTCGCCATGACCCTGACCGCATCGATGGCCTTCCTGCAGCGGCATTGGCTGCTGCCGATCCTGTTCGGCCTGCTGCTGGCGCCGCTGGCCTACCTGTCGGCCGCACGCGGTTTCGATGCGGTCGCCTTCGCTGAACCCCGTTGGCAGGGCCTGGCGCTGCTGGGCCTGGGCTGGGCGGTGGCACTGCCGCTGCTGGTCGGAATGGCCCGCCATGGCGCCCGCGCACCGCGCCGGCCCCTGCTGCAGAGGGCGCGACCATGAGCGGCCTGCTGTGGGTGCTGCTGTACGCCGCGCTGGTGATGAGCTGGGGTTGGGCCTGGCAGCGCCGCCACGACAACATCGGCGTGGTCGATGTGCTGTGGGCCAAGGGCGTGGCGGCCGCTGCGCTGCTGCTGGCCTGGTTGGGTGAGGGGGTGCCGGCACCGCGTATCGCGCTGGCGGTGCTGGGCGGGCTGTGGGGCACCCGGCTGGCCCTGCACCTGTGGCAGCGCGTGCGCCACGAAGACGAAGACGGTCGCTACCGCTACCTGCGTGAACACTGGCACGGCCACCAAGGCAAGATCTTCGGCTTCTTCATGGCGCAGGCGCTGCTGGTAGTGCTGTTCGCCCTGCCGTTCGTTGCGGTGGCCGCCAATACCAGCACGCAGATGGGGGGCTGGATCGCCGCGGCGGTGGCAGTCTGGCTGCTCAGCGTGGGCGGTGAAAGCCTGGCCGACCGCCAACTGGCGCGTTTCCGCGCCAACCCGGCCAACAAGGGCCGCACCTGCCGCGACGGCCTCTGGCGCTACTCGCGGCACCCCAACTATTTCTTCGAATGGCTGCACTGGTTCGCCTACGTGCTGCTGGCCGTGGGCTCGCCGCTGTGGTGGCTGGCCTGGGCCGGCCCGCTGCTGATGTACGTGTTCCTGCGCTACCTCAGCGGTGTTCCGTTCACCGAAAAACAGGCGCTGCGCAGCCGTGGCGAGGACTACCGCCAGTACCAGCGCAGCACCCCGATGTTCTTCCCGTGGTTCCCCCGCTCGCCCAAGGATCCCTCGCCATGAATGCGGTCACTTCGCTCCCCCCACCCACCTTGGTTGAAACCGGACTGACCGGCTGGGCCGAACGCGGCTGGCTGCCCGATGGCGCGCTGCGCCTGGGCATCCGCCGCATGTGTGCGCAACGCCTGGCCGAAGAACAGGCCGGCGGCCTGCAGGCGCAGTCGCAACGGTTCCAGCAGCGCCTGCAGGAACTGTCCAGCAGCCCGCTGGCACTGCACGTGGATGCGGCCAACCGCCAGCACTATGAAGTGCCGGCCGCGTTCTTCCAGGCGTGCCTGGGCCACCGCCTGAAGTACAGCAGCTGCTATTACCGCACCGGTCACGAAACCCTGGACCAGGCCGAGGATGCGATGCTGGCACTGTATGGCGAGCGCGCCGGCCTGGCCGATGGCCAGGACATCCTGGAACTGGGTTGCGGCTGGGGCTCGCTGACCCTGTGGATGGCCGAGCGCTACCCCACGGCGCGCATCACCGCCGTGTCCAACTCGCACAGCCAGCGCGCACACATCATGGCGCAGTGCGAAGCGCGCGGCCTGCGCAACGTGCAGGTGCTCACCCGTGACGTGAATCTGCTGGAGCTGCCCGCGCACGCCTTCGACCGCTGCGTGTCGGTGGAAATGTTCGAGCACGTGCGCAATTACGCGCAGCTGCTGGGCCGCATCGCCGGCTGGCTGCGCCCGGACGGCGCGCTGTTCGTGCACATCTTCGCGCACCGCACGCTGATGTACCCGTTCGAAACCGAAGGCGATGACAACTGGATGGGTCGTCACTTCTTCACCGGCGGCCTGATGCCAGCCGCCGATACCCTGCTGCATTTCCAACACGACCTGCAGCTGCAGCAGCGCTGGCTGCTGGACGGTACCCACTACCAGCGCACGGCCAACCATTGGCTGGCCAACCAGGATGCAGCGCGCGAAGAACTGCTGCCCTTGCTGGCCCAGACCTATGGCAGCGACGCCGCCGCACGCGTGTGGTGGCAGCGCTGGCGCATGTTCTGGATGGCCTGCGCCGAGCTGTTCGGCTACGACGACGGCCAGCAGTGGCTGGTTGCCCACTACCTGTTCCGCCCCCGCTGAGCGAGGCCCACCATGCGCATGCCGCCGCTGTTTTCCCTGCTGGCCGTGGCCCTGATCGGCACCGGCTGCAGCAGCCAGGACACCCGCCCCCTGCCGCGCCCGGCGGCGGTGGATGTGCCGCGTTTCATGGGCGACTGGTACGTGATCGCCCATATTCCGTCCTGGCCCGAACGCGAAGCCTTCGATGCAGTGGAAAGCTACGCACCGCGCCCCGATGGCCGCATCCAGACCACCTTTACCTACCGCAAGGGCAGCTTCCAGGCGCCGCTGAAAACCATGCACCCCATTGGCCGGGTGGAACCGGAAGGCGCCGGCGCGGTCTGGGGCATGCAGTTCGTCTGGCCCATCCAGGCCGAATACATCATCGCCTGGGTCGATACGGACTACGGCCAGACCATCGTCGGCCGCAGCAAGCGCGACTACGTCTGGTACATGGCCCGCACCCCGCAGGTGAGCGAGGCCCAGTACCAGCAGGCGGTCGCCCGCATCCAGGCGATGGGCTATGACATCAGCAAGTTGCGACGGGTGCCTCAATCCGTGCGCTAGAAGCGCAACGTGCCGTTCCAAAGGCCCATGGGCTGCCCCATAATCGCGCCTCCAAAATGGAGGAAACGTTTTCATGGAGAATGCAGCACCGGCCAATCCGCCCAAGGATTACCTGTTCGCCGCGATCCTGAGCATCTTCTGCGGCTTCTGGCCCTTCGGCATCGTGGCCACCGTCTACGCCAACAAGACCTCGTCGCTGAAGGCGACCGGGCAGATGGGTCCGGCCGCCGTCACCTCGCGCAAGGCCCTGCGCTGGATGATCGCCTCGTTTGTGACCCTGCCGGCCCTGCTGGTGGTGCTGATCGGCTGGGGCCTGATCAACCGGGCCATGATGTAACCGCCGCAGCGGGGGTGGTTTCCACCCCCAACGCGCCCTGCCCGCGCTGATATATAGTCTGCCCAGACAACCACACGGAGCAGGTCATGGGTCTGGTACAGGCGGTCAAGGGTGCGGTAGGCGGTGTTCTGGCCGACCAGTGGAAGGATTTCTACACCGTGCCGACGGGCCTGCCGTCCACGGCGGCGCTGTTCGCGGCGGTGCCGCGTGGCACCAATGCCGGGCGCGGCTCCAACACCAGCGGTTCGTCCAACATCATCAGCAACGGCTCGAAGATCGTCGTGCCCGAAGGCTATGGCCTGCTGCTGTTCCAGGACGGTGCCATCACCGCCTTCGTGGCCGAGCCCGGTGGCTATGAATGGCGCTCGGACGATCTGAACTCGCAATCGATCTTCGCCGGCGATGGGCTGGTCAGCACCTTCATCAAGCAGAGCTGGGAACGCTTCAAGTTCGGCGGCCAGCCCGGTTCGCAGCAGGCAGCGTTCTTTGTCTCGCTGAAGGAACTGCCGGACAACCGTTTCGGCACCCAGTCGGAAATCTACTGGGACGATGCCTTCCTCAATACCCAGGTTGGTGCGGTCACCCGTGGCTCGTACACGCTGAAGATCGTTGACCCGATCCTGTTCGTGAAGAACTTCGTGCCGGCCAGCTACCTGCAGCCCGGCCAGGTGTTCGATTTCACCGACATGGACAATGCCGCCGCCACCCAGCTGTTCAATGAAGTGGTGGGTTCGCTGGCGCCGGCCTTCAGCCTGTACAGCAACGACCCGGCCAAGGGCAACCGCATCACCAAGCTGCAGCAGGATTCGATCGGCTTCGCGCAGAGCCTGTCGGCCGCGGTGGAACAGGCCTACCAGTGGCAGAGCGATCGCGGCCTGGCCATCGTCAAGACGGCCATCGTCTCCATCGAGTACGACGCCAACACCCGCGAACTGCTGAAGACCGTGCAGCGCGCCGACGCTCTGTCCGGTGCGCGCGGCAATTCCAACCTGCAGGCCAGCGTGGCCCAGGGCATCCAGTCGGCCGGCGAGAACGGCGGCGCGGCCGGCCTGGTGGGCGTGGGCATGGCCTCGGGCATGTTCGGTGCCGGCAACCTGCAGCAGCCCACCGCCCCGGCGGCGGAAGACCCGGTGGCCAAGCTGAAAAAGGCCAAGGAAATGCTGGACCTGGGCCTGATCACGCAGAGCGACTACGACGCGCTGAAGGCCAAGGCGCTGGGGCTGTAACCGGCAGGACCGACCACCACCATGTCCGATCCACGCAACAGCCCGCCGCCCCTGCCCCCCGTGCCGCCCGCTGCACCCACGCCGCCGCCCCTGCCCGGGGCGGCGCTGGATGGACCCGGCTCGCCGCAGGATGTACCGCCGCCGCCCGGCAGCTTCCCGCTGGACACCTCGAAACTTCCGCAGGCGATCCGCGATGAGATCGAGGCGCCCGACCCGCTGGCCATCGACACCGCGGCCAGCGAACTGAAGGACGGCCTGAACCGCTGTCCCAAGTGTGGCGCCACCGATATCCGGCCACGGTTGGGCACCGACATCCTGGTCTGCCAGTTCTGCCGCCACGAATGGCACGGCGCCCGCGTGGAGGAAGCCTTCGGCCTGGGCGAGGCCATCGGCGAGCTTCGCGGCACGGTGATCGCCAGCGGCGCGCGCGACATCGATGCCGACCTGTCGGCACTGATGACCTTCAAGTGCACCGGCTGTGGCGCCGAGGTGACGGTCAATACCGAAAGCACCATGACCGCCCGCTGCCACTGGTGCCGGCACGTGTTCGGGGTGAACGAGCAGATTGCCAACGGCGCGGTGCCCGACGCGGTGCTGCCGTTCCATATCCGCAAGGACGACGCCGTCGCCCGCATCCGCCAGTTCGTGGACAAGCGGCGCATGTTCGCGCTGAAGGCGTTCAAGGACCAGTTCACCCCGGAAAACGTGGTGGGCGTGTACCTGCCCTACATGATCGTGGACGGCAATGTGAGCGCGGCAGTGGCCGGCAAGGGCGAGATCAAGACCCGCGAGTACACCCGCGGCACGGAAAAGAACAAGCAGACCTACTACGATGCCGACATCTACCAGGTGGAACGCCAGGTGGATTTCACCGTAGACGATCTGCCGCTGGAATCCTCGGCCGACCGCGGCAATCTGGACACCCGCGCCAACACCAACAACATCATCAACACCATCCTGCCGTTCGATACCAAGAACGCGGTGAAGTGGAACGCCTCCTACCTGGCCGGCTTCACCTCGGAAAAGCGCGACCTGGACGTGGAAAAGCTGCGGCCGCGGCTGGAAGACCAGCTGCTGTCCATTGCCCGCGCGCAGGTGGAGCGCAGCGTGAACCGTTACGACCGCGGTGTGCGCTGGGAACAGGAACAACTGCAGGTGCACGGTACCCGCTGGGTGGCGATGTACCTGCCGGTCTGGCTGTATTCCTACCACCAGCCCGGCCGCAACGGCGGCATGCTGCACTACATCGCGGTGAACGGCCGCACCGGTGAAACCATGGGCAGCGTGCCGGTGCAGCAGTGGAAGCTGCTGCTGGCCGCGCTCACCACCGGCACGATCATCGAAGCTCTCGCAATCGCCTTCCTGGTGGCAACGACATGAGTGATGACGCTGGTCTCTGGTTGCTGGCCGCAGGCCCGGCAGGCGCCACGGCGCTGTACTGGGCGCTGTACCGCTACTACCGCAACACCGACAAGTCGCACGGGTTCGAGCACGAAACCGAGATCGACGCCAAGCCGGTCACCGGCTCGGACCGGCGGGTGGACAGCATTACCGGCACCCAGGAACGGCGCGTGCGCGGTGACAACGTGCATGACTACCGCAAGCGGGTGGCACGGGTCGCGCCCGATCCCGACCGCAACGGGCCACCGGGCACCACGCCCTGACCACACCCGGCTGATCTAGACTGGCGCCCCCGCCGCTGGCGGCCGGGGCCCACTCTTTAGCTGCCGAGACCGCCGTGAACGCTGCACCCCCGAACGATTTCCCTGCGGCACGCGCTGCGGCCAGCGTGAACATGGCCTTGGCCGCCGGCGCCATCGTCGGCACCTGGTTCTGGGACGTAACCAACGACCAGCTGACCGTGGATGCCTACCTGGCCCGCGCCTTCGGCCTGGACCCGGCACTGGCCGGGCAGAAGCTGCAGCTGCACGACGTGCTGGGCGCCATCCACCCCGACGACCTGCCCGGGCTGACCGCCGCCATCGACGCCGCCGTGCGCGAAGGCGACCGCTTCGCCCACCCTTACCGTGCGCGTGGCGAGGACGGGCAGTACCACTGGCTGGAAGGCATCGGCCGCATCGAGCGCGATGCCAGCGGCCGCGCGACCGGCTTCCCCGGCGTGCTGATCGACATTGACGAGCGCCTGCGCGTGCAGGCCGAACGCGACCAGGCACAGGCGCTGCTGCGCTCGTTCATGGAAGCCGCGCCCGGTGTGATGTACGCCAAGGACCGCCAGGGCCGCCTGCTGATGGGCAACCATGGCGCCACCGAACTGATCGGCCTGCCGCCGCAGCAGTACGTGGGCCGGACCGACGCCGAACTGCTGGGCGACCCCGCGCAGGCCGCGGCAGTGATGGCCACCGACGAACGCATCATGGCCAGTGGCCGCACCGAACAGCTGGAAGAGAAGATCAGCTACGCCGATGGCCGGCAGGCCTGGTGGCTGTCCACCAAGGCGCCACTGCGTGATGCCGATGGCACCGTCATCGGGCTGGTCGGCACCTCGCTGGACATTACCGACCGCAAGGCCGCCGAAGCCGAGCGCCTGGATATCGAGGAGCGCTACCGGCTGGCCGCGCAGGCCACCAACGATGCCATCTGGGATTGGCGCATCGTCGATGGCCACGTGATCTGGAACGAAGCGGTCAACCACTTGTTCGGCCACGCGGTGAAGACCTCCACGGCGCAGTGGTGGCTGGACCACATCCATCCTGACGACCGCGCACGGGTGGATGCCAGCATCCACGCCGTGATCGACGGACAGGGCAGCGCCTGGATGGACGAGTACCGCTTCCGCCGCGCCGATGGCAGCTATGCCGATGTACTGGACCGCGGCGCGGTGCTGCGCGATGCACAGGGTCAGCCGCTGCGCATGATCGGTGCCATGCTGGACCTGTCCGCGCGCAAGGCCGCCGAAGCCGCGCTGGCCGATAGTGAGGAGCGCCTGCGCCTGGCCACCGACGCCAGTGAACAGGGCTTCTGGGATGTGGACCTGGTGCGCGACCTGCTGATCTGGCCGGCCCGTACCAAGGCCATGTTCGGCATCTCCGCCGGTGCACACGTAACCATGGACGACTTCCGCGCCGGCCTGCACCCCGACGACCGCGACGCCACCCTGGCCGCGCTGGATGCGGCCGCAGATCCGGCCCGGCGTGCCAGCTACGATGTGGAATACCGCACCGTCGGCAAGGAAGACGGCATCTTGCGCTGGGTGGCCGCCAAGGGGCGCGGCATCTTCGAGCATGGCCAGTGCGTGCGCATGCTGGGCGTGGCCATCGATATCACCCGCCGCAAAGCCGCCGATGCGCGCCTGCAGGAACTGAACGAGCAGCTGGAAGCACGCGTGCACGCCGAAGTGGCCGAACGCCTGCGGGTGGAAGATGCCCTGCGCCAGAGCCGCAAGATGGAAGCGGTGGGCCAGTTGACCGGCGGCATCGCACATGACTTCAACAACATGCTGGCCACGGTGATCGGCCCGCTGGATCTGCTGGCACTGCGTATCGACAGTGGCGACAGCCGCGCCCACCGTTACATTGAAATGGCGCTCGATGGCGCCCAGCGCGCCGCGCAGCTGACCCAGCGCCTGCTGGCGTTCTCGCGGCAGCAGCCGCTGCAACCGGTCGCCCTGGACAGCAATCACCTGCTGGCCGGCATGAGCGATCTGCTGGTGCATTCGCTGGGCAGCAGCATCATGCTGGAAACCGTACTGGGCCGCGATCTGTGGTGGACCCACGCCGACGCCAACCAGCTGGAAAACGTGATCCTGAACCTGGCCGTGAATGCCCGCGATGCCATGCCCGGCGGCGGTCGCCTGAAGGTGGAGACCGGCAACTGCCGCATCGACATCGGCAACGCGGCGTCCCATCCCGGCATTCCTGCAGGCGACTACGTGCTGATCGCGGTCAGCGACACCGGCACCGGCATGGCGCCGGACGTGCAGGCGCGCGCCTTCGATCCGTTCTTCACCACCAAGGACGTCGGCCAGGGCACGGGCCTGGGGCTGTCGCAGGTCTATGGCTTCGTGCAGCAGTCGGCGGGCCATGTGGCGCTGGACTCCAGCCCCGGCAACGGCACCTGCGTGCGCGTCTACCTGCCGCGCCTGCTGGGTGAAGCGGCGCCGTCGGCGCGGCCGCCCTCACGCAGCCCCGCCACGCCGCCGGACGGGGGCGCCGAGCGCATCCTGGTGGTGGACGATGACGAGGCGGTGCGCCGCTTCTCGGTCGATGCGCTGACCGAGCTGGGCTACGACGTACTGTCCGCAGATGGCGCCGCCAGCGCCCTGCCCCTGCTCGATGCCCATCCGAACGTCGCTCTGCTGTTCACCGACGTGGTGATGCCTGAAGTCAACGGTCGCCAGCTGGCCGAGCAGGCGCTGGCCCGGCATCCCGGGTTGAAGGTGCTGTACGCAACGGGCAACAGCCGCAATGCGCTGGTGGACGACGGTGTGCTCGATGCCCGGGTGCAGCTGATCGGCAAGCCCTTCACCATCGACGAGCTGGCCACCCGGGTGCGGGTTGCACTGGCGCAGACCGGCTAGTTCACGCCTCCGATGCAGGGCCGGGGCCAGGCTGGGCGCGCGCGCCCTTCCGCCGCTCCCCTCGAGGCACCGACCATGGTCATCCGCACCCGTTCCGTGCTGCTGTTGATGTCGTCCAGCCTGGCCCTGGCAGGCCCCCTGCCCGCCACCGCGCAGGACGCCCCGCCACCGGTGGGCGAACAGAGCACCACCACGCAGACCACCTCCAGCGAGACTACCCAGACACGCAGCAGCCGCAGCGAGATCGACATCAGCATCGACGACGGCGCTGACGACGACTGGGGTGAGAGCCGGGGCCATGGCGCACGCCACCGGCGCGACGATGTGGACGAACGCGATCTGTTCGGGCAGTGGACCCTGGGCCAGGAAGGCGGCAACAGCTGCACCATTGAACTGAAGGACAGCACCTGGTTCGGTGGCTACGGCGCCTGGGTGCCGGCCGGTTGCCCCGACGGCGTGTTCTCGGTGAACCGCTGGCTGCTGTCGGGCAACGACCTGCTGCTGACCGATACCAACAACACGGTGATCGCGCGCTTCCGCCAGAGCGGCAGCGGCCGCTGGTCAGGGCGCCGGGACGCCGATGGCGCCCGCCTCTACCTGAACCCCCAGGGATCGCGCTGACCACCGGCGCAGCGTCTTTCCGAGTGTGCCCTGCTGCCCAGAACCGGGCCGCAGGCGGTGCCTATACTACGGCCGCCTGCCCCCGGTTGCCGCTGCGCGACCGCCACGGGCAGGCAACGGACGGGATGTATCCGTTGGGCCCGCGGCCACGCCGCCGGCCCCTGCCGTGCTGTGCGACCCCATGCGGTTCCACCACACACCAGGAAGGATGCCATGCGCCTCACACGACGTGATTTCCTCGCAACCACCGCCAGCGCATCGCTGGCCTCGCTGGCGCCGGCGGCACTGGCCGACGATGCCCCTGCAGCCGCCGCAGCCGGCGCGGCGCGCTTCCAGCGCTACAGCGTCACCAGCCCACAGGGCCAGCGCATGCTGGCCAGCTATGCGCGCGGCATCCGCGCCATGCTGGCATTGCCGCCCGACGATCCACGCAACTGGTTCCGCAATGCCTTCGTGCACCTGATGGACTGCCCGCACGGCAACTGGTGGTTCTTCGTCTGGCACCGCGGCTATGTGGGTTACTTCGAACAGACCATCCGCAGCCTCAGCGGCGATCCGCAATTCGCCATGCCGTACTGGGACTGGACCGAACTGCCGAAGATCCCACCGTCGATGTTCGAGGGCGTGCTGACCCCCACCGACGCGGCCTATTCGCGCTACACCCGCAACCTGGCGGTGTTCACCGATTTCATCAAACCGGCTCTGCAGCGCTACTGGGCCACCCTGGACCCGGACCAGCGCAAGCAGTTGTCGCTGCGCGGCTACAACAGCATGGACGATGTCTGGAACGATGTGACCGGCTACAACGCCAAGGAACAGACCGGCATTTCCGGCAATGCCGCCTACGCGGTCACCTGCGGCGCCCGTTACCTGTGGAACGACCACCCGCAACTGGACCCGAAGACCGCCTCGGCGGTATCGCCCGATACCATCCGCGCCGGCCTGTCACCGCAGGACTTCAACAACCCCGACATCAGCCGCAGTTTCACCAGTTCGCGCACCGCCTCGCACGTGCTGCAACCCGACGGCGCCACGAAATTCTCGGTGCTGGAAGGCTTCCCGCACAACAAGGTGCACAACTGCATTGGCGGCGTCGGCGCGGTCGATCCCGGCCCTTACGGCAACATGACCAACTTCCTGTCACCGCTGGATCCGATCTTCTACCTGCACCACGCCAACATGGACCGCCTGTGGGATGTCTGGACCAAGCAGCAGCAACGCTTCGGCCGCCCGATCATGCCCACCGATCCGGCCACCCGCGAACAGTTCATGCGCGAACCCTTCCGCTTCTTCGTCGATGCCCAGGGCCGCCCGGTGGGCAACAAGACGGCGCGCGATTTCTTCACCACCCAGGCCTTCGACTACGACTACGACTACGCGTACGGTGCCGGTGCCAACGCGGTGGCCAGCGCGGCGGCCGCTGCTGTTCCTGGTGCCGCCGAAGCAACCCTGGTGCGCGGCACCCGTGCGCAGGACGCGGTGCGTGTGGCCGTACCGCGCGCGGCCGTGCGTGCACACCTGGCCGCCACCGAACCGCGCCAGCTGATTGCCGAAGTCACTCTGGAGCGCCCGCAGGGCCTGCAGAATGCGCGCGAATTCGACGTGCTGGTGAACGCCCCGGCCGGCGTGCGCAGCGTGGATGCGGACAGCCCGTACTATGCCGGCACGGTGTCGTTCTTCGGTCCCAGCATGCCGGGCATGGACCACAGCCATCCGACCACGTTCGCGGTGCCCTTGCCGCAGAAGCTGGCGGCCTTCAGCGGGCTTTCGGCCGCCGCGGGCGGCAGCACCACGCTGGAAATCCGCCTGGTCGCCTCCTCGGGGCAGGCGCCGCAGGCATTGCCGGTGTTGGACGCGGCGATCCTGGTGGCGCCGCTGCGCTAGCGTTCCACCTGCGACAGCATGGCCACCGCGCCGTCGATCAAGGCCTGCATGCCCCGTTCGAACTCGGCTTCGGCCGCCGCCGCATCGTAGGGGCGGCGGTCGGTGTCGATGGGCAGGTGGCGCGAGTACACCGTATCGGCCAGCGCAACACAGTGGTAGGCCACGGTGGACAGCAGCCACGCCGCCTGCGCAACCGACAGACCATGTGCAGCGGCGAACGCGGCCTGGTGCTGCTGGATGCGCAGCACCATCTGTTCGGTCTTGGCACCGTGGGTGGCCAGGAACGGGGCCAGCCCCGGATTCTGGTCCACCAGGGCGCGCAGCGAACGATGGAACGCCAGCAGGTCGGCCTGCAGCGTACTGCCCCGCCCTGCGTCTACGGCCGGTGGCTGCCAGCGCTCGAAGATGACCTCGGCCACCAGGCTGCGCAGCGCGGCCAGGTTGGCCACATGCTTGTACAGCCCGATATGGCTGACGCCCAGCAGCCCGGCCACGCCCACGATGCTCAGCTTCGGCAGGGTCATCGCAATGCCGGCATCGGCGATCCGCTCGCGGGTGATCGACGGCGGTCGGCCGCGCGCGGCAGGTGTGTGGGGTGCAGCCATGGAACTCCGGTGCGGCTGGTGGACAGGAACCCGGCCATGGTGGTCACCGCGCGGGCGCAGGTCAATGCGCGCGGTAGCGGCCGCGTTGCAGTACCGCGAATTTAGTTTACTATGATGTAACTAATTCGCATTCGTACCCGGATTGGATTGCCGATGTCTGTTCTTCCCACCGCCGCGCCCGTCCAGGGCACGCTGCGCGGCGCCGACCACGATCGTGGCCTGCAGGCGCTGCAGGTCACCGTGGTCCACACCAGCCACGCCACGCCCAGCCTGCTGCGGGTCACCTGCCGCCTGCCGGCACATGCGCCGCTGGCGCCCTGGCTGCGCGCCAACACCGCCGTACGCATCCAGCTGGGCGCCGCGTTCGACGATGTCTCGCGCATCTACACCGTGCGCAGCGTGGATACCGCACAGCGCCAGTTCGTGTTCGACGTGGTGCTGCATGCCGCCCCCGGCCCCATGCTGGCCTGGGTGCGTGCCCTGCAGCCGGGGGATGTGTTCGCGCTGACCGGACCGCGCCCGCACCTGCAGGTGCCCGAAGCGGCCGGCGGCCATGCGCTGCTGTTTGCCGATGCCAGTGCCGTGCCGGCCGTGTCTGCCCTGCTGCAGCAATGGCCAACCGCACTGCGGGCCGATCTCTGGATCGCCAGCGACGACGCGCAGGCGGTAGACGAACTGCCGGCCATCGAGGGCGTGCACGTACACCGCCTGGACGCCCCCACGCCGACCGACCCCACCCCGTTGCTGCGCACCGCCCAGGCCTGCGTGGCCGACAGCCGCCGCAGCGTGGTCTGGGCCGCCGGTGAGCGCGAGGAAATGCGTGAGCTGCGCCGTCATTTCCTGCAGCACGCTGGCCTGCCGCGCGAGACCGTGGCCGTGGCCGGCTATTGGAAGCGCGGCGAAACCACCACCGAAACCGACCAGCGCCGTCGCCTGAACTACCAGCGTGTGCTGGACCAGGGCGGTGGCCTGCAGGATGTCGACGACCTCGCCGACGACATCTGACCCCTGTTCCAGCTCCGTGCCCGTGCAGGGTACGGAACCGTTGCACCCAGCCACAGTCCGCGCCCCTGCCCGCCGCAGGAACGGCGTGCGTTCTGCCAGCCACCTTGCCGTCTACGTCGCCCTGTGCACAGGCCCGCGACGGCGTAGCCCTGGCCGAACCCACTCCCTCCCCTCGACGAGTATTGCCATGTCCCGCGTCATCGTTTCTCCCTTGCCATCGCTGCGCCCGCTGGTGCGCGCCGCACGCCTGGCGCTGCTGCCCTCGCTGCTGCTGGCCGCCACCGCGCACGCCGAAGCAGGCCCCACCGGCGGCGCCGCCGACCCTGCCACCGAGCTGCCCTCGGTGAACGTGCGCGCCGACAAGGCAGACGACAGCGGCGTCTATGCCGGCGGCCAGGTCGCCCGCGGCAGCCGCGCTGGCCTGCTGGGTGAACTGGACTTCATGGACACCCCGTTCAACACGATCAGCTACACCGCCGATTACATCCAGAACCTGCAGGCACCGGACCTGGTGCGGGTGATCGCCGCCACCGATCCCAGCGTCTACAACGGCGGCTCCACCGGCGGCATCACCGACTACTTCAGCATCCGCGGTTTCAGCGTTGCTTCCTCGGACATCGGTTTCGGCGGTCTGTACGGCCTGATTCCCTACTACCGCGTCTCGCCCGAGCTGGCCGAACGGGTGGAAGTGCTGAAGGGGCCGTCCGCGCTGTTGAACGGCATGCCGCCCGGCGGTTCGGTGGGTGGGGCGATCAACCTGGTGCCCAAGCGCGCCGACGATGTGCCGTTGACCCGCTTCACCGCCAGCTATGGCAGCGATGCACAGCTGGGCGGCCATCTGGATATCGGCCGTCGCTTCGGCGCGGACAAGCAGTTCGGCGTGCGCCTGAACGCCGTGCATCGCTCTGGCGACACCGCCACCGACAACCAGCAGCATCGCGCGCAGTTGGCCTCGCTGGGCCTGGACTGGCGCGGTGAGCGCAGCCGCGTGTCAATGGATGTGTTCGCCAGCCGTGACCACGTGGATGGCCTGAACCGCGGCGTCTCGCTGGCCAGCGGCCTGGCCGTACCGCGCCCGCCGAAGGCCGACACCCTGTTCGCACCGGACTGGACCTTCAGCAACGTCAAGGACTGGGGCGCCGCACTGCGCTGGGAAATGGAGATCAACGACCACCTGTCCGCGCACGCCGCCTATGGCCATGGCAATACCGATTTCGACTCCATCGCCAGCGGTACCACGCTCATCACCAACGCCGCCGGCGACTTCCGCAACAACTTCGCCCACCAGCGCTTCAAGTACAGCAAGGACACCGCCGAAGCCGGCCTGACGGCGCGCTTCCGCACCGGCGCGGTCGACCACGCGGTGGCCGTCAGCGCGGCCTGGTACCACCACGAGTACCGCTTCGGTTTCCTGCGCAACATGCTGGCCAGTGACTGGGTCACCAATATCTACGATACCCACTGGGGTCCGGCCATCGACCGCAGCTACAGCAACGCTGCGCTGCCCAAGACCGGCGAAGTGCGCACCACCACGGTCGGCATTGCCGACACCCTGTCATTCGCCGACGAACGCGTGCAGCTGACCCTGGGCATCCGCCGCCAGAACGTGCTCAGCGATACCCTGGATGGCAGCAGCGGCAAGCGCACGGCGCGCTATGACGCCAGCGCCAACACGCCGGCCGCCGCCCTGCTGTTCAAGGCCAGCGGACGACTGTCGCTGTACGCCAACTACATCGAAGGCCTCAGCCAGGGCAGCACTGCACCGGTCACCGCCGCCAATGCCGGCGAAGTGTTCCCGCCCTACAAAACGCGCCAGCGCGAAGCCGGCGCCAAGCTGGACCTGGGGCGCATGGCCAGCTCGCTGAGCGTGTATGAGATCAACAAGCCGGCCTCCTACACCGACCCGGCCAGCAATGTGTTTTCGTTTGGGGGCCAGCAGCGCAACCGTGGCGTGGAATGGAGCGTGTTCGGCCAGGCCACCGAACAGCTGCGGGTGGTCGGTGGCATCGGCTGGCTGCAGCCCAAGCTGACCCGCACCCAGGGCGGCATCAACCAGGGCCGCCTGGCCACGGCCACCCCGCAGTGGCAGGGCAAGCTGGGCCTGGAATGGGACGTGGCCGGCCTGCCGGGCCTGACCGTCACCGGCAATGCCATCAGCCTGTCCAAGGGCTATATCAACGCCGACAACAGCCAATGGGTGCCCGGCCGCACGGTATACGACCTGGGCGCGCGCTATGCCACCCATGCCGCAGGCAAGCCGCTGGTGCTGCGCGCCAGCGTGCAGAACCTGACCAACAAGGCGTACTGGGCCGGCAGCCTCGGTTCCGGGTTGGGCGCACCGCGCACCGCCGTGCTTTCAGCCACGGTTGATTTCTGATCCCTGCCCGCGCCACGTCCGCGCGGCGTGGCGCCCTGGAGGTTGTTCCGGTGATTGATTCCCGCTGGGCAGCGCTGGCCGCATGGCTGCCGCTGCTGTCACGTATTGTCGCCGCCCTGCTGGGTGGCTATCTGCTGGCCGCGCTGTGCAGCGTGGCCGCGCTGTCGCTGCCCATCGACCCGCAGCAGGCGGTGTTCACCGGCATGCTGGCCAGCTTCCTGCTGTATGCCGGCGCGGTGGTGTGGGTGTTCGCCGTACGCTCGGCGCGCCGCGCATGGGCCGGCCTGGCGCTGCTGGCGGTGCCACTGTGGCTGGTCACGCTGGCCGTGCACGGCACGGGGGGCGCATGAGCACGACCACTGCCACACGCGCCAGCAAGCCACGTGGCATCCGCCAGACCATGTCCGACCTGCATATCTGGGTGGGCTTGCTGGCCGGCTGGATCCTGTACGCCATGTTCCTGACCGGCACCGCCAGTTACTTCCGCGACGAGATTTCGCGCTACACGCGGCCGGAGATCGCCACGCCGCAGCAGCTGCCGCCCCCGGCAGAAACCAGCGCACGGCTCATTGCGCAGCTTCAGCACGACAGCCCCGGCGCCCGCCAGATCAGCCTGACCCTGCCCACCGCGCGCACGCCCTGGGTAGCGGCCATGTGGGCGCCCGCGGGCGGGGGTGGCGGTCGCCACGGCATGCAGTCGGGCCTGTTCGACGCCGCCACCGGCACGCCGCTGCCCTCGCGCGAAACTGCCGGTGGTGACTTCTTCTACGCCTTCCACTTCAACCTGCACTACATGCCCGCGCTGTGGGCGCGCTGGATCGTCGGCCTGTGCGCTATGTTCATGCTGGTGGCCATCGTCAGCGGGGTGATCACCCACAAGAAGATCTTCGCCGACTTCTTCACCTTCCGCTGGGGCAAGGGGCAGCGCTCGTGGCTGGATGGCCATGCGGCGGTATCGGTGCTGGGCCTGCCCTTCCACTTCATGATCACCTGGAGCGGGCTGGTCATGCTGGCGGTGCTGTACATGCCCTGGGGCCTGTCGAAACTGCCTGACAAGCGCCAGCAACAGCAGGTGACCAGTGAAATGCGGCTGTCATTGCCACGCCAGCCTGCCGCCGGCGTAGCCGCCGCGCTGGTCGATGTCGCGCCACTGGTCGCCCAGGCCGAGCAGCGCTGGGGGGTCGGCAGCATCGGCGCCGTGCAGGTGCAGAACCCCGGCGATGCCGCCGCGCGGGTGGCCGTGGTGCGTGCGCAGTCCAGCCGTGTGTCCACCACGCCGCACTACCTGCTGTTCGATGGCAGCAGCGGCCGCCTGCTGCAGGCCAAGGAACATTCCGGCGCGGCCGCGCAGACCCAGGGCGTGCTGTACGGCCTGCACCTGGGCCGCTTCGCCGACGCCGCCACGCGCTGGTTGTACTTCGTGGTCAGCCTGGTCGGCACGGCCATGGTCGGCACCGGCCTGGTGCTGTGGACAGTGAAACGGCGCAGCCAACTGCCAGACCCGAAGCGGCCGTACTTCGGCTTCCGCCTGGTGGAACGCCTGAACATCGCCACCGTCGCCGGGCTGTCGGTGGCGATGGCAGCGTTCTTCTGGGCCAACCGCCTGCTGCCGATCAGCCTGCCGCAACGGGCCGCCTGGGAAGTGCATGTGTTCTTCATCGTGTGGGCAGCCATGCTGGTCCATGCCTGCCTGCGCACGCCCAAACGCGCCTGGGTGGAACAGTTCTGCCTGGCGGCGATGCTGCTGGCCCTGGTGCCGGTACTGAACGCAGCGACCACCGCACGCCCGTTGTGGGTCACCCTGCCGGCCGCCGATTGGGCCTTTGCCGGTACCGACCTGACCCTGCTGGCATTGGCCGGCCTGCACGCTTGTCTGGCCTGGCGCACCTGGCGCTTCACTCCGCGAGTCGCCCGTGCACGCGCGCCACGCACTGCGGCTGCCAGCGGGGTGGCCTCGTGATGCACGCCCTGCTGTTGCTGCTGTGCGGCGCCGGCTTTGCCTGCCTGGCGCTGGCGATGGAACGCCACCAGCGCGACCTGCTGGGCCGCAGCCTCGTGCCGGCAAGTTCACGGCGCTGGCGATTGGCTGGCTGGAGCCTGCTGCTGATGGCGCTCGGCGTGGCCATCGCACTGCGCGGCCTTGGCTTGGGGCTGGCGCTGTATTCGGGCCATACCAGCGTGGCCGCCGGTGCGGTGGTGCTGGCCCTGGTGGCGCACGCGCGGCGTTGAATGCGGCAATGCAACAGGAAGCGTGCGGCGCGCGTGGCTGCACTGCTTCGTGAACTGCGTCAATGCGCCAGTACCCCGCATTGACGCACGCTTCACTGGTGTGCGCATCAGCATAACCCGTTCATTGTCAGCATCGGACCGCAGGTCGCAGCACCACACTTCCCTACACAGCACATGCTTGCCATGGATGAAGTCGCCCGACTTGAAGAACTGAATCGCCTGGGGGTGCTGGATACCGCACCGGAACCCGTGTTCGACGCCATCGTGGCGGCCGCGCGCGCCGCCACCGGCATGCCGACCGGCCTGATCTCGCTGGTCGACCACGATCGCCAATGGTTCAAGGCCAACATCGGCCTGGAAGGCACCTGCGAAACGCCGCGTGACATCTCCTTCTGCACCCACGCCATCGAGCAGCAGGGGCTGATGGAAGTTGCCGATGCGCGCCAGGACCCACGTTTCCAGCAGAACCCGCTGGTGCTGGGCGGGCCGCGCATCCGCCACTACGCGGGCATTCCGCTGGAAACGGCGCACGGCGCACAGATCGGCACGCTGTGCCTGCTCGACACCCTGCCCGGCGTGCTCTCGCCCTCGCAGCGCGAACTGATGGTGCACCTGGGCCGGGTCACCACCCAGGTGCTGGAACAACGCAGCGCGCTGCTGGCCCAGGTGGAACAAGCGCGCGTGCTGCACCGCGAACTGAAGCGCAGCGAAGATTTCCTGGAGCGCACCAACACCGCCGCGCGCGTGGGTGGCTGGGAACTGGAGCTGGCCACCGGCGAAGTGCGCTGGACCCGCGAAACCAAGCAGATCCACGGCGTGCGTTCCAGTTACGAACCCACGCTGGCCACCGCCCTGTCCTTCTACCGGCCCGACACCCGCGGCATCATCCAGACGGCGGTGAAGCGCTGCGTGGACGAAGGCACACCGTACGAACTGCAGCTGCCGATGACCACCGCCGATGGGCGCGACATCTGGGTGCGCGTGGTCGGCAACCGGCAGATCGTCGAAGGCCGCCAGCGGCTGGTCGGCGCCATCCAGGACATCAGCGAGGAACGCAGCACCCGCGATGCGCTGGAAGCCAGCGAAGTGCGCTACCGGCGCCTGTTCCACTACAGCCTGGGGCTGATCTGCACCCATACCCTGGATGGCACGCTCACCTCGGTGAACCCCGCCGCCATGCAGTCGCTGGGCTACGACGAAGCGCACGTGGTCGGCCGCAGCCTGGGCGAGTTCATGCCCGAGGAAAAGCAGGACCACTTTGCCGCCTATCTGCGCCGCATCGGCGCCAACCACACCGATTCGGGCGTGATTGAACTGATCGCCGCCGATGGCACCCGGCGCTACTGGGCCTACCACAACGTGCTGGATTCGGAAGCCCAGCCGCCCTATGTGCTGGGCCACGCGCAGGATGTCACCGCCCTGCGCACCCAGGAACAGCAGCTGCGCGAACTGTCCTTCAAGGATCCGCTGACCCAGTGCAACAACCGGCGCTACCTGCACACCCTGGAAGCGCAGACCGGACAAGCTTGGGCCTGCCTGGTGTTCGACCTGGACCACTTCAAGCAGATCAACGACAGCGAAGGCCATCGCCGCGGCGATGCGATCCTGGTCGGCTTCGCCACCTTCCTGCGTACACCGCTGGGCAAGGACGAGGCCGTAGTAAGGCTGGGTGGCGATGAATTCCTGGTGGTGTCCAACAACCCCGACCCGGCACGGCTGCAGGAACTGGAGCGCTGGTACAACGATCATTGCAGCGATTCGCCCTGCGCCTTCTCGATGGGCGCAGCGCAGCATGTGCCCGGCGAAAGCGTGGCCGACACCATCCACCGCGCCGATGACCATCTATACCGCGCGCGTGCCCGCGTCCGCCGGTCGCCGCGCGGAGATGGCGGGCGCTAGTCCAGCAGGAAACGACTCATGCGCTGCAGCTCATCGTCCAGCGCGTTGCTGAACGCCGCACCGCGCGGTGCGGCGCCGCCGATGTAACCGAACTGCGGCAGCAGCTGGCCGCCGGCCACCGCCACGTTGGCCCAGCCAATCACCTGGTCGTGCCACAGCAGGGGCAACGCGTAGTAGCCGAAGCGCCGCTTGGGTGCAGGCGTATAGGCCTCGAACCGGTAGACCCAGCCCCACAGCTGTTCGAAGCGGCGACGGTCCCAGACCACCGGATCGAACGGCGCCAGCAGGCGCACGGCCTCATCCACTGCGTGGCGTCGCGAACGCGGGTTCTCGTCGGCCGGCCAGAACCAGACCGTGCCATCGACCGTGCAGCTGGCCAACTGCGCGCGCGCGTCGCGCAGGGCCTGCTGCAGCGGCGCGGCCAGGTGCGGAGCGCCGTAGCCCAGCAGCCGCACCAGATAAGTCAGGCTGGCCGCCGGCAGCGGCGCGTACTTGCGCACCACCAGGGCCAGCAAGGCCTCGGCACGCTGCTGCGCGGTCAGGCCATCGGCCTCAAGCGGCGCGTGCAGCGCCGGTGCGTAGATGCGCGTGCCACTGTCACGCCGCTGCACCCGCAGCAGCCCGCGGTAGTGCATGCCATCAAGCAGCTGCGTGCTGGCGTTGCTGGTGCCGCCCCAGTAATTGGTCACCCGTCCATGCGCAAAGACCTGGTCCACCTCGCGCGGGTGCACCGCACCCTGCGCCTGCACGAATGCCAGCACCTGCTCGGCGCGGCGCCGGGTGGCCGCATCCCAGGCCCGCTTGGGCACGCGCGGGTGCATCAGCGCCACGTGCTCGCGCGGCAGGAAGCCGTAGTTCACCAGGCAGTCTTCTTCCACCGGCAGCCGCGCATAGCGGCGCTCCAGGTCACCAGCGCGGTAGTCCTTCACCCGGTGCCGCAGGGTCAGGTCCTGTGCACGGGCAGGCGCGCGGATCGGATCGGCCTGCACGAACCCCAGGCGACGAATCGCCGCCATCAGCGTGGTAGGCGCGAACAACGTGCGTGACACCGCGTAGCGGCGCAACTGGTCCAGGGTGGGCGATGCGGCCATGGGCCATTGTAGATCGGTGCGGCAGCCGGATGGCGGCGACTGGACCCCGGCGACGGATGACACCGACTGGGTGGCAACGACGGGACGCTGACGACTGGGGGCAACGACGGCACGGCGACGACTGGGGGGCCACGACGGGACGGCGACGACGGGAGGCAACGACGGGGTAGAGTCGACTGTTAGTTGTGATCTCTCTGTACGTTGTTCATCCGGGACATCTCTGGAAAATGGTGGTTACCACACCTCTCCAGATCCCAAAGAGCCCGGATGAACAACCATAAAAATGCCCGTTTAACGCCGTCGGACCAACGCAATTCCGTGCTGACCCAATGGCTGCACCACTACAACTGGCACCGTCCCCATATGGGGATCGGCGGCCAGCCACCTATCTCCAGAGTGCCGCTGAATAACGTAGTGGGTTTACACAACTAACAGTCGACTCTACCAAGCCGACCATTTCCAGCCGACCATTTCCAGCCGACCATTTCCAGCCGACCATTTCCAGTCGGACATTCCCAGTCGGCAAAGCCCGGTCGCGCATCCCCAACCGACCCTACCCAGTCGACGTTTCCCCGACGTTTCCCCAGCCGCAGGGCGCAGACCACGCGCGGCCGTTCTACAATCCGGGCAGGCCGTCACCCAAGGATCTGCGTGCCCCCGTTCAATCTGTTCCAGCGTCTTTCGCAGGCGCCGACCAATCCCCGCGCCGAGCCGGCGCCACGCAGCTTCGATGTGGCCGAACTGTACGCGGGCCCGGTGGCACTGCCCGGTGATGCCGCTGCGGCCCCGCTGGCGCTGGACGAGAAGCTGCGCCAGGCCTACTTCTGGATCGTCAACAACGCGATCATCAGCCCGCACTACGACATCGAATACCACGACGGTCCGTCACCGCGGTTCAACGTGGGTGACAGCCGCCGTCCGCTCACCCTGCCGTCGGCGCAGAGCTACTCCAGCTACGTGCTGCTGCCGCTGCTGACCTTCGCCACCCGCCGCAAGTGCCTGTTCGTGGGCGGGCCCGGTCGTGGCAAGACCGCCAGCGCCATCCTGATGGGGGTGCTGGCCGGCTACCCGGTGCGCGAGGTGCGCCGCGCCATGCAGCACGGCCACCCGCAGATGACCATTGCCGATCTGCTTGGCAACCCGCTGCCGGCCGACCTGGTCGCCGCCCAGGACATGAACCAGATCCGCATCGCCTGGCGCAGCTGGCTGAGCATGCGGGTGAAGATCATCGACGAGTACAACCGCATTCCCACCCGCACCCAGAGCGCCCTGCTCACGGTGATGGGCGACAACTACGCCGAAATCCTCAACCACGTCTACGAATGCCCCGAATCGGCCTGGTACCTGACCGCCAACGATGATCGCGGAGGCGGCACCTACCAGGTGATCGAGGCCCTGCGCGACCGCATCGACGTGGTCGTGCAGGCGCTGGCATTCAACCCGCGCTTCCTGGAAGAGATGCTGCTGCGCATCGAACAGGACATCCGCCCCGAAGAAGTCGTGCCGCGCGACATCATCTTCACCGAGGCCGAGGGTGACCAGCTGCTGCAGGAAATCCGCGCGGTCGAGGTTCCGCAGGATGTGCGCCGCCGTATCGAATTCTTCAGCAGCCAGTTCGAGCTGATGGAAACCGCCGGTGCGCAGTTCGAATACATGACCAAGGACACCGCGCGCCTGGCTGGCGCCGACTGGGCACAGCTGACCGCCGCCGACAGTGGCCGCGACCGCATGAAGGACCTCGGCTGCCAGACCCGCAACGGCTTGTCCGTGCGCAACCTGATGACACTGCTGATGTTTGCCAAGGCCATGGCCTACTTCCGCGGCAACACCACCGTGGCCCTGGACGATGTGCGCCAGGTGCTGCCGTTCGTACTGAACGACAAGCTGCAGCCCGACCCGGACGCACCGTTCTTCGCGCTGCCGGAAAACGCCGCCTACCGCAGCGACCACCTGGGCTGGCTGCGTTGGCTGTTCGATGCGTCCACCGCCGAGTACGACCGCCTGGACCTGGACCGCGACGATCCGGTGGGCGCGCTGTCCGAGCAGTTCGCGCAGGGCCTGGACGGCCTGGGCGAAGGCGAGACCCGCAAGCGCCTGACCCGCATCGAACGGCTGGTGGAAGAGCGCGTGAAGGGGCGCAAGCTGTACGGCCACCTGTACGACGATCTGCTGAAACTGAAGTACCTGCACCAGCGCTACACCAATTACCTGCACTGGCTGCGGGCGCGCTGAGATGGTGTCGCCCACTCTGGCGTCGCTGCTGGCATCGCGGCGTGCGCTGTTCAACCAGGCCGTGTCCGATGCACGCCACCGCTGGCCCGGCCTGGACCTGGCCGCGTTCAGTCAGTTCGTGCGCGAAACCCTGGATACGCTGTGCCAGGCCGTGGACGGCGACGACCCAGCGTGTACCGCCCAGGTGTGCGAGGTGGCCTTCGAACTGGGGCTGCAGCTGGTGGCCCATGGCCAGGCCGGCCCGCGTGCGCGCCTGCCCTGGGTCGATGCGGCCTGGTGCACGCTGGCGCCCGCGCTGGCACCGTTGCTGCGGCGTGAACCGCAGGCGGTGCTGGGCACCGTGGCCAACGCCGTACTGCGCATGGCCGAACAACCCGGCGTACGCGTGGACGCGTGGATTGCCATCGTGGCCGCACACGGTGCGCAGTGCAGCAACGTCCAGCAGCTGCGCGACCTGGGCGCACTGGCGGCCTGGCGCGCGGGCATGGCGCAGCTGCGTGAGCCGGTACTGCAGCAACTGGACAGCCTTCCGCTCGCAGTGACCGCGGCGATCATCGGCGCCCCTGCCGCCAGCGTAGACGACCTGCCCGCGCGGCTGCGCGCCGACCGCTGGTACCACCCAGCGCCGAGTGCCGCGGTCGGCCACAGCACGGGCGCCTTCACCGGTTTTGGTGGGTCGTTCAGCGCACCGCCTCTGGTGCGGGCCACGCCTCAGGGCTTTGTCATCCGCAGCGGCGAACAGCACTTCCTGCTGCTGGCCGACGCCTTCGGTGCCGCCCTGCTGCCGGCCCATGCCGAGGAGTTCGATGCGGCGCCGGCCGGTACGCTGCCGGCCGCCACCGGCGCGCGCCTGGCCGAACAGCACCTGCCGCACGCAGCTGCACGCCATGAGGTGCAGGCGGTGGCCGGTGACGCCGGCATCGTCCTGTTCTCACCCTGGTCGCATGCGCTGCGCGTGCTGCCACCGCAATGAACCCGCCACCGCTTCCCGGTTCCCTGCTCGCCTGGCAGCAGGCGTGGCCGCAGGCACTGGCCGCCTGGAGCCGGTTCACCCGCCTGCAGGACCCGCGCCTGTGCGACTCACACGTGCAGGCCGCTGCCGAGGGCTTGACCGGCAGCTTCGCCGCCATCCGCCTGGCCGACCAGCGCATCGTGATTGATCTTGAGCAGATTCAGCAGCTCGGCCTGCAGCCCTATGCGGTGGAGATCCTGGCGCACGAGATCGGCCACCACGTGCTGGCCCCGGCCACCGCCAGTGACCATGCGCGCATGCTGGCCCGCATCCGCCGCGCGCTGCCGACGCTGGAAGCACACGCGCCGATGGTGGCCAACCTCTACACCGACCTGCTCATCAACGACCGCCTGCAGCGCCAGAACGGCCTGCACATGGATGCCATCTACCAGCGCCTGGCGCAGGCGGCCACCCAGCCGGCATCCACGGTCTGGCAGCTGTACATGGGCATCTACGAGGAACTGTGGCAGCAGCCGCGTGGCGCACTGGGCGGTTCCCCGGACGATGCGGCCGTGCACGCCGATGCGTGGCTGGGCGCGCGGGTGGTGCGCGTCTACGCCAACGACTGGATGGCCGGTGCCACGCGCTTTGCGACCCTGCTGCTGCCCTGGTTGCTGCAGGCGCAGACCGATGCACGGCTGGAGGCCCTGATGGACACCCAGCACGCCGGCCACGGCAGCCAGCCAGCGGGCCTGGGCCAGTTGGATGACGATGAGCTGTCGCCGGTCCTGCACCCGGCACACGACCCGCTCATCACCGGCCAGGCCGATGAAGCAGGCCCAGCGCAAGCACCGCAGGATACGGCGGCCGCCACCTCGCGCGGGCAGATGCGTGAACCGTTCGAGTATGGGCAGATCCTGCGCGCGGCCGGGCTGGATCTGGATGACGACCAGATCGCCATCCGCTACTACCGCGAACGCGCGCTTCCGCACCTGATCCGCTACCCCAGCGCGCCGCAGCCGCAGGCACTGGAAGCACTGCCCGAAGGCCTGGAACCGTGGGAGCCGGGCGATGCACTGGATGCGGTGGACTGGCTGCAGTCGGTACTGCAATCGCCGCACGTCATCCCCGGGGTCACCACCGTGCAGCGGGTGTACGGGCTCGCGCCCGGCCACGAGTCGGCGGCCGAGCCCATCGATCTGGATCTGTACGTGGACAGCTCGGGCTCGATGCCCAACCCGCAGCAGCACACTTCCTACCTGGCCTTGGCCGGTGCCATCATTGCGTTGTCGGCGCTGCGCGCCGGCGCGCGCGTGCAGGCCACGCTGTGGAGCGGCACTCACCAGCACCTGCATACCGATGGCTTCGTGCGCGCCGAAGACCCCATCCTGCACGTGCTGACCGGGTACTTCGGCGGCGCCACCGCCTTCCCGATCCATCGCCTGCGCGACACCTATGCCGCGCGCACGCCGCGCGACCGCGCCGTGCACATCCTGCATATCTCCGACGACGGCATCACCACCCTGTTCGACCAGGACGAACGTGGCGGCAGCGGCTGGGACATCGCCCGCCATGCGCTGCAGGCCGCGCGCGGTGGCGGCACCATGGCGCTGAACCTGTACAGCCCGCTGCCGGCACGCCTGGCCGATGCCGCGGCCACCGGCTGGACCGCCGACCTGCTGCGCGCGCGCGACGCCGGCTGGGATATCCACGTAGTGCGCGACATGGCGGATCTGCTGCAGTTCGCGCGCGTCTTTGCCCAGCGCCACTACGCGCCGGGCCCGGCCGGTCCACGACCGTGATCGTGCTGTGGCGGCTGACCACGCTGTGCAACCTGGCCTGTGGGTTCTGTGCCTACGACCGCCGCGTCCGCCAGCCCCGCGTGCACATGCCGGCCGCAGAGGTGGAGCGTGTCGCGGACCTGTTCGTGCGCTACCAGCAGGGCAGCGACCAGCCGGTACTGCTGAGCTGGCTGGGTGGCGAGCCGCTGCTCTGGCCCGGCCTGCTGCCGCTGTCGCAGCAACTACGTCGACAGGGCCTGCGGATCAGCATGACCAGTAACGGCACCCGCGCCTGGCAACCAGGTGCTGCGCAGGCGTTGGCCGAGGCCTTCGACGAGATCACCTTCAGCATCGATGCCCCGGGCCCCGTGCACGATGCGCTGCGCGGCTGGCCCGGCGGTGCGCGCAGGCTGGAACAGGCGATCCGCGCCCTTGCTGGCCTACGCGCCAGCGGCAACCAGAACCGCCCGCGCCTGCGTGCCAACGTGGTGCTCATGCACCCCACCCTCGAACACTTCTCCGATCTGTGCCTGCAGTTGGCCGACTGGGGCGTGGATGAGATCACCTTCAACCAGCTGGGTGGCCGCGACCGCCCGCTGTTTCACCGCCAGCACGCACTGACGGCCGCCGATGTGGCACAGCTGCGTCATGCCCTGCCCGCGCTGGCCGTTCAACTGGCCGAGCGCGGCGTGCAGCTGCATGCCCAGCCGGCCTACCTGGACCGCTTCCATGCCAGCGCCATCGGCGCCGCGCTGCCGGTGCTCGATTGCGAGGCCCGCCGCCCGACCCTGTTCATCGACGAACACGGCCGCATCGGCGCCTGCAGTTTCACCGTCGACACCCACGCCATCGACAGCCGCGACCTGCGCCAGCCCGACGACCTCGATACGCTGCGCGAGCGGCTGCGGCAACAGCGCCTGCAGACGCCGGCCGCGGTCTGCGGTGATTGTCCTTCCACCCTGGTGTTTGCAAAATTCGGAACATGACCATGACCGCTGGCCCCGACCTTGATGTCCTGCTGCGCCGTCTGCTGGAGACCCCGCCGGATTTCCTCGCCGTACCACGCCGTGCCGGCCAGGGCGGCGTGCATGTGGCAGCCGTGGTCGGCGATGTGTTCGCCCAGCACGGCCTGGATCTGCCGCCCGCACTGCGCGCCACCCTGTCCGGCGATCTGCCGGGCGTGGGCGCCAACCAGCTCAGCGTGGCCGCCGTTGCCGCCTGGCTGATGGCCGACCCGCACTGGCAGCAGATCGCCCTGCAGAAGGAACGCTGGCAAGGCCTGTTCGCAGACGCCATCCCCGCGTTGGCGGCCAGCGCCCCGGCCGATCAGTTCGTGTTCGAGGCCGACCGCCGCGAAGAACTGGCGCGCACCACCATTGCCCGCCTGGGCCTGCTGCCGGACGGGGAAACCGCCGCCCAGGCCGCCGACCGCCTGGCCCGCATCAGCGGGGTGGAACGGCAGCGCCTGCTCGACGCCAGCCGCGCCACCGAGGCGCGCGCCCGCGCGATCCGCGAAGCGCTGGCGCGCAAGGCCGCCGAAGAATCGGCCGACAAGTGGACGCGCGAGTAACCCGGTGGCGATGAACACCGAACCGACCGAGGCCGATCGCTACCCCACCCTGAGCGATGACGGCCGCGCGATGCTGCGGCTCATGCGCGAGCACCCGGCCGCGCCGCTGTTCCGCAACGCCAGCGGCAACCGTCTGTTGGCCGATGAAGTGGCCGCGCTGCGCGTCTACGAACGCGACATCGCCCAGGCGCGGTTCGACTGGCAGCCCGGCAGTCCGCCGCCGTGGCTGGACGCGTTCGTGGCAGACACCTTCGCCCAGGTGCCGCACTACCGGGCACTGGGTCGCCCGCCAGCGTTCCAGGACATCCACAGCGTGCACCGCGGCGACCTGGCCGCCGACGTGGCCCGCTTCGTGCCCGACCCGGTGCCGCTGCAGCGGATGATCAACTTCCGCACCACCGGCACCACCGGCCATCCGCTGGTGCTGCCCTCGCACCCGGTGGTGGCCGCGCGCTATCTGGCCTACCACAAGCGCGCGCTGCACCGCTTCGGCATCACCCTGCAGCACGGCGCCGGGCAGATGGGGGTGATGCTGCTGGGCATGCAGCAGCGCTGCTTCACCTATGTGTCGGTCACCCCCAGCATGGGCGAATCGGGGTTGGCCAAGATCAACCTGCACCCGGACGACTGGCGCCATCCCGATGATCGCGCGCGCTACATCGACCAGATGCAACCGGAAGTGATCGCCGGCGATCCGATCTCATTTGCCGCGCTGCTGCAGTTGCCGGTGCAGCACCGCCCACGCGCGCTGCTGTCGGTGTCGATGGCCCTGTCACACGGGCTGCGCACGCAGCTGGCCGAGCGCTTCGCTTGCCCCGTGCTGGATCTGTATTCCATGAACGAGGCCGGGCCGCTGGCGGTATTCGATGCCGAGGCCGGCGGCCACGTGCTGCTGCAGCCGGGCATGTACGTGGAAATCCTGGATGCCGACGGCACCGCACTGCCGGCCGGGCAGACCGGCGAGATCACGCTCAGCGGCGGCTTCAACTTCTGCCTGCCACT
The DNA here is from genome assembly GCF_003086695.1 of Stenotrophomonas sp. SAU14A_NAIMI4_8. NCBI lineage: Bacteria > Pseudomonadati > Pseudomonadota > Gammaproteobacteria > Lysobacterales > Lysobacteraceae > Stenotrophomonas > Stenotrophomonas sp. SAU14A_NAIMI4_8. Next base: position 2,339,220 of record NZ_CP025999.1, read on the forward strand.
GCTGCGCTACCGCACCGGTGATCGCGGTGCCCTGGCCATGGCCGGTGACACCCCGATGATCGTCGGGCTGCAGGGGCGCCGCCCCCTGCGCTACCGAACCGCGCAGGGGCAGTGGATCAACAACATCGACCTGACCCATGCGTTGGCGCCATTGCCGCTGTCACGATTCGTCGTGCACCAGCACGCCGATGGCAGCGTGCAGCTGTCGCTGCCATCGGGCGAACTGCAGCATGCCGACGACGCTGCACGGCGGCTGGCCGCGGCGCTGGTCGGCCAGCCCGTGCAGGTCGTTCCGCTGCAGCACGAGGACAAAGTCCTGCAGTACAGCAGCGATCTTGCCGGCAGCCACGCGCAGTAGCCGCTCAGCGCAGCAGCTGTGCGTATGCCGCCAACACCGCCAGATGTCCCACGTAGTACACGTAGAACCACCAGCGCGTGCGCGCAATGGCCCAAGGCCAGCGCGCCATCAGCCACAGCACCGGCACCGCCAGCAGCGCCCACGCGTTGCCGTTGAACCAGCACAGCGCGGCCAGCGCCGGCAGCGGCAGCCACCACACCCGGTGGCGGAACGCGATCCAGCACAGCAGCACCAGCCCCACGCCGGCCCAGCGGTAATCCACGAAGAACGGCAACACACCGGCGGCCAGCAACAGCCACCACGGTCGATTCCGTGCAAGCGCCTGAATGGCCAGGGCCGCCAGGGCAAAGGTCAGCAGGATGTTCACCGGCAGCCAGCCGCCGAACGCCCAGGCATGCACCGGCTGCGCCAGCACGCCCCACAGGGCCAGGCGGCGGATCGACTTGCCCAGGTCTGCGCCGGGCTGGGCCAGGTTGCAGGCCATCACCGCCGCAAACAGCGGGAATGCGATACGCCCCAGCTCGCTCACCACCGGCACGTAGCCACCATGGACCACCTTGGCCACGTGGTCGCCGGTCATCAACAGCAGCGCCAGCCACTTCAACGCCTCGCGCGCCCCGCTGGGCAGCACGTAGGGATCGGCGGTCGGGGCTGCGGTTGCATCCTGCATGGAGGTTGGGTTTCTGGTTGCGCCCCAAAATCTTGCCACGGCTGGCTATGCTTGTGCGTCCTGCACGTGAGGCACCGCCATGCGCACCCTGTATCCATCCATCGAACCCTACCGCCAGCACAGCCTGGCCGTGGATGCACTGCACACCCTGCATATCGAGGAATGCGGCAACCCACAGGGCCAGCCCGTGGTGTTCCTGCACGGTGGGCCCGGTGCGGGCGTTTCGCCGGTGCACCGCCGCTTCTTCGACCCAGCCCGCTACCGCATTGTGCTGATCGACCAGCGTGGCTGTGGCCGCTCCACGCCCTTTGGCGAACTGCGCGACAACACCACCGCGCACCTGGTGGCCGACATCGAGCAGGTGCGCGCACACCTGGGCATCGAGCGCTGGCTGGTGTTCGGTGGCTCGTGGGGCTCCACGCTGGCACTGGCCTATGCGCAGGCGCACCCGCAGCGCGCCACCGGGGTGATCGTACGCGGGGTCTATCTGGGCCGTGCGGAAGAAAACCGCTGGTTCGCCGAAGCCGACGGCGGCGCACGCTGGATCTTCCCGGAGCGCTGGGCACGCTACGAGGCCTTCATTCCCGAAGACGAGCGCGGCGACATGATCGCGGCGTACTGGAAGCGCCTGGACAGCCCGGACCTGTCCGTTCGCATTGCCGCCGCGCAGGCCTGGCTGGGCTGGGAAGACAGCGCGGCCACCCTGCTGCACGACGTCAACGCCGCCTCCGATGAAGACCCGCAGCAGACCCTGGCCAAGGCCCGCATCGAAGCGCACTACTTCCGCCACAACGCATTCCTGGAACACGGCCAGCTGCTGCGCAACCTCGACCGCATCCGTCACCTGCCCGGCGTAATCGTGCAGGGCCGCTACGACATCATCTGCCCCGCCCGCAGCGCCTGGGATCTGGCCCAGGCCTGGCCCGAAGCACGGCTGGAAATGGTGCTGTCCGGCCACAGCGCCACCGAAGCGGCCACCACCGATGCACTGATCCGCGCCACCGATGCGGCCCTCGGCAGCCACGCCGGCTGACCCTGGCGCACGCGCCGCCCTGGTAGCGTCGAGCTTGCTCGACTGCCGCACGCCAACAGCCGTCGAGCAAGCTCGACGCTACGAAAGCCTCGCACCACCCGCACGCGCGGATATACCCACGTATACCCGCGCTGTACCACGGGCCTCTAGGCCGGGCAGGACCACCGGCGGACAATACCGGCCTGCATCCACTGCGGAATTGAAGATGGATCCCGATCCTGTCCGGTGCGCTGCGCGCGCGCCCTGCCCCCTTGTCCCTCTCTGCTGGTGCCTGGCAGCCGGTTCGCATCACCTTGCGTGACCGGGGCTGCGGGCATCACCTGCCCGGAGCCCACCCATGTCCTACAAGATCCTCTACATCACCCTGCGCCGCCTGATCGGTGAACGCGCGGTACCGGCGCTGCGCAGCCAGCTGCTGCAGCACGGCCCGGTGCTGTTTGCGCGTGCGCTGGCGCTGGGCTCACCCCGCGTGGTGGCCGACGCACTGTCGCTGCTGCCAATGAGCGAACGCATCACGGTACTGCGCCACCTGCCTGCGCCACTGCGCGAAACCATGAAGCCGCTGTGCATCGGCAGCAGTCCGCGTGTCCGCCTGCAGCTGGGCGCAGCCGCCGCACTCGCACTTCATCACACCTGAGCGGCGTCAATCCGTGGAGGGCTACACCCCATGAATCTCGATCTGCACCTGCCGGCATTCGATGCCGGCGCCACCCTGGCATCCCTGCTCAGCCTGTCCACCGCCTTTGTGCTGGGTGGCGCCATCGGTCTGGAACGGCAGGTTCGCCAGCGCACCGCCGGTCTGCGTACCAACACCCTGGTCGCGGTGAGCGCGGCGGTGTTCGTCGATCTGGCCGTGCGCTATCACGGCCTGCACGGCGGCACGCCGTCACCGCTGCACGTGGTCGCCTACGTGATTTCCGGCGTGGGCTTCCTCGGCGCCGGCGCCATCATGAAGGACGGCGCCCAGATATCGGGCCTGAACACCGCCGCGACACTGTGGGGTTCGGCCGCAGTCGGGGCCTGTGCGGGGCTGAAGCTGTTCCCCGAAGCGCTGCTGGCCGCCGTCTTCGTCCTCGCCTCGAACACCCTGCTGCGGCCGGTGGTCAACCGTATCCAGCGCCAGCCGCTGCCGGAAACCTTCAGCGAAGCAACCTACGCCATCAACGTGGTGTGCCAGCGCGAACAGCAGGCCGAGGTGCTGGACCGTCTGCTGCTGTTGCTGGAACAGGCCCAGTACCCGGTGCGTGCGGTGGACCAGCGCCCGTTCGGCGAGCGCGACGTGGAGATCGAAGCGGTGCTGTACGCCACTACCGTCGATGGCACCGAACTGGACGCCGTGCTGGCCGAGCTGGCGGCGCAACCGGGCATGTTGCAGGGGTTCTGGAATGCCACTCTGGAAGAATGACTGGGGCGCTGCCCGCCAGCGCCCCCAACAGCCTTTGCTATCCTCGCGCCTGCCCGCCCGGGAACCGTTGCCGATGCCCCGCCCCCCGCTCCGCCGCCCGCTGGCCCACCTGGCCCTGATCGTCGCCATGACGGCGATCTTCCTGGTCGACACCTTCAGTGACTATGCCGTCGCCGCCGCCTGCTTCTACGCCGCGCTGATCCTGGCCATGTCGCGGCGGCTGCTGCCCCGCCCGCTGCTGGGCCTGGCCCTGGCCTGCGTCGCCCTGACCATCACCAGCTTCCTGCTCACCCGCGCCGGGGCCTATCGCATCGGCCTGGTGAACACCGCCATCGGCATCCTGGTCATCGGCATCACCACCTACCTGTCGTTGAAGATGGAGGCAGCCAAGGCCGCCGTGCACGACGCGCAGACGCGGCTGCTGCGGGTGGCCCGTGCGTCTACCGTGGGCGAGCTCACCACGTCCATCGCGCACGAGGTGAACCAGCCCCTGGCCGCCATCGCCAGCAGTGCCGAGGCCGCCCAGCGCTGGCTGGCCCAGCAGCCGGCCAACGTGGACCGCGCGCAGCAGGCACTGACGCGGATCCTGGCCGACGCGCACCGTGCCAGTGACGTGATCGCCCGGGTGCGCGGACTGACCCGCGGCGCAGCGCCACAGCGCGAAGTGTTCGACCTGAACCAGGCCGTGCAGGACATGCTTGCCCTGTCGCAGGCCGAACTGGAGCGCCAGCACATCACCGTGGCCGCGCTGCTGGACCCGGCCCTGCCCACGGTGCTGGCCGATCGCGTGCAAGTGCAGCAGGTGATCGGCAACCTGCTGCTGAACGCCATCGAATCCATGGCCAGCACGCCGCTGCCCGAGCGCCGCCTGTCGGTGCTCACCCACGCCCGCGACCAGCACGTGCGCCTTAGCGTGCGCGACCGCGGCGCCGGCCTGCCCAGCGAAGACCTCGAGCAGGTGTTCGACGCCTTCTGGACCACCAAGCCCGACGGCCTGGGGCTGGGCCTCAGCCTGAGCCGCAGCATGCTGGAAGCAAACGGCGGCCGCATCCACGCCGAGCGCGCCAGTGGCGGCGGTGCCTGCTTCATCATCGAACTGCCTGCCATTGAGGACGCCGCACATGACCCGCGCCGCGCACACTGAACCCGATGCCGTGGTCTACGTCGTGGATGACGACGCTTCGGTGCGTGCGGCATTGGAGGATCTGCTGGCCTCGATGGGGCTGCAGGTGCGCAGCTTTGCTTCAACCCAGGCGTTCCTGGACGCGGCGCGCGACGATGCGCCGGCGTGCCTGGTGCTGGACGTGCGCATGCCCGGCCAGAGCGGCCTGGACTTCCACCGGCAGATGGCTGGCCACGGGCTGTACCTGCCGGTGGTGTTCATCACCGGCCACGGCGATATCGCCATGGGCGTGAATGCCATCAAGGATGGCGCGCTGGAATTCCTGACCAAGCCGTTCCGCGACCAGCAGTTGCTGGACGCCATCCAGAAAGGCATCGCACAGGACCGGCAGCGCCGCAGCGAGCACAACGAAACGGCCGCCCTGCAGGCACGCTGGGCCACCCTCAGCGCCGGCGAGCGCGAGGTCGCCCAGGGCGTGGTTGCCGGCCGCTTGAACAAGCAGATTGCCGCCGATCTGGGCGTCAGCGAAATCACGGTGAAGGTCCGGCGCGGCCAACTGATGCGCAAGCTGGGCGCACGCACCCTGATCGACCTGGTCCGCCTCTACGACCGCGTGCAGCCCGAACACCCGTAGAGTCGAGCTTGCTCGACTGCTCCACGCGAAAATCCGTCGAGCAAGCTCAACGCTACGAAGCCACCGCACGCCTACGGTGCTTCAATTCCGGACCGGTCCTAATTCAGCGAACGGCCGCAACACCTAGCATCGCCGCTGACTCTTGCTTCCGGAGGCACCCATGCGTGCCCAACCTCGGCGCTGCGCACTGCTTGCGCTGGCCTGCAGCGCGGCATTGCTCGTGACCGCACACCTCGCTTCCGATGCTGATCCCACGCCCATCGTGCGCGCCGCACTGCAGCGTGACGACCTGCTGTGCCTGGGGCTCACACAATGGCCGCTCGATGTCGTCCAGGAAGGCCCACAGGCCCGCCAGGCGGCCGCACTGGCTGCGCTTGGATTGCTGCTTTCCGAAGAGATGGAGCTGGATCCATTGGCGGACGGCCATCGGGTCATGGGTATCCGCTATGTTCCAACGGACGCTGCCACCCCATATCTGCATACGCGCAGCATCGAACAACCCACGCTGATGGGCACCGAGGCGCGCGCCCTGCAGGACATCTGCTGGGGCCGCAAGGCGTTGGATGCCGTCACCGAGTGGACAACGACCACGCCGCCGTTCGCGCGCGGTCGCGCGGTGTACAGCTACCACCTTGAACTGGCGCCGTGGGCTACGCACCCCCGTGTGCTTGAAGCGTTCCCCGGTATTGGCCACGCACGATCCCAGGCCTCACACCCAGCGATTCTGTACCTGCAGCAGGACAGTCGCGGCTGGCGCGCCGTGCCCGAATAAGCCACACAGCGCATGCACCGAAACGCAGAACAGCGCCCGAGGGCGCTGTTCTGCGTTTTTCCTCAATGTGTCTGGACTCAGTCGAACGCCATGCCAAAGCCAATGTTGAACAACGCTTGGTCACCCCGCGACATGGCCACACCGGCATTGAGGTTGAATCGACCGGACCGGCTCCAGCGCGACACACCCAGCGCGAAGGCCGATTCCCCCCGGTAGGTCGCCGTGCCCAGGTTCAGTGTCACTTTCCCCGGCAGGTTAGGCGTGACCTGCACCAGCGCCGCCGAGGCAGCGATACCGCGATTGATCTGTCGCGACATATTCGACGCCTGTGCGCCAATGGCCTGCTCCATCGCTTCAACGCGCTGGTCGGTGTAACGATTCACCGACGCCATCTGCTCCTGCAGCTGCGCCACGTTGACCGCGTCGGTATCGGCGCTGCCAGCGGCAACATGGGCAATCTGGCGCTCGCCCCCGGCGTGCCCGACCGACACGCTGTCAGCGCGATCGGCGATGGCATCGGAACCGAGCGCCACGCTGTTGTCTGCACTCGCCTGTGCGCCGGAACCGGCTGCCACGGCGCCCTGGCCCGTGGCTTCAGCCGGCGCACCATTGGCCACCAGCGCCTCGTTGCCGGTAGCGCCGTAGTACGGAAGATCCGCCCCCGCACCACCGCCCGGTTGGCCTTCCAGCACCCCGACACGATCCTGCAGTCCATCCAACTGGCGGCCGATGCCTTCGCCAATGGCCGACAACTGGCCACCATTGACCACCTCGCGGCTGCCCAGCTGTACGCGACCGTCGGCGACGTTGGCCAGCACGGTGCCTGCGGCCCCACCGAACATCACCTGGCTGCGATCGCTGCCCGCCACATAGCCAACCGTCTCCATGACATCACCATTGTCGCCCACCAGCCCCGCCTGCTTCAGCTGGCGCAGATTGATGGCGTCGGTGTCGTCGCTCGCATCGGCCACGTGGGTGATCTGGCGCTCGGCACCATCACGCCCGATCGATACGGCGTTGGCACGGTCGGCCACCGACCCTGCGCCCAGTGCAATGGAACCGTCCACAGAAGCCTGTGCGCCCTGACCCAACGCGATGGCCCCGGCACCTTCAGCCTGCGCAGACGCACCGATGGCCAGCGCCCCACCGCCGCTGATCGAGGCATCGTCGCTGCCATCACCACGGCCATCGACCTTCAGATAGCGGCTGTCCTCTGGCTGCGCCATCGACAGGCCGTCCTGCATCTGTGCCAGGGTCACTGCATCGGTCGCGTCATCGGCAGCCGCCAGGCCCTTCAACTGCCGCGCACCCGTCGACCCTGTCAGGTCGACCACGCTACCGGCACGGCCGGCCGCCACGGCAATGTCGCCGCTGGCGGCATCCTGGCGTACCAGGCCTGCGTCGCCGTCGTTCCACGCATCGATCTGGCGCTGCGTGTCCAGCACGTCGTCTTCGGTATGGGTGACCCGCTGGTCCAACAGCTGCAGCTGCCCGTCCACTGCACCCAGCGCGGAACCCGCATCGTGGAAACGGCTGCCCTGCACGACATAGGTCGGGCCTGTCACGATACCGGTGGCCGCGTCCACCTGCGCACCGCCACCGAGGGCGGCGACCGTGGCCTGCAACTGCTGCAGGTTGACCACATCGGTCGCGTCAGTGCCGTTGGCCACGTTGATCAACTGGCGCGTACCCACAGTGCCGCCGCCAAGGGACAGCACCTGGTCGCGATCCGCAACCGAGCCGGCGCCCAGCGCCACCGCGTTCTCACCGTTGGCGCGCGCGCCGGCACCGATGGCGACGCTGTCCTGCCCGGCCGCACGCGCGTCGGCACCCACGGCCAGTGAATGTTGACCGCCCGCTGCGGCCGCACTGCCCAGCGCCGTGCTGCCGGTAGCGCCGGTGGTCGCGGGCGTATCGACATCACCGGCTGCTGCCTGGAAGTAGCGCTGGGCAACCACCATATCGCTGCCCAGATCGACCAGTCCGGCACGCTGCGCGCGGTCTTCCGCATCCAGTGCGTGCAGTGCGTCACCGGTGCTGTGCACGGTGGTACCCAGCACATTGAAGTCCGGTGCCCGCAACGTGCCATCTGCAGCCACGCCTGCGCCAGCGCCCAGCGCCGTCGCCACACTGGCCACGGCGGCGTCGGCCTGCGCCTTGTTGATGGCCTCGTCGCCGGCGGCCGCATCGGCAACACCGCCCAGACGGCGGGCATCCGCCGTTCCAGCCATGCCAATGGCGGCGCCATCACGATCCGCGCCGACGGTCAGGTCGGCGCCGGCCGTGGCCTGCTGGACCATGCCGATGGTGCCCTGGCTGACACGCGTGTGCAGATCATTCACCGACACTTCGACGCTGGACAGGCCGCCGTCCAGCCCGGTGAGCGCGCTGCCGATGCTGGTATGGGTTCCGCCGTGGGCGAGATCGAAGCCGGGGGCGATGACAGTGCCGTCGGCCGACAACGCACCACCGGTCGCCTGCAGAAGTCCCTGCAGCTGCTGCACGCTGACCGCGTCATTGTCCTGGGTGCCATCGGCCATGTTCTCGATGCCACGGCGTGCCGTGGTTGAACCCAGGGCAACCGTGGCGTTGCCGCGGCTGACCGAACCGGCGCCGATGGCAACACTGTTGGCGTGCGTCGCACGGGCACCTGCGCCGATCGCGGAGGAATACTGCCCGCTGGCCGTCGCTGCACGGCCGAGAGCGATGCCGCGCTCGCCCGTGGCCACCGCCGCTGAACCCAATGCGGTTACCACCGTACCGGCGCCATTGGCCTGGAAGCCGATCGCGGTCGCGTTCCAGGTGGTGCGGGTGCTGGCGCCCAGCGAGGTCGCGCCGCTGGTACCCGAGCCGTTCTGGCTGTCGGACGTGGCACCGTAGCCGATCGAGACGGCGTTGGTGCCGGCGGCCAGCGTGTTGCTGCCCAGTGCGATGGCACCGTTGTTGGCGCCATTGCTGGCCGGTCGTGCAACGGCATTGCTGCCGATGGCAATCATGTTGATACCGTTGACGCTGGCGGCCGTGGCGTTGCTGCCGGCGTTGACCACCAGCAGGCTGTCATCGGTTGCGGCCAGCGGCAGGACGCCACGCAGCGCAGTCGGGTCCACGCAGGCCCCCTGCTGCAGTTCGTCCAGCGCATTGCACAGTGCCTGCTGGATTTCGTTGGCCAGCACGTTCGGAGCAATCATCGCGAGCAGTACGGCGGCAACGCCCGCGCACATGCGACGGCGACGGCCCTGGGCCAGTTCCGAGGCGACGACCCACTTGCCGGTGGCCGCGTTCCAGACAATGCGATAGATGCAGTTCATGGTCGTTCTCCGAGGGCGGGACGCCCGTTGGGGGTAGGCAGCAGGTCGTTGCAGCCATGACTGGATGCTAGGCAAGCGCCCCCCGCTGGCGTATCGGACGCGGCCTAAAGCGCGCCCGGATACACCCGTGGAATGGTTTGTGATTCAGCAGGTTGCGGCGGGGTGCGCGCTGAACTCGCGCACCCCGCGCCGGTCTCAGTCGCCCAGCACCACGCCGACGCCCATGCGGAAGATCGGCTTGTCGCCGCGCGCCATGGACGCGCCACCGTTGACATTGACGCGCCCGTTGTCGCTCCAGCGCGACACGCCCACGCCCATCGCCGTTTCGCTGCGGTAATTGGCCAGGTTGGCGTTGATCGTGGTCTTGCCCGGCAGGTACGGCGTCATCGGTGCCAGCGCAGCGGCTGCGGCGATGCCCCGGTTGGCCTGGCGGTTGACCTGGTCCAGGCGCTGCTCCATGCCGCTCCAGGCATCCTGCACACGCTCGTCGGCATACGCCTTGGCGTCGTGCACACCCTGTTGCAGCTGGCCCACGTTCACCGCATCGGTGGCCTGCACGCCGGCCGCCACGTGGGTGATCTGGCGCACGCCGCCTTCGCGGCCGACCGACACGCTGTTGTCGCGGTCGGCCAACGAACCGGCACCCAGCGCAACGCTGTTGTCAGCTCGGGCCTCTGCACCGGCACCCGCCGCCACGCTGCCCTGGCCGACGGCCTGGGCCGGGTTGTCACCGGCCTGATCGCCGGGCTGCGGATTCGCACCGTAGTACGGCGGATTGCCGCCGCTGCCACCGCCGGCATCGCCGGCTTCCAGGGCACCGACGCGGCCATCCAGCTCGCCGATGCGGCCCTGCAGCTGGTCGCGCAGCGCGGCCAGCTGGCCACCGTTCACGGCCTCGCGGCTGCCTGCACCCACACGACCATCGGCCACGTTGGACAGTACGGTGCCATTGGCGCCGCCGAAGGTGACCTGTGCACGCTGGCTGCCGGCATCGTAGGTCACCGCATCCAGCATCTGCCCCCCATCGCCGACCAGCCCGGCCGCCTTCAGCTGGCGCAGGTTCACCGCATCGGTATCCTCGCTGCCATCGGCCACATGGGTGATCTGGCGTTCGGCACCGGCCGCACCGACCGACACGCTGTTGGCGCGATCGGCAACGGCGCCCGCGCCCAGCGCCACGCTGTTGTCAGCCTGTGCCACCGCACCCTGGCCCAATGCCACGCTGCCCGCACCATTGGCCTGGGCCGATGCACCTACCGCCATCGCGCCCTGCCCGTTGGCCTGCGCATCATCACTGCCATCGCCTGCACCATCCACCCGCACATAGCGGTTGCCGGTGGCGCGAAGGTCATCGACGGCCGAGGCCAGCTGGCCCAGGTTCACCGCATCATTGGCGTCGGTGCCCGCGGCCACGCCCTTGAGCTGGCGTTCGCCGTCGGTACCGCGCAGGTCCACCACGGCGCCACCGGTACCGGCACCGATCGTCACAGCGGCGTCCGCGGCCGCCTGCTGCACCAGGCCGGCTTCGCCATTGCCCAGTTCCACCAGCTGCTGACGCAACTGGGTGATATCGCCTTCGTTGCGGGTCACGCGGCCGTCGATCACGGTCAGGCCACCATCCACCGAAGACAGCGCATCGCCCACGTTGTCGAAGGTCTGGCCCTGCACGCTGTACTGCGGGCCGGTCACCGTGCCAGTCGACGCGTTGTGCGCGGCGCCGCCGCCTAGGCCATCGATGACCGGACGCAGCTGCTGCACGTTCACCGCATCCGCCGCGTCGGTGCCGTTGGCCACGTTGATGACCTGGCGGGTGCCGTTACCGCCCATGCCCCAGCCAACCGACACGACGTTGTCGCGGTCTGCTACCGCCTCGGCACCCAGCGCCACCGAATTCTCACCCGTGGCGCGCGCATTCGCACCGAGGGCAATCGCACCGTCACCATTGCTCGCGCGCGCGCCCCAGCCGATTGCCACGCCGTGTTCAGCGCTGGCGGCGGCACTGGCACCCGCAGCGATGCTGCCCGAACCCGTTGCAGCCGCCTCGTCGGCCACGCCCGAACCGTCCGCCTTGAAATAGCGGCTGCCTGCATCCAGTGCGTCGCGCAGGTCGGCCAGGTCCTGGCCGGTGCCGCCGACACGGCCGTCCAGCGCCGTCAATGCATCGCCCACGTTGCCGTAGTTGCTGCCACCCACGGTGTAGGTGGGTGCACCGATGCGCCCCTGCGCATCGGCAACGCTGCCACCGCCAAGCGCATCGGCCACCGACGCCGAAGATGCCTGCAGCTGCGCCAGCGTCACGGCTTCGTCGGCCGAGGCGGCATCGGCCACGCCACGGAGGCGACGCGCCCCGGCAGTGCCACTGAAGTCCACCGCCGCACCGTCGGTGCTGGCGCCCACGGTCAACTCGGCACCCGGTGCCGCCTGCTGCACCAGGCCCACGGTGCCGTTGTCCAGCGAAGTGCTCAACTGGTTCAGGGTCGTGGTGGTGGTGGTCAGGCCATCGTCCAGCGCTTCCAGCGCGCTGCCAACGGTGGTGTGGGTGCCGCCATGGCCGAGCACGTAGCTGGGCGCAGTGATGCTGCCGTTGGCGGCAACGTCGGCGCCGCCGCCCAGCGCCTGCACGCCCGCCCGCAGCTGCTGCACGATCACCGCATCATTGGCCTGCGTACCCGCGGCGACATTGACGACCTGGCGGCGCAGCGTGCCGCTGCCGACCGACACCGTATTGGCGCGGTTGGCGACCGACGCACGGCCGATCGCCACCGCACCGGCAGCCGTGACCTGCGACGAGCCACCGAGGGCGACGCCGCCTTCGGCGCTGACCGAACTGTTGTCACCCATTGCCACTGCTTCGGAAGCGCTGCCGCGCGCACCGCGGCCCACGGCCACCGCCCCCGAGCCGCTGGCATTGGTGTTGTAGCCCACGGCCACGCTGTTCCAGCCGCCGGCGTTGGCATTGGCGCCCACGGCCAGCGAGCCTGCCGCGCCCTGTGCGTTCTGGCTGTTGGCGCTGGCGCCCATGCCGATGGCCACCGCATTGTTGCCCTGGGTGCTGGCGTTGGCGCCCATCGCGATGGCGTTGTCGGCGTTGCCGTCCGCATCGGCCAACGCGCGTGCGTTGTTGCCGATGGCGATCGCGCCCACCCCTGCGGCCGTGGCGGCGGCACCCGAGCCATTCACCTTCACATACTGGTCGTCGACGGCGGCCTGCACACCGATGGTGCGGGCCTGCGGCGACACCCCGGCGCCAGCGTCGGCATCGGCATCGGGCGCGACGCAGCGGCCCTGCGCATCGAGCACGCCCGGCTGGCCCTGGGCCAGGACACAGGTGGTGCCGTTGTCCTCGGCCGCCCACAGCGGCACGGCGAGCGTCAGCAGGCCCAGCGCAGCAAGTGCGCGTGCAGCCCCCTTGGTGCCCTTCTTGCTGCGGCCCGTGGCCAGTTCCGAGGCGACCACCCACTTGCCGATGGCCGCATTCCAGACAATCCGATAGATGCTGTTCATGAAATTCTCCGTAGGCGAAGTGCCTGGTTGGTCGAACGGGTCGAAAGGCGGCCAGGGCCGCGTCCACGGGGAAAATCGTAGGAAAGACAAGGCCCGGGCCGAATCGGACCGGGCCTAATTGCGGTGTGGCGTGGCAAACGCGTGGGCGGCGTTCAGCGCAATGAGGAGGGCTAGTTGTAGGTCATCGAGACCGTGATCGGCCGGCTGACCGTACCCGCGGACACTGCGGCCGCACTCTGTACGAACCGCGCGCGGAACGCATGAGTGCCGGCCGCAGTGGTCATCTGCGTCCATCCTCCCGGCCGCAGGCGTGCCCCGCTGCTGGTGCGCTGCAGCTCAATGCCGATGCCGGCCACGCCCTGGAACAGGGTCGCATCGTTGACGTCGGCACTGCCGTCGAAGTGCAGCCCGACGCGGGTGATCAACGGATCGCACTGGCTGACCACCACGTTGATGTTCTGGAACGGCGTAGTGAACGCACCGGTGAACTGGGTCGACTGGTAGGTGCCAAGGTCGACGTCGGCCACGGCGATCCGGCATACCCCGGGCAGGATGGTGCCGGTGACGTTGAAATTGGTGGTGGTGGCGGTCTGTGCCTGCGCGGCAGCAGCGCACAGCAACAGGCCGGACATCAGCAACAGGGAGCGGAAACGACGCATGGCGGGCCCTCAGTTGTAGGACAGCGAGACGGTGATCGGCCGGGTCACCCGGCCCGCCCCCACGCTGGCGGCAGACTGCAGGAAGCGCGCACGGAACGGATAGCTGCCGGCTGCGGTCACGTACTGCGTGCGGCTTCCCGGCGGAATCGGCACGGGCGTGCTGCCAACCACACGCACCAGCTCGATGCCCACCCCCTTCACGCCCTGGAACAGCTGAGCGTTGTCGGCGTCGGCGCTGCCGTCGAAGGTCATCGCCACGCGCGTCACCAGCGGGTCGCAATCGCTGACCGTGCCGTTGAAATCCACGTAGGGCGTGCCAAAGCTTCCGGTGAACAGGGTCGCCGAATGCGAGCCCAGATCGACATCGGGGAACGAAACGCGGCAGGCACCGGGCAGGATTTCGCCGGAGACGGAAAAGGGTTGGCTGTCCTGTGCCTGCACGTTCGCAGTGGCCAGGGCCAGCATCAGCACAACGGTCGAACGATGCATGGTGGTTTCTCAGTTGTAGGTGACCTGGACGGTCACCGGGGTACGAAGGGTGCCGGCCGATACCGTGCCGGTACGGATCAGCTGCGCGTAGAGCAGATAGCCACCGGCCGCCGAGCCGCTGGTGTACCAGTCGAATCCAGGCTGGTTGGGCGCCAGCGTCTGCCGCCCCGATGTGTACAGATGCACGGCCAGGCCGCGCACGCCGCCGTTGGCGGGCACCGCAAAGTAGCGCGCATCACTGCTGTCGGCATTGCCGGCCAGACGCACATGCAGCACCCGCAGGTCGGCGGCGCAGCTGCTGCGGTTGAGTACGAAGCTGACCGCGGGCGAGCTGGGGTTGCTGCTGAAGTACGGCGCCTCGAAGGTGCCCACGTCGACATCGGCCACGCTGAACTGGCAGGTGCCCGGCTGGAAGCGTCCGCTGAAGCGCACGGTCAGGTCCGCTGCCTGCAGCGGGAGCGCGGACAGCAGCAGCGCGATGGCGAGCAGCAGGCGCATCTCAGTTGTACTCCAGGGTGATCGTGGCAGCACCGTTGGCCTGCCCCGACGATGCGGCGGCATTCAGCCGGTAGTAGCGTGCCCGCAGCATCAGCGTGTACTGCGCGTTGTTGACCTCGGTCAGTGCCAGGCCGGAATCGCGCATGGCATTGAAGCCCACCGAGTCCTGGGTCTGCGTACCGATCTGGATTCCGATGCCGGTTGCGGTCAAGTTGACCCCGTCGTCCTGCAGCGCCATGACCGATTGGGTGCGATCGGCCACGGCCGTGACCGGATCGACCCGGAAGCGGATGCTGTTGTCGACCCGTCCGTTGGCGGTCTGCACGGTCCCGGTGGTCAGGTGGCCGCGGTAGCGGCCGAAGAACGCGGGGCAGTTGCGCAGCACCACCGGCACGTTCACCCAGCCGGTGCCGCTGCCGACCGTGGGAATCTCGCTCATCTGATGCGTTCCCAGGTCGATCGGCACGTCACTGGTCGAGCAGGTGCGCGAGACGATGCTCAGGTTGCCCTGCACGCGGCCGCTCCACAGCAGCACGTTGCGGTTGACCCCGGTCATGCGGTACTCGAACTGCGGCAGGTTGGCGCCGGTCACGGTTCCCGCACTGATGGGGCCGATCTTGATCAGGCTAACGTCGTAGGACTGCATCGGCCAGTACTGGAAGACAGTGGGTGGCTGCACCTGGGTGTCACCTTCGGTGACGATGGGAAAGCCGCTGCCGTTGAACCACACTGCCACGCCGACGCCCGGCACGTTGGTTTCATACACCGTGCCGTAGCGCGGGTGCACGTAGCCGGACGCGCGGTAAGGCAGCGAGGTGTACTGGCGGATGCGGTCAAGCCGTCCTGCGGTGCAGTTGACCAGATTGCTGGGGCCGGCATAGTAGGTCGCCCGGAAGATCTCGGTCCCCACCGACACGTCGGGGCCGACCGTGATCGAGCCGTTGAGATTGGCGATGTTGACCAGCGCGCTGTTGCCATCGGCCATCCGGCAGTTCTGCGCGGACGCCGAGCTGCTGGCCCAGGCGAGCGCCAGGACTGCCAGCAGCAGGCGAATCACGAATTGAAAGGCGTTCACGGAGCGTTCTCCAGCGCGGCCAGCGGTGGCGGCGCAGCGGGGTGCGAATTCGCGGTGGGCGTCGGTCGCAGGCAGCGTCCGTCAATCACGGTGTAGCCATCGGTGGAACGGGCAGCGGGAATCTGCACCTGCAGCACGCACTGCTGGTCCGCGCCGGTGCCCCACTGCACCTGCACCGGTCCGGAGTCCTGCAGGCCGCTCAACAGCAGGCGACTGCCCTGCCCGACCATGCCGACGTTGCTGCCGGCCGCATCGGTGGCCTCGGCGCCGAACGGCAGCGGCCGGCCGTCCTCGGTGCGCGCATCGACCATCAGGCCGTGGCTGCTGCGGGTGCTGAAATCCAGCCGCACCATCGCACCGGCACGCGGCGCGACGCTGCGTGCAGTCTCCTGCAGTTCCACATTGAAACCGGTGCCCTTCGGATCGATCGAGATGGTGTTCAGCTGGTAAGGCGTCAGGAACGGCACCACCGCATAGCCTCGCTTGTCCAGCCGCGCGCCTCCCCCGTTCTCGATGCGCGCGCCCGTCGCACCGGCCGCGTGTACCAACGCCACCGTGTCACCCAGCGGCGGCGACAGGGTCAGTCCGTCGCCGTGCAGCACCGCGCCGCCGGAGGCGCCCAGGCCCAGCTGCGTGTAGCTGCTGCCGTTGCTGATGCTGGCCGCCCACTGTCCGCGTGCGCCGCGATAGCCGGTATTGAGATCAACACTGTTGCTGCCCGCGATGCGCGACAGGGTCGCGCCATAACTGAAACGGTCATCCAGCGAGGAGATTCCGTTGGTCGACAGCTGGGTGGCAGGTTCGCCGTTGCGGCTGCGGGTATGCATCAGGTTGCCCAGCGGGGCCCGTGCCGAGCGGCCCAGCGGCAGCGACACCATCAGCATCAGTCGATTGTCCACGCGGGCGTCCTGCGCACGTGCCACTGGCAGATCCGCACCCGGCACGCGGTCCTGCAGGTAGCCGCGGCCGAAATCGATCGAATCGCGGGTGCGCTGGAAATTCAGGCTGTAGCTCAGCGATTTCCACTGGTTGCTGTAGCCGATGCTCAGATCCAACTGGCGACCCGGCGCGTTCCAGAAATCGCGACGGGTTCCGATGACGAACAGCTGTCCGCCGCGCTCGCCCAGCTGCTGGTTCATGCTCAGGTCCATGCGGTTACGCTGCCGCGCCACGCTGTCGGCGTCCTGGTCGCGGGCGCGGGCATCGCGCAGCGAGGCCCAGTCGCGCAGGCTCACGTAGTCGCGCGTGGCATAGCGGTACGCGGCCACGGCGAAGCTGGTGCCGGTGCGCACCACGTTACGGTTGTAGGCGAGCCGGAAGCTGCTGCCTGACATCACCGGCAGGCCCTGCACGGCGGTGCGCGCCAGCGAGACATCGGCCGCCAGGGCGCCCCACGCGGTATTGAAAGCGGCACCGGCCACCGCCGTGCGGTAGTCTTCGCCGGCCGACACGCCGCCGTAGGCGCTGAGCGCATTGTTGAGGCCTCGCTGGTACTGCAGCTGCAGCAGCCCCGGGGCATCGCTCAGGCCGTTCTCATCAACCTGGCCCAGGCCCGCGCTCCAACGCGACTGGCCCGGTCGCAGCAGCTGCGGTACCGCCGAATACGGCACGCTGAAGCGGCGCGAGCGGCCATCGGCCTCGCGCACTTCCACTTCCAGATCGCCGGCGTAGCCGGTCGGGTACAGATCGGTCAGCTCGAACGGGCCGGGTGCCACGCTGGCCTCGTGCAGCACCGCGCCGCGCTGGCGCACGATCACCCGCGCGTTGCTTTCGGCCACACCGCGCACGACCGGCGCGAAACCGCGCTGCGACTGCGGCAGCATCCGGTCATCGCTGCCCAGCAGTACGCCACGAAGGCGCACGCTCTCGAACAGGTCACCGGGGGTCGCGGTATCGCCCACGGTCAGCTGCGCCTTCCACGGCACGACGTCATGCTGCAGGTAAGCGGCACTGGAGCGGTAGCGTTGCGGCTGGCTGCCGCCGAGCGTCAGCGCACCCTGGTGCACCAGCTGCCAGCCAGCCACACGACCGCTGGCGTTGAGGCCGACGAAACCCGAATAGCGCGCACGACTGCCGTTGTTGTAGTGGTAGGCATTGGCGTTGTAGCCCACCGCCAGCGCCGGAATGCCCGCATCCCATTGGCTGGGATCGACATAGCCGCGTGCCTCATTGCGCAGGTACAGCTGGGGCACCTGCAGATCCAGGGTCTGTGTGCCAGCGTCGAAGACCGCCGTGGCGCCCGGAACCAGATCGCCCAGCGGCTCACAGTATTCGCCCTGCGGCCACGGCCGCAGCGGTGCCTGAGCCGGGTCGGCCAGCAGCCGCGAGGGTGCGATGCCATAACCCTGCAGGCGTTCGGCGTCCAGGCACAGGCGCGAGCTGCCATCCACCTCGCGATAGACGATATCGGTGCGTGCCTGCCATTGGCCATTGAGGCGGATGTCCCCACGGTAGGTTCCTGGCGCCACGTAGTCCGCCTGGGTGAAGCGCTCCAGGTCCAGCCGCGCCGAAGCGCCGACCGGCAGGAATGCGGCATCGAAGGACACTTCATCGTCTGCCGTCGACGCGGACGACGTCGTTGCACGGGCGAACAGGATGGCCGCCACCAGTATCGGCAGCCGGGCACGCAGCGGGCGGCAGGCGCCGTTGCCCGGCGCCCGGTTCGGGGCGTTCATCAGGAGGTTCTCCGGGGATCAGGGCTGCAGGGCCACCTGGGTCGGCACCAGCGCACCAAAATCATTGATCACGGTGACCGCGCCTTTCAGTTCACCCGGCGGACGTCCGCTCACCCCGTCGAGCAGGAACTCGGCCTGCGCGAACGGCGCGACCATGCCGCCTCCCTGGCTGCCCAGCTCCTTGCCTGCGACAAGCAGGCCGACGCTGGCGAAATTGACGTAGTACGGGGTCGGGTTATCGGCCCGCAGCAGCAGCCCCTTGGGCCCGGACTGCAACGACCACCGCAGCTTCTGGTGCGCCAGCACCGGCTCGCCCGTCAGGTTCGGCGGACGGTAGAAGACCTTGATGCGGGTGCGGAAGGCGAATTGCAGGATGTTGGCGCCGTTGCTGCCGGTCTTGGGCGGAATCTCCAGCATGTTGAGCCAGTACAGCGTTTCGCGGTCAGCGGCCAGCGCTGCACCGGTGAACATGATGCGCGCGGTCTGCTGCTTCTTCGGGTCCAGCCGGAACACCGGAGGCGCCACGGCGAACGGGGCACGGGCGGTATCGGGCGTCGACTGGTCGTCGCCATCATCCAGCCACACCTGGACCAGCGCTGCGCGCTCGCCCTCGTTCATGAATTTGAGGGTGACTTCCTTGTCCTGCGCGGGATAGACCACGCGGGTGCCACCAATCACCACCGATGCGTCGGCAGCCTGGGCGAACAAAGTGCCAATGGCGAGCGCGCCGGCACACAGCATGCGGTTGAAGGAAAGCATGGATCACCTCATGGATGAGGCCGGCCACAGGGCCGCCGGCATGCGCCGACGGCCCCGCGCGGCATCAGTTGTAGACAACCTTGTAGTTGACGTACGACTGCACGAAGCCGGGCGCAGCCGCGCCATTGACGGCGACGTACTGGCTGGCCATGTCAATCACGGCGGTGTTGTTGGCGATGGTCACCGGATCGGTCTTGAAGGACGGATCGCGCAGGTCCACCACGGCGTTCTTGTACAGCACCTGGATCTGGGTGTTGACGGCCGGCGCATTGGCTTCCTGGTTGCGCAGGTTGCCGTTGCCGGCGTCCACCTGGCCCGCAGTCGGGTCGAAGTACAGCTCGGCGATCTTGCCGTTCTGGCAGGTACCCTGGCCCGGGCCGCCAATGACCAGCTGGAACGGGTGCAGACCGGCGATGTCACCGGCGGCTGCCAGCTGGTTGGCCTGGACCGCGTCCATCGGCACGGTGATGTTGGTGGTGCCGATGGCACCTGCACCGCCGGAAATCGTGCAGGTCAGGTCGGTCACTTCGCCGGTGAACTCAATGATGCCCGAGCCGTAGGACTGGGCATTGGCGGCCGCAGCGGCCAGCAGCAGGGTTGCAGCGGAAGCAATCGGGAGGAGCTTCATGGTGTTGGATTCTTCTTCACAGGTGTGATCCGCGCGAGGCGGAGGAATGGCCCCGCCGCCGGGGAGAGCGGCGGGGCCGGGAACGGGCGGGACACCTGGGGAATAAGCGTCCTTCCCGGCAGGCCGGTTCATTGGCCTACGGGAGGAATGCTAGGAATCTAAGTCGATGGCCTCCATCGGACCCGGCCGAGATTTCGGCCACGGGCGCAGACCGCGCCTTACCCGGGATCACACGTCATCGCCATCGTCCTCGGCGGGCGCCTGCAGGTGCCAATGACGGCGTAGCTGGCTGCGGCGCTTCGGCGAGGCAAACAGGTAGTGGTTCAACAGTTCGAGGAAGTGCGCCTGCGCCGCTGCCGGCAGCCGGGTGAAGTGCAGCAGCAGGGTAGTCAATCGGGGGTCGTCTCGAACGGGCACGTCATCACCGCAGCAAGGGGTCCGTCTCCGAGCCTAGACATGGACGATGCCGGGTCCATCGGACCGGTCTTCAATCAGTCGGTGGATCCTTCACCGCCTGCGCCTGCGCGTGCGTTCTGTGACGCCTGCACAAGGCCATGCGTCAGCGCGTACTCGAAAATGTCCGCATCGCGCTGCAATCCAAGCTTGCGCATCGCTGCAACCTTCTGCGTACTGACGGTCTTGCGGCTGCGTCCAACGCGCTCGGCAATCTGCATCACGCTCAGCCCTTCGGCAAACATCCGCAGCACCTCCGACTCACGCTTCGACAGCCCTCCGGCCACCTGCACCTCACCCCGAAGGCCGTCCCCGGCGATCAGCCGCGCGATCTCCGCCGAGATGTAGGCCTGCCTGCAGCTGGCGGCGTGTACCGCTGGCACCAGCTGTTCAAGGGGGTCACTCTTGCTGACGATGCACGACACCCCGGCCCGCTGGATCGAGCGTAGCACCAAGGGGCTTTCCATGCCGGTCAGCACCACCAGGTGCAGGGCCGGGAAGCGGCGCTGCAGGAAGCGCAGCAGCGTGACGCCATCCCCGTAACGGCCGTTGGGCATCGAGAAATCACAGACCGCCACGTCGACGGCTGTACGGCTGAGCAGATCGACCAGTTCGGTGGAGTCCCGCACCAGCCCGACAACAGCCAGGCCCGGCACAGCCTGCAGCAGGTGTTCCATGCCGGCCAGCAGGACCGGATGGTCATCGGCCACAACGATGTTCAACGGCATGCTTGCTTCCTCCGGTGATGGCGCGCCGCACGGCCTGCCAGAGCAGGGGCGGCTGCCTTATAGTGGTCAACGCAAACTACGGCAATTTCTGTCGGCCTACTCAACAGGGTCTCCCATGTCCCATCCCGTCATACGCGTTGCCATCGCCGACGATCATCCGGTCATCCGCATGGGCATCGAAGCCGCCATCGACGAAGTACCTACCCTGTCCTGCATCGGCGCGGTGGGCGATTCCTCTGCGCTGGTCACGTTGCTCGAGCAGACCGCCTGCGACGTGGTGGTGACCGACTACGCGATGCCAGGCGGCGCCTTCGGTGACGGGTTGCAGCTGCTTGACCATCTGCGCACGCACTTTCCGGACCTGCGTCTGATCGTGATGACCGGCCTGGACCAGCCGGCGATGATCCAGGCGCTGCACGCCAGCGGCATCGACCACATCCTGAGCAAGGCCGACGACACCAGCCACGTGCCGGCGGCGATTGCGGCCGCTTGGGCCAACCGTCGCTACCTGTCGCCGTCGATCGCCCAGCTGCTCCCCACACGCAGGGCGCCACGTGCCACTGCGGCGCTTTCGCCGCGCGAGCACGAGGTGCTGGCGTTGTTCGTGTCGGGGCTTAGCATCAATGAAATCGCAGCCCGGCTGGACCGCCGCAAGCAGACGATCAGTACCCAGAAGACCGCAGGAATGGCCAAGCTCGGCATCGACAAGGATGCCGATCTGTTCAAGTTCGCCAGCGAGCTGGGGCTGCGCACCGCCAAGCCGGATACTTGATAGCGGCAGCCTGCTCACGCTTCGTCCCGCAGGCCATCGCGATAGGCTTCGATCAGATGGCGCAGATCGGACAGCAGCGCGATGCGTTCGTGTTCCGGCAGCGCCTGTCCTTCGCGCAGCAAGCGCTCGGCATCGCCGAAGCGGGCGCCAAGCGGCTTTTCCCCCATCATCAGCAGTACGCCCTTCAGCGCATGCAGCTGTTCCAGCAACGCCGCGTCGTCGCGGCGCTCGCCTGTGGCCTGCATCCTGTCGAGGTCGCGGGTACTGGTTTCCACGAATAGTGCACGCAGCTTGTGCGGCTTGTCCTTTCCTGCGACAGCGCACAGCCGTGGCGACGATGCTGGCGCCTGCAGGTAGCGGTCCAGCATCGCCTGCAGCCGGGCAAGGTCCAGTGGCTTCAGCAGCAGGTCGTCGATGCCCGCCGCGCGACAGCGTTCGCGTTCACTGGCCAGCGCAGTAGCCGTTACGGCCAGGATCGGCAGCGTTTCGCCGCGACCCCGCAGCGCCCGTGCAAGCTGGTAGCCATCAAGGACCGGCATGTTGATGTCGGTCATCACGATATCCCATAGTCCGGATCGCCAGTCAGTCAGAGCCACCTGCCCGTTTTCCATCGCATCGACCTGGCAGTCCAGCTCCTCCAGCTGCTGCTGGATCAGTTCCCGATTGACCGGGTTGTCCTCCACCAGAAGAACGCGGCCCCTCGTGCGGCGTGCTCCGGCCTGCGGCACCGCACCGTGCGTCCGCAGCACGGGCATCCCATCCCCGCGCAGCGCCTGCAGCAGTGCCGGACTGGCGTAGCAGGAGACGTGCACCGCATCATCGCGTTGCTCAGGCGACAACGGTCCCCTGGGATAGGCTCGCAGTACCCTGGCATAGCTGGGCAGTACCGCCAGCTCTTCATCCTCGGTCCAGGCCCGGCGCTCGCCGACGATCACCAGCGCGGCCCCCGCGGCGCCATCCGCAGGCCGCTCGATCACCGTCACCTCGGCGCCCCAGCGGTGCAGCAACTGCCCTATCTCCTGCCGCCACTCCTGCGCCGACGACAGCAGGGAAATGCGGCAGCCGGACAGCGGCTGGTCCGGCGCCGCCGCAACCGTTGAACGCTGAACGGGGACGTCAAGAGTGAACACGCTACCCACGCCCAAGGTGCTCTGCACATGGATGCTGCCGCCGAGCAGCTGCGCCAGCTGCCGGCACAACGCCAGCCCAAGCCCGCTGCCGCCATAGCGGCGGGACACGCTGGCATCACCCTGCTGGAAAGGTCGAAACAGCGAGGCGACCTGTTCTTCTGAAAGGCCAATGCCCGAATCGATCACCTGCAAGCGCAGCTGCCGTTCCCCGCCTGCTCCACCAGCATCCTCGGCGCGCAGGGTGATGCGACCGGATGCGGTGAACTTCACCGCATTGCTCAGAAGATTGTTGAGGATCTGGCGGATACGATGCACGTCGCCGATGAAGACCTCATCCAGCGCGGGATCAATGGCGAAGTACAGCTTTACGTCCTTGCGCTGGGCCTCCGGGGCGTACAGCAGCGCAGCCTGTTCGATCAGCGCACGCAGCGCGAACGGCAGCGGATCGATATCGAGCTGCCCCGCTTCTATTTTGGAAAAGTCCAGCACGTCGCTGATGATCGCCATCAGTGAATCGGCCGACAGACGAATCCGCTGCAGGCGCTCGTGCTGGTCCGGCTGCAGCGGCGAACGGGCCAGCAGCTCAAGATGTCCCAGCACGCCATTGAGCGGCGTGCGGATCTCATGGCTCATCGTCGCCACGAACGCGGTCTTGGCGCGGCTGGCTGCCTCGGCCGCTTCGCGCGCGCGCTCCGAATCCTGCCGCGCCTGCTGCAGCGTTTGCTGAAGCTCGACCTGCGCGGTGGCATCGCGCATCGCGCACACCCAGACGGCCTGGTCGCGGTAGCTGGCTGCCGCCAGGGCGACCTGCAGCTGGCGGGCGTCGTTGGTACCGGCGTCGAGCGCCCAGTTGAATTCACCGCCACGGGCCGGCAGCAGCCCGCGCGCGTGCGCGACCAGTTGGGCATAGAGCTCCGGCACGGCTGCTTCCTGGCCGGATTCGCCGACCAGTTCGCGCGCCACCTGGTTCTGCAGCAGTGCGGCACCATCACGGCGGCGCAGCAGCGCCAAGCCAACCGGCGCGGTACCAATGATGGCCTGGCTCAGCGCTTCGCTCTCATATACCCGCGAGGCATCGGCCAGCGCCGGTGCGAAGACGCGACGGTCCATCCGCCACAGCAGCATCCACAGTGCAGCCAGGATCAGCAGTGCGGTGAACACCCGCAGCAGGATCGCCGCGTGCTGCTCGCGCCACAGGTCCGCCCAGCCGTACAGATGCGTAAGGCGCCAATCCACCCCGCGCAGTGGACCGCTGACCAGGAACCATCCATCGTGGTACTGGCGCTGCCCAGCGGCGGACGACGCATCCGACAGCGCTGCAGCCAGCGTTGCGGGTGACTGCGCGAGCGGACCGCCTGCCATCACCACGCGCCCGTCACCGGTGGTCACCAGGTAACTGCCAGGATCGGTAGCCTCCAGTCGTTCCTTGAGGTTGTCGATGGATTCGAACACCACGCGCCGGAAGTACGGCACGTCGGCGCGGGCCATCGTCATCACGCCGATCAGTGCCGGTTGACCGTTTAGTGGATTGTCACCGAGGAATGACACCAGGCGGCGCCCCTGCGCGGCGCTCGCCACCGGGCCCGGCGCGGGCGTCCGATCACCCACCGAGGCTTCCATCTGCATCAGCTTCTCGAACGCTTGGGCACGGGTCGGCACACGCAGGGTCTGCAGCAGCTGGGCCTCGTCGATCACACCGGCTACGGCCAGCAGCCGCCCCTTGGGCTCATACGCGTACATGATGATCGGCCCCTGCGTCTGCAAGGCAGTGATGGTCCCGGCCGTATAGGCCGAATACTCGTGCAGCATGCCCAGGTAGGCTTCGAGCTCGCCTGCCGGCATCGGCTGTGCGGTATTGCCAAGTACCAGCCACGGCACCGACGCTCGTCCTTCGGCGCGTACCACCAGCTGTTGTCCCTGCGCGTGGAAAGAGGGCAGCAACGGCGCGCCCAGTCGCCGCAGCTCGTCGCGCTGGTCCGTCCACAAGGCGTCGTTGGCATTGATGCTGTTGGCATAGGCACGGTCGCGCTGGGACAGGAAGTAATCCAGTGCCGACTGCGCCTCCTGGAAGGTCTGCCGCTCGCGTGAATGGAAGGCGCCGATGCCACCGACGAGACTGGCTACGGCCGTCAGCACGATCAGGATGCTGATCAGGCCGCCCCCGCCGAACAGCAGGCGTCGCTGCAGCCTGCGCAGTGCGTCGATCTGGTTGCTGTTCGCTGCAGGCACGGCCGGAAGCATGGAGATTCCCCTTGAATGAAGTCGTGCGGTGTCGCCCGCGATGAATCTAGTCCAAGCCCTGCCCGACCGCCAGCAGCCGCTGCCCTGGTCGGGCCGGTGCCTGCAGCGCCTGCAGCAGCGACTCGCCGGAATAGCAGGATACCCGCCACGTGGATCCCCGCCGCTGCGCTCGCAGGGGGCCATTGGCACTCACCCGGACCACGCAGCGCCCGTCCTCGACGGCGGCGGGCAGTTCCCGACCTGGCCCCCGCTCGAACAGCACCAGCGGCGTAGCCGCATCGACATCGTGCTGGGCCAGCAGCGCGGGATCATCGAACACCTGCACATGGGCGCCCCATGCCTGCAGGCGTCGGCTCAGTTCCTCGCTCCAGCCGGCCGCCGCCGAGACGAGTACCACGCTGCGTCCTGCAAGCGGCCGAGGCGCGGCGCCAGCCACACGCCCCACCGGTACCGCGAAGGTGAACACGCTGCCGACCGCAGGCGTGCTGCGCGCATGGATCTCCCCGCCTAGCCGCATGCACAGTTCGCGGCACAGCGACAGCCCCAGGCCGGACCCACCGAAGCGGCTGATGATGCTGGCATCGGCCTGCACGTAGGGCTGGAACAATCGCTCCAGCTGCAACGGGTCCAAACCGATACCTGAGTCAGCCACCTCCACCTGCAGCAACAGTGTTTCGCCCTGAAGTTCCACCCGCGCACGCAGCGCGATGCGGCCGGACAGGGTGAACTTCACTGCATTGCTGACCAGGTTGCGCAATACCTGCTCGATGCGCGCCTGCGGGCCTTCCACCTGGGCAGGCACGGACGCATCCACTGACAGGTCCATCACCAGTCCCTTGGCTTCGGCCAGCGGCGCGAACAGCAGGGCAACCCGTTCCAGCAGGACGATCGGCTCAAACGTTTCGGTGTGCAGCTCCAGCTGGCCCGCCTCTGCACGGGAGTAATCCAGCACGTCGTTGATGATCTGCAACAGCGAGTCGGCCGATTGGTTGATGCGACGCAGTCGGGCCTGTTGATCCTCATCGAGCGAGGAGCGGCCCAGCAGTTCCAGGTGTCCAAGGATGCCGTGCAGTGGCGTGCGGATTTCGTGGCTCATCGTCGCCAGGAAGATGCCCTTGGCCTGGCTTGCCGCTTCGGCCGCCTGGCGTGCCTGCGCCTGCTGCTGCTCAAGCTCCACTCGCGCACTGAGATCGCGCAGTGCGCACAGCAGTACGCTGCGCCCCTGGTAGGTGGCGCCCACCGCACCCACCAGCAGTTGCTGGCCGGGTGATGTATCGTTTGCCGGAACAGGCAGCTCGAACTCCACCGGCGCCTGGAACGTGCCGGCGCCCGATTCGTGCTCGGATGCCAGCTGCACCAGTTGCAGGTACAGCGGCATGCCGCTGCGCTCAGCCGCGGCCGCATAGTGGCGCATCAGCTCGTTCTGCAGGACAGGACGGGCCTCGCCGCGGTCGATCAGGCACAGGCCCACCGGCGACAACTGGATGAGGGAACGGCTGAGCTGCTCTCCCTGGTAGACCCGCGCGGCACGCGCCAGCGCCGGGCCGAATACACGCCAGTGCAGCCAGGCAAGCAACGTCCAGAGGCCCAGCAGCAACCCACCTCCCAGCGCGGCAGCCACACCATACAGTCGCCGGCCATCATGAGCGATGTCGCCCACGCAATAGGTGTTCACCAGCAGCCAGTCGGTGCCGGCGACACGCAGCGCCTGATAGAAGCGGAGCCCTCGCCGGAACGCCACCACGGCCCCATCACCCTGCCTGCCTGCGCGCAGTCCACGCACCGCATTAGCCAGTGGCAGTTCCGCCGCGTCCGCAGTACCCGCAACCACCCGGCCATCAGCGGCAACCACAAATGACGTGCCACGATCAGCAGCCATCATCACCCCTACCAGCCGGTCCGTGGGCTCCAGGGTCACGAAGGTACCGATTGCACCTGTCTTGTCGTGCGCTGAAAGCCGCACGGCGATCGAAGGTGCGGCGTACACGGGATCGCGCACCAGTGCGATCTGCATCGCACCATCGCCGCCCCGCGCAGCGGCGCCCGACGCGTTCCCGGCATCTGCGGAGGACGAGGACAGCAATTGCAGTTGCTGGAACAATCCAGCGCGATGCTCGGCGCCGGTGGCCGCAAGCAGGCGCTGTTCGGTCAGGCCATCTCCAAGCACCAGGAACTGGTGGCTCGGGTCGAAGAAGAAACCGCTGGCAGCGGTATCCGCTTCCCCTTGCGGCGTGCTCAGCCTGCGGATCACCGACAGCGAATGGGCCAACGTGAGATAGCGGTCGAGACGGGCAAGCGGCCAGGTCTCGGTCCCCACCCCCAACACCATCTGCGGAGCGCTCTCAGGCCCGGCGCTGACGATCATCCGCTGGCCGCCGGCCAGGTAGCGCTGCCGCTCTGCCAGTCGGGTAGCGGCGTCGCTGTCCGGACGATGTCGCCAGGCATACTCGGCCATGTTCAGCATGCGCTGGTGGGCCGCGTCCGCCGCCACCAGATGCGCCTCGACAGCGGCATGGGTGCGCTGCAGCCCCTCCAGGCGACGTGTCTGGAAGCCGCTGGCATGCAGCAGCACCAACGCGACCACACCCGCAACGACGGCGAAGCTGAGCAGGCACCCGCCCCACAGCAGCACGCGGTGCTGGTATCGGCGCAGCGCACTGACATCGCAGTCTTCACCGTCGAAGGAGGCGCGTCCGCGCAACAGAGCTGGAAGGGAGGAAAACCAGTGCATGGAAGGTGAAGCAGGCGCCAGCGACGCACCGCGTCGGGGCGGCGCGCTCGTGGAGGGCCGGTGGTGGGTTCACGAGGTTATCGGTGCTTTGACCTCCCTCCCCATAGGACACGGCTGAGTTCGATCCGCCACCACCGGACTGGCGGCCCTGCGGCCAGCAGAGGCGTCTATGGCAGAACGAAGCCGAGCACCACCAGCCCCGCCGCCCACACCAGGAGCGATCGCGGCGCGTTGCCGTAGACCGCGCACTTGTAGCGACGTAATGCAGCCGTCCGCCAGCGATCTGCTTGCTTGGCGCTTGTGACTGGCATGCCAGCGACGCTGTAGCGTGCAGCTAGTCCTTCCCAGGCTGATCGGGAGGTAGAGTCGAGCTTGCTCGACTACCCCACGCGAAAATTCGTCGAGCAAGCTCGACGCTACGGCTTCGCCAACAACCCAGCAATGCGCTCGGCCACCTGCGCGCGCAGCGCCGGCTCCAGCTTGCCTTCATACATGGCTTCATAGATCCACAGCCCATCGGCAGCCAGCCGCGCCACGAAATTGTCCAGCGCCGCAGGATCGTCGCTGCCGGCGGCCGGTGGCGCCGGCGCCCAGCGCTCCATCACCGGCGCCCACGGGCGTTCACCGGCCTCCGGGTCCATCGATTCCAGCATGAACAACAGCTCGGCCCGCGTAGCACTCTGCGCTGAAACGCGCACGAACGTCTGGTAACGCTCCAGCGCACTGGCTTCTTCGGCGCGCTTGCCCAGCAGCACCTCCATCGACGCTTCCCACTGCTGCACCAGATGCTCGTCGATCCCACGCAGCAGCGCCTCGCGCGATGGAAAGTGGTACAGCAACCCGCCGCGGGTCAACTGCGCTTCGGCAGCCACCGATTCGAAGGTGACCGCGCGCACGCCCTCGCGATTGATGACGGCCACGGCCGCGTCGAGGATGCGTTGGCGCTTGCTGGTTCTCATTCGCGCTACTTTACGCGATCAGCCGCGGCCTCGCGGCTGCCGGCGCGGCCACGCAGCAGTCGGCCGGTGATGATCGCGCCGACCGCCAGCACCACGGCCACCACCCACAGCACGATGCGGTAGCTGCGGTCGTAGGCCGCCGTGGCCTGCGCGAACCAGGCCTCCGGCCCGCTCTGTCGGGCCACATGCACAGCCTGCACGAAGCCCTCCCGAGCAGCATCGGGCAGCCCCCTCGCCGGCAGGAACGCGCCGTACAGGGCCGCGCTCAGGCTGCCCAGCAGGGCCACCGCCAGCAGGCCGCCGAACTCGTAGGACACCTCTTCCACCGACGATGCCATGCCGGCACGGTGGGCCGGCACGTTGTTGAGGATCGCCGCCGACGCCACCGAGATTGCCGCACCCATGCCGAAACCGGTGATGGCCATACCGGCGATCACCCAGCCCAGCCCCAGCGGGAAGCCGAACGCGACCACCGCCACACCCACCGCACCAATGCCCAGACCACCTGCGATCAGCGGCCGCAGGCCCAGCCGATGCACCAGGCTGCCGCCCAGCAGGGCACTGGGCAGGCTGCCGAGCGCGGCCACCGACACCAGCAGCCCCGCATGCAACGGGCTGAAGCCGGCCACCAGCTGGAAGCGCTGGGTGGTGACCAGCTGCAGGCCGGCCAGCGCAAACAGCGTGAAAACCGCCGACAAGGTGCCGGCCAGGAACGCCGGGTTCTGGAACACGCTGAAATCCAGCAAGGGGTACGGCAGTCGACGCTGTCTGCGCACGAACGCGTAGCCGGCTACCGCGGCCAGCAGCAGCGCCGCGGCGCCCACGGCATAGGCCGGCGGCGCGGCAATCCACGACTTGATCGCCAACACCAGGCCCGACAGCGCGGCCAGCGCCAGCAGCGACGACCACAGATCCCACGGGCGCGAGTGATCGCGCTGGCCCTCAGGCGCCAGCACAAGCGTGGCCACGAAAGCGACCACGACCACCGGCACGTTCACCAGGAACACCGAACCCCACCAGAAATGCTGCAGAAGCCAGCCACCGATGATCGGCCCCAGCGCCGCACCCACCAGCGACACCGAGCCCCAGATCGCAATGGCCATCGTGCGCTCGCGCGGGTCGTGGAAGCTGAGCCCGATCAGCGCCAGGGTGGCCGGCATCATCGCCGCCGCGCCCACCGCCAGCAGCGCCCGCGCGGCGATCAACTGTGCGGCGCTGCCCGCATAGGCGGCCACGATCGAGGCCAGCCCGAATACCACCAGCCCGATCAGGAACATGCGGCGGTGGCCGATGCGGTCGCCCAGCGTACCGGCGCCCAGCAGCAGGCCCGCCATCACCAGCGGATAGGCATTGATGATCCACAGCGCCTGCGCCGGCGTGGCCGCCAGCGCCTCGCTCAGGGTGGGCAGCGCGGTGTACAGCACCGAATTGTCCAGGGTGACCAGCAACAGGCCTGCGGCCACGGTGAACAGCAGCGCCCAGCGCCGGGCACGCGACAGGGCCGGGGCACCGGCCAGAGACTGGGAAACCGCCATGGAACACGCCCGCAAGGAGAATTGACGGCCATAACTATACAGGACGTCCGGTATAGTTAGATGAACCCAACCCACCCCTGGGCCCCGTAGAGTCGAGCTTGCTCGACTGCTCCGCGCTCTTCGTAGAGTCGAGCTTGCTCGACTGCTCCGCGCTCTTCGTAGAGTCGAGCTTGCTCGACTGCTTCGCGCCCTTCGTAGAGTCGAGCTTGCTCGACTGCTTCGCGCCCTTCGTAGAGTCGAGCTTGCTCGACTGCTCCTGCCAAAAGCAGTCGAGCAAGCTCGACTCTACGACGCCTCGTTTCCGATCATCGCCGCCCGACACGTCACGACACCTCGTTTCCGATCATCGCCGCGCCCGACACGTCACGACGCCCCGTTTCCCATCATCGCAACGCCCGAAAGGTCGCGGCACCGCGTTTTCCCATCATCGCGTCGCCCGAACGGTCGCCGCACCCCAATCCCCACCATCGCGACGCCCCAAAGATCATCGCACCTCGATCCACATCATCTCGGCCCTCAACAGGTCACCACACACCCCACCTCACGGCGCCACCACCACCAGCTCCCCATCCCCCACCTCATACGACGCACTGGCGATATCCGCATCGAACCGCTGCACCCGCAGCGTGCCGGTCAACCGATACGCATCCCACAACGCCCCGGGCGCCATCGGCTGCGCCAGGCGCACATGAATCACCTGGTTAGGCGGTGGCGGTGGCACATGGATGCACGCGCCGTAGAACGGTACGAACAATCCCTCGCTCACCCGCCCGGCATCGTCGCCGCCCAGCGGCACCAGATAGCCCTGCAGGCGCACCGGTCTACCGTCCACCGCCTCCACCACCGCCGACGAACCAAACTGCTTGGCGCGCACCGGGCTGGAATGGTCGATCACCGTTCCCGGCGCACTGCCGGCACCGCTGTCATCGATCAGCCCGCCAATGCCCTGCATCCCATTGCCGCGTGCAACACCGATCTGCGGCGGGGGGCGCTGGAAGACATCCTGGTCCGGCATCAAGCTGTCCCATTGCGCGATCACCGCAGCCTCGGGAGGACTGCTCGGCGCCGCGGCAGCACTGGGCGCCACGGCCGGTTCGCGCCCGCAGGCTCCCAGCAGACCCAGCATCGCGATCAGCAAGCATCTAGGGTTCATAAGGCCTCAACCTCGGTTCGCGCATGCTGTAGGCCGACCCACCCAGATCGTCGTCCACCCGCTCGGCCTGCAGATGCCCTGCAAGAAAATACGGCGCATACATGTCCGGCATCGCGATGGGTTCCGGCAGCCGCACATGCACGATCTGGTTCGGCGGCGGTGGTGGCACGTGGATGCACGCGCCGTAATACGGCACGAACAGGAACTCACTCAAGCGCCCGTCCGCCGCGGTGCCCAGCGGTACCACGTAGCCCGGCAACCGCACCGGTCGCTGCAGCACCGCGTCGACCGTGCGGAACGTACCGAACTGCGCCATGCGCCGGTTACCGCTGTGCTGCACCTGCGGCCCGTCGCCGCGCTCCAGCGCTGCCAGCTCGTCGGGCGGCAGCATCTGCAGCCAATCCAGTTCCTGTTCGACCGCCGCCGCAGCGGCAGGCGCATCCTGCGGTAGCGCCGTCACGCCGGTATCCACCGGACGCTGGCAGGCCGCCAACAGCAGCAACGACAACGCAAACACGTGGCGCATGTTCATAGCGCCGGCGCCAGGCCATCGGCCAGCGTGCGCCGATAAGCCAGCAGCGCCGGCACCAGCCCGGCCACTGCACTCAGCGCCACCACCGCCGCCACCCAGGCTAGTTCGCGCAGATCCGGCCACACATGCGTGATCGAAAGCCCGTAGTGGGCCAATGCCCACTCGCGTCCAGCCAGGCTGACGGCCGCCAAGACGCCCAGCGCCAGCACGACGGCCACCGTGCTGCTGGCCACCGCTTCCAGCACCAGCCGTCCGGCCACCGCGACCGGGCGCGCACCGCAGGCGCGCAGCACCGCCATCTCGCGGCGGCGCTCCTGCAGCGTGCTGACCAGCATCGCCACCAGCGACACCAGCCCCAGCAGCACCACCATCGCGCTGATCAGCCGCAGCGCCTGCTCGGCACCGCCCAGGCTCTGCCACAGCTGCTGCAGCGTCACCCCCGGAAGAATCGCCATCAATGCCTCATCGGGGTACTCGTTGATGCGCCGCTGCACCGCAAACGTCGCCACCCGCGAATGCAGGCCCAGCATGAACGCGGTGATGCTGGTCGGGGTCAGGTCGCTGTGGCGCGCCGCCTCGGCACTGATCTGCTGGCTGCGCATCGGCACGCCCGAGCGCCAATCCAGATGGATCGCTTCGATCGCCGGCAGTGACACCAGCACCGACGAATCCACCGGCGTGCCGGTACGCTGCAGCACGCCGCTGACCCGGAAAGGCTTGTCGGCATGCGTGGTCAGGGTCACCGCAGCGGTACCGTGGGCCACCACCAGCGTATCGCCCACCCCCACCCGCTGTGCGCGCGCCACATCGGCGCCCAGCACGGCGTCGTACAGATCATCGAAGACCCGGCCATCGGCAAGCTGCAGGGCATGGCCGGCGCCATAGCGGTAGTGGTCGAAGTAGCCGGCCGTGGTGCCGATCACCCGGTAGCCACGCCACGAATCGCCCAGCGACAGCGGCACCGCCCACTTCACCTGCGGCAACGCGGCCAGCTCCTGGTAGGACTGCCAGGACACGTTGTTGGTCGCATCGCCCATGTGGAATACCGAATACAGCAGCAGGTTCACCGGCCCCGAGCGTGCGCCCACGATCAGGTCGGTGCCCGACACCGTGCTGGCGAAACCTTCATGCGCCTGCGTGCGTACCCGCTCCACGCCCAGCAGCAGGGTCACGCTCAGGGCAATGACCAGCATCGTCAGGCCCGCGCCCAGCGCACGACTGCGCAGGCTGGCCCAGGCCAGTTCAAGCATGGGCCACCCCCGCGTGGTTGATCGCCTTAAGGTCCAGCACCTGGTCGAACAGCGCCGGCAGGCTGTCATCGTGGCTGACCACCACCGCCGTGGTTCCGGCCGCCTGGCATTGCGCGGTCATCAGCCGCAGGAAGGCATTCGCTGCCTCGCGGTCCAGCGCCGAGGTCGGCTCATCGGCCAGCAGCACGGCGGGCCGACCGATCAGCGCACGTGCCGCGGCCACACGTTGCTGCTGGCCCACGCTGAGTGTTCCGGCGCGCCGCTGCATCACTGCCGGGTCCAGCTGCAGCGCCTGCAACAGCCGCGCGATCTCAGCGGTCAGGCCGCCCTGCACGCGGGCGCTGCGTGCCCTCGAAAAGCGCACGCCCAGCGCCACGTTGTCGTGCACGCTCAGGAACGGCAACAGGTTGAACTGCTGGAAAACCACGCCCAGCTGGTCGGCACGGAAACGATCGCGGGCCGCTCCACCCAGTGCGCGCAGCGCGTGCCCGGCCACCTGCACGCTGCCCTGCTGCACCCGTAGCACCCCGGACAACAGGCCCAGCAGCGTGCTCTTGCCCGAGCCGCTGGCCCCGCGCAGCAACACGCTGCTGCCGGCGGCAATGTGCAGCTGGGGTATATCCAGCACCGCGTGCGCGCCGTAACCGAAGCGCACCGCGTCCAGAGCGATGATGGGCGTGCCGGTCATGGCGCCAGCACCACCCGCAGATTGTCCGGCGTCACGATACTGCGCCCCTGGCCGGCGGCCGTGGCCGTGTTGACGATGACCTCGCGCAGACCCGGGAACACGGTGGGCAGCGTGACCAGCACCACCCGCAGCGCCGCCGGGTTGGCGCAGCGGTACGCCAGCGATGCAGTAAAGCCCGCATGGGCGTGCGTGGTGCTGCCGGTGTTGGCGGTGTTGGCGGTCTGTGGCTGGAAGCCCTCGGCCTGTGCATCGGCGCGGATGCGTGTGCACTGCGCGGCGCTGGGCAGGGTCAACCAACGCCCCTCACGCAGCACCGTCAGGGCGCGCTGCAGCGCCGCGCGCTCGGCTTCGTTCGTCGGCGGACGTTCGTAATCCAGCACGCCCATGCCCGGCGCGGCCAGGGTCAGCTCCAGGGCGCCGTTGTCCACGGCCAGATCAACATTGGCCTGGCCGTGCACGTGCGCGCCCAGCTGTCGGTGGTCATGTGCGTGCGCCGTTGGCAAGGCACTCAGCAGCAGGAAGGCAAAGGTGTACTTCATGATCGATCCTATTTGTTACTATGTAACATTATGGACCACATCACCACGCTTCCCGCAAGCCACGCCCCCCAACCGCCAGCATCGGCACGCTGGCATGCCCGCTTCGATTTCGGTGCTGCCTGGCTGGCCATGGCCTGCGCCGCGCACTGCATCACCTTGCCGCTGCTGCTGGCCTTCGTGCCTGCGGCACTGATGGCGCTGCGCTCTTTCCAGCACCCTGCGCACAGCCTGATGACCGCCTTGCTGGTCATGTCGCGCTGGGAATGGGTGTTCGCGCTCTTGGCCACGGTGTTGGCGATGGCCAGCACCACGTTGGGGCGGCGCCGGCATCATCGGCGCCTGCCGCAGGGCTTGGCGTTTGCGGGCGCGTTGTTGCTGATGCCTTCGGCGCTGTATCTGCCGCTGAAGGAATCGCTGCTGTGGCATGGCCTGCTGACCGCATGCGGTGGCATGCTGCTGGCCGCCGCGCATATCGCAAACCGCCGCGCGTGATCGACCGCTCATGATCCGTAGAGTCGAGCGTGCTCGACTGCCGTTCGCGCAATGCCGCACAGAGCAGTCGAGCAAGCTCGACTCTACCGGTCATGGGCAATCAGGCATGCCCAACGCGCCGTGCTGCTTATCCGTAGAGTCGAGCTTGTGCCGTTCGCGTAATGCTGCACAGAGCAGTCGAGCAAGCTCGACTCTACCGGTCATGGGCAACCAAGCATGTCCAACGCGCCGTGCTGCTTGTCCGTAGAGTCGAGCTTGCTCGACTGCCGTTCGCGCAATGCCGCATTGCCGCGCGGGGTCGTGTTGCACGGAGCAGTCGAGCAAGCTCGACTCTACCGGTCATGTGCGCCGCCCTTATGGCTGCCATGAAAAATACGCGAAACGGCCCGCGCGGCCCGCGTGATAGCGTCCCCACTGCCATCACACAACCCACCGCCATGCGCACATTCGCCCTGATCCTGCTCTCCACCCTGCCCTTCGCCGCCACCAGCGCCGAGCCCGCGCCGCTGCCGCAACTGAAGGCCTACACCGTCGACAGCGCCTGGCTGCAGCCCATCGCGCCGCTGCAGATTGCCGACCACACCTGGCAGATCGGCACTGCCGAACTCACCGCGCTGCTGGTGCAGACGCCCGAAGGCGCGGTGCTGCTCGATGGCGGCATGCCCCAGATGGCCGATCATCTGCTGGCCAACATGAAACTGCGCGGCGTGGCACCGCACGATCTGCGGCTTATCCTGCTCAGCCATGCCCATGCCGACCACGCCGGCCCGGTGGCCGAACTGAAGCGCCGCACCGGCGCGCAGGTGCTGGCCAACGCCGAAACCGCCGTATTGCTGGCACGCGGCGGCAGCAACGACCTGCACTTCGGCGATGCCATCACCTTCCCGCCGGTGCAGGCCGACCGCATCGTGATGGATGGCGAGGTCGTCGAATTCGGCGGCATCCGCTTCACCGCGCATTTCGTGCCCGGTCACACCCCTGGCAGCACCGCCTGGACCTGGACCGATACCCGCGACGGCGCACCGCTGCGCATCGCCTATGTGGACAGCCTGAGCGCACCGGGCTATACGGTGAAGGACAACCCGCGCTACCCGCACCTGCCGCAGGACTTCCAGCGCAGCTTCGCCACCGTGCGCAGCCTGCCCTGCGATCTGCTGCTGACCCCGCACCCGGGTGCCAGTAACTGGAACTACCGCGCCGGCAGCGATGCGGCCGCCAAGGCGTTGACCTGCAGCGCGTATGCCGATGCCGCCGAGCGCAATCTGCGCCAGCGCTGATCCGCCTCCGACAACAGGAGCTGGCTACGGAACCGCGCGCAGCGCGTCCGGCGCCAGCCCCGCGGCATCGCGTTCGCGCTGCAGATCGGTGAACGCCTTCAGCGCCGGTGGCACGTGCCGGTGCCCGGGGAAGTACAGGTACAAGCCCGGGAACGGCGGGCACCACGCGTCCAGCACCGGCACCAGCGCGCCGCTGTCCAGGTCGTCACGGATGTGCCATTCGGACAGGAATGCCAGGCCCACGCCGGCCAGCGCGGCCGCGCGCGCCGCCTGCAGTTCGGCCACCACCAGCCGCGCCGGCGGGTCCACCTGCAGCACCTGGCCACGATGCTCCAGCTCCCAGCGGTACAGCCCACCGTGCGACAGGCGCATGCGGATCGCCGCGTGCGTGGCCAGCGCGTCCGGCGTGTCCGGCGTGCCGTGCGCGGCCAGATAGCCCGGCGCGGCCACCACGCGCATGCGCTGCTGGCGGTACAGCGGCACCGCCACCATGTCCTGCGGCACCTGCTCGTGCAGGCGCACGCCGGCATCGAAACCATCGGCCACGATATCCACCAGCCGCGCCTCGGCGGCCATCTCCAGCCGCACGCGCGGGTAGCGCTGCACGAACTCGGCCACCAGCCCACACAGCATGCGCGTGCTTTCCGGCGGCACGTTGATGCGCAAGGTGCCGCCGGGGTCACGCTCATCCTCGTGAAGCGCGTCGCCTGCGCCGCGGATCGCCTCCACCGCCGGCCCCACCTGCGCCACATAACGCGCGCCGGCCTCGGTCAGCGCCACGCTGCGCGTGGTGCGGTGGAACAGACGTGCCTGCAGCCGCGCTTCCAGGCTGGCCACCGCATGGCTGAGCGCCGAGGTGGACATGCCCAGCTCGCGCGCCGCCGCGCGGAAGCTGCCACGCCGGGCCACGGCCAGTACGGCCTCCAGCTCCACCAGTCCGGATCGATGCACGGTCGCACTCACATAGTCCCGGAAATCGGGACTCCCCATCCACCATAAACCGGATTCCCAGCACGGTCGAGCGGGCACAGACTGGCCGCACCTTCCCAACGGATTCCTCGCCATGCAGCGCATCGAGCAGCACTACATCAACGGCGCCTTCGTCGCCTCGCACGGCCAGCAGCTGGCCGACCTGCACAACCCCGCCACCGAAGCGGTGATCGGCCAGGTGCGGCTGGGCGACGCGGTAGACGCAGAGCGCGCCATCGCCGCGGCCCACGCCGCACTGCCGGCCCAGGCCGCGCGTAGCGTGGAAGAACGACTGGCCCAGCTGGGTCGTTTCCGCGATGCCATGGCCGCCCGCCGCGATGACCTGCATGCTGCCGTGCTGGCCGAGTACGGCGCACCTTCGGCGCGCTCGCGCTGGATGGTGGAGCACCCGGTGCAGGTGATCGACGACGCCATGAAGGTCCTGTCCGACTTCCCGTTCCAGCGCAGTGTCGGCCAGGCCCAGGTGCACTACCTGCCGGTGGGTGTGGCCGGCATCATCACACCCTGGAACAGCAACGCCGCCTTCATCTGCGCCAAGCTGGTCACCGCGCTGGCCGCCGGTTGCACGGCCGTGGTCAAGCCCAGCGAACTGTCGGGCCTGCAGACCCAGGTGGTGATGCAGGCACTGCACGCCGCGCAGTTGCCGCCGGGCGTGGCCAACATCGTCAACGGCGCCGGGCACGATGTCGGTGCCGCGCTCAGTGCCTCGCCGCAGGTGGCCAAGATCTCCTTCACCGGCTCCACCGGCACCGGCCGCGCGATCCTGCGCGCGGCCGCGGACAGCTTCAAGCGGGTCACTCTGGAACTGGGCGGCAAGTCGCCCACGATCATCCTCGACGACGCCGACGCGGACAGCGCCGCCGCCTTGGCGGTGCAGGCCGGCTTCATCAACAGCGGCCAGGCCTGCGTGGCCGGCACCCGCATCCTGGTGCCGGAATCCCGCCGTGCCGAATTCGAGGACGCCCTGGCGCGTGCGGTGAAGGCCGTGCGCAGCGGTGACCCGCAGGATCCCGCCACCCAGGTCGGGCCGATGGTCAGCCAACGGCAGTGGGAGCGCGTGCAGGGCTACATCCGCACCGGCCTGGGCGAAG
Organism: Stenotrophomonas sp. SAU14A_NAIMI4_8; assembly: GCF_003086695.1. Taxonomy (NCBI): domain Bacteria; kingdom Pseudomonadati; phylum Pseudomonadota; class Gammaproteobacteria; order Lysobacterales; family Lysobacteraceae; genus Stenotrophomonas; species Stenotrophomonas sp. SAU14A_NAIMI4_8. The sequence continues at coordinate 2,377,371 of NZ_CP025999.1, forward strand.
GCGCGCGGCTGCTGGCCGGTGGCGAAGGCCGCCCCGACGGCCTGCAGCGCGGCTGGTTAGTACGCCCCACGCTGTTCACCGATGTGCGGAACGATATGACCGTGGCCCGCGAGGAAATCTTCGGGCCCGTGCTGTGCATCATCGGCTACCGCGACGAGGCCGATGCCGTAGCGATTGCCAACGACAGCCCCTATGGCCTGAGTGCCCTGGTGATCGGCGCTGACACCCCGCGCGCCACCGCCGTAGGCCGGCAGATCCAGTCCGGCCGCGTGCTGGTGAATACCCTGCTGCACGAATCGCTGGCCCCGTTTGGCGGCATGAAGCAATCGGGCATTGGCCGCGAAAGCGGCCAGTGGGGCCTGGAAGCGTTCCTGGAACCGCAGACCGTAATGGCCGCCCAGTAACCCGACCAACGGATGGGGCGGCACGCCTCTGCCTTGGTAGGTGCCCACCTTGGTGGGCACGCCTCTGCCCGGTAGGTGCCGACCTTGGTCGGCGCGCCTCTGCCTTGGTAGGTGCCGACCTTGGTCGGCACGCTTGTGCCCACCAAGGTGGGCACCTACCAGAGCGGATTCCTTGTGCCCACCAGGGTGGGCACCTACCGAAGCAGTTTCCGCCCTTTCGCCGCGGTTACCGGCTCATCGAATACGGCGCCTGCGCGCCCTGCCCCGGCCAGTCCTTGTTCGGCTCGGCCTGCATGGTGAACCGCAGCTCGCCTCCGGCCAGAATCTCGTCGTGGCGCAGGAACGTGCGCTGCAGCGGCTTGCCGTTCAACATCACACCGCCCACATAGGTGTGCTTGTCATCCAGCCCGTCGGCCACGATGGTGAACGTCTTGCCATTGGGCAGGCGCATCGCAGTCTTCGGCAGGAACGGCCGGCCCAGGATGTACTCGCCCGAGCCCGGCGCCACCGGGTAGAAGCCCAGCGCGGTGAACACGTACCACGCCGACATCTGGCCCACGTCATCATTGCCGGCCAGGCCATCGGGGCGGTCGGCATACTGGGTGTCCATGATCTGCTTCAAGCGCGCCTGCGTGCGCCACGGCTGCCCGGCATACGAATACAGGTAGGCCACATGGTGGCTGGGCTCGTTGCCATGCGCGTACCAGCCGATCAGCCCGGTGATGTCTTCCATGTGCTCGAAGATCGCCGGATCGACCTTGGCGTTGAACACCTCGTCCAACCGCGCCAGCAGCTTGTCGCTGCCACCGTGCGCAGCGGCCAGGCCGGCCACGTCCTGCGGCACGTACCACGAATACTGCCAGGCGTTGCCTTCGGTGTAGTCGGTGCCGTAACCGCTGGCGCTGGGGTCGAACGGGGTACGGAAGCTGCCATCGCGCTTGCGTGCGCGCATGAAGCCGGTGTCCTTGTCGAAGGCGTTGCGCCAGTTGCCGGCGCGCTTGTCGAAGGTCGCCGCCACTTCAGTCTTGCCCATCGCCTGGGCCATGCGCGCGATGGTCCAGTCGTCGAACGCATATTCCAGCGTCTTGCTGGCCGCTTCGCCTTCTTCATCAATCGGCACGTAACCCAGCTCGCGGTACTGCGCGATGCCGTCATAGGGGCCGTAGTTGGCGGTCTCCACCATCGCCTTCAACGCCTTGTCGGCATCGAAGCCACGAATGCCCTTCACGTAGGCATCGGCGATCACCGGTACGGCGTGGTAGCCGATCATGCACCAGTCCTCCAGCCCGTGGAACGACCACACCGGCAGCATGCCGTAGGGGCTGTGCTCATGATGGGCCAGCATCGAGTTGATGAAATCGCTGTTGCGCTTTTCCGGCTGCACCAGGGTCAGCAGCGGGTGCAGTGCCCGGTAGGTATCCCACAGCGAGAACGTGGAATAGTTCGTGTAGCCCTCGGCCTTGTGTACGGCGTTATCCGGGCCGCGGTACTGGCCATCGGCATCCATGAACAGCGTCGGCCCCAGCAGCGTGTGGTACAGCGCGGTGTAGGCGCTGCGGCGCGCATGCTCGGGCGCGTCGATATCCAGCACCGACAGCGCCTGCGTCCACTCCTGCTTGGCCTGCGCACGCACGCGGTCGAAATCGAAGTCGGCCACTTCGGCATCCAGGTTGGCCATCGCACCGGCCTCGCTCACCGGCGAAATCGCCACCTTCACCACCAGCGGCGCGTCCAGCTTGCCGAAGTCGAAGGTGCCGACCAGCTGCCGGCCTTCAATCTGTGCGCGCTGCTTCGGGTCCTGGTGGCCCGGCGGCGGGAAGCCCTTGTAGGCGATGTCCTGCTCGGTGTTGTGCAGTTCGTGGGCGGCCAACGGGCGCGAGAAGCGCATGGCGAAGTACAGCTGGCGGCCCGGCGCCCAGCCGCGGGTTTCACGGAAGCCGGTGATGGTGCCATCGGCACGCACACGCACCCGCGACCACAGCACCTTGCCCGGGTAGTCGTACATGCTGGTGCGCATGTCCAGCAGCACCTTGGCATCGGCGCCCTTGGGGAAGGCGTAACGGTGCACGCCCACGCGCGCGGTGGTGGTCAGCTCGGCGCGCACCTTGTAGTCGTCCAGGGTAACCGCGTAGTAGCCCGGCTCGGCCTTTTCCTCGTCATGGCGGAAGCGCGAGGCATAGCCACTGCGCGGCTTCTCCGGGTCGCCGCGCTCCAGGCCCGGAGTGCCGGTGAACGGCATCACCAGGATGTCGCCCAGATCGGAATGGCCGGTGCCGGAAAAATGCGTGTGCGAGAAGCCGACGATGCTGCTGTCGTCGTAGCGGTAGCCCGCGGCCCAGCCATAGGCCTTCTCGCGCGGCTGGATGCGCGTGTCCGGGCTGAGCTGGACCATGCCGAACGGCAGCGTGGCGCCCGGGTAGGTGTGGCCTTCCCCGCCGGTGCCGATGAACGGGTCCACCGAGGCATAGGCCTTGTCGGCGGCGGTTCGGGCCGGGGCCGCACTGGCCAGGCCGGAAGCGAACATCGCCGTGGCGGCGACAGCGATCAGGAGACGACGGTCCAGCATGGGCATCGGCATTTGGATCGATTCAGGTGGTGGTCAGAGAGTAGCACCGCCCCACGCCGGTGGCATGTTGCGCTGCGGCTGAACCGTTCAATACGCGACAGGACCTTTCCGGATTCGACTGCAACTTTTTGTATGGATCGATCCAGCCCCTCCCCCAAAACTGCACAGGTGCCTTAACGGCGCAGCGGAGCCGACGGTGGCCTGGACGGACACCTGCCGGGACGGGACGCGATCTCCGCTGCGCCACCCGGCAGGCAAGAACACCCGGATCACAGTGGCTTCACAGCCTTTTAGCGTGTGATGCGCGCTGACGCAGTGCGTACGGGTGTCTTCCTGAAGTTTTGAATCAACAGGAGTTCCGTCATGAAAATCGCTGTTCGTCGTTCCCTCGCGCTGGCTGTGGCCAGTTCTCTCTCCCTGTGGGCCCCCGCATATGCCGGGACGCTCGATCCTGGCCAGTCCGATACCGTAGAGCCAGGCGACGTGAGCGAGTCGTGGTTTCTGCGCACCGCCAGGTTGACGGTCAATCCGGGCGGGCAGACCCAGGATATCTTTGCCGGATCTGCATCCACGTTGGTACTTGCAGGCGCAACGACGACCGGAAGCCTCACCAGAGGTGCTGTTGTTCTCAATAACAGCACCGCCGACATCAGCGATTCAACCATCAGCAGCACGCTCGGACGAGCTCTTACCCTGTCCGACGACAACGTGGGTGGCGGGGGCAGGCCTGCCGCAACAGCCACCGTTCGCCGGAGTGATCTGGTGGGATTGGGGGTGGGCGCCAGCGTGACCACTACCCAAGCCGGTCAAAGAGCGACTCTCGTGCTGGACGCAACGCGCGTCGAGGCGCTGTCCAACATCAGCGCAGCTCCTGCTCTTGGCGGTAACGGGCTGCTGTTGATCGGGACCGCCGATGTCTCCATTCAGAACGGCAGCAACGTCATAGGCGCACAGAACGGCATCTTTGCGATTGATACCGATGTCGATGGTGCATCCAACGTCATCATCGACAATGCACGGGTGGAGGGCCGCTCCGCTGCGGCCATCCACGTTGCGCCCTCGCGTGCACCGACGGAGCCGAGGACCAGCGTGAACTTCACGGTCCAGAACAATGGCGAGCTCGTCGGTGGAGACGGCAACCTGCTGTTCGTTGAGGCGCCCGATGCCACGGTCGGCCTGGATGTCGATGACTCGCGTCTTACCGGAAACATCGTCAACACGGCTGGAAGCACGCTGGACGTCAATCTCTCCAACAACGCCAGCATCACCGGTGCGATGACCAATGTCACCAGCCTCGCATTGGATTCTGCTACCTGGAACGTGACTGGCAACTCCTCGGTTGGCACGCTCGACCTTGGCAACGGCACCGTTTCGCTGGGCAACGGCTCCGCCTTCAACACCGTCACCGTGGCCGGTAACTTCACCGGCGCTGACGGAACGATCGTGTTCAACACGGTGCTGGCCGGCGATAGCTCGGCTTCGGACAAGCTGGTCATCGGCGGCGACACCAGCGGCACCGCCAATGTGCGCGTAAACAACGTCGGTGGTGCCGGCGCGCAGACCAGCCAGGGCATCGAGCTGATCTCGGTCGGCGGCGCCTCCAACGGCCAGTTCAATCTGGCAGGTCGTGCGGTGGGCGGTCAGTACGAGTACTTCCTGTTCAAGGGCACTGGCGCCGATGGCAACTGGTACCTGCGCTCGCAGCTGCCGACCCAGCCGGACCCCTGCGATACCGACCCGACGCTGCCCGAGTGCAACCCGGTGCTGCCGGGCCCGGATCCGGATCCGGTACTGCGCCCCGAACCCGGCGCCTACCTGGCCAACCTGCAGGCCGCGCAGAGCATGTTCCGCATCGGCTACCACGACCGTCATGACGGCCAGAATGCCGGCCGTGCCTGGGCGCGCGTGGATGGCTCGCGCAGCGGCTTCGATGCGATCAGCCGCCAGCTCGACATCCGTGGCAACAGCCAAGCGTTGACCGTCGGCGCCGACCTGTGGCGTCACGATTCGGGCAGCAGCGTTGGCGTGATGCTGTCCACAGGCAATGCCAGCAGCACCTCCACCAATGAACTGACCGGCTATTACGCCCGCGGCAAGGTGAAGGGCGAAGCGCTGGGCGTGTACGGCACGTGGCGCGGCGGCAACGGCGGCGATCCGTATGTCGGCTTCTACGTGGATGGCTCGGTGCAGCGTGCCCAGTTCCGCAACCGCGTGGAAGGCATCGGCCTGGCCGATGAGCGCTACGACAGCCGTGCCTGGCAGGGTGCGGTGGAAGGCGGCTACGCCTTCCGCGTGGGCGGCGCGAGCAACGGCGGCATTTACCTGGAACCGCAACTGCAGGTCGGCTACAGCCGCTGGGATGATTATCGCCATACCGAAACCAACGGCACGGTGGTCGGTGCCGAAAACGCCGATGGCCTGTTCGGGCGTGCGGGCGTGCGTCTGTCTGGCGTGACCCGCTGGGGCAATGGTGCGGTGGATGTGCAGCCCTATGTGGCCGCCAACTGGCTGCATACCCGCAGCGAATCGCAGATCCGCATGGATGATGAGGTGGTGGATGCGCGCATTCCGCGCAATCGCGGCGAGTTCAGTGCCGGCGCGTCGTTGAAGTTTGCCAACGGCGTGGGCGCGTGGGGTGGGCTGTCGCTGCAGAAGGCGAGCGGCTTCCACCAGACGAGTGCGCAGGTGGGTGTGAGTTATAGCTGGTAAAGCGGCGTGCTGGTGGAGCCGGGCGAATCCCGGCTCCACAACGTCTCAGACCACATGGAGCCTTGTTCGACAACCGTTGGCCCGTAGAGTCGAGCTTGCTCGAATGGCTTTTCGCGGGCAACCGGGCCATGCCCGGCTGCGCGGCACCCCGTGGTAGAGCCGAGCCATGCTCGGCTGGTTTTGAAGCAGTCGAGCAAGCTCGACTCTACAAAAGCGTGGTCGGCGGCGTCGCTTCTGGCGTGGGAATTACTGCTTGGGGAACGAAAGCCGTCTCAGCCTCCACGCAACGCACCGCACGGGCCGGCCTACATGTGCCTTATTGTGACGCTTCCACCCCGCTGCGTCTCAACCACGCTTGACCGCCTGCGCTTCATCCAGGCAACACCACGCAAACCCATGGCAATGCCCATCAGAACCTGCGCACGATGCCCCCGCAGCGGATACACCGCTGCCGGGTGTGGAACCCCGAAATGAACTACACGAGCTGCCTGCCGTAACTACGGCGGGCGGTGCGCGGCGGCCTTATGGCCCTCGGCCTTTCGTGTAGCTCAGCCGAAGTTCCAACCCCGCATCGCCCGCCACCTTACCGGTGGCCTGTCCTGCCAGGAGCCATCACATGTCACCGCAACCGCCTGTCCTGACCCCGGAAGTGGAATCCCTGCTGTCCCGTATCGACCACGCCCTCAGTTCGGCCGAGGGCATGGCCTTGATGATCAGCGACAACGAACCGGCCGACCCCACCGCGCACACGCGGCCGGGCTACAACGTGCAGAAGATCAGCGTGGCGATGATGGCGCTCAGCCAGCATGGCCGCCGGCTGCTGAACGAGCTGCGCCAGCAGTACCTGAAGGTCACCCTGCATTGAACCGCTGGGCAACCGGATCCGTCCTCAGCCGCCTACCGCCGCGATCCAGTGCGGCAGGTTGTAGTAGTTGGTGATGCGCGCCACCTTGCCATCACGAATCTCGAAGAAGGCGCCGGCCGGCAGCACGTGGGCCTGGCCGGTGGCTTCGGGCAGGCCTTCGTCGGTGGCCAGGTACTGGCCGTTCACGGTGAACTCGGCCGCCCCGCGGGTACCGTCGGCATTGCCGAACACCACGATATCGGTCAACTGCTCACGGTAGGAGCGGGCCATCTTCCGGCAGAACGCACGGAACGCGTCCTTGCCCACCTCGCGGCCACCCTGGTTGATGTCGTGCACCACATCGTCGGTCACCTGGGCCACGAAGGCCTCGATATCCCCGCTGTTGAAGGCGGCATAGTAAGCATGGATGACGTCGGTGGCGCTCATGGGGGTGTCCTGAGGGTGGGCGGGCTGCGGAGCATAGCCTATACTCACCCCCAGTATCCATGGGCTTGAGCGATCGTGCGCATCACCACGCTGCAGGGGGCCGCCGCCGCCCCGTATCTGGACGACCTGGCGCGCCTGCGCATCGGCGTCTTCCGCGACTTCCCCTACCTGTACGAAGGCGACCTGGGCTACGAGCGCGACTACGTGGCCACCTACGCCGCCGCCCCCGGCAGCATCATCGTGCTGGCCCAGGACGGCGACACCGTGGTGGGCGCGTCCACTGCCCTGCCCCTGTGCGAAGAAACCGCAGAATTCCAGGCGCCCTTCCTCAGCGGCCCATGGGACCCGCAGCGCATCTTCTACTTCGGCGAATCGGTGCTGCTGCCGGCCTACCGCGGCCAGGGACTGGGCGTGCGTTTCTTCGAAGCACGCGAAGCGCATGCGCGCCAGGCCGGCGGTTTCGACATCTGCTGCTTCAGCGCCGTGCAGCGCCCATTGGACCACCCCGCCCGCCCGCGCGACTACGTTCCGCTGGACACGTTCTGGCACAAGCGCGGCTATGTGCACCACCCGGAACTGCACACCACCTTCCGCTGGCGCGACGCGGGCGAAGACCACCCAAGCGCCAAGCCGATGTCGTTCTGGCTGAAGGAGCTGCGCGCATGATCCGCTTCGCCGCCAGCCAGTACGCCATCGAGCTGATTGAACAGTGGGACGACTACGCCGCCCATCTGGATGCACACGTGGCCGAAGCTGCCGCCGCCGGCGCGCAGCTGGTGCTGCTGCCCGAGTACGCGGCCATGACTCTGACCGGTCAGCTGCCCGCCGCGCAGCGCAGCGATCTGGCCGCATCGATCGCCGGCATGCAGGCACTGCTGCCGCGCTGGCAGGCACTGTGCGAACAGATCGCGCGGCGCCACCAGATCTGGTTCTGCCCCGGCTCGGCACCCGTACTGGACGATGATGGGTGCTATCGCAACCGCGCCTTCCTGTGCGGCCCGGACGGTCTGCTGGGCCACCAGGACAAGCAGATCATGACCCGCTTCGAGCGCGAGGAATGGAATATCGCCGGTGGTCGCGAGGGGCTGCGTGTGTTCGAAACGCCCCTCGGCACCTTGGCCATCCTGATCTGCTACGACACCGAATTCCCGATGCTGGCGCGGCGGTTGGCCGAAGCCGGCGTGGACCTGCTGCTGGCACCCAGTTGCACCGACACCGAAGCCGGTTACCACCGCGTGCGCATCGGTTCGCAGGCGCGAGCGCTGGAAAACCAGATGCCGGTACTGGTATCGGCCACCGCCGGCCGGGCACCGTGGAGCCCCTCGGTAGACGTTAACTTCGGCCGCGCCGCGCTGTACGTACCGGCGGACCGGGGCATGCCGGCCAATGGCGTGCTGTGCGAAAGCGAAGCGGTGTTCACCGAACAGAGCCTCTGGGTGATCGGGCAGATTGATGCGAAATCCGTGGCCGCCGTGCGCCGCGAAGGCCAGGTCGCCCTGTACCGCGACTGGCCGGAGCAGCTCAACATACACGTGCACCCCGCCCCGTAGAGTCGAGCTTGCTCGACTGCTCCGGTAGAGTCGAGCTTGCTCGACTGCCGCTATCTGTAGAGCCGAGCCATGCTCGGCTGAAGAGCAAATGCAGTCGAGCAAGCTCGACTCTACGCAAAGGCAAGAACAGTCGAGCAAGCTCGACTCTACAGAACCCCGTCGCTTACGCGCTCCAGTGCCTGTCGGTAGCGTCGGCTGCCAAACAGGCCGCGCTGCAGGTCAGCCCGCAGCGCCAGCACGTCATCGTCTTCCGGCTGCTGCGCGCACGCGCGCTCGACCCACACTACCGCGCGATCAAACTCACTATCGCTACGTGAGGCGTAGTACTGCGCCAGCATCCAGGCCGCCCGTGTCCAATCGTGGTCTGCCCAGAAACCCAGCGTCTCCAGCAGACGCGGCAGGCGGCCTTCGGCAGGCACCTGCGTGCGCAGGTAATAGCCCACCCCGGCCACGCAGCTGCGCACGCGGCGCTGCATGCGCTCACCCCACCCCGCCTCCGTCGCCGCCAGTTCCAGGCAGCGCAACTCGCAGGCGTTGGACAGGTGCACCAGCGCGCCAACGTCGATGCCGGCAATGCCGCCCTCCTCCAGACCCCGGTCGTAGATCAGGCTGAGGTTGTAAAGCGCGCGCCCACTGTCCTGCGCGGCAGCACGGCTGTACCACTGAATGGCCAGCGCCGGGTCGTACGCCGGCGCATGCTCAAAATAGTGGTACCCCAGCGCTGCCTGCATTTCCGGGAAGCCCAGCTCCGCGCCTACCTGCGCCATATGCAGCAGCGCGCCGTGCTGCTCGGCATCGTCGAAGGTGTAATACACGTCGTTGAACGGGCAGTCCGCGCCCGGCTCAGGCACAGCCATCAGCACGCCCGCCTGCCGGTACGCGGCCTCGGCCTGCGCCGTATCACGCAGAGCTCCGCACCAGCCGGTGTCCAGCAGCACGCCGTGCAACACCGCTGCCCACGCGGACGTGCGCCACTGCCGGGCCACCACCGGCGCCAGCCAGTCGCCCATGCCGGTCGCGGCGGCCGAGTGCAGCATGCGCATCAACTGATGATCGTCAAACCCACGCGGAACACTGGGGTCGGCTGCCGCAGCGTAGTGCGCTGCCGCCACCTCTGTGTTGTCCACCCGCGCGGCCAGTTCGGCCAACTGCAGATGGATGCCGGTACGCTCCAGCGCCGACTGCGGCTGCGCCAACAGCGCCATGCCCCGGGCAAAGGCCTGCTGCACGGCGCCGCGATCGTCGGTGTCGATGCTGTCCACGTCAATGGCATCCAGCCAGGCGATCATCCGCAGCTGGTTGCGTTGCGATGCATCCAGACCCTCAGCCAATGGACCGTCGGCCAAGGCAAGGATCTCCTCATGGCTGCCGCCCCATCGAGGTGTGCGCAGACGCGCATAGGTATCCAGCAGCGGCAGGCCATGCCCTGCGGCCTGAAGTCCCATCTGCAACCAGGCCAGTGTGACCTCGCGCGATGCGTCCTCTCCATCGTCGATAACCTCGCCGTCCGCATCAAACTCCGGCGGCCGAGGAATGGCGGCTGCCCACGCGCTGGGCATCTGCGCCGGCAAGGCAGGCAAGCGAGGCGCGTCGGCCATCCACGCATCCAGCAGCGACTGCATGTCGCGCCATGGGCCAGCGCCGTCGGCCGGGTGAAAACCATCGTGCATCCAGTCGCTCATCCACACCGGAACACCCAGCGCTGCCACGCTGCGCATCAGCTGGTGCAGCAGCGGCCAGCACAGCGGCCCGCGATCGGCCAGGGCGACGGCATGCACGAACAACGCGGTCTGCGCGGCCTGCACCGTGGACCATGCGCCCTCGCCCACCGCAGACGACCAGCCCGAGCCGCGCGCATCCACCGCGATGCGGTCCCAGACCAGCGCAGCCAGCAGCGACGGTTCATCGGCCTGCGGCGATTGCTGTTGCCACACCGTCAGCGCCTGCCAGAGAGCGTTGATCGGCTGCAACGGCGGCGGTACAAGCACGGCCAGCGCGTGCGCGCCACCTTCAGCGTCCTGCCTGGCAAGCAGATCTGGCAACGCGGCTTGGACGTTTGCGAAGCGCTGGGCGAGCAGGTCATCCCAGAGTGCGGGCGCGGCAAGGCGCCGCGGCGGTTCAGCGGAAAGCGGAGAGTTCATTGGAATTCAAGCAGAGCGACAGCACGGGTGGATTATAGCGCCGCCAGTCAGCGCCCCACGCGGCGGTAGAGTCGAGCTTGCTCGACTGCTTTTGCTCTTGCCATTGCGTAGAGCCGAGCCATGCTCGGCTGGAAGAGCAGTCGAGCAAGCTCGACTCTACGTCGGCAGCGCTGCCTGCAGCGTGGACAGATCCGCACTCTCCACCGGCCGCACCACCCGCGCCATCTCCTGGCCATCGCGCAACAACACCACCGTTGGCCACAGCTTCACCGCAAAAGCGCGCCCCAGCGGCCGCCCCTTGCCATCCTCGATCTTCCAATGCGCCAGGTCGTGCGCATCCACAAACGCCTGCAACGCTGGTTGCGCGGCCTGGCAGTGACCACACCACGGCGCGCCGAACTCCAACAACAGCCAGCCCGCCTGCGCCTGCACATCGGCAGGCGCAGGTTCGGCAGCAAGATGGCTGCGCATGAACGGCATGGCTCAGGCCGCAACGGCGCGCTGGATGTCTTCCAGCGGCGCGTTGGTGAAGTTCTTGGCGATGTCATCCAGCAACCGCGCCTGGGTTTCCTTGTGCAGCAGCGGGCGAATGCGCCCCAGCGTGATCGGGTCGGCCACCAGGATCAGATGCGAGAACCGGTTGTTCAGCGCATCATCGTTCAACTGCTCGGCCACCTGCTTGGCAAAGGTCGCTTCATTCAACTGCGAGATCGACATGTCCTTCGGCACGGCGCCAGACGGCCCCTGTCCGGACACGCCCTGTTCGCTGATATCGGCCAGGCGCAGCTCACCTTCCTGCTTCAGGGTGATCTGGTGCTCGGTGCCAACGTTGGTGAATACACGTGCGGAACCACCATCGGTCACCACCACCAGGGTGCCTTCGGGAATGCGTCGGGTCATGCGATGTTCCTTCTGGTTACGTTTCAGCTCCACCGTAGAAAAACGCATGTGAGCGGCACGAGCACAGAGCGTTCAATCGTTGTCAGCATGAACAGGCGCGATGGAACACAGCGTCTGGTTCGGCCGTATTGTCGGCACGCTCACGTTGTAACCGTTATCATGAACGGATGATCGACACGACCCACTGCGTAATGGGCATTCCCGTTACGTGGAAAGCACTGCCGACCGGCGCTTCGCCTGCCGCAACCGCATCCGCCCCGAAATTCCACCGCCTGGCGCTGGATCCCGGCGGATGATGGTGCAGGCCTGATCCTACGCTTGCGCGGGTTTTAGCCGCGTCGTTTCTCTGTGTTTCGCGCCTTGGTCGAGCGAGCTCGACCCTGCTGCTGCGCGCTTTCTTGGCCGTTTGGCCTCCCGCCCCGATGCCCCTGCGCCAGTTGCGCCCGCATCGCCGTTTCCGTTTTTCGGGACACACCACACCGTCTATTCCGCACTGCATTCACTAAACAAGGAGTCCCCATGCAGGACAACTCCGATGCCCATGCCCATTTCGGCTGGTTCAAACGCCGCCGCCATCTGAACGTCGACGAGATCACGGTTGTCGACAAGCCCATGCTCAAGCGCGCCGTGGGCGCCGCTGCACTGGGCAACGCGATGGAATGGTTCGATTTCGGTGTCTACGGCTATCTGGCCGTCACCATCGGCCAGGTCTTCTTCCCCTCCAGCAACCCCACCGCGCAGGTCATTGCGGCCTTTGCCACGTTCACCGTGGCGTTCCTGGTGCGCCCGCTGGGCGGCCTGGTATTCGGTCCGCTCGGCGACCGCTATGGGCGGCAGAAGGTATTGGCCTTCACCATGATCCTGATGGCGCTGGGCACCTTCGCCATCGGTCTGATTCCGTCCTACGAGCGCATTGGCATCTGGGCACCGGTGCTGTTGCTGCTGGCGCGCATCGTGCAGGGCTTTTCCACCGGTGGTGAGTACGGCGGCGCGGCCACTTTCATTGCCGAATATTCCACCGACCGCAACCGCGGCCTGATGGGCAGTTGGCTGGAGTTCGGCACGCTGGGCGGTTACATCGCCGGTGCCGGCACGGTGACCGCACTGCACATGCTGTTGAGCAGCGAAGACATGCTGGATTGGGGCTGGCGCATTCCGTTCCTGATTGCCGGCCCGCTGGGCCTGTTGGGTCTGTACATGCGCATGAAGCTGGAGGAGACCCCGGCGTTCCGCGCTTTCGCCGAAGAAGCGGACAAGCGCGAGCATGAGCGCCCGGGCCTGGGCGCGCTGTTCCAGGTACACGGCCGCCAGTTGCTGGTGTGCATGGGCCTGGTGCTGGTCTTCAACGTGACCGACTACATGCTGCTGACCTACATGCCCAGCTACCTGAGCGTGACCATGGGCTACGCCGAGAGCAAGGGTCTGCTTCTGATCATCATCGTGATGCTGGTGATGATGCCGTTGAACGTGGTCGGCGGGCTGTTCAGTGACAAGCTGGGCCGCCGCCCGATGATCATCGGTGCCTGCATCGCGCTGCTGGTGCTGGCCGTGCCGTGCCTGCTGCTGGTCGGCAGCGGCAATGACTGGCTGATCTTCCTGGGCCTGATGCTGCTGGGCCTGGCGCTGGTGTGCTTCACCAGTTCGATGCCGTCCACCCTGCCGGCGCTGTTCTATACCCCGGTGCGCTACAGCGCGCTGTCGATTGCGTTCAACGTGTCGGTGTCGCTGTTTGGTGGCACCACGCCGCTGGTCACCGCCTGGCTGGTGGAACGCACCGGCGACCCGCTGGTGCCGGCGTACTACCTGATGGGCGCAGCGGTGATCGGCCTGATCACCATGCTGTTCGTGAAGGAAACCGCCGGCCTGCCGCTGCGCGGTTCACCGCCGGCGGTGGGCAGCGACCGCGAAGCTGCTGCGTTGCTGAAGAGCGACATCCCGGTGACGGTCGACCCGACCCTCCCGCCGCTGCCGGAACCGGCCGAGCCGGAACAAGCGCGCCCGGCCTGACCGCCCCGCTCTGGTAGGTGCCAACCTTGGTTGGCACTTTGGTAGGTGCCAACCTTGGTTGGTATTTTGGTAGGTGCCAACCTTGGTTGGTATTTTGGTAACCGCGCGCCAACCAAGGTTGGCGCCTACCAGGGAGGTCGAGGTAGAGTCGAGCTTGCTCGACTGCACGTGCACCGCCAGTCGAGCAAGCTCGACTCTACAAAAGCGGGTTGGCCCCGCCCATTCCGTCAATCGGCGCGGGCCAGCTTCCCTGCGGTCCAGGCATAGGTCCAGGTGTGCCGCCCATCAGGTGGGCAGGCCATTCGCCCCTTGCCAGCCCCACACAGCCGGGTGGGCCGTGCACTGCTGAATGCCACCACGATCCGCCCCGCGTCGAACGTCACGCTTTCCACTTCGCCGGGCACATGCACGCTCGCATCGTCCGCGTACCCCGATGCACGGATCAGCGCATAGGTCTCATCGTCGTACAGGCTCTTGCCGGGGGCGGGTGCCTGCGCGCGCGGGTCGTTGTCGGCCAGCGCGGTCATCACCACCAGTTAGTTCAACTGCTGCGCCGTGCCGGTCTGCGCGGCCGTGTACACATAGACGATCTCCGGGCGGCCATCGCCATCCAGATCGGCATTGCCGGCCCACAGCGGGCGGTAGTCGTAGGTGCTGTCGGTGGCCGGGTGCAGCCGCAGCGAGGCCTCGGCGGTGCGCCGTGCCTTGTCATAGCTGATGCCCTCGACCGGCGCGGCCGCCCCTTCTGCCGGCGCAGTCTGTGCCACCGCCGTGGCCGCCAGCATCATCAACATCACGGCGCACGCGGCCTGCAACGGCCCCTGCCTGCGTTCTTTCATTACAGCTCCCTTGGCAATGCCATCCATGCGCCGATGATCGCACACGATCCACCCCGCATTTGACCCAGATCACGGCCCGCAGGCGCCGTTGCTGCCACCCTGAAGTCCCCACACCGCACCACGGTCTTATGTCTTCTCTGCCTCCAGCCGCCCCCGTGGCGGTTGCAACCCCCGGTTCCAGCTTCGCCCTGCAGGTCATCAGCCTGGATGGCCTGCACTGGGACGGCGATGTGCGCGAAGCCAGCGTGCCCGGCGCCGCCGGCCGCCTCGGCTTCCTGCCCGGCCACACGCCATTGATGGCGCCGTTGTCCGCCGGCCTGGTGCGGCTGTTTCCCGCCGACAATACCGCCACGGTGGAAATCCACGTGAGCGGCGGCTACGTGGAAGTGCAGCCGGACCGGGTGATCGTGCTGGCCGACCTGGCCGCGCGCAGCGATTCACTGGACGAGGCCCTCGCCGAAGAGGCCCGTGCCGCCGCGCACTCGCCCATGGCCGCAGCCTTCACCGATGTGGACTACGCGCAGCTGCATGCCGAACTGGCCGCGCAGCTGGCCCAGGCCGCGCGCCTGTCACGCCCGCGCTGATCGCCCGTGCCATCATGGCGCGGCAGGTGCCGTGCCCTCCCCTCATCCGGTAAGGAAGCAACGATGCTCGAACGCATCAAGGCCGCACTGCAGTACTTCAACCAGGCCGTTCCGTTCCGCCTGGTGCCCGCCCTCATCACCACGGCGGTGCTGGTCACCCTGTTGCTGCTGCCTTGCCCGCAGGGCCTGACCGCCGATGGCTGGCGGCTGGTAGCCATCTTCCTGACCACCATCGTGGCGATCATCCTGAAAGTGATGCCAATCGGGGTGATGGCGATGATGGCCATCGTCATCGTTTCGCTTTCGCAGGTCACCTCCAACAGCTCCAAGGGCGCCATCACCGATGCACTGAGCAGCTTCGCCAGCCCGCTGATCTGGTTGATCGTGGTGGCCATCCTCATCTCCCGCGGCCTGAAGAAAACCGGGCTGGGCAACCGCATCGGTCTGATGTTCATTGCGCTGCTGGGCAAGCGCACGGTGGGCATCGGCTACGGCCTGGCGGTGTGCGAATTGCTGCTGGCGCCGTTCACCCCCAGCAATACCGCGCGTGGTGGCGGCATCGTGCATCCGGTCATGCGCTCGATCGCCACCGCCTTCGATTCCGATCCGGCCAAGGGCACCCAGGGCAAGGTCGGCACCTACCTGGCATTGGTGAATTACCACGCCAACCCGATCACCTCGGCCATGTTCCTGACCGCCACCGCGCCCAACCCGCTGGTGGTGGATTTCGTGGCCAAGGCCAGCGGCCAGCAGCTGCAGTTGAGCTGGACCACCTGGGCGCTGTGCATGCTGCTGCCCGGCCTGCTGTGCCTGTTGCTGATGCCGCTGGTGGTATACCTGCTCAGCCCACCGCAGTTGAAGCACACCCCCGACGCGGTCACCTTTGCGCGCAGCGAACTGGCCGCGATGGGCCCGCTGGCCGCCAAAGAGAAAGTCATGCTGGGCACCTTCGGCCTGCTGTTGCTGCTGTGGGCGAACGTGCCGGCGATGATCTTCGGCCCCGCCTGGACTCTGGATCCGACCGTGGTCGC
This sequence comes from Stenotrophomonas sp. SAU14A_NAIMI4_8, assembly GCF_003086695.1. Lineage (NCBI taxonomy): Bacteria > Pseudomonadati > Pseudomonadota > Gammaproteobacteria > Lysobacterales > Lysobacteraceae > Stenotrophomonas > Stenotrophomonas sp. SAU14A_NAIMI4_8. The sequence goes on from NZ_CP025999.1 coordinate 2,393,393, forward strand.
CTTCGTCGGCTTGTTCGTGCTCATCATCACCGGCACGATCAACTGGGACGATGTGCTTTCCGAAAAGAGCGCCTGGGACACCCTGATCTGGTTCGGCGCGCTGGTAATGCTGGCCGAGCAGTTGAACAAGCTGGGCGTGATCGACTGGTTCTCGCAGGGCATGAAGGGCGCCATCGCCAGCAGCGGCATGGGCTGGCAGGCCATCGCCGCGGTGCTGGTGCTGGCCTTCGTGTTCTCGCATTACCTGTTCGCCAGCACCACCGCGCATATCAGCGCCATGCTGCTGGCCTTCCTGGGCGTGGGCGTGCAGCTGATTCCCGGCGAGTACATGGTGCCGTTCCTGCTGATGATGACGGCCGGCTCGGCCATCATGATGACCCTGACCCACTACGCGACCGGCACCTCGCCCATCATCTTCGGCAGCGGCTACGTCACCCTGGGCACCTGGTGGCGGGTGGGCTTTGTGATGTGCGTACTGGAACTGCTGGTGTTCGCCCTGGTCGGCAGCGCGTGGTGGAAGCTGCTGGGCATGTGGTGATGCCGCGCTAGAGCGGCAGTTCGGTGGTCTGCTTCACCCTCTGCATGGGGATTTCGGTCTTGGTGTTCTGCACCCCGGCAATGCGGTTCAAGTGCTGGATCTGGAACTGCCGGTAGGCATCCAGGTCGGCCACGGCCACCCGCAGCAGGAAATCGCAGTCACCGGCCATCAGGTGGCACTCCAGCACTTCCGGGAAGGATTTGACGCTGTTGATGAAGTGGTTGGTGGTGTCCTCATCCTGCCCGCGCAGCCACACCCGCACGAACACCGTGAACCCGCGCCCGACCTTGGCCGAATTCAGCAGGGCCACGTAGCGGTCGATGTAGCCGCCCTCTTCCAGCAGGCGCACGCGCCGCAGGCAGGCCGAGGGTGAGAGGCCCACCTGCCGCGCCAGTTCCAGGTTCTGCAGGCGGCCATCGTGCTGCAGGGCCTGCAGGATGCGCTTATCCAGGTTGTCCAGGGCGTCAAGCATCGGATTCCATCATTTCGCGGTCTTGACGCATCATATGCGGAAATTCCGCACAACTGCCGCATCAACGCAACCCGATTCTGCGCCGCGCCCGCTAGCATGGGCCACCCCCACGCAAGCACGCTCCATGGACGCCCGCACCACCCTGCCCCTGCCCGACCCCGCCTGCCAGACCAGCACCCGCAGCGAATTCCTGCGCGGGCTGCGCGCCGCCGTTCCGGTGATGATCGGCTTCCTGCCCTTTGCCCTGGTGCTGGGCGCACAAGCCGCACAGAAGGGCCTGAGCGCGCTGGAAGTGCCCTTGATGACCGGCCTGAACTTCGCCGGCGGCTCAGAATTTGCTGCCGTTGAGCTGTGGACCTCGCCGCCGCATATCGCGCTGATCGTGGCCATCACCGCGCTGGTCAACAGCCGCCACCTGCTGATGGGCGCCAGCCTGGCCCCCCTGCTGCAGCACCTGCCGCGCCGCCGCGTGCTGCCGGCGCTGTTCTTCATGTGCGATGAAAGCTGGGCACTGGGCGTGGCCGACGCGCGCCGGCGCGCCCTGGGGTTCAGCCTGGCCTACTACCTGGGTGTTTCGGCCGGCCTGTATACGGTGTGGGTGCTGTGCACCTGCATCGGCGCACTGGTAGGCCCGCTGCTGGGCGACATCCACGCCTACGGTTTCGACATGGCCTTCCCGGCGGTGTTCCTGGTGCTGCTGCGCGGCATGTGGCAGGGCCTGCGCGCGGCGCGCCCGTGGCTGGTCAGCCTGGTAGTGGCGGCGGCCACTTACCTGCTGGTGCCGGGTGCCTGGTACGTGGCCAGCGGCGCGCTGGCTGGCCTGGCCGCCGCGTGGTGGCTGGCAGGAGACGAGGCATGATCTTCGACGGCCTGCTGCACTGGACCTCGCTGCTGACCATCGTGCTGATGGCTGCGGTGACCTACCTGACCCGCATCGTCGGCTTCCTGGCACTACGCAACCGCACCCTGAGCAAGCGCGCGGTGACCGTAATGGAAGCAGCGCCGGGCTGCGTGCTGATCTCGGTGATCGCACCGGACTTCGTGGCCAACAACCCGGCCGACCTGGCCGCGCTGGCCATCACCCTTCTGGCCGCAACGCGCTGGTCGATGCTGCCCACCGTGCTGATCGGCGTGGTTGCAGCGGGCGTGCTGCGTTACGTGCTTGGGTAAAGCGCCCGCCGGGCATGGCCCGGCGCTGCCGGCCCACAACGGTCACGCCATCACGCGGCGCTGCTCGATGCCAACAGGCACAGACTGCGCGCCGGCAGCGTCCACTGCCCCTCTTCATCCATGTCCAGTGGCGCCTCATCGGTCTGCAGCACCACCCGGCGGAACGAAAGCACCTGGTCGGACGGGCGGAACCGCTGCGGCTGGTCACTCGGGTTCAGCAGCAGGGCCAGGCTGACGTGGCGCCCCGGTTCCCGTAGGCCACTGTCAGGGCTGCGGCCATCGAGCACGATCAGCAGGGCGCGCTGTTCCGCATCGTGCCAATCACTTTCGCCCATCGGCTCGCCATCCGGCCGCCGCCACTCGATGTCACGCATGCCCAGGGATGCGTCGTAGTCACCGGTCAGGAAGCGATTGCGCCGCAGCAGGCCGTAGCGCCGCCTCAGCGCAAGGACGCGCCGCACGAACGCTGCCTGCGCCTGCGGGCCGGGTTGCGCCGCGCGTTCCCAGTCGATCCAGCTCAGCGGATTGTCCTGGCAGTAGGCATTGTTGTTGCCGCGCTGCGAATGGCCGAACTCATCGCCGGCCAGCAGCATCGGCGTGCCCTGCGCCAGCAGCAGCGTGGCCAGCAGATTACGCATCTGCCGCGCACGCAGGGTCAGGATGCCTTCGTCGTCTGTATCGCCTTCCACGCCGTGGTTCCACGACAGGTTGTGCGAATGGCCGTCGCGGTTGTCCTCGCCGTTGGCCTCGTTGTGGCGGTCGTTGTAGCTCACCAGATCATGCAGCGTATACCCGTCGTGGGCGGTGACCAGGTTGATGCTGGCCGACGGCCGGCGGCCGTGATGGTCAAACAGATCGGCCGATCCGGTAAAGCGCGCCGCAAACTCCGGCAGCTGCCCGGCATCACCGCGCCACAGCGCACGGGTGGTGTCACGGAAACGGTCGTTCCATTCGGCCCAGCCCGGCGGGAACTGACCAAGCTGGTAGCCGCCCGGGCCGATATCCCACGGTTCGGCAATCAGTTTCACCTGGCTCAGCACCGGGTCCTGGCGCACGGCATCAAGGAAGCTGCCCGACGGATCAAACCCATGGCGTTCGCGGCCGAGAATGGTGGCCAGGTCGAAACGGAAGCCATCCACGCGCATCTCGGTCACCCAATAGCGCAGCGAATCCATGACCATGCGCAAGGCACCGGCATTGGTCAGGTCGAAGGTGTTGCCGGTGCCGGTATCGTTGATGTAATAGCGACGGTCTTCGGCAAGGCGGTAGTAACTGGCGTTGTCGATGCCCTTGAACGACAGCGTGGGCCCCAGCTCGTTGCCTTCGGCGGTGTGGTTGTAGACCACATCCAGAATCACCTCGATGCCCGCGCTGTGCAGGCGCGCCACCATCTGCTTGAATTCGGCAACAGTTTCCAGCGACAGGTAGCGCGGTTGCGGCGCGAAGAAGCCGATCGTGTTGTAGCCCCAGTAATTGCGCAGACCGCGTTCCAGCAGTTGCTGGTCATCCACGTAGGCGTGCACGGGCAGCAGCTCGATCGCGGTCACTCCCAGGTACGCCAGGTGGTCCACCACCGCGTCGTGGCGTAGCGCCGAGAACGTGCCGCGCTCGGCCGGCGGTACGCCGGGGTGCTGCATGGTCAGGCCACGCACGTGTGCCTCGTAGATCACCGATCGGTCCCAGGCTGTCGCCGGTGCGCGCTCGCCGCCCCAGCTGAAGGCCGGATCGATCACTGCACAGCGCGGCATGTACGGCGCGCTGTCGCGACGGTCGAAACTCAGGTCCGCATCGCGGTGGCCCAAGGTGTAGCCGAACAGGTGCGGCGCCCACTTGATTTCACCCACGATCTGCTTTGCATACGGATCCAGCAGCAGCTTGTTGGGGTTGAAGCGATGCCCGTCCGCCGGCGCGTACGGTCCATGCACGCGGTAGCCGTAGCGCTGGCCCGGCCGCACATCCGGCAGATAGCCGTGCCACACCTCGTTGGTGTATTCGGGCAGCACGATCCGTTCGACTTCCCGGTTGCGCGCATCGAACAGGCACAGTTCCACCTTGGTGGCATGCCGCGAGTACAGCGAGAAGTTCACTCCCAGGCCGTCCCAGGTCGCGCCCAGCGGGAAGGGGCGGCCTTCGCGCACGCGCGAGGTCTGGGTCCACTTACGCGTTGCCATCGTGCTCGTCCTCAGCCGCATGCAGGGCCGCCATTTCTGCTTCAACAAGGCGTTCGGCCATGTGCCAATGCCGCTGCTGCTGGTCATCCGGGCGCCCTTCGGCCTCCCAGATCTGGTGCGCCAACAATTCGATGCGGCGTCGCCGCTCACTGCTGTCCATCTGCCCCACTCTCCTGGCTGATCCACACCGCCACCGGGCTGCCTGCAAACAGCAGCGCGTCGGTGGCGGAACCGTTGAACATCTGCGTGCGACCATCCAGCACGTTGCGCATGCGTCGCTGCGGGACCCCTGCCACCCCCTGCTGCGCGGCGTCCTGCCAGGCAAGGCCCGGGCCGGCAGGCTGTTCCATCCCCGCCCGCCTGACTGCCACCAGCAACTGCTGCCCCCTGTACTCACGTACGAACACCAGGCGCGAGCACCCCGGTTCGGACAGCCTGCGCAGCGTGCCCTGCAGGAACAGCGGGGCATTGTTGCTGCGCAGTCGCAGCAGCGCGGCCAGCAGCCGCAGCTTGGGCAATCCGCTGTGCCAGTCCTGCAGCAACGCTGCCCACGATCGATCATCGGCCAGTGCATGTGCGCGCTGCGCGAAATCGACCGCGCGCCGATTGTCCGGGTCGACCAGGCTCAGATCCCAGAACTCGGTGCCCTGGTAGATGTCCGGGACACCTGGCAGACACAGCTGCAGGCACAGTTGTGCCAGCCCGTTGCTTGCGCCGGCAGGCGCGATGCGTTCAACAAATGCGGCCAGCGCGGCGCGGACATCCTGCAGGCGGCTGCCGGCAAGCAATGACTGCAGCCACGCACAGGCCGCATCTTCCAACGGCAGATCGGGGTCGAGCCAACTGCTGATCCGCTTGCCCTCGCGCAGGGCCTTGCGCAGCCACTGCTGCATCCGCCCTGCGAAATCCGCCTCTGGCTTGCCCTGCATCGGCCACGCTGCGACCAGCGCCTGCCAGAGCGCATAGGCTTCGGCAGCGGGCAATGGCATGGCCATGCCCGCCGCATCACAGCGCCGTTCCCAGTCCGCCAGCGCTGCCTGCCACGCCGCCACATCGCTGCTCAGCAGCGCCAGGCGCGCCCGGGCATCCGGTCCACGCTTGTGGTCATGCGTGGCCAACGCCAGCATCGCCAGCGGGTGCTGCCGCGCACGCGCCTGTGCCAGCGCAAGCAGCTCGCTGCCATCAAGACCGTTCCGTTGCGCGTCGCTGCCCACTTCATTGCGCGACAGCAGGCGGAAGTAGCGATAGAAGGCGGTATCCTCCACCGCCTTGGCGTTCAGTGGTGCCGAGAGCTGGCCAAAGCGCACGCGCAGCGCGTCCGCATCCGGAGCCTGCAAGGCATCCACCAGAAGGCGCAACGCTGTGCGTGCGGCTTCATCCAGCCCTTCGGCAGCTGCTTCACTGGCGCGCTGCAAGGCATCGCGCTCGGCTTCGGTCTGCAGATGATACGGCCGATACACCGGGTAGCAGCGCAGCAGCGCACACACCGCCCTGCGCAGCGTTGCGTCGGTCACATCGGCCTGCCGTGCCGCTGCGCCCAGCACCTGCCGCACGCAGACCCGCAGTCGCTGCAGATCCGCATGCAGGGAGCCGTCCAACAGCGCGTCGCGGGCCGCCCGTTGCACCTCATCAACCGTACGCCGGTCCCCGGCACGGGCCTGCCACTGTGCCGTCAGCGCGTCGGACCCTGCATCGTCATGCAGCCATGCGCCCACCTGGTCCATGAAGTCGTAGCCGGTAGTGCCATCGCAGCACCACCGTTCTGGCAAGGATTCGCCCTCGGCCAGGATCTTCTCCACGTGCAGGGTGATCTCATTGCCCGCGCGGCCGCCCTCTACCGCCGCCGCGTCAAGGCAGGCGCGCAACCGCGCCAGATAGCCACCTGGGTCGGACAGCCCATCAACGTGGTCGATGCGCAGCCCGTCCACCCGGCCCTCGCGAACCAGCCGCAGCGGCAGCGTGTGCACCGCCTCGAACACGTCCTCGCGCTCCACCCGCAGCGCAACCAGCGTCGTGATGTCGAAGAACCGGCGGTAGTTGACCTGGTCGCCGGCGGTGCGCCACCACGCCAGATGGTAGTGCTGCCGCTCCAGCAGCGCATGCATGCGCTCGGCAGAACGATTGCAGCGTGCCACCCAGCCATTCCGCGCGCCGCGGTCCAGCGGATAGCTGCGCGGTGACAACGGCAGGCACAGGTCGTGGTGGCGCAGCACGGGCAGATCGCCGTCGTCGTCCACGCGCAGCATGCCGGATCCGATGGCCGCGTCCAGCGGCCGATCCAGTACCGGCAGCCACAGGCGCTGCCCGCAGGCTGCGGCATCCCAGTCAATATCGAACCAATGCGCGTAAGGGCTGCGCCGGCCATGCATCAGCACGTCCGGCCACCAGGCATTCTGTGGCGCGGCCGCCAGGTGGTTGGGCACCCAGTCCAGGATCAGGCCCAGTCCATGCGCGCGGGCGCGGCCAGCAAGGTGCAGGAAGCCTGCTTCACCGCCCAGTTCCGGGTTGATGCGGGTGGGGTCGATGCCATCGTAGCCGTGGCTGGAACCGGGCATGGCCGCCGCAATCGGCGACAGATACAGGTGACTGACGCCCAGCGAAGAGAAATAGCCCACCTTGTCCGCGGCAGCGGCGAAGTCGAAGCCGGCGTGCAACTGCAGGCGGGCGGTGGCGCGCAGCGCGGTCATCGGCCGGCTCCGCCGCGACCGGCACTGATGCGCCCCAGCCGCGATTGCAGTGCAGGCTCATCCCAGTGCAGCGGCAGTCGCCGCCGCCAGTTCGGATGGACGCCGACGGTGCCGGGCAGGTTGACCTGCGTGCGCAATCCCAGCGCGTCCTCCAGCGGCAGCAGCGCCAACCGTGACGGCGTGGCGGCCAGCCGCTCCAGTGCAGCGTCTTCCACCTCCTCACCGTGCGCGGCCTGCGCAAGCGCCAGCGCATCGGCGCGACGCTGTGCCATCGCAGCGGGTAGATCGTCCATCTCACCCAGCCGCGCCCGCCAGCGCAGATCGCGCCCGCGCAGCCATCCCGCCAGCGGCGGCAGGTCATGGGTCGAAGGCATCGCGACGGCCTCGCGCCGCCAGGCGGCAGGCGCCAGGAAGCCGCTCGCATCGCGCGTAAACGGCAGCACGTCCACCCCCAGCACGCCACGGCTGGCCAGCAGCTGGCGGATGCCTGCAGGCACCACCCCCAGGTCTTCACCGATGACCACGCACTGATGCCGCCACGACTCCAGCACCAGCAGGTTCAACAGATCATCCAACGGAAACTGCAGGTAGACGCCGTCACTGGCCGAGCCGCCGTTGGGCAGCACCCACAGCCGGTGCAGGCCCAGGATATGGTCGATACGCACGCCGCCGCGGTCGGCCATCACCGATCGCAGCAGGTTGATGAAGGGGGCATAGCCCTGCCTGCGCAGCGCAAGCGGCGAGAACCCCGTAATCCCCCAGGCCTGGCCCTGGGTGTTGAAGGCATCCGGCGGCGCACCCAGCTCCAGACCCGAGAGCATGCACTGCGGCTGCGAACGCGCTTCGGCACCCTCGGGCGCGCAGCCGACGGCAAGATCGGCGATCAGTCCGATGCCGGCACCGCCGCTGCGCGCGCGCTGCTGCACCTGCGACCAGCACCGCTGCGCCAGCCATTGCGCGAACGCGTGATCGTCCGCATCGCCACTGCGCGGGTCGGCGGCCAAGGCGCAGTACGCCTCCAACGCGGGCCCGGCGTCGGACCGCCACTGGCCCATCGCGTTCCAGAGCTCCGGCTGCAGGCGCTGAAGTTGGGCCCTGGCCGAACGCAGCCAGCGCCACTTCAGGTCGGCTGCGGAGGGCCAGTCAATACGCCGCGCCGCGGTAGCGGCCTTCACGGCCTCGGTCAGGGCGGAATCGCTTGCCAGCGCGGCTCGGGCCGCATCGGGAACGCCCTGCAGCAGCGAGGCCTGCAACGGGTCCAGCCAGCGGCGGTCGCTGGGTGAGTAAGGGCTGTAGCCGGCCGTCGGTGGCAAGCCGGCATGCAAAGGGCTCAGTGCCAGTGCGTGCCCGCCGTGCGCGACCAGGCGCTGCAGCCACGGCCCGCACCCGGCACTGTCTCCGATCCCCGCGTCGGCGTCGCTGCGCAGGCTGTATACCTGCGCAGCCAGGCCCCAGGCCCGATCAAGCTGCGCGGGCCACCACGCTTTCTGCGGCGCCACCGCGATGGCGATGGACCTGCGCCCCTGTTGCCAGTGCCAGTAACCCGGCTTTTCCGGCGCGGTCCACGCACCGCGCGAATCCTGCCGCGCGTCGTGCGTCCTGCCCGCTTCATCCACCCAGCCCGCCATGCCGGATACTGCCGGCAGCGCCACGGGCTGGCCGCAGATGGCCGTACGCAGCGGGGCATGCAGGGCGTCTGCATCCGGCTGCAACTGCGCCAGCACCACACGCAGCACCGCGGGCGACACTGTGCAGTGGCGCCCGGATACGTCTTCCCACTCGGGCATCAGTCCGGCCGCACGGGCGGCGCTCTGCAGCGCTGCGTCGGTGCTCATGCCGGCAACCAGCGCAGCTGCAGCCCACCCTTGGGCGCCAGCCGTGAACCGGCCGGAAGCTGCAGCGGCGAATCGCCCTCCGGAAGCGAATGGGCCACCGCTTCTGCGCCGGCATTGATGGCGATCCACCATTGCCCGGCAGGCAACTGCCAGCCGGCCTGCACGGCGCCCGCACCCAGTACCGTCGCACCCAACGAACGCGCCTGTTCCAGGCCCGGCTGCAGGTAACGCCGGCGCGCTACGAGCAGCTCCCGCAGCCATGCCAGTGCGGCCTGCGCCGTGGGGTCAGCACCGGGCGAGGCAACACAGGACGCCTGCAGCGTTGCCGGATCGTTCGGGTCCGGAATGCGCGCGCGTGACGCGGCATCGGCAAAGGCACTGAACCCGGCAAACTCGCGCCGGCGTCCTTCGCGTACGGCCTCGTCCAGCGGCGCTTCGAAATCGGTGAAGAACAGGAAGGGCGATGTTGCCTGCCACGGCTCGCCCATGAACAGCAACGGCACCATCGGCGTCAGCACGGTCAGCGCCGTGGCCATGCGCAGCTGCGGCGGCGAAACCAGCGTACTCAGCCGATCACCGAACGCGCGGTTGCCGACCTGGTCATGGTTCTGCGCGAACACCACGAACCGCGACGGCGGCAGGTCTGCGCTGGCTTCGCCACGTGGTACGCCGTGCAGGTCGGGCTCGCCCTGCCAGGCAAAGCCTTCGGCCAGACAGCGTGCCAGCAGCGCTTCGGCCCGCCCGGCATAGGCGGCGTAATAGCCTTCGTTCTCGCCGGTCAGTAACACGTGCAGCGCATTGTGGAAGTCGTCATTCCACTGTGCCTGGTAGGCACCGCGCAGCCAGTGCGCCTGGTTTCGTTCGTTCTCAAGCACCAGGCAGGCATGCGGCACCTGGGCTCGCACCGCATCACTGAGCTGCTGCAGGAACCGGTCATCGGCGATGGCATGCACGGCATCCAGGCGCAAGCCGTCGAAACGGTACTCCTGCAGCCACATCAGCGCGTTGTCGATGAAGAAGCGCTGCACCTGCGGCTGCGAGAAATCGATGGCCTCGCCCCACGGCGTGCTGTGCCCACTGCGGAAGAATGCCTTGGCGTACTGGGCCAGATGGTTCCCCTGCGGGCCGAAATGGTTGTAGACCACATCCAGCAGCACGGCCATGCCGGCCGCATGTGCGGCATCAACAAAGCCTTTCAACGCGTCAGGGCCACCGTAGGCCTGCGCCGGGGCATACGGAAACACACCGTCATAGCCCCAGTTGCGGTTGCCCGGAAACTGGGCCACCGGCATCAACTCGATCGCGGTGATGCCGGTCTCAGCCAGCATCGGCAGTTGTGCGATCAGCGCTTCGAAGCCACCCGCTGCGCCCACATGCACTTCGTAGATCACCATGTCCGACCATGCAACCGGGTTGCGTTGCCCGGTCAGCCACACGTGGTGGCCAGGCATGACCACGGCGCTGGGGCCATCGATGCCGTCCGGTTGCCAGCGCGAGGCGGGGTCTGGCACTTCACTGCCGTCGGGCAGACGGTACCGGTAGCAGTCGCCATGCCCAGCAGAGGTATGAACCCAATGGGTACCGTCAGGTTCCCGGCGCATCGGTATCGCCGCACCCGCCAGCACCAGTTCCACCTGCGCGGCATCCGGCGCCCACAGCCGGAACGCCACCGCACCGTCGTCCACCGGCCACGCGCCCAGGCGCGCGTCTACGGTCATTGCGCTACCTGCAGGTACAGGGTCGACAGCGGCGGCAGCGTCAGTCGCAATGACTGGGCATGGCCGTGCATGGGCCGGGCATCGGTGCCAACCGTACCCAGGTTGCCTGCGTTGCCGCCGGCGTAATGGTGGCTGTCGGTGTTCAGGCACTCTGACCAGCGGCCCGGCGTGGGCACGCCCACGCGATAGCCGTCGCGCCGCACCGGGGTGAAATTGCTGACCACCAGCACCGCAGGCGCCCTGCCTGTGGGGTCCTGCCGCACGAAGGCGAAGACGCTGTTGCCGTTGTCGTCACCCACGCTCCAGGCAAACCCGCGTTCGTCATGCTCGTGCTGATGTAGGACAGGTTCCTGTCGCAACTGCGCGTTCAGATCGGCCACCAGGCGCATCAGTCCGCCCCCCTCGGGCGTGCCGGCCTGCTGCCATTCCAGCCGGCGCTGGTGGGCCCACTCCTCCGCCTGGCCGAACTCGCCGCCCATGAAGAGCAGCTTGCTGCCCGGGTGCGCCCACATGAAAGCGTAGTACGCGCGCAGCTGGGCAAACTGCTGGCGGCGCTCGCCCGGCATCTTGCGCAGCAGCGAGCCCTTGCCGTGCACCACTTCGTCGTGCGACAGCGGCAACACGAAACGTTCGGAGAACGCGTAGACCAGGCCGAAGCTGATCTCGCTGTGGTGATGCGGGCGATGCACGGGATCGCGCCGCAGGTACTGCAGCGTGTCGTGCATCCAGCCCATGTTCCATTTATGGGTGAAGCCCAGGCCGCCGTCGGCCACCGCACGGGTGACGCCCGGCCAGGCCGTGCTTTCCTCGGCAATGACCAGCACGTCCGGGAAGCGCTCCTGAAGGGTCTGGTTCATGCGCTGCAGGAACGCAACCGCCTCCAGATTCTCACGCCCCCCCTGCACATTGGGCACCCACTGCCCGTCGGCGCGGCTGTAGTCGCGGTACAGCATCGAAGCCACGGCATCCACGCGCAGCCCATCGATGTGGAAGCGCTCGATCCATTCCACCGCGCTGCCCAGCAGATAGCCCGCCACTTCGTTGCGGCCATAGTTGTAGATCAGCGTGTCCCAGTCGGCGTGTTTGCCCTCGCGCGGATCGGCATGCTCGTACAGGGCGGTGCCATCGAAGCGTGCCAGGCCGTGGCCATCCTCGGGAAAGTGCGCGCCCACCCAGTCCACGATCACACCCAGCCCAGCCTGGTGGCAGCGGTCCACGAAGCGGGCGAAGTCCTCCGGGGTACCGTAGCGCGCCGTTGGCGCATAGATACCCAGGGGCTGGTAGCCCCACGATCCACCGAATGGGTGCTCGCTGACCGGCAGCAGTTCGATATGGGTGAATCCCAGGCCGGTCACGTGGGGGATCAGCCGCTCTGCCAGCCCATCCCAGTCCAGCGCGCCGCCGTCGTCCAGCCGTTGCCACGAGCCGGCGTGCACCTCGTAGATGGACAGCGGCGCTGCAGCGCCCAGCCGACGGCGGCGGTCCAGCCAGGGCTGATCGTTCCAGTGCAGCGGTGCGGCGGCAGGTACGCGCGATGCGGTCGCCGGTGCGCGCTCGGCCCACCGCGCCATCGGATCCAGTTTGTCCGGCAGCAGCTGGCCCTGCGCACCCATGATGCGGAACTTGTAGCAGTCCCCCGGTTTCACCCCAGGCACGAACAGTTCCCACACCCCCGCGCGATGGCGCAGGCGCATGGGGTGGCGGCGTCCATCCCATCCGTTGAAATCACCGATGACCGCCACGCGCCGCGCATTCGGTGCCCACACCGCAAAGCGCACACCGGCAACACCGTGCAGTGTCATCGCGGTCGCGCCGAGCGCGCGCATGGCATCGGCATCGCCCTGGTGGATGCGTTGCAGCAGCTCCTCGTCCAGCAACGGACCAAACGCGTAGGCGTCATGCACCTGCTCGATACCGTGGGCGAAATGCAGCGCCAGCAGCGGAATATCCTCGTCGCCGGCCGGCCCCACAAACAGTCCGGCCAGTCCGGTACTGCGAAGGTCCCAGCGTCGGCCGCCCGCTGACACCACCTCCACCCGACGCGCGTCCGGCACCAGTACGCGGATCAGCCGATTGTCATCGGCGTCGACATGCGGCCCCAGCCATGCAAACGCGTCCGCAGGCCGGGCCTGGGCCAGATCCTGCAGTTCGGCCGCCACCGCCACGGCAACATCCGCCTGCGGGTCCAGCCCGCATTCCACACCGACCGTGCCGCGCCCGCCGTCGGTCATGCCCCTACCCCGCAGGTCTGCTGGTACAGCGCCAGGTACGCGCGGCCGGCAGTTTCCCACCCGCCCGGCCGCAGCATCGCAGCACGCCGCATGGCCTGCATCAGCACCGGTAGCCGGAAGGTACGCATGGCCCGTTCCACGCAGCGGCGAAGCCCATCGGCGCTGGCGCCATGGAACAGGAAGCCGGTCACACCGTCCTCCACCGTGTCGACCAGGCCGCCCGTGGCGTGCGCCACCGGCAGGCAGCCAAAGCGCTGCGCATACATCTGGCTGAGCCCGCACGGTTCGAAACGCGATGGCATCAGCAGGAAATCCGCGCCGGCGAACATCTGCCGCGCCAAGCCTTCTTCGAAACCGATGAAGGCGCCCACCCGGCCCGGGTAGCGCTGCGCCAATGCCTGCACCTGCGCCTCGACCTGCGGCTCGCCACCGCCGATCACCACCAGCTGCCCACCGGCGGCCACGATCTGCGGGGCCACATCACAGGTGATGTCCAGGCCCTTCTGGTGGACCAGGCGCGATACCACGGCAAACAACGGACCCTGCGATGGCTGCAGACCGAAGGCCTGGCGCACGGCCTGCGCGTTGGCATCGCGCCCCGCACACTGGCCCACGCTGAAACGCGCTTTCAGATGGATGTCGCGGCGCGGGTCCCAACTGGCATCGATGCCATTGACGATGCCGCTGAGGTGACCGCCGGCCGCGCGTCGTGCCAGCAGTTCATGCAGGCCGCAACCATCCTCGGCCGCGGTGATCTGCTGCGCGTAGCGAAGGCTGACCGTGTTCAGCCGTGTCGCATTGGCAATGCCGCCCTGCAGGAAGGACATCTGGCCGTGGAAGTGCAGTTCATCCAGCCGTTCGGCCGGCACGCCCAGGGCAGGCGCCAGCGCGAAGGGAAACAGCCCCTGGTAGGCCAGGTTGTGGATGGTCAGCAGGGTTGGTACGGCGGTGCGGTCCCAGCGCACGTAGGCAGCGGCCAGCGCCACCGGCCAGTCATTCAGGTGCAGCAACTGCGGGGTCCAGTCCAGCCCCGCCCTGCCCGCGGCGAGCTCGGCGGCGGCATGCGAAAGCGTGGCAAAGCGCACCGCGTTGTCCGGCCACTCCCTGCCCTGCGCATCCACGTAGGGCGAGCCGTCGCGCTCATACAGGGCGGGCGAAAGCAGTACGTAGATCGGCAGCCCGTCAGCCTGCAGCGCCATGCCGAGGGTGCATGCGGGAAGCCCGGCGCGGCCGCCAATGCGGCCCACCTCGCGCAGTTGCGGCAGACGCTGCAGCACTTCGGGATAGCCCGGCAACAGCACCCGCGCATCACAGCCGGCGCGCACTGCGCGTGGCAGGGCCGCAGCGACATCACCCAGGCCACCGGCCTTGATGAAGTCGGCCATCTCGGTGGCCACGAACAGCACCCGCTGCACAAGCGCGGGCAGTTCAATGGGCTGTGAGGGACCGCGGCGCGTGCCGATGGGCACAGCGCCGGGTGCGGGCAGCGCAGTGTCTGCCATGGAGTCGAACGGGGAACCGGCGACGAGATCGAGGGCCATGATGCTTCTCTGAATCAGTCAGGCAGACGCCAGCGGCGCCCTGCTGGGCGCGCGTGCTGGAAAGGAAGTCGTCGCGGAACGTGGGGGACGTGCGCGTAGGCTCTACGCGAATGTGCCCTGTTGCATATCAAACAGCTGTGAAGTGATGGCGATTTATTTGTGACAGGGCTTCATGAGCTCAGTACGCATCGTTCGATGCAGCCCGCCCTGTGCCTGCGGCAGCCATCTGGCCAGCATGCGCGCCGGTCTTGGGGGGGGGGCAACGCCGCCCCGCATTGCGAGGTCACGCGCCAGGCTGCGCCGGCGCGACCAGAAGCTGCACCTGCAGCGTGCTGCCATCGTCCAGGTACAGCACCTGCTGCACCGGCACCGAACCCGCGTCCGCCAGCGGCTGCACGATCGCGCGCGGCAGCACCAGCCGACAGAACGTGCCGCCATCCAGCAGCACCGGCTGTTCGCCTGCGTGCAGCGACAGCGCAAGGCCCCAGCCTTCCACGCCGCCGAAGCGGGTCATGTTCTCCACCGTTTCCCCGCCCAGCAGCACCTGCAGTTCGGCGGGCTCCAGGCACAGGCGCAGCGATTGCTGCTGCAGTTCTACTTTCATGCGGGCACCTGGGCGGGGCTGTACGCAGACATCATGATTCAAGGCCGGAACGATCGTGGGCGTGCATGGTACTGCCAACGCCCCTGCGTCAGCGCGCCGGCATGCAGGCATCGAATCGGGCGAGCACGCGCTCCACCTCGGCCGCCGCACCCAGCGCGCATGCGTAGCCATCGGGTCGGATCAGCAGCCAATGGCCTTGGGCAAGGTCCAGCGCCGCGGCAACGTCGCCGTGCACGTCCCGCCATTCGCCCTGGGCGCCCAGCACATGCACCTGCAGCCCGGCACGCGGCACAACGCTGTGCCGGTCCGTGGCGTGGCCCAGCAGCGTCCAATGGGTGCCGCGCAGCAGATCGAACAGCCGTGCCGGCTGACCGCCCGCGCCCTGCAGCCGCGCATCCGGGACGCGATCGCCGGGAAGCACCTTGGTGATGCTCGCCTCCGCCGGTAGGGTCAGTGGCGAGCTGCGGTACTGCAGATCCAGCTGCTGCACCTCGCGCCCGCGCCGGTGGTCCCCTTGCTGTGCGCGCTCCAGCAGGCTCGTGGCAAGGCCCAGCATGGCGGCGGCTATCGGCCGGCGCTCCTGCTCGTAGCTGTCCAGCAGCACAGGCGGCGCGCCGCGCAGCACCGCTGCCAGCTTCCACCCCAGGTTGTAGGCATCCTGCACGCTGGTGTTCAAGCCCTGCCCGCCGGTGGGCGGATGGGTGTGGGCCGCGTCGCCCACCAACAGCACATTGCCGCTGCGGTAGCAGTCGGCAAGCCGCGCATTCATCTGGTAGGCCGATGCCCAGTGCACCTGCTGCACCACGATGTCATCGCGCCCCGAGCGCAGCTGCACCATCGCCTGCAGCCCCGCGGCGGACAAGTCCACCTCGCCTTCCAGCGGTACCGGTGCCTGCAGTTGGAACAACGCCGTTCCCATCAGCGGGCACAGCATCAGCCGTTGCTGCGGGTCGTGCTCGTTGAAGGTGTGCCAGGCATCGCGCGGCAGGCCCTGAAGGCTGATATCGGCAACCACCCCGCGCACGCCCAGCGTTTTGCCAGGGAATCCGATCTGCAGGACCCGGCGCACCGTGCTGCGGCCGCCATCGGCGCCGACCAGATAGCGCGCGCGCAGCGCCTGCGGGCCCACCGGGGTATCCAGCTGCAGCGTGACCCCGTCAGCGTCCTGCTCGAAGTCGCGCAGCACATGGGCAAACGCCACGTGGTGGCCCAGTTCGGCCAGGCGTGCGCGCAGCACCTGCTCGGTGGCGAACTGCGGGACCATCAACGGCACGCCATAGGGCTCGGCTACGGTCGCACGGGATGCCTCCAGCATCACTGCATCGGTGCTGCTGCCGTCCGGGTGATGCGTGCGGGTTGGCGGGTAGGCACCGCCGACGGCAAACAGGCGGTTGACCACGCCCATGTCTTCAAAGATCTCCAGGCTGCGCGGTTGGATGCCCTTGCCGCGCGAGCCCTGGAAGGGCGCTTCGCGCTGCTCGATCACGCGTATGGCAACGCCGCGCCTGGCCAGTTCAATGGCCAGGGCCAGGCCTGCGGCACCTGCGCCACAGATGAGTACTTCAGTTGACGCCTTCATTTCGACCACCCACATATATGTGTAGGATGCACATATTTCAGGAGCAGCCTATGCCCACCCAAAAGCGCGTGCAAGATACACATATCTCGGCGGACCTGAAGTCGCTGCACCTGTCCATGCTGGGCATCGTGAGCGTGATGAACCGCCCGGCCAACGACCTGCGACTCATCAAGGAAGCCGGCATCACCCTGGACCCGGCCCTGTTTCGCCTGATGGTGGTGATTGAACGGGTCGGGCCGATTGGCGTTGTCGAACTGGCCGACCGGCTGGGCCGCGACTACACCACCATCAGCCGCCAGGTGGCCAAGCTGGTGGCCAAGGAGCTGGTGACCCGCCAGGGCAACCCCGCCGACCGGCGCATGCGCGAGGCGGTGATCGCGCCGAAGGGCAAGGCGATGACCGACCACCTGGATGCAGCGCGTGCGCGCATCGCGGCCGGCATTTTCGCCACGTGGCAGCCGCAGGACGTCAAGGACCTGGTGCGCCTGATGGCGAAGTTCTCTGCAGCACTCGAATCGATGGCGCCCTGACCTGCACCCGCGCAGGCCCTGCCAACGGCTGCTTGTCGCCTCCAATGTGATGTTATAACATCCCGCCTCTTTTTCAGGGGGATGTATGCGTCGTCACGTTCTTGCCGTTGCTGTACTGCTTGCTGTCCATGGCGCCTGCGCCGCCGAAAACACCACGCTGCCCACGCTGGATGTCCGCGCCGATCGCCTTTCCAAGGTTGATTCGGTGGTGGTCGTCGAAAACACCGATGCGCCCAACCGCACCCTGGGCGAGATGCTGGAACACGTGTCGGGCGTGCAGAGCAGCGCGTTCGGGCCCAATGCTGGCGCGCCGGTCATCCGCAGCCTGGGCGGCAACCGCGTGCAGCTGCTCGAAGACGGCCATTCGATCCTCGGCATGAATGCGATCAGCGGCAACATCAACGTGCCGTTCGACCCGCTGTTCGTGAAGCAGGTAACGGTGAACAAGTCCGCGGACAGCGTGCGCTACGGCGGCAATGCCATCGGCGGCAGCGTGAACGTCGATACCGGGCTCATCTCGCGGCAGATGGAAACCAAGGACCAGGAAATGGAACTGCTGCTGCGCCAGGGCTTCAATGCCGCCGATGCGCAGGGTTTCCGCATGAACTTCAACAACCAGCGGAATGTGTCCACCAACCTGCAGATGTCGGTGCAGCGCATCTCCCACTACGACATTCCCGGCAACAGCAAGGCCAGCGTGTGCGACAGCCAGCTGTTTCCTGCCGCTGGTGGTGTGAACAGCGCACTGGCCGACGCCTGCCAGAAGGAAGCGCGCGTGCAGCGGGTCTACAACAAGGCCTCGCAACCCTTCATCGACCAGTTCATGACCGAGAACCCCGACTGGGCGGACGGTGATTTCTCCTTCTTCACCAACCAGCCCACATCCGTGTGGATGGGCAAGACCTACGTCAACCCGGCCAACCCGCAGTACGTGCAGGGCACGCCGTCGTACGTGCAGCAGCAGATCAACCGCGATGTCACGCCGAACTACTCCGGCACACTGGGCAACAGCTACTTCCGCAATACCCATCTTGCCGCGGGCTCGACCTACTTCTTTGATCGCGGCTACGTGGCCGCCAGCATCGACAGCAAGGACAGCGAATACGGCGTACCGGGCTTCTCGATGGAGAACCTGTCCTTCGGCTCGGACTACAGCCAGGGCCGCCCGGTGGGCGTGAAGCTGCAGCAGGACACCTACACGGTGCTGGCCAACGTGCGCGAGCCGCTGCCGCTGTTGGACAGCGCCGAAGTGAATCTGTCCAAGCTCAGCAGCACCGCAGGCGAATACCTGGGCGCCAGCAAGGCCAACCAGTACGCCTTTGACACCTACCAGGGCGAGCTTGTCCTGAACCATCGCCGCGTAGGTGCGTTGACCGGCCAGCTGGGCACCAGCTACCAGTCCCGTTCCATTACCGGCAGTGGCCCGCAACGCTACCTGCCCGACGTGGATACGCAGGCAAAAGCGCTGTTCGTGAAGGAGACCCTGACCCTGCCGTGGGCCACCTTCGATGCTGGCTACCGGCACGAGAAGATCGATCACGAAATCCAGGTCAGCCGCTTCCAGAGCGGCCGCAACTCCCCCAATGGCAGCTTGAAAGACCGCGATTTCAATCTGGAAAGCTACAGCGCCGGTGGCTACTTCACGCTCGGCAAGTGGTTCGCGGCAACCCTGCGCTACGCCGATTCACAGCGCGCCCCCGACGTGAACGAGCTCTACGCCAGCAACGCGCACTACTCCACCATGACCCAGGAGGAAGGGAACCAGGCGCTGAAACCCGAGCGCGCCAAGACCCTGGAGTTCACGCTGGCCTTCAGCAATGCGGGCTTCGACGCCACGGCCACCGCGTATGAGATGAAGTACGAGAACTATCTCTACCTGGGCTATTCCGGCCTGCAGACTGCCAACCGCTTGCCGCTGAAATACTGGAAGCAGACTGACACCACGGTGAAGGGCTTTGAGGTGGATGTGTCGCAGGCACTGGAACTGGGGCGTTACGGCAGCCTGCAGCTGTCGGCGTTCTCCGATCTGGTGAAAAACAAGGCCGACCACCCCGACTCACTGCGCGCCCACAACGATGGCCAGTACCTGCCCAACATGCCCACCAACCGCTACGGTGCGAACGTGGCCTGGCAGCGCGGCGGCTGGAAGGCACACCTGTCCGGCACCTACTACGACACCCAGCAGTACCTGGGCCGGAACGTGAGCGAGGAAATCCCACTGCCTGCCTTCACCCTGGTCGATATGCAGGTCAGCTATGCCTTCCCGATCCGCAATGCGTATGTGTCGGCGCTGGAGGTCTTCGTCAACGGCAGCAACCTGCTGGACGAAGAGGCGCGACCGCACAACTCGCCGCTGAAGTACATCGCCCCCTTGCCGGGGCGCGGCTTCCAGATCGGGCTGAACGTGAAGCTGTAAGGGCGGCAGCAAGGTGTACATGCCATCCAGGCCGCACGTGTTGCTGCACGGGGCGGCCGCAGGTTACTTCGTGGCCGTGCTCTGCGCGGCCTGGCTGCCGCAGCTGATGCCGGGCAACCTGCCCCACGCCCTCTGGGCCACAAGCGGCACCGGGCTGCGTGGCCTGTGCACACCGCTGGTGTGTGCAGGCGTGGTCGCCCAGCTCTGCCGCGGACTGTCGCTTGGGCAGGCGCCAGTGGCGCCGGTACTGGCCAGCGCTGGCGCCGCGTTGCTGCTGTGGGCGCAGTTGCCTGCCGATGCCAGCAGCCTGCCACTGGCACGGCTGCTGGCGGCGTCGGCGGGTGTCAGCCTGCTGCTGGTGGCGCAGCACATGCGCTGCGCCACCCCGGCAGGGTCTACCGCGCTCAGTTTTCCTGGTAGTCGCGCTCGTCGTACTCACCCGGCACGGTGCAGGTCAGCGTAACCGGGCTGCCCTCGCTCACCATCAGCGAACCCAGCTTGGTCTCGCGGCCACCGCCGGCATCCAGCTTGGCCGCCTTGCGCACGGCGGCAACGCTGGCGCCCAGTTCGGCAGTGTAGCTCTGGCCCATGCCATCGCTATCGTCGATATAGGCGGTGATTTCCTTCACCGGCAGACCATACAGAGTGAACCCGGCGGCCGGGGTGATCGGCTTCAGGCTGCCGTCTTCTTCGCGCGGCAGCGCCTTCCAGGCGGCGTTGTTGGTATCGGGGGCGGCGCGGCATTCCAGCGCGGCCTGCAGCGACGGCGCAATGGCCTGCCACTGGCTGGCGTTCAAGGCGTGGGCGGCCGGTGCAGCGGCGGCGACAGCCAGCAGCGGGGCCAGCAGCTTCAGGCGCGTGCGGCGTGCACGCGACAAGGAGGGAGTTACGTTCATTACCTACATTCCATTTGCAGTGGGGTTCCTTGCCGCTGGCACTGCGGATGCAGGCGCCAACGGCGAAGGAATTCTACGCCTCCACGTGCACTCAGACGTAGGCAAATGCGGCCAGATCGGCGTTCAGGCGATCCCGATGGGTGACCGGGAAACCGTGCGACGCGCCCTCGTACACCACCAGGGTGGCATTGGGCAGGATCTCGACGGCGCGACGCGCGGTGGTGTCCAGCGGCACGATGTCATCGCCGCTGCCGTGCACCACCAGCGTCGGCAGCGTGATCGATGCCATTTCTGCGCGGAAGTCAGTGCCCCAGAACTGGTCGACGCAGGCAAGCTGCGCATGCAGCGCGCCGCTCATGCCCTGCTGCCAGAACGCCATCTGCCAGCCCGCGTTATGCGGCACGTCACCCTGGCCCATGGCGAAGAACGCTGTCGGGAAGTCCAGGTACAGCTGTGAACGATTGTCCAGCACGGCCTGCTTCACCCCGTCGGCCACCGCCTTCGGTACGCCTTCGGGATGGCCGTCGATGGCGCCCATCAGCGGTGTGATGGCACCCAGAAGAACCAGCTTGGCAACGCGATCGGTACCGTGCCGGGTGACATAGCGCACCACTTCACCGCCGCCCATTGAGTGTCCCACCAGTACCGCATCGCGCAGGTCCAGGGCCTGCATCACCGCCGCCAGATCATCGGCGAAGGTGTCCATGTCATAGCCGCCGGGCGGCTGGTCCGAGCGCCCATGCCCGCGGCGGTCATACGCCACCACACGGAAGCCGGCGTCGGCCAGGAACTGCATCTGCGGGTCCCAGGCATCGCTGTTCAACGGCCAGCCGTGCGAGAGCACGATCGGGCGGCCACTGCCGATATCGCGGTAGAAGATCTGGGTGCCATCCTGGGCAGCAACGAAATTGGTCATGTCGGATCCTGTATGCAGTTGGGGGAAGTGGTTCAACGATTGAGCGTGTAGTTCGCCGGCACCCAGCGGTACTGGTACGGCGCGCCTTCGGCGATATGGCCGATGCCGGGGAAGGAGATGTGCGCCGCGGCGATCCACCAGCCACTGGCCACCGCCTGCTGGTACAAGGCATCGCGCGAAGCAATGGCCTGGGTGCTCTGCCAGTCGTAGCGGATGGCGACCTGCGGGTCGTCGAACTGCACCGCCGCCACATGCACGGTGTCACCCCAGAACAGCATGGCCTGATCGGCATCGTGCAGCAGGTAAACACTGTGGCCGGGGGTGTGGCCGGGGGCTGGCAGGGCGCGCAGCCCCGGCAGCAGGTCCTGGCCTGCCGGTTCGAAGGTCTGCACGCGGCCGGCCGCACGATACGGCGCCAGCACGCTCTGCGCGGCGGCGAAGAACGGACGCTGCAGCGGCCCCACCTGGTCCTGGTTGCGGCTGTTGGTCCAGAAGTCGAACTCGCGTTTGGCCACATGCACCGTGGCATTGGGGAACACTGCCTTGCCATCACGCAGCAGGCCGCCGGCATGGTCTTCATGCAGGTGGGTGATGAAGATGTCATCCACATCGGCCGGGCTATGCCCCGATGCCCGCAGCGCCGCCACCAGGCCGCCACCCTCGGCGCCGTACAGATCGCCGGCGCCGGTATCGACCAGCATCACCCGGTCGCCCTGCTCGATCAGGAAGGCGTTGATCATGCCTTCCACCGGTGCCTTCAGGTACTGCTGGGCCAGCAGCCGATCCACTTCACCGGGACGCGCGCCCAGCAGCAACTGGTCCACGGGGAACAGATGCGTGCCGTCCAGCAGCGCGGTCACCTGGAACGTGCCCAGCTGCATGCGGTAGAAGCCCGGTGCCTGCTGCGGCTGCTGCACGGCCGCCGCAGCGGGTTCGGCCGCCATGCCAGCCATCGGCAGCGCCGAGGCAGCGGCCAGCAACAGTGCGGCCGCGAGTGTGTGTGTCTTGTGCATCATTGCATTCCTGCGTGTGTTGAACGAAAAGGCCGATGGGCCCGGAGATAGTTGGCGGTGTACTGCACCGTGTGCAGCCGCGTTTTCAACAGCGCTGTCCATCAGCCCCTCCAGTCCTGCAGGAACTCCATCAGCAGGCCGTTCACCACCTCCGGGCGTTCTTCATGCGGCAGGTGGCCACAGCGTTCGATGGCAACCGCACGCAGGTTCTCGGCCATTTCCGCCCAGACCTGCGGCATGTCGAACATGCGCCCCACCGCCTCGAACTCCGCACCCCATAGCGCCAGCGTCGGGCAGGCAATGCGCACGTGCGCGTCTTCCAGGTCCTGCTGTACATCCACTGCGTTGGCGCGGTAGTCCGACATCGCCCCGCGCACCGCGCCGGGCGCACTGTAGGCGCGCACATAGGTGTCGAAGGCTTCGCCGCTGATCGCGGCCGGATCGTAGGCCCAGTCAGAGAAGAACCAGCGCAGCCATTTCGCTTCATTGCCGGCAATCAGCGCTTCGGGCAGGTCCGGCACCAGGTGGAACAGGAAGAACCAGTACGCCTTGGCGATGGAGGCATTCAGCTCACGCGCCACGATGCGGGTGGGCACGTTGTCCATCACCACCAGGCGGTCCACGCGCTGCGGGTGATCCTTGGCCAAGCGCGTGGCCACGCGGGCGCCGCGGTCGTGCCCGACCAGCGCCACCTTGTCGATGCCCAGCGTGTCGAGCAGGGCCACGATGTCCTGCGCCATGCTGCGCTTGTCGTAGCCGGTGGCCGGCTTCTCGGTTTCACCGTAACCGCGCAGATCGGGCGCAATCACCCGGTGGTTGGCCGCAAGCACCGGAATCTGGTGACGCCAGGCGTAGTTGGTTTCCGGAAAGCCGTGCAGCAGTACCACCGGGGCGCCATTGCCGGCGTCGATGAAGTTCTGGCGGATGCCATTGGCACGCACGGTGTGGCTGACGAACGGGTTCATCAGGGTGTCCTTTCAACGTGGGGGAGAGGAGAGAGTTTTCAGCGCGCAGCGGCGCGGGTGCCGAGCTGCAGTGCGGTGGCCAGCGCCGCCAGGCCAATCGACAGCGCCACCACGCCACGCCAGCCATCCAGCGACCAGGCCCAGCTGGCGGCTGCGGCACCGGCGGCACCGCCCAGGAACATCGAGCCCATGAACAGCGTGTTAAGCCGCGAACGGGCTTCGGGCCGCAATGCGTAGACCACGTGCTGCTGCGAAACCAGCACGCCCTGCACCGCCAGGTCCAGCAGCACGCAGCCCACGACCAGGCCGATGATGGACGGCCACAGGCCCAGCAGCAGCCACGACAGCAGGGTGAGCGCGCTGCCAGCGATGATGGCCAGGTGCGGGCCACGGCGGTCGGCAATGCGGCCGGCCAGCGGTGCAGCCAGGATGCCGACCGCGCCGACGATGCCGAACAGCCCGGCCACCTGGGCGCCGTAGTGGGCATTCACCTGCGGCAGGCGCAGCGACAAGGTGGTCCAGAACGCGGCGAACGCAGCAAACAGCAAGGCCTGGGTGATGGCGGCGCGGCGCAGTACCGGCAGTTCCCGCCACAGGCCCACCAGCGAACGCATCAGCGCCGGATAGCTTGCGCCCTGCGTGGGCTGGCTGACCGGCAGCAGCGTGCGTGCCAGCACCGCCGCACCCAGCGCCAGCGGCACGCCCAGCCAGAACATGGCGCGCCAGCCGGCGTGGTCGCCCACCGCGCCAGACAGGGTGCGGCTGAGCAGGATGCCGCACAGCACGCCGGACATGACGATGCCGATGGTGGCGCCGCGACGTTCGGGCGCGGCCAGTGCGGCGGCCAGCGGCACGATCTGCTGGGCCACGGTAGCGGTCACCCCCACCAGCAGCGAGGCGGCCAGCAGCACGGCGCCGCTGGGCGCCAAGGCGGTCAACGCCAGGGCCACGGCCAGCAGGCTGAACTGCACCACGATCAGGCGGCGGCGCTCCACGCGATCGCCCAGCGGCACCAGCGCGAACAGGCCCAGCGCGTAGCCCAGCTGGGTGGCGGTGGGCACCAGGCCGGTCAGCGTGCCCGGCAGCTCGCGCTGCATCAGGCCCAGCATGGGCTGGTTGTAATAGATGTTGGCCACGGCCAGGCCCGCACACAGGGCCATCACCAGGGTGAGGGCCGGGGTCAGGGCCGGTAGCGCGGCGGGTTGTGCCGGTGACGTTGCAGTGCGCATGAATCGGGCTCGGTTCGCACCCGGAGTGGGCGTGGCGAAACTATGAGCGCGTATCGATTCATGCAGTAGACTGCCAATCAGTTAGGCCAGCCAAACGGAAATCGTTACAATGAACCTGAGCGATGTGCAGGTGTTCGTGGAAGCCGTGCGCGTGGGCAGCCTGGCCGGCGCGGCGCGCAAGCTGGGCCTGACCGCCATGTCGGCCTCGCGCAGCCTGGGGGCGCTGGAAGCCGAACTGGGGGCGCGCCTGCTGCACCGGACCACCCGTTCCCTGTCGCCCAGCAGCGATGGCGAGGTGTTCCTGCCCTATGCGCAGGCCCTGCTGGAAGGCCAGGCCAATGCCCTGGCCGACCTGCACCCCGATGGCGGCGGCCTGAGCGGCCAGTTGCGCATCACCGCGTCCACCGCATTCGGGCGCCGGGTGGTGGCGCCGCTGCTGCCGGCCTTCATGGCCGAGCACCCGCGCCTGCACGTGGATCTGCACACCACCGACGAACAGGTGGATATCGTCGCCCAGGGGATTGATGTGGCCATCCGCATTGCGCCGCTGCGCGACAACCGGCTGGTGGCGCGGCGCCTGGCCGACAACCCGCGCGTGCTGATCGCGTCGTCGGCGTACCTGCAACAGCGTGGGCAGCCGCAACTGCTGTCCGACCTGGCCGCGCACGAGTGCCTGGCCGCCAGCGGCACCCGCCACTGGGCGTTCCTGCGCGAGGGCAAGCCGCTGCGGCAGCGGGTGGCGGGCCGGCTGACGGCCAGTTCGGTGGAGGCCGTGTACGAAGCCTGCGCGGGCGGGCTGGGCATCGCCAATCTGTCGCAGTGGTATGTGCGCGATGCGCTGGCGCGTGGCGATGTGCAGGCGATCACGCTGGATGATGCCGTGCCCGAACCGCTGGATGTCTGGGCGGTCTACCCCAGCGCCAGCCGGGTGCCGCCGAAAGTGCGCGCGTTCGTGGCGGCGGTGCAGGACGCGCTGGGCTAAGGCGGTGTCGCAAATGCCACGTTACGGGGTGTAAGTGCAGGTGTTCTATCCGGCACTGTGTCGCAGATTGCCGGTTGGGTGCAGCGCCACGCGCCACTTTGGATAGCGGTTACTTAACAGCCTGCGACAATGCCGAAAGCGTCGCTATCAGAATGCGTTCTTCAACTTTTCTGATTGGCATTCGGCATCACCGCGGTTACAGATGGCGGGCCATCGAAAACGGATGGCCGGGCTTCGAATCCCGTCGTGATCTTGAGTGATTGCGCTTGCCAGTCGGCGCCGCCGTGTGCGGCGTCGGCTGGCAATCCGCCTGCCGGCCATGGCGGGCGGTGCGCGGGGGCGTTCGCGCCCGCCGGCTTGAGGTCATCCGGATTCGAACCGCGTACCGCCCGCCACCTTTTGTGTGGCGGTTGTTGCTTGCCCCTTTCGGAGCCACGCCATGACCACGCCTGATGTTTCGCCGCTGCGCCCTGCCCGCCCGGCGGCCGCCGACCCCACCACCTTCGCCGCCACGCTGCACCGTATCGGCCGCGGCGCCGCCGCCAATGGCCAGCCCTGGCGCGAACAGCACCCGTTGCCGACCCGGCGGGTGCAACTGGCCGACGCCGACTGCGCCGTGGCCGGCCTGCGTGTGGTGCAGGAACTGCTGCTGGCTGCCGAACGCGTGCGGCAGAGCGGCAACGACAAGGAATGCCTGGGCGATCGCGTGATGGAAGGGCTGATGATGGCCTGCGTGGCGCTGAGCGCGCAGGTCGGTGATCGCCTGCACGGCGATGGCGCAGGCGCACAGCCATGACCCGCGGCCGCCTCCGCTACCGGCAGACAGCCTTCCGTGCCGTGGAAAAGCAGTTCCTGATCAAGCACCTCTGGCTGTTCGGCATTGTCGCAACGGTGCCGTCGCTGCTGCTTTCGATAACCCCCCTGCACCTGAAGCCATTGCCCACGCTGCTGCATCTGGGTGTGCTGCTGGGCCTGCTCGCCCACATCCTGCTGCACAACCCACGCCACCGCCCGCTGCCCGACGGACTGGTCTGCCCGGCCTGTTCGCGCCATCTGCTGGGCAGGTTTGGCAAACGCGCGCTGGCCACCGGTGAATGCCCGCGTTGCGGGAAGGAACTGTTCAACGGTTAGCCTCTGGCGCCATCGCGCGCGGCCATTCCCGCGCGCGATGGCGCGAACGGACAGATTCAGGGCGCCGCTTCCACAGGCTGTTGAGCGGCATGTCGTCTGCGAGCTGCGGCGGCTGAACTACCGCAAATCCGTGCCGCGTCTTCATTCCCGCTGCCGTCGGCACGGCGCCACCAGTCACATGCGACACGAGGTGCAAGGTTTCTGATTGACCGCCCTCGTGGCCCGGCAATGGAATGTGGGCACCGCGGAAGGAGCCGTGATCGCACGGCGCTGGAACCGCAGGTACCCCGCCCGGTTTGCAAGGACTGCCATGACCCGCATCTCACCCGTTCGTTCCCGCGCGCTGCGCCTGCTGGCGTGTGCCGCCGTTGCCACGCTGCTGCTGGCCGGGCCCGCGCATGCCACCTGGACCGTGAACGACCCGCAGTCGATGGCCAAGGCCATCGAGCAGTACAAGCGCCAGGCCGAGCACTACAAGCAGCAGGTCGAACACTACAAACAGCAGCTGATCCAGCTTAATCCACTGCCGCGCACCGATTCGGTGATGACCGACAGCTTTTCCGAGCGCAAAGAGGATTACCAGCTGCACGAGCGCTGCCCCGGCGCAGCAGCGCGCGGCATTGGCGGTTTCCCACGCGGGCTCGGCGACCTGCTGTCAGGCATCGGCGGCGATGCGGCGACTGAGCAGACGCGCATCTGCGCGCGCATCGTGCAGGCCAGGAACATCCAGTACAACGCCACCGTGCGCATGCTCGATCGGCTGGTCCAGCGCAACCAGCAGTTCGAGGCCATCCAGAGCCAGCGCAGCCAGACCGGCAACAGCCAGGGCAAGCTGGCCGCCAATGACAACGAAGTCCACCGCTTCGCTGCACAGAACGAAATGGACCTGCAGCACTGGCAGGCCCAGATGAAGGCCTACGACGGCTACATCGAAGGTCTGACCGCACAACGGGCGCAGCTGGCGCGCCAGGCGCTGGACGGCAAGCCCCCCAGCCTGCTGGGCCAGTTGGTGCAGGCGGCCGTGCTGGAACGAGCGCTGTCGAACTGAGGGCTCGGCGCTTTTCTCTCCCCCCACCCATGGACAGATGGCATGAATGGATTCGTTGACAGCGCCGCGTTCGGCCTACCGCTTCTTGCAGACATCACGCCGGGGAACTTCCTGTTCTTTCGGCTGGTGAGTGACTACTTCGACAGGGAGATCGCCGAATTCGGGCTGGAGCTCACCCGCCGCGCCGCGCATTGGGTCACCTTCACCGCAATGACGCTCACTACCTTCTGGGTATTGCTCCAGGGCTACGCGCTCGCCGCCGGGCGATCGCAGCAGTCAGCCATGGCGATCATGGGGCGGGCGGCAAAAGTGGCGTTGGTACTCATGGCCGCCACCGCCGCAGGCGCCAATGGTACCGCACTGCACAAGGCGGTTACCGACAACCTGGACAAGGAGATCCACCAGCTGTTTACCGGAAAGCGCAGCGGCGGTGCGGCCGATGCGATTGACGAGAACCTGATGTACACGCAGCTGGCGCTGTCCGCGCTGGACGCCATCCACGTGGACGAGAGCGATCCGGAGCTGATCGAAAAGAAGGGCCGCGCCATGCAGCTGGCCAGCTTCGGTACCGCCAGCCCGCCCATGGCGGCCGGTGCCATGCTGCTGCTGTTCAAGTTCACCATGGCCTTCCTGATGGGCATCGGGCCGATCTTCATCCTCGCCCTGATGTTCGAGCAGACCAAAGACCTGTTCAAGAAGTGGCTGTTCTACGTGCTGGGTACGCTGTTTTCCATGTCCCTGCTGTCGGTGGTGTCAGCCATGGTGCTGAAGTTCACCGCCAAAGTGGCCGCCACCTACTGGGTGGTGAAGCTGATCCCGATTGACACTGGCGAAGGCTTGTCATCGCAGGCACTGCAACAAGGCGGCATCGGGCTGCTGATGACCGCCCTCATCATCACCGCCCCGACCATCGGCGCGGCCATGTGGCAGGGCAACATGGCCGCCTTCATGGCCTATTCGCCGTTTGCCAGCCCGACACCGCCGCCGGGCACGTCGGGCTCACCTGGGCTGTCTCCGGCACCGGCGCCGGCACCGGCAGCAACGCCAGCCGTGGCGGCGCAGGACGCGCTGCCGATGGGCACCTTCGCCGCATCGCCGTCGCCGTTGCCGGAAGCGACCGGCCTTCGCGGCAATGCCCACCATGACAGCAGCCGCATGCTCTGATGCGAAGGGAGAACCTGCAATGAAGAGAACGCGCGGCATCTGCATGCTGGTGCTGCTGCAGCTGCTCGCCCTGCCGGCAGGGGCGCAGTCGGACAACTACTACGAGCCCATCCCCTACTACAACGACAACCCCTTCCTGTTCTGCACCCTTGGCGTGCCCGGCGACTGCTGGGCACCCGTCGACGCGGCCACCGGCACCTTCACCATCACCAACATCTACTGCTACAACCCGATCTCGGCCCTGCAGTTCGCACGGGTCTGCCCGAAAGCGTTCCCGAACGGGCCGCAGGGCGCAGGCGTCGCCACCGAGTGACCGCAGGCCAGTGCGGTGCTAGTGTGCGCAGCAGATCGCCCCTGCCCCGGCCCGCCGCATGAAAGCACACGCCCTGCTGTTCGTGGTCGCCACATTCGCCCTGGGTGCAGCCAATGCCCAGGCCCAGGAGGCGCGATTCATCTCCTCCGAACCGTCGCCCTTCAAGCGTTCGGTCTTTGTCGCGCCGAACGAAACCCGTTTCAGCGGCAGCGCCACCGTATCGGGCACGCTGCAGGTCGCCTGGGAGCCGGAAAGCGAGGGCTTCGGCGGCGGCTACCGGGTGGTGCTGAAACCGGACGCGGCCAGCCAGCGGCGATTGCCGCACGATGCGGGCCGTGGCCCGGTCAGTGAGATCTGGATCCGCAACACCGACACGATCATCAGCGCGCTGCTGTCGCCGGCCCAGCGCAAAGCTGGCTTGAAGCAGCAGCACTACTTCAGCGGCCCGGTACGGCTGGTATTGAACTCCTACCGCACCGGCGTGGACTGCGACATGCGTGGCTACAACGCGCTGTTCGTTGCCGTGGCCGACGAACGGCCGGCCCTGGCCCTGGCACCGCGCCCGGACGAAGTGCCCAGCTGCTAGGCCGGGCGGCCCTGCCC
This sequence comes from Stenotrophomonas sp. SAU14A_NAIMI4_8, assembly GCF_003086695.1. Classification (NCBI taxonomy): domain Bacteria; kingdom Pseudomonadati; phylum Pseudomonadota; class Gammaproteobacteria; order Lysobacterales; family Lysobacteraceae; genus Stenotrophomonas; species Stenotrophomonas sp. SAU14A_NAIMI4_8. The sequence goes on from NZ_CP025999.1 coordinate 2,423,145, forward strand.
CGCTCGCCGGGCATGGCCCGGCGCTACCGAGTTACGGCGCGGCCAGCGCGAAATCCAGACCGGCGCACACCGCCGCCACCTGGGCGTCGTTGCATTCCTGCGGGTTGGTACGCGGGCTGTCCGGGTAGACCTCGGTGGTGGTGGCATACAACGCATCGGTAAAGCCGGCGCAGGCACCGATCGAACGCGATTCGCCCCAGACCACGCCCGGCGACTGCAGCGGCAGACCGACCAGGTTGCCCTCGGCGTCGGCCGGGGCGATATGGGTGATCGGCGCCACCGCGGCAATCAGCGCCTTCTGGAATTCCGGCTGCGGGTCTTCACTGTTGCCGATCACGTAGAAGCCATCGGGAATCGTGTCGCGCTCGAACGGCTTGCCGTCGCGGGCGCAGCGTGCCGGGTCGAACTCGTGCAGGTCGCTGTCGGTGGTTTCGTGCAGGTCCAGGTGTACCCGGATGTTCGGCTTGCGCTCGGCCAGCCAATGCATCAGGGCCGCCGCTTCCTCGATCTGGCCGCCGTCACGGAAACTGCGGTTCGGGTCGATGGCGTCCGGGTTCCAGCGCTGGATGCGCTCGTAGCCCCAGGGGCTGACGCAGGGCGCCACGATCAGGTTGTAGCGGCCCAGGTAGCGCTCGGCCTGCTCCTGCAGGAACTGCAGGGCGCCATGTACGCCACTGGTCTCGTAGCCGTGCACGCCGCCGGTCACCAGCGCGGTGGGCAGGGCCGGGTTCCAGTCGTGGTTCACCACCGCAAACAGCGGGTAATGGTCGGGCGCGTAATCCAGCTGGCCGTACTGCACCACGTCGAAACGCTCGTCCAGGCGCTCCAGCTCGGCCACCACATCGTCGTGGTAACTGCGCTGCTTCTGCTGGCGGGCCCGCCACTGTGCGCGTTCAGCATCGCCCCAGGGCTGGCCGGGGGTGCCGATGGGGTAAAACTGCGCCAGGGTCATGCGGAACTCCAGTGGATTCAGGTGCGGTAGTGCAGCCGGCCATTGTACGCCCGCCGCCGGGCGCGGGCGGCATGCCGCCGGCCCTTTCATACGTGCGGGGTCATCTGGCTGTAAAATCAACGGTTTTGGCCCCCAACCCCTTGATGGCGAACGCAGTGCAGCCGGTCCTGGGCGGACCGGACTTTCTCCGTCTGCTCGCCCGTCTCAGTGACGGCGCGATGCCGGCCACCAGTCCTGCCCTGACCGATCGCCTCGGCCAGTGGGTGGACTGGAGCCGTGCCGTGGCCCTGTCCGGGGCATTGGATGGCCGTCTGCCCGAGCCCGCCGAAGCGGCCGAAACGTTGGATGACCTGCTGGCCGACTGCGCCCAGGCCGAGACCAGCCTGCTGGCGTCGCTGAACGAGGATGCCGAGGCCGAGCGCCTGCTGGACCTGGCCGAGGCGGCCGCCACCGCCAATTTCGCCTCGCTGCGGCAGCGCTATCTGGTGCTGCAACGGGCGATGCAGACCGCCACCGGCCGCCTGCGCGGCCGCCTGCGTGACCAACTGGTACAGACCACGCCCGAACTGGCGCGGCTGGCCGAGGTCGACGCGGTGATGGAACAGACCCTGAGCCCGCGTGAACACGCCCTGCTGGCCACCGCCCCGGCCGTGCTGGGCGCGCGCTTCGAGCGCGTGCATGGCCAACCCGGCTGGCGCGCTCCCTTCAGGAATGACATGCGCAGCCTGCTGCTGGCCGAGCTTGAACTGCGCTTCCACCCGATTCATGGGCTGCTTGCAGCCCTGCGCCCCCACTGACCGGAACACCATGTCCAGAACCGTCTTCCCCGTCGTTGTCTTCCTTGTGGGCCTGCTGGCCGTGTGCTGGATCGGCATTGGCTATGTGGCCGTGCATCCGCTGGGCGCACTGGTGGCCGCGGTTATAGCGACCTGCTACGTGGCCGGTGGCGTGGAGCTGTACCGCTACCGCCAGGCCAGCAACGGCCTGCGTGCCGCACTGGCCGATGTGTCGCTGGCCAAGGACAGCCTTCAGCCGTGGCTGGAGCGCGTGCCGGCCGGCCTGCGCAATGCCGTGCGCCTGCGCGTGGAAGGCGAGCGCACCGCCCTGCCCGCGCCGGTGCTGACCCCGTACCTGGTGGGGCTGCTGGTGCTGCTGGGCATGCTGGGCACCCTGCTGGGCATGATGGACACCCTGCGCGGCACCGGCCTGGCCCTGCAGAGCGCCACCGACATGGCCGCCATCCGCGGTTCGCTGGCGTCGCCGGTGCAGGGTCTGGCCGTGGCGTTTGGCACCTCCATTGCCGGTGTGGCCAGTTCGGCCATGCTGGGTCTGCTGGCCGCCCTGCTGCGCCGCGACCGCCTGCAGGCCGTGCAGCAGCTGGACCGCGCCATCGCTGGCGACCTGCACCCGCATTCGCAGGCCTGGCAGCGTGCCGAATCGCTGCGCCTGCTGCAGGCGCAGTCCACCGCCCTGCCCGCACTGGTGGACCGCCTGCAGGACATGACCCGTGCGTTCGAACAGCACAGCAGTGCCGCCAACGAGCGCCTGCTGGCCGGCCAGGGCGAGTTCCTGACCCAGAGCCAGGCGCTGCAGGAAAGGCTGGCGGTCTCGCTGCAGCAATCGCTGCGCGAAGGTGCCGAAGCCAGCGCCAGCGCCATTGGCGGCGCCCTGCAGCCCTTGGCCGAAACTACGCTGGCTGGTCTGGCCAGCCACGGCCAGGCGCTGCATGTGCGCGTCGAACAGGCCGTGCAGCAGCAGTTGGCCGGTCTGGCCGATGGCTTCGAGCGCAGCCGCGTGGCCACCGAGGCCAGCTGGGCGCGCGTGGTGGATGAGCAGACCCAGGCCCAGCAGGCGCTGGTGACCGAACTGCGGCAGCACCTGCAGGCCTTCAGCGACGGCCAGGTGCGCCAGAGTGAAACGCTGCTGGCCAGCCTGGGTGAGCGCCTGCAGGGCGATGCCCAGCGCCATGCCGACACCTGGCGCACGGCCGCCGAGCAGCAGCACGCGCTGAACCGCGAGTTGGCCGAGCGCCAGCAGCAGGCGCTGCAGAGCGCCAACGACACCCTGCACACCCAGGCGCAGGCCCTGCTGCAGACGCTGGATGCACGCCACGCCGACAGCCAGGCGCTGCTGCAGGCGCACGAGCAGCAGCGTACGCAGGACTGGCACGGCGCACAGGCCGCTGCGGCCGCCGCGCATGCCGAACTGCAGGCCAGCCTGGACACCCGCGAACAGCAGCGCCAGGCGCGCTGGGATGCAGTCAGCGCCGATCTGCAGCAGGCCCACGCCGCCCTGCAGGCGCAGTTGCAGGCCAGCGACGAACAGCGCCTGCAGCGCTGGACCGATGCACTGCAGGCGGCTTCTGCCGACCTGACCGCGCAGCAGCAGACCGTGTGCCAAGCCCTGGCCGACACGGCCCAGCAGATTGGCGACAACGGCCGCGCGCAGGCCAGCGCCACCCTGGCCGAAGTATCTACCCTGCTGCAGACCGCCGCGCAGGCGCCGAAGGCCGCCGCCGAAGTCATCAACGAACTGCGCAACACGCTGTCGGAAAGCCTGGTACGCGACAACGCCGTGCTGGAAGAACGCGGCCACCTGCTGGCCACCGTGCAGACCCTGCTGGAGGCCATCAACCATGCCTCGCACGAACAGCGCAGCGCGGTGGACGCACTGGTAGGCGGTTCGGCCGAGCTGCTGGAATGCGTGGGCAGCCGCTTCACCGACCACATTGCCGCCGAGACCGGCAAGCTGGATGGCATTGCCGCGCAGCTGAGCGGCAGCGCCGGCGACGTGGGCCAGCTGGCCGGCAGCTTCGGCGCGGCGGTGGAACAGTTCGGCAGCGCAGCGGCAGAGCTGTCCGGCCGCCTGGAACAGATTGGCGGCGCGCTGGATGCCTCGCTGGCACGCAGCGATGAACAGCTGGCCTACTACGTGGCCCAGGCCCGTGAAGTGGTCGACCTGAGCCTGCTGTCGCAGAAGCAGGTGATGGACGAACTGCAGCAGCTGGCCGCGCGCCGTGGCAAGGCCGGCAGCGCATGAGCGACGAACTGGAGGTCGATGGCGGTTCGCACGCCCCGATCTGGGCCGCCTTCGGCGATCTGATGTCGGTGCTGCTGGGCGCCTTCGTGCTGATCCTGGTGGGCGTGGTAGCGGTGCAGCTGGAGTTGTCGCAGCGCCTGGACGCCGAAGTAAAGCAGCGCCAAGCCGAGGCCAAGCGGCTGCAGACGCTGGAACAGGCACTGGCTGGGCCGCTGGCTGCCGGACGGGTGACCCTGGTCGATGGCCGCATCGGCATCAGCGGCAACGTGCTGTTCGCGTTGAACTCGGACCAGTTGCAGCCGGAAGGCCAGGAACTGCTGCGCAGCCTGGCTGCCCCGCTGTCGGCCTATCTGGGTTCGCGCGATGAAATCCTGATGGTGAGCGGCTTCACCGACGATGCGCCGATCCGCGATGGCAACCGACGCTTCGCCGACAACTGGGAGCTGTCCGCGCAGCGTTCGCTGACGGTGACCCGTACCCTGATTGCCGACGGCGTGCCGGCCGATGCGGTCTTCGCCGCCGCCTTCGGCAGCGAGCAGCCGGTCAGTTCCAACGCCGATGAAGCCGGTCGCGCGCGCAACCGCCGCGTGGAGATCGCGCCCATTCCCAAGCCGAAGGCTGGCGATGGCGAATAAGCCGGCTACCAGCGCTGCGCGTGAGGGGTTGCGTGCCCTGGTGCGCGATCTGGATGCCGGTTCGCGCGCGCGCGAACACTACCCGCAGGTGCCGATGCTGGAAACGGTGCGCCGCGAGTGGTCGGCCCTGCGCAGCGAACTGCAGGTAAAGCGATCGTTGCGCGCCGAAGCCCCGGCCGACGGCGGGCCGCTGAATTCGGCGGTGCTGGTGCAGCGCATGCTGGACACCATGCAGGGCGCCAGCCCCGGCTACCTGCGGCATTTCATTGATTACGTGGATACGTTGTCGTGGCTGCAGGCGTTGCAGGACGGCGTAGCCAGCAGCAGCGATGCGGCAAAGCCCAAGCGCACGCGCAAACCCCGAACCGCAGGCTGACCGGCCCGTCGCAAACTTCAAAACGCGATTTGATCCGCTTTTGATGGGTGCCAATTGACCCGCTTTTGGTAGGTGCCAACCTTGGTTGGCACGTGCGGCGCCCGCGTGCCCACCAAGGTGGGCACCTACCGGGGATCGGCGGCCCGTGGCACGCGCACCGCCCCGACGCCTGGTAGGTGCCAACCTTGGTGGGCACCTACCGGGAATCGGCGACGCGTGCGTCACCCGCGCAGGGTGGCGCCGCCGTCCACGTACAGATCACTCATGGCCACGTGGCCGGCCTGCTCGGACAGCAGGAACATCACTGAATGGGCGATGTCGTCCGGGGTCGCCAGCTTGCGCAGCGGAATACCTGCCTTGTAGGTATCCAGGTTGCCCGCGATCACCCGTTCGGCGCCCTGCGCGTCTTCCCACATGCCGGTCTGCATGGAGGTGAGCGTGGAGCCCGGGGCGACGATGTTGCAGCGGATGCCCAGCGGGGCCAGCTCCAGGCCCAGGCAACGGGTGAACATGGTCGCCGCTGCCTTCGAGGCCGCATAAGCAGCCATGCCATGCCGCGGCACACCGGCCGCGTTCGAGCTGACCGTCACCAGCGCCCCCTGCCGACGCGGTGACATCACCCGCGCCACCGCGCGGCTGACATGGAACACGCCTTCGGCATTGACCGCGAACACGCGGCGCCAATCGGCATCGGTGGTCTGCACCACCTCGCCCACGTGCAGCACGCCAGCCACATTCGCCACCAGCGCAATCGGGCCGATGCGCGCTTCCACCTGGTCCACCAGCGCGTCCACCGCACCGCTGTCGGTCACGTCCAGTGCGAAGGCGTGTACCCCACGTGCCTGCGCCACGGGCGCGGCACGATCGGTGGCCACCACCGTGCACCCGGCCGCCGCCAGCAGTTCAACCAGCGCCGCGCCGATGCCCCCGCCGGCGCCGGTCACCAGCGCCACGCGGCCTGCAAACCCGGTCAACTGCATGTTGCGATCTCCTGTTGTTCATCCCAGTGCTGCAGGCGTGCCGACAGCCACGGCGCCAGTTGCGCCACCGCGTCGCGGCCGGTCAGTTCGGCGTGCAGGAACGGCAGTTCCAGCGCCTGTACGTCCAGCGCATGCGCCTGCCACAGCGCCGACTGCAGTTGCGGCCGGGCCACGTGGTCGCGCCCTGCCCGCACATGCACCAGCGTGCCCACGTACGGGCGGTGGTGGTGGGCCCGGATCAATCGATTGGTGCCGGTCACCGCGCGCACCACGCCTTCCAGCACCACATCCGGCAGGCTGCCCAGCGCGCTGCCGCCCTGGCGCAGGAAGGCCAGGATGGCCTCGCGGCTGTCCAGTTCCGGGTGCGCGTCGGGATCGTGCCCGGCAATGGCCAGCAGCGCCCGCAGCGCGGCAATCGGGTCGGGCTCGGGTTCGGCCCGCCAGCATTCAGCGGGATAGGCATCCAGCAGCACCAGTTCGCCCACCTCACGCCCGATGTCGTGCAGGCGCACGGCCATGGCCTGGGCCAGGATGCCACCCACCGACCAGCCGAGCAGATGCACGGGGCCGCGCGGCTGCAGGGCCACCACGCGCTGCACGTAGTCGTTGGCCATGGCATCGATGCTGCCCGGCAGCGGCTGCGCGGGGTCGAGCGCAGGCGACTGCAGGCCATACACGGGGCGCGCCGGCTGCAGTGCACGCGCCAGCGTGCGGTAATTCCAGGCGATGCCACCAGCCGGGTGCAGCACGAACAGCGGTGCAGGCGCAGGTTCGCCCTCCGCCGCTGCCAGTGCGATCACCGGCCCCAGCGCATGGTCGGCGTTGGCCGGCGGTTCGGCCAGTCGCGTGGCCAGCCCGGCCACCGTGGGCTGGGCGAACAGCGCACCCAGGCCCAGCTCGCAGCGCCAGCGCTGTTCGATGGCCAGCAACAGATGCACCGCCGACAACGAGTCGCCGCCCAGGCTGAAGAAGTCCGCGTCCACCGGCACCGGCGCATCGCGCCCCAGCGCCTGCGCGAACAGCTGCGCCAGCTCCTGTTCCAGCGGCGTGCGCGGCGCCAGGCCGGTAGCTACCACCTGCGCAGGTGCGGGCAACGCCGCGCGGTCCAGCTTGCCATTGGCGGTGACCGGCCACTGTTCCACCCCCACGAACAGCGACGGCACCATGTAGTCGGGCACGCGCGCGGCCAGATGGCTGCGCAGCGCGGCCGCATCGTCCAGGCCAGCAGGCACATAGGCCACCAGCCGCGGCTCGGCCGGCGCATCGTGGCGCAGCAGTACTTCCACCCGCTGCATGCCGGGCAGTTCGCGCAGCGCCGCCTCGATCTCGCCCAGTTCGATGCGCAGCCCGCGCAGCTTCACCTGGTGGTCGCTGCGGCCGAGGTACTCGACCCCGCCATCCGGGCGCCAGCGCGCCACGTCGCCGGTGCGGTAGATGCGCTCGCCGGGCAGGAACGGATCGGCCAGGAAGCGGTCGGCGGTCAGGTCGTCGCGGCCCAGATAGCCGCGTGCCAGTTGCACGCCGCCCAGGTACAGATCGCCCGGCACCCCCACCGGCTGCGGCCGCAGCGCGGCATCGAGCACGTACAGGCGCGTGTTCCAGACCGGGAAGCCGATCGGCACCGGGCGCGACGCATCGTCCGCCGATGCAGGCCAATAGCTCACATCCACTGCAGCTTCGGTCGGCCCGTACAGATTGTGCAACTGTGCCTGCACGCGCGCATGGAAGCGGTCGCGCAGCGAGGCATCCAGCGCTTCGCCACTGGTGAACACGCGGCGCAGCTGCAGGCCCTGCGTATCCGGCGCGGCCAGGAACGCATCGAGCATGGACGGCACGAAGTGCGCGGTGCTGATGCCATGCGCACGGATCAACCGCGCCAGCGCGGCAGGATCACGATGCGTCTGCGGCGGGGCCAGCACCAGGGTCGCCCCGCACAGCAGCGGCAGGAAGAATTCCCAGACCGACACGTCGAAGGTGGCCGGTGTCTTCTGCAGCACGCGGTCATCGGCGCTGAAGCCGTAGTGCTCGCGCATCCACAGCAGGCGGTTGACGATGGCGCGATGCTCGATGACCACGCCCTTGGGCTCGCCGGTCGAGCCGGAGGTGTAGATCACATAGGCCGCATCGTGCGCGTCGGGCCCCGGCCATGGCGCGGCGAAGCTGACATCGGTCCACTGCGTGGGTGCCAGTACCGGTACACCCGCCAGGCGCGGCGCGATGTCCGCTTCGCCCAACACGCACAGCGGCTTTGCCGAGACCAGGATGCGCGCCAGGCGCTCATCCGGATGGTCCAGATCCAGCGGCAGGTAGGCGGCGCCTGCGCGCAGCACGGCCACCATCGCGATCACCAGGTCCAGCGAACGCGGCAAGGCCACCGCCACCCGCGTGCCCGGGCCGGCGCCCCGCGCGCGCAACTGCGCGGCCAACGCGAAGCTGCGTGCTTCCAGGGTGGCGTGGTCCAGCGTCTGCGCGCCCAGCACCAGCGCGGGGGCTTGCGGGTCGCGATCCATACCTTGCCGCAGCAGCTCGGCCAGGGTGGTGTGTGGCAGCGGGTGGTCGGTGGCGTTGAAGCCATGCACCAGCTGCTGTGTTTCTTCGGGCGTGGCCAGTGGCACATCGCCGATGTCGTCGGCCTGCAGGGCCGCCGACACGAAATGCAGCAGGCGCTGCGCATGCGCCTGCAGGTCCTGCGCGCCGTACAGCGCGGGATTGGCTTCGATCTCAAGATCCAGCATCTGCTGGCCGTCGCCACGGAAGCCCAGGGTCAGATCATCCACCGGGCCGGTGCACAGCACCTCCAGGGTGGCCTGCACACCAGGCACCGCCAGCGGGCGGTAGAACGGCTGCACGTTCACCAGCGGCCCATGCAGCCGCTGCTGCGCCCCCACCAGGCCCAGGTCGCGGCGCAGCTGTTCACCCCGATAACGGCCATGCTTGCGGCCCTGGCTGAGCTGACGGCCCAGCGCGCGACAGTGCGATTCCACGCTGCCTTCGGCGGCGGCAACGCGCAGCGGCAGCACGTTCATCACCATCGCCGGCACGCGTGCCGAGGCGTTGCCCAGCCGCCCCATGTAGGGAATGCCCAGCACCACTTCGTCGGCCGCGCCCATGCGCCGCAGATACTCGGCGGTGAGCGCGGTCAGCACATCCGGCCATGGCTGCAGCCACGCCGCAGCAGTCTGCAGCAGGCGCTCACGGAAGCTGCTGTCCAGTGGCTGCACCCAGCGCAGCGCATCGTCGCTGGCCGCCGCGGTGCCCGCCAGGCCGGTGCCCGCCGGCGCCCCCTGCAGCTGCGCATGCCACCACTGCCCGGCCTGCTCGCGGCGAGTGTGGTCACGGTATGCGGCATCGTCGGCCAACACGGCATCCAACGACGGCAACGGATCGCCGCCGCGGCCGGCGTACAGCGCGCAGACGCGATTGCTGAACAAGGCCATGCCGTAGCCATCGGTGCCCAGATGGTGCACGCGCAGGTACCAGACCCAGCGCTGCGGGCCCAGTTGGAACAGCACCTGGCGTGACAGCCGATCGCGGGTGGGATCCACCGCCGTCAGCCGGTCGCGCTGCATCGCCGCGCGCGCCGCCGCCGCCGGATCGGCCGCGCCGGAGACATCCTGCAGCTGCACGCCCGGCACATGCGCCGGATCGTGCCATTGCAGCGGCTCGCCCTGCGCGCTCTGGGTGAAGCGCAGCGCGAACGCCTGCGCCTCCACCGCCGCCTGGTCGGCCGCCGCCAGAAAGCGCGGAACATCCAGCGCGCCGTCGATCCATACCGCATGTGCGGTATTGAACGCGGGGCTCTGCGGAGCCAGCCGCTGCGCGTACCACAGCCCGGTCTGCGCTTCGGTCAGGGCAACGGCCGTGGCCAGCGCTGCCGCGTTCATGCCGCCTGCGCAGCCTGCAGCCGCTGCACCACCGTCCACCACTGGCGCAGCGTGCTGTGTTCGGCCAGCTGCGAAAATTCCAGCGGCAGGCCGGTATTGCCCCAGGCCAGCACCAGGCCGAGCATGCGCATCGAATCCAGGTCCAGATCCATCAGGTTGTCATCGTCACCGATCTCGCCCGGCGTGCAGTCCAGCACCCGCGCCAGGTCGGCGCGCATGCGTTCCAGGGTCAGCGGTTCAGCGCCTGCGCTCATCACAGCAGCTCCAGCAGTCGGTCGGTAGTCATCGGCACCCCGCAGGTCCGGGCGATCCAGTACAGCGCCTGGTCGTGGTCGGCACGCGAGAAATCGGCCACGGCATCGGCGGCGATGAACGCTTCGATATCGCGCTGGAAGGCCTCGGCCACGGTCGCCGTGCAGCCGATATGGGCATAGACGCCAGTGACCAGCAACTGGTCGCGGCCGCGTACGCGCATCAGGGTTTCCAGGTTGCTGCGCTGGAACGCGCTGTAGCGGTGCTTGACCAGCACGTGCTCGCCTTCCTGCGGCGCCAACGCGTCGATGATCGCTTCATGCGCTTGCCCGCGCTGCATGCCCGGGCCCCACAGATCGGCCTGCAGGCCACGGTCGCGCCGGTCCTGGTTGCCATGCTGGGCGGTGTAGAACACCGGAATGCCCTGCGCGCGGCAATGCGCCAGCAGCCGCGCGATGTTGGCCACGGCCGGCTGCAGCGGTGCCTGTTCGCCATCGAAGGCGGCCAGGAAGTAGCGCTGCATGTCGTGCACCAGCAGCGCCACGCGGTCGCGCTGGGGCTGCCAGGGGCCGCGTGCGGCCGGCAGTTCGCTGGCCGTGGGCAGCGCGTAAGGGGTAATGCGGGGCAGCGCCATCAGCGCGTTCCTCCTGTCTGTTGCAGATGACGCGCGCGCAGCTGCGCACGCAGTTCGCGGCGGCTGATCTTGCCGACCGCCGTGGTATCGAAACTGTCCACGAACAGCACCTGGTCGGGCACCTTGAACGCGGCCAGGCCACGGGTGCGCATCCAGGCCTTCAGCGCCGGCGCCTTGATCGGCTCGCCCTGGGCAATGACGAAGGCACAGCTGCGCTCGCCCAGGTACTCATCGGGAATGGAGACCACGGCCGCGTCGAACACCGCCGGGTGCGCCAGCAGATGGTCTTCGATCTCTTCGGCGGAAATCTTCTCGCCGGCACGATTGATGTGGTCGCCGGCCCTGCCCTGCACCACCAGGTAGCCGCCGGGCAGCTGCTGGACGCGATCGCCGGTGCGATAGAAACCGTCGTCGGTGAAGGCGCGTGCATTGGCCACCGGATCGTTGTGGTAGCCATTGATCGTGTACGGGCCGCGGGTGATCAGGTGGCCGACTTCGCCTTCGGCCACCGGCTGGTCGTGGTCATCCACCACGCGCACTTCGTCGTCGGGACTGATCGGCCGGCCCTGGCAGGCCACGATCAGTTCCAGCGGGTCGTCCAGCCGGGTGTAGTTCACCAGCCCTTCGGCCATGCCGAACACCTGCTGCAGCGTGCAGCCCAACCCGTCCACCACGCGCCGCGCGGCTTCGGGCACCAGCTTGGCACCGCCCACCTGCAGCACCTGCAGGCTGGAAAGGTCCTCGCTACGGCTGGCCGCCGCCTGCGCCCACAGCAAGGCCAGCGGAGGCACCAGGCCGCAGCAGGTCACTTTTTCGCGGGCAATCAGCGGAAATGCGGCGTCAGGCCCGGGGCCCGGGCTCATCACCACGCGCGCACCGGCGTACAGCGCACCAAAGAAGCCGGGCGAGCTCATCGGGAAATTGTGCGCAGCCGGCAGGGCCACCAGATACACGCTGTCGCGGTCGATGCCGCAGATCTCGTTGCTGGCGCGGAACGAATAGAGGTAATCGTCGTGCGTGCGCGGAATCAGTTTGGACAGGCCAGTGCTGCCCCCGGAAATCTGCAGGAAGGCCACCGACTGCGGGTCAGGGTCTGCCGGCAGCGTGCCGCGGTCGCCCTGCAGCGCATCCAGCGCGGTGAACTCGGCCGCCTCGCCATCGATCACCACCTGCTGCACGGCCGGCACCGCCGCCTGCAGGGCCCGCGCCAGTTCGCGATGATCGAAGCCCTCGTGCAGCGCCGTGGTGACATAGGCACTGACCTGGGCCTTGGTCGCGAAATGCACCAGTTCGGTGATGCGGTGCGCCGGCAGCGCGTACACCGGAACCAGCCCGGCGCGGAACAGACCACAGGCCACGCTGATGAAGCTGGCCGTGTTGCCCAGCTGCAGCAGCACCCGGTCACCCGGTTGCAGCCCGAGTGCAAGCAGACCGGCGCCGATGCGCCCGGCTTCATGCCACAGCTGCGCGTAGGTCAGGCGGGTATCCCCGGCAACCACGGCAACATCGTCGGCATAGCGTTCGGCGCGCTCGCGCAGGAAGCCGGGGAAGGTTTCGCCGCGCCAATAGCCGGCCTGGCGATAGCGCTGCGCGCGCTCGGCCGGCCAGACCTGCTGCAGCGGAACACGGTGGGAAACAGAAGGCGTGGTCATGACAGGATTTCCTGCAGCGGCGCCGGGTCATGGACCCCCAGCGCATTCAACAAGGCGGTGAACTTGGCCGCCGTTTCGGCCACTTCGGCCTGCGGCGAGGATTCGGCGACGATGCCGGCGCCGGCATACAGCCGCAGCTGGCGGCCCTGCAGTCGCGCACAGCGGATCGCAACGTACCAGTCACCATCGCCCTGCGCGTCGAGCCAGCCCACGGCACCGGCATAGAAGCCGCGCGGCACCGGTTCCAGTGCGCGGATGCGCTGCAGCGCAGCCTGTTGCGGCGTGCCACACACCGCCGGGGTGGGATGCAGGGCGGCCAGCAGCTGCGCTGCCGGCGTGGACGGATCATCCAGCGTGGCGTGGATGCGCGTGCCCAGGTGCCACATGCTGGCGGTGGCATGCAGCACCGGGCGCGGCTGCGCGTCCACCTGGCGGCACCACGGTGACAGCGCGGCCACGATGGCCTCGACCACGTGGCGGTGTTCGTCGTGATCCTTGCGCGAGGCCAGCAGCGCCTGCGCAGCGGCCTGGTCCTGGGCAGGGTCGGCGCTGCGTCGGGCCGAACCAGCCAGCGGATGCGACAACACCTGGGCACCGCGCTTGCGCAGCAGCAGCTCCGGCGTTGCGCCCACCAGCCAGGCCGGCGGCTGCGCCGGGTCGACCGGCAGCGGCACCGCGTAGGTCGCCACCGACGGGTCGGCGCCCAGGCGCGCCAGCAGCGCATCCGGCGCCAACGGCTGCTGCGTCTGCGCCAGCAGGCTGCGCGCCAGCACCACCTTGTGCAACGGGTCGTCGCTGTCACGCAGGGCCAGCACCGCCTGCGCCACCGCATCGGCGTAGGCCTGTGCGGACGGCTCGGCCTGCAACGCACCCTGCAGTACCGGTGCGGCCTGTGGCCGCAGCGGCAGCGCCGGCAACAGGCGCTCGGGTTGGAACAACGCATCGTCGGCGCGCGGCTCGAACGGTACCGCGCCGACCAGCAGCCCCGGACCACCGCGCTGCTGGCTGAAGAAATCCGCTACGCGGTCGGCCAGCGTGGTCAGTGCACCGGCAGGCAGCCGCGCACGGCAGCCGCGCGCATGCACCTGCTGGCCCGCCTGCTGCAGCACGAACAGGTCGGCCTGATCGGCGTTGATCGCCGTGTCGGCCAGCGCTGCATCGGGGTTGCGATCACCCAACACGATCGAATCGTTCATGCGGCCTCCGTGCGACGGTGGGCCAGCGCCAGTGCGCACAGCAGCAACAGCAGCACGCCCACCATCAGGTACGGCAGGCTGGCGTTGGCGCGGTACAGCAGCGTGCCCAGCATCGGCCCGACCACCATGCCCACGCCCTGCGCGGCGGCCACGGTACCGGCGGCGGCACCCTGCTCATGCGGTTCCACCGCATCGGCGGCCAGCGCCTGGAAGGACGGGAACACAAAGCCCATGCCGAACGCCGCGATGGCGTAGGCCGCCGGCAGCTGCCAGGGCTGCTGCACCAGCGCGACCGAGGCGAAGCCCAGGCCGCCGATCAACGCGCCCAGCGCGATCCAGCGCCGCGGATGCACGTCCAGCTTCATCACCAGCACCTGCGCCAGGATCAGGCCGACGCCGACCGCGGTAAGCGCCAGGCCCGCCATGCGCGCGCCGGCGGCGGCGTCCAGCGCCAGCCGATCAATCGCAAAGAAACCGACCGTAACCTGGGCGATCGTGACCGAGATCATGGCCAGGAACGCGGTCAGCTGCGGCAGCCGCACGCGTGCATCCATGCGCGCCAACGGCGTGCGCTTCTGTGCCGCGTTGGCCGCCACCGGTGGCGTGGCCGGCAGGCGCCAGGCCAGCAGCGCCAGCGCCAGCAACGGCAGCAGCGCGGCGGCGTACAGGGCCAGCGGCAGATTGCGGTAGGCCAACCAACCGGCCGCGGCCGGCCCCAGCACCATGCCCAGCGCATTGGCGCTGCCCAGCCGCGCCAGCAACTGCGTGCGCTGCCCCGGCGGTGACTGATCGGCGATCAGCGCCGCGGCCGTCGGCGGCACGGCGGCATAGAACAGCCCGATCAGACCGCGCGTGCCGACCAGCACCGCCACCGACACCAGCACCGCCGGCACCGACTGCAGCGCGCGGTCGATGAACACCGCCAGGCCGATGTAGACCACCGTGTAGGCGCTCATGGCCACCAGCAGCACACGCTTGCGGCCGATGCGGTCGCTCAGCAGGCCCCACGGGCGGGCGGCGAGCATCCACAGCACACCGGCGGCGGTAACCGACAGACCGGCATGCCATTCGGCCAGGCCCAGCAAGCGCACCACCGGGCCGATGACCGCGACGAAGGACATCATCGCCATGGTGCCGATCAGGGCAGCCAACACCAATGCCGGCAGACCGGCGACGACGGGACGTGCATTCATGGAACACCAGCCGTTTCAGGAAAGGAGCGCGGGCGCCTTGTGGGCCCGTCTGGCGCGGCACCGTCAGGCGTGCATCCAGCCTTCAAATGATAACGGCTCGTATTTGCATTTGATACCCATTCACTTGAATGGGACAGCAACGTGCGCTTGCGCAGGCTCAGCCGACGCTACGCGCCGACAGCAGGCCCCGGCGGCGGAACCACCATTCCAGCGGCAGCGTGACCAGCGGCGGAATCGCCGCCAGCAGGGCCAGCCCGGTGGCCCACCACGGCCAGCGCAGGCGCAGCGCCGCCAGCAGGCTGACCGCCACGTAGACCAGGAAGGCCCCGCCATGTAGCGGACCAAACAGCTTCACCAGCGCCACAGTGTCGGCGGGGCCGTACTTCAGCCACATGCCCAGCAGCAGCCCGGCCCAGGTGAGCGCCTCGATGAAGGCAACGATGGCGAACGCGCGCCCGAACGGGTGCAGGGGGGAACGTGGGGTCACGAAAGGCTCCGGGCCGGGGAATCAAACGCGAATGATACGCAGATGCGAACGCCGGCAGGAACCCGCCGTGCCGGGTAGCGCCGGGCCGTACCCGGGGTTCGCACCCTCACAGCCCGACCGACGCGATTTCCTCAAGCACCGCCTGCACCGGCCGCCCGTTGTCGACCAGGTTGAACATCACATGCGCCACGCCCTGCGCATGCACGCGCTGCAGATACGCCTGCAGACCGTGGCGGCCCACTTTCATGCCCAATGGCAATGGCGTGGCCGGCGCGTGCGGATCGGCCTGCAGATCCAGCTGCATCGATTGCACGAACGGCTTGGCGGCGCCGGCCTGGGCCAGCGCCTGTTGCCACAGCCCGATGCGGCCTTCCTGTGCGCCTTCTTCGCGGTGATAGGTGGCCCAGCCCTCGGCGTCGCGTGCGATCCACTGCAGGCTCTGCCGCGCCGTGCCCACCACCAGCATGGGAATACGCTGCTGCGGCGGCGGCAGTACCGCAAAGCCACCGGTGGCATCGGCCAGTTCGGCCTGCGCATGCGCGTCGGGCGACAGCGCCGCGCGCAACACCCACCAGCGCTGGCGGAACGCCGCACCGCGATGGTCCAGGTCTTCGCCGAACGCGGCGAACTCTTCCGGGCGGTCACCCGAACCCAGGCCGAGGATGAAGCGCCCCTCGCTGATCCGGTCCAGGCTGCGCGCGGCCTTGGCCACATGCAGCGGATGCCGCAGCGGCAGCACGATGGCCGCGGTGCCCAGCCCAATGCGCTCGGTGGCACCGGCCAGCGCTGCCAGCCACAGGAACGGATCATCGAGTGCGCTGGCCGTCGCATCCGGCCCCTGCGGCACCATCAGCGGCACATCGCGCGCCCATAGCGCGGCAAAGCCCAGATCGTCGGCCAGCCGTGCATGCGCACGTGCGCTGCGCAGGTCGGCCAGACCGTGCGCGGCCAGCGGGGTCATCAGGCCCAGACTGAGGCCCTGCGATGGAAACACCCGCGCATGGGCGGCATTGAAATCGCTCATGCAGGCAGCTTAGCGTGGCAGGCTGACCACCACGCCACCACAGGAAGAACACTGCATGCACAGGATCCGCCCCGCCCTCGCCCAGGACACCCCGGCGATCAGCGCCGTGTGCATGGCCGCGTTCGAACAGGCGGTGGCGCCCACCCTGAGCGACCAGGGTGTCGCGACGTTTACTGCGGTGGCCGCGCCTGCCGCTTTCGGCGATCGCCTGCAGGGCGACAACCACATCCTGGTGGCCGAACAGGACGCGCGCATCGTGGGCGTGGTGGAACTGAAGGAGGGCCGGCACCTGACGATGTTGTTCGTGGCCCCGGCCTGCCAGGGCAAGGGCATCGGCCATGCGCTGCTGCAGGCGGTACTGCCGCACCTGCGCACGCCGCAGATGAGCGTCAGCGCGTCACTGAATGCCGTGCCCACCTACCAGCGCTACGGCTTCGTGCTGGATGGCGAAGTGGCCGAATCGCACGGACTGGTCTACCAGCCGCTGACCCTGGCCGCCCCGCCCCGGCACTGAGCGCGCTGATCAGACGAACATGCCGCCGGACGCTTCCACGCGCTGGCCATTCACCCAGCCGGTGGCCGGCGACAGCAGCGCCACCACCACCGGGCCGATGTCATCGGGCAGGCCGGCGCGGCCCAGCGCGGTGATCGACGACACCATGGCATTGGTCTGCGCATCGTCGCGCACGCGGCCGCCGCCGAAGTCGGTCTCGATGGCGCCCGGCGCCAGCGTGTTGGCGCTGATGCCACGCGCGCCCAGTTCGCGTGCCAGATAGCGGGTGAACACTTCAATGCCGCCCTTCATCATGGCGTAGGCGGAACTGCCGGGCAGCGAGAAGCGCGCCAGCCCGCTGGACACGTTGAGGATGCGACCGCCATCGGCGATCAGCGGCAGCAGCGCCTGGGTGAGGAAGTACGGGCCCTTCAGGTGTACGGCCACGGCGTTGTCGAACTGGGCTTCGGTGGTGTCGGCAATCGGCGCGTACAGGCCCTCACCGGCATTGTTCAACAGGCCCTGCAGCGCCGTGGCACCCCAGCCCTGCAGCACGTTCTGCAGTTGCGTGGCGAAGGCGGCGAAGCCAGCGCTGTCGGCCATGTCCAGCGGCAACGCGGCGGCACGACGGCCCAGGGCCTGGATCTGCTGCACGACCTGTTCGGCCGCGTCGGCCTGGGCGCGGTAGGTAATGACGATATCGGCGCCATCGGCGGCCAGCGCCAAGGCGGCGTTACGGCCCAGGCCGCGGCTGCCGCCGGTGACAAGGACAACACGGGAGGAAGACGTCATGACGGTGCACCTGGTTGAGGAGGAAGTGGGACCAGACTATTGGGATTGCCGGGCGCCATAAATCGCGCGATCCTGATTTGACTGTTCAACCTGGCCAAACAATCCATGGACCGCCTTGATACCCTGCGGGTCTTCCTGCGCGTGGCCGAGCTGGGCTCGTTCACCCGCGCCGCCGACGGCCTGGGCCTGCCCAAGGCCAGTGTGTCCCAGGCGATCCAGCGCCTGGAGGCTGAACTGGGCACCCAGCTTCTGCACCGCACCACCCGCCGCGTTCACCTGACGGCCGACGGCACCCAGCTGCAGCAGCGTGCGCACGATCTGCTGGACGACATGGAGGAACTGCAGGGCCTGTTCCGCCGCCAGACCAGCGAACTGAGCGGGCGCCTGCGCGTG
This sequence comes from Stenotrophomonas sp. SAU14A_NAIMI4_8, assembly GCF_003086695.1. NCBI lineage: Bacteria > Pseudomonadati > Pseudomonadota > Gammaproteobacteria > Lysobacterales > Lysobacteraceae > Stenotrophomonas > Stenotrophomonas sp. SAU14A_NAIMI4_8. Next base: position 2,441,127 of record NZ_CP025999.1, read on the forward strand.
GACATGCCCGGCGGGCTGGCGCGCAACCTGGTGATTCCGCAGCTGCCGGCCTTCCTGGCCCAGCACCCGGCGCTGGAAGTGGAACTGAGCGCGACCGACCGCCGCGTGGATGTGGTGCGCGAAGGCTTCGACTGCGTGCTGCGGGTCGGCAGCCTGGACGACAGCAGCCTGGTGGCGCGCCCACTGGGCCACATGCACATCGTCAACGTGGCCAGCCCGGCCTACCTGGCCGCGCGCGGTGTGCCGCGCGAACTGGCCGACCTGGACCAGCATGCGCTGGTGCATTACGTGGGCACGCTGGGCCAGCGCTCGCCGGGGTTTGAATACTTCGATGGCCAGCAGTACCGCAGCTGGCCGATGCGCGGCGCGCTGACGGTGAGCAATGCCGACGGCTACAGCGCCGCCGCACTGGCCGGGCTGGGCATCATCCAGGTGCCGGAAATGGGCGCCCGCCAGGCGCTGCGCGAGGGCCGGCTGGTACAGGTGCTGCCCGACTGCGTGGCCGAGCCGATGCCGGTGAACCTGGTCTATGCGCAGCGCCGACATCTGCCCCGCCGCGTGCAGGCCTTCATGCACTGGCTGGCCGGCCTGCTGGCCGACGAACTGCAGGCGGCGCGGGCCCCCTGACCCGCATATGCCGGCAGGCACGGCCGTCATGCCCAAACTGCATCAACCGCAGGGGGCGGCCTTCCTACAATGCGCTATTCCCCCAACGGACCGCCCGCCGATGCGCACTGCCCTTTCCGTACTGCTGCTCGCCTCGGCACTGAGCGCCTGCTCACCCGCGCAGGCCCCGGTTGCTTCGGCCAATGCGGCCAGCGCCGCGCCGGCCACGGCCATCGCCTGGCGCCAGGGCGACGTGGACGATGCCTTCAATGAAGCAGCCGAAAGTGGCAAGCCGGTGCTGCTGTACTGGGGCGCGGCGTGGTGCCCGCCGTGCAACCAGCTGAAGGCCGGGCTATTCAAGGATCCGGCCTTCATCGCCCTGACCGGAAAGTTCGTGCCGGTCTACCTGGACGGCGACGAGGAAGGCGCGCAGGCCTGGGGCGAGCGCTTCGGCGTGCGCGGTTACCCCACGCTGATCGTGCTGGACCCGCAGCGCAATGAGATTACCCGGGTGGCCGGCGGCAACGATGCGGCCGAACTGACCCGGGTGCTGACCGTGGCCGCCGGTCGCCGCAGCGCGGTGGCCGACACCCTGGCCACCGCACTGGCCACGCCCGCCAGACTGGGCGCAGAGGACTGGCAGGTACTGGGCGACTACGGCTGGGAAGTGGACGCCAACAAGCTGGCCGGCACGCGCAGCAGCACGGATGTCTTGAACGCACTGGCCGCCGCCGCACCGGAGCCTGCGTTGCAGCGCCGCTTCGCGCTGCTGGCACTGGCCACGGCCGAGACGCCGCGCAGCGCCCCGACCGCCACCCGCGAACTGCTGGAGGCCGTGCTGGCACAGCCGGCCGAGGTGCGCCGCAATCGCGAACTGCTGGGCTATGCCGGTGCCAAACTGGTGAAACTGGCCAGCGCCGGCCCCGCCACCGAGCAGCGTCTGGGCCAGCAGCTGTTGGTCGCGCTGGAGCGCGCCGACGCCGCCCAGGGCAACCGCGCCGACGATGCCCTGTCGCGTGCGCTGACCGAACTGGCATTGGCACGCCAGCAGCAACCCGAAGGCGCGCTGCCGCCCACGCTTGTGGCGCAGGTGAAGCAGCGCGTGGCCGCCGCCGATGCCGCCGCCAGCGATGCCCACGCACGCCAGGCCACGATCAGCAGCGCGGTATACGCCCTGCGCCAGATCGGCGATGACGCCGGTGCCGAGGCGCTGCTGTTGGCCGAGATCAAGCGCAGCGAGCAGCCCTACTACTACATGCCCGAACTGGCCGAACTGGCCGAGCAACGCGGCGACACCGCCGGTGCGCTGGAATGGCTGAAGCGCGCCTATGAAGGCGCACAGGGCCCGGCCACGCGCGTGCAATGGGGCGTGCTGTACGTGGAAGGCCTGCTGCGGCTGGCGCCCGAAGACGCGCCGCGCATTGAACAGGCCACCGATGCGTTGATTGCCGAACTGCAGGGCCAGCCGTCGGGCTACCACCAGCGCACGCGGCAGCGCTTCGAGCGGCTGGCGGCGCAGTTGAAGACCTGGAGCGGCAAGCACCAGGGCGCGCAGACCCTGGCCCGCCTGCAGCAGCGCATGCAGCAGGCCTGCGGCGAGCAGAGCGACAGTGCGTGCCGGAATTGGTTGAGCTGAGCGATCACGGCGTGTCCACCAAGATGGACACCTGCCGACAGATTGAGCGGTAGCGCCGGGCCATGCCCGGCGAGCATCCGGCGATCACCGCGTGTCCACCAAGGTGGACACCTACCGGCGGATCGACCGGTAGCGCCGGGCCATGCCCGGCGAGCATCCGGCGATCACGGCGTGTCCACCAAGGTGGACACCTACCGGCGGATCGACCGGTAGCGCCGGGCCATGCCCGGCGAACGTGCGGCGATCACGGCGTGTCCACCAAGGTGGACACCTACCGACGGATTGAGCGGTAGCGCCGGGCCATGCCCGGCGAACGTCCGGCCATCACGGCGTGTCCACCAAGGTGGACACCTACCGACGGATTGAGCGGTAGCGCCGGGCCATGCTCGGCGAGCCCAGCCGTTGTCAGGTCAGGTCGATCGCTCTGAACTGCAGCTCCCGGTAAAGCACCTTGATGCCTTCGGCAGACGCCTCGACCAGTCGCTTTTCGTCGTAGCTCGCCAGCGTCTCGACCCGATAGTCCGCGCTCAAGCGGTCCACCAGCTCCCGTAGCTCCTCCCGGCGGGTGGCCGTTCCCGTTTCAAAGTGCCCGAGCAGGCGATCGCCCCGGTACAGGTTCAGTCGGTACACCGTCATGCCCCGCTCCCCTCGCCATCAGAAGGCCAGTAGTGGGAATCAGGCGTGGCGCGCGCGCCGAAAATGGCCTGGCCGACGCGCACAACCGTGGCGCCTTCTTCAATGGCGATCTCGTAATCGCCCGACATCCCCATGGACAACTCCTGCAGTGACACCCCGTCGATCGCCTCTTGCTGCAGGCGCTCTCTCAGCTGCCGCAGGCGGATGAAGCACGGACGCACCTGTTCGGGTTGCGCCGAGAGCATGGCCAAGGTCATCAAGCCCCGCACGCGCAGCGAACGGTAGGGTGCCAACTGGCGCAGGAATCCCGGCACGCTGTCGATGTCCAGCCCGTACTTGCTGGCTTCACCTGACGTATTGACCTGCACGAAGACGTCCAGGCCGCGCCCCTCGATCTGCAGCCTGCGGTCCAGCGCTTCGGCCAGTTTCAGGCTGTCCAGTGCCTGGAACTCATCGGCGAACCGGGCGACCACCTTGGCCTTGTTGGTCTGCAGATGGCCGATGATCGACCACTTCAACGCCGGCAGATCCTGCGTCGCTTCCCATTTCGCCACTGCCTCCTGGACCTTGTTCTCGCCCAGCATCCGGCAGCCCGCCGCAAAGGCGCGGCGCACGGTGGCCTCCGGCTTGGTCTTACTGACCGGCAGCAGCCTGACGCTGGCCGCGTCGCGCCCAACGCGCAGGCAGGCCGCGTCGATCCGGGACTGCACCGTGGCCAGGTTCGCCACGATGTCCTGCACCGAGGTCGCCTCGGGCCACAGACCGTGGAGGTCGTGCCGTGTGGCTGTCTGTGGGTTGCCGCCAGTCGTCATTCAATGCCTCACGTGGGGTGGTTGCCGCTTCGCGCCCTGCGCGACGGCTTCCGTGCTATTGTCCTAGGCCAATAAGCTATCACGTCCCAGGACACTGTGGAAATCGTAGGCACCTCGGCTGCGGCCATCTTCGAAAGCGTTCGTGGCCTGGTCCAGGCGGGGCAGCTGCGGGCCGGGCAGGAGCTGCCGACGGTGCGGGATTTGGCGGCCGCGCTGGGCGTGAACCGCAATACGGTTTCCAGCGCCTACAAACGCCTGGTCAGCGCCGGGGTGGCGACCACACAGGGCCGCCTGGGCACGACCATCCGTGATCCGATGCGCCTGGGCGAAGCCGAGGGGACCGTTCCAGGATGCAGGTTGACCGACCTGGCCGGAGGCAACCCGAACCCAGAATGGCTGCCGGACATCGTGCAGGTGCTTGGCCAACGGCCCCAGCCGCCTGCGCTGTACGGGGCGCCGGCGGTGCATCCGGAGCTGGAAGCGCTGGCCACCGCGTGGATGCAGGGCGACTGCCCGCCCGCGTTCCAGATGGACATCACCGGGGGCGCGGTAGACGCGGTGGAGCGGCTTCTCGCCTGCCATCTGGTGCCCGGCGACAAGGTGGCCGTTGAGAACCCCTGCTTTGTCAGCAGCGTGAATACCCTGCGCGTGTCGGGTCTGCAGCCATTCCCTGTCGGCATGGATGCCGAGGGCATGATCCCGGCGGCGCTGGAGGAGGCACTTGCCCGCGGGGCGCAGGCCGTGATCCTGACGCCCCGTGCGCAGAACCCCACGGGATGTTCGCTTGGAGCTACGCGCGCGACCGAGATCCGGGACGTACTGTCACGCCATCCCAATGTCCTGGTGATCGTTGACGATCACTTTGCATTGCTCGCAACTAACGACTATTTCGATGTGATTCCTGCCGATGCGCGGCGCTGGGCGCTGGTCAGGTCCGTCTCGAAAGCCCTGGGCCCCGATCTGCGCGTGGCCCTTGTTGCCAGCGACGTGCAGACCTCCAGCCGACTGCGGCTTCGATTGGCTGCCGGCGCCCACTGGGTCAGCCATCTGCTGCAACAGGCGGTGATCGGCTGCCTTGGCTCGCCCACGGTCAACGCCCAGGTTGCAGCCGCACGCGACGACTACGCGAAAAGACGCTACCGATTGGTCCACCTTCTGCACGACCGCGGTATCGGCACCGCTACGTCCAGCGATGGGCTGAACGTCTGGATTCCCCTTGAAGCCGACAGCCAGCCGTTGGTCATCGAACTGGCCAAGCACGGCTGGCTGACCCGAAGTGGCGAGTCGTTCGGGGTGCAGGCGCCGTCGCATGGCCTGCGCCTGACCATTTCCTCCCTCGCACCCGATGATGCGGCGCGTTTTGCCGATGACCTGGCCGCTGCAATGCAACGTCTCGCGTTGTAGCGCGCCGTCCTTGCCCCCACCCCACACGCCGCTCAACCCAGGACGCCACCGATGCAGGTTCACTTTGTCATCCATGAAGCCTTCGAGGCGCCCGGCGCGTATGCGCAATGGGCCGACAGCAGGGGCCACGGAACAAGCTTCACTCGACTGCATGCGGGCGATCAGCTGCCGCCCGATGCCAACGCCCACGACATGCTGATCGTCATGGGCGGCCCGCAATCCCCGGCGACGACCCTCGACGAGTGCCCGCATTTCAACGCCGCAGCAGAGACGCACCTGATTGCAGCGTTTGCCGCGGCGGGCAAGCCGGTGCTGGGCGTCTGCCTGGGCGCGCAGTTGATCGGCGAAGCGCTGGGTGCTTCCTTCGAGCACAGCCCGAACAAGGAAATCGGCACGTTCCCGATCACCCTGACCGCCGCAGGGCGTGCCAACCCGGCGTTCGCCCACTTCGGCGACACGCTCGACGTTGGCCATTGGCACAACGACATGCCCGGCCTGACCGCCGATGCCACGGTGATCGCCCAGAGCGAAGGCTGCCCGCGGCAGATCGTGCAGTACGGCCCCTTGGTGTATGGCTTCCAATGCCACATGGAGTTCAATCGCGAGGTGGTTGCGCTGCTGATTGCCGCGTCCACGCAGGAGCTCGACGCCTTCCGTCCATCGCGCTTTGTCCAGCAGCCGGCCAAGCTGCTGGCGCAGGACTACGCGGTCATGAACGAGGTCCTCTTCACGTTCCTGGACAAGCTCGAAGCCGCGTTCGAAGGTAGCGCCGGGCCACGCCCGGCGACCGCAGGCGATGCTTGACCTCAACCAACGTTGAGGTGCGATAACAGTGCTCCCTCGGCCAGACACCTGGCCACCCACGGAGACTGTTGCAATGCCGTACTCGCTTCCCGCCCTGCCCTACGCCTACGACGCGCTGGAACCGCACTTCGATGCGCTCACCATGGAAATCCACCATGGCAAGCACCACCAGACCTACATCAACAACCTCAACGCAGCCCTGGAACAGGCCGGGCTGCCGGCCACGCCGGTGGAAGACCTGATTGCCGATCTGGAGGCCCTGCCCGAAGCGCTGCGCCCGCCGGTCCGCAACAACGGCGGCGGCCATGCCAACCACAGTCTGTTCTGGTCGGTACTGAGCCCGGCCGGCGGCACCCCCGGCGCCGCCGTGGCCGCAGCGATCGAACGCGACCTGGGTGGATTCGATGCTTTCAAGGACGCCTTCAGCAAGGCCGCGCAGTCCCGCTTCGGCAGCGGTTGGGCGTGGCTGACCAGCGATCGCAGCGGGCGGCTGCAGATTGAAAGCAGCGCCAACCAGGACAACCCGCTGATGGGCGCGGCCGTGGGCCTGTCCGGCAACACGCCCATCCTGGCGCTGGATGTCTGGGAGCACGCCTACTACCTGCACTACCAGAACCGTCGCCCGGACTATATCGGCGCTTTCTTCCAGATCATCCACTGGGCCGAAGTGGAGCGTCGCTACACACAGGCGATGCACGCATGAGCGCCGAAGGCATGCCCTATGCCGGGCCGTGGGCGGGGGTCTACCCCGCCGCGGCCGTCCAGCCGTCGGTCGCGCTGGCACCGCGCGCCCTGCGGCGGTTGCTGGGCCACTACCCCACCGGCGTGGCCATCGCCACCACCCGCGACGCGCGCGGCAAGCTGCACGGCCTGACCATCAACTCGTTCGTGCCGGTTTCGCTGCAGCCGCCGCTGGTGTCGTGGACCCTGGCACTGCACGCGCACAGTTTGAAGGCCTTCCAGCGCGCACCGCAGTTTGCGATCAGCGTGCTGGGCGCGCACCAGGTGGCGCTGGCACGCCAGTTCGCCGACCCACTGGTGCGCGATCGCTTCGAAGGCGTGCCGCTGCTGGATGAGGAAGACGGCCTGCCGCCGCGCATTGCCGGCGCGGTGGCACACCTGGTCTGCAGCCGCCACGCGCACTGGCCGGTCGGCGACCATCTGCTGCTGGTGGGCCGCGTGCTGCAGGCCAGCGACGCCGACCAGGCCCCGCTGCTGTTCCATCGCGGCCGCTTCCAGGCCGGATCGCTGCAGCCCGTGTTCGAGGTCATCCCATGAACGTGCAGGCCCTGGAAGCGCTGTTGGCCGCGGGCAAGGACAGCGCGCTGCTGCGCTTCGGCCTGGGCAAGGGCTGGCTGGATGCCGGTGACGCGCTGCGCGCGGCGATGCATCTGGGCCGCTGCGTGGCCTTGGACCCGCAGTATTCGGCCGCGTGGAAGCTGCTGGGCAAGGCGTGGCTAGCCGGTGGCCAGCCGGGCGCTGCGCGCGCCGCCTGGGAACGTGGGCTGTGCGTGTCCGGCAGCAAAGGCGACCAGCAGGCGCAGCGGGAAATGCAGGTGTTCCTGCGCCGCCTGGACCGCGCCGGCGGCGCCGCCCAGGGGCAGGCGGGCTGAGCGATCAACCCGCGTTGGCCGGTGCCGGGCTGGGCGGCGACAGGATGTCGGCCAACGGCATACGACGCGGCTTGCTGGGGAAGGCATGGCGCAGGATGCGCCAGACCACCTGGCCGAACTGGCGCGGCAGCGAGCCGTTGTTGTAGTGCTGGCCGTAGCGGCGGCAGATGTCCTTCACTTCCTTGGCAATGGTCGCGTAGCGGTTGGCCGGCAGATCGGGATAGAAGTGGTGCTCGATCTGGTGGCTCAGGTTGCCCGACAGCACGTTGATGATGAAACCACCGCTGATGTTGGACGAGCCGCGCAGCTGGCGCAGGTACCAGTGGCCGCGCGATTCATTGCGCAGGCATTCCTTGGGGAAGGTTTCCGATTCGGCGGTGAAATGGCCGCAGAAGATGATGACGTAGGTCCAGATGTTGCGCAGGCCATTGGCCACCAGGTTGCCCAGCATCACCGGCAGGAAGAACGGGCCGGCCAGCAGCGGGAAGAACACGTAGTCCTTCAGCACCTGGCGCAGCATCTTGCGCGCCACCGGGCGGGTCTGCAGCCACATGGCGCGGCTGCTGATGCGGCCCTTGAACCAACGGCCCAGGCGCAGGTCCTGCGCGGCAACGCCCCACTGGAACAACAGCGCGAAGATCGGCGCGATGATCGGCTGCAGCAGGTAGAACGGCTTCCAGCGCTGTTCGGGGAAGATGCGCAGCAGGCCGTAGCCGATGTCATCGTCCATGCCGCGCACATTGGTGTAGGTGTGGTGGCGGAAATTGTGGGTCTTGCGCCAGTTGTCACCGGTGGCGACGATGTCCCATTCGTACGTGTTGCCGTTGAGCTTGGGGTCGCCGGTCCAGTCGTACTGGCCGTGCATCACGTTGTGGCCCAGCTCCATGTTTTCCAGGATCTTGGCCAGCGCCAGCAGCAGCGTGCCGGCGATGCAGGCCGGCCACAGCAGCGGCGCCCAGAACAGCGGCGAGAACGCGCCCAGGAACAGCAGGCCACGACCGAGCACGCCGGACCAGCGCACGGCAGCAGCCACGCGGCGGATGTAGCGGGTGTCGGACGCGCCCAGGCTGCCGATCACACGGTCGCGGATCGCGTCGAGTTCCCTGCCGAAGGCATCCATCTCCACGGGGCTCAGGGCACGGTCAGTAGCGCGGGTCATGGCAACGGTTCCTCAGAGATCCAAAGTCAGGTCGGTGGTCGGCGCACTCACGCAGATCCGTACCGGGGCGGCCGGGCCAGACTGGGTTTCGCCGGTGCGCAGGTGGCGGGTGCCGCCACTGACGCCTTCGCAGGTGCAGGTATTGCAGATGCCCATGCGGCAGCCGTGCTTGGGCTTGATGCCCTGCGCTTCCAGGCTTTCCAGCAGCGAGCGGTTGCGCGGTACTTTCAGCTGGCGGCCGCTGCGGGCCAGGGTCAGGGCCACTTCGCCCTCGCTGTCGGCGCCGGTGATCGGCGCCGGCGGGGTGAAGGCCTCGGCCTGGAAGCCGGCCACCTGGTGGGCCAGGCGCGCACGCGCGGCGGCGACGAAACCGTCCGGGCCGCAGGCCAGCACATGGCGCTGGGCCAGCGGGGTGTCATCGCCGGGCACCATCAAGGTGTGGCGGTCGATGCGCGCGGCCGGGGCATCGCCCTCGCGGGTGGTGAGCAGGTGCACGCGCAGGTTCGGGGTGGCCGCGGCCAGCGCCTGCAGTTCGTCACGGAACTGCTGGGTTGCCGCCGTGCGTTCCCAATAGAACAGATCCACCGGCGCGGCCAACGGGCGCTGGCAGGCCTCGCGCAACAGGCTGCGCATGGGGGTGATGCCGCTGCCGGCGGCCAGCAACAGCACCGGCGCCGCGGCGGGCATGTGGAAATCACCGAAGGCGGCATCCAGGCGGAACAGATCGCCCGGGCGCGCATGCTGCAGCAGGTGCTGGCTGACCTGCCCGCCTTCCACGCCTTTGACGGTAATGGCCAGTTCGCGGCGCCCGATCATCGTCGGGCTGTAGCTGCGGCGCAGGATGCGCCCACCCAGCTCCACGCCCAGGGTGATGTGCTGGCCGGCACGCATGCCCTTCCAGTGCCGGTTGCAGCGCAGGACCAGGGTCGTGGCGCCCTCCCCGGCCGGTTCACGCCGCACCAGGCGGGCCAGGGGCTCGCGCAGGGTCCACAGCGGATTGAGCTGGCCCGCCCAGAAATCGAACAGCGACGGCGACAGCCAGCGGTACGGAGAGAACAGGGACGGACGGATGACAGCGCTCATGGGGCCACTATACGGGCGCACATACACCTGTGTATACATGTGTATATTGAACCGGATTGGGTATGATTCAGCCTTGTCCCTCCGGAAGTCCCATGGCCGCTGCCACCGCCCTGACGCCGCCCGAAGATGCCAACAGCCCGGCCCGCCGTACGGTGAGCCGCGAGGACCTGTTGGCCGCCGCGCTGAAACTGATCGGCCCGCATCGCAGCCTGTCCACGCTCAGCCTGCGCGAAGTGGCGCGCGAAGCCGGCATTGCGCCCAACAGCTTCTACCGCCAGTTCCGCGACATGGACGAACTGGCCGTGGCGCTGATCGACGTGGCCGGGCGCTCGCTGCGCACCATCATCGGTGAGGCCCGCCAGCGCGCCACCTCCAGCGCGACCAGCGTGGTGCGGGTGTCGGTGGAAACCTTCATGGAACAGCTGCGCGCCGACGACAAGCTGCTGCACGTGCTGCTGCGCGAGGGCGCGGTGGGATCGGACGACTTCAAGCACGCGGTGGAACGCGAGCTGCACTACTTCGAAGAAGAGCTGCAGCACGACCTGGTGCGCCTGGCCGCGCTGGATGGCGCCAAGCTCTACAAGCCCGAACTGGTGGCCACCGCCATCACCCGGCTGGTGTTCGCCATGGGCGCTACCGCCATGGACCTGCCGCCGGAAAAAGACCCGGAACTGATCGAACAGATTTCCACGATGATCCGCATGATCATCGTCGGCGCCCGCAGCCCGGCCGCATTCCGCCGCGGCCGGTAGGTCCACGCCATGCGTGGATGAAATCTGTCAGATATCGAATGAATTCATCCACGCATGGCGTGGATCTACTGTGTCGCCCAAGGTCGACACCCACCAAAGCAGAACACCCTTCCAACAGCTCGCGGGAAACTGTCGAAGGCGGGGTGGGTCCGGTTGAGGGGGCGTGAGCGCCATGGATGGCGCGACCGAGGCTACATGGATGTATTTACGCCGCCCCCCTCAACCGGACCCACCCCGCCATCCCACGGATAGCCGCCTTTTGCCGTTGCCGTTGATCTGCAGCGGGTGCAGGGCTGCAAGCCCTGCGCACAAACCTCAGCCTTCGGCCTTGCGCACGAAGGCTTCGAACAGCGCCAGGGTCTGTTCGCTCACATGGTGCTCGATGCCCTCGGCATCGCGGCGGGCGGTATCCGGATCGACACCCAGCGCCAGCAGGAAGCGCTCCACCGTCTGGTGGCGCTGGCGACTGGCGTGGGCCAGCGCCTCGCCTTCCGGGGTCAGGAACACGCCACGGTAAGGCCGCTGTACCACCCAGCCATCGCGCGCCAGCCGGCGCAGCATCTTGGCCACGGTGGGCTGGGCCACGCCCAGGCGGGTGGCGATATCGACCTGGCGGGCTTCACCGCCGTCGGCCAGCAGGTCGGAAATCAGCTCGACATAGTCTTCCACCAGCTCCATCCGGTGCGCCTCGCGCACCTGGCGGAAGCTCTCGACCTGGCGCTCGGCCTCGATCAAGGGGGTGGCTTTTGCCGTTGTCGGATCGTCCTTCCTGCGCACGCGTCTGCCCGCCCTTCCAGTCATGCCTGTATTCGAAGCTGAATTCTGGACCAGTGACACGGTAAAGACGATTGTTTCACATTGCTAATCGGTATAGCAGTGGCTATATTGCACCCATGAGCACTGTCGCGCAAACCGACTCCCCGGCCGCCCCTGCGGCCAGCCTGGGCGCGCTCAACGCGTCGGTGGCCGTACCCGACAAGGGCCATTGGTGGTTCCGCCTGCTGGCCTTCATCGGCCCGGGCTACATGGTGTCGGTCGGTTACATGGACCCGGGCAACTGGGCCACCGACCTGGCCGGCGGCTCGCGCTTCGGCTACCTGCTGCTGTCGGTCATCCTGATTTCGAACCTGATGGCGGTGATTCTGCAGGCGCTGTCGGCGCGGCTGGGCATCGCCACCGGCATGGACCTGGCGCAGGCATGCCGCGCGCGCTATCCCAAGCCGGTGAACCTGGCACTGTGGGCGCTGTGCGAGGCGGCGATCATCGCCTGCGATCTGGCCGAGGTGATCGGCACGGCCATCGCTCTGAAGCTGCTGTTCGATCTGCCGCTGCTGTGGGGTGCGGTGATCACCGCGCTGGACACGCTGCTGGTGCTGCTGTTGATGAATCGTGGCTTCCGCGCGCTGGAAGCGTTCGTGATCGCCCTGCTGATGATCATCTTCGGCTGCTTCCTGGTGCAGATCGCGCTGGCCGCGCCCCCGGTGATGGAGGTGCTGGGCGGCTTCATTCCGCGCGCGCAGGTGGTGACCGATCCGCACGCGCTGTACATCGCCATCGGCATCATCGGCGCCACCGTGATGCCGCACAACCTGTACCTGCACTCGTCCATCGTGCAGACCAGGGCCTACCCGCGCACCGATGAAGGGCGCCGCAGTGCACTGCGCTGGGCGGTGACCGACAGCACCATCGCGCTGACCCTGGCGCTGTTCATCAACGCCAGCATCCTGATCCTGGCCGCGGCGGTGTTCCATGCCAACGGCCGCCTGGATGTGGAAGACATCGAGCAGGCACATCAACTGTTGGCACCGATGCTGGGCGTGGGCCTGGCATCGACCCTGTTTGCGGTGGCCCTGCTCGCCTCGGGCCTGAATTCCACGGTGACCGCCACCCTGGCCGGGCAGATTGTGATGGAAGGCTTCCTGCGCCTGCGCCTGCCGCCCTGGCTGCGGCGGCTGATCACCCGCCTGCTGGCGATCATTCCGGTGGTGGTGGTGATCGTGCTGTTCGGCGACCAGGGCACGGTGAAACTGCTGGTGCTGAGCCAGGTGGTGCTGTCGATGCAGCTGCCGTTCGCGATCATCCCGCTGGTGCGCATCGTGACCGACAAGGCCACGATGGGCGCCCTGGTGGCACCGCGCTGGCTGGGCGGCACCGCGTGGGTGATCGCACTGCTGATCGTGGGCTTGAACGTGAAGCTGCTGCTGGACACCTTCGCCGGCAACTGATTCGCCGGGGTCGGATCCCTTGCCGCAGGCAAGGGCTCTGACCCCGGTTGATCGGGTTTACAAACGCCGCCGGGCACGGGCCGGCGCTACCGATGCAGCGGCCGGTAGATCCACACCATGCGTGGATGCGCCTGTAGAGTCGAGCCATGCTCGACTGATCGGCCATCGCGCGAAGGGCAGTCGAGCATGGCTCGAGTCTACAAAAGCGGGTGCGCCCGTTGCGGGGTCGGAGCCCTTGCCTTCGGCAAGGGATCCGACCCCGGCCGATTGGGGTTACAGATGCTGTGCGATCGCGGCTTCAATCTGCTGCGGCGACTGGAAACCGGGCAGGCGCGCGCGCTCGTCGCCGTCACGGAACAGCGACAACGTGGGCGTCTGCCGCAGGCCCAACTGGCGGAAGAAGGCTTCACCGACCGCTTCCAGCTGCACCCGCAGCAGGGTTGTGCCCTGCCCGGCCGCGCTGGTGGCCACCCGATGCAGCGACATGTCCAGCATGCGGCAGCCGGGGCAGTCGTCCTTGTGGAAATCCACCAGCACCCGGGGGTGCTCGGCCAGCAACTGCTGGAACTGTTCAGGCGTGGTGGCGTTGATGATCTGCATCGGCGGTACTCCAGTAATGCGCCAGGACCGCGGCGGTCCATTCGGCGATGGCAGCGGCATGGCGCTCACCATGCGGCATCTGTTCAATCCGCAGCGGCGGATAAGTGCTGTTGAAATAGCGGATCAAGCGCTGCACGGCGCCGCAGTAGTACTCCTGCCCCCACTGCGTTTCACCGGTGCCGAACACCGCCACCTGCGCCGGCCGCTGCCCGCGTTCGGCAGTGGCGGCAATCCAGGCCTTCATTTCCGATGGCGTACGCCCGGCGTTGTCGGTCCAGCTGCCCAGCAGCACCAGATCGGCCTGGTCTGCGGCCAGTGCTTCCGACGGGTCTGCGGCATCGGCCTCCTGCCAGTACACGGCGTGCCCCGCCGCGCGGCAGTGGCCGGCGATCATCCGCCCCAGTTCGCGCGTGTTGCCACTGAGCGAGGCCACCACGATCAGGATGCGCAGCGCGCCACGCGACTCACAGATCGTCGAAGCCGTTGTCGACGTTGGTCTTCTTGTAGCTTGCATTGCGCATCTCGAAGAAGTCGGTCTTGGTTTCGGTGAAGTTGTCGGCGTAGGCCTTGATCCAGGGCATCACGTTGTCGGTGGTATCGCTGTACAGCCGCTCGATGCCCAGCATGCCGGCCATCTTGTTGGCCCGGTATTTCACGTAGCGCACCATCTCGTCCACGTCGATGCCATCAATGCCGTCGAGCACTTCACTGGACCACTGGGTTTCCAGCTCGATGGCGTGCTGGAACGCCCCATGCACGTAGTCGCTCAGCTGCTGGGTCTGCAGTTCCGGGTTTTCACCGATGATGGCGCGGATCAGTTCGCTGATGAACTTGGTATGGGCCAGTTCGTCGCGGTTGATGAAGCTGATGATCTTGCCGGTGCCGGTCATCCGGTTCTGCCGCACCATGTTGTAGAAGTACGCGAACCCGGAATAGAAGTTGATGCCTTCCAGGATGGATGACTGGATGAGCGACTTGAGCAGGGTCTCGGCGGTCTTCTCGCGCATGAAATCGTCATACGCGCCCATGATCGGCGCGTTGCGCTTGATGATGGTCGGGTGGGTTCGGGCGATTTCGAAGATGCGGTTCTGGTTGGGCAGGTCGGTGATCGAGGCCAGCACGTAGCTGTAGCTCTCGTTGTGGATCACTTCCTGCTGGCCGATGATCGCCGCATTGGCATGCGCGGCCGGGTCGGTGATGTACTCGGCCACGTTGTAGATGAAGCGCGTCTGCGGTGAATCCAGCGTGGCCAGCAGGCCGATGATCGAGTCGTAGGCGTTCTTCTCGCGGCCGGACAGTTCGCCGTACTGGCGCGCGTCCAGCTTCATGTCCACCTCATCGGGAATCCAGAAGTTGGTGGAAAGCTCCTTGTAGGCGCGATAGAACGAGGGGTACGGAATGTCGTTCCAGTTCAGGATGCCGCTGGTGCGCCCGTTGATGATGCCGGTGCTGCGGTTGGGGTGGCGGGGTTCCAGGATCTTGATGCGGTCGAGCGGAGTTGCCATGGTCGTTCCTGCAAAGGTAGCGCCGGGCCACGCCCGGCGGAATGTGCGGTGGCCGCGCGATGCGCTCGCCGATCAGCTGGAGCACCACTCGCATTCGCTCACGTCGATGTCGTTGGAGCGCACGTAGTAGGTGGTCTTCAGGCCCAGGCGCCAGGCGCTCAGGTGCAGTTCCAGCAGGGTGCTGGCGCGGATGCTGCTGGGCACGTACAGGTTGAAACTGATGGCCTGGTCCACATGGCGCTGGCGGCGCGCGTTCTGCCGCACGCTGGCGAACTGGTCGACCTTGTAGGCGCCCTTTTCGTAGTACGGCCAGGTGTCCAGCGACAGCCCCGGGGCGGCGACCGGACGGCGGAAGTCCTTCTTTTCCTCGTAGTAGAACGCGCTGTAGATCGGGTCGATGGAGGCGGTGGAGCCGGCAATCTGCGCGGTGCTCATGTTCGGCGCCACTGCCAGCAGCCAGCCATTGCGCAGGCCCTGGGTGGCCACGGTCTGCGCCAGCGCATCCCAGCCGTCGCCGGCGTACTGGCGATCACGGAAGTAGCGACCGGTCTGCCAGTCGCTGCCGGCGAACATCGGGTAGCTGCCCTTCTCCTGCGCCAGCGCGGCACTGGCCTGGATGGTGAGGAAGTTGATGCGCTCGAACAGGCTGTCCGACAGTGCCTCGGCCTGCGGCGATTCCCAGTGCACGCCCTGCTGCGCCAGCAGGTGGTGCCAGCCGAAGGTGCCCAGACCGATGGCGCGGTACTTGCGGTTGGTGATGGTGGCCTGCGGAACCGGCAGGGCATTCAGATCGATCACGTTGTCCAGCATGCGCACCTGGATCGGAATCAGCCGCTCCAGCACATCGGTGGCCAACAAATCGTGCGGCGCAGTGATCGCCCGGCCGAGGTTGATCGAGGACAGGTTGCAGACCACGAAATCCCCTGCCCGGCGCGTGGTTACGATCTGGTCACCGCTGACGATCTCCTGGATCATCCGGGTGGGGCTCATGTTCTGCAGGATCTCGGTGCACAGGTTGCTGGAATAGACCATGCCCGCATGCTTGTTCGGGTTCTTCCGGTTCACTTCATCGCGGTAGAACAGGAACGGATTGCCGGTCTCCAGCTGGCTGAGCATGATGCGCTTGAACAGGTCGATGGCCTTCACCGTGCGCCGGCTGATGCGTTCGTCGGCCACCAGTTCGGCATAGCGATCGCGGAAACTGCCCTGCCCGCGCTGCTCATCGTAGAAGTCCTGCAGGTACCAGCCCTTGGCCTGCTTCACTTCGTGCGGGTCGAACAGGTACCAGTCGGCGCGGCGCTCCACCGCTTCCATGAACAGATCCGGCACGCACACGGCGGTGAACACGTCGTGCGCGCGCAGGCGCTGGTCGCCATTGTTCAGGCGCAGGTCCAGGAACGCTTCGATGTCGCGGTGCCAGATATCCAGGTAGACCGCCACCGCGCCCTTGCGCTGGCCAAGCTGGTCCACCGACACGGCCGTATTGTTGAGCTGCTTGATCCACGGCACCACGCCACCCGATGAATTGGGCACACCACGGATCGGCGCGCCGCTGCTGCGCACGTAGCCCAGGTACGCACCGACACCGCCGCCATGCTTGGAAACACGGGCGATATCGGTGTTGGAGTCATAGATGCCCTGCAGGCTGTCGTCCACCGTGTCGATGAAGCAGCTGGAGAGCTGGCCACCGACCTTGCCGGCGTTGGCCAGGGTGGGCGTGGCCACGGTCATGTACAGGTTCGACAGCGCCCAGTAGGCCTCGCCCACCAGCTGCATGCGCCGTTCGCGTGGCTTTTCGTCCTGCATCAGGTACAGGGCAATGGTCAGCCAGCGCTCCTGCGGCAGTTCGTAGACCTCGCGGGTGCGGTCGGTGGCCAGGTAGCGCGTGGCCAACAGATACAGGCCGTTGTAAGCGAACAGGCGGTCACGATCGGGATCGATCATTTGCCCGGCCTGCTGCAGTTCTTCCTTCGAATAGCAGCGCAGCACATCGTTGCTGTACACGCCGCGGTCGGCCAGGCTCTCCTGCAGGCCGACGAACGAACCGTACTTCAGCGCTACATCGTAGAAGCGGTTGCGGCTGGCGCGCTTGTACAGGCGGCGCAGGTACAGGCGGGCGGCGAACTGCTCCCATTCCGGTGCAGTCAGGTCCACGCGCGATTCGGCTTCGCGGATCAGCAGGTCGACCAGGTCGTCTGCGCTGATGCTGGGCTTGCGCTCGACCATGGCCTGCACCACGCGCCGGTAATCGGCCACGTCCAGCTGCGGGAACTCGGCGTGGATGCTGTCGATGCTGCGCTGCAGGCGCTCGGCGTCGAACGGCAGGCGACGGTTACCGGCTTCCTTGCTGATCCAGGTCGGTACCTGTTCGCCGCCGGCAGACAAGGCTTCGCCGGCGCCGGCCAGATCGGCCGTGCGATAGGGGGTGTCGTTCATGGTGGTGCGTCTCCAGGCCTGCACGCGGACAACGTGCAGCGCCGTGGCGGCCCAGAGCGCGATACCGGCGCACGGGGCTGTCGGTTGGGGATGCCCATGCGCGGGAACACCAGATCGTCGGCATGTGCCTGCGCCTGCGGCCGGTATCCGGACCGTGGGGGCGACCTGGGTCCGCACGAAGGCGGCCGCGTCGACACGGCAAGCCATCAGGGGCGGGCCGCGGGACGTCTGTTGCATCGTCCGGCGGCGGCGGCTGACCGGGAGTGACGGCCACAACATAGTGGGGATGCGGCAGATCGTCAACACAAGATGCGGTAATCACACCGCGTCGCGACGAACGGTCGCAGGATACGGTGTTGCACACACCAACGCTTGTCGCCAGCGGCGCTGGCCCCACATCAGATCTCTCTTTCCACAGGACCTTCCCCATGCGCGCAGCCCTGCACTCTTCCTTCGGCGATCCGGCCACGGTGTTGGCCGCCGGTGACGCCGACCTGCCGGTTCCCGGCCCCGGCGAGGTGCGCATCCGCACCGTACTGGCGCCGATCCACAACCACGATCTGTGGACCGTGCGCGGCCAGTACGGCTACAAGCCGACGCTGCCGGCCATCGGTGGCAGCGAAGGCTTGGGCACCATCGACGCGCTGGGCGACGGCGTGCAGGGCCTGCAGATCGGCCAGCGCGTGGCTGCCGCGTCGGTGCACGGCACCTGGTCCGAAGCGTTCATCGCCCCGGCGCGCATGGTCATTCCGATGCCCGAGGCGATTGCCGATGAAACCGCCGCGCAGTTGATCGCCATGCCGTTGAGTGCGCTGATGCTGCTGGAATACCTGCGGGTGGAACCGGGCCAGTGGGTCGTGCAGAACACCGCCAATGGCGCGGTGGGCAAGACCCTGGCAATGCTGGCCGCCGCGCGCGGCATTCCGGTGGTGAACCTGGTGCGGCGCGATGCCGGCGTGCAGGAAATGGCCGCGCTGGGCATCGCCCATGTGTTCTCTACCGCCAGCGATGGTTGGAAGGATGCGGTACGCGCGGTGCTGGGCGACGCCGGTGCCACTGCCGCGGTCGATTCGGTGGGTGGCACGGCGGCTGGCGATCTGGTGGGCCTGCTCGGTGACGGCGGCACCCTGGTGTCGTTCGGTTCGATGACCGGCGAGCCGATGCAGATTCCGTCCGGCGATGTGATCTTCAAGCAGGCCACGGTGAAGGGCTTCTGGGGCAGCAAGGTCAGCCAGGCGATGGCGGTGGAAGACAAGCGCCGACTGGTGGGCGAGCTGCTGCAGCGCGCGGCCAGCGGCGAACTGAAGCTGCCGGTGGAAGGTGTCTTCGCGCTGGACGATGTCGCCGCCGCAGTGACCGCCAGCGGCAAGCCCGGCCGCGGCGGCAAAGTGTTGCTGCGCCCCTGACCCGTGGTAGCGCCGGGCCATGCCCGGCGTTCGTGCATGACCGGTAACGCCGGGCCGCGAGCGAGGCCGTAGAGTCGAGCTTGCTCGACTGCCGTCGCCAAAAGCAGTCGAGCAAGCTCGACTCTACCAAGCATCACGCACACCGGTAGCGCCGGGCCATGCCCGGCGGCCCGGCCCCATCACCGGCTCAGATGCAGGAACTGCAGGTGCCGTTCGTACTGGCTGATGATGTCGTTGATGATCTGCTTGCGGCTGTATCCCACCAGGTCGTAATCCTGGCTGCCTTCGAACAGATGCACTTCGGCCCGGTAATATCGCTGGTTGCGCAGCTGCTGTGCGGCGAACGACGGCGTCAGGTAGCCACTCAGGATCACCCGGTACAGGAAATCCTGCTGCTCGCCGTGGTTCACGGACAATTCCATGTCGCCGGCCTCGAAGCGCGTACTCACCTCCCAGCCCTGCCCGCTCAGCTGTTCGGCCACCGCTTCCATCGCCGGCTTCACCGTGTCATCCATGAAGCGATACACCTGGTCGCGTACCGGGAAGTGCATGGCCTGGCTCAAGCGCTGGCGCCAGCCCTGGTGGTGGCGGTCATCGCCAATCAACGGCGACGGCCGGAACTGCTGCGCCCGCTCGCGGTGTGATTCGTCACTGAAGGCGCGGGTCAGGCCCCACATCATCAACAGCAGCACCGCCGAGAACGGCAGCGAGGCCAGCACCACCGCAGACTTCAACGCATCGATGCTGCCGGCCAGCAGCAGGCCGGCGGTCAGTACGGCGATCACCGTGCCCCAGAACACGCGCAGCCAACGCGGGCCGTCGTCTTCCGGCGCGCCGCCATGCGAGGACAGCGTGGACAACACCACCGCGCCCGAATCGGCCGAGGTTACGAAGAAGATGAAGCTGACCAGCACGGTCACTGCAATCACCACGCGGCTCCACGGGTAGCCGTCCAGCAGCGCGTACAGCACCGTGGGCGGGTCATCCACCGCCAGCTGCGCCAGCTGCTGCTGGCCATGGTGCAGTACCTGGTCCAGCGCGCTGTTGCCGAAGATCGACAGCCACGCCAAGGTGAACCCCAGCGGGATCAGCAGCACGCCGAACACGAATTCGCGGATGGTGCGCCCGCGCGAGATGCGCGCGATGAACAGGCCCACGAACGGCGCCCAGCCGATCCACCACGCCCAGTAGAACACTGTCCAGCCGCCCAGCCATTCCGGCCGCCCGCCGTAGGCGTAGACGTCGAAACTCTTGCCGACCACGCTGCCCAGATAGTCGCCCAGGTTCTGCATCAGGGTGCTCAGCAGGTACTGCGTGGGGCCGGCGCACAGCATGAACAGCACCAGCGCGATGGCCAGCAGCATGTTGATGTTGGCCATCCAGCGCACGCCCTTCTCCACGCCGGACACGGCCACCACCACCGCCGCGCCCATCATCGCCACCACCAGCAGGATCTGCACCAGGTTGGAATGCGGCACGTTGAACAGGTGGGTGAGGCCAGCGTTGAGGTGCAGCACGCCAAAGCCCATGTCGGCACCGATGCCGAACACGGTGGCGACGATACCCAGCGCATCCACGGTATAGCCGATGGGGCCGTTTATGCGCTTGCCGATGAGCGGGTACAGCGCCGAGCGCAGCGCCAGCGGCAGGTTGTGGCGATAGGCGAAATAGGCCATCGCCATCGCCGCCAGGGCGAACACGCCCCAACCATGCAGGCCCCAGTGCAGGAACAGCAGCTGCATGGCCTGGCGCGCACCGGCCTCGCCGGCGGCGGCATTGCCCTGTGGCGGCTGCAGGTAGTGGGTCAGCGGTTCGGAAACGCAGAAGAAGAACAGGGTGATGCTGATGCCGGCGGCGAACAGCATGCCGGCCCACGACAGATAGCTGAACTCGGGTTCGTCATGGTCGGCGCCCAGCTTGATGCCGCCATAGCGCGAAAGCGCCACGCCGACCACGAACACCAGGTACAGGGTCATGGCCAGCAGGTAGTACCAGCCCACGTTCAGCGCGGCCCAGTCCTGGGCCTTTACCAGCAGGCGGCCGGCACCCAGCGGGAACAGGCTGACAAACAGCGCGAACGCCACGACAACGATCGCCGCGAAGGCGAACACAGGCCGTAGGGTGCGCACCGGGGAAGGTTGCGGCTCCAGTGCTTCCATGGGGCGGCGGTCTCCGGTCGATCAAAGAATGAGCCGGCCGAGTCTGGCTGAACCGCAGTGGACGCCGCATGAAGTGCCCCCGCGCGATGACAGCGGGGGGACAGGCCGGACGTGCTATCGCGCGCGCGGCCGTGGGCCTCAACCCATCCGCCGGTACATCCACGCCCGGCGTGGATGATCATGCTTCAGTAGAACCACGCCATGCGTGGATGGCCGCCCCGCGATCACCCCTGCGCCAGCGCGTACTCCAGCGCCGAACACACCGCGGCCACCTGCGCATCGTTGCACTGCTGCAGCGTGGCCCGAGGGCTGTCGGGGTAGACCTCGGTGGTGGTGGTGTACTTCGCACCGGTGATGCCAGCGCACAGGCCCAGCTTCACCAGCGGGTACTCGATCACCCCGTGCGCCACCACCGGCGAACCGATGATCTCGCCCTTGTCATCGGCCGGGGCGATGTGGGTCACCTGCTCCACCGCAGCAATCACCGCCTGCTGGAACGCCGGCTGCGGGTTCTCGCTGTCATCGACCAGGTAGAACCCATCGGGAATCAGGCCCGGCTCGAACGGCTTGCCATCGCGCGCGGCCAGCGCCGGGCGGAACTCGCTTTCGTCGCTGTCGGTGGTTTCGTGCAGGTCGATGTGCAGCACGAACTGGCCCTGGTACGGGGCGATCAGCTCGATCAGCGCGGTCGATTCGCGCGCCGGGCCGTCGGCGCGGAAGTTGCGGTTCGGGTCGATCGCATCATGGTTCCAGCGGTTGATGCGCTCGTAACCCCACGGGTTCACGCACGGGGCCACCAGCACATTGGCCTGGCCGGCGTAGCGACCGGCCTGCTTTTCCAGGAACTCCAGCGCGCCCATCACCCCGCTGGTTTCGTAACCGTGCACGCCGCCGGTGACCAGCACGGCCGGCAGCGCCGGGTTCCAGTTGTGGCTGCGCAGGGCGAACAGGGTGTAGGTCTCGCCGGCATAGTCCAGCTGGCCGTAGGCCACCTTGTCGAAGCGATCGGCCAGCGCCTCGATGCGCGGCTGCACGTCCTGGTCGTAGCGGCGCAGGCGTTGCTGGCGCGCCTGCCACTGAGCACGCTCGGCCGCGCCCCACGGCTGGCCAGGGGTTCCGACGGGGTAGAAAGCGGCGTGGGACATGCAGTTCTCGCAGTATCAGGAAGCAGCCCAGCACTTTAGCACCGGGGCCAGGGCACTGAACGAAGGAGCGATTCCCTTCGCGCAACCAATCAGCAATAATTCTCATTTACCACCCTTCCCGACCTGCCCCGATGCCTACCCCTACCCTGCGCCCCGGCGCGCGCCTGCCGCTGGCCGCCGCCCTTGCCCTGTGCCTGACTGCCACCGCCCAGGCGCAGGACAGCGCCACCACCCTGGACAGCATCCAGGTCTCGGGCAGCTGGCTGGGCACCGGCCTGCACGACAGCGTCAAGCGTTTCGCCGGCGCCCGCACCGTGGTCGACCGGCAGAGCATCGACGCCAGCGGCGCGGCCAGCATCGGCGATGCCATGCGCCGCATTCCTGGTGTGCAGGTGACCGACAATTCCGGTACCGCCGGCAGCTCGATTTCGCTGAACATCGGCGTGCGCGGCCTCACCGGCCGCTACTCGCCGCGCTCCACCGTGCTGCTGGACGGCGTGCCGCTGGCGGTGGCGCCGTACGGCCAGCCGCAGCTCTCCTTCGCGCCCGCCAGCCTGTCCAACATCGAATCGATCGACGTGGTGCGTGGCGGCGGCGCGGTGCGCTACGGACCGCAGAACGTGGGCGGCATCATCAACTTCAGCACCCGCGCCATTCCTACCGAAGCCGGCCTGCACGGCGAGGCCGGTGTGCGCTACAGCGCCAATGACCACGGCGGCGGTGACAGCACCCAATACAACGCCTTCCTGGGCGGCACCGCGGACAACGGACTGGGCATGGCCCTGCTGTACTCCGGCCAGGATGGCCGCGGCTGGCGCCAGGGCAGCGACGACCGCTTCGACGATCTGGCGCTGAAGTTCGCCTATGCGCTGGACGAGCGCCAGCAGCTGCGCGCCAAGCTGTCCTACTACAACGTGCGTTCGCTCACTCCCGGCGGCCTGACCCGCGCCCAGTACGAAGCCGACCCGTTCCAGAACACCCGCCCGACCGATTTCTGGAAGGGCCACCGCGCCGGCATCGACCTGGGTTACACCAACACCCTGTCCGATACCCGCGAATTCGAAGTACTGGCGTATTACAACGAAAGCAACCGCGCCAGCGCGCTCATCAACGCCGCCAACACGCAGATCACCGTGCAGCCGCGCGACTACCGCGTGCTGGGCGTCGAGCCGCGCCATACCCAGCGCCTGCAGTGGGGCAGCACCGTGCATGACGTGACCGCCGGCTACCGCTTCCTGCGCGAACGCGGCAACGACCGCAGCTACACCATCACCCGCCGCACCGGCGCGGAAAGTGCCACCACCCGCTTCAACAACGCCACCGACGCGCATTCGTTCTACATCGACGACCGCATTGCCGTGGGCCAGTGGCGCATCACCCCGGGCGTGCGCATGGAATGGATCGACATGGACCGCCGCCAGGCCGGTGGCGCGGCCACCTTCAGCAGCCGCAACGACAAGGCGCTGCCGTCGCTGAACATCGCCTACCTGCTGACCCCGCAGTTGACCGTGTTCGGCAACTACACCACCTCGTTCGGGCCGGTGCAGAACATCCAGTTGAATTCGCAGACCGCCAGCAACCCGCTGAACCCGGAAGTGGCCAAGACCACCGAACTGGGTGCGCGCTGGCAGGACGGTGCGCTGCGCGCGGAAGTGACCGTGTTCAAGATGCGCTTTGACAACCAGATCCTGCAGGTGCCGGGCATCACCCCGGCCACCTTCCAGAACATCGGCGCCACCGACCACAAGGGCGTGGAAAGCGCCGTGGCTTATCAGTTCGCCGAAGACAGCGCGCTGGCCGGGCTGGAGCTGTACGCGAACTACACCTGGACCAAGGCGATCCAGCAGTCCGGTGACAACCGCGGCCTGGATGTGCCGTTCTATTCGCGCGACACCGACAGCGTGGGCGCCCGCTATGCCCTGTCGGGCTGGACCTTCAACCTGTCCAGCACCCACCAGAGCGGCCAGTTCTCCGATGCCGCCAACACCTGGGCCGAGAGCGCCGATGCGCGCGTGGGCCGCGTGCCCGGCGTGCGCCTGTGGAACGCGCAGTTGGCCTGGCAGGTGCCGGGGCTGGGCGACAGCGAGATTGCGCTGGGCGTGAACAACCTGGCCGACAAGCGCTGGTACACCCGCAACGTGGACGGCAATGCCGGCCGCATGGTGGCCGCACCGCGCACGTTCTACGTGCAGGGCCGTTACCACTTCTGAGCGCCTAGCCGCCTGATGCGGTGACGGTGGCGATCACGGTGGCGGCGTATCATGCCGCCACCATGTTGCCCACCGCTTCGCCATCGCGCCTGCATCTGGCCTTCCAGGGCCTGCGCCTGCGCCTGCGTGGCAGCGACCTGTGGTTCATTGCGCTGGCCCTGGTGGTGGGCCTGATCGCCGGCGGCCTGACCCTGCTGCAGGCCGGGCTGGCGCGCAGCCTGCAGGCCAGCCTGTATGGCCTGGACGACGGCATCCGGCTGAGCTCGCTGCCTTCCCTGCCGTGGACCGCGCTGCTGGTGCTGCCGCTGGGCGGCCTGCTGGTGGGCCTGGTCAGCCTGGCCGCCAGCCGCCTGAAGCGCCCGCTGCTGGACGCCGTGGAAGCCAATGCCCTGCACGGCGGCCGCATGTCGATGCGGGACAACCTGATCGTGCTGGTGCAGACCCTGCTGTCCAACGGCAGCGGCGCCTCGGTCGGGCTGGAAGCTTCGTACACGCAGATGGGCGCGGGCAGTGGTTCGCAGCTGGGCCGGGTGATGCGCCTGCGCCGCAATGATGTGCGCACCCTGGTGGGCGCCGGTGCGGCCGGGGCGATCGCCGCCGCCTTCGGCGCACCGCTGGCCGGCGCCTTCTATGCCTTCGAAATCGTCATTGGCGCATACACGCCCTCGGCCCTGGCGCCGGTGGCGGTGGCCGCGCTGGCCGGTGCCTTCGTGGCCGATCAGGCCGGCATGGATGCCTACCTGCTGCCGGCTGCCGCCACCATCGACGTGCGCGCGGCCGACTATGCGATCTACGGCCTGCTGGGTTGCTGCTGCGCAATGGTGGGCATCGTCATCATGCGCCTGATCGCCTCGATCGAAGGCGGAGTGAAGCGCAGCCCCCTCCCCGCCTGGGGCCGTCCGGTGGTGGGCGGCCTGCTGCTGATTCCGCTGGCGCTGGCCAGCCCACAGGTGCTGTCGTCCGGGCATGGCGCGCTGCACCTGGACCTGACCACCCACCTGCCGCTGATCTGGATCGGCGGGCTGCTGACCCTGAAGTGCCTGGCCTCGGGCATTTCGCTGGGCTTCGGCTTCCGCGGCGGGCTGTTCTTCGCCTCACTGTTCATGGGCACCCTGGTGGGCGCGCTGTTCGCCGGCCTGTTGGCACTGGCCACCGGCGTGCCGGTGATCGATGCCACCTCGGCCGCGCTGGCGGGCATGGCCGCACTGGCCGCGGCGGTGGTGGGCGCACCGATGACCATGGCCATGCTGGTGCTGGAAGGCACCCACGACTTCCTGCTGACCAGCGTGGTAATGAGCGCGGTGCTGGTATCGAGCACGCTGGTGCGGCAGTGGTTCGGCTACTCGTTCTCCACCTGGCGCATGCATCTGCGTGGCGAGAACATCCGCAGTGCCCGCGACGTGGGCTGGATTCATACCCTCAGCGCCGGGCGGATGATGCGCAAGGGCGTGGCCACCGCGCCGGACAGCCTGGACGCGGCCACCTTCCGCCAGCGCTTCCCGCTGGGCTCGGGCACCCGGGTGATCCTGATCGACGGCGAAGGCCACTACGCCGGCATCGTGCAGATTGCCCGCCTGTTCGGCGACGGGGTGAAGGCCGATGCACCGGTCACCGATTTCGCCGAGAACCGTGACGTGGCCCTGTCGGCCAGCGCCGACGTGGTGAGCGTGATGCAGCGCTTCGACCAGACCCAGGCCGATGAGCTGGCCGTGGTGGCCAGCGATGGCCAGGTACTGGGCGTGGTATCCGAGGCGTTCGTGCGCAAGCGCTATGCCGAAGAACTGGACAAGCGCCAGCGCGAACTGATGGGCGAACGGGTGGACGACAGCGAATAGATCCGGCGCGGGCGCGAGGCTACAACGCCTCGCCGGCGTCGGCCAGGCGCGATTCGATCAGCGCCTGCCACTGCTGCAGCAGGTCCACCAGCATGTCCAGTTCGGCATCGGCGCGCTGCGCCCGGCCACTGCGCAGGCTGGCCTGGGCTTCCTGCAGCTGGGTCAGGAAGCCCAGCACCGTATCGGCCTGCACGATCAATCCGGGCAGGCGGCGGCCGGGGATGCGCACCACCGCATGGTTGCCCAGCGGCCCGTACACCGTCAGCGTTTCATCGGTCTTCATGCGCAGGGGCAGGAATTGGGCATTCATCGTGGGCACCGGGTAAAGCCTGGACCACCGGCAGGCAGGGTGACGGGGGAGACGTAGCCCTGCCCGCCGGTAGACCAGGGGGGAAACACGGGGAACAACGCACACCCGGTGGCCGGGCTGTCAATGCGGCTGCGCCACACCGGCGATCTGTACGCGCCGGTTCGGCGCCAGGCACGCGATCAGCTGGGCGCGATCGCGCTGCGTGCACTGCACCAGGGGGTCGGCAGCGCCGCGTCCTTCCGCACGGATGCTGGTGCCAGGGACCCCGCCCTGGACCAGCGCACTGCGCACGGCCTCGGCGCGCCGCTGCGACAGGTGCTGGTTATACGCGGCGCTGCCGATGCGGTCGGTGTAGCCCACCACCTGGATGGACTGCACCTGGCTGGCTTCACGCACCTGCCCCAGCACGCCCTGCACCACCTGCTGCCCGTTGGCGCTCAGGGCGGCGCTGTCGAAGGCAAACAGCGCATCGGCGGACAGATGCAGCGGCTGTTCCGGCAGCGCGGCGGCCTGCGGCGGCGGCGGCGGGCGCGGCGGGTCGAGCACGGCGGCGCACGATTCGGGCTTCCAGTAACCGCCCTGGGCAATGCCCTTGTCATCGAAGCGGACCTGGAACTGGCAGGTGAAGTATTCGGCGCCCTGCGCGGTGCGGAAGTTGAACAGGTAATTCCACTGGCGCACGCCCCACATGCCCTCGTTGAAGTGCGGCGTGCCCAGCAGGGTGTACAGCTGGCGCTTGCTCATGCCCGGTGCGAACCGGCGCAGATCGGCGATGTCCGGATAGATGCCCTCCTTCAGCGAGGCCTTGCGTGCCTCCGGGAAGACCACGTTGGCTTCGGCCGGGCCATCGCCGGCCGGCGCGTGGCTGCGGCAGGCGGCCAGCAGGCCGGCCACCAGCAACAGCACAAGCCAGGCCACGATGCGGCGCGATTGCAGGATGCGATGCGGTTTCATGTGCTTCCCCCTGTTGTTCGGGACAGCGCCGCCGGGATGCGTCGGCACCCCGGCGGCGTGCTTCACCACTGGATGCCGGCGCCGACGGCCACGCCGGCTTCGCCGCGGCTGTTGGTGGAACCGCTGAACTTGTAGATCCAGCGCCCGCCTTCGGAGACACCGGAGATACCGACCGCCACACCCGATTCGCCGTTGTAGCTGCCTGCGGCGAACGAGGCCATGTTGCGGCCGGCTTCGCTGGGCTGCGGCAGCGAAGCGGTGGCCATGGCCGAGGCCACGCCTGCCGAGGCACGGCTGTCGGTCTTGCGCAGGTTGCGCTCGAAGCCGCCCATGCGCTCATCGGTATAGGCCTTGGACCAGTCCAGGGTCTGCGCCATGCCCGACTTCAGCTGGTCCACGTTCACCGCATCGGTTCCGGCCGTGCCGGCGGCCACGTTGCGCACCGTGGTCGGGCCGCTGCTGGTGCTGCCCAGGGTGACGCTGTTGTAGTTGGTGGCACCGTTGGTGGTGGTGTCGTAGCGGATGTTGCCCTGCTGCGAGGCCTGCAGCTGGCGCACGTTCACCGCATCGGTGGCGGCGCTGCCGTCGGCCACGTTCACCACCTGCCGCTCTGCCCCGGCCGCGCCCACCGACACCGTGTTGGCACGGTCGGCCACCGAACCAGCGCCCAGCGCCACCGCATTGTCGGCCTGCGCCTGGGCGCCGTTGCCCAATGCCGTGGAATTGGCCCCGGCAGCCACCGAACCGGCACCACCGGCGGCGGAATTGGCGCCGGTGGCGGCCGGATCGGCCAGGTTGTTGCTGTTGTTGGCGCGGAAGCTGCCCGCCACGTTGGTGATGTTCTGGATCTTCTGGTCGGTGTAGGCCTTGGACTGGTCGATGGCGTAGTTCACGCCGTTGTTCAACTGGCCCACGTTCACCGCATCGTAGGTGTCCGAACCATCGGCCACATGGGTCACCTTGCGTTCGCTGCCGGTGCTGCCCACCGACACTTCGCCGGCCGAGTTGCTGGCACCGGCCTGGCCATAGGCGCCGGTGTAGCCGCTCTGCGCGCCCACGCTGGCCACCGCGCCGCTGCCCAGGGCCACGCTGTTGTCTGCGCTGGCACTGGCCCCGTTGCCCACCGCCAAGCTGCCGGCACCGGCCGCACTGGCCTGCGGCCCCAGCGCCAGCGCTTCGGCGCCAGCGGCGGTCGCGGCGGCGGCGCTGGAGTTCACTGCCAGATACGGGCTGCTGCCGCCACTGCTGATGCGCTGGTTGAGCACCTGCAGCGAACCATCCACGGCCGAGAACGCCGCGGTGACGTTGCTGTAGTCGTTCTGGATGAGCGTGCCATCGGTGGCGATGGAGGAGATGCGGAAGCTGGGCGCCACCCACAGGCCGGTGCTGCCATCGTAGGTGGTGCTGCCACCGAAGTAGTTGGCCACCGTGGCGTGGGTGGCGAACAGCTGGTCGCCGGTGATGGCATCGCTGCTACCGGCCAGGATGCTGCCGGCGGCCACATTGGTCACTTTCACCGGCGCGCCGCCGGTACCGCTCAGGGTGATCGAATCGACCACGTTGCCGCTGCCGTCCACGTCGTACTTCACCGCGCGCGCGTCCAGCTCGTCGCTCTGTTCGGCCACGTTGGCCAAGGAGACGCTCACCGCATCGAACGCGGTGCCGACGTCGCTGTAGCTGCCCTGGCTGAGCGAGCCATCGGCGGCCACGTTGTTCAGGGTGTAGGTGGGCGCCAGCACCACACCGCTGGCATCGACCGTGGCACCACCGCCCAGGTGGGTGGCCAGGGTCTGGTTGGCCGCGAACAGCTGCGCGCCATTGATCGCTTCGGTGCTGGCCGCGCTGACCTGGCCCGGCCCCAGGTTGCGCAGCGTGGTGGTGGTGCCGACCTGGCCCAGGGTGGCGCTGGCATAGTTCACGCTGCCGTCGCCGTTGAGGTCGTAGCGCAGCGCGCCCTCTTCCGAGGCCTGCAGCTGCGACAGGTTCACCGCATCGGTGGCCGCGGTGGCCGCAGCAACATTGGTGATCTGCCGTTCCGCACCGGCCGCGCCCACCGACACCGTGTTGTCACGGTCGGCCAGGCTGCCGGCACCGACGGCGATGCTGTTGGCTGCGGCTGCCTGCGCATTGCTGCCGACCGCAATCGAATCGGCACCCGCAGCCAGCGCTTCCACACCGGTGGAATTGACCCGCAGGTACTTGGTGCCGCCGTTGCGGATATCGGTGATCTGCGTATTGAGGTTGACCAGCGAGCCATCAACGGCATCGAAAGCGTCGGTGGCGTTGTCATACAGGCCCTGCGCGATCGCGCCGTCGCTGCCGATCGTGCTGATCTGGAACAGCGGCGCGGTGAAGGCACTGGTGGCCGGATCAAACGCAGCCTGGCCGCCGAAGAAGCGAGCGATGGCATCGTTGCTGGCGTAGAGCTGTGCGCCATTCACCGCTTCGGTGCTGCCGGCATTGATCGCCCCGGCGGCCAGGTTGGCCACTGTGGTGGCGCCGGTGCCATTGCCCAGGGTGACGCGGGTGTAGATCGGTTCGCCCGCACCGTCCAGATCGTAGGTGACCGCCGCATCGCCCACTGCCTGGATCTGCGAGATGGCGCCCTGCAGCTGGGCCACGTTCACCGCATCGGTGGTGGCACTACCGGCGGCCACGTTGGTGATCTGGCGTTCGCCGCCATTGGCGCTGCCCACCGACACTTCACCGGCCGACACCTGCGCGGTGGTCAGGCCGTAGGCGCTGTAGCTGGCCTGGGCGCCGCGCACCGCGGCCGAGCGGAAGCCCAGGGCGACCGAGTTGGCCTGGTTGGAGGTCGCTTCGGCACCCAACAGGGTCTGGCCGTTGGCGGTGCCGACTGCACTGTCGCCGACGATGACCGAATGGCCCATGCGCGCGGCGTAGTCGGCGGTGGGCACGCCGGTGGGATTGCTGGGGTCATTGGTGCCGTTGCCGGGGAAGGCGACGTTGGCATCGACCTGCGGCAGTTCGTGGCGGGCGTTGGCACCGATCACCACTTCGCGCGAGCCGTTGGCGTAGGCGCCGTCACCCATCAGCACCTGGTAGTCCTGCGCGGCATTGACCGCCCAGCAGGAGATGTCGGCCAGGCCGATGTCCAGGCACTTGCCGGCCCATTCGGGCGAATCGGAGGGCAGCAGCAGGCCCAGCAGGCCGCCGGGATTGCCGTTGTTGATGTTGTAGATGTAGCTGTCGGAGGTCACCCCACCGATCAGCGTCAGATGCGAATTGCCGCCAGTGACCGCACCGCCCAGGCCGTTCAGCGTGCTGCCCACCGGCGAGGCGTTGACCAGCGGAATACCCAGTGCGTTGACCGCCGAATAGGTCTGCATGACGTTGGCGGTGCTGACCCGCAGGTTGCCGTTGCTCAGGTAGCCATCGCCGCCAAACAGGCCGTTGGTGGTCGGGCCGATCAGCGCGCCCAGGCCGCCGACCACGCCGCCGTTGCCGATGATCAGCCCGGCGTTGGGATCGCCGGCGACCGGCGCCTTGCCAGTGTTTGCGGCAATGGGCGACGGCGAGGACAGGCCCAGGCCGCCGACCGCCCCACCGACCAAACCACCCACGGCGCCGGTCAGGTTGCCGACCGTTCCATTCAGATCGCCATTGAGCAGGCTGCCCACCGCGTCGCCCACCCCGCCCAGCGCCGAACCGACGCCGTTCAACAGGCCGCCCAGGCCGAGCGCGGAGGTCTGTGCGGTGGCGGTCGCGTTGGCGGCCAGCTTGAGGTTGCGGTCGGCCACCACCGGCTGGCCATCCAGGCCCTGCACGCGCACGTTGCCTGCCACACCGGTATCGAAGGCGGCCGTGATCGCGCGGTCGTCGGTATCCCCCGGGGTTTCTTCCTTGGCCGGCAGGGTGACCGCAGCGGTTGCGGCCACATCGGCATCGCCTTCGATGCGCTGGCCGATGACCGCCAGCTTGGCACCCACATTGCCTTCCACCGCCGCCTTCAGCGCGGTTGGGTCAACGCTGCCGCCCAGGGTGACGCGGGCCGCGGCGTCGACCGCGGCTACCGTGTGACCACCCACGCCGACGTTCGCCTTCGCGTTGGCCTGCACCGTTGCCGCCAGCGGCGACTGCTCCGAAGGCTGCAGTGCGGCGGTCACCCCCGTATCCAGCGTGACCGCTTCGCTGCCGCCCAGCACGACCGATGCGTTGAGCTGGCCGCCCAGCGCCGGTGCCGACTGCGCCGGCGCAGCCAGCGTCACGTTCACCTTGGCCGGCAGCACAGTGCGCACGATCGGCAGCACGCCGGTGTTCAATTGCAGCGCAACGCGCGCATCGGCATTGGTTGCGGTGTTGGCCTGCGCCGCCCGTGCCGCCAACGCCACTTCGGCATCGACCTTCACCGGCATCGTCTGCGTGTACTTGGCTGCCAGCGCCTGCAGGTCACGCAGCGACTGGTTGCTTTCGGTCGCGTGTGCTGTGCCGCTGGCCAATACGCACAGCAGCGCCAGGGCCAGCAGGCTCGGCGCCGGCATCGCGCTGCGCGCGTCGTGCAGGGTGGCGCCGGCGTTATCACCGGTGGCCAGTTCCGAAGCGACCACCATGGCATTGAGCTGGCGGTTCCAGACGCGTCGGTAGATGCGGTTCATGAGCAATTCCCCCGTAGGCGTACAGCTTGAAAGTCAGTGGAGTGCCGCAAGGCAGGTGACTGACATTTCGCGCCTTTCCACGCGCACGGGGCACTTCATTCCGGCACGGCAATCGCGCATTCCGGCAAAACGACGGCCAGATTCGGCAGCCGGATATGCAAAACCGGCAGAACCGGGTATTCAGCAACGCAGGGAGTAACTCAGGCCGGCTGGCCGATCTGTGCCGGCGCGCGCATCAGCGTGTCGCGCGGCAGTTCGCCAAATACCTTGCGGTAATTGTCTGCAAAGCGCGAAAGATCCCACAGCCCGCAGCTCAGGGCGATGGCCTTGACCGAACGCCGGCTGGAATCGGCCATGGACAGGCTGCGGCAGGCCGCGCACAGCCGCAGCATCGACAGGTATCGGTTGGGCGAGGTGCCAAACAGATCCTCGAACGCGTAGCGCAGGCCACGCTCGCTGACCCCGGCGGCATCGCAGATTTCATTCATATATATATTGCGACGCAGGTTGAGCCGCATGAAGTTCTCGGCGCGCTGCGCGATCAGGTAATGGGTGCGGCGCGCACGGCTGCACCCGGGGCGATCACCGGGGCCGGTGGCCAGCAGCGCCTGCACGTGCTCATGCAGCAGGCGCTCGGTTTCTTCGGCCTGCAGCACCCCGCCCTGGCCCAACTGCTGGTGCAGCTGGTGATAATGCCGGGCCAGAGGCAGCTCATCGGCGCCCAGGGTAAACAATGAGAGGGCCTGCCCCGCCGGCGGCGTGCTGCGCAGGCTCAGCTCGGCCAGCTTGCGCTGCACGCGCTCCACTGGCACCAGCATCAGGGTCATCTGGGTGCCCGGGCTCAGGGTGAATTCGCTGATGCCTTCGGGAAGAATGGTCAATGCCATGCCCGGCGCCAGCGGCACGCCGTGGCACCAGCTGAGCGTGTCATCGGTGGTATGCAGATACCCCAGCATGGCCCAGTCCGGCGGCAGCATGAACCGGCCACGGCAATGGAACCCGCAGTGCAGACTGCAGAACAAGGCTTCTTCGTGCACCCGCGAAGCGAATGCCGCGCGCGGACCGTTGCCATCCAGCAGCAGCAGTTCCACATCGCACACCCGCAGCACACCGCTGAGTGTGGCCAGGTCGATCGACCTGAGCCCGCTGTCGGCGCTGTCCGCCACCCCACCATCGACCATGACAGTGTTTTCCCCTGTTGGTTTGCCGCGCAGCACCGCCCCCACTGCCTTACAGGGCGTGCACTGCTTCCACGAACCTCCTGGTGCATGCCGACGGCGGCCTTCACAGATACCGCCCATCGGAAACCGCATAACCTTGAATGGGAGTATGCCCGATAATCGGTGTCCGTAAACAGATCACACTTTCGTTGCAGCCAACGCGTTCATTCCTGAATATAAACAGGGTTATGGCACAGTTTTCGCATGCAGCCATCACATAATCACGAAACCTGCACTTTCGTGAATCGTTGTGGCAGCCAACGGATATCGATCACAAAAGCGGCCTGAAATCTTCATGATTTTTCCGGATCTGCCGAATTTGCATATAGGTTCCGGTTGCAGCCCACCCTCGTTCAGGCAAAGTCGATAGCACGGTGATCCGGCGTTGCAGCAGCGGCCGCACCCAGGGGGAAGACGATGGACATGCGCAGCAGCACGACAGGCACGCACGACGGCCATGACCGGTCGGCTGCGTGCGCGTATGCGCCGATGCCCGCCCCCGGGAGCCGGATCTTCGCAGACGCGCCAGGCGGAACCATCCGCCCGGCCTCCTCCGCCAGGACGGCGAAGGCCCAGGAGTGATCCCGGCGGAGCCGGGCCACCACCCATGCAGTGCCCTGCAACACCATCTGACAGGTAGAGGGAGATCACCGTCATGAACGCTTCCATCAAGAAGTTCCTGAAAGAAGAAGACGGCGTTACCGCGCTGGAATACGGCCTGCTGGCCGCCGTGATCGCCGGAATCCTGGTGGCGGTCGGCAACGACCAGATCCGCGATTTCTTCGAAACGCTGTTCACCACACTCAAGAACGTGGTGACCAACGCGGCTGGCTCGGCCAGCGGCGGCACCGGCAGCTGACCGAACGCGCAGCTGCCGCCGGCCCGGTGCCGGTATCGCACCGCGATGCCGCGCCCGGGGCAGACGGAACAAGCGGGTAATGGACGACGAGGGTGCGTGATGACACTGCTGGGACTGCTGGCCATTGGACTGTGCCTGCGGGTTGCGATCAGCGACCTGTACGCCCGTCGGGTGCCCAACGCCTGGCTGCTGGCCGCCTGCGCACTGGCGCTGCCGTGGTTGCTGGTCAGCCAGCTGACCGCCACGCCGCAACCGCTGGCGGCGCACCTGCTGGGCGCGGTACTGGGCTTGCTGGCGCTGCTGCCGTTCCATCTGCTGCGCATGATGGGCGCCGGCGATGTGAAGTTCTTCGCGGTGCTGGGTTTGCTGCTGGGCTGGCAGGCGCTGTTGCCGGTCTGGATCGTGGCCAGCCTGGCCGCGGGACTGCACGCTGGCATCGTCGTGGCCTCGCGGCTGCTGGCACCGCGACTGCCGGCAACGCTGCAGGCGCAGCACTGGCAGGCCCACCATGCCCTGCGCGACATGCAGCAGGCGCGACAGGGCCGTACGGGCGCGCCCTACGCGAGCTATCTGGCCCTGGCGGCCATCGGCTGGCTGCTGGTTACCACCTATGGAGGCGCCGCATGAAGCGCTGCGCGCCACGCCGGCAACACGGCGCTGCCACGATTGAATTCGCGCTGATGCTGATGCTCGGGCTGATTCCGCTGCTGATGTTTACCTTTTCCGGGGTGATGATCATGGCCGCGCAGCAGACGCTGGCAACGGCGTCGGCCGAGGGCGCACGCGCATCGCTGCGCTATGCCAGCGCGAACGAGCGCCGGGTGGCCGCCTGTACCGCAGCACGCCGCTCAATGCAGTGGCTGTTGCAGTTTTCCAGCCAGGAACCGGATTGCAGCGCTGGCGGCAGTGGCGCCATCGTCGTCTCCCCCTTGGCCGCATGCAACGGCCTGGCCAGCGCGCAATGCGTGACGGTCACGGTCAGCTATGACTATGCCGCCCACCCCTTCCTGCCCGGCACCGGCACGCTGTATGGCTGGGTGATGGGCGATCCGATCCGCAGCAGTGCCGTGGCCCAGCTCGATCTGGGCAGCAACTGACCCACGTACCAGGAGAGGCGAATCATGTTGAAGCTGACCCGCATCGCCGCCATCGCGCTGATCGCATTGGCCGTGCTGCTGGCCCTGGTCGCCTTCGTTGTCGGCCGCACGCCCGCCGCCGCGCCGGCCGCCGCACCGATTGCCAGCCAGCCCGGCGCGGCCACCATTACCGTGGTGGAAGCCATTGCCCGGCTGCCCGCCGGTGAGCCGATCACCGCGGCCGGCGTACGCCTGGCCCAGCGCACCCAGCCGGTACCCGGCGCCCCCACGGAACTGGCGGCCGTGGTCGGCAAGGTGCCGGTGCAGGACATCGCCGAAGGCAGCGCGATCAGCCAGGGGTTGCTGGCGCAGGGCTTCTCGCTGCAGCTGCGGCCTGGCGAACGCGCGCTGGCGGTGCCGGTGGATGAACTGGTCGGCGCCGGCAACCGCATTCTTCCCGGCGATTTCGTCGATGTCTTCATGAACCTGCGCAGCAACAGCAATGCAATCAATGGCACACAGGACGTGGCACAGACCCGCCTGCTGCTGTCACGGCTGCGGGTGTTGAGCTACGGCCAGCAGGACATCGTTCCCGTTGCGGCGGAACCGGCCGCGGCCACGTCCGCCGACAACGACCCGCGCGCGGCCGACATCACCGGCGCCGGCAGTTCCAGCAGCGCCAGCAAGGGCAGCGCCGAGGCCACCCAACCGGCGCGCAGCGCGGTGCTGGCCGTGCCGGTCGCCGAAGCGAACCGGCTGCTGCTGGGCGCGCAGCAGGGCAAGCTGTTCCTGGCCCTGCGCAATCCGGCCGACACCGGCCTGCCCGATGTGGCGTTGTTCGCGCCGGCCAAGGGCGTGCTCGATCCCGTGCGCGGCCTGGACGCCGAACAGCAGGCGGCGCTGCAGCGCCCCGAAAACAACGCCTTTGCCGGCCTGGACGGCGAAGCACTGGCCGGCAAGGGCCTGACCGAGCGCACGCCCGCCGCACCCACCGCCCGCGCCAGCGCCAGCGCGCCGCGCCGCAGTGCGCCGCGCCCGGCCGGCATCGAAATCATCCGCGGCGATACCGCTGCGCCCCGCGGTTCCCTCTGACCGGATTCCGGAGCCTCCATGACCCAACGCCGCCACCGCCCTGCCCGATCACTGCACCAGCGCTGGTTGGCCCTGCTGCTGGTGGTGCTGGCGCCTGCCACCAGCCTGGCCGCCGACGATCTGGTGCTGCAGGCACGTGAGCAGCGCCCGTGGACCCTGCCCGCCGATCTGGAACGGGTGGCCATTGCCGATCCCGGCGTGGCCGACATCGTGATGCTGCGTGGGCAGCGCCAGGCCCTGCTGGTCGGCAAGGCACCCGGCAGCACCACGCTGCTGCTGTGGCACCGCGCCCGCGCCGAACCGCAGCGCGTGCAGGTGCGCGTGCAGAGCGCGGTGCAGGGCGCTGCGGGCGCCGCCGACAGCGGGCTTTCGTTCACCCAGCAGGACCAGCAGGGTCTGCTGCAGGGAAGCACCGACAGCGTGCTGTCGCACATGCAGGCGCAGAAGACCGCCGCCATGGCGCTGGGCAAGGACGGCCTGCTGGCCGATGCCTCCACTATCGTCAGTGGCGGCGTGGTGCAGGTGGAAGTGAAGGTGGTGGAGTTCAACAAGACCGCGCTGAAGCAGATCGGCATCAACTTCCAGAACAAGAATGGTTCGTTCGCCTATGGTATCGCCCGCCCCGGCGGCCGCCTGCCCGGCGACACCGGCTTGCTGCCGGGCATGGAAGAAGGCGGCAGCGTCAACGAGGATGAATCGCCGCTGTCCTCCGCGTTCCGCCTGGTGTTCGGTTCCACCAAGCACCGCTGGAATGCCGACGTGGACCTGTTGCAGGCCAACGGCATGGCCCGCGTGCTGGCCGAACCCACCCTGGTCGCGCTTTCCGGACAGAGCGCCAGCTTCCTGGCCGGCGGCGAACTGCCGATCCTGGAACCGCAGGGCCTGGGCACCACCACCATCACCTACAAGCCGTTCGGCATCGGCTTGACCGTCACCCCCACGGTTCTGGCACCAAACCGCATTGCACTGAAGGTCGCGCCCGAAGCCAGCGACCTGGACTACAGCAACGCGATCGCGCTCGATGGCGTGCAGATTCCCTCCATCACCACCCGCCGCGCCGATACCACGGTGGAGCTGGGCGATGGCGAGAGCTTCGTGATCGGCGGCCTGGTCAGTTCCAGCGTGGCATCGACGGTGAACAAGATTCCGCTGCTGGGCGACCTGCCGATCATCGGCTCGTTCTTCCGCAACTTCGACTACAAGCGCCAGGACAAGGAACTGGTGATCATCGTGACCCCGCGCCTGGTGCAACCGCTGGCGCGCGACACCGAACTGGCGCTGCCCGGCGAACAGGAAGCACGCCCGAACCTGCCCGAATGGGGCGCCTGGCTGCTGGGCCCGATCAGTCGCGACCCGGTACCGGGCTTCTCGCGCTGACCGGCCACTGCAAGGACACCCCCATGCCCTATGCCACCGCACAGCCCCTGCATGCCGCCGGACCGCCGATGAACCTGGTCCTGTACGGTGTGGACCGCGATCTGCTGCCGCGCCTGGCCGCGAAGCTGCCACCGGGCACGGCGCTGCATTGGCAGGACAGTACCCAGCCGACCTCCGCGCAGGATCTGCAGCGCGGGCAGCAGAACCTGGTGCTGCTCGACTTCCGCCCCGAGCACGCGTCGGCGTCCACCGTGCTGGCCCAGCAACTGCAGCAGACCCAGCCGGACCTGGTGCTGGTGGCCGTGGGTTCGACCAGTGCCGGTCAGGTGGAAGGGGTGGTGCTGGCGTTGCGCGCGGGGCTGCGCGATGTGCTGGACATGGACAGCGACAACACCGGCATCGAGGCCGCGCTGCGGCGTGCGCTTTCGCCACGTACCGCCGCCGTCCCACAGCAGGCGCACAAGGCACGGCTGATCGTGCTGCTGGGCGTGCGCGCCGGCGTGGGCACCAGCACCCTGGCCGCGCATCTTTCGGTGCTGGCGCAGCAGACCCACCTGCTTGCACAGGGCGAAACCAACCCCCAGGACGGCCTGCTGCTGGAACTGGCGCAGCCGGCCGGCGATCTGGCCCTGTACCTGAACCTGGACAGCCGCTTCCACTACGAAGACGCCCTGCGTAATGCCAGCCGCATCGATGCCACGCTGGCGCGCACGGCCATGGCACGCCACACCAGCGGCCTGGTGCTGCTGGATCGCGCCAGCGGCAGCGACGCGGTGCCGCCCTCCGATCCCGGCGCCCTGCTGCAGCGCCTGCGCGGAGTATTTGCCAGCGTGCTGTGCGATGCCGGCGGCTGCCCGCTGCGGCAACTGCCGCCGCTGCTGCTGGAACAGGCCGACGAGATCTGGCTGATCGCCGATGCGTCCATCGCCACCTTGGTGTCGCTGGACCACGCGCTGAAGCACCTTGCTGGCCAGCGTGACCGCGAAAAGCGCCTGCAGCTGGTCATCAACCGCCATGACGACAGCGCCGGCATGAGCCCGGAACAGATTGCACGACGCTTCGAACTGCCCCTGCTGGCCACGCTGCCCGAACGCTCGCGAGTACGCACCGCAGCCAGCCACGGCCATCTGCTGCTGCAGGACGCCCCGCGCGACCCGTACCTGCGCGCCCTCGCCCCGCTGGTCCAGCGCCTGGACCCTGCTGCCTGCCCGGTGCAGCCGCACGGCCTGCGGGAAAGACTTGCCCTTGCCCTGGGTGGATCGCAATGGAAGACAAAGTAACCCTGTTCCCGAACGCCCTCGCCCGTGCCAGCGCCCCCGACGCGGCCCCGGGCGTGCTGCCGTTCGCGCAGACCGAGCAGTACCAGAAGGTGCTGTCGGCCGCGCACGAACACCTGCTCAACAGCATTGAAGACGAGCGCATCGACATCGATTCCTGGGCGCCGGACACCATCGCCCGCTGGGTTCAGGTGCAGACGGTCAGCTTCATCCAGGAATGGCGCATCCCCATCAATGAAGAAGAGATGCAGGTGGTGGCCGAAGGCCTGGTGAAGGAGCTGACCGGCTTCGGGCCGCTGGATGATCTGCTGCATGACCCGACCATCGAAGACATCCTGATCAACGGCTTCAAGGATGTGCATGTTTCTCAGGGCGGCCAGCTCAAGCGTGCCACCCAGCGCTTCACCGACGACACCCACCTGCTGCGCATCCTGCGCCGCATCCTGGCCCCGCTGGGCCGCCGCCTGGACGATTCCAACCCGATGGTGGATGCGCGCCTGCCCAACGGCGGCCGCCTGAATGCCATCATCGCGCCGTTGGCGGTGGACGGCCCGATGGTCTCCATCCGCAAGTTCCGCAAGGACCCGTTCACCCCCGACGAGCTGCTGGCCAAGGGCACGTTCGATGCACCGATGCAGGCGCTGCTGAAAGCCATGGTGCTGGGGCGCTGCAACATCCTGGTGTCCGGCGGCACCAGTTCGGGCAAGACCTCGCTGCTGAACGCGCTGGCCAGCTACATCCCGGCCAACGAGCGGGTGATCACCGTGGAAGACACCGCCGAACTGTCGTTGAACCACCCGCACGTGGTGCGCCTGGAAAGCCGCATCGGCGGTGCCGACGGCCACGGTGCGATCAGCATCCGCGACCTGGTGCGCAACAGCCTGCGCATGCGCCCGGACCGCATCGTGGTGGGCGAAGTGCGTGGTGCCGAAGTGCTGGAAATGCTGCAGGCCATGAACACCGGCCACGATGGCTCGATGGCCACCATCCACGCCAACACCCCGCGCGATTGCCTGTACCGCATCGAGATGCTGGCCGGTTTCGCCGGCTTCCAGGGCAGCGAAGACAGCCTGCGCCGGCAGATCGCCAGCGCCATCGACTTCATCGTGCAGATCTCGCGGCTGGGCAGCGGCCGCCGCGTGCTGGTCTCGATCACCGAAATCACCGGGGTGAGCGACAACCTGATCACCACCCAGGAAATGTTCCGCCACGAGGTGCAGGTCGACGGCAGCGGGCGCGAAACCGACCGCTGGATCGGGCTGGGCTTCCACCCGCATTCGCACAAGCTGGAGCCCTTCCGCCAGCAGCTGCGCGATTCGCTGTACGGAGACCTGTAAGCATGGGCGCCGGCGTACTGCTGATGGTGTTGAGCATCGTCTCGGTGCTGCTGGGCCTGGCCGCCTGGTTGTGGAGCAGTGCGCACAGTCGCGAGCAGCGGCAGGCCTCGCTGCAGCATGCCGAACAGCAGCTGGCCCGCGGCGCCGGCAGCCCGGTTGCAGACAGCGGCCGCGCTACGCCCGTGGCCGCTGCCGCTGCCGCGAGCAACCGGCGAACGCTGCCGTGGGATCCGCTGCTGCAGCGGGCAGGCCTGCAGCCCGGCTGGAAACTGCCGGTCCTGCTGCTGGTGCCCGGCCTGGTGCTGTCGGCCATCGCGGTGGCGCGGCTGGGCACCGCGTGGATGTTCCCGCTCACCCTGGGCCTGTACCTGATCGGCTGCTGGCTGTGGCTGCTGCGCCGCATCGGCAAGCTGCAGGCCAAGCTGCTGCATCAGCTGCCGGATTTCCTCGACAACCTGGTGCGCCTGACCGCCCTGGGCAACAGCCTGCAGGCCGCCTTCCAGGTGGCCAGCACGCAGACCGCCGCGCCCCTGCGCGAGCTGCTGGACACCACGGTGCGCTACGCGCGCGGCGGCATGGAACTGGACCGCGCCCTGTCGCTGGCCGCGCAGCCCTACCGCATGGACGTGCTGAAGGTGCTGGCGGTGGTGATCGGGGTCAGCGTACGCATTGGCGGGCGCTCGGACCAGATCCTGCAACGGCTGGGCGACTTCATGCGCGACCTGGAACAGGCGCAGCAGGAGTTGGCCGCGACCACGTCGGAAACGCGCATGTCGGCCTGGGTGCTGGGCCTGCTGCCGCCGGCCAGTGCCGTGCTGATGGCCATTTCCAGCCCCGACTTCTTCCAGCCGATCCTGCACCACCCGCTGGGCCACAAGATCCTGGCGCTGGCCGTCGGCCTGGAACTGGTGGGCGCCTTCCTGCTGTACCGACTGGCCAAATCGCTATGACCGCACTTACTGCCAGCGCAGGTGAACCATGAGCGCCAACACCTGGTGGATGTGCGCGCTGTTGCTGCTGGCCGCCGGCATTGCCCTGCTCGGCCTGGGCGGCTGGGTGCGCGGGCAGCGCGAGGCGCGTGGTGAGGCCACGCTGAAGACCGCCCTGCAGCCGCGTGATGCCGAGACCGAAGCGACCCGCCGCGATTCGCTGGGCTGGCTGGAACGCCTGGGCCGGCAACTGAGCGGCGGCCGCCTGGAGGCCGCACTGCTGGCCAGCGAAGACCGCCTGCTGCTGGACCTGGCCGGCTGGAACACCCGCCGCGGCACGGCCATCTACCTGGGCCTGCGCCTGCTGCTGGCCGCGGTGGTGGTCGCACTGGCGATCGCTCTCAGCGATGCACAGGGGCTGGCCAAGGTGATGGTGGTGGTCGGCGCACTGGCCGCCGGCCTGCTGCTGCCCAAGTTCGTGCTGGGCGCCTGGGTGAGGCGACGCCAGCGCGCCGTGCACAACGAACTGCCCCTGCTGATCGACCTGCTTCGGCTGCTGCAGGGCGTGGGTTTCAGCATGGACCAGAGCCTGCAGACCCTGGGCGACAAGCTGCGCGACGCACTGCCGGTGCTGGGCGGCGAACTGCAGGAAGCCAACGTGGCCTACACCCACGGCCGCAGCCGCGCGCAATCACTGCGCCGCTTGAATGAGGTGTACGGCGATGACGATCTGTCCAGCCTTGTGCAGCTGATCCTGCAGGTGCATGCGCACGGCGGCGCGGTACAGGAGCCGTTGAAGCAGTTCAGCCTGCGCCTGCGCGAACAGCGCCGCAACACCCTGAAAGAGAAGGTCGGCAAGCTGTCGGTGAAGATGACCGTGGTGATGATGCTGACCCTGCTGCCAGCGCTGATGCTCGTGCTTTCCGGCCCGGCGCTGGTCGCGCTGGCCACCACCATGTCGAAGATGGGATGACGTCCATGCCTGCTGCACGCCCTGCCCTGCTGCTGTTCGCCCTGGCCACCCTGGCCAGCGGCTGTGCGTCCAGCACCGCCAAGTACCTGCACACCCCGACGCTGGCCGAACCCACGCCGGCACCGCAGGACAGCCG
Organism: Stenotrophomonas sp. SAU14A_NAIMI4_8; assembly: GCF_003086695.1. NCBI lineage: Bacteria > Pseudomonadati > Pseudomonadota > Gammaproteobacteria > Lysobacterales > Lysobacteraceae > Stenotrophomonas > Stenotrophomonas sp. SAU14A_NAIMI4_8. The sequence goes on from NZ_CP025999.1 coordinate 2,483,309, forward strand.
CAACACCTATCTGGAACTGATTTCGCGCATGCAGCAGCAGGGCGCGTGGTACGCCTCGCTGGCGCACGTGGATGCGTTCCGCCAGCGCTACGGCGACCTGCCCGCGCTGCGCCTGCTGCAGGCGGACGCGCTGCGCGAAACCGGGCAGACCGCCGCTGCCAGCGCGCTCTACCAGCAACTGGCCAACGGCGCGCAGGCCGCCGCGGCCGCGCACGGGCTGGGACTGATCGCCGCCCATGCCGGGGATGATGCGGCGGCCGAGCAGGCACTGGCACGCGCCAGCCAGCTGCAACCCTTGAACACCGACTACCTGGGCGACCTGGGCTACGCGCGGCTGCGCGCCGGGCAGTTCGACCAGGCGCGCGAACCGCTGGCCAAGGCGCTGGAACTGACCCCGGGCAACGCCAAGGCCACCGCCAACCTGTCGCTGTGGGCGCTGCTGCGCGGTGATACGGCCACGGCCGAACAGCTCGCGCAGCAGGCCAACCTCAACGACGAGACCCGTCGCAGCATCCAGCAGCAGGCGCAGCAGATCCGCAGCCGTCTGCAGCAGCGCCAGAGCGCCGCCATGGCACCGCCGCCGCCGGCCACCGCAGCGCCGGCGCGCAGCATGCGGCTGGCAGCGGAAGCCCGGCGCGACAGCACCACCGACCGCGATCCGGCGCACCTGCCACCGTCCATGCTGGAACGTTTCGGCTCCGCCCGCCCTGCCAACGAGGGAACCCCATGACCCTGCCCGCCCTGCTGCGCACCGTGCTGCCCCTGGCAACCCTTGCCGTCGCCCTGTCGGCGCCGCACGCATCGGCGCAATCCACGCAGTCACCGCTGACCGGACAGATGCTGGGCGAGCGGATGACACCGGCACCCACGGTGCAGTCCGCGCAGCCGCTGGCCACGGTGGATACCACGGCTGCGCCGCCAGCACCGCCGCCACCCACCTATATCCCGGCCAGCACCGCCCGCCCGCAGCACGGCGACAGCGTCCGCAACCTGCTGCGGCTGCAGGCCTCGGGCCAGCAGGCCGGCGCACGCCTGCCGATCCTGGGCGACCAGGCCACGGCCAGCTATGCGCGCTACCTGAAGAGTTTCGAGCACGAGATCCCCGACTTCTTCGATCCAGACGTCGGTCGTTCCAGCAACCGTTCCAGCTCATCACGCTGAGGTCGGCCATGCACCGGTCACGCCGCATCACCTTCAACCGCCAGCGCGGCGGCATGTCGGTCACCTTGATGCTGGTGATGATCGCGCTGGTGGCCATGCTCGGCCTGATCGAAGTGGGCTACCTGTACTGGGCCAAGCGCGATGCACAGAAGGTGGCCGACCTGGCAGCGCTGGCCGGCGCCCAACGCCTGGACCTGTGCAGCGCCGACAACAGTGACAACACCGCGGCACGGCAGAACGCGGTCAACCAGAACCGCTTCCCCGGCCAGGTGCAGGTGCAGTGCGGCAACTGGAATGCCGCCCACGCCGCCGAGGACCACTTCAGCAGCACCGTGGATGCGGCCAATCCGCGCAACGCCGTGCGCGTGACCACCGAACGCAGCGTGCTGCCGTTCTTCGGCCAGAACAACACGCTGCCCACGGTACGCACCCAGGCGGTCGCGCGCCGCGCCGAACCCACCGCGGTGTTCAGCGTGGGCTCGCAGCTGCTGCGCAGCAATGGCAATTCCCCGCTGATGGCCACCCTGCGCCTGGTCGGGCTGGATGTGAGCAATGCCACCGTGCTGTCCTACGATGGCCTGGCCCAGGTCAGCGTTACGCCTTCGGGCCTGCTGCAGGCGCTGGGCATTCCGGTTACCGCCGACCTGAGCGTGGCCGACTTCAATCGCCTGCTGGCGGTGCACCGCGTGTCGCTGGCACAAGTGGTCAACGCCACCGCCGAAGTGGTGGGCCGCAACAGCACCGCCGGCGTGCAGCTGCAGGCGCTGTCCAGCCTGGTATCCACCGGTCTGGACATCAACCAGCTGAACATCGCGCTGGGCAGCAAAAGCGGTGGCGGCGGCCTGTTCGCCGAAGTCATCTCGCCCGATGGCACCATCGGCAGCGCGCTGGAATCGAAGGTCAACGTGCTGGACCTGTTGAACACCGCCATCTCCATTGCCAACGACAACAACGGCGTGCAGATCAGCGGATTGAACCTGGTCGGCATCGAGGTCAAGGCAGGGGTGATCGAGCCCCCCTCCATCGCCATCGGCGGCGTTGGCGCGCGCGCCTACAACGCACAGGTCCGCCTGATGGTGGACGTGGACAGCAACCGCGTGCCGGCCGTGGGCGCGCTGCTGAACCTGCTGGGCACCCGCCTGAAGCTGCCGCTGCACGTGGACGTGACCAATGCGATGGGCACGCTGACATCGCTGCAATGCGGTGCAGCGCCACCGACCGCGACCATCCGCGTGGATTCGTCGGTGCTGCGTGCCTGCGTAGGCAGGATTGCCGAGGCCGATCGCTTTTCCAAACAGAACGTCTGCGATGCCACCCTGCAGAACGAGCAGTTGCTGACCCTGCTGGGCCAGCCGCTGATCAACGACCGCATCACCCTGCCGGCGCTGACCGCGCAACAGGATCTCACCCTGGCCGCCGGGCAGACCGGTTCCACCCGGATCAACCCATTGGCGGTGGGCACGGCGGTGTCCGATCTGGTCAACGAGCTGCTGCGCGTGCTGTCAGGCATGCTGCAGAGCCCGCAGCAGGGCATGAGCTCCAGCGATACGGCCAAGGCGCTGGCCGACCGCTACCTGGCCGCCGCGCATCCCACCGGCGGCCGCTACGACGTGGACAAGGTGATTCCGCTGCTGCGCGACGGCGATGCCAGCCGCCAATTGAATCCGCTGGGCACCTGGACCGTCACCCAGGGCGTGCCCTACGCCTGCCCGCCGCTGTACCTGACCACCTGCCGCAAGGATGGCCCGGTGTGGGATGGCTACCGCACCACCGTCACCGGCCAGGGCCTGGGCGTGCTGGACGGCGTGCTGGGTTCGCTGCTGGGCGGGCTGCTGATCAACCGCTGCGACAGCCTGGTCAGCAACCTGCTGAACTACAACGGCTGCGTGCGCAACAACCTGGCGGCCTACATCCAGACCGCCCCGGCCGGTTTCCTGGACCAGTACGCCGGCGGCGGCGTGACCACGCCGGGCAACGCGGTCAGCTGCAGTGGCCTGCTGTGCGCCGTGCTGACCCCGGTGCTGGCCGCGCTGAAGCCGGTGTTGAACAGCGTGGGCGCACTGCTGAGCGGCACTCTGGCAAGCCTGCTGGGGCTGGAGCTGGGGCGCACCGATGTGCAGGTGCAGTCGATCCAGTGCACGCCCGCGCAGCTGGTCTACTGAGCGCCGCCGCCCGGCTTGGCGCCGCGCGCGCCCATGCTAGACTCCGGGCGGGGAATCACATTCATCTCAACCACACTACGTTCGTGGATGGTCCAGACATGCGAGAAATTTCAGGGGGCACTGTCTTCGCCCGGTACCCGCGCGCGGTAGCGCTGCTGGCCACGGCCATGATCCTGGCCGCACCGTCGGCCATGGCGGCCCGTGGCGACCGCCAGGCCGCTGCCGAACCGGCACGCCCTGCGCCGGTGGTGCGCAACACGGTGGATGAACTGAAGCAGTTGATGGATGCCCAGCAACTGACCGAACTGCGCACCACCTACAACGGCAACTATGGCGCCAGCCTGCTGTTCAACGCCAACACGCTTACCTACTACGTGGCGCTGTTCCAGGAAAAGAACTTCTGGCGCGTGATCAAGACCGATGCGGTGGACAACGCCGAGCGCGTGTACCGCACCTTCGTGCAGCAGACCGAGCAGCTGGCCCAGGTGTACATCGACACCACCCGTCTGGAAGCGGGCAAGCGCTACACCGAACGCCTGGTGGCCTACAACGAAGAGCGCCTGCGCACCCTGCAGCAGGAAATGGAACAGCAGCAGGCGCAGTCGGCGCAGGTCAGCGCGGCGCTGCAGCAGGCACAGCAGCAGGCGGTCAGCCTGAGCACCGATGTGCAGAGCACCAACAGCCAGCTCGATGCCCTGCAGCGTCGCATCCAGATCCTGCAGGCCGAACAGGGCAACCCGGAACTGAGCCTGCCCAAGACCGATGCCGCGTCTGGCGCAGGTGCGGGCGGCGACGGCCACTAAGCCCTCGCGCCTTGCGGCCACGCATGTCGCAAACGGCACCTTCGGGTGCCGTTTTCATGTCCGCTCAATGGCAGGCCGCACGCACGGCGTCGTCCAGCTGCCGCTGCTGCAGATAGTCCGGCCGCAGTGCCTCCGCCCGCCGCTGGCGCGCACGACTGCAGCCGGCCGGATCGCGCTCGATGGGAATCAGCACCGCCCGTGCCGCCCCTGCGTGCCGCTTGCGCGGGCGAGCGGCGGCCGCTGGCACGGTCGGACTGGCCGATGACGTGTCCGCAGGCACCTGCCACTTCCATTCCGCCCGGCCCTGGCACGGGGTCTGCTGATAGACCGGGTGCGGGCCATCCACGCATTTGTAGACGTTGGTCTGTGCCTGCACCGGCACGGCCAACAACAGCGCGAGCACCGCGCCTGCCACCACTCCGCTCATGACGCCCTCCTTGCCGGCATGGTCCCGCCCCGGCCAGTGTGCCGCCAGAGGCCAATGCGACTTCCTGCCACAGCCGTGCAATGCCGGCGGAGCAGGCTGCGCTGTACTGCGCGCACACCGGTCGCCGCGACCGGTGCCTTCCACCTTCCGCCAAAGGAATCCAAGATGAGCAATTTCGTTACCGTCAAAGACGGCGCCCGCATCTTCTACAAGGACTGGGGCACCGGCCAGCCCGTCGTGTTCGCCCACGGCTGGCCGCTGTCGTCCGACGCCTGGGACCCGCAGATGCTGTTCATGGGCCAGAACGGTTACCGCGTAATCGCCCATGACCGCCGCAGCCACGGCCGTTCCAGCCAGACCTGGGACGGCAACAACATGGACACCTACGCCGACGACCTGGCCGCGGTGATCGAAGCACTGGACCTGCACGACGCCATCCTGGTCGGCCATTCCACCGGTGGTGGCGAAGTGGCGCACTACGTTGGCCGCCACGGCAGCAAGCGCGTGGCCAAGGTGGTACTGGTCGGCGCGGTGCCGCCGCTGATGCTGAAGACCGCCAGCAACCCGGCCGGCACCCCGCTGGAGGTGTTCGACGGCATCCGCAAGGGCACCGCCGGTGACCGCTCGCAGTTCTTCAAGGACCTGACCACGCCGTTCTTCGGCGCCAACCGCGACGGCAATGCCGTTACCCAGGGCATGCGCGATTCGTTCTGGCAGCAAGGCATGCTGGGCGGGGTGAAGGGTCAGTACGACTGCATCCACGAGTTCTCGGAAGTGGACTACACCGCCGATCTGCAGAAGATCGATGTGCCGGCGCTGGTGGTGCATGGCGACGATGACCAGATCGTGCCGTTCGATGCCTCGGCCAAGCTGTCCTCGCAGATCATCAAGGATGCCGAGCTGAAGGTGTACGCGGGCGCGCCGCACGGCCTGACCGTCACCCACGCCGACCAGTTCAACGCCGACCTGCTGGCGTTCGCACGCAAATGACGTGCCGCGGCGGCGCCCAGCGCGCCGCCGCCCCTGCACGGTAGCGCCGGGCCATGCCCGGCGGTTGAAGCACGGTAGCGCCGGGCCATGCCCGGCGACCGCTCTCAGATGTCGCTGTGATGGTGCGGCACGTTGGCCGGCAACGGGTCCTGCCCACCCACGAAGTGCCGCACGATCGGCGCACGCTCGCCACGGTGCAGGCCGCGCAGCGTTTCCTGGATCGCCTTGTCGTCGGCGGTGATGCGCTCATGCTGGCGCAGGTGTTCCAGCCACGACGGGGTCACGAAATACTCCAGGTGCACGCCAGGCGTCGCCACGTCTTCCACCACGCCCCACACCACGGCACCGTCGCGGCGGCGGATCGTGCCCAGCGCGCGTATCTGCGCCTGGAACAGTGCGCGGTCGCCGGCTTCGATGCGGTATTCCACCGTCACCAGCACCGGGCCGCGATCATGCGACACCGGCACTGCCAGCTCCGGCGCCGGCCAATGCCCGGCCGGGCGCAGGTTCAGTTCCTCGGTGCCGGCAATGCGCACGCGCCAGACCAGCAGGCCGCCCACCACCGCGCCCACGGCCGCCACCAGCAGGGCCAGTTCCGGCGAAGTGCGCTGGGCCAGCGCGCCCCAGCTCAAGCCACCGGCGGCCATGCCCGCCGAGAACACCATGATGTACAGCGCCAGCGCACGTGCACGCACCCACGCCGGCACCGCCGTCTGCGCCGCGATCTGCAGCGAAGACAGCACGGTGATCCAGGCGAAGCCATTGACCAGCATCACCACCGGCAGCACGTACCAGCTGCGGGTCAGGGCCAGGCCGACCAGGCTGCACGCCAGCGCCAGCGTCGCCAGCAGCACCAGCAGGTCGCGATCGAGTTTGGCGCGAAGTTTTGGCAGCAGCAGCGCACCGCCCACCGCGCCGATCCCGATGCAGCCCAGCAGGATGCCGTACTGCCCGGCCCCGCCATGCATCTGCCCACGCACCACCACCGGCAGCATCGCGTTCATCGCGGCGGCGAAGAAGAAGAAGCCCACCGATTTGATCAGCACCGCCTGCAGGCGACCGGCGCGGCTGGCATAGCGCAGGCCGGCCTTCAGGCCGGCACCGAAGCCTTCCGGCGGCAGGCTCGATGCCTTCGGGTCGCGCTTCCAGCCCCAGACCACGAACAGCATGGCGGCGAAGGTGATGGCATTGAAGCCGAAGGCCCACACCGCACCCAGCTGCGCCACGATCACGCCGCCGATGGCCGGGCCGATCGAACGGGCGATGTTGATGCCGATCGAATTCAGCGCCACCGCCGAGGCCAGCATCGGCTGCGGCACCAGTTCAGAGACGATCGCGGCCTGTGCCGGCATGGCCATGGCCGCACCGCAGCCCATGCAGAACGTCAGCAGCACCAAAAGGTTGGGGGTCAGCAGGTCGAACGCGGTCAGCGTGGCCATCACCGCGGCCACCAGCAGCATCCAGCCCTGGGTCAACAACAGGTATCTGCGGCGGTCGACGATGTCGGCCAATGTACCGGCGGCCAGCGCCAGCAGCACGATCGGCACCGTGGTGGCCGACTGCACCAGGGCCACCATCAGCGGCGAGCCTGTGCGCTCGGCCATGACCCAGGCCGCGGCGACGTCGTTCACCCAGGTGCCGATGTTGCTGGCCAGGATCGCCAGCCACAGTGCCCGGAACATGCTGACTTTCAGCGGGGACCAGGCACCTGCGGCCTGGGGGGAAGGTTGTGACGCGGTTGCGTTCACCATTGCCATGCTCCAACGATCGAGGCGAACAGGGTGTCCTGGCCGCCGGCCTGTTTCAGTGCAGGACCGGCATCGACCCAGGCCAGCTGCAGCTGCCATTGCCAGTGTTCGCTGGCTTGCCAGCGGGTTTCGGATTTGTATTGGGTGCCGATGCGGCGTGCGCCACCGGCACTGCCGGGCAGCGCCGACAGCGGCGCGGGGGTGGTGTAGACCGCGTCGGCGCGGCGGTGCTTCCAGGCCATCTGCACGCCCAGTTCGGTGGTGACCTTCGGGTCCAGCCGCAGCGCCAGCGTCGGCTGCACGTCCATCAGGTTGGCCGGCGCCAACAGGCTGGCCTCGCTGAAGTACGCCGATTTGGGGAACAGCGCGTTGAACGTGCCCAGCCGGCCGTCATGCAGGTTGCCATCGCCACTGGCCAGGTCGGCCTTCAGGCCCAGCCGCGGTTGCAGCGGCAGCGCGGCCCAGCGCCAGCCGGTATCGGTGGCAATGGTCCACGCACGGATGTCCAGATCGGCGCCGGCCGTGCGCAGCTCACCGCCCTGGGCCACCAGTTCGGTGTTCCAGTCCAGGCCGCCGGCCTGGCCAAACCAGCGCGTGCCCACGGTCTGTCGCCGCTCCACGCCCGTGCCAGCGGCGAAGCGCGCGCCGTCGCGGCGGTAGTCCAGCGCGTAGACATCCCACTGCCCGGCACCGTGCCCACGCGCGGTGGTGGCATAGGCGCCCCACAGGTGGGCACCGTGTTCGCCGCGGTCATCGAATACACCGGGGCGGTTTTCCACCGGGCGCAGCGCCAACAGGTCCAGCTGTCCCAAGCGCCCGTTCCAACCAACGCGCGCACCATCGAAGGCCAGGCGGATGTTCGGCCCATCGCGCACGGACAGCAGCCGCGAACTGCCGTAGCCGGCTTCCTGCCGGCCCAGCTGCACGTGCCAGCCTTCGCCCTGCCAGCGCCAGTAGGCCTGCTGCACATCCAGCGCGCTGCGATCGGTGCGGCCGGGGCCGCCGGCCTTGCCGTCCTCGGCGTGCACGCCCAACTGCAGCTTGGCTTCCCAGTCATCCCGGCGGTAGGTGGCCGCGGCCAGCGCGCGCAGCAGGCCGTAGCCATCCTCGCCGCCGCCCACGCCGAAGCGCGTGGGGTCGTAGTACAGCCCACGCACGCGCACCGAGGCATCCCACTGCAGCTGGCCATCGCCCACTGGCGTGCAGGCACCGCCGTCGCAGGCCAGCGCCAGCGACGGCGCGGCCAACGCAGCCAAGGTCAGAACGCGAAGCACGAGCACCCCATGGCGCCCCAGAACGCGGTCAGATCATCGGTCGGTGCGGCGTGGTGGGCGGCATGGCCGTGCGCACCGTGGGTGCCACATGCGGCCCCGTGGTGATGGTGGTGGGCCGCGGCCAGTCCCGTGGCCGCGCCACCGACGTGGTAGCCGCCGAACTTGTTCACCGGCGACCAGTCCGGCATGGCCGGCGGCAACTGCGGGGCCAGCCCGGCGTAGTCACCGTCGGCATGCACGATGCGGCCGCCGACCACGGTCAGCAGGCTGGTGATATCGGCGATCTGCCCATCGTCCACGCGGAAGAAGTCGGCCGACAGCACGATGAAATCGGCCAGCTGGCCTTCCTTCAGCGTGCCCTTCACCGCTTCGTCGCCAGAGAACCACGCGCTGCCCTGGGTCCACAGGCGCAACGCCTGTTCGCGTTCCAGCAGGTTCTCGTCGCCATACAGCGCCAGTCCGCCCACGGTGCGCCCGGTCACCAGCCACGACAGCGCCACCCACGGGTTGTAGCTGGCCACACGCGTGGCATCGGTACCGGCGCCCACCGGCACGCCCTCGGCCAGCATGCGCTTGACCGGCGGGGTGTGGCGCGCGGCCTGCACACCGTAGCGCTGCACGAAAGCCTCGCCCTGGTAGGCCATGCGGTGCTGCACGGCAATGCCGCCGCCCAGCGCACGGATACGTTCGATGTTGCGCGGGGTGATGGTTTCGGCATGGTCGATGAACCAGTGCAGGCCATCGAACGGCACCTCGCGGTTCACCTGTTCGTACACGTCCAGGATGCGGGTGATGCTTTCATCGTAGGTGGCGTGGATGCGGAACGGCCAACGCTTTTCCACCAGCAGCTTGACCACGTCGTGCAGCTCCGGCTCCAGCTCCGGCGGCAGTTCCGGGCGCGGCTCGTTGAACAGCTCGAAATCGGCCGCCGAAAACACCAGCATCTCGCCGGCACCGTTGTGGCGCAGCAGGTCATCGCCCTGGCGCGGCTGCAGGATCTCGCTCCAGCCGCGGAAGTCGTTCACCTCGTTGCCCTTGTTCTGGGTGAACAGGTTGTAGGCGATGCGCACCGTCAGCTGGTCATCGCGATGCAGCTGCTCGATGACCTGGTAATCCTCGGGGTAGTTCTGGAACCCGCCACCGGCATCGATCACCGAGGTGATGCCCAGGCGGTTCAGTTCGCGCATGAAGTGGCGGGTGGAGTTGGCCTGGTATTCCACCGGCAGGCGCGGGCCCTTGGCCAGCGTGGCATACAGGATGAGCGCGTTGGGCTTGGCCAGCAGCAGGCCGGTCGGGTTGCCCAGCGAATCGCGCACGATCTGCCCGCCCGGCGGGTCCGGGGTGTCCTTGGTGTAGCCGCAGGCACGCAGCGCCGCACGGTTCAACAGCGCGCGGTCGTACAGGTGCAGCAGGAACACCGGCGTATCCGGCGCAATGTCATTGAGTTCCTGCAGGGTCGGCAGGCGTTTTTCGGTGAACTGGCTGGCGGTGAAGCCGCCGACCACGCGCACCCATTGCGGCGCCGGCGTGCGGTCGACCTGCGCCTTCAGCATGGCCATGGCGTCGGCCAGCGAACGCAGGCCGTCCCAGCGCAGCTCCAGGTTGTAGTTCAGGCCACCGCGGATCAGGTGGGTGTGGCTGTCATTCAACCCGGGAACCAGGCGACGGCCCTGCGCATCCAGGATGGTGGCCTCGTTGCCCCAGCCGCGCATGATCTCCTCATCGCTGCCTACGGCGACGATGCGGTCTTCCTGCACGGCCAGTGCCTGCGCGTGCGGGCGTTGCGGGTCCAGCGTGGTGATACGGGCATTGCGGATGACCAGGGTGCTCATGCGGCGCTCCTTGGATGTTGATTCGATGGCGCCGGCGGCAGTGCCGGCCAGGCCCAGCGCCAGCGCGGCGCCGGCACCCAGCAGCACGTTGCGGCGGCCGGGATGGTGGGGGTCGGAACTCATGCAAGGTCTCCCTGCAGCAGCGGGCCATCCAGCGCCCAGGCACCGGGCCCGGCGCAGGCGATGGCCAGCAGGACGAAAGTCCACATCAGCGGGTATTCGACGCCACCGCGCATCCAGAACCAGCCCTTGGGCAGGGCCAGCAGCGCAGTGAAGCCAATGAACGCGGCCGCCGCCAGGGCGGCCACGCGGGTCTGCCAGCCCAGCAGCACGGCCAGGCCGGACAGCACCTGCAACAGCGCCAGCAGCAACGGCAGGGGCGCGGCCGAGGGCAGGCCGAAGCCGCGCAGTTCGCCGGCGAAGCCACCCAGGCCGGGGCCGCCGAACCAGCCCAGCAGCTTGCCCAGTGCGTGTGGCAGCAGGAATCCACCTGCCGCCACGCGCAGCATCAGCAAGGCCAGGTCCAGGCCGTGACTGCCGGTCATGCTCAGTGACCGCCTTCCTGTGCGCCGAACATGGTCTTGGCGTACTGGATGCCGATGCCGTAGCCGCCGGCGTGGTCGCGGGCGATGCCGGTGGTCAGGCCATAGGTTTCACCGCGCGCCCAGTCGCGCTGCAGTTCCAGCAGGTACTGCACGCTGGTGATCGGCACGGCACCGGCCTGCACCATGCGGGTGATGGCGCGCTCGTGCGCTTCCTCGCTCACGTCGCCACAGGCGTCGGTGATCACGTAGACCTCGAAGCCCTGCTCCAGCGCCGACAGGGTCGGGCCGACGATGCAGACGCTGGTCCACAGGCCACCCAGCACCAGGCGGCGCTTGCCGATGCGGTTGATCTCATCGATTACCGGCTGGTCTTCCCAGGTGTTCATCGAGGTGCGGTCGAACACGGTCTGGCCGGGGAAGATCTCCGGCAGTTCCGGGAACATCGGGCCGGAGAACGACTTCTCGGCCACGGTGGTCAGCACCACCGGCACGTTGAAGCCCTTGGCGCCCTTGCTGATCAGCGAGACGTTGTTGCGCAGGGCCGAGATGTCGATGGTGTGCGTGGCGAAGGCCATCTGCGATTGGTAGTCGATCAGCACCAGGGCGTGGTCGGTGGGCGACAGCAGGGCCTTGGCGGGGGTGGCGGTTGCGGTGGTCATGGTCAGACTCCAGGGGTGGTTGAAGGCGGGGGCGTCAGGCGGCCGCAGGCGCGCTCGGCAGGCAGCCGCAGCGCGGCGTCACCGGCCAGGTACTGGCCGGGGCTGCAGCCGGTCTCGGCGCGGAAACTGCGCACGAAATGGCTCTGGTCGAAGAAGCCCAGGTGTTGGGCCAGGTGGGACATGGAACCGGTGCTGTCGGGCAGCAGTTGCCGGGCCCGCTCAATGCGCCGGCGGCGCACATAGCGCAGTGGGCTGGCACCGGTACCGGTACGGAACAGGCGCACCAGATGGAAGCGGCTGACGCAGGCCACTTCGGCCAGCTCGGTCACCCGCAGCGGCTGCGACAGGTGCTCGTCGATGTAACGCAGGGCGCGCTGCAGTGCGGCCGACTGATTCGGCGCAAGCGCGTCTGCCGCGAACGCAGGCGGGGTTTGCAGGGCCATGCGAATGCACCGCGACGGGGGGCTTCATGGTGCGCTGCGGTCGTGCCGCGCCCTACCCCCGACGGTCCAGCGTGCCACTCACCCTTTTGGGGGAGGCCCGCGCTCCAGCACACGCCGTCCGAACTGCCGTGCATCCACTGAATAGGCCCCGGGGCCCAGCAGGAACAGCGCCACCGGCAGTGCCAGCAGCGGCCACGGCGCGGCCTGCAGCCACAGCCCGAGCAGCGCCATCGGCACCGCCAACGGGGTCACCCAGCCCAGCAGCAACAGCGCCTGTGCGGCCACGCAGACCAGCCAGACCCCGCTGCCAGGCGCCTGCGCCGGCCACAGCGCCGCCATCAGGCACAGGCGCAGCCACAGCAGGCCGATCCCCGGCGCGCGGTCGGGGAACATCACAAACAAGCGTTGCATCGGTGGCCTCCCTGCTCCATGCGGATGTGATAGCGCACCCACACGCTGGGCGCCTGCCCCGTTCGGGTCACCCCGGGCTGCCCCGCACCTGCCAGAATGACGGCATGCGCGCCCTCCCCCGCTCTTTCCTGCAGTGCCTGCAGGGGCTGATCTGCTGCCTGTCGCTGGCGTTGCCGGCAATGGCGCTGGCCGTGCAGCAGCCGCCGGTCAGCACCGGCATGCCCGGCTACCAGCACACGGCCTGGCGCGTAGGCCAGGGCGCACCGGGCGATATCTGGGATATCGCCCAGGACCGCGACGGCCTGCTGTGGCTGGCCACCGGCTCGGGTCTCTACCGCTTCGATGGCCGCCGTTTCGAGCGCCAGGCGCCACCGGCGGGCCAGCGCTTCCCCTCGACCAACATGGTCACCCTGGCGCGCGACGCGCAGCAGGGCCTGTGGATCGGTTATTTCCAGGCGGGCATCAGCCACAGCCAGCCCGGGCGGCTGGACAACTACGGCCGCGCCCAGGGTATTCCCGTGGGCGTGGTGCCGCGCTTCGAGCACGATCGCAATGGCCGGCTGTGGGCCGCAGTGAACGGCGGCCTGCGCTGGTTCGACGGGCAGCGCTGGCAGGCCGATGCCAGCACCGGCCTGCCCGACCGCCGCGTGCAGTGGGTGTTCCAGGACAGCCACGGCACGTTGTGGGTCTTGGCCGACCTGCAGGTCTGGTCGCGCCCGGCCGGTGCCTCACGCTTCACCTCGACCGGCATCGCCGTCTCCCAGATGTCCACCCTGGCCGAGAGCCCGCGTGGCGAAGTGTGGCTGGCCGACCGCAACCGCGGCACCCTGCCGCTGGCCGACCGCGACGGTCTGCTGCCGGCCAGCGAGCGCGAGGCGCGACGCCTGCCCGGCCTGCTCGCATCGCGCATGCAGTTCACCGCCAATGGCGACCTGTGGGCGACCTTCAGCCCGCACGGTGGCGTGGCCCGGGTCAGCTTCGACGGCGACACCGCCACCGGCATCGAGCGCTTCGATACCGCCGAAGGTTTGACCGCCACGTCGGCGGTACCGGTGGTGCTCGATCGCGAAGGCAATATCTGGGTGGGCACCAACCTGGGTTTGAACCGCTTCCGCGCACGCAGCGTGCAGACCCTGACCGTCGGACCGACCGATCCGTACCGCTCGCTGGTGCGCGCCGACGATGGCCGCGTGTACGGCTATGGCGAAGACCTGCAGCCCTACGATCTGCGCCGGCAGCTGCTGGACCGCAGCGCAAAAGAGCTGCAGGCCGCCGCGCGCCGGGATGCGCGCCCGATGTGGCAGTTCGACTGGGTGAACCTGGCCCGCACCGAAGCCGGGAAGACCACGCGCATTCCGCTGCCGGCGCCGTTCACCGGCCAGCCCAGCCACGCCCTGCTGTTCCCTGACAACGACAATGCATGGGTCTGTGCCGGCGAACAGGCCGTGCTGCATTACCAGGCCGGGCACTGGCTGCGCGAACCGCGCCTGCCCGAGCGTGCCTGCTCCAGCCTGGCCCAGGGCAGCGATGGCAGCCTGCTGCTGGGATATGCCGATGGGCGCGTGCGCCGCCTCGACAGCAACGGCGTAGCCACCTACGGCAGCGCGCAGGGGCTGGACGTGGGGCCGATCACCGCCCTGCTGCAGCACCGTGACCTGCTGCTGGTTGCCGGTGAGTCGGGCCTGTCGGTACGGATCGGCGACGGCCGGTTCATGAGCGTGCGCACCGATCTGGCCGGCGTGCTGGAGGGCATCACCGGCATCGTGGTCGATGGCCGCGGCCGGGTCTGGTTGAACGGCAGCCGCGGCCTGGTACGCCTGCAGGAAACCACCCTGCGCAGCGCGCTGCTGCAGGGCACGCCGCTGAGCCCGCGCCTGTTCGATGCGGTGGATGGGATGCCGGGCATCGCCCTGCAGAGTGGCCCCATTCCCACCGCGGTGCTGGCCGCCGACGGCCTGCTGTGGCTGGCCACCAACCAAGGGCTGGCCTGGCTGGACACCACCCAGAACCATATCGACACCCAGGCACCCGGCGTGCGTATCGGCGATGTGCTGTACGGCGATACGCACCAGCCGCTGACCGAAGGCCTGCACCTGCCGGCCGGCACCACCCAGCTGCAGATCGACTTCGTGGCGTTGTCACTGGCACGGCCCGAACGCAACCGCTATCGCTACCGCCTGTCCGGGGTGGATGACAGCTGGCAGGATGCCGGCAGCAGCACCCGTGCCTATTACACCAACCTGGCCGCCGGCAGCTACCGCTTCGAAGTGGAAGCGGCCAACGAGGACGGCGTCTGGAGCCAGGAGCCGGCCAGCCGCAGCTTCCGCATCGCCCCCACGTTCGTGCAGACGGTGTGGTTCAAGCTGCTGTGCGCGCTGACGGTGCTGCTGGTGCTGGCCATGGCCGTGCGCGTGCGCAGTGGCCAGCTGGCCGCGCTGTTCCGCGCCCGCCTGCAGGAACGCCACGGCGAGCGCGAACGCATTGCCCGCGACCTGCACGACACCCTGCTGCAGGGCAGCCAGGGGCTGATCCTGCGCCTGCATGCCATCAGCCAATCCGAACGCACCCCGGAACCGGTGCGCGCGCAGCTTGAATCGGCCATGCAACTGGCCGAGCGCAACCTGGCCGAGGGCCGCGAACGGGTGAACGCGCTGCGCGATGGCCCGTTCAGTGGGCGCGACCTGGCCACGGCGCTGGCCGATGTGCACGCCGAGTACGCCGGCGAAGGCACCAATCCGCTGCGCCTGACCGTGGAAGGCACCCCGCCGCCCCTGCAGACCGACGCCGCCGAGGAAGTGTTCCTGATCGGCCGCGAGGCCATCCGCAACGCCTTGCGCCATGCCCAGGCCAGCGCCATCGAAGTGGAGCTGTCCTACGGCCCACGCAGCTTCCTGCTGCACGTGCGCGACGATGGCATCGGCATTGCCGACCCCGGCGCCAGCCACGGCCACTGGGGCCTGCAGGGCATGCGCGAGCGTGCACAGCGGCTGGGCGCCGAACTGCAGCTGTGGACCCGCCCTGGCCTGGGCACCGAAGTCGCGCTGGCCGTGCCCGGCCGCCGCTTGTACCAACGACGCGCGCCACGTTGGCGCTGGCCCTGGAGCCGCCCCACCCATGACTGATTCCCTTGCCCCCATCGGCGTACTGGTGGTCGATGACCACCCCCTGCTGCGCGATGGCCTGGCCGCCCTGCTGGGCGCGCATGCCGACCTTCGCCTGCTGGGCGAAGCCGCAGACGGCGAGGAAGCCGTTGCCCGCTACCAGCAGCTGCAGCCGGACGTGGTGCTGATGGACCTGCAGATGCCACGCCTGGATGGCGTGGAAGCCATCGTGCGGATCCGCGCGCTCGATCCGCGCGCGCGCATCATCGTGCTGACCACCTACCGCGGCGACGTGCGTGCGGTGCGCGCACTGCAGGCCGGCGCCAGTGCCTATCTGCTGAAGGACATGCTGCGCCACGAGCTGGTGGATACCATCCGCACCGTCGCCGACGGCCGCCGCGCGGCCATTCCGGCCGAAGTGGCCGCCAGCATCGCCGCGCACGTGGTGGAAGACCGCCTGTCGCCGCGGGAAACCGAAGTACTGCGTCACGTGGCCAGCGGCCTGTCCAACAAGCGCATCGGCGAGCGCATGCAGATCTCCGAGCAGACCGTGAAAGCGCACATGAAGAGCCTGATGGACAAGCTGGGGGTGGGCGACCGCACTCACGCGGTCACCCAGGCCCTGCGCCGCGGCATCATCAGCCTGGACGACGGCAACCCGTAACGTCGAGCTTGCTCGACGGCCTCTGCCTCACCGTAGCGTCGAGCTTGCTCGACGGCCTTTGCCTCGCCGTAGCGTCGAGCTTGCTCGACGGCTTCTGCCTTACCGTAGCGTCGAGCTTGCTCGACGGCTTCTGCCTCACCGTAGCGTCGAGCTTGCTCGACGGCGTTGCGCTCAGTCGAGCACGCTCGACTCTACGTTCACGGCTTTCCGCTCAGTCGAGCAAGCTCGACTCTACGTTCTCGGCGTTCCGCTCAGTCGGGCTTGCTCGACTGCGCATTCCACGCGGCCACCTTGGCGCGGGTATCGGCCAGCATCTTGTCCAGCACGGCGCGGTCATACACATCCCCGCGCAGGATCACGCTGTCGATCTTCTGCGTTGCCGCGATGTCCTGCAGCGGGTTGGCGGTCAACAGCACCAGATCGGCCGCCTTGCCCGCGGCCACGCCACCGTATCGATCCATCTGCCCGAACCACGCCGGGCCGGAACGGGTAGCCGCCGACAGCGCCTGCGGTGCGCTCAGCCCTTCCTTCACGAACAACTGCAGCTCCTGGTGCAGGGCGATGCCGGGGAAGTTGTACGAATTGAGGAAGCCCGCGTCGGTGCCGGCAATGATCGTCACCCCCGCTTCCTGCAGCATCGGCAGCACCGCGGCCACCTGCTGGTACTGCGCATGGCGTGCTTCGATCTGCGCCGGGGTGGCCTTGGCCGCACGCTCCACGCGCCAGGTGTAGGTCGCGCGCAGACCGGGGCCGATGTAGGCCAGGTAGGGATCATTGGCATGGTCATCCTGGTCCAGGAAGTCCAGGATGCGCCCGCCGTTGAGTGTCGGGGTCACGAATACACCGCGCTTGGCAAAGTCGCGATAGGCGTGCATTGCGGTATCGCGGTCAAAGCTGGCATCCAGGCGGCGGTTGGCCTCGGCGCGATCGATGCGGCCCGCACCGAAATCGGCAGCGATCTGTGCCTCATCCTTGCTGCCGGCCTTGAAGGCGTAATCCAGGTGCTCGATGGACGCCAATCCGGCATCCACCGCCTGCTCCACCGTCAGCGCCATCGGAATATGGCCGGATGCCTTCAGACCGGCGTTGCGCGCGGCGGTGGCCGAGTACAGGAACAAGTCCGGCTTCAGCGTGCTGTCGGTGATCTTCACGAAATCGACCTTGTCGTGCTGCAGCTGCGTGATTGCCTGATCGACCTGCGCCTTGTCACCGACTTCGATAGTGCCCTTCCACACCGGCTTGATGCCCTCGATCTTCGCTCCTGAACTGAGCAGGCGCGGCCCGAACAGGGTGCCGTCGGCAATCTGCCCGCGCCACTGCAGCACCTGTTCCGGCAGATCGCCCGAACAATCACGAATGGTGGTGATGCCGTGGGCGATGTACAGCGGCAGCAGCGCCTTGTTTTCCTCCACCAGCGCCGGGCCGCCGCCGAAGTGCACGTGCATGTCCCACAGGCCCGGGATGAGGTACTTGCCGGCGGCATCGATCTGGCGGCTGGCGCTCCATTGGCTGCGCAGCTGCGCGTCGGGGCCCACCGCCACGATGTCATCACCACGGATCACCACGCTCTGCCCGGGCAGGCTGCGCGCGTGCTCGACATCGACCACGGTGGCATTGCGGATCAGCAAATCAGCACGTTCGGCCGCAGACGCCGACAGCGGCGCGACAGCAACAAGGATCGCAAGGGACAAGGGGCGGGAACGGAGCATGGATGGCATCCTGGCAGGCACGCGCACGTGCGGGGTGGAAGGGGTATCAATGGGTCGCGCCGTGCTGGCGCAGCAGGGTTTCGATCGCGGTGTAGCCGCGCTGGCGGGCATGCGCCAACGGCGTTACGCCATCGCCGTCCGCCAGATGCGGATCGGCGCCGGCCTCCAGCAGCAACTGCACGATCTGCACGTGGCGTGGGCCGCCATCGCCGAGCAGGATGGCCTCCAGCAGCGCGGTCCAGTGCAGGCGATTGACGTGGTCCACGGCCACCCCGGCGCGCAGCAGCATGCGCACCGTGGGCACGTGGCCGCGCTCGGCGGCGGGAATCAGGGCCGTGCCGCCATAGCGGTTGGTACTGCGCAGATCGGCACCGTGGGCCAGGGTCAGCGCGAGGATCTCATCCAGCCCGCGCGCGCCGGCGTACAGGTAGGCGCTGTCCTGCATCGTATCCTTGGCGTTGACGTCGGCACCGGCGTCGATCAGCACACGTGCTGCCTCCAGCCGGTTGCCGTGGGTGGCCAGCAGCAGGGCCGTACGGCCCTGCGCGTCGCGCGCTTCCAGCTGGGCACCGCCCTCCAGCGCCACCCGTACGGCCGCGGCGTCACCGCGGGCGGCGGCTTCGCGCAGGCGCACATCGGCCGCGCCGGTGCTGGCCGAGCAGGCCGACGCCAGCATCGCCAGTACGCACAGCAGCAACAGACGCCCGAGCGTGGGACAGCGGCGGCAACGATGGATGCGCATCTGCGTTTCTCCTCTGCGGCGGGGCCGGTGCGGCGCTGCGGCCCGCTTGCCGCACCCTTTCCTGCATGGTAGAAGTCGCAGCAATCATCCAGAAGTGAAATGTTCAAATGGCTGACAGTGCCAAATCGAATAGAAACTTGTTCGAACTGGACTTGCTGCGGGCCCTGGTGATGGTGGCGGACTGCGGCAGTTTCACCACCGCTGCCACCCGTCTGCACTCCACCCAGTCCACCGTCAGCCAGAAGGTACGGCGGCTGGAGGAGCTGGCTGGACACCGCCTGCTGGAACGCGGCCACCGCGATGTGCACCCCACCGACGCCGGCCACACCCTGCTGGGTTACGCACGGCGTATGCTTGATCTGAACGAGGAGCTGGCCCAGGCACTGGCCGGTGCCACGGTGGAAACTGCGGTACGCATCGGCGTGCCCGAAGATTTCGTCAACCCGCAGACCACCCGCATGCTGGCCGCCTTCAGCCGTCGCCACCCGCAGGTGAAGCTGGAAATCAGCAGCGGCCTGAGCCGCGACTTGGCCCATGGTTTCGACCATGGCGAGCTGGATCTGGTGCTGGTGAAGCAGCGCCGCAACACCCGCCAGGCGGTGCACTGCCGGCGCGAGCCGATGCACTGGATCGACAGTGTGCGCAGCAGCAGCCTGCAGCACGATCCGCTGCCGCTGGTCACCTTCCCGCCGCGCGGGCTGTACCGCGACGAGATGATCCAGGCGGTGGAGGCGCTGGGGCTGCGCTGGCGCATTGCGTTCACCAGTTCCTCGCTCAGCGGCATCCAGGGCGCGGTGGCCGATGGCATCGGCATCAGCCTGCTGCCGCGCCGCGCGGTGGGCCGCGAGCATCGCATCATCGATGGCGAACGCAGCCTGCCGGTGATCGACAACTACGAGCTGGGGTTGCTGCACCGCCCCGACGCAGACGAAGCCGTACGCGCACTGGCCGCCGAACTCTGGCGCCAGGTGCAGCGCGAAGCGGAGTAGTTCTTTGTTTGCAGGGCTGCGCCCTGCACCCCTGTAGGAGCAACGTCAAAGGCTGGGTTCCTGGGGGATGGCGGGGCGGTGTGGGTGGGCAGGACACGCCGCAAGTACGTCCGTGTAGGCTCGTAGGCGCCATCCATGGCGCCTGCGGTCCTGCCCACCCACACCACCCCGCCTTCGACAGTTTCCTGCGATCTGACGGAACGGCACGGGGTCGGATCCCGTTGCTGAGCAACGGGCTCTGACCCCCGATTGAAATTGATATCCAACACATGCATCCACGCATGGCGTGGATCTACCAACAATTGTTTCGATAACCGACAGTAGATCCACGCCATGCGTGGATGAATCTCAACCGAAATGGAAAATTTCGAATCGAATTCGAAATGCATCCACGCACGGCGTGGATCGCGCGGGAATCTGTCGGAGGTGGGGCGGTGTCGGAGTGCGGGGTGTCAGCCGCATGGATGCGGCTGCCAAGCCTACAGGGACGTACTTGCGGCGTCCCCGCACTCCGACACCGCCCCGCCACCCCATGCAATGCAGCTGTTGCTGTTGCTCTGGCCGTTGCCGTTGCATCGAGCGGGTGCAGGGCGCAGCCCTGCCAACTACAACCACCGCCCCTGCACGACCACGCGCCGTTCGACCGGTACGCCCGCCACCGCCGCCGGGCCGTGGTCCGCGCGCACTGCCACGAACGTCGCCGGCAGCCCTTCGCCAATGCCGTACTGCGGCAATCCGATCACCTGTGCGGCATGGGTGGTCACCATGTCCAGCGCCAGATCCAGATCCGCATCGGTGTAGAACCCCGAGCGGTAACCCAGCAGCATCGCCCGCTGCAGCAGATCACCATTGCCGTAGGGCCACCAGCAATCGCGGATGTTGTCGTTGCCGGCAAACACCCGTACCCCGGCATCATGCAGCGCACGCAACGGCGGGAACGGGTGGTCGCCCGGTGCATTGCTCATGATCGCCACGCCCGCGCGGGCCAGCGCCTCGCCCACCTGCAGCGCACGCGCCAGCGGCACTTCGCCCAGCGCATAGGCATGGCTGACCGCCACCCGGCCCTGCAGGCCAGCGGCCTGGGTGCGCGCGGCAATCCGCAGCAACTGCGCCAGTCCAGTTTCGCCCGGCTCATGCAGATGGATGTCCAGGCGCACGGCGTGGCGCTCGGCCAAGCCGAACAACAGGGCAAGCTGTGCTTCCGCATCACCGTCCAGCGTGGTCGGATCGATGCCGCCCAACACCTGCACGCCAGCGTCCAGGGCCTGCCGCAGCACCTCGGCGGTGCCCGGGCAGGACATCACCCCGGCCTGCGGGAACGCCACCAGCTGGATCTGCATGATGTCCGCGCAGCGGTCGGCCGCTTCGCGTACCGCCTGCAGATGCTGCAGGCCGGTACTGCCATCAATGTCCACATGGCAGCGCATGGCCACGGTGCCGAAGGCACTGCATTGGCGGATCAGCGCCTCGGCACGCTCGACCATGGGCGCGGCCGCGGCGACGGCGGCCTTTTCCACGGCCAGGCGCTCGCGCAGGCTGGCTACCGGCTGGTGCGGGTGCCAGCGGTCACCGACGAAGCTCTTGTCCAGATGGATATGGCCATCGACCAGCCCCGGCAACAGGGTGAAACCGGCCAGATTGACGCTTTCCGCCCCCTCTGCCGCGCCGCCCGCTGCGTTGATCGCCTGCAGCTGGCCGTCACGGATGTGGAAGTGCAGCGGCGCCCCGTGGCGGTCGACGCCACCATGCACGAACTGAAGGGTCATGGGTTACTCCACAGGCCAGACAAGGGGCCCATCGTGCGCCCACTCGCTGCCATCGGCAAACGAAATATGGCAATGCCACACATTCACCAAAGCGATGCGTCCGTCTCGTCGCCACGCTGCACACACCCCTGAACAGGTAACATAGCGCTCTGTTCCCGCTGTAGATGCCGCATGGGCCCGTCCGACCGCCACGATCGTCTTCGCCGCTGGCAGGCCGCGTCCCTGTTGGCCGCCGCTCCGATCGCCAGCCTGTCCGCCAGCGATGCCGCGGCCACCACCCCGCCGCCCGCGCCCCCCGGCCAGCAGCGCATCGCCGCCGCCGTGCTGGTGGAACGCCTGCACCAGCGGGTGCTCAGTGGCCAGAGCGCCACCGCCACCTTGGAAAGCTGGTGTGCCGAGCACGGCTTGGCCGAGCAGGCGCGGGTGCGTGCGGTACGCGTGCGTGGCCAGGACAAGGCTGCCCCGGCCGATGTGCTGCTCGCGCTGGGTGCAACCGATGGCAGCGCCGTGCACTACCGTCGCGTGCAGCTCGTCTGCGGCAGCCGTGTGCTGTCCGAGGCCGACAACTGGTACCTGCCTGCCCGCCTGAGCGCGGCGATGAACCAGGTGCTGGACAGCACCGACGAGCCCTTCGGCCGCGTGGTCGGGCCGCTCGGGTTCCAGCGCCAGACCCTGGCCGACCAGACGTTCTGGCCGCCACGTGGCGAAGGCAATCAGGGCGTGATCCTGGAAGTACGTGCACTCCTGCGCGACCGCGAGCAGCAGCCTTTCAGCTATGTGATCGAATCCTACGGCGTCGCTGCGTTGCCCTAGCGTACTGGACGCCTGCAGGCGTTTTGCAACGTATTCGATGGTTTCTGCCGGGCCGGCAGGTCACCGTCGAATGCATGTGTACCGAACCCCTTCCCTCTCCCATTCCCGCACTGCACCCGGTCCTGCGCCGGCACCTGCTGCACCTGGCCCACGGCGGCGTGATCGTGCGCCCGCTGCACCGCAATGACCTGAACGAGTGGCTGGGTCTGTGCGTGACACGCCGCGCGCAGCACGGCTTCAGCTGCCGCCCGGACGCCGACGTACAACTGCTGATCGGCGTGCAGCGCTCACGCCTGCAGTTCGACAACGATCAACTGCTGCTGGGCGTGTTCGACGCCAGCAGCCGTCGCCTGGTGGATCAACTGGGCGTACGCCTGCAGTCCACCCAGGCGCGCAGCGCCGAACTGCACCCGTTCTGCCAGGGCCCGTGGCGTGGTGCCGAACGCCTGAGCGACACGCTGCACGCGCTGTGCCCGTTCCTGTTCGAACAGGTGGGCCTGCACCGCCTGTACGTCCTGCTGCCGGCACGGACCCCAACGGCCATCGCATCGGCATGGACCGAAGCGGGCTTCGCCCACGAGGGCGTGCTGCGCGGCCAGCACTACGACGGCCAGCAGTGGCAGGATCGCCACCTGCACGCGCTGACCGCGCCGGAATGGCGCCGCCGCCAGGGCGAGTTGGGCTAGCGCACCCGCTCCAGCGCCTGGCCGGCGCCGGTCAGTACCGAACACGCATGGTCCTGCAGTTCCTCGGCGCTGGCGTCGTTGCCGCTGGCCGGATCCAGTCGGGTCGCCAGCAGCACGAAACCGGGCGTACCCTGCACGTTCTGCCGGCCCGCCACCAGCAGGCTCCACTGGCCGACATCGCCCACGCCGCTCAGCTCATGGGCCAGCAGGTTCAGCGGATTGGCGGTCAGTTCGGCACCGGGCAGCAGGCGCGCCTGGTACTGGTGGCCGCGCAAGGGCACAGGCAGCGACGCCCAGCGGGTTTCCAGCGCAGCGGCATGCGCGTCCAGCGCCTGCAGTACATCGGCGCGCAGGCAGTCCACATGGATATGCAGCTGGTGCTGCGAACGTCCGTGCGGCGAATTCAGCGCCAGGCTGGCCACTTCACGCGGCAGGGCCTGGCCCAGTGCCCGTTCGCTGTGTACGCGGGCCCGCCAGGCCGCAGCGAAATAGTTGGGCACACCGCGCCGGTACAGCACCGGGCTTTCAATGCCGCTCACCTTGTCCAGCGGCATCAGCAGGTACTGGTAATCGCCGTGGGTATCCTTCACCAGCACGTCGCGCCGGTCGGCGGCGGTTTCCACCTGCAGGCAGCTTCCCTGCGGGCCCCGCTCGCTCAGGCAGTCACGCTGGATGACCCGCCACAGCGCATCTGAGTGGGCGGGCGGCGGCGGCGTGCTGGCACAGCCAGCCACGCAGGCAAGGTACAACAGCAGCAACGAACGGGTGAACACGGCGGGTTCCGTACAGGCGGGCCGCCATTCTACCGGCTGCCGGCAACGCCTCAGTAGGTGCCGAACGGCACTTCGACCTGCAGCGGCGTACCGGCAGGCAGCAACTGCAGCGTGTAACGGTCCAGCGCGCCTTCCTCATCGGCCTGCGGCAGACGCTGGAACTTCAGTTGGTACTGCGCCTGGCCCCAGCGCACGGTCGTGCCCGCAGCATCCACCGCGGCACCTTCGGGCAGCAGCAGGCCGCCCAGATCGCTGTACGCGCCAGGCACATCGGCGAAGCGGTAGTCGATCAGCTCGTCCACCCGCTGCATGGCATACACATGCGGCACATACGGTCGCGCGGCGCTGTGCAGATTGCTCAGATCGGCCACCCATACGGCAGGCAGGTGGTACTGCTCGCGCAGTGCATTGACCCCCAGCGATGGACTGGCCACCTGCAGGCAGCACACCGTGCGCCGGCCCTCGCGGTCCAGGATCGCGAACCGGTCGCCGCGGGTGGCCGCCTGCGGCAGCATGGCAAAGGCGAGGTTGCGCTGCGCCGGCTCGTAGCCGGTTTCGGTCTGCAGATTGCGCCAGGCACCGAATGGGGTGCCATCGGCCGCCGGGGCCGGGTCGACCTGCGCGTGGGCGAGCACTGCCGTGCACAGGCACAGCACGCCTGCCAGGATCTGCGCCGGGTGGAACCTGCCTGCCTTCATCTGCGATCACACGCCTGTCGATACACCGGCCACTATGCAGCGTGGCGCCGCCAGCGGCAATGATCGCATCGCTCCCGGCCGCACGGCGGCGGTGCTATGGTGCAGCCAATCCCCTGCGCAGGAGCGCCCGCATGACCGCCATCCGCCTGTCCCTGCTGCTGCCCGCCTCGGCCCTGCTGCTGTCGGCCTGTGTCAGCACGCCCGGCCCGCAGGTAAGCGGCAGCGGCCAATGCAACGCCAGCGCACTGGGCTGGGCCGTCGGGCAGCCGGCCGACGAAGCCAACATGCGCCGCCTGTCACGCGAGAGCGGCGCCGGCCTGGTCAACCCGATCGGGCCGAACACGATCACCACCAAGGACATCCGCCCCGACCGCCTGCGCGTGTACGTGGACAAGGACAACATCATTACCGCCGCCCGCTGCGAATGACCCCGCGCGTGCCCCACGGCCCGCACCCCGGCATGTCGTAGGGTCGAGCTTGCTCGACTGCCTTCGTTCAGTCGAGCAAGCTCGACTCTACCGATCCGTGTAACCCGAACAATCGGGCAATGCCTGGTCCGGCTGGTATGCACCACCCCTGAAGTGGAACATGCGCGCATAGGTGCACGCCGGGACCTGCTCGGTCCGCAGGTCCTTCCTGGTCAGTGGCGCCCTGGCCAATGAATCTTCGTTTCGCGAAACACCGGCCGGAAAACGCGTGGCCACGGTCTGGTAACGCAGCACCGGCATGCCCGTGGCAGCGGCATCCAGCGAAAGCCGTGCCGTGAATCCGTAGGTGTCATGGCACGCCCCGGCGCGCCGCTTCACGTCCTGCTCGCCGAAGCAGGCCCGGATCTCCGCCTCGCCCGTCCACGCCAGGCCCAGCACCGCATCGTCGATCTGGATGCCGTCGTCCAGGTGCCGCACGCGCGCCAACTGCAGGCGCGACGCCTCGGCACCGCCGCCGGAATACATCGTGCTGACCTTGCTGATGCCGCCCACCAGCACATTCTGCCGCGCACGCTGCTGCGGATCGGCTACCGTCTGGTCGGCGCCCACGCCCGGCGCCAGCCGCACGATCCACGGCCATACGGACAGTTCGCCGTCGGGCGGGAGATCGATGCTCACGTGGTAGGCGTGCGGCTCACGCTCGCCCGCCACTTTCTCCAGCACTTCCAGCATGCTCGGCCGCTCGCCGTCCGCAGCGGCCGGCTGCACGCGCACGCACCAAAAGCCATCGCGGGTGCATTCATACAGACCCGAGGGTCCGCCGCGTTCATCCACGCGCAGCACCTGGCCCAAGGGCTCCATCACATTGCCAGCGGCATCGCGCTGCTGCGGAAGAATCGATCCCCGCGCCAGCGCCAGTGCCGGGCTGGCCAGCAACAGCGCGGCCAATGCCGCGTGTGACATCGGGGTGTGCATCATCGCTCCTGCGCATCCGCGCATCCATGCCGAACCCGCATGATAGTAGAGTCGAGCTTGCTCGACTGCTCCGGCTCCGGCATTTCGTAGCGTCGAGCTTGCTCGACTGCTCCGGCTCCGGCATTTCGTAGCGTCGAGCTTGCTCGACTGCCTTCGTTCAGTCGAGCAAGCTCGACTCTACCGAACCGGCGCAATCACACCCGCCCCACCCCTTCGCTTTCGAGGTATGGCCGATGCCGGGGTTGAACGTGTTGCTCGGATCCAGCGACCGATAGAACGCCGCCAGCGCCGGCTTGGCCGGATACAGATGGCCCACGTTGTGCTCGGCCGGATACTCCGCCCCACGCTGGTCCAGCAGTGCCCACATCGCATGTTCGATCGCCATCGGGTCTTCGCCCTTGCGCGCGATGTAGTCCTGGTGGAACACGTGGCACAGGAAGTGGCCGTAGTAGAGCTTGTGCAGCAGCCGTCCGTCGATATCTGCCGGCAGGGTTTCGAACCATTCGGCGTCATCCCGGCGCAGCGCGATATCCAGCGCCACGATGTCCTGCACCTGCGCGCGATGCACTTCGCGGTAGCGCACCGCGGCACCGGCCACCGCGAACCGGTGCAGGAACGCCTTGCGCCCTTCTTCGGCCGTGCAGCGGAAGAAACCGCCCTCATGGTTGGCGAAACACTCGCGCAGCCATCGCTCGGTCTCGGCCGCATCCTGCGCGGAGACCTTCAACAGCAGATGATGCTCAAAGCGCTGGCGGAACTCGCCCATGCGCGGCGGCAGGTGCGAAGGCAGCAGCGTGGTCAACGTCTGCATTACCCGGTCGGTCACGCCGCGCAGCCCGATCCGCTCGAACCAGCCATCCACCCGGCTTTTCAAGGCGAAGGCCGCTGGCACGCGCGCGGTGCCCAGCCGGTCGATCAGCAGGAAGGTGTCCTTGCCGTAGCGCTCGCCGATGTCATAGGCATCACGGTGGATGTATTCCCCCGCGATCGGCAGCCGCTCGAAGCCGGTCAGCAGCTGGCGGCGGATGGCGGTGAGCGTGGCGGTGTGGTTGCTGCCGATGTAGAACACTTCGGCCGCTTCTTTCTCGAACGTGTCCAGGCGCACGGCGAACACCGCCAGCTTGCCGGCAGAGCCGGCGGCCTCGAAATGGCGGCCAGGGTCGGCATTGAAGCGTGCCGGGGTATCGGCATCGACCTGGCGCACGTCGTCGCTGTAGCGCTGGTCGGACGCGGCGCGCCCATCGCCATCGCCCACGTCGGCCGCACTGTACTGCCCGTCCTGCAGGCGCTGCAGGATCTGCTCGGGGGTATCGCCCAGGGCGATGCCCAGGTGGTTGACCAGTTGCAGCCGGCCCTGCGCATCGACCTGTGCATACAGCGCCAGCTCGGTGTAGGCCGGACCACGGCGCACCAGGGCGCCGCCGGAGTTGTTGCAGACCCCGCCCAGCACCGAGGCACCAATGCAGGACGAACCGATCACCGAATGCGGTTCGCGCCCCAGCGGCGCCAGCGTCTGCTCAAGGCGGTCCAGGGTGGCACCGGGCAGGCACAGTACCTGGCGGCCTTCGTTCAACAGCTGGATGCCGGTCAGCCGCAGTGTGCTGACCAGCACGATCGGGCGCCCATAGTCATCGCCATCCGGGGTCGAGCCGCCGGTCAGGCCGGTGTTGGCCGCCTGCAGGATGATCGCCGCGCCGCCCTGCACCGCGGCCTGCAGCACGTGCCACAGTTCCAGCAGCGTACCGGGGCGCACCACCGCCAGCACCGGGCCTTCACCGAAACGGTAGCCGCGGCGGAAACGGCGGGTGGCCTTGTCGCCGGTCAGTACATGGCGGCGGCCGACCGCCTGGCGCAGCTGCTGCAGCACCGCGTCATCGCCGCTCACGGCAGGCTCACCAGTGAATCGCGGCCGATATCGGCAATGCGGCGCGCGCCGGTCAACGTCATCGCCACCCGCATTTCCTTGGCGATCAGGTCCAGCAGGTTGGCTACGCCGGCCTCGCCCTGGGCCGCCAGAGCGTAGACGAAGGCGCGCCCCAGCAACACCGTGTCGGCGCCAAGCGCCAGCATGCGCACCACGTCCAGGCCATTGCGGACGCCCGAGTCAGCCAGGATCTTCAGATCGCCCTGCACCGCATCGGCAATGGCCGGCAGCGCCCGCGCGGTGGACAGCACACCATCGAGCTGGCGGCCGCCGTGGTTGGAGACCACGATGCCATCGGCGCCGAACTTCACTGCATCCCGCGCATCGTCCGGGTCGAGGATGCCCTTGATCACCATCGGCCCCTTCCAGAACTCGCGGATCCATTCCAGGTCCTTCCAGGAAATGGACGGATCGAAGTTGCTGCCCAGCCAGCCGATGTAGTCCGCCAGGCCGGTCGGATGGCCGCGGTAGGCGGAAATATTGCCCAAGTCGTGCGGTCGACCGAACAGACCCACATCCCATGCCCAACGCGGATGGCTGATGGCCTGGCCGATGCGACGCAGCGGCGCATTGGGGCCGCTCATGCCCGAGTGCGCGTCACGATAGCGCGCACCGGGCACCGGCATGTCCACGGTGAACACCAGGGTGGTCACGCCGGCGGCCTGCGCCCGCTCCAGCGCATTGCGCATGAAGCCGCGGTCGCGCAGCACGTACAGCTGGAACCACATCGGGCGCTGGATGGCCGGTGCCACTTCCTCGATCGGGCACACCGACACCGTGGACAGGGTGAACGGAATGCCGCGACTGTCCGCGGCCCGTGCCGCCTGCACTTCGCCACGACGTGCGTACATGCCGGTCAGGCCCACCGGCGCCAGCGCCACCGGCATCGCCAGTTTCTCGCCGAAAAGCTCCGTTTCCAGGCTCAGGTCGGACATGTTGCGCAGGATGCGCTGGCGCAGCGCGATGTCGGACAGATCGGAAACGTTGCGCTTCAGCGTGTGCTCGGCATACGCGCCGCCATCGATGTAATGGAACAGGAACGGCGGCAGCCGGCGTTGCGCTGCGGCACGGTAATCGGTGGAGGCGGAAATGATCATGGGGTCAACCGGAAGTAGTCAGCCGTGCGGGGACGGCAGGCGCGAGGCCCGTGCACGCCGGGCTTCGTTGTCATCGAGCGTGCGCAGCGTGGTGTGCACGAATTCAAGGTGGGCATGCGCGGCCGCGCGCGCACGCTCGGGGTCGCCGGCCAGCACCGCATCCATCATTTCCCGATGCTGGTCGGACAGCGGCGAGAAGGTGCGGGCCGAGGTGTACAGCTTCTCGCGGCTCTGCGAGATGTTGGTCTGCAGCAGTTCGAACAGGCCACGCATCACCTGCAGCAGCACCAGGTTGTGCGACGCCTCGGCAATGGACAGATGGAACGCGGCGTCGGCCTGCGCTTCGCCGGCGGGGTCATCCTTGCCGTGCGCGTCCATCATGGTCTGGAACGCGGCGGCGATGCGCGTGCGGTCCTCATCGGTCGCACGCAATGCGGCGTGCCAGGCCGTGGCGCCCTCCAGTGCATGGCGGATTTCCAGCACGTCGAAGCGGTATTCCGGGTCGCCCTGGAACAGCGGCAGGTACGGCGCCAGCGGTTCATCCAGCGTCTGCCGGGCGCGTGCTGCCGGTGCGGCCACGAAGGTGCCGCCACCCACACGGGCAGTCAGCAGGCCTTGGCTGGCCAGCTGTGCAATGGCCTCGCGCAACGCCGTGCGCGATACGCCCAGCTGCACCGCCAGGGCGCGTTCGGCCGGCAGCCGGTCGCCCGGCTGCAGCTGCTGTTCCTGCACCAGCGCGCGCAGCTGCGCGGCCACCTTGTCCGAAACCCGTTGCATGCTCATGGCGCCATTGTCACCCGAACCGCACGAGGCTGGAGAAGCAGAGCGGCCATGGCTCAGGGAATCATCCAGGTCAGCCAGTAGGCCTGGGCCAGGGTGATCAGGCCGACCATCGTGGTGAAGATCAGGCTGTGCTTGACGGTGAAGCGGAACAGGTCCGATTCCTTGCCGGCCAGGCCCACCGCCGCACAGGCAATGGCAATGGACTGCGGGGAAATCATCTTGCCGGTCACACCGCCAGTGGTGTTGGCCGCCACCAGCAGCACATCGGACACGCCGATCTGCTGCGCCGTGGTCGCCTGCAAGGCAGAGAACAGCGCGTTCGAAGAGGTATCCGAACCGGTCAGGAACACGCCCAGCCAGCCCAGGAACGGCGAGAAGAACGGGAACGCATCACCGGTGTGGGCAAGCGCCAGCGCCAGGGTGGCCGACAGCCCGGAGTAGTTGGCGATGAAGGCAAAGGCCAGCACCATGCCGATGGAATAGATCGGCACGCGCAGCTCGCGCACGGTTTCGCCGAAGGTCTGCAGCGCGGCCTTGGCCGGCATGCGCAGGGCGATGATGGCGATCACCGCGGCCAGGATGATGGCGGTGCCGGTGGCCGAGAACCAGTCAAACTTGTAGACCGCTTCGTAGCTGAGCGGCGCCGGCACGATCGGCGGCATCTTCTGCACCATCTGGTCCAGACCCGGCACCGGAATCTTCAATACCCAGCCTTGCAGCGCACCGCCGGCGGCGAACAACGCCTTGAACGGCTTGATGCTCCACAGCGTGACCATTGCGGTGAGGATCAGGAACGGCGACCACGCCTTGGCAATCTGGCCCACGCTATGGCGCGGTGCCTCCAGCGCCTGCGCCGCGGCCTGGGCACTGGTTTCGGTATCGAAACGGAAGATGCGCACCGGCTTCCAGCGGCGCAGGAACAGGGTCAGGCAGACCAGCGAGGCCAGCGAGGCGGTGATGTCCGGCAGCTCCGGGCCGATGAAGTTGGAGGTCAGGTACTGGGCGATGGCGAAGGAACCACCGGCCACCAGCACCGCCGGCCAGGTTTCCTTGATGCCGCGCCAGCCATCCATGATCGCCATGATCCAGAACAGCACGATGATGGTCAGGAACGGCAGCTGGCGGCCGGCCATCTGGCCGATCTCGAACGCGTCCAGGCCGGTCACCTGCCCGGCGACGATGATCGGAATGCCCATGGCACCGAACGCCACCGGTGCGGTGTTGACGATCAGGCACAGGCCGGCCGCATACAGCGGCTTGAAGCCCAGGCCGACCAGCAGCGCGGCGGTAATCGCCACGGGCGCGCCGAACCCAGCGGCGCCTTCCAGGAAGGCACCGAAGGCAAAGCCCACCATCAGCATCTGCAGGCGCTGGTCTTCGGTAACCGACAGGATCGATGCGCGGATGATGTCGAACTGCCCGGTCTTGACCGAAACCTTGTACAGGAACACTGCGCCGATGATGATCCAGGCGATCGGCCACAGGCCGTAGACGAAGCCATAGCCGGCCGCGCCCAGCGCCTGCGCCAGCGGCATGCGGTAGAACAGCAGGGCCACGCCGAGCGCGATGGCCACGGTAATCGTACCGGCCAGCCAGCCCTTCATGCGCAGCACGGCCAGGGCGACGAAGAAGAAGGCGATCGGCAGCAGCGCGATCAGGCTGGACAACCACAGGTTGCCGGCGGGGTCGTACAGGTGTTGCCAGGGCTGCATGGAAAATCTCGGCGTTGACGGGGAACCCACCGCAGTGGGGCGGTCCGTGGCGTGCGGACATTGGTCGTACCATTGCCCGCAACAAATGCACCACTGATGGCGGATTGAACCGCCATTCCCGCAGGACGCCTATTAGACCATAGCGTTAGTTCTGATTTATTGGTATGACCATTAAGAGAAAGGGTCAGAGCCCCTGCGGGGATCTGACCCTGGGCGCGGCGGGGTCGGATCCCCGCAGGGGCTGCGACCTACATGGCATCGGGATCGGATCCCCGCAGGGGCTCCGACCCCACCCCGGCACTCACAGCTTCTTCTCCACCCGTCGTATCACCGCCAGCACCAGCAGGCACAGCACGCTCACCCCCATCGCGATCACGTACTTGCCAATGCCCACGGCAATGCCGATGGCGGCGGCCATCACAAGAGAACTGGCGGTCGTTAGACCGCTGACCTGGTCTTCGCGGTTGCCACGCAGGATGGTGCCGGCGGCAACGAAACCCACGCAGGCCACCACGGCCTCGATCAGGCGCACCGGATCGACCTGCAGCAGGTCACGGTAGCGCTCCTGCTGGAAATGTTCGGCCACCGAATCGCCCAGGCCGACGATCAGCGCTGCCGCGCCCGCAATCAGCATGTGTGTGCGCAGGCCCGCGGCATGTTTGCCCATCTCGCGCTCGACGCCCAGCACGCCGCCAAACAGCATGGCGGCGGCAACGCGCAGCAGGATGGATACGTCCTGGGTGAGTTCCATCGGCAGGCTCCGGGATTTTCCCGGAGCGTCGCGCGCGGCGCGTGGCACCACAGTGAAGGCGCCCGCACGGGCGGTTCACCCGGTAGCGCCGGGCCCTGCCCGGCGGCACCGCACCTCAGCGCATTACTGCGCCAGGTAACCGCCATCGATCGCGTAATAGGTCCCCGTCGCGAACGAGGCGTCATTGCTGGCCAGCCAGGCCACCAGCGCCGCCACCTCGTCCGGCTTGCCCAGCCGCTTCAGGGCATGCTTGGCTTCCAGCGTGGCACGCGCGTTGGCATCCATCTTGTCCAGCAGCGGCGTGGCAATGAAGCCCGGACCGACGGCGTTGATGCGGATGCCGTCGGCGGCGTGTTCCCATGCCGCAGTCTGGGTCAGGCCCACCACGCCGTGCTTGGCCGCCACGTACGCGGTGGAACCGGCAAAGCCCACCTGGCCCAGGATCGAGGCCATGTTGATGATGCTGCCGCCCTTGCCCGCCGCGCGCATCGCCTGGATCTGCGCACGCTGGCACAGGAACACGCTGGTCAGGTTCACATCCACCACGCGCTTCCAGCCATCAACCGGGTAATCGCCGCTGCTGGCCGCCGGGCCGCCGATACCGGCATTGTTCACGGCCACATCCAGCCCGCCCAGTTCGCTCACCGTGCGCTGCACGGCCGCTTCCACCGCTGCCTCGTCGGTCACGTCCAGCGCGATGCCGATCGCTTCGGCACCCTTGGCCTTCAAGGCCTGTACGGTCGCATCCACGGCGTCCTGCTTCAGGTCCCACACCGAAATGCGCGCGCCCGATGCAGCCAGCAGCTCGGCCACGGCCAAGCCGATGCCGGAAACACCGCCGGTAACGATGGCGGTCTTTCCGCCCAGCTGATAGTCGATCATCTGTGTACTCCACGTGTTGGCAATCGATGCGGGCCTGCCCGCCTGCTCTCGAATCTACGCCGCAACGTGTTACGGAAACGGCACGCGGCGCACCGCCGCCACGCAACGATCCTTCCCATCGCTGCAACGCGCAGCGCCCTATGCTCATGCACACCTCCCCTGCCGTGCATGGACCCCCGATGAGTGCTGAATCCCGCGTGTTGTTCACGCCCACCCGCCTGGGTGATATCGCCGTTGCCAACCGCATCGCCATGGCCCCGCTTACGCGCAACCGCGCCCTGCCCGATCGCGTGCCGTCGCCGCTGGCGGTCACCTACTACCAGCAGCGCGCCAGCGCCGGCCTGATCATTGCCGAAGCCACCCAGATCAGTCCGCTTGGCCAGGGCTACCTGGACACCCCGGGCATCTACAGCGCCGAACAGGTTGCGGCCTGGAAATCCATTACCGATGCCGTGCACGCAGAAGGCGGCCGCATCGTGCTGCAGTTGTGGCATGTGGGCCGCATTTCCCACACCAGCCTGCTGCCGGAAGGTGAAGTGCCGGTGGCACCCAGCGCGATCCGCGCCAACGGCAAGACCTTCACCGCCAACGGCTTCGAGGATGTGTCCGCGCCGCGCGCACTCGCCATCGATGAAATTCCGGCGTTGATCGAGGACTACCGCATCGCCGCACGCAACGCCATCGCGGCGGGCTTTGATGGCGTGGAAGTCCATGCAGCCAACGGCTACCTGATCGACCAGTTCCTGCGCGACGGCAGCAACCACCGCAGCGATGCCTACGGTGGCAGCATCGAAAACCGCACGCGCCTGCTGTTTGAAGTAACCAGTGCCGTGGCCGAGGCCATCGGCGCGGCCCGTACCGGCGTGCGTCTGTCGCCGGTCACCCCGGTCAACGATGCACACGACAGCGATCCGCAGCCGCTGTTCAACCGCGCGGTGGAACGTCTGGACAGCATCGAAGGGCTGGCCTTCATTCACGTGATCGAAGGCGCCACCGGCGGTGACCGGGACAACATCGCATTCGACTACGCCGCGCTGCGTGCCCGCTTCCGCGGCCCGTGGATCGCCAACAACGGCTATGACGTGGACAGTGCCGAGCAGGCCGTCGCCAGCGGCTACGCCGACATGGTCGCCTTCGGTCGCGCGTTCATCGCCAACCCTGATCTGGTTGCACGCCTGCGCAGCGGCGCGGCCCTGGCCGAGCTGGACCCGGCCACGCTGTATGGCGGCGGCGAGCACGGCTACACCGATTACCCCGCCTTGGGCGCATAAGCCGCGCATCCGCCGGGCATGGCCCGGCGCTACCACCCGCTCTGGAACGCATCCGCCGGGCATGGCCCGGCGCTGCCACCCGCTCTGGTAGGTGTCGACCTTGGTCGACACGTGTTGGACGTCATCACAATCGGGTCCGCCGGGCCATGCCCGGCGTCACCCCGCCCCCTCAATACACCGGCAGATCGATGTAGCTGGCCTGCGCGGCACTGTGCCAGACCCGCTGCGTGGCCTTCTGGTAATCGCCCGGCTTGGCCAGGTAGATGTTCGGCACGTAGGTCTGCGGGTTGCGGTCATACAGCGGGAACAGGCTGGACTGCACCTGCACCATCACCCGGTGCCCCTTCTGGAAGGTGTGGTTGGCGTTGGGCAGATCGAAGCGGTACGGCAGCACCTGGTTGGCGGCCAGCGGTTTGGCCTCGCTGAAGCTTTCGCGGTAGCGGCCGCGGAAGATCGCCAGTGAGACCGGCAACTCATAGCCGCCCATCTCCGGCGTCGATGCTTCCTGGTCCGGATACACATCGATCAGCTTCACCACCCAGTCGCTGTCGGTGCCACTGGTGGACGCCTGCAGGTGCACCACCGGCGCACCGCCAATGCGCAGCGGTTCGCGCAACGGTTCGGTGATGAAAGTCAGCACGTCGGGCCGACCATCCACGAAGCGCTGGTCCTTCACCAGCCAGGTGGTCCACATGTCACGGTCGGCGAAGCGCACCGGGCGCGGCACGAAGGGCACCGGCTTGGCCGGGTCGGACACGTACTCCTCGTAGTCGCCCTCGCCTGCCGCCGGCGCCTGGAAGGCCAGCTTGCCGCCGGCACGCAGGTACAACGGCTTGCTGGCCGCCGTGCAGTTCGTTTCGCAGCTGCGCGGCCAGCCCTGCAGGCGGTCCCAGTGGTTTTCACCGGTGTTGTAGACCAGCACCGGCGGGGTGTCGGCCTTCGCCGCACCGTCCACCAGATACTGGTCGAAGAACGGCTTGAGCACATCGCGGCGGAACTGCAGGGCGGTATCGCCATCGAACTTCAGGGCGCCCAGTTCGCTGCCGCTGTAGTTCACCTGGCTGTGCCGCCACGGGCCCATCACCAGGTAGTTGTGGTTGTTGCCGGTATCCCGTCCTTCCATGGCCTGGTAGGCATGGTTGGCGCCCCACATGTCTTCCTGGTCCCACAGGCCCTGCAGCCACATCGTGGGCACCTTCAAGGGGGTGTTGGCCATCACCGCATCCAGCGCCTGGCCCTGCCAGAACGCATCGTAGGCCGGGTGCTGCACCAGCTTCTTCCACCAGGTCAGCTGGTCCACGCCGGTGAAACGCGCGTAGTCACCGGCCGAGCCGATGCGCAGGAAGGTGCTGTAGTCGTCGTAGCCCAGGCTGGGCAGCGGCGTGCCCTTGCCGCGCTTCTCAGTCTGCATGGCGAAGTAGTTGAAGTTGACCTGGCGGAAGGCACCGTAGTTCAGCCAGTCATCGCCCATCCAGCCATCCACCATCGGGCTCTGTGGCGCGGCCACCTTCAGCGCGGGGTGCGGGTTGGTCAGCGCCATCACTACGGTGAAGCCTTCGTAGGACGAGCCCAGCATGCCGACCTTGCCGTTGCTTTCCGGCACGTGCTTGACCAGCCAGTCGATGGTGTCCCAGGCATCGGTGGCGTGGTCGACCTTGGTGTTGTTCAGCGGCCCGCGCAGCGGCCGGGTCATCACGTAATCGCCTTCGGAACCGTACTTGCCGCGGATATCCTGGAACACGCGGATATAGCCGCCGTCGACGAACACCTCGTCGCCCTGTGGCAGCAGGTCACGCATGCGCGGCGAATCGCTGCGGTTGGCGCGGCCGGCAGCATCGTAGGGGGTGCGGGTCAGCAGGATCGGCGCATTGTGGGCGCCCTTGGGCACCACGATCACGGTGTACAGGCGGGTGCCGTCGCGCATCGGCACCATCACCACGCGCTTGTCGTAGTCGCGGCCGATATCCGGTGCAACGAACGGCTTGCCACTGATGTCCGGGGTCATCGGCGGGGTATCGGCGGCCAGCACGCTGCTGGACAGGCACAGGGCGATGGCTACAGCAACGGCACGCACATGCATGGATGACCCCTCGGCAGGAAAGGTTCCAGCGTACTCCTGCCCACCGCGCCGAAGTGTGCGCCGGCTTTGCGTTCTGTGGTGTCCGGGGCACGACTGATGGCACATGTGCGGTCGGCGGCCGCTGCGCTCGCCGGGCATGGCCCGGCGCTACCGTATTCCTGGCGGCCGCTGCGCTCGCCGGGCATGGCCCGGCGCTACCCGTTCCCGCGGTCTTCGGTAGCGCCGGGCCATGCCCGGCGGATCCATCAGCCCGCGGGGACCTCGTGCAGTGCCAACCAGCGCCAGCGCCCCGTGTCCTGCCGCAGCACCGCCAACGATTCCCGCCAGGCCAGCGCTCCACCAGCCACCGCATGCCCTTCGCGATAACGCAGCACCGCCAGTGGTGCGGGCGCCTGGATCCGCTGCACGTCTTCGATGGCGATCTCCAGGCCGGGGCGCGCGCCGTGCCCACCCACGAACAGCGCCTGCACCGCATCCCGGTCCAGCCGCCGCCCGGCGATGCCGACCATGCTGAAGTCTGCGCAGAAGTGCGCCATCAGGTCGCCCAGCGCTTCGGCGCCCACCTCGGCGCGGAACCAGACCTGCAGTTTGTCGTGCAGTTCGTGGATTTCATGTTCGGCGGTGCGGTGCATCAGGCATTCTCCGGTTGCGGAAGGACCAAGGGCTGCCCGCGGCGCAACAGCGCCATCGGCAGCAGGGAAAGGAAAGCGGCCAGGCCCAGCGCCACACCGGTGGCCCGCGCCGGCAGCCACTGCATGGCCAAGGCCAGCAGCAGCGCAATGGCGGCGGTGCCAAGACAGAAGCTGAGCTGTCGGTTGAGATTCCACAGCGCGCTGGCATCACCCAGCACCTCGGCCTCCACACCGTGGAAGGCCAGCGTCTGTGCGGTGCTGCTGCACAGGCTGCCGCCCGCGCCCATCAGCGCAAACAGCAGCGCCGCCAGCGCGAATGAAGGCTGCGGCAGCAGGGCCATCAGCAGCAGGCCACTGGCCTGCAACAGCATGCCGACACGCAGTACTGCGCCCGGCCCGAAACGCGCCAGCAGCCGCCGGCTGCCGGTGATCGCCACGGCCGACGCCAGCGCCCAAGGCAGCATCAGCGCACCGATGCGTGCAGCACTGAACCCGGCCTGGTGCAGCTGCAGCGTGCTGGCCAACTGACTGCCGATGAACACGCCGGGTACGGCCAGGTAGACCAGCATTGCCAGTCGAAGGCCGCGATGGGACAGCAACGACCAGCGCAGCAGCGGCTGCGCCTGCCGGCGTGCGTGGCGCAGGTGGGCCGTCGCCAGCACCAGCGCCAGCAACAACAGCACCGCGCCGGCAATCCGGTGGCCGGGTTCACCCAGCCAGGTCAGCGCCAGCAGCAGCACGCCCAGCGCACTCATCGCCGTGGCCAGCGCATAGGCCTGCAGCCGGGGCGCAGTGCGTTCACCATCGGACGGCATCCAGGCCAGCACCAGGGCGATGGCCACCACCACCAACGGCAGGCTGGCCCACAGCACGCCGCGCCAGGACAGCCACTGCACCAGCAGCCCGCCCAGCGCGGGGGCCAGTGCCGGGACCAGCAGCGCCACCAGCAGGATGCGCCGGGTCAGCGCGCCACGTTGGTCGGGCGTGCACTGCCGATATGCCGCGGCCTGCGCCACCGGGATCAACAGGCCACCGGCCAGGCCCTGCAGCAGGCGCCAGACCAGCAGCCAGCCGATGGACGGTGCAGCCCCCGCCAGCACCGCAGCGGCGGCGAACAGCAGCAGCGCGACCAGCAACAGGCGTCGTTCGCCGCAGCGCGCGGCCAGCCACGGCGCCAGCGGAATCACCACGCTCAGGCCGAGCATGTAGGCAGTGCCCACCCAGGCCAACAAGCCCACATCGGCCTGCAGCTCGGACGCCAGTGCGGGATAGGCCACGGTGGCGATGAACATGTTCACCAGGTCCAGGGCGAACACCAGCAGGAAAATCGCCTCATGGCGCAGGCGCGGGGAAGGCATCAGCAGGCTCCAGCAACGAAGGTGCCAGCATGGCGAACCGGCGTTATTGGAAAAACACGACGCCAGCTGCAACACTGTCAAACCAATTTTGACAATGCAGCGTCATGGTCAGCCTTGATCGCTTCGATATCTTCCGCGCCGTGGTCGAAGCCGGCAGCCTGACCGCTGCCGCCGACCGCCTTGGTCTCAGCCGCGCGGTGGTCAGCTTCAACCTGAAGCGGCTGGAACAGGATCTGGGCGTAACCCTGCTGCTGCGCAGTACCCGGCACCTGGCCCTGACCGAGGCCGGCGAGCAGTTCCTGCAGCACTGCGTGCAGGCGCTGGATGCGGCACAGGCGGCCATCGATGCCGCGCGCCGCGACCAGCAGCAACTGCAGGGTCTGCTGCGCCTGACCACCACACCGGAGTATGCGCAGCTGCGGCTGATCCCCGCGCTGCAGGCGTTCCGGGCGCAGCACCCGGCCCTGCAGTTGCACCTGTCCACGTCACCGGCACCGGCCGACCTGATTCCCGAGCGCTTCGACCTGGCGATCCGGCTTGGCCGCCTGCCCGATTCACAGCTGCATGCCAGCGAACTGGAACGGCACCCGCTGTGCGCCGTGGCGGCCCCTGCGCTGCTGGCACGCCTGCCGTCGACCGAAGCAGCTGACGACCCGGTGCAGCTGGGCACCCTGCCCCGCCTGGGCTATCCGCGCCTGGCCGACGTGCCGGTGGTCGCACCGGATGGCAGCGACGCCCTGTTCGCTACCAACCCCGGCAATGCGGTGGTGCGCGTGGACGGTGCCAGCAGCCTGCGCGCCTTCGCCCTGGCTGGCGCCGGGGTCACCGTGCTGCCGCGCTGGTTGATCGAAGACGACCTGGCCCACGATCGCCTGCGGCCGGTGCTGCGCCAGCACCGCTTCCCGCAGCAGAGCGTCTACGCGGTGTACCCGCACAGCACGCAACCGTCGCCGAAGGTGCGGCAGTTGGTCGATTTCCTGCGCAGCTGGTTCACCGGGCACCCCGAACGGTAGCGCCGGGCCATGCCCGGCGAACCCAACACCCCCACAAACAAACACGGCCCCTTGCGGGGCCGTGTCTTCAAGCATCCATCATCTGCGGAATCAGCGCAGCACCTGCTCCACCAGCTGCACGTCCACGCTCTGCAGCGGTTCGGCCGCATTGCGCGACAGCTGCACCTGGTAGGTGCCGCCGTCGATCTTCCACTGGCGGGCCTGCGCATCGTAATGCGCCAGCGTCTTCGGCTCGGCTTCGATGCGGATACGACGCTGTTCGCCCGGCTGCAGGCTCACCTTGTCGTAGCCGATCAGGCGGATCGGCGTGGTGCTGCCGGCCGGCAGCTTCAGGTACAGCTGGGCCACGTCGGCACCGGCGCGCTTGCCGGTGTTGCGGATGTCGACGCTGGCGACCAGGCGCGAACCTTCCACGCTCACCTTCAGGTTGTCATAGGCGAACGAGGTGTAGGACAGGCCGTGACCGAAGGCAAAGGTCGGGGTCAGGCCCTTGGCAGCCATCCACTTGTAGCCCACGTTGGCGCCTTCGATATCGAAATCGAACACATCGCCGAACGGCTTGGCCGGCTTGAAGCCGAGGCCATCCACGTGCGGGCGCGGCAGCTGCGATTCGTCCACCACCCAGGTCACCGGCAGGCGGCCGGACGGGTTCACCTGGCCGGTCAGCAGCGCGGCAATGCCTTCGCC
This sequence comes from Stenotrophomonas sp. SAU14A_NAIMI4_8, assembly GCF_003086695.1. Taxonomy (NCBI): domain Bacteria; kingdom Pseudomonadati; phylum Pseudomonadota; class Gammaproteobacteria; order Lysobacterales; family Lysobacteraceae; genus Stenotrophomonas; species Stenotrophomonas sp. SAU14A_NAIMI4_8. The sequence continues at coordinate 2,523,298 of NZ_CP025999.1, forward strand.
ACCACGGATGCCCGGGTACCAGGCCTGCAGCATGGCCGGCACCTGCGCCAGCCACGGCGTGCGCACCGGGCCATTGGTTTCCAGCACCAGCACGGTCTTCGGGTTGGCCTTGGCCACCGCCGAAATCAGTGCATCCTGGTTGTCAGGCAGCTTCATGTCCGGCAGGTCGACCGATTCGGCCGCCCACTGGGTGGCGAACACGATGGCCACGTCCGCCTGCGCGGCAGCCTTGGCCGCCGCAGCAGCGTTGCTGCCGTCCACATATTCGATGGTCGCATCCGGACGCGCTGCACGCAGCGATTCCAGCGGCGAGGACGGGTGGAACATCACCGGGCCCGGCCAGGTGGTGGGCAGCACGCCCGGCACCGCATTGGTGCCCTTGGCGGTCACGCCCACCATCGACGAACCACCGCCACCGATCACACCCTTGTCGGCATGGCCGCCAATGATCACGATGCGCTTCACGCTGTCGGCCAGCGGCAGCAGGTTGCCCTCGTTGCGCAGCAGCACACTGCCTTCTTCCACCGTGCGCTGGGCCACGGCAAAACCGGCTTCGGCATCGATCTTCTGGTGCTGCGGCGGGTTGTCGAAGTTGCCGTGCAGGAACATCGTGCGCAGGATGCGCGCCACCATGTCATTCAGGCGCGCCTGCGGCACCACGCCGCCGTGCACGGCCAAGCGCAGCGGCTCGTCGAAGAACACCGCCGCGTCGAACACTTCACCGGCCGACTGCTGGTCCAGGCCGGCCAGCGCCGCCTTCGAACCGCTGTGCACGCCGCCCCAGTCGGACATCACGAAACCGGGGAACTTCCACTCCTGCTTCAGCACCTGGTTCATCAGGTAGCCGTTCTCGCAGCCGTAGGTGCCGTTGATCTTGTTGTACGAGCACATCGCCACGCCCGGGCGGCCGGCTTCCAGCGCGATCTCGAAGGCCAGCAGGTCCGATTCGTGCATGGCCTGTTCGCCGATGCGCACGTCGTGGAAGTTGCGGCGGGTTTCCATGTCGTTCAGCGCGAAGTGCTTCATCGACGAAATCACGTGCTGGCTCTGCACGCCCTGGATCAGCGCGCCCACCATCGAACCGGCCAGCAGCGGATCTTCACCGGCGTATTCGAAATTGCGGCCGTTGCGCGGGTCACGCTGCAGGTTCACGCTGCCCGAAAGCAGGATGTTGAAGCGCTGCTGCCAGGCTTCACGGCCCATGGTTGCGCCACCGGCGAAGGCGACTTCGCGGTTCCAGCTGGAGGCGGTGGACGGGCCCGAGGGCATGGCCGTGGCGAAATCACCCGGACGGATGCCACCCGGATTGGTCACGCCCACGCCGGCATCGGCCGACTGCTGCGCCGGAATGCCCAGGCGCGGCACCGCCGGCACGAAACCGGCCGAACCCACAGCGCCTTCCGGCAGCGGACCGCCATCCTTGCCCAGCCCGAAGTAGCTGTGCAGCATCTGGAACTTCTCGTCCTCGGTCATCGCCTTCAGCAGCAACGCAGCGCGCGCATCGGCGTTCAGGCTGGCATCCATCCACGGGCGCTCACCGCCCTTGTCGGCCGCGTAGGCCAGGGTCAGCAGGGTTGCCTGCAGGCCATTGCCATCGATCTTGAACGGTGCGCTGCTGGCCGCCTGGAAGCCATCGCTGAAATAGCTGGCATCGGCTTCCAGGGCCACGCGCGAGGGATCGAAACCCGCTGCCTTGGCCGATTCACTGGCCACCGCGCCCAGCAGCACCGCCGGTGCGCCCAACCGCGAACGCGACACCAGCGCCGGCAACTGCGCGGCACCGGCACCGGCGTCGGTGTAGACGGCCACGGTGTGGCGGCCGTCATCCAGGCGCAGGTAGTTCAGGCCCGGCTGGTCCGGGCCGCTTTCCGTGGCAATCGGCAAGCGGGTCAGCACGGCCTGGCCGCGCTGGGTCTGGCCATCATCCTGGCCGGCGGCAATGAAGCGGTAGTCGTAGCCCAGGCCATCGGCCAGCAGCTGCAACGGATCGACCTGGCCGACACCGCGCTGCACCTGGCGCACGCTCACCGCGTCCACCTGCAGGGTCTTCAGCTGCGCCGCCAGGGCCGGCATCGCGTCCGGCGCAGGCGCCTGGTCCAGGGTCAGCACGGTGAAGGCGGCCGGGTCGGCCCAGGCCGGGGCGGCCAATGCGGCAGACAGGGCGAGGGACAGGGCAAGCGGCTTTGTAAACGTTTTCATCGGCAGGCGTAATTCCGTTGCCAAGGCAATCGGTCCAGGGAAAGTGCCGCCGAAGGGTGCAGCGTCATGCCGCGCAAGCGTTGCCAGGCAACACCTGCAGGCCAAAGGACGGGCCGGTCTGCGCGCGGGACCCTCCTCCCGGCGTGACAACCTGCCTGCCCGGGCCGCACACGGCGACCCATCATGTGAAGATTGTGCGAGGGCGTTGATCGCTGTCAACAGGACCTAAGTCACAGGCGCCCGCGCGCAAGCTGGTTATCAGACCATCACCGCTGGTCATCAGTGCAGCGTGTGGTGCTGCCGATAATGGAATTCCCGGCCCCGAGCGCTGCCCATGACCCTGCACCGCGACTTCGACCATCTCTGGCGCGACCGCTGTGATACCTCCAGCCAGCGCAGCCCACGCGTGCTGATCCGCGTGTTCGTCGCCCCCGGGGAGCTGGAAGCACGGGTGGCCTTCTACGAACAACTGCAGGGCGTGGTGGCCGACGCGGGCTTCCCCTTCCCCGATGCCGGCCTGCGCCTGGCCATGGTCGGTGCCTTCCTGCTGATCGAAGGCAATGACACCGCACTGGCGCCGTTCACCTCCACCACCGGCACCCTGCTGGTCGATGACGTGCGGCCCTATCACGACAGATTGGTCGCAGCCGGCGCGCAGATCATCTTCCCGCTGCAGGTGGTACCCACCGGCGCGGCGTTCAACGCGGTGCACCCCGATGGCACCGTGGTCGAGTACGTGCACCACCGGCCGGACCCACACGGGCGCTGACGGGCGGCCGGGCGGCGCCCGGCACCCGCAGAGGAAACGTCAACGTCGACGTCAAAAGCCCGCATTCCGTGGGATGGCGGTGTGGGTCCGGTGGCAGGGGACGCTGCAAGTACGTCCATGTAAGCTCGGTCGCCGCATCCATGCGGCTCACGCCCCTGCCACTGGACCCACCCCGCCTTCGACGGTTTCCTGCGAGCTGTTGGAACCTGCTGCTGTTGGAACCTGCTGCTGTTGGAACCTGCTGCTGATGGAACCTGCTGCTGATGGAACCTGCTGCTGATGGTGGTGGGTGTCGACCGTTGGTCGGCACAGGGGTCGGATCTCCATGGATTCAATTCCAATGGAAATCCATCCACGCATGGCGTGGATCTACAATGGCGCCCTCTTCGCGCCGGGGCTGGCATGGATTCCTTCAACCTGATGCGCACCTTCCGTCGCATCGTCGAACGCGGCGGCCTGGCCCGCGCGGCCGAAGACCTGGGGCTGTCAGCGGCCGGCTTGAGCAAACAGCTGCGCACGCTGGAAGCGCACCTGGGCGTGGTGCTGCTGCAGCGGACCACGCGGCGCATGAGCCTGACCGAAACCGGCCACGCCTATTACCGCGAGTGCTGCCGCCTGCTGGACGAACTGGACGCGCTGGAACGCGGCATCGCCGAGCAGCGTGGCGAGGTTGCCGGGCGCCTGCGGGTGAACGCACCGCAGTCGTTCGCGCTGAGCACGCTGTCGCCGCTGCTGCCGCGCTTCCTGCAGCAGCATCCACAGCTGTCGCTGGACCTGGTGATGGAAGACCGCCTGCTCGATGCGGTGGGCGAAGGCTTCGATGTGTCGCTGCGGCTGCGCGCCGAGCTGGACGATTCACGCCTGGTGGCGCGGCGGCTGGCCTCGCTGCAGCAGGTGTTGTGCGCGGCACCGTCCTACCTGCAGCAGCACCCCGCGCCGCACACCGTGCAGGATCTGCATGCGCATAGCGTGCTGGCCTACAGCCTGTCCGATTCACCGGGCAGCTGGCCGCTGCTGGGCCCCGATGGCCAGGTCACGATCACCCTGCCGGCACGGGTGACCGCCAACAACAGCCTGCTGCTGCGCGACCTGCTGCTGGCGGGCCTGGGCATCGGCGCGCTGCCCTCGTTCCTGGCCGCGCCTGCGCTGGCATGCGGCGACCTGCAGCAGGTGCTGGCCGACCACCGCTATCCCCCGCGCTTTGTCCATGCGGTCTACCCCACCGCCCGCCACCTGCAGCCCAAGGTGCGGGCCTTCATCGATTTCCTGCACGCCGAACTGCCCGGCTGCGCGGGACTGGATTCGTAACCGCCAGCGAAAACTGAGCTGCCCGAAACCCGCTGTTTCGGCCACGCTGCGCTGCCTACGCTGCCGCCTCCCTTCTCACCGATGGCAGGCAGATGTCTTCCGCTCCCTCCCCCACCACCGCCACGCCGGTGGTCGACTTCTTCCACGATGTGGTCTGCGGCTGGTGCTTCGTGCTGGCCCCGCGCCTGCAGCAGGTTTCGGCCGAACTGGGCATCCAGGTGCGCCACCGCAGCTTCGTGCTGCAGGACTCGCGCGCCCGGATGATCGACGTCTTCGGTTCCATGCCGCGCGCCAAGGACACGATCCTGCGCCACTGGGTCGACTGCGCGGCGCATGAAGACACCGCGCGCATCGACATCGACGGCATGCGCGCGCAGACGTTCGAATATCCCCCCGGCTGGCTGGGCGCACTGGCCTGCCAGGCGGCCGGCGTGCTCGGCGGCAACGATGCCCATGGCGCGATGTTCGATGCGGTGCAGTGGGCGCACCTGCACCAGCACCGCAACATCGGTAATGCCGACGTCCTGCTGGACATCGCCGAATCGCTGGGCCACCGGCGCGGCGTCTTCGCTGGCCACATGCGCAGCGACGCCGTGCGCCAGCGCGTACAGGCCGACCGCGCCGAAGCCGCCGCCCTCGGCATCCGTTCCATTCCCACCGTCATCGGCGGGCACGGCCTGCGCCTGCAGACCCTGCCGCTGCCACAGCTGCGCCAAGCCCTGGCGCCCCTGGTCGTGGCCACCGCCGCGCCCTTCCCCACCCTGCAAGGAGAAACCCCATGACCCCACGTACCCTGGCCAGCGCACTGGCCCTGCTGCTGGCCAGCACTGCTGCATCCACTGCCGCGCCCGCACACGAACGCGTTCCGTCCGGTCAGCAGGTCGGCACCAGCCCCTGGGGACCGAAGGACGAGATCGGTCGCCTCAACCTGATCACCGATGCCTCGCGTGCCGCCATCCTGTCGCGGGTCAGCGGCGGCAAGGCCTACGACCTGGCCACCGAATACTACGTGGGCATGCCCAGCTGGCAGGACGCCGGCGACCCGCACTACCAGTTCTGGATGACCCATACCCCGCGCGGCACCGTGGTGGACGACCCGATGGGTGTGGGCCAGGCCATGAACCTCACCCGCAGCTACACCGGCACCGCGTTTTCGATGTACAGCCACACCGGCACCCATATCGATGCGCTGAACCACTTCGGCATCCACGGAAAGATCTGGAATGGCTTCGAGGCCGATGAGCACCTTGGTGACCGTGGCTGGAAGGTCACCGGCATCGAGAAATTCCCGCCGCTGATCGCCCGTGGCGTGCTGATCGACGTGGCCGGCGCCAAGGGCGTGGACATGCTGCCGGACAGCTACCGCGTTACCCGCCAGGACCTGAAGGATGCGCTGGCACGCCAGCACGTCACCCTGCAGCAGGGCGACGTGGTGCTGATCCGCACCGGTCGCATGCGCCTGTTCGAACAGCCCCGCGCCTACATGGTCAACCCGCCGGGCATGGGCCTGGACGCGGCCCGTTTCCTGGTGGAAGACAGTGGCGCGATGATCGTCGGCGCCGACAACCTCAGCTTCGAGACCTTCCCCTCGGAGGTGTCCGATGATTATGTGCCGCTGCACACCTACCTGCTGGCCCAGCAGGGCGCACCGATCATCGAACTGGTGGCGCTGGACGAACTGGCCCGTGACCAGGTCTACGAGTTCGCCTTCATCGGCGGCCCGCTGAAGATCCGCGGCGGCGACGCCGCCCCACTGCGCCCGGTAGCCCTGCCGGTACGCCGGTAACGCGCCGGGTAACGCCGGGCCATGCCGGGTGGGTGCCGACCTTGGTCGGCACCGTTCTCCCATCCACGCATGGCGTCCCATACCGGTAGGTGCCGACCTTGGTCGGCACTCCCTGCCCCTTCAGCAACCTGAAACCCACCCCTCGATTTCATTAGTAATTCTACTCACAAGGCGAGTAGCATGTCCGGTCTCAGCCCCTGATACCGGCCTGTCGATACTCGTTCCATGCCTGCCGTTTCCGTCCAATGCCGCCGCTTCCTGCCTGCCCGGCGCCTCCCCTGGAGGACCGGCTGATGGGTGCCGTCGTCGCCCTGGACCGCTTGCTGGATGGCCGCCAACTGTGGCGCGGCCCGGCCCGCCATGGCCCGGCCAGCGACCATCTGGCCAGCGGGCACCCGGCCCTGGACGCCCGCCTGCCCGGCGGCGGCTGGCCCGCCAGCGGGCTGTGCGAAGTGCTGCTGGCCTGCCCCGGCGTGGGCGAACTGGCCCTGGTCTGGCCGGCGCTGGCCAAGCTGAGCCAGCGCGATCGGCCGATCGTGCTGGTTGCCCCGCCGCATCGGCCGCATGCCCCGGCCTGGGCCGCGGCCGGGCTGGACCTGGCCCAGCTGCAGATCATCCACGCCGCGCCGAAGCAGGCGCTGTGGGCGGCCGAACAGTGCCTGCGCTCGGCCGCCTGTGCGGCGGTGCTGTGCTGGCCACAGCAGGCCGATGATCGTTCCCTGCGCCGGCTGCAGGTGGCCGCCGACAGTGGCCAGTGCCTGGGCTTCGTGTTCCGCGAAGCGCGCGCCGCACGCAATCCGTCGCCGGCCAGCCTGCGCCTGCAGCTCGACCCCGGCCAGGTGCGCGTGCTGAAGTGCCGCGGCGGGCTGCCGCCTGCGCAGCCCTTGCCGCTGGCCATCGCCCACTGAGGCCGCGCCATGCATTGGGCCTGCCTGCTGTTGCCGCAACTGGCGCTGGACAGCGTACTGCGCCAGCAGCCGGACCCGCAGCGGCCGCTGGTGCTGCTGCAGGGCCCGGCCCAGCGGCGGGTGCTGCGCGCGGTCAGCCCGGCCGCGCGGGCCGCCGGCCTGCGCCCGGGCATGCTGCTGTCGGCCGCGCAGGTGCTGGTGCAGGACATGCAGCTGCACGACTACGATCCCGCCGCCGAACAGCAGACCCGGCAACTGCTGGCCAGCTGGCTGTACGCCTACAGTTCGCAGGTCAGCCTCGATTTCCCGCATGCGCTGGTGCTGGAAATCCACGCCAGCCGCGCCCTGTTCGGCGATTGGCCACAGATCGAACAGCGCCTGCGCCACGGCCTGCATGAACTCGGTTTCCGCCACCGCCTGGTGGCCGCGCCCAACCCGCATGCCGCGCGCGTGCTGGCCAATGTGCACGACGGCCTGGGCATCGATGCCACGCAGCTGGCGGCCGCGTTGGCGCCGCTGCCGCTGGCACGTAGCGGCCTGCCCGCCGATGCGGTCACCGTGCTCGGTCGTTCCGGCCTGCGTACGCTGGGCGCGGTGTTCGACCTGCCGCGCGACAGCCTGGCCCGCCGCTTTGCCCCGCAGGTACTGCAGCAGCTCGATGCCGTGCGCGGCCTGGACAACACGCCGCTGCGCTACTACCAGCCCCCCGACCGTTTCGATGCCCGCATCGAATTCGAATACGAAATCGAATCCAGCCAGGCCCTGTTGTTCCCGCTGCGGCGCCTGCTGCTGGACCTGGCCGCCTTCCTCTGCTCGCGCGATGGCGGCGTGCAGCGCTTCGACCTGCACTTCGAACACGACCTGCTGCCGGCCAGCGTGCTGACCATCGGCCTGCTGGCACCCGAACGCGATGCAGCGCTGCTGTTCGAAATCGCCCGCAACCGCATGGAAGCCTTCGCCCTGCCCGCCGGCAGCCGCGCACTGCGCCTGCAGGCCGAACAACTGCCGCCGTTCGTGCCGGTGGCGCGCGATCTGTTCGACACCCGCCCGGCCCAGGCCATGCCCTGGAACCAGCTGCGCGAACGCCTGCGCGCGCGGCTGGGCGATGATGCCGTGCAACCGCTGGCGGTGCAGGCCGACCATCGCCCCGAGCGTGCCAGCGGCTCCCAGCCGCCAGCCAAGCCCCCCGCGCACTGGCCGCTGCGCCCCGGTTGGCTGCTGGAGGCACCACAGCCGCTGCGCGACCCGCGCCTGCGTATCGTTGCTGGCCCGGAGCGGATCGAATCGGGCTGGTGGGACCAGGCCGATGCGCGGCGCGACTACTACGTGGTGGAAACCGCGCACGGGCAACGCGGCTGGGCGTTCCGCCCGCGCAACGACCCGCATGCGCCGTGGATGCTGCACGGCTGGTTCGGCTGAACCGGCATGCACGCAGAACTGCCCGCCTATGCCGAACTGCATTGCCTGTCGGCCTTCAGTTTCCAGCGCGGCGCCTCCACCGCCGACGAACTGTTCGCGCGCGCCGCCAGCCAGGGCTACCGCGCCCTGGCGATCACCGACGAATGCTCGCTGGCCGGCATCGTCCGCGCCTGGCAGGCGGCCAGGACGCATGGCGTGGCGCTGATCGTCGGCGCCGAACTGCAGATCGAAGACGGGCCGAAGATCGCCCTGCTGTGCACCGACCAGGATGCCTATGCCGGGCTGTGCCAGCTGATCACCACCTGCCGCCGGCGCGCCGGCAAGGGGGAGTACCGCTGCCTGGCCGACGATCTGCAGGGCCTGCCCGACGGCCTGCTGTGCCTGTGGCTGGATCGACAGCCCGATGCCAGCCACCTGCAGGGGCTGCGCACCAGCTTCGGCGACCGTCTGTGGCTGGCGGTGGAACTGCACCATGAACACGACGACGCGCGCCGCCTGCAGCAGCTGCTGGCCTTCGGCGAACGCCATGCGCTGCCGCTGGTAGCCAGCGGCGATGTGCACATGCACGTGCGCCGTCGCCGCGCCCTGCAGGACACCCTTACCGCCATCCGCCACCGCTGCAGCGTGGCCGAAGCCGGCTGGCGCCTGTTTCCCAATGGCGAACGCCACCTGCGCCCGCGCACCTCGCTGGCCCAGCTGTACCCGCCGCAACTGCTGGCCGAAACCCTGCAGATCGCCGCGCGCTGCCACTTCAGCCTGGACCAGCTGAAATACACCTACCCGCGCGAACTGGTGCCGGCAGGCCACACCCCGGACAGCTGGCTGCGCGCGCTGGTGGAACAAGGCATTCCCGAGCGCTGGAAGGACGGCATCCAGCCGGCCCAGCGCCAGCAGATCGAACACGAACTGGAGCTGATCGCCAAGAAGAACTACGCCTCGTACTTCCTCACCGTGCAGGACATCGTGCGCTTCGCCCGCAGCCAGCAGATCCTGTGCCAGGGCCGCGGTTCGGCGGCCAATTCGGCGGTGTGCTTCGTGCTGGGCGTCACCGAAATCGACCCGGCGCGCAGCAACCTGCTGTTCGAGCGCTTCATTTCCGAAGAACGCGACGAACCGCCGGACATCGACATCGATTTCGAGCACGAGCGGCGCGAGGAAGTGCTGCAGTACGTGTTCAAGCGCTATGGCCGCGAACGCGCCGCGTTGACCGCCGTGGCGATCAGCTACCGGGGCCGCAGCGCCATCCGCGATGTGGCCCGCGCACTCGGCCTGCCGATGGACCAGGTGAACGAGCTGGGCGCCGCCATAGACCACTGGGGCGGGCACATACCGCTGCCGGACACCCTGCGCGAACGCGGCTTCGACCCGGACACACCGCTGATGCGGCGGCTGCTGTCCCTCACCGCCGAGCTGATCGATTTCCCACGCCACCTGTCGCAGCACCCGGGCGGTTTCGTGATTTCCGAACATCCACTGTCCACCCTGGTGCCGGTGGAAAACGCGGCCATGGCCGACCGCACCGTCATCCAGTGGGACAAGGACGATCTGGACGCCACCGGTCTGATGAAGGTCGACTGCCTGGCGCTGGGCATGCTCACCGCCATCCGCAAATGCCTGGCCCTGCTGCAGCAGCACGGGCTGCACAGCGGCCGCATGGATGCGGTGCCCGCCAAGGACAGCGCGACCTACGACATGATCTGCGCCGCCGATACCATCGGCGTGTTCCAGATCGAATCGCGCGCGCAGATGGCCATGCTGCCGCGCATGCAGCCGCGCACCTTCTACGACCTGGTGATCGAAGTGGCCATCGTGCGCCCCGGGCCGATCCAGGGCGACATGGTGCACCCCTATCTGGAACGTCGCCGGATCCTGCGCGAACAGGGGCCCGAGGCCTTGAACGACCCGGCCAACCCGCTCTACCCACCGCAGCTGGAACGCGTGTTCGCACGCACCCTGGGCGTTCCCCTGTTCCAGGAACAGGTGATGCAGCTGGCGGTGGAAGCGGCCGGCTACACCCCGGGCGAGGCCGATGCCCTGCGCCGTTCGATGGCCGCCTGGAAGCGCCGTGGCGGGCTGGAACCGCATCGGGAAAAACTGCTGGCCGGCATGCTGCGCAACGGCTTCAGCCGCGAGTACGGCGAACACCTGTTCGAGCAGATCAAGGGCTTCGGCAATTACGGTTTTCCGGAAAGCCATGCCGCCAGCTTCGCCCTGCTCACCTATGTCAGTTGCTGGCTGAAGTGCCACCACCCGGCCGCGTTCACCGCCAGCCTGATCAACAGCCAGCCGCTGGGCTTCTACAGCCCCGACCAGTTGCTGCAGGATGCGCGCCGCCATGGCATTGCCGTGCTGCCGGTGGATGTGCGCCACAGCCATTGGGACTGCACCCTCGATTTCAGCAAGGGCGCGGCCGCCATCCGCCTGGGCCTGCGCCTGGTCGATGGCTGCAGCGAACAGGCAGTGCAGGCCCTGCTGCGCGAGCGCGCACGGCGCCCGTTCGACGATGTGGGCGATCTGTGCCAGCGCGTCGCACTGGATCGCCGCCAGCAGGGCCTGCTGGCCGATGCCGGTGCCCTGCGCGGCCTCAGTGGCCATCGCCACCGTGCACGCTGGGATGTTTCCGGCGTGGAAAACCGCCTGCCGCTGTTCGACCCGGCCCGCGCCACCGGCGAAGCACGCGTGCCGCTGCCGCTGCCCAGCGCCTGGGACGACATGCAGGCCGATTACCGCAGCACCGGCACCACGCTGGGCCGCCACCCGCTGTCGTTCCTGCGCGCACAGCTGCGCAGCCGCGGCTGCCTGGATGCCGCGCAGCTGGCTGCCCACGGGCATGGCCGCCGCGTGCGCATTGCCGGGCTGGTGCGCATGCGGCAGCGGCCGCAGACCGCCAGCGGGGTCACCTTCCTGACCCTGGAAGATGAAACCGGCATGGTCAACGCCGTGGTCTGGCGGCACGTGGCCGACCGCCAGCACCGCATCCTGGTCGATACCCAGTTGATGCAGATCGACGGCCGGCTGGAACGCGTGGACGGCGTGCAGCATGTCATCGTGCAGCGCATGCTGGGGCTGGACGATCTATTGCAGGGCCTGCGCAGCCACAGCCGCGATTTCCATTGATGGGTCATTGATGTGTAGAGTCGACTGTCGGTAGAGTCGACTGTCAGTCGACTAGCGCGCACCAGCGCGGAATTGCTGCACGCCGTTCCAAGGGCAGTCGACGAACAGTCGACTCTACCCATCCGCTTTTGCATCCGCTATCGTCGCCACATCCAAGGAAGGACTACACGATGGCCCGTGCGTTGCTGCTTACTACCCTGGGGGTGTCCACCCTCGCCCTGCTGGTGTCCGGCTGGACGGCCTGGAACCTGCACCACAGCCAGTCGCCCGAACGCGTGATCCATGCACGCGGCCTGGTCGTCCACGATGCCAAGGGCCAGGCCCGCGTCATCGTCGGTGCGCCGGTACCCGATCCGACCAGCAAAGGGCGCAGCCAGGGCCCGCGTGCCGCGGCACTGTCCGGTGTGATCCTGCTCGGCCCGGACGGTTCCGAACGCGGCGGCTATGGCACCAGCGACCGTGGCGGCGAAGCCCTGCTCACCCTTGACGATGCCAGCGGCACCACCGAAGTGTTCAAGGTGGTCGCCAATCCCGATCGCGGCGCCACCCTGATGGTCCGCCACCAGAACAATACCGGCGCCATGCTCACCTCGTGGCAGGGCAAACCGGAACTGCTGTTCCTGGACGACAGTGGGCAGACCTACTACGTGCGCCCCGGAGTCAACGCCGCGCCGTGAAGCGGGCCCTGACGGCCCGGCATTAATGCAAACGATTCTCTTTTGCGGTAAGGTGCGCGCGCTGCCCTTGCCGCCGCGGGCCGTCCTGTCCCGCTCTCCGCAGCCGTCCGTGCCCGTCCAAGCGCTCCGTCCAATGCCATTGCCGTTGACGCCTGCCCGCCCGGCGCGGCGCGGCGCACGCGAGCGCCGCACGCACTGGATGGCGGTGGCGATCACCGCCAGCCTGCATCTGCTGCCGGTGCTGGGGCTGCTGCACTGGACGACGTCCACACCCCGGCCCACGCCGCCGGTCGAAGAGGTGCGCATCAGCCTGCGCCTATTGCCGCCGACTGCGCCGCCACAGCCGCTGGAAGAACTGAAGGCCGAGCGTCCCAGCCAGGCCCAGCAGCCGCGTCCAGCGCAGCCACGCCCCCTGTCGCCGCCCCCGCCCAGCCGCGCGAAGGAAGGCACCCTGGCCGCCGCTGACGGTCGTACCCCCGATGCACAGGCACAGCCCCTACCGGCCCTGGTCCTGCCGACCCACGACGCGCCCCCGGCACCGGCGTCGATCAGTGCAGCACCGCCCACCCCCGACGCCGCACCGGCACCGCAGTTGGCCGGCACCCACAGCGATACCTGGGAAGCACGCTTGATGGCGCGTCTGGAACGCCACCGCTATTTCCCCAGTGCCGCCCGCGCGCGCCGCCAGCAGGGTACGGCGTGGGTGCGCGCCAGCATCGACCGCAGCGGCCGCCTGCGCACTCTGTTGCTGGAACGCAGCAGTGGCGAGCCCATGCTCGACCAGGCCGCCCTGCAGACCTTCCGCCGCGCGCAGCCGCTGCCGCGCATTCCCGACGACCTGCCAGCGCCGCAGGAACGCGTGGTGCCGGTGGAGTACTACCTGCGCTGAAGCGCGCCGCGCCGCCGCTCAGGTCCAGGCCGGGTCGGCGGTGAAATCGATCGTCAACCAGAACATGCCGCCGCGTGCATCCAGGCGCACGGCAATCTCATCGCGCATGGCATCCACCTCGCCCACCGTGCCCAGCGGCGTGGCCGGGTCGGTCAGCACGTGGATCTCGATGAAGCGCATGCGCCCCATCTTCGCCACGTGGCTGGTGAAGCCGGCATAGCCCCGCTCGCGCACGAACGCCTGCATCACCTGCTGCACGCGCTGGTCCAGGTCATCGGGCGCGACCTGCAGTACCTCGCGCAGCGCCTTGAATGCAGCGCGCGTGGGCACCGGCAGCACGGCCAGGCTGATCAGCATCAGCACGATCGAATCCAGGTACGGTACCCAGTGCTGCCACGGCCCGTCCTGCAGGGCCAGCGCCAGCAGGAAGGCCAGCACCACCGCCAATGCCATCAGCCCGCCCAGCAGCCAGGCACGCACGTCCAGCCACAGCAAGGGCGAGTGCAGGCGCCGTGCCTGCCCTGCCACGAACGCGGCCATGCCAAGGTTGGTTGCACTGATCAGTCCGGCCCACCACAGCGCCGGCCCGAACTTCACCACGTGGCCGCCGGTGGTCAGCCCGATCACCGCGTTGGCCAGCGCGTAGACGCAGGCCAGCGACAGGATCACCCCGCCCAGTGCTTCCACCATCGGTTCCAGATGCCAATAGCCGTACTGGAAGCGCGGGCTCTGCTCCCGCGCCACCAGCCGCAGCACCGACAGCGACACCAGGGTCAGGGCCACGTCCACCAGGCTGTAGATGCCGTCGAACAGGATGGCCTGCGATCCCACCAGCAGGCCGCCCAGGAAGCCGGCCGCACTGACCGCCACGGTCATCCCGATCGACAGCATCAGGATGCGTTGTTCGCGGGCGGTATCCATGCAGCGCCAAAGGTCCGACCGTCACGGTCAGGCCTTCAGCACCTCCACCCGGTAGGTGGTGCCTTCTTCGTCGTGCTCGATGATCAGCCCGTGCACATCCGATTCGAAACCGGGGAAGCGCGCGTTCTGTTCGCGGGCAATGCGCAGCGACTGGATGATCGGCTCGTCGCTGGCGCCGAAGCGCTCGCCGGGCATGATGGTGGGAATGCCCGGCGGGTACGGCACCAGCATGGTGGCGGCAATGCGGCCGCTGAGCTGTTCGATGTCCACCCGCTCGATCTCGCCCTTCACCAGATGGTTGTAGGCATCGGCCGGAGTCATCACCGGGGTCGGCAGGTCCACGTACATCTCGCGCATCACCTTGGCCACGGCGAATTCCTGGTTGAAGGCATGCAGCGCCTCACACAGGTCACGCAGGCCCCAGCCGGCATAGGCCACCGGATAATCGGCGGCCAGCGTCGGCAGTGCCTGGTTCAGCGGCGCGTTGCGATCGTACAGCTCCTTGAACGCCATCAGCTCGGTCACCAGGGTGCTCCACTTGCCCTTGGTGATGCCCATCGAGAACAGGAACAGCACCGAGTACAGGTTGGTCTTTTCCACGGTGATGCCGCGGCCCCACAGGAACTTGCTCAGCACCGCCGCCGGAATGCCCAGCTTGCCCATGCTGCCGTCCATCGACAGGCCCGGGGTCAGCAGGGTCACCTTGATCGGGTCGATCAGCACATAGTCGTCCACCAGCCCGTCAAAGCCGTGCCAGTGCGCATCGGGCTGCAGGTACCATTCCTCACGCTTGGCAACCAGCGGTGCCGGCGTATCGCCCTTGTCCAGGCTGCGCTCCACCTTCGTGGGCTGCCACACGCTGAACCACCAGTCGTCACGGCCCAGGTCATCGCGCACGTGCAGCATGGCGCGGCGGAAGGCAATCGCTTCGTCGTGCATTTCCTGCACCAGCGAACGCCCGGCCTCGCCCTCCATCATCTTCGAGGCCACGTCGCAGGCTGCGATCACCCCGTAATGCGGGCTGGTGGAGGTATGCATCATGAACGATTCGTTGAAGCGCTCGGCATCCAGGTCGCGGCTGGCCGAGTTGCGCACGTGGATCATCGACGCCTGCGAGAACGCGGCCAGCAGCTTGTGGGTGGAATGGGTGGTGAAGATGATCGCGTCCTGCTCGCGCGGCTTGCCTTTGGCCATGCCGTAGTGGTTTTCGTAGAACGGATGGAACGCCGCGTAGGCGTACCAGGCTTCATCGAAGTGCAGGAAGTCCACCGCGCTGCCGATCTCTTCGGCAATCTTTTCGGCGTTGTAGCACAGGCCGTCGTAGGTGGAATTGGTGACCACCGCGATGCGCGGCTTCGACCCGGCGTGGTAGGCCTGGCTGGCCAGCGGGTTGTCGGCAATGCGCTGCTGCAGCGCCTCGGGGGTGAACTGGTCCAGACTGATCGGCCCGATGATGCCGTGCGCGTTGCGGCTGGGGGTGAAGTACACCGGAACGCCGCCGGTCATGATCAACGCATGCAGCAGCGATTTGTGGCAGTTGCGGTCCACGAACACCACGTCACCGCGCGCCACCGTGCCGTGCCAGACGATCTTGTTGGCGGTGGAGGTGCCGTTGGTGACGAAGAAGGTGTGGTCGGCGCCGAAATTGCGTGCGGCCTCGTCCTCGGCGTCCTTGATCGGGCCGGTATGGTCCAGCAGCGAACCCAGTTCCGGCACCGAGATCGACAGATCGCTGCGCAGGGTGTTCTCGCCGTAGAACTGGTGGAACGCACGCCCCACCGGCGATTTGGTGAACGCCACGCCACCGGCATGGCCCGGGGTATGCCAGGAATAGTTGGATTCGGCCGCGTGGTGGATCAACGCCTTGAAGAACGGCGGCAGCAGGTTCTGCATGTAATCTTCGGCCGCACGCATCACCTGGCGGGCGACGAAGTTCTTGGTGTCCTCGAACAGGAAGATGAAACCGTGGATGTACTTGAGCAGCTTGCTGGGCACCTTCTCGATGGTGCGCCGCTCGCCGTACAGGAATACGGGCAGGTTGACCCGGCGCGCGCTCTGTTCGCGCAGGAAGGCGGCCAGGCGCTGGAACTCGCCCTCGCCCTCCTCGCTGCCATCGATCGAGATCAGCACCGCCGACGCCGCCACGTAGGTGCGGGCGCCGGCGCGCGCATCGTCCAGGTTCAGGCCGCACAGCACGCGCTGGCCGTTGCCACGCAGCTCTTCCACCAGCGCGCGGATCAGGATGCCGCCGATGCGCGGCGAATCGTAATCGCCATCGATGACGATGACCGGGTAATCCAGGGACTTGAAGTACACGTTGATTCTCCTTGTCGAACTCAGGAACGCTGGGCGCCGCCGGACAACGCGGCCGCCTCACGGGTGCGCTGCCGCTGCTGGCGGCGCTCCTCGCTGAAGAAGGGATAGAACACGGTGATGAACAGCACGAACAGGAAGGCGTACTGCACGATGGTTCCCGACGAGCCGTAGATCGCCCACAGGCAGTACACCACCGTCAGGCTGGTCAGCGCCCAGAACGCACCGGTGTGCACGATGGTGTGCGAGCGTTCCACCACGAAATAGCAGGCCACGCAGGAATAGATGTACGGCAGCAGGGTCAGCACCACCGCCGCCGAAGTGATCACATCGAACTGTGCCGACGCGGTTTCCGAGGTGGAGGTGACCAGCACGGCCAGGGTCATCAGCACCGCCACGATCAGCACGCCCTTCACCGGCACGTCGTCCTTGTTGGTCTTGCTGAAGATGCTGGGGAACAGGCCATCGTCGGACGCCGCCTTGGCGCTCTGCGCGGTCAGCAGGATCCAGCCACCCAGCGAACCGGCCGCGCCGATGAAGGCGCACAGGCTGACCAGGCCACCGCCCCAGCCGCCCACCGCCTTGGCGGCGGCCAGCGCGAACGGCGCATCGGAGGTCTGCAGTTCGGCATTGGGCACCATGCCCATGATCACCGACGAACTGGCGATATAGGCCACCGCCGCCAGGAACACGCCGGCCAGGGTGGCGCGGGCCACGTTCTTTTCCGGGTTCTCCACCACGCCGGCGGTCACCGACGCCGATTCCACGCCGATGAACGCCCACAGGGTCAGTGCGGCGGCACTGGAAATGGCGCCGAAGTTCGATTCACCCGAAACGTTGTAGGCACCCTTGAAGATGTCCGCATCGAAGAAGAACCAGCCAAAGATGGCGATGCCCAGGATCGGCACCAGCGCGAAGCTGGTGGTGACCGTCTGCACCTTGGTCACGAAGGCCGGACCGATCACGTTGGCGAAACTCAGTGCCCACACCAGTACCAGCACGGCGATGCAGCGCACCAGCGGCTCGGACAGGATCGGGAAGAAGTAGCTGAAGTAACCCACCGCCGCAATCGGAATGGCCACGTTGCCGATCCAGTTGGCGAACCAGTAGATGGTGTTGGTCTGGAAGCCCATGTAAGGCCCGAACCAGTCACGCGCGTAGGCATATGGGCCGCCGGCCTTGGGCGCCAGCTTGCCAAGCTTGGCGAACACGAACGCCAGCAGCAGCGCCCCGGCGGTGGTGATCAACCAGCCCCAGATCGAGGCGGTACCGATCTTGGCCAGGCTCGATGGCAACAGGAACACCCCTGAACCCATCATGTTGCCGGCCACGAGGAAGGTGGCACCTACCACCCCGATCTTCTTTTTCTCTGCCATGACACTCTCCTGCACCTGGCACGGGCCCGGCAGCACCGGGCATGGGAACGGATAACGCGTGCGTACCGCCGCTGGCGTCTACTTGATGAAGTTGTATTGCAGGCTGCCCTGCACCCGGACCGTGTCGCCGCGCGCGCCGCTCTGTTGTTCCAGGCGCCCGTACAGCAGCTCCATGCCCATCGTCCACGACGGGGCCGGGCTCCAGATCAGGTTGAACACGCCGTAGCGGCTCTCGCGGAACGCGTCGGCCGGCAGCGCCGCGTTGCGCTCCAGCGTCAGCTGTCCGTAGATCAGGTTCGAACGCCACAGTTCGGACCAGTAGTGGGTGTAGCCGACGAAGCCGCCGCGCACGTCCAGCGCGCGCAGGCGCCCGTCGGCATCCACCACCGCGTCCAGGCCGGAACCGGTCAGGTCGGCGGTGTAGCGGCTCAGGCCGCGCCCGCCCAGTGCACCGAACAGCAGCAGGTCACGCTCGCCCACCGACGCCGAACCACTCAGCTGCAAACCACCGGCCATGCGCCGGTCGCGCTCGCCCTCACCGTCGTAGGCCAGGCTGCGCGCCACCGCGCCCAACTGCAGGTGGCCCCAGTCGCGCTCCACGCGCGCGGCCACGGTCACGTCCGGCAGCCGGTTGGCAGCAATCACGCTGTCGCTGGCCCCGGCCAGCTCGGTATCCGGGTCTTCGGCGGCCAGCGTCAGCGTGGTGCCCTTGCCCAGCGCAAAACTGTGGTGGATGCCGGCCACCAGCAGGTAGCCCGCGCCACCCGGGCCGGCGAAGTCCAGGGTGTCGGGCAGGCTGTCGGCATCCATGAAGCTGGAATAGCCGTAGCCGGCATAGGTGTTGCCCAACTGCCCGTAGGCATGGCGCAACCGGAACTGATAGCCGTCGCTGCTGCCGAAGAAGTCGTTTTCCAGGTAGAAGCGCAGGTTGCCGTGGGTGGTCGGCCGGCGTGCCTCGAAACTGAAGCGGGTCTGCTTGGCATGCAGGTTGAAGTTGGACACATCGCGGTGGCTGCCGCCGACGGGCATCGACGAGGGAATGAACTGGTCTTCGTCGCCGGCTGCCCGCGAATCGGCAATCGCATCCAGTTTGGCGTAGCCGCCGATGCGGATCACCGTGTCGGTACCGGGAATGGCGAAGAAGCCCTTCAGGTCAGGATCGGTCGGGCCGGCCGCACTGTCCGGGCGCGAAGCCGCGGTGGAGGGGTCGGATACCGAATCACGCTGGGGCAGCACGGGTTGCGCGACCCCTGGCACCTGGGTGGCGTGCAGTCCTGCCGCGGTGCGTGCCAGCGCTGGCGTGGCCGGCTCCGGCCTGGGCAACGGTGCCGACGGCGTTGCCGCAACCGGCGCACTGCCATCGCGCTGCTCCAGCCGGTCCAGACGCTGCTGCAGGCGCTCCAGCGTCTGCCGCATGCCTTCAATTTCGCGCCGCAGCGCCTGTGCATCATCGGGTGCACCTTCCTGTGCCTGGGCAGGTGCTGCTGCCAGCACCGCCGCACACGCCACACTCAGTACCGCAACGCGCATTGCATTCTCCCCAAACGAACGATCGCAGGGCGCTGCCGGCGTGCGCATGGGCGCAGCCAGGTGGACACCCCACCGCTACTGGAAATGCAGGTACTGCGTTGGCGAGCGCTGACAGCCTGCCCATCGCAGGCAACAGGACGATGACACTGCCCTGCGGCTGTCGACGTCTTCGCCGCTGCGGCCACGCTGCCGGAGAGGTGGCGGTCGCAGCGGTCTGGGTAACAAGCGCGGAGTGAGAGTGTCGTGAACGGCACGCCGTGGCGCTGCGGATTCAGCCACGTGCCAGGAGGTGCGAAATGCGCTGCCGTGCGGGGTTTCATGCACACCAGCGTAGCCAGCGTGTCGCTTTTGGCCTTGATCGCAATCAAGGCAGAACTCTTGAACCAGGTCACGCTTCATCGGTGACACCGGCAAGGCGACTGCGCCGTCCGCACAGCCGCCGTGTCGCAGAATGCGACAGCACTACCGACGTGTGCCGAACCGCGTCGGCACACGTCCCGGCGCCGTCAGCGCGGGCCCAGCACCGTCTGCAGATCGGTACCCTGCGGCATGCCCGAGCGACGCTGCACCTGGCCCTGCGCATCCTGGAAGAGGATGCCCGGCGTGCCCTGGAAGCCCAGTTTGATCATCAGTTCCTGGTTGGCATTGAGCTTGCCGGCCAGTTCGGGGCTGATCGTGGCCACCGGCTTGATGCCGCCCTGCTCGAACTGGTGTTCGTTCTGCAGCAGTGCGGCGCTGGGGTCACGCGCGGACAGAATGGCGGCGGCCTTGGCCGGGCTGTCCTCACGGATCACGCCCACCAGCACGTGGCGCAGCTGCACCTTGCCGGTATCCACCCACGGCCGTGCCGCTTCCCAGAACTTGTGGCAGTACGGGCAGTTGGCATCACTGAAGGTGTAGACCACACGCGGCGCGTCGGCCTTGCCATCGCGCACCCAGGCGCTGCCTTCCAGATCCTTCCAGATGCGTTCGGACATCGGGCCGGCCACCAGCTTTTCCACCTTGTCGGCGGCCACTTCGTTGCCCTGCGCGTCGAACAGGCTGCCGACCAGCACGTTCTTGCCATCGGCCGTCACGTAAGCGGCCGCCGGCTGCTGGCCATTGACCACGCCGGCAAAGCCACGCAGGCCACCGGGCGCATCGAACTCGGCCACGACCTGGAAGCCGTGCTTCTCGATGCCCTGCAGCACCGCCGGGCGATCGCCCTTGGCTGCGGCGGCTGTCGGCTGGGCTTCCGCCTTGCCCTGCGGGGTCTGCGCCTGGCTGCAGGCAGCCAGCGCCAGCAGTGCCGGCAGGATCAGGGCCTTGTGCGCAACGCGCGGGGAAATGGACAGCATGGGAACTCCGGAATGAAATGCCGGGGCAGGCTACCGCAGCCGGCGCAGTTTGTGTTCAAGGCCGGCGGCGGTCAGTTCACCCAGGTGCAGCTCCTGCAGGCGCCCCTGCGCATCGAAGAACAGCGTGGACGGGTACGCCTTCACCCCCAGCACCGTGGACGCCTCGGACGCTTCATCCAGCAGCACGTTGTCCAGCGCCAGACCATTGGCGGACAGGAATGCCTGCACGTCCCCGGTGGTTTCACCCTGGTTGACGAAGGCGAACTGGATCTGTGGATGCGCCTGCTGCGCCTGGGCCAGGACCGGCATCTCGCGCCGGCATGGGCCGCACCAGGTCGCCCACAGGTTCAGCACCAGCGGGCGCCCCTGGAACTGCTGCAGCGCCTGTGGCTGCCCGTGCAGATCCACCGTCTGCACCGCTGGCAGCGGCATGTGTGCGGCCTGCCACTGCGACAGCGCGATGCCGCCGCCCGCCCACAACAACACACCCAGGGCCGCACTGCTGAACACCGGCAGGCGCAGGCGCGGATGCCGGCGCAGCGCCCACGGCCCCCAGCCAGCGCCTGACAGCAGCGCCACGGGGACCGAGTAGCCGCCATCGGCAATCTGCAGCACCGACCACGGTGACGGCCGATACAGTTCGAAGTTCAACGCGACGAACGCCAAGCGCCCGCAGAGCAGGCCCAACAGCAGCATGTCCAGCACCACGCTGGCCGGCGCCGGCGCCGCATCGCCGGCCGTGGCGCGCGGCCACAACCGGGCCAGGCCCATCGCTGCCAACAAGGCCAGCACGATCAGAATCACCGGCATCGGCACCGGCCCTACACTCGACATACGCCACTCAATCCGTTACAGCACACTGCATGTTCAAAGCCGCCCGCTGCAAAGGCAAGGGGCGGCCGGGCTGCGGGTCAGGCGGCATCGCGCCGCATCTGCAGTTCCGGCGATGGCCGCAGCCCGCGCACGGTGGCCGTGGCCGCAGCCACCGCGGCACGCTCGCGCTGCTTGTTGCAGCTCACGTGGCGCCGATAGTTGGCCGGTGTCATCCCGATGATGCGCAGGAACAGGCGGCGGAACGCGCTCTGGTCGGCATAGCCCACGCCCCAGGCGACCTCATCTATGCTGGCGCCCTGTTGCAGCATGGCCTGCGCCTTGGCAATGCGCAGCCGCTGGCAATATTCGATGGGACGCAGGCCGGTGGCCTTCAGGAAGCGCCGCTGCAGGGTGCGCGGCTCCAGCCCGGACATTTCACAGATGCTGGTGAGGGTGGCGCCGCGCGCTGCGGTGGTGTGCAGCCAGCGTTGCGCCTTCAGCACATCGCGGTCGCCATGGGCGAAGTTCGCACTGAAGCGTTCCAGATCCTGCTGGATCGCCACCGGCACGCTGATGCCCAGCTGTGCGGCCACCTCGCTGGCCACGCCCTGCCCATGCAGCCGGTACAGCAGGCGCAGCCCCATGAAACGCCAGGCCTGGCTGCCGCCCACCGTCAACACATCGCCATCGTCCACCAGCGCGCGCTCACTGGGGGCCCAGCTGGACGGTTGGCCCTGCAGCCCGGGATAGCGGCTCAGGTCCGGACCGGACACGGTGCGCCCGGCCAGCAGCCCGGCACGGGCCAGCACACCCACGCCATCGCCGGCGGCCGCCAGCAGGCTGCCACCGTCGTAATGTGCCCGCAGCCAGTCCAGCAGCACATCTTCGGTACGCAGCGCGGCCCCGGGGCTGACCAGGGTCGGCAAGGCGATGACCGCAGGAATGGCCGCATCCAGCATGTCCGCACCCGCCAGCCGATGCACACCGCTGTTGCTGGCCGGAACGATCCAGCGCGTGATCAGCACCCGCGGGAAGGGGCGCTTCTTCTGCTGGGCCAGGCGATTGGCAACATGCGCCATCTCGGCAAGGACCGACGCCGCCGAGGGGTCACCGCCCGGGTACTCCACCACTGCAACCTCCACGAATCCTTCGCTATTGAGTGCGTCCACAGCCCTTCCTCCGTTCGTTCAGGCCATCCAGCGGCCGGTGCAGACGAAGGGTAGGAACCGCCCCGGAGCGGGGGCTATGAAGAAAGTTGCAAATATCCCTGATGAGCGGCTTCCGTTCACAACCCTTGACTCTGGACCAGACTCAAGGGTTCACAATGGCCGCAGATTCCACGGGAGTGCGCCATGAACATCGGGCAGCTGGCACGCGAAGCAGGCGTGCCGATCGACACCGTCCGCTATTACGAGCGGCAGCACCTGCTGCCCACCGCAGCGCGGTCGGCCGGCGGCTATCGCATCTTCGGCCAGCAGGACCTGCGCCGGCTGCGCTTCATCCGCCGCGCCAAGGCGCTGGGGTTCAGCCTGGAAGAAATCGCCGAGCTGCTGGCCCTGAGCGACCGCCATGCGCAGGACATGGGCAGCGTGCGCGATACCGCACGGGCGCGGCTGGCCGATATCGAACAGCGCATGGTCGAACTGCAACGCATGCAGGCCGCGCTGTCACAGCTGGTGGACGCCTGCCCCGGCCACGGCGCGCTTGAACAGTGCCCGATCCTGGCCGCGCTGACCGAGGACAACGCATGAGCAGCACGCATACCGGCCCCGCGCACGACCACAACGCGCCCGCGGCCAAGGCCAGTTGCTGCGGCGGCTCGAAGAAGACCGCCAACACGGTGAAGGACCTGGTCTGCGGCATGGACGTCGACCCCGCCACCACCCCACACCACGCCCAGCACCAGGGCACGGCCTACCACTTCTGCAGCGGCGGCTGCCGGCAGAAGTTCCTGGCCGATCCGCAGCGCTATCTGGACCCGGCTTCGCATGTGGCGCCCCCCGTGCCGGCGGGCACGCTGTACACCTGCCCGATGGATCCGGAAATCGTGCAGGAAGGCCCCGGCACCTGCCCGATCTGCGGCATGGCGCTGGAACCAATGATGCCCAGCCTGGACGACGGCGAGAACCCGGAGCTTACCGACTTCCGCCGCCGCTTCTGGGTGTCGCTGCCGCTGAGCATGGCCACGATGGCGCTGGCGATGCTGGCGATGACGCCCCTGCTGCACGCGCTGTCGCCCACCGTGCGGGTATTGATCGAAGGCGCGCTGGCCACGCCGGTGGTGCTGTGGGCCGGCTGGCCGTTCCTGCAGCGCTGGGCGCAGTCGATCCGCAACCGCAGCCCGAACATGTGGACCCTGATCGGCACCGGCGTGATCGCCGCTTACGGCTACAGCGTGGTCGCCACCGTGGCCCCGGGCCTGTTCCCGCCCTCGTTCCAGCAGCATGGGCACGTGGGCGTGTACTTCGAAGCCGCGGCGGTGATCATTTCGCTCACCCTGCTGGGCCAGTTGATGGAACTGCGTGCCCGTGCCCGCACCTCGGCCGCGATCAAGGCGCTGCTGGGCCTGGCGCCGAAAACGGCGCGGCGCATCGACGCCGACGGCAGCGAACACGACGTGGAATTGAGCGCTGTGAAGGCCGGCGACCGCCTGCGCGTTCGCCCCGGCGAGAAGGTGCCGGTGGATGGCCGCGTGCTGGAAGGTCGCTCCACGCTGGACGAATCGATGCTGACCGGCGAACCGGTGCCTGTCAGCAAGCAGGCGGGCGACAGTGTGATTGGCGCCACGTTGAACGGCTCGGGCGCGCTGGTGATCGAGGCCGAGCGTGTGGGCGATGACAGCACGCTGGCGCAGATCGTGCAGCTGGTGGCGCAGGCACAGCGCTCGCGCGCGCCGATGCAGCGCATGGCGGACAAGGTTGCCTATTGGTTCGTGCTGGCGGTGCTGGCGGTGGCCGTGTTGACGCTGTTCGGCTGGGGTCTGTTCGGACCGGAGCCGTCGTGGACCCATGGCGTGCTGAGTGCGGTGGCGGTGCTGATCATTGCCTGCCCCTGTGCGCTGGGCTTGGCCACACCGATGTCGATCATGGTGGCCACCGGTCGCGCTGCGCAGCACGGCGTGCTGTTCCGCGACGCCGAGGCCATCGAGGCCCTGGTGAAGGTCGATACGCTGGTGGTGGACAAGACCGGCACGCTTACCGAAGGTCGCCCGGCGTTCGACACGGTGCATGCCGCCGACGGCCACGCACCCGACCAGGTACTGCACTGGGCCGCCAGCCTGGACCAGGGCAGCGAGCATCCGCTGGCCGCGGCCATCGTGGCCGAAGCACGCCTGCGCACGATGGAACTGCTGCCCGTGCAGGACTTTGATTCGATCACCGGGCTGGGTGTGGTCGGCCGCGTTGAGGGGCGCCAACTGTGGCTGGGCAACACCGCGCTGATGGGCGAACACGGCATCGATGTGACGCCGCTGCAGGACACCGCCGACGCCCTGCGCCGACGCGGTGCCAGCGTGATGTATCTGGCGGCGGACGGGCAACTGGCCGGCCTGCTGTCGGTGGCCGACCCAATCAAGCCCACCACGGCCGAAGCGATCGCGGCGCTGCGCCAGGATGGCCTGCGCATCATCATGGCCACCGGCGATGGCCTGCTGACCGCACAGGCCGTGGCCAGCACGCTGGGCCTGGACGAGGTACACGGCGAAACGCGCCCGGCTGACAAGGCCGCGCTGGTGGAGCAGCTGCAGGCGCAGGGCCGCACGGTGGCGATGGCCGGCGACGGCATCAACGACGCGCCGGCCCTGGCCAGCGCCGCCGTCGGCATTGCCATGGGCACCGGCACCGATGTGGCCATGTCCAGTGCACAGGTCACGCTGGTGAAGGGCGATCTGCGCGGCATCCTGCGTGCGCGCCAGTTGTCGCGTGCAGCCGTGCGCAACATGCGGCAGAACCTGGGCTTCGCCTTCCTCTACAACGGCCTGGGCATTCCGGTGGCTGCCGGCGTGCTGGTGCCCTGGGGCATTTCGCTGTCGCCGATGCTGGCTGCGGTGGCGATGAGCCTGAGTTCGGTTTCGGTGATCAGCAACGCGCTGCGCCTGCGCGCACAGCGTCTGCCGGGTGGCTGACACGGGCGTCGTAAACGACGTGAAGAAAAGTGCAACAAACGCTTGCCAACCCCCGGGGGCACAGCTATTATTTCGCTCCTCAGCGACGTGGGGCCATAGCTCAGCTGGGAGAGCGCCTGCATGGCATGCAGGAGGTCAGCGGTTCGATCCCGCTTGGCTCCACCAAACTTTCGGCATTAGGCCGTCGAAAGGTCGCAAAGAACATTGATGAGATCTGCGTCCCCATCGTCTAGAGGCCTAGGACATCACCCTTTCACGGTGGCGACCGGGGTTCGAATCCCCGTGGGGACGCCAACTCATCACGAACAATCAGGACCCGGCCGATAACCGGGTCTTTTTTGTTCACCGCCCACCGGCGTTCAGGTTGTGGCGTTGCGGATCCCCTGCCCTCGCGGCCTGGCGGAACCCAACGAAGAAAGCGAAAAAAAAGCTTCCACAAAGGTGAATACGTTGGTAAGATAGGCGGCTCGGTAACACGGGGCCATAGCTCAGCTGGGAGAGCGCCTGCATGGCATGCAGGAGGTCAGCGGTTCGATCCCGCTTGGCTCCACCACTTTCGACATTAGGCCGTCGAAGGTTCTACAACTTGAAGTTTTTCGTGCGTCCCCATCGTCTAGAGGCCTAGGACATCACCCTTTCACGGTGGCGACCGGGGTTCGAATCCCCGTGGGGACGCCAGTTTCAAAACGGACTCTGCTCCCGGCAGATCATCCGCAGTTTCATTGGGGCCATAGCTCAGCTGGGAGAGCGCCTGCATGGCATGCAGGAGGTCAGCGGTTCGATCCCGCTTGGCTCCACCACTTCGACATTAGGCCGTCGAAGTTCTACAACTTGAAGTTTTCGTGCGTCCCCATCGTCTAGAGGCCTAGGACATCACCCTTTCACGGTGGCGACCGGGGTTCGAATCCCCGTGGGGACGCCAATTCTTTGAAAAACCCGGCTTCGGCCGGGTTTTTTTTGTCTGCGATCCTGGCGGGTGCATCCACGCATGGCGTGGATCTACTGCACATCCCGGTAGATCCACGCCATGCGTGGATCAATGCCTCAACGCACGGAACTCAAAACCGCCGGTACATGCCGATCGATGCCGGCGCGGTGGGTGCGAACCCGAACTGCGCGTACAGGCGGTGCGCCTCGCCATCGGCAAGCAGGCTCACGTATGCCGATGGCGGCAGATTGGCCCGCATCCAGTCATCCAGCCGCGCCATCACCTGCTTGCCCAGCCCCTGCCCCTGCAGCCGCGGCAGAACCGCGATGTCGCACACCTGCAGATGGCAGCCGCCATCACCAATGATCCGGCCCATCGCCACCAGTTCACTGCCCTGGTAGGCGCACACCCCGAACACCGTATTGGGCAGCGCACGCTCGGCGGCCTCATGGGTCTTCGCACTCAGCCCAGCCAAGGCCCGCAGCTGGCAGTAGTCTTCCACCGTGGGCACCGCGTCGCGGAACTGGCAGTTGCTTGCAGCATTCATACACGTTCTCCCGGATTGTCCGGCTATCCTGCCGCACTCCCGTCGCAGCCGCTGCGACCTCCACCGGCCACGCCCGCATGTGCTATTCCGCCCTGATCCGCGCCGACTACGCCAAGCTTGTCCGTGAATACGGCGCCGTGCTGTCGCTGGAGGAGTTCGCCGAACTGTACGCGCACGATCCCGGCAAGAAGCGGCCCAAGACCCCCAAGGCCATGGACGATGGCTTTGCTGGCGCGCGCACTGAGCAGGGCCGCGACATCGTGGCGAAGATCCAGCAATGGCACGCCGAAGAACAACAGGCGCTGCAGGCCGAGCTGGTGAAACAGAGCGAGCGCCGCGACATTGCCGCTGCCACGCTGGCCACCCGCCCCACGCAGAAGGCCCGCAACGACCTGCGCGTGGCCGGCAACCGCATCGAGCGTGCGCAGGCGCGCCTGGACGATCTGCACCGCGTGCAGCTGCTGCCGCGCGACAACCGCATCTTCCCCGGCACCTACGCGCCGGTCATGGTCAGCGAGAACGGCCAGCGGGTGATCAAGCCGATGCGCTATCAATGCCGCCTTCCGGACAAACCGGCGCGCAACGACGTGCTCTATCCGGGTACCTACAACGCGCGGCGCGACAGCCTGGAGGGCTACTGGCGCGGCGCCTTCGGCCTTCGCCACGGGGTGGTGATGGTGCGCGCGTTCTACGAGCATGTACCGCGCCATGCCATCGCCGGGCGACAGCTGGGCAGCGACGAGAAGGAACAGGACGTGATCCTGGAATTCCGCCCCGACCCGCCGCGCGACCTGCTGCTGGCCTGCCTGTGGGCGGAATGGGAAGGGCCCGAAGGCCGCCTGCTGTCGTTTGCCACCATTACCGACGCGCCGCCAACCGACGTGGCAGCCGCCGGCCACGACCGCGGCGTGGTGCCGATCCGGCCGGAACATCTGGATGGTTGGCTGAATCCTGATCCGGACCAGCTGGGGCTGCAGTACGCGATCCTGGACGACCGCGAGGACATCCACTACGTGTACGAAGAGGCCGCCTGACTGGATCGCCCCACCGCACGCTGCAGCGCGGTGCACAGATCGATGGACAGGTACGGCTTTACCAGCAGCACGCCGGCGCCCATCGCGGCCGGCAACTGCGCCGCACTCATGCCGGTGGCCAGCACGAACGGTACGCCCGCCTCGACCAAGGCCGCCGCCACCGGTTCGCTGGTTTCGTTGCGGGCCAGGCGGTAATCCAGCAGCACCACGTCCGGGCGTTGGGCGGTCAGCAGACGCAGGGCATCGGCCACAGAGGCGGCCACACCGACCACTTCGGCGCCAAACTGTTCCAACTGCATCTGCAGCAGCGAGGCGCTCATTTCGTCGTTCTCGACCACCAGCACCCGAAGGTCCTGCAACGCTGACATGGGCTCTTGCTCCGGCACGTGTTAAGCCGGTGCAGTATAGCCATCACAGTGCCGTTACCGACAAATTACGGGGGGATCGTCTCAGTTTCCGGCGCCCTCTATGAACAGCCGTCGGGCTCGGTTACACTAGCGCGCTGCTGCCGGTGTGGCGGAATGGTATACGCAGCTGACTCAAAATCAGCCGGGGGTAACCCCATGAAGGTTCGAGTCCTTTCACCGGCACCAACGCATCAAAGGCCAGGTCATCGACCTGGCCTTTGGCGTTTCTGGTCCCGCCGCGCGCTCACACCACCCGCAGCACCGGCGCATGCCCGGCAGGACCGTGCCCTACCCCGGCCTCCACCCGGAACCCGGCCACGGTCTGCAGCAGCTGCGCGGATTGCTCTTCCATGCTGCGCGCCGCCGCCGATGCCTCTTCCACCAGCGCAGCATTCTGCTGCGTGCCCTGGTCGATCAGGTCCACGGCCTGGTTCATCTGCTGGATGTCGTCACTCTGCTGCTGCGCGGCGCTGCTGATGTCGGCCATCAGATCGCTCACCCGGCGCACGTCGCGCACGATCTCGTCCATGGTGCGCCCGGCGCTTTCCACCTGGGCGGTACCGGCGCCGACATTGGCCACCGATTCGTCGATCAACCGCTTGATCTCCTTTGCCGCACTGGCCGAGCGCTGCGACAGCTCACGGATTTCGGTGGCCACCACGGCAAAACCGCGCCCATGCTCGCCGGCGCGCGCGGCTTCCACCGCGGCATTCAGCGCCAGGATGTTGGTCTGGAAGGCAATGCCGTCGATCACCCCGATGATGTCGACGATGCGCCGCGACGACGCGTTGATGACGGCCATCGTGGACACCACCTCGTGCACCACGCTGCCACCGCGTGCAGCCACTTCGGCCGCGCCGCCGGCCAACGTGCTGGCCTGGCGGGCATTGCCGGCGGTGCGCTGCACGGTATCGGCCAGCCCCTTCATCGACACCGCCGTTTCTTCCAGCGATGCGGCCTGCTGTTCGGTGCGCTGGGACAGATCGCTGTTGCCCAGCGCAATCTCGCTGGCACCCACGGCGATGGTGTCGGCGGCGAACTTGATCTGGCCAATGATGCCGGCCATGGTCTCCACCAGCGCGTTCACGCCCTCGCACAGCTCGGCCACCGGGCCGCGCTTGCCGTCCAGCGGAATGCGCCCGGTCAGATCGCCCAGCTTGGCCGCCGCAACAACTTCGCGGGTCTGCGCCACGGCCTGCTGCATGGCCTGGCTTTCGTGCATCTGCGCGGTGATGTCGGTGGCGTATTTCACGACCTTCAGCGGTCGGTCGTTCACGTCCAGGATCGGGTTGTAGCTGGCCTGGATCCAGACCTCGCGGCCGTTCTTGCCCAGCCGCCGGTACTGGCCCGCGTCGTATTCGCCGCGCCCCAGCTTTTCCCAGAACTGCTTGTAGGCCGGGCTGGCGCGGTACTCCGGTTCGACGAACAGCGAGTGGTGCTGCCCCTTCACCTCGTCCAGCGTGTAGCCGGTGGCGGCCAGGAAGTTCGCGTTGGCGGTCAGGATCCGCCCGTCCATGCTGAACTCGATCACGGCCTGTGATTTGTCGATCGCCGCCAGCTGCCCGGCCAGCTCGGCGGCCTGCTGCTTCTGCGCGGTGATGTCAGTGGCGAACTTCACCACTTTCACCGGTCGCCCGAAGCGGTCCAGCACCGGGTTGTACGAGGCCTGGATCCAGATCTCGCGCCCCCCCTTGCCGAAACGGCGGTACTGGCCCGCGTCGAATTCGCCCTGCCCCAGGCGTGCCCAGAACGCCCGGTACTCGGCGCTGCGGGCGTGCTCGGGGTCTACGAACAGGGAATGGTGCTTGCCGCGGATCTCATCTTCGGTGTAACCCACCGCCTGCAGGAAGTTGTCGTTGGCTTGCAGGATGGTGCCGTCCAGCGCGAATTCGATGACCGCCTGCACCCGGTGCAGCGCCGCCACCTGCGCGGCCATCTCGGCGCGCTCGCGTTCGGCTGCGGTCTCGGACGCGGCGGTGCCGCCCTGCCCGGCCAGACGCCCCTGCAGGGCGCGCCAGAAAGACCAACGGGACGGTGTTTCAGCCGGCGCCTGCGCGCCCGCGGTGAAGCCTGGCATGAGCATGGTCTGTTCCTTGGTTTCCGTGAGCGGTGCGACCCATGGGCGGAATGCCCACGGGAACATCGATTGCCTGGAACCTGCAGACAACTGGGGGGCGGCGTCACTCGAGCGATGGCGCGGAGCGGCAGCAAGCGCCTCCGGCAAGGGAGGCAGTCTGGATATCGGCCGCCATGGCGGGGCCTTGAGGACTATTTTTGCAGCGTCGGTTCAGCCCCGGCGCCAGATCGCCCAGCGCAGCACGGCCACGGCCAGCACCGACGGCAGGTAGCCCACCGCGCCCACCAGCGCCATCAGGGCAGCGTTCACCCACGGCCCGCCCCCGCCCAGGATCCAGCTGGTGTGCTGCAGGATGTACAACGCCCCCGGCAGCACCAGCAGCGGCGCCAAGCGCAGCAACTGCCAGGGCCAGCGGACCGGGCCAATGAAGCCGGCCAAGGTGCCCAGCAGGGCGCCGACCATTGCGATGGGAATGGCTGCTTCCATTCAGATGCTTCCTTTATGTGCGTCACCCACGTCGAGCGTGCCCGACAACCTGCCCGGTAGAGTCGAGCTTGCTCGACTGCCCGCTTCGTAGAGTCGAGCTTGCTCGACTGCCCGCTTCGTAGAGTCGAGCTTGCTCGACTGCCCGCTTCGTAGAGTCGAGCTTGCTCGACTGTCCTGGAAAAAGCAGTCGAGCAAGCTCGACTCTACAACGGCAGTGTCGCGCACACCGCTTGAACCTGCGATGCATGCCAGGGCCAGAAGGTTTACATGACCTTCGGGAGATATGCATGCCGGCACGCACTGGCAGGCTGTGCGCTTCCACGGAAGCCACCTCATGCAAGGAAACTACATGCTGCGACCACTGCGTTGTCTTGCCCTGTTGTCACTGTGCGGTGCCAGTGCCCTGGCCGCTGCCGACGACGGGCGCTATCGCCCCTCGTTCCACCCCGATCAATTGAAGGGTCCGCCCGCCGGCCGGGTAAACGAAGTGCTGGTGCTGGGCAGCCCGCATCTGTCCGGCCTGCCGGAGGCGTTCAAGCCTGCGCAGCTGGAGCCGCTGCTGGGGCGCCTGCAGGCCTGGCAGCCCACTGCCATCGCGGTTGAGAACGTGTCCGGCCTGCAGTGCGATTTCATGCGCCGCAATCCCACCCGCTACGCCGACAGCGTCAAGAGCTACTGCGTTGACACGGCCCCGGCGCAAGCCGCCACCGGCATGGATGTGCCCACCGCCAATGCCGAGATGGAACGCCTGCTG
Organism: Stenotrophomonas sp. SAU14A_NAIMI4_8; assembly: GCF_003086695.1. Classification (NCBI taxonomy): domain Bacteria; kingdom Pseudomonadati; phylum Pseudomonadota; class Gammaproteobacteria; order Lysobacterales; family Lysobacteraceae; genus Stenotrophomonas; species Stenotrophomonas sp. SAU14A_NAIMI4_8. Next base: position 2,555,016 of record NZ_CP025999.1, read on the forward strand.
GCGACCTGGCCGAAGGCGCCGACGCCAGCACAGCGGCGCTACCTGGCGGCCGTGTTCCTGGCCGCAGGCGAGCGCGGTTCGGCCATCGTGCAGTGGCTGCGCCTGCCCACCGCCGAGCGACGCGCGGGCGACAGCCTGACCGCGGAACTGGTCGAATTCCTGGACGCCCGTGCGGCGCGCAAGGACGAAGTCAGTCTGGTCGCCGCCGAACTGGCCGCACGCCTGGGCCTGGAGCGACTGTGGTCGGTGGACGACCATACCGCCGATGCCCCTACCCCGCAGGCACTGCAGAAGGACTACGCCAAGGCGATCCGCGCGGCATGGAACACCACCGCCGGGGCAACACGGCGGGCGACCTACGACCGCCTGTACGCCGATGTCGCAGCGCCTGACGGGCTGATGGCGATCTACCGCAACGACAATGATCCGGCTACCGCCAGGCTGGTCTATGACAGCGACTTCGGCGCCACGCTGGTCGAACCGTCGCCGCAGGGTTTCGGCCGCAATTACCTGGGCTACTGGGAAACCCGCAACCTGCGCATGGTTGCCAACATCCGCGACGTACTGGGCCAGTACCCCGGCACGCGCATGCTGGCCATCGTCGGTGCGTCACACAAGTGGTACTACGAGGCCTACCTGGACCAGATGCACGACGTGCAGCTGGTTGATACCGCGCCGCTGCTGCGCTGAGGGCCGCGTAACCGTGGCGTCGAGCGTGCTCGACGTCGCGCTCCGTAGAGTCGAGCTTGCTCGACTGCTTTTCCCGAAACAGTCGAGCAAGCTCGACTCTACGGACCCCTGCGCCGGGCCAGCATCGCACTGACCGCCACGATGCACCCCAACGTGACCAGCAGCGCGCTCACCACGCCCCACTGCAGCACCGGCACCAGCGCCTGTGCCTGCGGATCGATGCGCAGCTGTTCCAGCCGCAGCCAACCGGCCAGCGCCAGCACCCAGCCAATGAAAGCCGGCGCGTAGGCGCCAATGGTGTTACCGATCCAAGCATTCATGCCGTACTCCCGTGAGAACTGCGATGGCGGCATTGTTCCGCCCCGCCCTCTCACAGGCTGAGACACCCTCAGTCGCGCGCGTCTGCCGCCACCGACCAGCCCCCGCCCAGGGCGGCCATCAGGGCGGCGCTTGCCTGCAGCTGGCGACTCTGGATGTCCTGCAGCCCCAGTTGCGCCTGCCGCGCGTCGGTCTGCGCGGTCACCACGTCCAGATAGCTCACCGCGCCACCGGCGTAGCGGTCACGGGCGATCTGCTCGGTACGGCGCGCGGCCTGCACGGCTTCTTCCTCATGGCCGCGCTGGTCGGCCAGGCCGTGCAACTGCACCAGCTGGTCCTCCACCTCACGGATTGCCGCCAGCACCGTGGCCCGGTACTGCGCCGAGGCCACATCGAATTCGGCATAGGCTTCGGCCTTGGCGGCCTTGCGCCGGCCGCCGTCGAACACCGGCAATGCCGCCAGCGGTCCCAGCGCCCAGTAGCGGTTGCCGGCATCCAGCAGCGCGCTGCTGCCCGAGGTCTGGCCACCGAACAGGCCGGTCAGGCTCAACTGCGGGAACCATGCGGCGCGTGCCACGCCGATGCCGGCGTTCGCGGCGAACACCCGGCGCTCGGCAGCGGCAATGTCTGGGCGCTGCTGCAGCAGGGCGCTGGGCAGATCGGTGGGCACCTGCGGCAGGGTCGGCGCCTGTGCCATCACCCCCACGCTGAAGCCACTTGCCGGCGCCCCCACCAGCTCGGCCAGCGCGTGCCGCAGCATGGCCTGGTGCACCTGCAGCGCATCCAGATCGGCCTGCGCGCTGGCCAGCTGATGGCGGGCGCGTGCCACATCCAGCTCCGAGGCGATCTCGCCCTGCAAGCGGTCCTGGGTCAGGCGCAGCGCCTGCTGGTAGTCGTCGATGCTGTCGCGCAGGATGGCCTGCTGCGCCTCGGTGTTGCGCAGCTGCAGGTAGGTGGCGGTCAACTGCTGGGACAGGCTGAGCCGTGCCGCGGCCAGGTCATCGGCACTGGCCTGGGCCCGCGCATGCCCGGCCGCCGCCGCGTTGCGCAGCCGGCCCCACAGATCCAGATCGAAGGACAGCGAGAACGTGGCCGCATTGCTGTCATACACCGCTGGCTGGGTGGCACTGCGCAGCGGCTTGTCGTCCGACTGCCGCTCGCGCATCGGGCCGGTACTGAAGCCGACCTGGGGCGCGCGTGCCGAGGCGGTCTCGCCTGCGGCAGCACGCGCGGCGTCGTAGTGCGCCACGGCCAGCGCCAGGTTCGGGTTGGCCTGGCGCAACTGCACCTGCAGCTGGTCCAGCACGGGGTCGTTGAATGCCCGCCACCAGTCCTGCGCCAGTGTCGGCTGCGGCGACCCGCCGGTCGGCTGCTCATACGCCACCGGCACCTGGACCGCAGGCACCTGGTAGGTTGGCGCCAGCGAACACCCGGCCAGCAGCAGCGCCAGCGATGCGGCGACGCCGGTCTCAACCGCGCGCATGGGCAGGCTCCTTTGCCGCGGCCACCACGCGCACGTGATCGCCCTCGCGCAACGCATCGGGTGGGTTCGGAATCAGCCGCTCGCCGGCCTTCAGGCCGTGGTCGATGCGCAGCGTGCTGCCCAGGTCGCTGGCGATATGGATGTCACGCAGATGCACCACGTCGTGCGCATCCAGCACCGCTACCTGGGTGCCCTTGGCGCGGAAGATCAGCACGTCGGCCGGTACGCTTACGCCGTCGGCGCCGCCCTGCAGTGGCAGGGTCACCTCGGCGTAGCTGCCGGGCAGCAGGGCACCGTCGGCGTTGTCCACTACGAACTGCGCCAGCAGCGTGCCCGAGCTGCGGTCGATCGCGCTGGAATCACCCTGCAACGTGGCGGTGAAATGGCGGCCGGCCAGACCCGGTACCTGCAGCGTGGCCTGCAGTCCCGGCTGGATGCTGGCCGCACTGTTCTGCGGCACCGGCACCATCAGCCGCAGGCGGCGGGTATCGGCAATGTTGAACAGTTCGCGGCCACTGTCATCGGCGCGGATCAGCTGGCCCACGTCGGTCAGGCGTGCGGTAACGGTGCCGTCGAAGGGCGCGCGCAGCGTGCGGTAGCGCCCCAGTTCCTGCAGCCGCGCATAGTCGGCCTGCGCCGCTTCCACGCTGGCCTGCGCGGCCACGGCATTGGCCTGCTTCTCATCGGCTTCCTGGCGCGATACCGAGTGGCTGCCCAGCATGCCCTGCCAGCGCTCGGCACTGACCTTGGCCAACGCTGCATCCGCCTGCGCCTGCAGCAGGTGCGCATGCGCCTGGGCAATCTGCTGGTCCAGTTCCGGGCTGTCGATCACCGCCAGCACCTGGCCGGCCTTCACCGACTGGCCGATATCGGCGTTCCAGGATTTCAGGTAGCCGCCCACGCGCGCATGGATCGGCGCCTCGGTCCAGGCCCCCAGGTGCGCCGGCAAGGTCAGCGTGCCCGCTTCGCCCTGCGCACCGGCGGTGACCACCTGCACGGCCGGCACGGCCTGCTGCTCGGTCCATTCGCCCACCGCATGGGCCTGCTGCGCGCGCAGCGCCAGGCCAGCGGCCACGACCGCCACGGCAATGGCAGCCCCCAGGATCAGACGGCGGCGCAGCGGCGCCTGCGGCAAGGAAGCATCAGACATGCAGGGGCTCTCCGGCGGGGGCGGTTTCGGACTTGCGGGAATGGGCCAGGGCGAACACCACCGGCACGAACAACAGGGTGGCGCAGGTCGCCAGCAGCAGGCCGCCGATCACCGCGCGGCCCAGCGGCGCGTTCTGTTCGGTGGACAGTGCGGTCGGCAACATGCCCAGGATCATCGCCAGCGCGGTCATGCAGACCGGGCGGAAACGGGTGAAGCCGGCTTCCAGCGCGGCCTTGGCAGCATCGCCATGCTCGGCCAGGCGCTCGCGGCAGAAGCTGACCACCAGGATGGAGTTGGCCGTGGCCACGCCCATGCACAGGATGGCTCCGGTCAATGCCGGCACCGACAGCGTGGTGTGGGTCAGGAACAGCATCCACACCACCCCGGCCAGGCCAGCGGGCAAAGCGGTGATGATCACGAACGGATCGGTCCAGGACTGGAAGTTGATGACGATCAGCAGGTAGATCAGCACGATCGCGGCCAGCAGGCCGTAGCCCAGGCCAGTGAAGGCCACATGCAGCGCATCGATCTGGCCATGCAGGCCGACCTGGGTACCGCGCGGGCGCTGGCCGGCCATGCCATCGATCACGTGCTGCACGTCGGCCGCCACGGCACCCAGATCGCGGCCCTGCACGCTGGCGTACAGATCCAGCGTGGGCTGCACGTTGTAGTGGCTGACCACCGCCGAGCTGGAACCGCGCTGGATCTGCGCCAGGCCGCCCAGTACCTGCGGCGTGCCACTGCTGCCGGTCACCGGCAGTGCCTGCAGCGCCGCCAGGCTGTCCATGCGGTACTGCGGGGTGGCGGCCACCACGCTGTAGGAGATGCCGTTCTTCGGGCTGAGCCAGAACGTGGGCGCCACCTGCCCGCTACCGGCCAGCGAGGCCACCATGCTGTTGGTCACATCGCGTTCGGTGATGCCCAACCCGTTGGCACGCAGACGATCCACGTCCACCTGCAGGGTCGGGTAGCCATCGGGCTGCTGCAGGCGCAGGTCCACCAGCCCCGGCACATGCCGCAGGCGGCGCTGCAGTTCCTGCGCATAGGCGCGGTTGCCGGCGGCATCGGGCCCGGCAATGCGTACATCCAGCGGCGCGGGCGAACCGAAGTTCAGGATCTGGCTGCTGGTGTCGGCCGGCAGGAAGGCGAAGCTGGTGCCGGGGAAGGCCGACGGCAGTACTTCGCGCAGGCGCTTTTCATACGCGACGGCATCGCCGTGGCCCGGCTTCAGCGAGACCTGGATGTCACCGTCCTGCGGCCCGATGGTGCCGCTGGCACTGTAGGCCATGTTGATACCGGTCATCGGCAGGCCCAGGTTGTCGACGATGGCGTCGATCTCGTGCGGCGGCACCACCTGCCGGATGCGCGCTTCGATGCGGTCGAAGGCCGCTGCGGTTTCCTCGATGCGCGTGCCCAGCGGCAGCCGCACGTGCAGCGACAATGCACTGGCTTCGGTGGCCGGGAAGAAGTCCTGGCCCAGGGTGGGCAGCAGCGCGAAGGACACCAGCACGCAGGCCATGAAGCCGACCAGGAAGCGTCGGCGGTTGGCCAGGGCCAGCCCCAGCAGCGCGTGATAGCGGTCGCGCACCAATGAGAAACCGCCCTCGAAGCGCTGCTGCCAGCGCACCAGCATCGCGGCCAGACGTGCGCGGCGATGCTGCGGGTGGTCGCCCTCATGGTGGTTCAGGAAGGCATCTTCGGGGTGGTGACCCACGCCCCCTTCCACCCGGTGCGGCTTCAGCAGGTACAGCGCCATGGTCGGTACCAGAGTGCGCGACAGCACGAACGAACTGGCCATGGCGAAAATCACCGCCAGCGCCATCGGCCGGAACAGATAGCCGGCAATGCCGTCCAGCAGGAACATCGGCACGAATACGATGCAGATGCACAGCAGCGACACGAACGCCGGGCCGACGATCTGTGCGGCGCCGTCCAGGATCGCCTCGCGCACGCCCTTGCCCTGCTCCAGGTGCCAGTTGACGTTTTCGATGGTGACCGTCGCATCGTCCACCAGGATGCCCACCGCCAGCGCCAGGCCACCCAGGGTCATCACGTTCAGTGTCTGCCCCGCCGCCGACAGCAGCGCGATGGCCGACAGCACCGCCAGCGGAATGGACGCCGCGATGATCACGGTCGAGCGCCAGCTGCCCAGGAACACCAGGATCATCACGCTGGTCAGCAGCGCGGCAATGATGCCCTCGCGGGCCACGCTGCCGATCGATTCGCGCACGAAAGTGGACGCATCGCCCAGCAGCGAGATCTTCAGCGACGGCGGCAGGGTCTCGCTGATCTGCGGCAGCATGTCGCGGATGCGGCTGACCAGGGTGAGCGTGGATGCATCGCCGTTCTTCAGGGCGGCCATCAACACCGAATGGCCGCCGTTCACCCGCACGATGTTGGTCTGCGGCGGTGAGCCGTCGCGCACGTGCGCCACCTGGCCGATGGTCACCACTGCACCGTTCACCGTGCGGATCGGCAGATCATTCAGCGCCTGGATGTCACTGGGGCTGTTGTTGAGCAGCACGGTGAACTCATTGCTGCCCAGCTTGGCCGTACCCACCGGGGTGATCTGGTTCTGCGCTGCCAGCGCGTTGCCCACGTCCTGCGCCGACAGGCCCTTGGCAGCCAGCGCCTGCGGGTCCAGGTCCAGGGTGATCTGCCGCTGCTTGCCGCCGTAGGGCGCGGGAATGGCCAGGCCGGCAATGGAGGTGAGCGGGGGGCGCACGCTGTTCTGCGCCAGGTCGCGGATCTGCGATTCACCCAGCGTGGGGCTGGAGAACGCCATCTGCAGCACCGGCACGGTGGAGGCGCTGTAGTTGAGGATCAGCGGCGGAGTCATGCCGGCCGGCATCTGCTTGACGATGGTCTGCGAGATGGCGGTGATCTGCGCGTTGGCCGTGCGGATATCCACGCCGGGCTGGAAGAACACCTTGACCACGCCCATGCCGGCCAGCGACTGCGATTCGATGTGCTCGATGTCGTTGACGGTGGTGCTGAGCGCGCGCTCGTAGGGCGAGATCACGCGGCCGGCCATCGCATCGGGCGACAGGCCGGTGTACTGCCAGACCACGGCCACGACCGGAATGCCGATGTCGGGAAACACATCGGTGGGCGTGCGCAGCGCGCTGAGCGGGCCGACGATGCAGATGAAAATGGCCATCACCACGAAGGTGTAAGGCTTGTTGAGCGCGGTCCTGACCAAGCCGAGCATGCAGCTCTCCAGCAGTGCCACTGCCCACCGCGGGCAGCGCAGGCCGTGAAGTATCCGCGCTGGCGCCTAAAACAAGGCTGTGCCGCGCATGAAACATATTTCATGAAAGGGGTGTTCGGCAGGGCTGCGCCCTGCACCCGCTCAATGCAACGGCAACGGCGACGGCAAAAGCTGTGTATCCGTGGGATGGCGGGGCGGTGTCGGATTGCGGGGACGCCGCAAGTACGTCCTTGTAGGCTTGGCAGCCGCATCCATGCGGCTGACACCCCGCAATCCGACACCGCCCCACCTCTGACAGATTCCAGCGATCTGGTAGATCGACGCCATGCGTGGATGAATCTCAATCGGAATCGAAGATTTCGAATTGAATTCGAAAAGCATCCACGCATGGCGTGGATCTACTGGCCACCGGACAACTGTCGAAGGCGGGGTGGGTCCGGTTGCGGGGGCGTGAGCGCCATGGATGGCGCGACCGAGGCTACATGGACGTACTTGCGCCGTCCCCCGCAACCGGACCCACCCCGCCATCCCACGGATGCCCGGCTTTTGCCGTTGCGTTGAGCGGGTGCAGGGCTGCAAGCCCTGCATAAACACCCCCCTACAACACCTGCGGCCGGCACAGCAGGCTGAAGCTGGCGCCGCCCAGTGGCGACTGCCCTACCCCCAGCCTGAAACCGTGCAGGCCGGCGATGGCCGCCACGATCGACAGCCCCAGACCGAAGCCGCCGCCCTGGCTGGCCTCGCTACGATGGAAACGCTGGAACACCAGCTCACGCTCGGCCTCGGCAATGCCCGGCCCGGAATCTTCCACCACAATGCGCGTCGCCCCGGCTTCCGCACGCGCCGACAACTGCACGCGCCCGCCTTCGGGCGCAAACCGGATCGCGTTGTCCAGCAGGTTGCCGATGGCTTCGAACAACAGCCCGCGATCACCCACCACACTGGGCAGCTCCGGCGCCACTTCCAGCCGCAGCCACTGCCCCTTTTCCTCGGCCAATGGCGCGTAGAACGCATGGATTTCCTGCAGCAGCGCTTCCGGCGCCAGCTCCACGAAACCGGAGCGCCGCTGGTGGTCCTCCAGTTCGGAAATGCGCAGCAGCGCGCGGAAGCGCGCCATCAACGTATCGGTTTCATCCAGCACCTGGTCCAGCGCCACGGCCTGCGCATCACCCTCGCCCAGCTGCTGTCGCAGCCGATACAACTGCGCGCGCATGCGGGTCAGTGGCGTGCGCAGGTCATGCGCAATGTTGTCGCAGACGCCTTTCACCTCGGTCATCAGCTGCTCGATGCGGTCCAGCATGGCGTTGACGATGGCCGCCAGCATGTCCAGTTCGTCACGGCGATCGGCCACCGGCAGGCGTTGCCCCAGGTCACCGGCAACGATGCGCGCGGTGGCCTGCTCGATCGCCTGGATGCGCCGCAGCGGGCGCCGCCGCAGCAGCTGCCAGCCCAGCAGGCCCGGCAGCAGGGTCAGCGATACCCCCCACAGCAGCGCGTCCAGGATCAGGTGGTTCACTTCGTTCAAGGGCCCGCTGTAGCGCACCAGCACCAGCACGCGGTCATCGCGGGTGGGCATGGCCAGGCCGAAGCCGCGCTTGCCCACCGCCGTTGGATCGGACAAGGGCAATCCGCTGACCCGGTGCACCTGGCCATCGAGCGGCAGCTGCGCCGGCAGCGCCTTCAACGGGCCGGCCAAGGGCGTGCCCGCCGCGGTGAAGACACCATAGGCATCGATGCCGTGCACGTCGTACCGGCGGTTCTCGCGCAGCGCCTCGCACAGCGCATCGCCGGTGAAGTGTTCGAACAGATGCGCACGCTGCAGCAGCGCCGACTGCGCCAGGTCATCCAGGTAATGCGACACCCGCCAGTACAGGACACCCAGCAGCACGCTGCACCACGCCACGAACAGCAGGCTGTACAGGCCCAGCAGGCGGCTGCTGGATGAGCGCCAGCCGTCAGACAGCTTCGCTGAGGACATAACCCGAACCCCGCACGGTGCGGATCATGGAAGGGCCGCCGGGCAGGTCGAGCTTGCGCCGCAGCCGGCCGATGTGGACGTCGATCAGGTTCGTGCCCGGGTCGAAGTGGTAGCCCCACACTTCCTCGAACAGCATCATGCGGGTCAGCACCTGGCCGGCATTGCGCATCAGGTATTCCAGCAGCTTGAACTCGGTCGGCAGCAGGCTCAGGGTGCGGCCACCGCGCTGTGCGGTGCGCGCCAGCAGGTCCAGCTGCAGGTCGCCCACGCGCAGCGCGGTATCGTTGCCGGCCGGTTGCTGGCGGCGGCGCAGCAGCACCTCCACTCGCGCGGCCATTTCATCGGAGGCAAACGGCTTGGTCAGGTAGTCATCGCCACCGGCACGCAGGCCGCGCACACGCTCGTCGACATCCGACAGCGCACTGAGCATCAGCACCGGGGTGTTCACGCCGATGCGGCGCAGGGTGGTCACGATCGCCAGGCCGTCCAGCCCCGGCAGCATGCGGTCCAGGGTGATGGCGTCGTACTCGCCGCTGGCCGCGCGCACCAGGCCTTCGCGCCCGTCGGCCACCCAGTCCACCTGCAGGCCATGGCTGCCCAGCTCCGCCACGATTTCCTGGGCAGTGATGGCATCGTCCTCGATGGTCAGTACGCGCGACATGGGGCCCTGGGGTGCTCAGACCCGCCCATGCTCGCCAAATCGGCCGGGGCGGGCAAATGAAACATCCTTCATGCGGGCCGTCGGTACGGGCCGGTTCAGCCGCCGTCGCCGTCTTCGGGCGGCAGGTCGGCGGTCAGGCCCTGCACCTGCACGTTGTTGCGGCCCAGGGCCTTGGCCCGGTAGCACTGCGCGTCGGCGGCGGCCACCGCCTGGTCCACGCCCATGCCCGGCGCCAGCGGCGCAATGCCGATGCTGGCACCGATGCGCAGCACCGCCTTGTCCCACGGAATGGCCAGCGCGGCCAGGGTGTTCAGCAGTTCGCCGGCAATGCGTGCAGCGCGCCGCGGGCCGCAGCCGGACAGGATCACCGCGAATTCGTCGCCGCCCAGCCGGGCCACGACGTCCGAATCGCGCACGCCATGGCGCAGCACGCTGGCCACCGCCCACAGCACCGCATCGCCGGCCAGATGGCCCCAGGTATCGTTCACCGGCTTGAAGCGGTCCAGGTCGATGTACATCAGCGACGCAGCCTGGCCGGTGCGCTCGACATGGGTAATCGCCTGCTGCAGGTGCACCTCGAAGCCACGACGGTTGCTCAGTTCGGTCAGCGGGTCCATCTCGGCCAGGTGCCGGGCCTCGCGCTGGCGGGCACGCTGCTGGGTGTCATCGCGCAGCACCCATACTGCCCCGCGCACATGCCCTTCGTCGTCGCGCAGCCAGGCGCGGGTCAGGTCCACCGGCACGGTGGCCGTGCCCAGGCGCAGCAGCAGGTCGGCATGCAGATCCACCGCATTGCTGTCCGGGTCCAGCAGCACCGCCACGTCCAGCACCGAGTTCGGCGCGTATTCGGTGGTCAGCGCCAGCACGTCCTTCACATTGTGCCCGGCCAGGGTCAACGCGCCATCACCGGACAGCATGCGCACCGCGGCGGCATTGGCGTATTCGATGCGCCCCTGCAGGGTCACGCTCAGCACCAGGTCGGCCACCGCATCCAGGGTGATGCGACTGCGCTGCTCGCTTTCGAACAGGCGCTGTTCGCTGCTGCGCTGGCCGGTGATGTCCTGGATCTGCGACACGAAATGCAGCGGCTCGCCGCGTTCGTTGCGCACCAGCGAAACGGAAAGACGCGCCCAGATGGTGTTGCCATCGCGGTCCAGGTAGCGCTTTTCCAGGTGGTAGTGGTTGCGCCGGCCACTCAACAGGTCCTGCACCAGCTGCAGGTCGGCCTGCAGGTCGGCCGGGTGGGTCAGGCGCTGGAAGTCGACCTGCAGCAGTTCTTCGCGCGGGTAGCCCAGGATGCGGCACAGCGCATCGTTCACATCCAGCCAGCGCCCTTCCAGCGACACCAGGGCCATGCCCAGCGCCGCGGAGGTGAAAGCACCGGCGAACTTGTCCGCCGCCAGTCGCGCTTCGGCACGCGCCTGCAGGATCTCGGTGATGTCGATGGCCATGCCGACATAACCGATGCGCTCGCCGTCGGCGCCGTCCATGCGGCTGATCGACAGGCGCACCTGGCGGCGCTGGCCGTCCTTGCGCAGGAAGGTCCACTGCCGCGAAAAGGTCTGGCCCTGCGCCTGCGCGGTCAACGCCTGGAAGACCGACGGTGGGTGGCCATCGGCGTCGGCCAGCGGGGCCAGGTAGGCACGCATTTCGTCCGGCTCATGGAACACGCCGGGGTTGAGCTTGCCGACCACCTCACTGGCGGCATAGCCCAGCAGGCGTTCGGCGCCGGTGTTGAACAGGGTGATCAGCCCCTCGGTATCGGTGGCGATCACCGCCACTTCGTCGGACGCATCGACCACCGCCTGCAGCCGGTGGCGCATGTCGGCAGCGTCCTGGCGCGCCATCTGCAGTTCGGTCACGTCGGCATGCGCGCCGGCCATCCACAGCGGGCGCCCCTGCCCGTCCCATTCGTACACGCGGCCACGGTCGTGGATCCAGATCCACTGGCCGTTCTTGTGGCGCATGCGCAGCAGGCAGCGGTAATGGTCGCTGTGGCCCTGGAAGTGCGCCTCCAGCGCCGCGTCGGAATGGGCCAGGTCGTCGGGGTGCACCAGCGCGATGAAGGTTTCCTGGCAGATCGGCTCCAGCTCGTCCAGGCGGTAGCCGACGATCTCGGCCCAGCGCGCGTTCACCCGCATCTGCCCGGTCTGCACGTTCCATTCCCAGGTGCCGGCGGCGGTCCCTTCAATGATCATCGCCAGACGGCGGCGCTCTTCGGACAGCTCCTGCAGGCGTCGCTCCAGCAGCGCATTGGCGTCATGGCCGTGCCCGGTCATCGGCGCCCCCGCGCGGAACGGCGGGCGCACGCATTCCGCAGCCCGGCGCTGCAGCCTGCGGTCGCGTTGGCGGGTCGTGCTGGCGTCATGGCCCTCCCCGGCACCCTGCAGGGCGGCCCGCGGCCCCCCCATGGGCGCCAGTGTGCGCACGCCGGGGAAGGCCGACAAGTCCCCCCGCCACGGTGCTCGTGGCCGGGGGCGGTTGGCTCAGCTGCGCTTGGCCCGGGCGAAGGCCTCGGCCAAGGCATTGTTGGCCGGCGGGGCCGAGGTGGCGGGACGCGCCGCGCCCTGCCCCTGGCCACGGTTGGGGCCGCGGTTGGGGCCGCGGTTTGCGCCGCCATCGCGCCGCGCCGGCCCGCCCTGGCCGCGCTCATCACGCGCACCGGGGCGGCTGGTGGCCTGGCCCGGGGCATCGTCCAGGCGCCGGGTCAGGGCGATGCGCTTGCGCGCCACGTCCACCTCCAGCACCTTCACCTTCACGATGTCGCCGGCCTTGACCACCTCGCGCGGGTCCTTCACGAAGGTGTCCGACAGCGCGGAAATGTGGACCAGGCCGTCCTGGTGCACGCCGATATCGACGAACGCGCCGAAGGCGGCCACGTTGCTGACCACGCCTTCCAGCACCATGCCTTCGCGCAGGTCCTTGATGTCCTCCACGCCCTCGGCAAAGCGCGCCGCCTTGAACTCGGGGCGCGGGTCGCGGCCCGGCTTTTCCAGCTCTTTCAGGATGTCACGCACGGTCGGCACGCCGAAGGTGGCGTCGGTGAACTGTTCCGGCTTGAGCCCACGCAGGAAGCTGCCATCACCGATCAGCGCCTTGATCGGGCGCGCGGTGCTGGCCACGATGCGCTCGACCAGCGGGTAGGCTTCCGGGTGCACGGCCGAGGCATCCAGCGGCTGGTCGCCATCGGCAATGCGCAGGAAGCCGGCGCACTGTTCGAAGGTCTTTTCACCCAGCCGCGCGACCTTCAGCAAATCCTTGCGACGCTTGAACGGGCCGTTGTCATCGCGGTGGCGCACGATGTTCTCGGCCACCGTGGACGACAGCCCCGACACGCGCGACAGCAGCGCCGCCGAGGCGGTGTTCACGTACACGCCCACTGCGTTCACGCAGTCCTCCACGCGGGCATCCAGCGCGCGCGCCAGGCGGTACTGGTCCACGTCGTGCTGGTACTGGCCCACACCAATGGCCTTGGGCTCGATCTTCACCAGTTCGGCCAGCGGATCCTGCAGGCGGCGGGCAATGGACACCGCGCCACGCAGCGACACGTCCAGGCCCGGGAACTCCTTGGCGGCGAATTCCGAGGCCGAATACACCGACGCACCGGCCTCGCTGACCACCACCTTCTGCAGCTTCGGGTTGCCGATGGCCTTGATCGCCTCGCCGGCCAGTTTGTCGGTCTCGCGGCTGGCGGTGCCGTTGCCGATCGCGATCAGTTCAACGTTGTGCTTGGCGCACAGCTGCTTGATCGTCTGCAGCGACTGATCCCACTGCCGGCGCGGCTCGTGCGGGTAGATGGTTTCGGTGGCCAGCAGCTTGCCGGTGGCATCGACCACGGCGATCTTGCAGCCGGTGCGGATACCCGGGTCCAACCCCAGCACCGTCTTCGGCCCGGCCGGCGCGGCCAGCAGCAGATCCTTCAGGTTGTCACCGAACACCGCGATTGCTTCGGCCTCGGCCTTTTCGCGGGCCTGGTTGAACAGGTCCAGCAACAGGTGGGTATGCAGCTTGGCCCGCCAGGTCAGGCGGCAGGCGTCCAGCAGCCAGCGGTCGGCCGCCCGGCCCTGGTCGGCAATACCGGCCTTGCGTGCCACCCGCCCTTCGGCGTACTGGTGGCCGGCCTCGGCATCACTGCCCGGGTCCAGCTCCAGGAACAGGATTTCCTCGCGGCGGGCACGGAACAGCGCCAGCAGCCGATGCGACGGAATCTTCGCCAGCGCTTCGGCATGTTCGAAATAGTCGCGGTACTTGGCGCCCTCGTTTTCCTTGCCCTCGGCCACGCGCGCGCGGATCACGCCGGTATCGCCCAGCCAGGTGCGCAGTTCGCCCACCAGCGCAGCATCCTCGCCCCAGCGCTCCATCAGGATCGCGCGTGCGCCTTCCAGCGCGGCCTTGGCATCGGCCACGCCCTTGTCGCTGTCGACGAAGGTGGCGGCGAAGGCCTGCGGGTCCTGGCTGGGGTCGCCCAGCAGGCCATCGGCCAGCGGCTCCAGCCCCGCTTCGCGTGCAATCTGCGCGCGGGTGCGGCGCTTGGGCTTGTAGGGCAGGTACAGATCTTCCAGCCGGCTCTTGGTATCGGCGGCCAGGATGTCGTTGCGCAGCGCATCGCTCAGCTTGCCCTGCTCTTCGATGCTGGCCAGCACTGCGGCACGGCGGTCTTCCAGCTCACGCAGATAGGTCAGGCGCACTTCCAGGTTGCGCAGCTGGGTATCGTCCAGGCCACCGGTCACTTCCTTGCGGTAGCGGGCGATGAAGGGGACGCTGGCGCCCTCGTCGAGCAGGCCGACGGCGGCACGCACCTGGGCGGACTGGGCACCGATCTCGACGGCGATGGTCTGGGCGATCTGCTGGGCGAGCGCGCTCTGGGCGTTCTTGGCGTCGTGCATTGCTTCCGGTCTGTGCCGCTTTACGGGAAAGACCCATTCTGGCCATGCCCGGCGCGGGCATACAAGCGTTGACAGCGGCGGGGTTCAGGCGGCAGCGCCGGGTGGGGACGCCGGCATCCTGGCAGAAGGGGCCGTGCTGGCCCGGCTGGGATGCCGGCGCGGGTGCGCGCGCGTGGGCGCACCCTGCCGCGTGTAGCGAAGGTCAGCGGTAATGGCGGGCCGCACGCTGCATGACGATCTCGTCACGCATGCTTTCCAGTGCCATCAGGCGGACCTTGCCGACACCCTGCAGTTCCATGAACCGCTCTGTGTAGAACTCCGGCCCCAGCGCGGTGTCGGCGCGGGATTTGCTGAAGCCGTAGGGCACCACGCCCTTCTCGCCGTCCTTGCTACCACCGACATAAAGAACAATCGCCATGTGATGTCTTCCTCCAAATTGCTACTACGTACTGCACACGATGAGCGGTACTTGTGGGCTCATCGGGGTAGAGCTTACCGCGACCAAGCTGACTGGAACGTCACGAAGGCTAATGACGATCGGTTGCATGCAGATGACGACCCGATCACAGCAGAACGCTTACGGATCTTTAACTTTCAACTAACAAACGAGGGTTTCCAGCCAACGGCGCAGCCCCTCGTGGGTGGCAGGTGGGTGGGTCGACCCAGGGAAAAATCGTCGTGCTGGGCGGTCGGGTCGGGTTCGCGGGGGACGCCGTAAACCCGTCCATGGGGGCTTGGCCGCGGCATCCATGCCGCGGACACCCCCGCGAACCCGACCCGACCGCCCTCTGACAGATGGCTGCTGCGTCCGCCACCCACGGAAAAGAAAAAGAAGATCAAGAGCAGAGCAACCGGTCCGGCGGCTCTTTGCTTCCTGTAGAGCCGAAGGGTGCCGGTCAGGACGACCGGCATAGCCATGCTCGGCTGCGAGCAAGCGCAGCGCGCGACCCGCTTCTGCTTTTCTTTTTCTTTTCCGTGGCTGGCCGCCGCAGGAACGTGTCCGTGGCCGGGCAGGTGGGTTGCGCAGGGGCGTGAGCCGCATGGATGCGGCGACCGAGCTTACATGGACGTACTTGCAGCGTCCCCTGCGCAACCCACCTGCCCGGCCAACCCTGTGAATCAGATGCAGCGCCCCAGCCACGAGGGGCTGCGCCGTTGGCTGGAACCTACGGCCACCAGCCGTGCCCGAACCGGGCGTAGTGATCGGCCGCGCGCTCGAACGGATTACGCGCGCTCACGCCCCCGCACAGCAGATACACCGGCAGGTACAGCGGCCCCAGCACCAGATACTGGTACACGTGCGCCCGTTCATGGTCATCCAGCCGGATCAGCGGCTCCACGCCCCACCCCGCCTGGTGCGCATAGGTGCGGCAGCACATGCCCAGATCGTGGCCGGTGTGCAGGATCACATTGCCCAGGGTGATCGCCCCGCCCGGGCCCCACGGCCAGCGGTCGAACACCAGCGCGCAGTCGCGGCCGCTCCAGCGCGGCCTGGCGCCACCCAGCAGGCCCGCCAGCCCGGCCAGCAGGCCGATCAACGAATTGGGCAAGGTCCACAGCGCGCCCAGCACCTGCACGGCGCGCAGCCACAACGGCACCGGTCGGGACGCGGCCGCGTTCAATCGGCCTCGTTGGGAATCAGCAGCCACAGGATCAGATAGACCAGGATGCCGGGGAACGCGGCCGACGCCAGCGACACCAGCACATAGACCACCCGCAGCAGCGTCGGGCTCCAGCCGAAACGGTGGGCGATGCCGCCCATCACGCCGGCGATCATGCGGTCGTTCAGTGAACGCGACAGCGTTTTCGGCGTGGTGTTCATGGTGGCACCTCCTGGGTCACGGGCGAAAAGCAGTCGAGCAAGCTCGACTCTACACCCGGGCCATGTCTACGGCGTGCGTTGGCGCAGGGCCTGCAGGCGGGCGCCGAACCAGGCCGCTGCGGTCTGCTCCGGCTGGCCCGGGCAGCGGATCCGGTACGGCTTGCCGCTCATGCTGCTCTGGCTGGCAGCCCGTTCAATGAACTGTTCCGGGGTATCGACCAGCTTCTTCTTCAACAGGTAGTCGTACTTGCGCTGCAGGTGCGCGCGGGCGGCGGCGGCGTCATGCCAGCTGCCGTTGCGCTGGAACTGGCAGGTCGAACCGTCCAGGCTGCCGATCAGCTGGGCGATCTCACGCTGGGCCTGGGGATCGGGGGCGGCATGGGCCAGCGGGGCGGCCAGCACTGCAGCGAGGATCAGAAGGGTTCGTCGGGACATCGTGGTTTCCGGGTCGTGGCCAAGGGCAGTCGAGCAAGCTCGACTCTACCGGTCGCGGGCGTTCAGCCAGCCGTCGATGGTAGCCGGGACTTCGCGCTGGGCGCGGCCGGAGACGTAGATGCCGATGTGGCCGCCGCGGAAACTGGACTCGGTGTAGTCCTGCGTGCCCAGGCGCCCGCGCATGGCGCGCGAGGCATCCGGCGGCACCAGGTGATCCTGCTCGGCATAGATGTTCAGCACCGGCAGGGTCACTTGCGACAGATCCACCGCCTCTTCGCCGATGCGCACGGTGCCGTTCACCAGCCCGTTGCCCTGGTAGAACTGCTTGATGAAGTCACGGAATGCCTCACCGGCCAGATCCGGCGAGTCGAAGATCCATTTCTCCATGCGCAGGAAATCTTCCAGCGCCGCCTTGTCATCCAGGATGTCGAGCAGGCCCACGTATTTCTGCACGTTCAAGCGGAACGGCTTGAGCATCAGGTAGCTGGCGTTCATCAGGTCGGCCGGGATGTTGCCCAGCGTATCGACCAGCAGGTCCACGTCCACCTGCCGGGCCCAGTGCGACAGCATGTTGTCGGCGGTATGAAAATCGACCGGGGTGACCATGGTGATCAGGCTGGCCAGCTTCTGCCGGCGCAGTGCGGCGTAGCAGAGCGCGAACACGCCGCCCTGGCAGATGCCCAGCATGTCCACCGGCTCGCCGCTGCGCGCGCGCAGCGCATCCACGGCGCCGTCGATATAGCGCAGCAGGTAGTCTTCCAGCGTCTGGAAACGTTCGGAGCGGTCCGGGTAGCCCCAGTCCAGCACATACACATCCTGGCCCAGTGCCAGCAGCTTCTGCACCAGCGAGCGGTCGGCCTGCAGGTCGACCATGTACGGCCGGTTCACCAGCGCGTAGACGATCAGCAGGGGCCGGCGCCGGGTGGGCGCGTGTTCGCCCACGAAGCGGTACAGCACCACCTTGCCATCGCGCCAGACTTCCTCGCGGGCGGTGGCGCCGTAGTCCACGTCCTCCACCTGCGGCAGCAGCTTCAACCCTTGCATCAGCTTGCGCTGCATGGCCAGGGTTTCCTGCATCAGATCGTCGGCATTGAAGCCCAGCGGACCTTTCATCGCCCACGCACCTTCGGCGTCGCACGCGCGGTGGTCTTCTTGGCAGGTGCCTTTTTGGCCGGTGCCTTCCTTGCAGGTGCCTTCTTTGCCGCCGCCTTCTTCATCGGCGCCGCCTTCTTCGCAGCCTTGCGCGGCGCCGGCTTCACCTTGGCCGCCGCCGGCTGTGCCACCGGGTCCACGGCTTCAGTTCCGGCCAGCACCGCCACCTGCGCCTGCAGGCGGCGCAGGCTGCGCTCCAGCTCGGCAATGCGCCGGTGCGCGGTATCCATCTCACTCCGCGTCGGCAGGCCGATGCGTTCACTCATCTGTTCCACCTCGCGTTGCAGGCCTGCGCGCAGGCGCATCTGCGCATTGCCCAGCGAGGCGTACACCTGCTGGAACGGCTCGGACAGGGCGACCTTGGCATAGGCCTCTTCGGCCACTTCAATCCACAGGTCGAACATCGCCCGCGCACTGGTCAGCTGGCTGCCGGGCTGTTCGTGCTCGGCCAGGCGTTGCTCGAATAGGGTGAAGGCTTCTTCCAGCGCCTGCTTGATCTGTTCCACGTAGGCGCGCGAGTGCTGCTGGTATTCCTCCTGCGCGCGCAGCAGCGACTGCCAGCGCGCCTGGTGCTCGCGGCCCGGGCCGAAGGCCGGGCTTTGCAGCCATGGGCCGGCCTGCAGCTGCCACTGCTGCAGCCAGGCGGCGAATTCGGGCACCGCCGCTCCGGCCTGGGTGCTGCCGCGCGCGCCCTGCAGCATCCACTGCAGCATGCCCTCGCCCTGTCCGTTCACCGCCTCGCGCCAGGCCTGGGCCACATCGGCACTGCTGGCGTCGCGGCCGGCAAAGCGCGCGGCCACTTCCTGCATGGTGCCGTACCAGCTGCCGGCCTGTTCGCGGAAGCGGCGCAGCGCGTCTTCCGGCGCACCCTGCCCCTGTTCGGGCAACAGCTGCCCCCACCAGTCGAACAGGCGCTGCCAGCTGGCCGGGTCATCGCCGGCCGGTGCCCCCGGTGCGCCGGCGTGGCGCAGGGCATCGCCCCAGGCGCCGAAGTACTGCCGGGCCAGGGCTTCGAAATCGCTGCTGCCGGCGTCGTGGGCCGAGCTGGTCATCGTGCGCCTCCGCGGGGCTGCATCAGGGCTTGGGAATGCGCAGGGTCTTGCTGATCATCAGCGAACCGGACAGTGCGAACAACAGCACCATGGGGTGCAGCTGCCACGGGCCGATCTGCCACTGCCCGAACCAGATGTCCCGGCCGATGGCATCGGTGCCGGCGGCAATGGCCAGCACGATCACCAGCGCCAGGCTGGTGGGAATGGGCGTGCCCTCGAAGTACTTCACCTTGCCCTCGTCACCGGCCAGCGCCTCGGCGGTCACGTTGTAGCGGGCCAGGCGGCTGACGCCGCAGCAGACGAAATAGCTCAGTACCAGCCAGTCCCAGCCGCCCTGCATGCCACAGGCATAGGCCAGCGCCGCCGGCGCCACGCCGAAGGAGATCACGTCGGACAGCGAATCGAGTTCGCGGCCCAGGGTGGAACTGGATTTGCGCCAGCGTGCGATGCGGCCATCCAGCGCGTCGAAGATGAAGGCCAGCGGGATCAGCGCCATGCCAAACAGCAGGTAGCCACGCTCGCCGTCCTGCAGGAAGCGCATCGCGGCAAACACCGCGCCGGTGCCGCAGAACGCATTGGCCAGGGTGAACCAATCGGCCAGCTGGAATTCGCGCAGCATCGAGAAATGACGTTTCATGGAATCTCACGGGGCATCAAGGGCCACAGGGTACCGCGACCACCGGCGCGGACAACAGCGCGGCGATGACCCGCCTTCACCCCGGCATCACACGCACTCACCTGCGGTGAATTTTTCGCCACCCATCTTGACAGCCTAGGGGGGTGGCGCCTGCCATGGCTTATCCACAAAGTTGCCCACGCGTAATCCACACCCGCTGTGGACAACCCGGTCGCAGAGGCTGCGACGCTGGCTATTTTCTCATCACCACGCTGCGGGGTTTTCCTACTTCCCAACCCGGGCGCGCAGCGCTATGGTCAACGGCGGACCCGCCGCCGCCACGTCCGAGTTCCCCCCTTGACGGACGATGTTGATGCTGGATGCACGTACGCTGGCCGCGCAGTTGCGGCAGCCCCATGGCGAGGCCGCGCTGGCCGTGGCCGAATCGATGAACCGCAGCAACGCGGCACTGAACCAGACCGCCATCGCCCTGCTGGCCGTTGCCGATCACGAACAGGTGCTGGAAATCGGCCCCGGCAACGCGGCCTTCGTGCCGCTGCTGCTGCAGGCCCAGGGCAGCCGCTATCTGGGCATTGAACTGTCCACGGCCATGGTCGAGGCCGGCAACCAGCGCCTGGCGTCGGCAGGGCTGGCCGGCCGCGCCGCGCTGCGCACGGGCGATGCCCACGCCTTGCCGGTCGCCGATGCCAGCATCGATGCCGCATTGGCGGTCAACACGCTGTACTTCTGGCCGGACCTGGCCCCGGTACTGACCGAGCTGGCCCGCGTGCTGCGCCGGGGTGGCCGCGTGTGCCTGGCCTTCGGCGATGCCGCCTTCATGCGCACCCTGCCCTTCACCGATGATTTCCACCTGCACGAACTGGACGCGGTGGAGCTGGCCCTGCGCGTGGCCGGGTTCAGTGTGTGCGGCTGGCGCGCGCACCGCGAGACGGCGGCCGGCAATGACGGGCAGACGCGGGACAAGTATTTCCACCTGCTGCTGGCCCAGCGCCGCTGAGCCACCCCCGCCGGTGTCAGATCGGTAGCGCCGGGCCATGCCCGGCGAGCACTGCGGCGCGCGACCACCTCACAGCCGGCTGAACGACCAGCTCTGCATGCGCCCGTCGCGGTAGGGCATCACCCCGTGGAACGGCCGCGGGTCGGCATCGAACACCAGCGGCAGGAAGTTGCGGTCGCCTTCCCACATCGGCAGCGTGTCCAGCTTGTCCACGTCCACCCACTCCAGGGTGCCCTCGTGGTTGCCGCCGTGCGGGGTGCCCTCGAAGCTGTCGATCACGAACACAAAGCCGAACCAGTCCTCGCCGTGCTTGCCGAAGCCCGGCCAGCTGATGGTCCCGCGCAGGCGCATGGCGGTGCAGTCAATGCCCGCCTCTTCGGCGATCTCACGGCGCATGCCGGCGGCCACGTCTTCGCTGGGTTCGACCTTGCCGCCCAAACCGTTGTACTTGCCCAGGTGGTGGTCACCGGGCCGGGTATTGCGGTGGATCATCAGCACCTGGCGGCGATCGGGCGAAAGCACATAGCCCAGGGTGGCGACGATCGGGGTATACGGCATGGGGCGGATCCGGCGGCGGGTCAGCCCACGATTATGGCCGATCAGCGCACCAGCGACAGGCGGCGCTCGGCCGAAACCGCTGCCGGGCCGTCCGGGTCGCGGCGCAGGGTGGCCACGCCATGGCCGCGCTCGGCCAGGTATTCCAGCCACTTGCCCAGGAAGGTGTTCATGCGCATGCGGTGGTTGATCAGCTCGGCCGGCGGCGGATACAGCCCCATAGTGTCCTGCCAGCGCCGGCCCACGTAGCAGTGGGTGGTCTCGGCCTGGCGGGCATCACGGTAAAGGCGCACATAGGCCGAGGGGTCCGGTTCGCCGGTCACCGGGTCGGCCAGGTCGTAGGTCAGGCGCAGCTCTACCGTGTAGCGGTGGCATTCGATCACGTCCAGGCGCACGTCCAGGCCGTCGCCCACCGAGGACACATAACTGCCAGCGGTCAGTTCGGCCGGCGCGAACAGGCGCACCAGGTGCCGGTAATTCTCGGCGTACAGCCCCATCAGCCAGCTCAGCCGGCTGAGGCGGGGAATGCGTTCGGTTCGGGGCGAGGCGTGGGCCATGGGTCGATCCTACACGTTGGCCATACAACGTGGGGGCACGATGGCCCCGGCCAAAGGGGGCGGTTCAACCACCGCCGGGCATGGCCCGGCGCTACCGGGCGCATCCGTCGGTCAGTACAGCTCGCGCTGCAGCCCCAGCGTGGCCAGCACCTTGCTGGAAATCTCCTCGATCGAGGTATGGGTGGTGCTCAGGGTCGGGATCCGCTCCATCTGGAACATCACCTCGGCCGCGGCCACCTCGCGCTTGCAGGTTTCCAGGTTGGCGTAGCGCGAATTCGGCCGACGTTCCTGGCGGATCTGCTGCAGGCGGTCCGGGTCGATGGTCAGGCCGAACAGCTTGCGCCGGTAGTTGCGCAGGCGCGGCGGCAGGCGGTCGCTTTCCAGGTCCTCGTCGGTGAGCGGGTAATTGGCCGCGCGCACCCCGTAATGCAGGGCCAGGTAGATGCAGGTGGGGGTCTTGCCAGCCCGCGACACCGCCACCAGGATCACGTCGGCATCGTCATAGTTCACCGCGATCCCATCATCGTGGGTCAGGGCGAAGTTCATCGCATTGATGCGGCGGTGGTAGGTGTCGAAGTCGACCATGCCGTGGGCCTGGCCGACCCGGGCCAGGCGCGGGCTGGCCAGTTCCCGCTCCAGCGGCTCGATGAACGGGGCGAACACATCCAGCATCAGCGCCCCGCTTTCGGCCAGGATCAGGCTCAGGCTCTGGTCCACGCAACTGTTCACCACGATCGGCCGAACCTGGTAGCGCTCCCCCGCCGCATGGATCCGGGCACAGGCTTCACGCGCTTTTTCGGGGTCATCGACAAAAGACATTCGGTCGGTAATGAAGCTGAACCCGGTGAACTGGGTGAGCAGGCTATGCCCAATGGTTTCAGCGGTGATACCGGTTCCATCGGAAACGTAGAACACCGGTCGGATGGTCGACATGCGCGCTTTTACCCCCTACGAAGCTTAAAAGGGCCGCCAGCACAAGCTTGTGCCGACGGTGGTCTGCCCGGCATCATATCGACTTCTTCCTACGGACGCGGCCACTCAGCCCGCCTCGGGCGATGGCCAAACGGAGCATCGCGCTTGAACGAGAACATCCTGTGGTTGCACGAACTGCGTCTGGCCGATCTGGCCCGCGTGGGCGGCAAGAATTCCTCGCTGGGCGAGATGATCGGCAACCTGGCCGGTCTGGGCGTCTCCGTTCCCGGAGGCTATGCGACCACGTCTGAAGCCTTCAAGGACTTCATCGCACACAACGACCTGTCCAAGCGCATCTTCGACAAGCTGGCCACGCTGGACGTCGAAGACGTGACCGCGCTGACCGCGGCCGGCAAGGAGATCCGCAGCTGGGTGATCGATGCGCCGCTGCAGCCGCAGCTGGACCAGGACATCCGCAGTGCCTACGCCAAGCTGAGCGCCGACAACGGCGGCGGCGACGTGGCCGTGGCCGTGCGCTCCTCGGCCACCGCCGAAGATCTGCCCGATGCCTCCTTCGCCGGCCAGCAGGAAACCTTCCTCAACGTGACCGGTGCCGACGATGTCGTGCACAAGGTCAAGGAAGTGTTCGCCTCGCTGTACAACGACCGCGCCATCGCCTACCGCGTGCACCACGGCTTCAAGCACGAAGACGTGTTCCTGTCCGCCGGCGTGCAGCTGATGGTGCGTTCGGGCGTCGGTTCCTCCGGCGTGCTGTTCACCCTGGACACCGAATCGGGCTTCCGTGACGTGGTCTTCGTCACCTCCTCGTTCGGCCTGGGCGAAATGGTCGTGCAGGGCGCGGTGAACCCGGACGAGTTCTACGTCTACAAGCCCACCCTGCAGGCCGGCAAGCCGGCGATCCTGCGCCGCTCGCTGGGCAGCAAGGCGATCCGCATGGTGTATTCGGACGTGCCCGGTGAGCGCGTCAAGATCGAAGACACCCCGGCCGAACTGCGCAGCACCTTCTCCATCAGCGACGAGGACGTGCAGGAACTGTCCAAGCAGGCGCTGGTGATCGAAAAGCACTACGGCCGCCCGATGGATATCGAGTGGGCCAAGGACGGTGTCAGCGGCAAGCTGTTCATCGTGCAGGCACGCCCGGAAACGGTGAAGTCGCGCAGCCACGCCACCCAGATCGAGCGCTTCGCGCTGACCGAAAAGGGCGGCAACGTGCTGGCTGAAGGTCGCGCCGTCGGTGCCAAGATCGGCTCGGGCGTGGCCCGCGTGGTCAAGACCCTGGACGACATGAACCGCGTGCAGCCCGGCGACGTGCTGATCGCCGACATGACCGACCCGGATTGGGAACCGGTGATGAAGCGCGCCTCGGCCATCGTCACCAACCGCGGCGGCCGCACCTGCCACGCCGCCATCATCGCCCGCGAACTGGGCGTGCCGGCCGTGGTCGGTTCGGGCAATGCGACCAAGGTCATCGAAGATGGCCAGCCGGTCACCGTCAGCTGCGCTGAAGGCGATACCGGCTTCATCTACGAAGGCCAGCTGAAGTTCGAGCGCACCACCACCGACCTGGGCAACATGCCGGCGGCGCCGCTGAAGATCATGATGAACGTGGCCAACCCGGAACGTGCCTTCGACTTCGGCCAGCTGCCGAACGCCGGCATCGGCCTGGCCCGCCTGGAAATGATCATCGCCAGCCACATCGGCATCCACCCGAACGCGCTGCTGGAATACGACCGCCAGGATGCGGCCACCAAGAAGAAGATCGACGAGAAGATCGCCGGCTACGGTGATCCGGTCAGCTTCTACGTGAACCGCCTGGCCGAAGGCATCGCCACCCTCACCGCCTCGGTAGCACCGAACCCGGTGATCGTGCGCCTGTCGGACTTCAAGTCCAACGAGTACGCCAACCTGGTCGGCGGCAGCAACTACGAGCCGCACGAAGAGAACCCGATGATCGGCTTCCGCGGCGCCAGCCGTTACGTCGATCCGAGCTTTGCCGCCGCCTTCGCGCTGGAATGCCAGGCCGTGCTGCGCGTGCGCAACGAAATGGGCCTGGACAACCTGTGGGTCATGATTCCGTTCGTGCGCACCCTGGAAGAAGGCCGCAAGGTGGTCGAGGTTCTGGCCCAGAACGGTCTGAAGCAGGGCGAGAACGGCCTGAAGATCATCATGATGTGCGAAGTGCCGTCCAACGCACTGCTGGCCGATGAGTTCCTGGAAATCTTCGATGGCTTCTCGATCGGTTCCAACGATCTGACCCAGCTCACCCTGGGCCTGGACCGCGATTCGTCCATCGTTGCGCACCTGTTCGACGAACGTAACCCGGCGGTGAAGAAGCTGCTGTCGATGGCCATCAAGTCGGCGCGTGCCAAGGGCAAGTACGTCGGCATCTGCGGCCAGGGCCCGTCCGACCATCCGGATCTGGCCGAATGGCTGATGCAGGAAGGCATCGAGTCGGTGTCACTGAACCCGGACACCGTGGTCGACACTTGGCTGCGCCTGGCCAAGCTGAAGGCCAACGGCTGATGCCGTAGTGGCATGGGCTGACGTCGTGTTCATCGGCGCCAGCCCATACTGGCAGCACATGCAAACCCCGCTACTGCGGGGTTTGTTGTTTCTGGCGTGCGCGCACGCCGTTGCCGTCCCTGCCAAGGAGCCCCCATGACCGCCACTGCCCCACCCGCCCCCGCCACTGCGTCCTGGTTCCACTCGCTGGACTGGGAGCGCCTGCTGGAAACGTACGGGGTGCCGCTGCTGGCCGCCATCGTGGTGCTGTTGATCGGCATGTGGCTGGCCCGCCGCCTGTCCAACGCGATGCCGCGCGCCACCGCGCGCATGGGCGTGGACCCGATGCTGGGCAGCTTCCTGCGCAACGTGGTCTACGCCGCCTCGCTGGTGATCGTGGTGATCCTGGCCATCGGCACATTGGGGGTGCAGATCACCCCGCTGCTGGCCGTGCTCGGCACCGCCGGCCTGGCCGTCGGCCTGGCATTGAAGGATTCGCTGTCGAACATCGCCTCCGGGGTGATGCTGGTGACCCTGCGCCCGTTCCGCGTGGGTGACGTGGTCACCGTGGCCGGGCAGACCGGCACCGTGCGCGAAGTGCGCATCTTCCAGACCGTCATCACCGGCACCGACAACCAGCACACCACCATTCCCAACACGCTGATCACCGCCGCGCCGATCATCAACCTGACCGCCGAACCTACCCGCCGCGTGGAGCTGGTGGTGGGCATCGGCTACGAGGACAACATCCAGCAGGCGCGCGACACTGCATTGGCGCTGATGAAGGCCGACCCGCGCGTGCTGGCCACGCCCGAACCGGACGTGGTGGTGTACGAACTGGGCGCCCATGCCATCAACCTGGGCATACGCTGCTACGTGAAGTCGGCCGACCACTTCGGCACCAAGGTCACGCTGCTGGAGCAGATCAAGCTGGGCTACGACAAGGCCGGCATCAATATTCCCTACCCGCAGCAGGACATGCACCTGTACCTGCACGGCAAGGACGGCGGCGTGCTGGAAGCCGACGCGCTGGTGCGCGACAAGCCCTGATCGGCAGTGCCGACCAACGGTCGGCACCTACCGGCATCGGTAGCGCCGGGCCATACCCGGCGGATGCGGATTCAGGCCTCGACGACCTCGTCCAGCACCGGGTAGTCGGTGTAGCCGGTCGCTCCGCCACCGAAGTAGGTCGCGCGGTCCGGTGCGTTCAACGCCGCCCCGGTACGCAGCCGCTCGGGCAGGTCCGGGTTGGCAATGAACGGCCTGCCGAACCCGATCAGATCGGCCCAGCCCTCGGCCAGCGCCTGTTCGGCGCGCTCGGCACTGTACTTGCCGGCATAGATCAGCGTGCCCGGGTACACCATCCGCAGCGCCTGCTTGAACGCCACCGGCATCTCCGGTGCGTCTTCCCAGTCGGCCTCGGCAATGTGCGCGTAGCCCACACCCAGCTGGCCCAGCAGGTGCGCAGCGGCCAGATAGGTCGCCTGCGGCGTGTCATCCACCGCACCCTGCAGGGTGGTCAGCGGCGCCAGCCGCACGCCCACGCGATCACCACCGGCCACCGCCACCACCGCCTGCACCACCTCGCGCAGGAAGCGCAGGCGGTTCTGCAGCGCGCCACCGTAGCCATCGGTGCGCTGGTTGGCCTGCGAATCGATGAACTGGTTGATCAGGTAGCCATTGGCGCCATGCAGCTCCACGCCATCGAATCCGGCGGCCAGCGCATTACGGGTGGCCTGGGCGTAATCGGCGATGATGCCGGGAATCTCGTCCTCGGCCAGCGCGCGCGGCATCGAGTGCTGCAGCATCTCGCCCACGCCGGCGTCCGGGCCGGCACCGGTCGGGTCCACGAACACCTTCACGCCCTCGGCCCGCAGCGCCGACGAAGACACCGGCGCGGCGCCGTCGGGTTGCAGGGCCACGTGCGAAACGCGGCCCACATGCCACAGCTGCGCGTAGATGCGGCCACCGGCGGCGTGCACCGCGTCGGTCACCTGCCGCCAGCCCTGCACCTGCTCGGCGCTGTGGATGCCCGGCGTCCACGCATAGCCCTGGCCCTGCGGGCTGATCTGCGTGCCTTCGCTCACGATCAGCCCCGCGCTGGCACGCTGCGCGTAGTACTGCGCCATCTGCGCGGTGGCGACATTGCCAGCCGCCGCCCGCGAGCGGGTCATCGGCGGCATCACGATACGGTTGGGCAGGCGCAACGGGCCCAGGCGGTAGGGGGTGAACAACATGGCAGCATCTCGTGCGGGGGACTGCCCACAAGAGTGGGGGTACCGCGCACGGCGCAACAGACGCAGTCTGGCAAAACAGTTGTGCCGCTCAGGCAAGGATGAACGGTAGAGTCGACCGTTGGTCGACTATCGCGCGCAGCGCGGGCTTTCAGGACCGGTCGGCCAAAAGCAGTCGACCAACGGTCGACTCTACCGTCAACGCTGCGCGGATACAGCGGGCAAGGATGAAGGCCGCCCCCGCGGTGCTGCACGGTTACAGCGTCGGCTCGATCAACGCCCCGCCATGGGCAATGCGGTCGTAGCACGCGCGCACCACATCTTCGCCGTACTTCAGCTCCAGTCGGCGCACGATGAAATGGCCGCGCGCCATGTCCTGGTAGTAGTCGGTGAACATCGTATTGAGCGTCGCACCCGCCGCGGCGCCGACAATCGGCACCGCCTGCGCGGCGAACTTTTCAGTCACCACCACGCCGAAGCGGGCCGCCACTTTCTCCACCAGCTTGGCCAGCAGCTTGCCAGCTTCCTTCGGTGCCACGCCCAGGGTCAGGTCGCGCCCGGTCACCACGCGCCCAGCAAGTTCGGCCGACAGATGCCGCATCACATCGGTGGTGAAGCCGCGCGCCAGGTAATAGCCGGTTTCGCTGGCATCGTCACGCGGCGAATTGCCGCCCAGTGCGAACACCTCCAGGCAGGCCTGGCGCGTGCTGAACTGCGACAGGTCGAAGCCTTCGCTGCGGGCGACATCGGCCACCGCGCGCATCATGATCGTTGTCGACACCGGCAGTTCGATGAACAGCGCGGCGAAGCCGAACGCACCACCCACCGCGCCGGACGTGGCCGCGGCCAGCTTGTGCCAGCGCGTAGACGCGGATTTGCCCGGCGTGTTGCCCATGCTCCACAACGCCGCCTGCGCGGACTTGGACAAGGCGGCCTGCACGGCGCCATGGATGCGCCCAGACACCGCGGTCGGCAACGCCTTCACCGCAAATTCCAGCGGCGTGCCCACCAGGTTGGCCATGCGCGCAGTGATCGTAGGCGCCTCCAGCAGGGCGACCGCCCGCTGCAGGTCGCCCCAGTCCTGGGCATCGTGGGCAATATCGCGCGGCAGCAGGATCGGCTCGTTCATGGGGCCGATCATAGCGCCGGGAAGTTGAACGGATCGTCGCGGACACGCGGCCCGGCGTTACTGGGGGCAGAGCCCTTTCCGCTGGAAAGGGATCCGACCCCGGGAATGGGTAGCGCCGGGCCATGCCCGGCCACCTGCTCAGGCGACCGGCAGGCCCGACAGCTCGCCCATGAACTGGCGGTAATGGCGCAGTTCGGCGATGGAATCGTGCACATCGCTCAGCGCGGTGTGGTTGCTGTTCTTGGTCAGGCCCGCGGCCACGCTCGGTGCCCAGCGCTTGGCCAGTTCCTTCACCGTGGACACGTCCAGATTGCGGTAATGGAAATACTTTTCCAGCCGCGGCATCTGCCGGTGCAGGAAGCGGCGATCCTGGCAGATCGAGTTGCCGCTCATTGGCGAGGCGCCGGCCGGAATCCACTGCGCCAGGAAGTTGATGGTCTGCGCTTCGGCCTGGCCCAGCGTAGTGGTGCTGTCCAGCACGCGCTGCCACAGCCCGGAACGGCGGTGCTGGTTGCGGTTCCATTCGTCCATCGCCTCCAGCGTTTCCAGCGGGTGGTGAATGGCGAATTCCGGGCCTTCGGCCAGCACGTTCAACTGCGCGTCGGTCACAACCGTGGCGATCTCGATGATCGAATCGTTGTCGGTATCCAACCCGGTCATTTCCAGGTCGATCCAGATCAGTCGCTCGTTGCTCGCGCCGTTGTCGGCCATCGTGTCGTCTCGTTGCCGGGCAGGCACGTGGCCCGCCGCAGGAATAGGAAAGGGGGCGACCATCATACCCTTTCGCTGCTCAGGCCTCGTCGGCGTGGTTTTCCAGCAGCAACGGTGGCTTGCCACGCTTGGCGCGGAAGTAGTTGGTCAGGCGGAGGCTGGCCTCCTTGGCCAGCACGCCGCCATGGATCTCCACCCGGTGGTTGTGTCGCGCATCGCCCAGCAGGTCGAAGACGCTGCCGCAGGCGCCGGTCTTCGGGTCGCTGGCGCCATAGACCAGGCGCGACACGCGCGCATGCACGATGGCCATGGCGCACATGGCACACGGCTCCAGCGTCACGTACAGGGTGCTGCCCACCAGACGGTGGTTGGCCAGCACCCGGCCGCCCTCGCGCATGGCGACGATTTCGGCATGCGCGCTGGGGTCGTGGCTGGCGATGTTGAGGTTCCAGCCCTCGCCCAGCACCTGGCCATCGGCGCCTACCAGCACCGCGCCCACCGGAATCTCATCGAACACGTGCTGCGCGCGCTCGGCCAGCGCCAGCGCGTGGCGCATCCAGTGTTCGTCAGCATCGTGCACGGGCACGCCCAGGGAATCGCTCATGGTGGTTCTCGCAGTGAAGACCCGGCCACGCCGGACGGCCGGCATTGTACGCCCCGGGCGCGTGCAGGCCGGGTGGCCGGCCGCCCACAATGCTAGATTCGACGTTTTCCCAAGGAAGGAGTGCCCGCAATGGGGGGTCAGATTCTGTTCTTCATCTTCGCCACCGTCATGAGCGTGGTGTGGATCCTGGTGCCGTTCGCGATCTTCGGTGTGCGCAGCCTCATGCGTGAACTGCTGGCCGAACAACGCCGCACCAATGAACTGCTGACGCACATCGGTGGCTACCGCATTCCGCCGCCGGCGCCGGAACCGCGCCCGTGGCAGGCGCCGTGAAGCCGGGGTCAGAGCCGCGCTCCGTCGGAAAACGGATCTGACCCCATCACAGCGGCGCAGTCGCCTCGAACGCCGGCGAATAGCGCACCTCGCCCTGCGCCATCGGCGGCTGCAGGCACAGGGCCTGGAAGTACTCCGCAGGCACCCCCGGCAGGATCAGCCCCGGTTCGGCGCGGAAACCAAACCGACCGTAGTAGGCCGGCTCGCCCAGCAGCACGCAGCCGTGCGCCTGCTGGCTGCGCAGTGCATCGATCGCGGCCTGCATCAACGCCGCGCCCACACCCTGCCCCTGCCGGGCCGGCAGCACGGAAATGGGCCCCAGGCCAAACCAGCCGGTACTGCCGTCGCTCACCGCAACTGGCGACACCGCCACATGGCCGACCACCGCACCGTCCTGCTCGGCCACCAGCGACACCGTCAGTTCGCCCCGGTCGCGCAGCGCGTCCACGATGAGCTGCTCGGTATGGCTGCTGTGCTCGGCCTGGCGGAAGGCGGCCTCGGTCAGGGCGTGAATGGCGGCCACGTCGGCCGGTTGTTCGGGGCGGATCAAGGGCATCTGGGGAACTCCATGGAAGCGCGCACACCATGGCCCCAGGCGCGGATTCACGCAACCGTTACCTCCACCGCGCAATGCGCCCCGCGTGAATTGTTGATACACCTCACGAATTGAGACACCCGTCCGCAGCCGGTTCCAGCGTGCTGCAGCATGCGCAAGCCCTTGTGCAAACAGGCATTTCCACGGCATCGGCTGGGCTGCTTGCGTCAAATTCATGACGGAACCAGGCCGCAAGCGGTGGCAGCGTGTCGTCATGGCCTCCCATAATCAAAACTCCCGTCCCCAAGGAAAGGAGACCTGCCGTGCACATTGCGTTGGCGTTCGCGCGCACGGCTGTACATCTGCAGACGCTGCCTGCCGTGTTGCTGCACCGTCCCTGTCCCGCCCCACAGGCGGCCTGAGGATGCGCGGCCGCACATTTCCCTGCGTTGTTCTGTCGCTGCTGATCGCCTGCAGCCCGGAGGCTCTCATGTCACAGGAGTTTGATTCCGCCGCCGCCAACGTCGCCCAGGGAGGGCGCGGCCTGGCAAAGCTCAACCCCGCCCCCCGCAAGGCCTATGAACTGGTCCTGCGGTTGGCCAACCCACCCGGCGATTTCGCGGTGGTCGAAGGCGTGGCCCAGTACGATGTCACCAACGAAGACCAGTGCGGCTACATCGAGCCGGAAACCGGCACCCCCGCGCGCATCACCAGCCAGGAGCCGGTGACCCTGCGCAAGGTGGCCGACAACGAGTATCGCGGCACGGTGTACCTGGACCGCATGCTGGACGAGGACTACTACGGCCGCGGCGTCTGCACCTGGTCGTTCAGCGGTGCCGGCGCCATGCTCAAGGCCACCGGCGCCGACGGCGAAACCCGTTTCCTGTCCTTCCTAGGCGCCGATCCGTTCATGGGCGGGCGCACCGAAACCCGCCACTACCCGCGCGGCGACTACCCACGCGTGGATGACATGCCCGACTACGGCGCCAGCGGCCAGCAGGACCCCAACCGCTTCCGCGCCGAGCTGCGCGACGCCCTGTTCTCGGCCACCCTGAGCGCGCACGAGGTCAGCCCATGACCGTGACCAGCCAGGACTACGCCGCGCTGGCCAGCGATGCCTACCGCGACGAACGGGTCGGCCGCCACGATCCAGCGCAGGAGCAGCCGGTCATCCTCAATGGCCACGCCTACCGCGTGCTGGAACACGCCAACAACCGCCTCAACGGCTACCAGGGCACCATCTATCAGCGCGTGGATACCCACGAGATCGTGGTCGCCCACCGTGGCACCGAACAGATCGGCCGCGACGGCATCCTGACCGACGGTGGCATGGTGCTGGCCCGGCGCAACCTGCAGGCCAACGACGCACTGGAACTGACCCGCCACGCCCTGGCCTATGCGCAGAAGGAAGGCCGCGACCTGGGCCAGACCCCGGAAGTAAGCGTGACCGGGCATTCGCTGGGCGGCACGCTGGCGCAGATTTCGGCCCATCACTTCGATCTGAAGGGCGAAACCTTCAACGCCTACGGCGCGGTCAGCCTGACCTACCGCATTCCCGAAGGCGGCCACAACGTGCTCAACCACGTGATGGCGGCCGACCCGGTCAGTGCGGCCTCGCAGCACTTCGGTGACGTGCGCATGTACGCCACGCAGAAGGAGATCGACACGCTGGGCAGCTGGGGCTTCAGCAACAGCCGCTTCCGCGCGCTCATTCCCGACAGTGCGCTGGGCGCGGCCGCCTCATCGCTGGGCTCGCACAAGCTCAGTAACTTCCTCGGCGACGATTCGGTCTTGAACACCGCGGGCACGCAGGAGCTTGCCCGCGACAACAGCCGGATGATCGGCGAGTACCGCAACGAAGTGGAGCGCGTGCGCCGTGGCATCACCATTGGTGCGCGTGGCATCACCGGCAATCTGTACGACATCTACGACCACAGCCGCGGCCCGCTGCAGCCGGGCGAACCGGCACGGCGGGAAGGCCCGGTGGCGCCGTTGCCGGGTATCACCGAACGTGACCATGCCGGCAATCCACTGTTCAACGATGCCCTGCGCGGCGTTCACGCCCTGGACGCACGTGCCGGGCGCACGCCCGATGCGATGAGTATGCAGCTGGCAGGTTCACTGGCAGCGGAAATGCACGCCGCCGGCGGCCAGCGCATCGACGAGGTGGTGATGAGCGGCGATGCCGCGCGCAGCTTTGCGGTGCAGGGCCAGAGTGGTGATCCCGGCCATCTGCGGGTATCGGTGGATACCGCAGTGGCCACCCACACGCCGCTGGAACAGAGCACCCAGCGCATCGAGCAGCAGACCGCGCAGCGCCAGAGCCAGGAACGCGACCCGCAGCAGGAGCTGCTGCAGAGCCAGGCACGCGCCCTGCCCTCCTGACGGGCGACGGCTTGCGCAAACGGGGGCCGGACCTGCCGGCTCCCGTTCGTGCAGCACGCAATAGCGCCGTTACGGGCTGGAGATCGCCGCGGTGCTGTCGCCGGCCGCGTTGTCGGCCGTCACGTAGACATCCGGGCCCGAATCCGGGAAGCCACCACAGGCGCGATCGCCGGGCGCGACCGGATCACAGGGCCATTGCCTGCGCGCCACGCGCTCGCGCAGTTCGAAGTTCTGCCCGTTCCAGACCACGAAGGCCAGGTGTTCGCGATTCCAGTCGCTGAATGCGTGCGGGCCGGTCTTCTGCGGCGATTCCGGATACTGCACGTACCAGCGCAGCGCCGGACCGTACTGCAGCTTGCTGTGGTCCAGCAGCACCCGGCCTTCGCGCGCCTGCTGGCGGGCGCGGTCGGCCTCGGTGATCGACGGTGCCGACGGCATCACCTTGGCGGTGACGTCCTGGGCCACGCCATCGGCCCCCATCTGGTACACCCGCTGGCTGACGTAGGCCTGCTGGCAGGCACCGGCCGGCACGCGCACCGGATCGGGACGGGCGTCGGTCGGCAACGCCCGGTCGGCGCACTCGAACGGTGCCTGCACCAGATAGGTGGTGACCGCCGGATCGGCGCCTTCGAACGAACGCACCCAGATATCGCCCAGGCGGGCGATGAAATCCGGCCGCTGGCCGAAGCCAGCAACCGCCTTGAACCACACGCGCTGGCGCACCTCGCGTTCGCGCCAGGCGCGCGGCAGCAGGATGTCCTGTTCCGGCACGGCCACCAGCAATGCGGCCAGATGCGCGGGCGGCGTGCCCTGGCAGGCGCCGATCATCAGATCGCCCTGCGGCGCCAGGCGCCCGGCCAGATCGACCGGGCAACGCGCGCCGAGCTGGCGTTCGGTAGCCTGGTCCGGTGGCAGCGGCACTACGGCCAGTGCAGGTGGTGCTGGTGGCGCGGGTGGCGTGACGGGTGCCGGCGGAGCGGCGGGAGCGGCAGGCGCCCCGGCTACCGGCGCGGCAGGTGCTGCGGGTGCGGGTGCGGGTGCGGGTGCGGGTGCAGCTTCAGGCGCAGGCGCCGGAGCCGGAGCCGGAGCCGGAGCAGCTTCAGCCGCCACCGGTGCGGCCGGCGCTACCGCTGCCGCAGGTTCCGCTGCCGGTTCGGTAGCCGGAGCAGGCGCCGGTGCCTGTGCCGCCTCGGCCACGGGCGCCGGAGCCGGTACGGCCTCAGCCGCCACTGCCGATGCGACTGCCGGTGCAACGTCTTCCGCAGCCGCAGGCGCGTCCTGTGCCTGGGCCAGCGTGGCGGTCAGTGCCAGCGACAGCGCCCACAACGGCGCCAGGCGCACGCCGCAGCGCGGGCGATGCGCGGCAGCACGCCGCGCGGGTGATTCACGATTCTGCATGTTGTGTCCCTACAAGGAAGTTCCATGAAGGCGCCCGCAGGC
Source organism: Stenotrophomonas sp. SAU14A_NAIMI4_8 (assembly GCF_003086695.1). Classification (NCBI taxonomy): domain Bacteria; kingdom Pseudomonadati; phylum Pseudomonadota; class Gammaproteobacteria; order Lysobacterales; family Lysobacteraceae; genus Stenotrophomonas; species Stenotrophomonas sp. SAU14A_NAIMI4_8. The sequence continues at coordinate 2,589,406 of NZ_CP025999.1, forward strand.
GCCCAACCCATGCGATCCCACGCCTGTGCCCAGGCGGACCGCGCTTACAGCGTTCGCGAGCGCTGCTGTTCCTGCTCGCGGTTGATCGAAGCCGACTGTTCCTGCCGTGCAGTGGCATCGGCCGCCAGTTGCCGGCTGCTTTCTTCCAGCGGTTGCTGGGTGGCCTGCACGCGTTCCACCGCACAGCGCTGCATGGCCGGGTCGCCCATGTTGCCCTGCACTGCAAACAGCATGCGCCCGTCCGCGCCAGCGACCACGTGGTCAATCTGTTGCAGCCCGGCCTTGTGCGCGCCTGCCGCCAGCGCGGCGGCCGCGTTGTCCAGTTCCTGCGGCGTGCGCAGGCCACTGCCCGGCCCAAGCTGCTGCAACCCGTTGCGCGCGCCCAGGAACAGGCCATGGCCGACGTGGCTGGGATCGGTCATATCGCGCGCCACCGCGGCGCGTTCGCCCACCTCGCCACGCCCCAGGCGCTCCATCACGTCGGGGGTCAGCTTCTGCTGCCAGCCATCGAAGCGCCGCAGCCGATCCTCCACCCCGTTCATCGCACCATTGATGGCATAGGTTGCCTCGCGCACATCCTCGCGCGCCTGCTCCGGTACGTGCTGCTGCCACTGCCAGACCGCGATGCGACCAGCGTGTTCGGGCTGCGCGGCCAGCTCGGGGTGGTTCAACAGATCCAGATCCAGCGCCTGGCCGGCGCGCGCGTAAGCGTCCTTTCCGGTCAGCGGCAGATAGCCGCGCCCGTGGTAGGTCAGCGCATCGCCTGGCGCATCGTTGCCCAGCCGGCCGCCGTACATCAGCTCGGCCAGCGCCTCCGGGCGCCCACGCAGGGCCTCCTGGCGCGCCGACTCCAGCGCGTCGTTGCCGTTGCGCCACGCCGCTTCCACCGGAATCTGCGAGATGCCCCGGGTGTAGTTGAAGCTCTCGTTCAGACGCGACAGGCCGCGCGACTCGTGCCCCGCCTGGGCCATGAAATTGGCCAGCTCGCGTGGCGAATCGATGCCTGCCGCAGTCGCCTGCCGCAGCAGTTGCGACTCCCTATCCCTCGACACGGTGCCACTCCTGGGTAGTCATCAGCGCGGGTTCCTTCCCGCCAGTTGAAGCCTGGCTCATGGAAGCGTCACCTCTGCGACGCTGGCCGGATCAAAATCCTCGAATCGCACCCGGCCGATTTCGGCCGCCGAGAATTCACGGATGTTGGTCGCCTCGGTTTCGATGTCCACCACCTTGCGGCGCACGGTATCGACCCAGCAGTCCCGCTCCGCCGAGGCATAGCGGAACGTGTAGGTGCTGCTCCAGCGCTGCCGGCTGCCGCCGTTGGTGATCACGCTGAACGTGTCTTCCTCAACCATTGCATACGCAAAAGGGTCGCCGGCCAGGCCACCCCGGGTCGAACACGGCACCAGCTTGTCGTTGCGCGCAGCCAGCTGCCAGCGGCCGCCGCCGTCACCGCGCAGCAACAGCAATACCCGGTTGGGACCATGCTGGCCGGCCACCAGGCCTTCCGGCGCGGGCTGGTCGATCACCAGCAGCTGATACTGCACACCGTCGCCGTTGCACACGCCCCTGACGGCTTCCAGCAGGTTCGCGCCAGACGGAACGAATGCCAGGGCATTGTCCATGTGCGCGCCACTCCGGTTCTCCATCCCCTCCCACTCCTTCAATGTCATGCCGCCGGTGCCCACCCGCTCCGCGGGCACGGACGCCAGGTCCACCTGCACCGGGCTGTCCGTCGAAACGGATCATAGCCCCGGCACCGTCGCCGCGGCGATGGTGGCAAGCGTCACCCTGGGACGGGACAGACAGAGTCCTCATGGACGGGAAAGCTCCTGCATGCGGTGCACCGACGCGTCATGTTTCTGACGCAAAGCGAGCTTACCGCGAGGGCATTCGTTACGTCGAAGGGGTAAGCGCTGAAAGAGCGGTTTCAGTCACAAAAAAAGTGTGACTTTCACGAAGGGGGTGCGCTGTAGGCGACACCCGCCTCTTCTGCACTCAGCGTACCTGTTGGGTGCAGGCGGCGCCCTGGGTGGCGTAATCGCGGATATACCCATCCACCGAGAACACGGTGATATCACAGCGGTTGTTCACGTCGCTGATCACATGACCATAGACGTTCAAGCCCTGGATGCGTGCGCCACGATGCAGATACAAGGTACGCGAGCCATTGGGACCTTCCTCGACACGATCCGGCGTACCCCAGTTGCGCACGAACTCATGCTCGGTCTTACCGACCCACATCTCCATCAGGCTATTGCGCCCAACCCGGTTGGCCGACCGCTGGAAATCGTCAACGACCCGTTCGCTCTGGCTGTAACCCTTGGCCAGATTCGACTCCAGATTGCTTATCGATTTGTCCAGTTCAGCATCGGTGGTCTGGTAGGTGAACGCAGGGCGCGTACCATCCTTCCACAGGTGCGCCCAGATGAAGTTGACCGGGGACTGGCCAACATCACCGATCGGTAGGAAACCGCGCTGCATCATCGCTTCGGGGAGCTTCGCCGCGTTCGGATCAGGCCCCACCAGACAGACAAAACGAACCATCTGTACCTGCCACGGCTCGGTTGCCTCTGTCCTCAGATCCAGCTGCTCTGGAGGTATATCCTGCAGGGGACGGTCGCGCCATTGCACGATGCTGTCCTTCATGGCCACCGTGTTCCGCCGACAGTTCACCGTATAACGACCCATGACACGATTGGGCTTCTGACCATTCTCGAACACGCGGTTGACACCGATGTCGTACACCGGGTCCGGGCCAACTGTGACTTCGCCGGGCTTGGGTGGCTTACGACGCAGCAGAACCTTGTTGTACGCCTTCGTCTCTTCCGGTGTTGCTGTGGCCAGGAATGCCATCAGATCGGATTTGTCACTCAATTGCTGGGCATCCACTACCCAGGCCTCCCGATTGGGCTTCTCGCCACTGGCAAAGATCACCCAGCTGTCGGTAGCCGAGGCGTTGGTCGCCACGGTCATCCCTGCGGCGACAAGCAACAGACGAAGGGGGTTCGGCATGATCGTTCCTTGATGATTCCCGAAGCAGACAATACGAGGCCTTGACCAGGATTGCATGCGTGATCGGGTTGGACATTCGTTCCGATGGGAAAGCGCATCCGCGGTGCATTTGGCTACGCGGGCCCGTTCTCAATTGACAAGCCGGCCGCGCTGAATGCGACAGCTACGGCACGGTGACACAATGTTGATCAGAACGCCTCGAAGATCGGCTTCGTGCAATTCGCATAGACCTCTTCACACGGCCCCGGGCCGTCGTTCCTGCACTGCGTCTGGGCGGCCCGTCGAGCGAGTTCGGGGTTTGGACCTCCGCCCACACCTCCCCTGCCCCTACCAGTGCGACCTTTGGGAACGAGCCAGGACACACACTGATTGTAGTAACTCATGGTGACCGTGCAGTCTTTGGCACCCGCGGTTGCACACCGCGAAACGGCCAACGCCTCAGCCTCGCCCTTCGTTCGTTTCCCATCGGAAACGCCTGCGTCATCTGACGTCGCTGATTCTGCGATGGATCCCCACGTCTTTATCCAATGCCCGGTTGGAGAGTTGGCGGGGACTTCGGTCTGGCCACTAGTGCCCGACGTTCCACTTGGAATAGGCGCACAGCCCTGCACGCCTTGCCCGCCAATGGGGTAGTAGCCTGGAGGGCAGCTTCCGCCTTCTGCCGACGCGGTGCCGACGCTTCCGATGAGGAGCAGGATCAAACCCGCAACCACTGCCTTTATCCACATCAACACAATTACCTCGCACAGTTGGCACTGACAAAATGCTGTACCTGCATCCTCAATTCGGTTGCACTATCTACCAGAACACCAAGCGCTATGACCGAAGACGTCTTGGTCCGACCCGAGATGCCGGACCCACGTCTTACCAGGTTCCCAGCTCCGTCCAGCTAGTTTCCACGCACCCACCGCCCCCGTCAGGCTCGAAAAGTGGCAGACCAATTACGACAGTATCAGAACTCTTCGAAGATCGGCTTCGTACAGTTCGCGTAGATCTGCTCACAGGGACCCGGACCGTCGTTCTTGCAGTGCGCCTGCGCTGAAAATCGAGCAAGCTCCGGACTCGGCCCGCTCGCAATCGCTGCCTCCCCCCGGCCAGTGCGACCCTTGGGAATTAGCCACGATACGCATTGATTGAAGTAACTCATGGTGATCTTGCAGACGCCGCCACCGCCAGTGGTGCACTTCGACAACGCTACCTTCTCCGCTTCATCCTTTGTTCGCTTGCCATCGGAAACACCAACATCATCTGAGGTAGTGGACGAAGCAATGGATCCCCAAGTCTTTATCCAATGCCCGGTCGGAGAATTTGCCGGAACTTCGGACTGGCCGCCACTTCCTGAAGAACCACCCGGAATTGGCGCACAACCCTGCGCTCCTTGCCCGCCAATCGGATAATAGCCTTGAGGACAGCTTCCACCTTCTGCAGATGCAGTGCTGGCGCTCCCAAGGAAGAGCGATACCACAACCGCCAGCACCACCGATATCTGCTTCATCACCATCACCTCACGACGTCTGCACGGGAGAAAGGCGTTGCTGCGCTCCTGTCGACCGAGCGGCAATCGTAGTTGTCATGCGCGCTGCCGTGGCGACATGGGACAACAAAGCACACACACGCTCGCGATACACCTTTACAAGGCACTCCAGGATCAGGCAAATCAACGTGCAGCCTCTTGGTCTGATTTGCGATACCGGTCCTGCCCCGAACAGAACAGCTGTATCCAGAGGGTAGCCCAGAAGCTCCAGCGTGATCCAATGCCAATGAAGGACCTACGGTCAACCAGCTACTCGCTCGCCCAAAGCGGGTTCATCAGCACTGAGCGTGCATCGAGTGGATATCAATCCGTCTTCGGCCAACTCAAGCGCGAAATGCTTATGCTTATCAAGGCGACATCAAAACTCTTCAAAAATTGGCTTCGTGCAGTTCGCGTAAATCTCCTCACAGGGACCCGGGCCGTCGTTCTTGCAGTGCGCCTGCGCTGAGAATCGAGCATCTTCTGGCGTCGGCCCCCCACCTATCCCCGAAGCGCCCTGCCCGCTGCGCCAACGAGGAATCAACCAAGAGACGCACTGATTGTAGTAGCTCATGGTGATCTTACAGTTCTTGGCACCTGCACTCGCACACCGCGCAATAGCAGCCGCCTCGGCCTCAGCCTTCGTCCGCTTACCATCGGACACGCCAGCATCATCTGAAGTAGTGGACTCAGATATGGATCCCCACGTCTTTATCCATCGACCAGTCGGTGAATTGGCTGGGACCTCAGACTGAGACACCCCACCCGAGGCCCCGCCAGGAATAGGAGCGCAACCCTGAACCCCCTGCCCACCGATAGGGTAGTAGCCAGGAGGACAGCTTCCGCCCTCTGCAGACGCAGTGCCGACGCTTCCAAGGAACATTGAGCCAATACACGTCACCACGGCCAACATCCACTTCATCTCAATCACCTTGGGGATTTTCAATCAGCAAGCCGAAGTCATGCGGTGTTAGTGTTTGCGTTTCCACGCATGCCCGACTGCCCCTGCTGCAAATCAGTACCTGCGTGAATTCGAGGAGCTAAGCCCTCACCACCAAAACTTGGTCGAGCACCACTATTGGCCGGCGCTTCAGGCCTATAACCCTGCCCACCGCTGGAGCCCGGAGGCTGACCGTTCGGGCCTTGCGATACAGGCACCGGGCTGCCGCCTATCTGGGAATATGCCATGAAGCTGCCCAGCGTGCCCTGGAAATCGGCGTGGTGCAATTCGCGTAGATCTGCTCACAGGGACCCGGACCGTCGTTCTTTCAGTGCGCCTGCGCTGAAAATCGACCATCTTCTGGCGTCGCCCCCCGCCCTGTTCCCTAAGCGCCCTGCCCACTGCGCCCACGAGGAATCACCCAAGAGACGCACTGAATGTAGTAGCTCATGGTGATCTTACGGTTCTTGGCACCTACGCTCGCACACCGCGCAGCAGCCGCCGCCTCGGCCTGAGCCTTCGTTCGCTTACCATCAGACACACCAGCATCATCTGAAGTAGTGGATTCCGATATGGATCCCAACGTTTTTATCCAATGCCCGGTCGGAGAGTTGGCGGGACTTCAGTCTGGCCGCTACTACCCGAAGATCCACCTGGAAAGGCGCACAACCCCGTACGCCCTCTCCTCCTGTGGGATACATGCCGGATGGACAGTCACCCTCAGCCTGAACTGGATTCATGCCGTACATGCTCAGGCAGATCAGGGCGGCGGACACGCGCAACACGCGCCCCCCCCCCCTTCACGGCTGTGGTGCCGGAACGAGCCGAACATGCAGTCAGTAAGCGCGGAACTCCGCGAAACTGCATGCGGAGTAGGCAATCTCACAAACCTGTCCATTCCTCAATCGCGAACAACTGGAAACCGCGTTGGCACGGGCCTTCGCTTCAGACGGCGCGCGCGCGATTACCGCCTGACCCACCGGCGAGCCTCCCTTCACGTTCATCGGGTCCGCAATTGCGACACACTGATTGTAATAGGTCATTCGCACAGCACACTCCTTGCCCCCCAACCGAACGCACTCTGCCAAAGCCATGCGTTTGGCCTCTGCTTCGGACCCGCGGGACCGTACGACACCTGTCACCAGCGTCGCGCCGAGGCGATCAGCGCTGTCATCCGCGATGGCCCCCCAGCGATCTTCCCACACGCCAGGGGTTGCGCGAGGCTGGCTCTGCGCCTGCGGCACTGCTCGGCCGGGGATCGGTGCGCAGCCTTGGACACCCTACCCCCCGATGGGATAGAACCCAGCCGGGCAATTGCCCTCGGCAAGAGCCACTGAGGACAACGTCATGAGGGCCACCAACAGATTCAAACTGAAACGCGTTCCCACATGCCCTCCGGAATCGATCCTACCGACATCACCTCGCACGTTTGTTCGCGCCCCGCGGAGTTGATCAAGTACAAATTCCGCCATGGGAACACGAAACTGAGCTAACCGCCGGCATTACTAATGTCACGCGCACCAGCCTGCCCCCGAACGAGCGGGACCACCATCAATAGCGCTTGAAGAAAGGCTCACTACAAGCCGAATAAATCGATCTGCATTGAGATCCTCCTTTGTTTCGGCAGTTCTGCAGGGCAGACTGAGTCGCTTCCTTTACGGTCGCAGCGCTGACGTAGTTTGTTCCAGTTGAAGCCAGTTCTGAAACAACTGCCGCCACGCACTGATTCTGATAGACGAACTCAACCTTGCATGGACCGCCAGCCCTCTTCTCACAGTTCTCAATCGCCCTGCTCCGCGCTGTGCGTTCGCTGAACGCACCGACTGCAGCGCCGCCCTCCTTTCCCTCAATTGCACCGGCCAGAGCTCCCCACGTCTTGACCCATTCTCCTGTCAGTCGCTCGGACGCCGGCGCGGAAGGAGACGCACTCGTCCCTGAAGGCTGCTGTGCACCAGGGATCGGCGCACAGCCTCTCACGCCCTGTCCGCCAATGGGATACATCCCCGGAGGGCATCCGCCTTCCGCCCGCACCACTGGAGCGGCAAAGAACCCAAACATTACCAGTGCAAAACAGATCAAACGATGTGACATAGCAGACCTCACCCCCTATCGTTGTTAGCGACACCTCGCTGCCCCGTGCCAGTAGTTGAGTCACTACCGAAACCGGAACGCTGCCCGCTGGAATCGTTCATTCTCTGCCCGGTATCGTGCGCAATGGGAGTGGGCGCGATTGCAGTCCCGCCGCTACCTGACCCATGCGAACCCGGCGGCTGCCCATTCGGGCCCGGCGATGCAGGTACGGCACTCCCGCCTATCTGCGAATATGCCATGAAGCTACCCAGGGTGCCCTGGAAGAACATCGCCGCCATTGGGGGCGCAGTCAGGATCAGCGTCGTGAGAATAAGCCCCATGCCGCCCTGCTGCAGCGCCATGCTGGACATGCCCTCGGTGAAATTCTCGCCCATCAGGGCACCGGCTAGCGTGCTCCCCCAAAACGCGAAGGCAACCTTGGCAACCATCTTCATTGCAATGGCCGTCATTGCGGCAAGTACCGCCATTGAGAACATCGTGCCTATGCCATACAGCAACCATTTCTGGAACAGCTGCTTGGTCTGTTCAAATAGCAGGCACAAGATGAACAGCGGACCGAGGCCAATGAAGAGGGCCAGCGCTACTTCGTAGAGCAGCAACATCGAGCCTGCAGTCACGGCAGGACCACCGGTACCCATGCCGATAAACCACATGGTCCGCGTTTTCGCATTGTCCAGAGTGACATCACCCACGACGTCCAGCGTATCCACAGACGCCAGTGCAAGCTGCATGTAGCCAAGGTTCCGGTCAATGAGGTCTTCCGGCGATTCGTCCTCACCCGTAATCACATGAGTGATTTCGTTCTTTACGTCCTTGTTGAGGAAGCTGTGAAGATTGCTACCAAACATGGCCATCGTCGTGGCGACCGATACGATAAGCGCTGCCTTGGCCATGTTGGTTACAAGCACCATCATGGAATCCCGGCTCTGGCCGGTGGCTATGCGATAGCCCTGAATGAGAACCCACAGAGTCATCAATGTCAGCGCCATGGCGCCGACCCACTTCATCACGCGTCCCAGCAGATCAACGCCAAACTCAGCGATCTCCTTATGCAGGTAGTCGAGGATCAGCCTGAAGAACATGAAGTCGCCAATGGACGACGTCACGTGAAGGTTCTGCAACATATCCAGTGCATTCAAGCCAAATGCACCACCGACCATCCCTAGACTCATGACATCACCTGATTAAAGAACGCAGCATTGGCCAACCGGCGTCTGCATTAGAGGGACAACGCCGCCTTGAGTGCAGCGGTCTTGACGACGGTTCCCAACGGCGATCGTGTCCCCTTGAGCGCGCGCTCAGTCAGGAACTCCTGTTGGCGCTCCAGGGCCGAGATCTGCCGGTCATACATCTTGATGCGCGTTTCCCATGCGGTGAAGTCCGCCTGCATGTACGAGTCGGACAGTTGGGCATTGGTCATGGTTTCCGTCATTCCGCCTTCCTTGGACGTCAGCTCGCGAATGCTCTTGATCTTGTCAAGGACGCCGCGAATCTCCGGAAGCGTATCCTGGACGACACTGATGGTTTCGTTGTATTTCTTGTTCTGGATGAGCTGGATCGCCGCGCAGATCTCCTTCTGCTGCTGTGCGATATCACCCTTGGGATTGAGCTTCATCGCCGAAAGCAGATCACCGATCCCACCGATCACGCCCAAGCCACAGCGTTCGGAAACATTCCAGTCATCCGGAACAGGCGTCAACGTGATGCCCGAGGGCATGTTCGGAGCGGCGATGATCTGCTGGAACTGGGCCAGCTTCTGCAGCCAGTTCTGCGTTGTGTCATAGAAGCGCTTGTACTGCTCGCCGTACTCGATAAAGGCCTCAGCCTGACTGGTCAGGGTATTGACCTCGGTCATCGTGCCGTTGAACAGCTGCATGCCGATCTCGACTACCGGAAGCGTGTAGGCCTGGACAGGCGCCACCAGCATCGCCGTCAGGCTTGCACCCATCAGCGAGGTACGGATGCGGGAGGACAGGGACTTCTTCTTGAGAGCGCGAGGTGCGGTTTCCATGTTCTTCTCCATCGTAATCAAGGGGCTTGCTGCGTTCACGTCCGTTGCGACAGTCATGCTGCAACCTCCTTATTGTTGGATGCGGGCTTTCCAGAGCCCTTCCGGTTCTTGTAGAAATCTTCCAGCCACTGCTCCGGCGTCAGCTCATCGACCGTTACGCGGGCACGCACGGCAGCGCTCTGCAGCACACGGTGCATGACGTCGATGTTGTCGGTGGATGCAGAGATCACCGACAGGATGTCGTCCATGCCGCGCAGGTTGAGCTGGCACACGCTGGAAGCGTGGCCCTGCTTGACCAGGAAACAGCGTGAGCGCTCATCCAGCGCGGTGACGACACGGAACTCGGCCTCGGTCAGCTTCAGGCCGTCCATGTAGTCGCTCTTGCTGGCGTTCGGGTTCGGCAGCAGGATCAGCGTGGCGGTCTGTTCGATCAGGGCAGCGGAGATGTCGCTCTTCAGCGCGTCTTCCGGGCTCTGCGTGGCGAAGATGCCCAGCCCATTCTGCTTACGGATGGTCTTCTGCTTGTTCTTGGCGAACTCCTTCAGGCCACCCTCGCCGTCCAGGATCTTCCAGAATTCGTCCATCACGTAGATCAGCGGACGACCGTCGATCAGCGATTCCAGTCGGTGCAGCAGGTAGTTGATGACCGGCACGCGCACTTCGGGGTTGTCGATGATGTCGGTGTAGTCAAAGCCAATGATGTTGGCCTTGCTCAGGTCCACGGTATCAACGGGGTTGTCGAACACCCAGCCCAGCGAGTTGCCCGAGGTCCAGCGGCGCATGCGCGCGTACAGACCGTCGTCGCCCATGTTGGGCAGGCTCTTCTGGAAGTTGGTCATGCTGCGCAGGTGCATGGGCGTGTCCAGCATGCTTTCCACCGCGCGGTAGATGTCTTCCTCTTCGCGGGCGCTGTATTCGCGCTTGCCGGCCAGCACCTTGATCAGGTCGGCCAGGAACTGCACGTTGGCTTCGCTGTTTTCGCACTGGAACGGATTGAAGCCGGTCGGCGCGCCGTTCTCCAGGGCCAGGTAGTTGCCGCCACAGGCACGCACGAAGATCTCTGCGCCGCGGTCCTTGTCGAAGAAGAAGATCGTCGGCGACGGGTCGTACTTCTGCACCTGGCTGAGCAGGAAATTGATCAGCGCGGTCTTACCGGTACCGGACTTACCGATCACCATGGTGTTGGCGATGGCCTTTTCACCCAGCGAATTCTCGGAGGGATGGGTGGCGTGGAAGTTGAAGTAGTACGGCTGGCCGTTGGTGGTCTGCAGCGTGGTGACGCAGTCGCCCCACGGGTTGTTGTGCTGCTTGCCGGTGGCGAAGTTGTGCAACGGCGACAGGCCCAGGAAGTTCAGCGAGCTGACGTTGGCCAGCCGCGTGCGATAGCGCCAGTTGCCCGGCAGCTGCGAGTAGAACGACGAGGTGACGGCCAGGTCTTCCTTGGTCGATACGAACCCAGCGTTGGACAGCTCGGCGCGGGTGGTGGCCACGTTCTGCGAGAGCTTGGCCTGGCTGTCGCCGTAGACCGTCATCATGAAGTGGTACTCGCCCAGCACGAAATTGCCTGAGGAGAGCTGATCCATGGCCTGGTCCAGCTCCACGATCTGACTGACCGCCTTGTCACCGGACGAGATCATCATGCCCTTGGTGCGGTCCAGCACCTTCAGAGCATCCTGGCGCCCCATCGGGCTGAAGGAGTGGGTGATGACGTATTCGTAGTCCAGATACTTCAGACCGTTGAGGATGCCCGGGTAGGTTCCCTCGGCATACTCCTTGATGTTCAGGATGGCGCCGAAGTGATTGACGCCATTGGGCGTATTGATGACGAAGTCACCGGTCTTGGCCGAGAACATGTGCCGGCTGACCGGCAGGTAGTCCTTCACGGGAGCCGACAACACCGGCACCGGCTCATCAATGCGGTTGATGAGGTAACCAAACAGCTCCAGCGTTTCCGAGAACACCACGCCGTTCTTGGCCTCGTACATGCCCAAGCGGTAAGGCGCGTAGTCGCGGATCACCGCTTCAACGTTGCCCGCCAGTTCCAGCAGCTTCTCGACCGCCTGCTCCTGCTCGGCGCGCAGCTTTTCGATGTTGGCGGACTTTTCGACGAAGCGCTTTCCGGCCACGACCGGCCTGAAGATCATGGTCAGATACAGTTCGTTCTGCATGATGCGCTGCGACGACAGCATGCCCATGTACTGATCGGACACGTCCTGGTTGAACCGCTGCTTGTACTCGCTCTTGCCCTTCAGCGTGCGACGGCGACGGATGTCATGCACCCAGAAGGCGACGTTGACGAAATCCGGCGCGCGCAGGGTCTGCAGCAGCCGGTTGAAGGTGTTGTGCCGATGCTCGAGCTCCCATTCCTCACGGCCCACGAACGGCAAGCCTTCCAGATGCCAGGTCATGAGATAGTCGCCGCCCGTGGTCTTCACCACGTTCGGTGCCACATGTGATGACAACGGAATGAATTCGCTGATGGAGGTGTCTGGACTGAACATGCGACGGCTTCCAAAGGGGTACTGCAGAAGTGGTTTGAAGCTGCACCGGCCAGCCTGTCGGCCGGCCGGTGCATGTGGCCCTCAATCCTTGGGGGCCGGCTTGGTGCGGTAGTGATTCGGGTTGAACACCCACATCCCATCGTGTTCCTGCACATTGCGGGCGCGCAGCTTGAACAGCAGCCGCAGGCCCAGCAGCCGGAAGATCATCTCGTCACGCTTGGCCATCTGCCGCATGATGAAAATGGCCACCGGTATGGTGAGCAGGAACCAGAAATTGGTGTAGACGCTCAGCAACAGCAACCCGCCCGCCACCATGAAGAAAGGCAGGTAGGGCACGCCCAGAAACATGGCCGGGCGCGTGCAACCCCGAAACAGTACGTTCTTATGCACTGTAGTACTGGATGGCGTTCTGGATCAGGAAGGTGGTGCCGCCGCCCGAGTTGGAGCAGTTGCCATCGCTGCCGTCACCCAGCAGCATGCGCGCGATCTGGCTGGCAGCGCCGATCAGAACGCCACCGATCAGGATAGGCGCCACTTCAGAGATGCGCTTGTGAGCGAAGGCGATCTGGTAACCGGCAAAGATGACGGCGATGGTGACCACCGCGATCGAGGCCATGTTCAGCAGGCCGTTGATGTTGTCGAAGAAGCCACAGACCTTGGTGTCGGTGCCGCCGTAGTCGGGACCGCCGGCGAACACCTGCGGCGCGAACACGGCGCCGACGAAAAGGGTGGCCATCAGCAGCGACTTCAGCGTGCGCTGCGCCTGGACGAGGTCAATATTGGATCGCTTCATGGATTGATTTCCTTGTTGATGGACTAACAGAACTGAATCGACCAGCCGGGGGACTGGCCGCACCACGACTTCGTCAGAACACGAAGGCCGCATCCCCTGCGGGAATCTGTTGCACCGGCAGCTGCTGGGCCGGCGCGTTATAGACGTTTTCCTGGGCGGCGGTCGGCTGTTCGCGCTCGCCCCAGGGGCGCAGCATGACCGGCTGCTCGCCAGAGGCCGCCATTCCCGGCAGCTGTTGCGGCATTGCCTGCGGACCGGGGGCGCCGGCTGCCTGCGGCAGCTGCTGCGGATAAGCCTGCCCCTGCGCACCCTGTGCCGCAGCCTGTTGCGGCTGCATCATGCGGTCCACCGAGCCCAGCACCACGCGCGACAGCGCCTGATCGGCAAGGTTCAACGCACTGCTGCGCGCCATCGCGCCCGCCGACGGGTAGACCGTGTAGGCACGGGCCGGATCGTTGGACGGCACGTACACCGGCGCGTCGGCCTGGGCGACGATGCGCGACTGCACCGGCGACAGGGTCTGCGGATGGTGTTCAACCTTCACCGTACGACGCTCGCCGCGGCTGACCACATCGATCGGCAGTGCGCCATTGCTGGCCACCTGCTGCCCACGGCGCATCGAATCGTAGATCTTCTGCACGTAGCCATGGCGGAAGCCGGTGGTGAAATTACCCGAGTAGTAGCAGCTGAACGACTTGCCCCAGTCCTGGCCGGAACGCTTGTAGCATTCGGCCAGGATGCGCGAGCCCGCCTGCAGGTTGGCGCACTGTTGGAAGGCTTTTTCGTACGAATCCAGGCCGTACTTGGCCAGGTTGTAGCGGTTCACCTGGGCCAGGCCGACCGAGAAGTTGTAACCCTTCTCTTCCAGCATGCGCACGGTGGCCAGCGCTTCATCCAGCGCCTTGGGCTGGCGCACCAGCGCGCCGCCCACCACGCCGATGGCGAAGGGGTTGCGCGAGGATTCCACGTTGATGACGTGCTGCATGACGTCCATGGACACGGCCATTTCCGGGCATGCCATCATTTCCAGGCCTGGCAACATCGTTCAACCCTCCTGCCCCTGGGCGCGCCCAGGATTGAAATCAATGCCGGTGATGTAACGCGAACCGGCATGCGCCTTGATATGCACCACGATGTCGATGGTCATCATCAGCAGACGCTTGATGACCTCGAATTCCAGGCCAGAGCCCTCCGTGGAGGCCTTCACCATCAGCGCCAGCTGGTCCCAGGTCTGCTCCGGGCTGCCGGCATGGCAGCTAGTGATGGAACCGGGGTGACCGGACGCGCAGTTACGGATGAAGTAGAACGCTTCATCGCCACGCAGCTCGGCCAGGATGATGCGCTCGGGCTTCATGCGCAGGCAGGCTTCCATGCAGCTCTTGGCGGTGACGTTGCTGGCACTCTGGCCGCCCTTGGAGTACAGCAGGTGAACCACGTTGGGCTGGGTCAGGAACAGCTCGCGTGCGTCCTCGATGGTGACCAGGCGTTCGCTGTCTGGAATGTGGTTGACCAGTGCCTTCATGAAGGTGGTCTTGCCACTACCGGTGGCGCCGGACACCACGATGTTCTTGCGATACATCACCGCACGCCGGAAGAACTCGGCGTATTCGCGCGAATGCCGCAGCTCCAGCAGCTCGCGGTCCTGCTCGCTCAGGCTGCCGTCCTGCTCCAGGATCTGGTTGAAGAACCCGTCTTCGTGATACTGGGTGAGCGACTTGGTGTGCTTGGACGGCAGACGGATGGTGATGGACACCTTGCCGGCATCGCACGCAGGCGGGATCACGAACTGCGCACGCTGCCCGGTGGGGAACGTGAGCGAGACCACCGGATCGGCATCGGTGATGCGCTGGCCGGTGTTGCTCTCGTTCACCACCGCGGTGCAGAACTGCCGGGCCCGCTCGAAGGTCAGGCCCGGCACGTCCACGCGCTGCCACCCTGCCCGGGTTTCCAGGTACAACTCGCCCGGACGGTTGATGCAGATTTCCGTCACGTCGGGCGAGCTCATGTACTCCGCGATGCCCAGCACTTCGTACTGATAGCGCAGGAATTCGCTGGAAACAAGGGCGATGGGAGACACTTCGGCGTCCATGATCGTTCTATGAATTACCGGCGCGGGTTGAGCACGTTGGTGAAATCAACGTCTTTTGCGACGTAGACATTCACAACGGTGCCCTGGTTGATGGTGACCGTCGGCGGGCGACGACCTTCGCTGAGCGCTTCGTTGGCCAGGCGCTCCATGGTGCGGGCGGTCGCGCTCTCATACGGCGACTGCACGGCGAACCCGTTGCTGGCCACCGTGGTCGACTCCGGGCCGTGTTCGGCAGCGGCGTACTTGAACACGTCGGAGATCAGGCTGATCATCAGCGCGGACGCGATTCGGCTGCCCCAGTGCGCGCTGTACTGCCCCGGATGACCCGCCCCACCCAGACCGTCGATGCCCGGGCTGGACATGGCCACGTCGATGCCGTTCGGCGTGGTGACGCGATCCCAGATCACTTCCACACGCTTGCCAGCCGGACCGCCACCATAGGAACCGTAGATCTTCGAACCCTTCGGCAGCAGCAGGCTGCGACCATTGATGGAGTACACCGGCTCAGTCAGCAGGCACGAGGTGTAGCCGGCCAGGTCGGTGATGATGCGGGTTTCCAGCACACAGCGCAGGTAGGTACCGCGCACCAGCAAGGCATCCGGACTGTGGATGTAGGTTGCAGAAGATATGTCTTCCACGTCGGGGCCACGACGCACCTTCTGCGGCCCCTGCTGGTTGGGCATCATGTTGGCCAGCAATGCCTGTCGGGTCTGTTCGTCGATGGCCGAACGCTGCGACTGCGGGCCACCCGGGCGATTACCAGCGCCGACCGCTGCGTCATCAGCACCGGCAATGCGGCGCTCCAGAAGCGTCGGACCGCGCGGCTGCATCGGCTCAGGGCGAGCGGTGATCGGCACCAGCTGCGGACCCTCGTCGCGCGGCCTGTCCGGAAGCATCGGAATCGGCTCGGCGACCTGGGCCGGGGCGGCCTGCGGTGCAGCCGGCGCGACATTAGGCAGGTCTGGCGTGGAGACGCGTGCCACCTCACGGGGCTTGCTCTTCGTATCGGCGTCGTCGCTGCCCTTGCGGAACAGCAGGAAGCCCATCGCCACCAGCAGCACCACAATGCCGCCGAGGAACAACAGCGCCTTGCGATTCAGCCGCTGCTCTTCGGCCGAGCGCAGCTGTGGCGCACCCGCATCCAGGTCCGGCGAGGCGTTCTGGGTATTACCACCGAAGTAGGGATTGGACGGATTTTCCGACGCGCTGCCGGACACCGAGCCGTACGGGCTCTGGCCCTCTTCGCGTCCGGTGTTCGGATCGTTTCCGGGAGTGTTCTGCTGGCTCATTTCTTCACGTTCCTTCGCAGACCGACGACGTAATCGCCGTGGCGGATGACCAGGTACGGGTAGGTCCCGTGCACGATCAGCGTATTGCCCTCAACGGTGGTATTGACCACGAAGTCTTCACCGTATTCCTTCTCACGGCCAAACACGGCCGGGAAGATGCCGGTCTTGTATTCCGGCGAGTTCGGCAGCTTCAGGTAAGTGAAACGACCGTCGTCGTAGGCATTGACCGGAATCAGCCAGCCCATCTTCTTCGCCCGGCTGGTCGAGTACGAATAGTTGAAGTTGTACTGGCGATCCTTGGCCAGCTCCGTGCTCAGCAGCGGCTGGGCCTCCTCCTCCACTGCCGACTGGGCCACGCCGAATTCGGTATCGCTGGGATAGCTGAAGGCAATCTTGTACTGCACACCCGCCCTGCGTGCCTGCTCCAGCTGGCGCCAGTCGGTAGCCACCACCTTCAGTTCGAAGATGTACGAATGGGTTTCGGTGCGCACCATCATGTTGGTGTCCACGTCCACGTTCTTCGGCTTGATGTAGAACACGTTCTCGCGACGGGTCAGCTCCCAGCCATTGCTGAAGCCTGTGCTGTAGTCGAGGATCTTTTCGTTCGGGCTCAGCTCGATCTGGGTGGTCAGGCCCAGGCCGGTGCGAACCGGGTAGATGCGATCCTTTTCATACTCGTAATGGTCTACTGCCTGCGCCATCGCCGCGGTGGAAAACACCAGCGACAGCAACGACAGCAGCGCCAATGCGCCCCCCCTGACTTTTCGACTACTCATCGGTTGCTTGCTCCATCAGCATTTCCGGTGGAATGGTTCGTTACACGTTTCATCGGCCGCCCTGCATCGGTTGTGCCTGCGGCTGCGCCTGCATGGGCTGCTGGCCCGGGTAGGCGGGCGCGGGGGCCTGCTGTCCCTGCATGGGCTGCCCCTGCATCTGGGGCACACCCTGCATCGGCTGCCCCTGCATCTGCGGCGCACCCTGCACTGGCTGGCCCTGCATTGGCTGGCCCTGCATTGGCGGCACCTGGCCGTTGGCCGGCGCGGCCAGCGGCTGCCCGGTGGCCGGGTCGATCATGGTGGCTGCCGCGGGATTGTTCGGGTCGTAGATGCCCTGCGCCTGTTGGGCGGCCTGCTGCGCCTGCGCCTGCATGGCACTGTCGTCAGGCACCGGGACGCCGCGTGCGTAGTCGTTGTCGACCCGGTACTCGGTGACCTGGAAGGCCAGCGGGTTCAGCACACGATCCTGCTCGGACAGCGCCAGATTCTGGTTGTACTCGAAGCGCATCGTCACCAGCTGGTTATCCAGGTAACTGGTGGCGCCCGTACGCTTGTCCAGCAGACTGCGCTGGATACGCACGGAGGCACCACGGAAGCTGCCATTGGCCTGCTGCATGAGCGGGGTGATGCTGAGGATCTTGATGCGGATGGCCTTTTCGCGGCCATACATGAGGAACGGATTCTGCGGATTGTTCCCCGCATAGCGCTGCTTCATGCTCTGCGCCACCGGCCCGTTGGACATCACGAACACCAGTTCCCAGTCGCGCAGGCCCATGACCGCCGAGTCGAACGACTCACGTGCCAGCACGTACTGGGCCACGTTGCTGCGATTGACCGCTTCGTTGGACGTAATGGTCTCGCCCTGGAAGGTGCCCGTCAGCCGCGCCACCGTGGCCGTACCGGTGTAGGCATCGGCCATCACCAGGAACGGCACCTTCTCTTTCAGCGGCAGCATGTAGTAGTAGCCGCCCGCCAGCGCCAGCGACATCAGCAACGAGCCGGTGGCCACCCACCAGGCGCGGCGCTCGCTGCGTCGTGCCATGTCGGCCACGGTGATCTCGTAGCTGACCGCCTTGGCGACCGACTGCTCGACCTTCTGGCTGTTGCCTGCATCCTTCTTGCGGAACATGGATTCTTCCGTACTGCTGAAACATCAATGGGCGTGACGCCCCTGCGGCGGGCGCGGGGTGCGGCACGTTCGATGATTTCGGTGGGGCTCAGCTGCCGCTGTTGGCGTCAGCCGCCGGAACCGCCGCCGTGGGCGTCGATCCGGCGTTCTGCACGACAATCTGGTTGCCCACGATGGAGACGGAAACACCTTGTGCCGCATAGGCTGCCGTGAGGTCGATCACGGCCTGCTGTGCGTTGGTGGTGTCGATGTCCGACACCGCGCCATACAGGGTGAAATCCGAGCTGAGGCGATAATCCAGGGTGCGGCCGGAATCCTTGGCCCAACGCTCAAGCATCGCCTTCAGCGTGCCGTCCATCGGCGACGCCTGGTACACGTAGCTGGTATAGAGCGGGATTTCGGTCGGGGCCGTGGCAAACCGGTTCACCGGCTTCCAGCGTCCGCCGAAATCGGGTGCGGGCTTGGTGGCGCAACCGGCCACCATCAACGCCGCGGCTGCGGCGATGGACATTTTCACGATAAACGCCTGATTCATACGGGCTTCACTTTGACGTACGAAAAAGCAGTCCCGATGTTGGTCCCCTGGTCGTCCGGCGCTGCATGGCGCACGCCAGAAACGTCACAGTAAGCGCACTTAACAGGGCACAACTGTCACGGTTCCCCTGCAGCCCGAAAGCTGCCAACCAGGTCGCATACCACGGCCTTTCCAAGCCGCGCTCATGCGCCCTCACCAACGTCGGAACCATCCCTGTTCCAATGGCTGAAACTCCTGGCCACTCTGAAAGCAAGCTGAATCACGAGGATTCCCAAGCCGTGCATAGAGTCGCACAACCGCACGTCAATTCCATGTCAGACAAGTCTGAATTCCATCAACGTATGGTGTTTTTTTGACGCGCTTCACTAATTCACATCCCTGAATTCGTGCATGCGTCACATTCAGCACTCGACAACTCAAATATCGAGCACCGGCGCGTCAACTTTCGGAAGTAGACGCGACGTGAAATAGCGATCCTTGTAATAGCGGATCTTGTCGCACTTCACCGGATGCGGGATGCCTTCATACAGGAATACCTCCTGGTCCGGACCCATCGCCTTCAGCTCCTGCGGCAGCATCAGCGCACGCCGCTCTTCGCTGTAGCTGTGGGTCTTCTCACGGGCATGGGTCACGTTCTTCTTGCGGATGGTGGTGTAGCCCAGCATGTCCGAGTAGTCGTTGGCGTCCTGCTGTTCGCGCGGCGCGTACAGGATCTGCAGCGCGTGGTTGGTGATGATGGTGCGCGAGGTTTCCCGGCCATAGGTGGCATCGAGCTGGGACATGCTCTGGATGATGGGCAGCAGGCGCACGTTGTAGCCGGCCATGTAGGACACGGCCGAGGCGATGATGTCCACCTTGCCGATCGATGTGAATTCGTCCATCAGCAGCAGGCACTGGTACTTCAGGTCCGGGTTGGACTTGGGCAGTTCCTTGGTGTTGAGGTTGATCAGCTGGCTGAAGAACAGGTTGATGATCAGGCGGCTCTCGGCCAGCTTGTTGGGCTGGATGCCGATATAGATGGTCATCTTCTTCTTGCGCACGTCGGTGAGCAGGAAGTCGTTGGTGCTGGTGGCCTTGTCCAGCACCGGATTGATCCAGGCGTTCAGCGGCTCCTTGAAGGTGCCCAGGATCGAGGCGAAGGTCTCATCGGCCTGGGACAGCATGTTGGCGAACGCCGAGCGCGCGTTGCTGCTCAGGAACGGCCGCTCGGACAGGCCCTTCAGGAACTTCTTCAGATCGGTGCCGTCACCGGAGGACAGGCGGTAGACCGAACCCAGCGTGGGCGTGCCCATGCCGCCGGGGAAGCCGCTGGCGCGCTCGTCGTCCCAGTTCTCGAACAGGTACAGGGTGAAGGCGATGAAGGCATTGCGGGCCTGGCTGACCCAGAACTTCTGGTCCTCGGCGCCATCGGGGTACAGCATGGCGGCGATGCTCATCAGGTCCGAGACACGGAAGGCCGGATCGTCGGACACATAGCTGAGCGGGTTCCAGCGGTGCGTGCGGCGGTCTTCGGCGAAGGGATTGAACAGGTAGATTTCCTGGCCCTGGCTGGCGCGCCAGCCACTGGTCAGGTCGAAGTTTTCCTGCTTGATGTCCAGCACCACCAGCGATTCGCCGTATTCCAGCAGGTTCGGAATGACCACGCCCACGCCCTTGCCCGAACGGGTGGGCGCGGCCAGGATCACGAACTGCTGGCCATCCAGGCGCACCAGCTTGCCGCCGTGGCTGCCGACCACAATGCTCTGCCCGGTCTTCTTGAACATGCCGTGCTTGGCCAGGTCGGCGCTGGTGGCAAAGCGGGCATCGCCGTGCAGCGAGCGCTTGTCCTTCTTCAGCAGCGCCACCAGTGCGATCACCGCCAGCAGCAGCAGCGGCACGCCGAAGCCCAGGTAGCCGGCCCACTTGATCTTGCCCACGAACGGGGCGACCTGCGGCTGGCCCAGGGCATTGAAATACTGGTAGTAGGTGTTCCAGGTGAAGAGCTTGGTATCCAGGCCGAGCAACAGCAGGGTCAGATAACCGGACAGCGCAAACCCGAGCACCAGGGTCGCCAGGGTGGCGATGGCGATGAGCAGAT
The DNA here is from genome assembly GCF_003086695.1 of Stenotrophomonas sp. SAU14A_NAIMI4_8. NCBI lineage: Bacteria > Pseudomonadati > Pseudomonadota > Gammaproteobacteria > Lysobacterales > Lysobacteraceae > Stenotrophomonas > Stenotrophomonas sp. SAU14A_NAIMI4_8. The sequence continues at coordinate 2,610,162 of NZ_CP025999.1, forward strand.
ACTTCTTACTGGGCAACACCCGAATCCTCCATGATGCGCCCAAGGGCGCGACGAACTAGCGGCGGCGCCAGCGTGACGCCTTCTTCCGCAGGTGGTTTTCATCCTCCAGCCCGGGCTCGATGCCCTCTTCCCGCAGCAGCCCTTCCAGGTAGTGCCGCGCCTCGGCCAGCGACATCAGATCGGACAGACGCTCCCCGTCATCGGCGATGACCGCATGCCCGATCACATCGCCGGGAGCGTACACCGGCGCGTGGGTCACCGCTACCAATCGGTAGCGCCCGCGTAGTTCAAGTTGGTGTGTGTACTGCTGCATTGCTTCACTCCGTGACGGCGTTCACATGTCGTTCCCACGACGGGCCCGTGCGTCGCTCCGATCAGGGCTGGCAACGCGCGGGTGCCACCCCTGACAATACACGTCTGCGCTTCGGAGACCACCATGGATTGGATTGCACGCGCCCGCGCACTGGCTGCCGACGCCCACGCCGGGCAGATCGACAAGGCCGGTGCGCCCTACATCGGGCATGTGGCCCGCGTCGCGGAACGGGTACGCGGCGATGACGACGCCGAAGTGGTGGCCTGGCTGCACGACGTGCTGGAGGACTGCCCGGGCTTCGCCGCCCAGGTGCAGGACTTCCCGCCGGCGATCCAGCACGCGGTGCAGCTGCTGAGCCGCAACCACAGCGCCGACACCGCTCATTACTATGCAGGCATCGCGGCCAACCCGCTGGCCCTGAAAGTGAAGCTGGCCGATATTGCCGACAATGCCGACGAAACGCGGCTGTCGGCCCTGGATGCGGCCACCGCCGAGCCCCTGCGCGGGAAGTATCGCGCCGCACGGGCGCAGCTGGGGCCGACGGCCGTCTAGGCGCGCCACCGGCCGAACACTGATTTTCCTGAACGCCGCTGCCGTCTGCTGCAGCGCAGCAGTACAATGGCCCGTTCCCCTGCCCCATCGCGCGCCCGCATGAGCCCCAATTCCTCCCTGGCCGCACGGCTGACGCCGCGCCAGCGCACCCTGATCATCATCGCCCTATCGCTGGGCGGCTTTGCCATCGGCACCAGTGAGTTCGCCAGCATGGGCCTGATGCTGGAAATCAGCCGCGGCCTGTCCATCAGCGAAACCCAGGTGGGCCACCTGATCAGTGCCTACGCCATCGGCGTGGTGGTCGGCGCCCCGATCCTGGCCTTCGTCGGCGCCAGCTTCCCGCGGCGCAAGCTGCTGCTGGCGCTGATGGGCTTCTACGCCGTGGGCAACCTGGCCAGCGCCCTGGCGCCCAACTACACCACCATGCTGGTCGCCCGCTTCGTCGCCGGCCTGCCGCACGGCGCCTACTTCGGCGTGGCCATGCTGGTGGCTGCGGCAATCAGCCCGGCCGGCCAGCGCGGCCAGGCCATGTCGCGGGTGCTGTTGGGCCTGTCGATTGCCATCCTGATCGGCAACCCGCTGACCACCTGGCTGGGCCAGCAGGTGAGCTGGCGCACCGCCTTCGCCCTGGTCAGCCTGCTGGCCATCGCCACCGTGGTGATGATTGCCCGCTTCCTGCTGCCCGATCCGGACGAGGTGCGCACCTCGCCCATGCGTGAACTGCGCGCCTTCAACACCACCCAGGTGTGGCTGGCACTGGCGATCGGTGCGGTCGGCTTTGCCGGCATGTTCTGTGTGTTCACCTATCTGGCCCCGACGCTGGTGCAGGTGACCGGCGTGGCCGAATCGTGGATGCCGCTGGCGGTAGGCGTGTTCGGCATTGGCGCGATCATCGGCAATATTGCCGGCGGCTGGCTGGTGGACAAGTTCCACTTCAAGGCCGCCGCCGTGGTGCTGGCCTGGTCGATCGTAATGCTGCTGCTGTACCCGGTTGCAGCGCAGTCGGTGTGGTCCATCGGCCCGATGATCGTGACGGTGGGCACCATGGGCGCACTGGCGGCCGTGCTGCAGACCCGCCTGATGGACGTGGCCGGCGAAGCGCAGACCCTGGCCGCCGCGTCCAACCACGCTGCGTTCAACACGGCCAATGCACTGGGCCCGTGGCTGGGCGGCATGGCCATCAGCGCCGGCTTCAGCCCGGCCACCACCGGTTACGTGGGCGCGGCGACCGCCATCGGCGGCCTGCTGCTGTGGTGCGTATCGGTAATGGTGGACCGCCGCCGCAAGGCCGCCTGAGGCCCTGGACACAGCCCTTGCAGCTGGCAGGGCTGTGTCCAGCAGCTGGATTTGATCTCGCCACCGCATCGGGCTGACGGGGTCATCACAGGTGAAAGTGTGACGATGAATGCACCTTCCCCTGCCCCCCTTCCCCTCATGTCGGACACCGGTCATTTCGCCATTCGCGCCTTCGAGGCCGTCTTCAACATGGCCGGCGGGGTCGAACGCATCACGTCGCTGACGGTGACGTGCAACCATTGCGAAGCCACGACCTCGTCCACCGAAGGCAATCTACTGCACCTGCCGGGCGGCACCCTGTTCCGCTGTGAAGACTGCGGCTGCCATCAGGCCGTGAGCAATGCACGCGTGGCCGACTGGCAGCCGCGCGTGCTCGGCGTATGAACATGGACACGTCACTGACCGGCGCACAGCGACGGATCCTGCAGGCCATTGCCGATGCGGAACAGGTAGACAGCGACGCCGCAACCTGGGCGGTCGCCGCAGGCCTTGCCGTACAGGCCGAGGACGGTGACATCGACCTGACCCCGCGAGGACGCGACGTGCTGCAGGCACATCCGCCGCGCTGAGGCAGCGACGGAGCGGTCATGCGACGTTTCGTGCAGGCCTTCGTGGACGCGGACAGCTTCCCTGCTGCCCTGCCCGGTGACGTGGCCGCAGCACTGGCAACGGGAGATGCGCACTACAACATTGGCAAGGACGGCCACGCCTGGGTCTGGGCGGCCGGCGCCGCCGATGACGCGACCACGACAGTCGTTGCGGAAATGCAGTGGGGCCTGGTGCCGCGCTGGTCGAAACAACCGTCCACGCCCTACACCACCGTCACGGCCCGGCTGGAGCGCGCCCCGCGCAGCCGCATCTTTGCCGATGCCTGGAGCAAGCGGCGCTGCATCGTGCCGATGACGGGCTATTTCAAATGGGACCGGCAACGACGACAGCCCTGGCCCATGTTCGTGCAGCGCCAGGATGGCCTGGCCCTGCTGGCGGCGGGGCTGTGGGAACACTGGCAGGACGAGGCCGGCGACATGCGCGACACGTTTTCGATCCTGACCGATGGCAATCCGTCGATCCCGGCGCCGCTGTCTGCCGATGGGCCGGTGTTTGTGGAACCCGCGGCCGCGGCGGCCTGGCTGCGTGGCGAGCTGACCACCCCGGCGCAACTGCGACGACAGGCGCATACCGCCGTGCTGGAGGCTGCCTATGTCGGCCTGGGTATCCGCGACCCGCAACGCGATGATTACACCCTGCTGGAGCCGGTGAACCCCGATGCGCTGCGTGCCGACAGCGCGCTGCCCGATTGGGATGGCGATGCGCTGGATGACGATGCGTGAGCTACGGGATTGGGGTCAGAGCCCTTTCCGCTGGAAAGGGATCCGACCCCTTGAAAAACACATGGCGTGGATGTGGCTTGCGGCAGAGTGCAGCCATGCAGCACCGCCCCTCCCCTGCCCGCCATGATGCCGTCGCCCTGCAGGCAGGGCTGTTGGGCAGCGTGCTGGGCGTGGGCCTGTTCAAGGCGCTGGCGCTGTCGGGCGTAGTGTCCGGCTCGCTGATGGGCATGGGCCTGTGGCTGCTGGCCTGTGTCCTGCTCGGTGCATGGGCATTGGCCGCAGGCCTCGCTTGCCTGGCCCTGAGCCGACGCGTGTTCGTGCTGATGGTCGCGCTGTCGGCGGTGTTCGTGCTCTGCATTGCTTGATGCGCAGGCGCCTTCGAAAAAAAACCGAACCATTGCGCTAAAGCTTCGGCTTGCAGCGCCGCTACCCTCTTACTGCCTGCCGGGACTCTCTCCTGTGCAGACACGCCCGGCAGTCGGGCTTACGACGACTACCGGACTTCACAAATTGAACACACTGCGCCGCTTCAAGGTAGGCACCCGCCTTACCGCTGGTTTTTCCATCCTGCTGTTGATGATCGCCACCATTCTTGCGATCGCCCTGCACAGCAACTACAAACAGCGGCAACAGTTCGACAACGCGGTGAACGTACGCGTGACCCGCATGGGCGAGCTGTACGACATGCTGATCATCAACAAGGAACTGTTGCTGCTGCGCCGCGATATGCTGCTGCGCCGCGGCCAGGCACTGGACCGCGACCTGGCCATGGTGCAGGCGCAGACCGCGCGCTACGACCAGATCTGGCAGCACTTCACTGCGCGGCCAGCCACCAGCCCGCTGGCACAGACCATGCGTGACAAGGTGGCCGCGCACCAGCAGGCCACACAGGCCGCATTGGCCGAGCTGGACGCACGCATGCGTGCCGGCGATTTCGAGACCGCCGACACCCTGCTGCTGGACAAGGTGGCGCCGGCGGCGGCGCAATGGAACACGGCACTGAGCGAGTTCGCCGATCTGCAGCAGAAGCTGGTAGCGGAAGCTGCGGCGGAGATGCAGTCGCTGGCGGCGCGCACCACCGGTCTGCTGACCCTGTTCGGCGTGGCCAGCCTGGCGCTGGGCGTCCTGGCCGCGTGGCTGATCTCGCGCAGCCTGACCGTGCCGCTGGCACGCGTGCAGGCCTCGATCAATGCGGTGACCCGTGGCGACCTGAGCGTGCGCGCCCAGGATGACAGCCAGGACGAGGTGGGCCAGATGCTGCGCGCCACCGATGGCATGGTGCAGCTGCTGCAGCGCTTTTCCCAGCAGACCCGGCAGATGATCGACAAACATGCCGCCGAGGACATCACCCATCGCATGCCGACCGACTTCCCGGGCGTGTATGGCGAGCTGGCCGAGGGCATGAACACCATGGTATTCGAGCATCTGGACGCCATCGTGGATGCGATCGAGGTGCTGAACGAATACGCCCAGGGCGATCTGCGCCGCGACGCCCGGCGCCTGCCCGGCAGCCGCGCGATGCTGCATGAATCGATGGATGCGGCCAAGGCCAGTCTGCATGCGATCAACCAGGACATCCAACGCCTGGCCCGCGCGGCAGCGGCCGGCGACTTCAGCGCGCGCGGCGATGCCGGTGCCTATCGCCACGACTTCCAGCGCATGGTCGTGGATCTGAACCAGTTGATGGAAACCGCCGATGGCAGCCTGAAGGCCTTGTCGGTGGTGCTGGGCGCGATGGCCGAGGGTGACCTGAGCCGACGCCTGCAGGGCGACTACCAGGGTGTGTTCGCGGCCATGCAGCGCGACACCAACCGCACCGCTGAAAACCTGTCGGGCATCGTGCAACGCATCCAGACGGCGGCAGCGTCCATTGCCAGCGGCTCGGACGAAATCGCCGCCGGCAACGCCGATCTTTCGCGCCGCACCGAGAGCCAGGCGGCCAACCTGGAGGAAACCGCCGCGTCAATGGAAGAGCTGACGTCGACGGTGCGCCAGAACGCCGAGCATGCCCAGCATGCCAATGCCGCATCGCGCAGCGCCGGCGACGCCGTGCAGCGCACCGCCCGCGCGGTGCAGGATGTGGTGCAGGTGATGCAGCAGATCGACGCCTCGTCCCAGCGGATCGGCGAGATGGTGGGCCTGATCGATGGCATCGCCTTCCAGACCAACATCCTGGCCCTGAATGCCGCCGTGGAAGCGGCACGCGCCGGGGAACAGGGGCGCGGTTTCGCCGTGGTGGCCAGCGAGGTGCGTACCCTGGCCCAGCGCGCGGCAGCGTCGGCCAAGGACATCAAGGCGCTGATCGAGACCTCCGGCGAGAACGTGCAGGCCGGCATCGGCATTGCCCGCCAGTCGGAACAGGCCATCGACCAGCTGCGTACCGCCGCTGCCCAGACCGATACGCTGATCCAGCAGATCGCCCAGGCCAGCAGCGAACAGGCATCCGGCATCGAGCAGGTGAACCAGACCATCGCGCAGATGGACGAGGCCACCCAGCAGAATGCCGCGCTGGTGGAAGAAGCCAGTGCATCGGCGCGCGCCATGGCCGAGCAGGCCAGTGCGCTGGACCAGGCCGCAGCGACGTTCAAGATCGCAGCCGCTGGCGCACCGCACGCGACGTTGCAGCGCGCAGCGTAAGCACATGCCCTGCCCTGCCCAGCTGAAGGATTCAGTGGGCAGGATCGCAGGGGCGCACCGTGCAAGCCGACGCCACACCGCCTTCGCGCCGCCTGCGGCATGCTGGCGGTGTAGCGCCCCGACCGCCGTAACGATGTCCCGTACATGCCTGCCAGCCGTGATGAAGAACGAATGTCCACCCTCGCCGGCCTCAATGCGCTGGGCGAGATCAGTGGCGCCTCGCTGGACAGCCTGACCGAGCTGGCCACGCACACCTTCAACGTGCCGGTGGCGTTTGTTTCGCTGCTGCAGATCGACCGCCAGCGGCTGGTCTCCCGCCGTGGCCTGGCCATGTCGCAGACCCATATCCGCGATTCCATCTGCGCCAGCACGATTGGTTCAGCCGAAACGCTGGTGATCGACGATCTGCTGCAGCACCCGCGGCATGCCAGCAATCCGCTGGTGGCCGGCGAGCCGCACCTGCGTTTCTACGCCGGGGCGCCCCTGGTGGCGCGCAACGGCGTGGCCATCGGCGCGTTCTGCGTGATGGACGATGCACCGCGCACGCTGTCCGAGGCCGAGCGGCGGCAGTTGGAAACGCTGGCCCGGGCGGCCATGAACGAACTGGAGCTGCGCGCAATGAGCGGGCGCAGCGACCCGGTGAGCGGCCTGCCTGATCGCCAGCAGTTCATGCTGGACCACGATGCACTGGCCGAACGCGAGCCGGGAACCTTCATGCATGCGGTGCTGGTGGACGTGTTCGATACCGCCATTTCCACCGAGGCGGGACAGGTGCTGGGCATGGCGCCGCTGGAAACGCTGATTCGGCGCACCGGCGTGCGCCTGAAGGTGGCACTGGACGGGCTGGCCCAGGTCTACCATGTGGGCGTGGCGCGCTTCGCCTTCGTGCTGGAGCTGGAGCAGGCCAGTGCGGTGGAAGCCCTGCTGGCCGAACTGCAGGCACGGGTGACCCGGCCGATGATGGCCGCCGAAGTGCCGATGTCACCCGGCTTCCACGCCGGCGTTTGCGAGCTGACCCTGGGCCAGCACAGCGCGGGAGAAGTGATCCGCCGCCTGCTGGTCGGGCTGAGCGCGGCGGTGTCCGCCCGCGCCCCTTTCCGCTGGTACTCGCAAGGCCACGATGCCAGTACCCGCCGCGGCTACCGGCTGGCCACCGACGGGCGCACGGCGCTGCAGCAGGACGAGTTCCATCTGGTCTACCAGCCCCGCTTCCGCGCCCGCGACCTGCAGCCCGTCGCGGCCGAAGTGCTGATCCGCTGGAACCACCCGCAGCTGGGACCGGTCAGCCCGGCCGAGTTCATTCCGGTGTTCGAACGCACCGCATTGATGCACGGCATTACCGACTGGGTGGTGGACCGTGCACTGGACCAGCTTGCACGCTGGCACGCCGATGGCCTGCTGCTGAACCTGTCGATCAACTACTCGGCCCGCGACATGGCCCGCGAAGGCGCGGCCGAGCGCTTGATCGCCGGGATTGACCGGCGCGGCCTGGCCTGCACGCAGGTCGAGGTGGAGATCACGGAAAGCCAATGGCTGCGTGCCGATTCGCAGCAGGGCGTACAACTGAAGCGGATGGCCGATGCGGGCATCCGCGTGGCGGTGGACGACTTCGGCAGCGGCTACAGCAACTTTGGTTACCTGACCGAACTGCCGATCAGCACGCTGAAGCTGGACAAGTCGCTGATCGATCGCCTGTGCCTGGACAACCGGTCCAGCGTGAAGGTGGAAGCGATCATCGGCCTGGCCCATCGCCTGGGCTACAGCGTGGTGGCCGAAGGCGCCGAGAGTGCCGACCAGGTCAGCCGCCTGCGCGCACTGGGCTGCGATGAGATCCAGGGATTTGCCCTGGCCCGGCCGATGGATCCGGATCAGCTGTTCACCGGCCACAGCCGTCCGCTGCTGGGTGCCCACCTGGCCGGTTGAACCACTGGCGCGCGCCGCGCGTCGCTATACTGCTCCTGCCCAGACGCGATGCCGGATTGCCTGCGATGCCCTCACGAATCGACTTCCGCACCTCGCTGGACCTCGCCTGCCAGTTGACTGGCATGCGCGTGGCGCTGGTGGGCGAAATAACCGATGCGCACTGGCGGGCCGTGCAGAGCGTTGACCGCGCCGGCCTGGGCATCAGCAACGGCATGGTGCTGGACATCAACAAGACCTTCTGCAGGGACGTGAAGGCCCAGCAGTGCCCGGTCTGGTTTGCCGACGCACACGCCCACCCGGATTTCCAGCACAGCCCGGTACCCGGCCTGTATGGTTTCCGCAGCTATATCTCCGTGCCGATCACCCTGGCTGACGGCAGCATCTTCGGTACGCTCTGCACGCTCGATCCGCTGCCTCGGCCGGTGGACGAGAGCCATGTGGCGGCGCTGACGATGCTGGCGCGGCTGGTGGCCGCGCAGATCGATGCCGTGCACAGCCACGACGCCGATGCGGAACTGATCGATGGCCTGAAGCGTGATGGGACCAGCCGCGACGCGCAGTTGGCCGAATCCGAGCACAACAACGCCGAGCTGCTGCGGGTGGGCAAGGAGCGCGAGGAGTTCATCGCGGTGCTGGCCCACGATCTGCGCAACCCCGTGCAGGCCATCCGTGCCGGCGCCGACCTGCTTTCGCTGGGCGCGCTGAGCGTGGCGCAGCAGAAGGTGCTGGAGCACATCAACGACAGCACCGACCGCATTGCCGAGCTGATCGATGTGACCCTGGATTTCGCCCGGGGCCGGCTGGGCACCGGCATTGCCCTGAAGCTGGAAGACTGGTCCGATCTTTCCGGGGTACTGGCCGTGGCCTGCCGCGAGGCCATGCGTGCCTATCCGCAGCGCCGTTGCGAGGTGGATCTGCAGTTGCCGCCGGTGTTCCGCTGCGACGGTGCGCGCCTGTGCCAGCTGCTGGCCAACCTGGTCATCAACGCCGCCGTGCATGGCACCGCCGGGGAACCCATTCGCGTGACCGGCCGCAGCGAGGGAGACGGCCTGTGCATCGAGGTGGCCAACGCCGGGGTGATCCCGCAGGCGCAGCTGGCGGCGTTGTTCGAGCCGTTCTCGCGCCCGCAGGAGAAGCGCCTGGATTCCGGCCTCGGCCTGGGGCTGTATATCGCCTCGCAGATCGCCAAGGCCCATGGCGGCACCCTGTCGGTGGCCAGCGCCAGCGATTCGGGCACGGTACTGACCCTGCGCCTCTGAAACGAAACGGCATTGCCCGAACGGGGGATGCGTGTCGAAGTGTTGCAAATGCTAATATTTCTCATTTGCAGCCACCCCCACACTGCCCATGCCCGTCAATTTGCCCCGCCGCCGCGCCCTGTGCGCCGCGCTCGCCCTGCCCTTGGCTATTGCCGCACACACTACCCACGCCGCCGATAGCCCGCCTTCCAGCGTCCAGGACCTGGACAAGGTAGAGGTGCGCGGCCGCGCACAGACCCTGTACCGGGCCGACGACGCCGCCGTCGGCACCCGCACCGACACGCCCCTGGCCCTGGTGCCGCAGTCGATCCAGGTGCTGCCGCGCGAACTGATCGATGACCAGGCCGCCCGCCAGGTGACTGATCTGTACCGCAGCATCAGCGGCATCAGTTTCTTCAGCTACGCCGGCGTGACCCTGCGCGGCTTCCGCCAGGAAAACGTGCTGTACGACGGCCTGCGCGGCGATCCCTACGCCGGCTTTTCGGTGCCGCAGCTGTTCAACATCGAACGGGTGGAAGTACTGAAGGGCCCGGCCGGCGCGCTGTACGGCGGCGGCGATGCCGGCGGCGTGATCAACTACGTGACCCGCAAGCCCAAGGCCAGCGCCGAGCGCCGCATCGAGCTGCAGGTCGGCAACGAGGACTTCCGCGCCGCCTCGATCGAAGGCACCGGCCCGTTGAACCGCAGCGGCAGCGTGCGCTACCGCGCGGGCCTCTATGGCGATACCGAATCGGGCGTGCGCTGGAACACCGACAGTGAAAGCGTGATTGGCGATGCCTCGCTGGCCTTCGACGTGGGCGACAGCGGCGAGCTGGTGCTGCAGTTCACCGATATCACCCAGAACCTGGGCGGCAACCGCCTGCGCGGCGTGCCAGTGGACGACAACGGCACCTTCCTGACCGACCGCCGCTGGAACCACAACGAAGCGAGCGATTTCCTGGACATGCGTGCCAAGGTGGCGCTGGCGCAGTACCGCTTCGCCCCCACTGACGCGCTGGACGTGGACGTGGCGGCGCGCTGGTTCAAGAACAGCGAACACCAGATGTACCACGAGCCGATGGGGCTGATCGACCGTGACGGCGACGGCGTGGCCGAGTGGATGACCCGCCAGCTGCGCAACCAGATCCGCGACAACGACGCGGTGACCGCCAACGCCAATGCGGTGTGGCGCACCCGCACCGGCGGCATCGAGCACAAGGTGCTGTTCGGCGCTGATGTGTACCAGACCGATGCGGACTTCACCGCGCAGACCGCCAACAGCGCCGACCTGGCCCGTGGCGCAGGCCCGGTGCAGGGCATCGACTTGTTCAACCCGGTGTACGGCGCCAGCACCTGGCATGACTACAACCTGGCCGCCCTGCCCTGGCGCAGCACGTCCACCCGCAGCCAGCGCTACGGCGGCTACCTGCAGGACGAGCTGACCCTGACCCCGCGCTGGCACGTGCTGGCCGGCCTGCGCTGGGACGGCTTCAAGGACGAAGACCGCATCGCCCACAGCAGCGTGGATGGCAACGACATCAGCTGGCGCCTCGGCAGCACCTTCATCGTGCGCGACGGCCTGAACCTGTACGCCAACGTGGCCAGTGGTTTCGTGCCGCAGACCGCGGCGAACCAGAATTCAGCCGCCGGCGGTCCGTTCGATGCCGAGCGCAGCAAGCAGTGGGAGGTGGGCATGAAATCGCTGCTGGCCGACCGGGTAACACTGAACCTGGCCGCCTACCGCATCGACCGCAGCAACATCGTGCAGGCCACCGGCGAAGTGGTGGGCGGGGTGAACCAGCTTGCCGCGCTGGGCCTGGTGCGCAGCACCGGCATGGAGATGGACCTGCTGGCCGACGTGACCGAACGCTGGGTGCTGAACCTGACCTACGCCTACAACGATGCGCGGGTGAAGGATGCCGGCCCGAACGGGATCACCAATGCCTCCGGCGACCGCTTCGCCAATGCGCCGCGCAACAAGCTGGGCCTGTGGACCCGCTACGACCTGCCCGCCCTGCATTCGGCCGTCGGCTTCGGCGCCGATTACGTGGGTGAGCGCGTCAGCCTGGACGGCCAGCGGGTGAAGCCTTATGCCGTGTTCGACATGAGCTGGAAGACCACGTGGCAGCAGTGGCAGTTCCAGGCCAACGTGAAGAACCTCTTCGACAAGGTGTATGCGGCCAGCGGCTTCATCGAGCGCAATGGCCACTTCCCCGGCGAGCCGCGCCGGGTCTACCTGCAGGCGGCGTACAGTTTCTAATGCCGTCGTGACCACCCGGCGGCGTGTAGAGCATGCACACACGCCGTCGGGTACGCTGTGCCACCTTCCTGCCCTGAGCGGCCATGCACGCCTTTTCCCTTCCGGTCTCTGCGCCCGAGCAGCTGGCGTACCGTCTGCTGCAGGACAGTGACTGGGCACAGACCGCGCAGGCCGCGCAGATGCCGGCCGAACTGCGCACCGTGCTGGCCATGGTGTTCGATTCACCCGAGCCGATGTGGATTGCCTGGGGCCCGCAGGACAAGGCGTTCTTCTTCAACGATGCCTACCTGCCGCTGCTGGGCGGCAAGCTGCACGGCGCCATGGGCGCACGACTGGACGTGGTGTGGGCCGATGTCTGGGCCGACGTCAGCCAGGCCATCGACGATGCCTTCGCCGGCACCGCGCGCAGCTTCCAGAACCTGCGCCTGATGATGGACCGCGACGGCACGATGAAGGAAACCTGGTGGACCTTCTCGTATTCGCCGCTGCGGCTGGGCAACGGCGAGATCGCCGGCCTGCTGTGCGTGGTGAGCGAGCAGACCGAGCGGGTGATCGAACGCGACCTGCACAGCCGCCAGGTGGCCGCCATTACCCAGGAAGCACGCGAGGCGCACCTGGAACTGGTGCGCGCACGCGAGCAGCTGCGCCAGGCACAGAAACTGGAAGCCATGGGCCAGTTGACCGGCGGCGTGGCGCACGACTTCAACAACCTGCTGCAGGTGATCACCGGTTCGGTGGACATGCTGCTGTACGGCTGGCCCAGTGATGACCCGCGCCGGCGCTACGCCCAGGCGATCGAATCGGCGGCCGAGCGTGCGACCAAACTGACCGCCCAGTTGCTGGCGTTCTCGCGGCGGCAGAGCCTGTCGCCGGAAGTGTTCGACCTGTGCGAGAGCGTGCAGGCGCTGGCGGACATCATCACCACCGTGGTGGGCGCGCGTATCGATGTGGACCTGCACTTGCCCGACGTGCCGCTGCCGGTGCTGCTGGACCGCAACCAACTGGATACCGCGCTGATCAATATTGCGGTGAACGCGCGCGATGCGATCGAAGGCCACGGCAAGGTGACACTGGCAGTGCAACGGGTCAGCACCGTGCCATCTGTGCGCCAGTCGATTCCGCTGAAGGGCGATTTTGCGGCGATCAGCGTGACTGATTCGGGCAGTGGTATTGATCCTTCGGTGCTGGAACGCATCTTCGAACCGTTCTTCACCACCAAGGGCGTGGGCGCCGGCACCGGGCTGGGGCTGAGCCAGGTGTTCGGCTTCGTGAAGCAGTCCGAAGGCGAAGTGGACGTGCAGAGCCGGCCGGGCGCGGGCACCTGCTTCACCCTGTACCTGCCGCTGACCCAATGCACCGACAGCGTGCCGCGCCCTGCCCCGCACCCCGGCCTGGCCAGTGGCGACGGGCTGTGCGTGCTGGTGGTGGAAGACAACGTGGACGTGGCCGACTTCGCCGTGGGCGCGCTGCGCGAGCTGGACTACGGCGTGGTGCTGGCGCGAAACGCGGCCGAGGCCATGGCCGAACTGGAACATGACGCCGCGCGCTTCCAGCTGGTGTTCACCGACGTGGTGATGCCCGGCACCAACGGCCTGGAACTGGCACGCACGATCCGCGCGCAGTTCCCGAAGCTGCCGATCATCCTGACCAGCGGCTACAGCGAACTGCTGGCACGCGACCCGGGGCACGGCTTCACCCTGCTGCGAAAACCGTATTCGCTGAAGCAACTGGCCCAGGTGATGTCCGAAGCGGCGCACGGCAGCGCCCGGTAGACGCCCACCTTGGTGGGCATGGCTCTCCGCCTACCCTGCGCGGTCTCGCTTTGGTAGATGCCCACCTTGGTGGGCATTGCTCTCTGCATACCCTGCGCGGTCTCGCTTTGGTAGATGCCCACCTTGGTGGGCATGGCTCTCTGCCTACCCTTCGTGCCCACCAAGGTGGGCACCTACCGAGATGCCCGCCACCCTGCTCGGTCCCGCTTTGCCGTTCGTGCCCACCAAGGTGGGCACCTACCGAGATGCCCGCCACCCTGCTCGGTCCCGCTTTGCCGCTCGTGCCCACCAAGGTGGGCACCTACCGGGCAGGCCGCGGATCGTGGGTTGTCACGCAACCAGACACCGTTCTACCTGCAGCGACAAGGCTTCGCAGGCGTCGAACAATCCATCGACCACGGCCGCGGAGGGACAGCCCGCCGGATCATCACTTTCCCGTGCCACATGGGCGGCATGCAGCACGGCGGTCAATGCGGTAATGCCCGACGCGCAGCGTGTGGCCAGGGCCAGATCGAACGCGCGGGTGGGGGTCAGGCGATGTTCGCCCCACGGTTGGCCGTCGGCACGGAGGTTCCTGCCGTGGCCTTTCAGGTGCGCGAAGAAGGCAGACGGCGCGAGGCCGTCGGGCGAATCGCAGAGCGCGTCTTCCAGCTGTTCGGCGATGGCATTGGGCAGATCGCGCGTGGCATTCCCCAGCAGCGCATGCAGGCGGGGATAGTCGGGAAGCAGGTCGGACATGGCGGCAACCTCACGGTGTGGCCACCTGCGAAAGCAAGGTGGCGGACGGTGCGGGTTGGCGTGCCGGATACGAAGTACGAGAAGCCGGCGGATCGGAAGATCCCCACGCACCGTCCACCATGGACTGGCAAGCGGTGCATTGTCGGGACTGCACGTTGCAGTGCAAGCCCGACGCCGTGTACTTCGTAAGTTCGGGACGCCAATCCCGGCCAGGGCGGGTGCCTTGGCGTGGCGATGATTGCCGCAGTCTTTCGTGGATGAAAAGTAGGGAAATACACCGCCATGGTGTGCTCAGGGCACATGCGTCATGCGGTGACGGGCGCCCCCTTCAATGGCGCTGCCGGCCTGCAGCCTTCATCCACGCCAGCCGCAATTCAACTCGCCCCGACGGGCCAATCGCGACACCTCATGCGTCAACTGTCATCGCGCGCGCTCTGATAACCACGATAGGTTTCGCCCCACTCACGCATGGCCAGCAGCACCGGCACCAGCGTGTGGCCAAACTCGGACAGTTCGTACTCCACCTTCGGCGGCACTTCCGGATAGACATGGCGGATCACCACGCCATCGGCCTCGAGCTCGCGCAATTGGCTGGTCAACATCGATTGGGTGGCGTTGGGCACACGCCGCGTCAGTTCCATGAACCGGCGCCTGCCCTTGATCAGGTGAAACAGAATGATCGGCTTCCACACGCCCCCATCACCGAAAGCGTGACTTCCACGGCACAACCACTTTTGTTGTCCCAACGCCTGCTACGCATGAATACTCCGGAAAACCATAGTACCTACGAAAAACCATCGTTCTTGTTGCAATAACGGTGCGAGCCTAGCATGGGCGCATCCATTGACGGTGAGGCCCGCGATGACATTCAAGGCACTACTTTCCAGCAAGACCGACGACCGCGTCGTTACTGAACTGGTCGATTTTGATGAGGCCGACCTGATGGACGGCGATGTGCTGGTACAGGTCGATTATTCGACCCTGAATTACAAGGACGCGCTGGCGCTGACCAACAGCCGCCCGGTCATCCAGAAATTCCCGCTGATTCCCGGCATCGACCTGGCCGGCGTGGTGCTGGAATCCAGCAATGCCGATTTCGAGACCGGTGATCGCGTGGTACTGAACGGCTGGGACCTGAGCATGGGCCACCATGGCGGCCTGGCCCAGCGCGCCCGCGTGCGTGGTGAGTGGCTGAACAAGATTCCCGGCAACCTGACCACCCGCGATGCCATGGCCATCGGCACCGCCGGCTATACCGCCATGCTGTGCGTGCTGGCATTGGAAGATGCGGGCGTGACCCCGGACAAGGGCGATGTGCTGGTAACCGGCGCCAATGGCGGCGTCGGCTCGATTGCCGTGGCCATTCTGTCCAAGCTGGGTTACCGCGTTGTGGCCGCGACCGGCCGCCCCGAACATGCCGACTACCTGCACAGCCTGGGCGCGGCCGAGATCATCGACCGCGCGGAGCTGTCCGAGCCGCGCAAGAAGCCAATCAGCGCCGAACGCTGGGCCGGCGTGGTGGACGTGGCCGGCGGCCCCACCCTGGTCAATGCCCTGGCCGAAACCAAGTACCGCGGCGCGGTGGCCGCCTGCGGCCTGGCCCAGAGCGATGCACTGCACGGCTCGGTGCTGCCGTTCATCCTGCGCAACGTGACCCTGGCAGGCGTGGATTCGGTGAACGCACCGCAGGACGTGCGCCAGCGCGCCTGGGATCGCCTGGCCACCGATCTGGACCCGAAGAAGCTGGAAAGCACGGTGCAGCAGATCGGGCTGGCTGAAGTGCTGGATGTGTACGAGCAGATCATCCCGGGCAAGGTGCGCGGGCGGATCGTGGTGGATGTGAATGCCTGAGGGCGATCGGGCCAGCGCTGCTGCAACGCCAGCGCTGGCCCACTGCTTTGCCTGACCCGGAAACGCCGCGCACGCCATCAAGCCCCTTTATCATGGGGCTGTAAGGGCGCTTTACGCCCAGTGACGTACGCAAGGCAGTATCTGGATGTCTATGGAATGGCGCCCCTCGGGCTGGGGCCAACGTGTGACCCGCTCGCCGGACTGGCGGCTGCGGCTGGATGGCGAACAGGTCGAACTCTCGATTGGGAGCGCGCTGTACCAGCACCACGTAGATGGCGACGCGCGTGTGCGGATCATTCCGGGCCTGTTCTGGGCCCGGATCGAGCTGCAGCGCGACGACGGTGAAACGCTGTCCGTCGATGGCCTGCCCAACCGTCAGGCATCGCAGCTTTCGGCCGCCGTGCAGCAGGTCTTGCTTGCCTGCACCACCCGTGGGCGCAAGGCGCTCTTTCAAGACATCCTGACGCAGATCCAGGGCTGGCTGGCCGAGGCAGACGCCCTGACCGACCGCGGCAGCGCCGGTCGCCGCTGGATCACGCACGAACAACAGCAGGCCCTGCTGGCCGAGCGCCCTGCCCTGCCGTTGCAGCCGTCCGCGCTGAAGCGGCTGTTCCTCGACGAGGACGTGCACGACGACCTGCATTCGCCCAGCCACCGTGCCGCGCTGGACGCCCTGCACGATTGGGAACTGGACTGGCCGTCCGTCTGGGCCGAAGCCAACGCGACCATGGCAACGCGCGAGCTGGCGCTGGCCCGCGGTTTCCTGCACCGGGTCGAGAGCAAGCCACTGACCGAAGAACAGGCCCGCGCGGTCATCTGTTTCGACAATCATGTGCAGGTGGTCGCCGCAGCCGGTTCCGGCAAGACCTCGACCATGGTCGCCAAGGCCGCCTATGCCATTGATCGCGGCTTCGTTGCGCCCGAACGCATCGTGATGCTGGCCTTCAACAAAGATGCCGCCAAGGAACTGGAGGACCGCGCGCAGCGGTCGTTCGAACGGCTGGGCATGGGCGATACCGTGGTGGAAGCACGCACCTTCCACGCACTGGGCCTGTCGATCATCGCCAAGGCGACCGGACGCAAGCCCGACATTCCCGAATGGGCCATCGATGCAGCGCTGGGCTTCAACAAGCTGGCCGAGCTGGTGGATGACCTGAAGGACCGCTCGCCCCACTTCCGCACCCAGTGGGACATGTTCCGCCTGGTGTTCGGCCGCGATCTGCCGCCACTGGGCGCGCAGATGCTGGCCGATGGCTACGACCGCGATGGCACGCCCTATATCCGCACCCTGCAGGGCGAGCGGGTGAAGAGCCTGGAAGAGTGCGTGATTGCCGATTGGCTGTTCTACAACGGCGTGGCCTACGACTACGAGCGGCGCTACGAGTTCGATACCGCCACCGATACGCATCGCCAGTATCGACCAGACTTCTATTACCCGGATGCCGCGCTGTACCACGAGCACTTCGCGCTGGATGCCGACGGCCAGCCGCCGCAGCAGTTCGCCAACTACGCCGAGGGTGTGCGCTGGAAACGCGAGCAGCACGCCGCACGCGGGACCGCACTGATCGAGACCACGTCGTTCGGGCTGCGCAGTGGCGAGGCCCTGCACCACCTGTCCGAACGGCTGGGCGAATCGCGCATTGAACTGGACCCGAATCCGGACCGCGAACTGCCCGACGCCGGCGCCAAGCCCATGCCCGATGCCGATCTGATCGGCTTGATGCGCACCTTCATCGCCCATGCCAAGAGCAACTGCCTGAGCCTGGAAGACATGGCCGAGCGCCTGAGGCAGATGCCCGAAGACCAGTTCAAGGAACGCTACCGGCGCTTCCTGGAAATCGCCGGGCCCGTATTCCAGGCCTGGGATGACGCACTGGCGGACGAGCGCAGCATCGACTTCGAAGACATGTTGAACATGGCCGCCGGACTGCTGGAACAGGGCCATTATGAATCGCCCTACGAACTGGTGATGGCCGACGAGTTCCAGGATGCCTCGCGCGCCCGCGCCCGCCTGTGCCGCGCCCTGGTCAACCGCCCGGGACGCTACCTGTTTGCGGTGGGCGACGACTGGCAGTCGATCAACCGTTTCGCCGGTGCCGATGTTTCGGTGATGACCGGTTTCCGCGAATGGATGGGGCACGGCCAGGTACTGAAACTGGAGCAGACCTTCCGCTGCCCGCAGGAACTGTGCGATATCTCCAGCCGCTTCATCAGCCGCAATCCTGCGCAGATTGCCAAGACGGTTCGCTCTACCGCGCCGGCAATTGGGCCGGTGCTGCAGGCCTTCCAGATGACCCGGCGCGAAGAAGTGCAGGATGGCGTTCGCCAGTATCTGGCTACGCTGCATCAGCAACTTCTGTCCGGCGCGGTGCCTCGTGGCCGCAGCGGGCGCGTGACCGTTTTCATTCTGGGCCGGTACCGGAATGAGCGCAGCGTACTGCCGGCGGACTGGAAGGCAGCGTTCGGCAGCACGATGGACGTGGAGTTCCTGACCGCGCACCGTTCAAAGGGACGCGAGGCCGACTATGTGATTCTGCCGGGAATGGTGAACCTCGGTTTCCCCAGCCTGCGCGCGGATGACCCGGTACTTTCGCTGGCGATGCCCGAAGGCGATACCTTCCCGCTGGGCGAAGAGCGGCGGCTGTTCTATGTGGCACTGACGCGCGCTCGGCGCGGTGTTGCGATGTTCACGCTGCAGGGCAAGCGCTCGCCGTTCCTGGATGAGCTGGTGGAGAATGGCGTGGTGGAGGTTACGAGCGTGTCGGGTGTGGCGATCAATGAGGAGCGCTGCCCGGTGTGCAAGGTGGGGGTGTTCGTGGAGCGGAATGGGCCGCATGGGGCGTTCCGGTCGTGTTCGAGTTATCCGTTGTGCCATAACAAGCCGAGGCAACATCGCAGCGACTGAGGGCCATCCAGCGCACACTAGCCACAAACGCAGGCGCCAAGTATCAGCAGAGTGCGCTGGACGCGGCGGGCAAGGCCCAGTACGTAACGATCACTGTGATTGCCGTGCATCAGACGGCCTCCGCGAATTTAATCGCGATAGGACATATCATTCTGTCAATTCACACGGGATCTAAACGATGGTTGATTGGACTGGGAGCAACGCTGCTGCTTGGGCACAAGCGGTATTGTCTGGTCTCGCAATCCTTTACTCGGGTCGCCTTGCATACGGACAATCGCGATCTGCAAAGCGCGAGAAAATTGACACCTACGTTGCGCTTCTCTATGAAGCCGATGAGGCTGCCGAATGCGCCTTAGAAGTGCTGAGAGATGCTGCCAGTGAGAACGTGGAGGTCGTGGCACCGCCGATGGATTTCGCTGGATTGGAGCGATCCTTTCGTGAGGTCCCATTCAATGAAGTTCCAGATCATCGACTGGTGCGAGTTCTCAGAAGTGCAGCCTTCAGCTGCTTTCAGCTTTCTCTTCGATACGACAAAGTAGTTGACGGCACGACACGCGTTTGCACATTCCACTTTGAGCTTGCGGAAAGTGAGGCGAAAACTATACGAGCACTTCGTTTGGAGGCCGAGGCAATCAGTAATAGCTATATGTCATTGCCCGCGCGAGCCCTGTTTTTCGCTTGGAGAATGAAGAACTCCGCCATCGGCGCTCTTAGGCCGCATAGGATTGAACCTCCGAAAGATCCCGAGAGCTAAAACCAAGCACCAGCAGGCTGGCACTCTGCGCTTGGCCGCATTCTTGGTAGAGTATTACCGCACTGGAGCGAACATGCTGGGCCTGCGTGATCCGGTGGATACCACCATCACCGAGTAGTAAGGCCTCAGCGCGTTTCTGATACGCGTTTCCACGCGGGGCACCTTGGAAGGCCGAGGCTAAACATGGCGCGCATGGGACTTCGCAACAGGCTTCGCAAGATGGAAAGGCCCCGTAGGGGCCAAGCCCGAACCGGGTTCTTCGCTACAACCCCGCCCACCTTGGGGACGGCCCTGTAAGCGACGACTTTCCTGTTCGGGCTTGGGTACTGGCGAATGGGTGAAGATCCCGCCAGCCAGCCCCTAGGGGCGTTTTCTGGCCGCTTCGCCCTTGTACTTCAGCGCGACGGCGGCATGGGAAGTGGCGGCGGAACAGCAGCATCGCAACTTGCTGGCGAAGGTCCGCAGCCGAATTGGCGAACCTTCGCACCTGAATTCACGTGCCATAGTGACCTTACCAGGCCTTCGCACCGGGCTTTTTTTATCAAGCGGGATTGGGTGAGAATCCATCCGCAGCCAAAGCGTCCGAAGCAGCCTTTCGAGCTTCCTTGTGAGCTTTCGCCACGTCTAGTCCGCCGTTTTGCACGAACGTTTTGACCTTCTTATATGTGCGAAATTCTTCGATATCGATGTTACCAGCGCGCAACTGGTCGGATACCAGCATTTCGGCAGTGTGACGGTCATATTTTTTGACCAGCTGGTCAAAGTCGAAGTTTTCCTTTGCCTCGCGGCAAGTTCCCAGAACTTCGCGACCTGCATCTACTATTTTGCCCATCTTGGCTCTCCGATTAGCGGCGGTTACGGGAAATTTGAGAAACACGCGACTGAGAAATCCCCAGTCGTCGCCCCACATCCGCTTGCGACAAGCCTTCGTCGAGGAGGTACATCACTGCATCATCGCGTTGGTCGATGGTGATGGTATTCGGATCGAAGCGAGTTGTGCGCGTCAGGCCGGGCACTGGTTCTTCGTAGTGAACAGTCCGGCCATCCGTATGGCGGGCATTTACTTGAACGATGCCAGTTCGTTTGTTCACCCGAACGTCGAAGGAATCAACATTGGGATCATTGACCAGCTGCTGTGAAATTTCCCCGACGGAACTATGGCGGGGCACTGGTTGTGGTGGGATAGGGGCAAGTGGCCGAGCCACTTCGATACTCCTGAGGGAACGTGGGAGCATCGTAACAGATACCTAATCAAACTACTACCATTTTTAGTAGTTATGACCAGCATAGCAGCGCCTTCCAGCTTCGATCGCATCTAGCGACAAAAAGAAAGCCAACAATCGGCGTTTCGTTGTGGGCTCTTATGTAGGTTAAAACCAAAAGTCTTATTTAAGATATTGGTTTTACTGCTTATTTGGCGGAGAGAGTGGGATTCGAACCCACGGAAGGTTTAACCCTTCGCCGGTTTTCAAGACCGGTGCCTTAAACCGCTCGGCCATCTCTCCGTATCGGCCCAGCCTGCTGGCCGGGCACGCATTCTCGCACGGCCGGGCGATTTGCCCAAGACCGGCGTAACGCCGGGCGTGACCCGGCGCTATCGGCAGGCTTCAGCCCGCATCCACGGCCAAGGCGCCCAGGGCGCTGGCCTTGATCTTCTCCTTGGCCTTCTCGCACGCGCCACCGCAGTCCAGGCGCGAGGCCTCCAGCTGCGGCGGCAGGTGTTCGGCCAGGAAGTCGATGAACACGCGCACCGCCGGCAACAGGCCACGGCGCGAGGCGAACACGGCATGGCACACGCCCTGCGGCAGCGACCAGTCCGGCAGCACCACTTCCAGCTCACCGTTGCGCACGGCTTCGGCGCACACGGTCTCCGGCAGCATGGTGATGCCGAAACCGTCCTTCACCATGCTCTGCAGCAGCGGGAAGTCGAAGCCGGCCACACGCGGCTGCAGGTCCACGCGGCGCACTTCGCCTTCCGGGCCATGCAGTTCCCAGCGCTGGCGCGCCTCGTCTTCGCTGATGCTGAGGGTGACGTGCTGGGTCAGCTCTTCCGGGTCCTTCGGTCGGCCGGCGCGGTCCAGGTACTTCGGGCTGGCCACCAGCAGTTCCTGCACCTGGCCGAAGCTGCGCATGACCAGGCTGCCGTCGTCGTCCAGGCGCGAACGCACGCGCAGGGCCACGTCGTAGCCTTCATTGATGATGTCCACGCGGCGGTTGCTGATGTTCAGCTGCAGGCGCACCTTCGGGTACTGCTCCAGGAACTTGGGCAGCAGCTTGGGCAGCTGCATCTGCGCCAACGAGACGGGCACGCTGGCGCGCACCACGCCGCGCGGCTCGGCGCTCAGGCGGTCCACCACTTCGCGCGCGGCCTGGGCCTCAGCCAGCATGGTCTGCGCATGGCGATGCACGCTGGTGCCGACGTCGGTGACGGCGAAGCGGCGCGTGGAACGCTGCAACAGGCGCACGCCCAGGTCGGTTTCCAGCTGGCTGATACGGCGGCTCAGGCGCGATTTGGGGATACCCAGGGCGCGCTCGGCGGCGGCGAAACCGCCATGGTCCACGACCATGGCGAAGTAGTACAGGTCATTCAGGTCATGCATACCCGAGTTCCATATCTAGAACAATTCGTGGCATTGAACCACCTTTATCCCGCCCATGCAACAACCTATCGTTCTCTCCGTCGGCGGCGAACCCGCCCCTCCTTCCCGAACATAGGTGACTGCCATGAAGCTTCTGCATCTCGACGCCAGCGTGCTTGGCGACAACTCCGTCTCGCGTCAGCTGACTGCGGCGGTGGTCGCCCAGTTCAAGGACCAGATCGACGGCCTGCAGGTCGATTATCGCGATCTGGACGCCAACCCGGTACCCCATCTGCGCAGCGGTTCGCTGGCCGGCGCCGATGCCGCCGAGGCGGCCGATGCTGAACAGGTGATGCAGCAGTTCCTGGCCGCCGACATCCTTGTCATCGGCGCGCCGATGTACAACTTCAGCATTCCGTCCACGCTGAAGGCCTGGATTGACCGCGTGGCCGTGGCCGGCCGCACCTTCAAGTACACCGAGAACGGCCCGGTGGGCCTGGCCGGCGGCAAGCGTGTGATCGTGGTGAGCGCCCGCGGCGGCATCTACACCGATTCGCCGGCCGACTTCCAGGAGCCCTTCCTGCGCCAGGTGTTCGCCTTCATGGGCATCGACAACGTGGAATTCGTGCGCGCCGAAGGCATTGCCTATTCGCCGAAGCACCGCGAAGACGCCATTGCCGGCGCGCTGTCGGCCCTGCCGTCGCACGCTGGCGAAGAAGTGGCCGCGTAAGTACTGCGTTCCAGCGATCGGCGCCCTCCCCCTCCTCGTCGGGGGCGCTGATTGCGGGCCGGGAGCCCCTCCCCCATCCCGGCCCACCCTGACGGCTCCGCATTGCGGGGCCGTTTTTTGTTGTGTGGAGCCGGTAGGCTGGGGGTATGGACTACATCGTGACCACTGCGCACCGCAGCGAATTTCCGCAACCGATCACCCTGCGCCGTGGGCAGGCGCTGGTGGTGGGTGAACGTTATGAAGGCCCTGAGGGCTGGGAAGACTGGTTTCTATGCCAGGCCGAGGGGCAGGAACCGGGCTTCGTGCCGGCGCCGGTGATCGGGCGCGATGCGCACGGTGGCGCATTTGCCACGCAGGATTACTGCGCGCGGGAGCTGGATGTGGACCCGGGCCAACGATTGCGCGGGCTGCGCACGCTGAATGGATGGGCGTGGTGTGTGCCAGAGCACGGCGAGCCCGGTTGGGTGCCGTTGGAGAAGGTGCGGGTGGTGGGGTGATCGCGGGGGTTCATCCACGCATAGCGTGGACGCGGTAGATCCACGCCATGCGTGGATGCCCCACCCAAAAGCGCCGGGCATGGCCCGGCGCTACCGGGCTCAGCCGATGGTTTCGATACCGCCCATGTACGGGCGCAGCACGTCAGGCACGGTGATAGTGCCGTCGGCGTTCTGGTAGTTCTCCATCACCGCGATCATGGCGCGGCCCACGGCCACGCCCGAGCCGTTCAGGGTGTGCACCAGCTCCGGCTTGCCGGTGGCCGGGTTGCGCCAGCGGGCCTGCATGCGGCGCGCCTGGAAATCGCCCGTGTTCGAGCACGAGCTGATTTCGCGGTAGGTGTTCTGCGACGGCAGCCAGACTTCCAGATCGTAGGTCTTGATGGCCGAGAAGCCCATGTCGCCGGTGCACAGCAGCACCTTCCGGTACGGCAGGCCCAGCTTTTCCAGCACCACTTCGGCGCAACGGGTCATGCGCTGGTGCTCGGCGTCGCTGTCTTCCGGGCGGCAGATCGAGACCAGTTCCACCTTCTCGAACTGGTGCTGGCGGATCATGCCGCGCACGTCGCGGCCACCACTGCCGGCTTCGGCGCGGAAGCACATGGAATGGGCGGTCACGCGCAGCGGCAGGCGCTCGGCGTCGACAATCTCGTCGCGCACCAGGTTGGTCAGCGGCACTTCCGAGGTCGGGATCAGGTAGCGCGTGGAATCGCCCACGGCGGTCTTGAACAGGTCGTCCTCGAACTTCGGCAGCTGGCCGGTGCCACGCAGCGAATCGGCGTTGACCAGCAGCGGCACGTTGGTTTCTTCGTAGCCGTGCTCACCGGCGTGCAGGTCCAGCATGAACTGGGCCAGGGCACGGTGCAGGCGGGCGACCTGGCCGCGCAGCACGGTGAAGCGCGAGCCGGACAGCTTGGCCGCGGTTTCCGCGTCCAGGCCGGCATTGCGCGCGCCCAGTTCAACGTGGTCGAGCACCGGGAAATCGAAGCTGCGCGGAGTGCCCCAGCGCGCCTGTTCGACGTTGTCGTTCTCGTCCGCGCCGGCCGGCACATCGTCGGCCGGCAGGTTCGGGATGCCGGCGGCGATGGTGTCGATCTTCTCGCGCAGCGCGTCCAGTGCCACTTCCGAGGCCTTCAGCTCGTCGGCGAACGCGGCCACTTCAGCCATGATGGCCGAGACGTCCTCGCCCTTGGCCTTGGCCTGGCCGATGGCCTTGGAACGGCTGTTGCGCAGGCTCTGCAGTTCCTGGGTACGCACCTGGATACGCTTGCGATCAGCCTCCAGGGACTCCAGGGCAGACACGTCGAGCTCGAAGCCGCGGCTGGTGCGCAGGCGTTCGGCGAGGTCGGCGGGCTGGTGGCGGAGCAGGGCTGGATCAAGCATGGCAGGTGTCGTGGTGGGTAACAGGGACGGGATTATCGCCTGTTATACGGATTTCTGCCGCCCGGTTCATTCCGGGCGTGGCAGAATCGGGGTACTTCACGCTGGTCTGGTCCATGTCTGCACCCCGCTCGTCCTCTGCCAAGTCGTTCACTGTGCACATTCCGCGCAACGCCCTGAAGATCGCCGGCATCGCCTTCGGCGTGGGCATCGCGCTGTTCGTGGTGGTCTGGCTGACCGGCCGCGACAAGGAATTCTTCCGCGCCGACCCGGCCACGGCCACCCCGCAGGAAACGGCGCAGATCGAGCCGCTGCCCGAGCCGTTGCCGGCCGCGGCGGGCTCCAGCGAAATGCCCGATGCCAAGCCGGCGCCGCTGCCCGAGGACGAGGCGCCGAAGCTGGTGGAAACCGCCCCGCCGCCGCCGGCCGCAGTGGACCCGGCCGCCCCTGCGCCGGGCACGGCCGCGCCGGCTGCAGCCACCTCGCAACCGATGCCGATTGCCGAGCAGTCGCCCGCGCCCAGCTACCCGCCCGCCGCCCTGCGCCGTGGCGAGGCCGGCAGCGTGGTGGTACGCGTGGACGTAGATGCCACCGGCTACCCGAACAACGTAACGGTGATCCAGCGCAGCGGTTCGCGTGACCTGGACCGTGCGGCCACCGACGCCGTGCGCCGCTGGCGTTTCACCCCCGCGCAGAGCAATGGCCAGGCCGTGCCGGGCAGCATTGAAGTGCCGTTCGACTTCAAGCCGCAGTAACTGAACGGTGCCCGGCAGGCAACCTGAACCCTGCCGGTTGCGTTGACGCAACGCTGACACATTGCCACTGCTGCCCGGTCCAGACTCGGGGCGTCGTTACAGACGCGAGGAGCAAGCAATGACGGCTACTACCCACGAAAACCTTCATTCGCCCCAGCTGCAGCAGGACGTGCCGCACCGGCCGACCTCGCCGTGGCTGTGGATGGCGCTGATCGTGGCAATGTTCGCGGCGGCCTTCGTCTGGCTGCGCTTTGCCAACCAGGAAGATGTGGCGCCGGCCCCGGTGGGCGAGCGCATGCTGCCGGCCACCGAGACCCCGGTCGCAACCACAGCGCCGGCGGCCCGCACCGCGGCACCGGCCAACGCCACCCGACGCAGCGCTCCGGCCGTGAGCAACCGTGAGGCGCGCCCGCTGGCCAGCAATGCCAAGCCGACCTATCCCGCTGCGGCGCTGCGTAGCGGCGTGCAGGGCAGCGTGGTGGCCAGCCTTAACGTGGATACCCGCGGCAACGTCACCCAGGCCAGCATCGTGTCGCGCAGCGGCGAACGCAGCCGCGACCTGGATCGCGCCGTCATCAATACCGTGCAGGGCTGGAAGTTCCAGCCGGCGATGCATGAGGGGCGCGCCGTGGCCAGTGTGGTGCGCGTGCCGGTGGATTTCCGTACCGAACAGCGTTGATCGCGGACGAGGGGTTCGTGATGTGGCGGAGGCTTCGGCCTCCGCCTTTTTTTGCCCGGGATTGCCTGTTCGCCGGGCATGGCCCGGCGCTACCGGACGCGGGCGCTGATGGATTCCGCCGGGCATGGCCCGGCGCTACCTGGGTGCGGGTGCTGATGCGCTACACCGGGCATGGCCCGGCGAGCGCAGCGGTATCGCGCCGAGGTCAGGCCAGGTTGAAGCCTGCGCTGCGGGCCAGGCCGTCGAAATCCGGGAACGAAGTGGCGACGTTGGCGATGTCGTTGATGCGCACCTCGCCGCTGCTGATCTGCCCGGCAATGGCAAACGCCATGGCAATGCGATGGTCGCCGTGGCTTTCGATGGTGCCGCTGCCCAGGGTCACACCACCATGCAGGGTGGCGCCGTCTTCGGTTTCGTCCACCTGCATACCCAGCGCGCGCAGGCCGGTGGCCATGGCGGCAAGACGGTCCGATTCCTTCACCCGCAGTTCGGCCGCGCCGGTCACCACGGTCTGGCCTTCGGCGGCCGCGGCGGCAACGAACAGCGCCGGGAACTCATCGATCATGTCCGGCACCAGTTCCTCGGGAATGCGCGCGGCCTTCAGCGGGGCATGGCGCACGACCAGGTCGGCCACCGCTTCCCCGCCCTGCTCGGCCGGGTTTTCTTCGGTGATATCCGCGCCCATCAGGCGCAGTGCGTGCAGCAGACCGGTGCGGCGCGGGTTCAGGCCCACCTGCTTCAAACGGATGTGCGAGCCGGGAATGATGCTGGCAGCGACCAGGAAGAATGCGGCCGAGGAGAAATCAGCCGGCACCACGATATCGGTGGCGCGCAGGCGCTGGCCGCCGCGCAGGCGGGCCTTGCCCGGCGAGAATTCAATGTCCACGCCGAACGCTGACAGCATGCGCTCGGTGTAATCGCGGGTCGGGTGCGGTTCGACCACGCTGGTTTCGCCCTGCGCATACAGGCCAGCCAGCAGGACCGCCGATTTGACCTGCGCGCTGGCCACCGGCGAGGCGAAGTCGATGCCGTGCAGCGCCTGGCCACCGTGCACGTGCAGCGGCGGGGTGCCATCGTCCTGCGTGTCGATCTTCGCGCCCATCTGCGACAGCGGACCGGTCACCCGGCGCATCGGTCGGCCCGACAGCGATTCATCACCCACCAGCGTGCAGCCGAACGCCTGGCCGGCCAGCAGACCGGCCAGCAGGCGCATGCCGGTGCCGGCGTTGCCACAGTCCAGCGGCGCGCTGGGCGCCTGCAGACCGTCGATGCCAACGCCATGCACGATGCGCTGCGAGGCGCTGGGGGTTTCGATGCGCACGCCCAGCTGGCTGAAGATGCGCGCGGTGGCGCGGGTGTCTTCGCCTTCCAGGAAGCCGTCGATCTGCGAGGTGCCATCGGCCAGCGCGGCGAACATCACCGAGCGGTGCGACACCGACTTGTCGCCGGGAATGGTCAGGCTGCCCTGCAGGGGCTGGCCCTTGCGGGCAATCCAGTGTTGCGCGTTGCTCATCGTTCGATCGTTCCGTAAACGCCGGCGGGCCGGCGGTGCTTCAAGGGGCGCGGCACATGGCCGCCACAGCAATCAGGGCACGGCCACCGGGTAGGAACCCAGCACCTTGATCTGCGCCGAGTGCGCTTCCAGTTCGGCCAGCGCGGCCTGCATGGGGGCATCGTCGATATGGCCGGCCAGATCGATGAAGAAGCCGTATTCCCACTTGCCGTGGTGCGACGGGCGCGATTCGATGCGGTTCATGCTGATGCCGTGGCGGGCGAACGGGCTGAGCACATCGAACAGCGCGCCGGGCTTGTCATGGATGAACACCAGCACCGAGGTGCGGTCGTGGCCGGAGGTCGGGAAGATGTTGCGGCCCACCACCAGGAAACGGGTGGTGTTGTCGGCATCGTTCTGGATCGGCTTGGTCACGACCTTCTTCAGGCCGTACACGTGGCCGGCGCTTTCACCACCGATGGCCGCGGCATCGTCGGCGTTACGCGCACGGCGCGCGCCTTCGGCGTTGCTGGACACGGGGATCTTCTCAGCCTTCGGCAGGTTGGCACGCATCCAGGCCGAGGTCTGCATGAAGGACTGCGGGTGGCCGTAGATGCGCTCGATATCTTCGATGCGCCCGCTGCGTGACATCAGGTACTGATGCACACGCAGTTCCACTTCGCCGCAGATCTTCAGGTTGGAGGTCAGGAACATGTCCAGAGTGATCTGGATGGTGCCCTGCCCCGAATTTTCCACCGGCACCACGCCGAAATCGGCGTTGCCCGCTTCCACTTCCTGGAACACTTCTTCGATGCTGGCCATCGGCAGGCCCAGTGCCGAGCGGCCGAAGTGCTTGAGCACAGCCTGCTGGCTGAAGGTGCCTTCCGGGCCGAGGTAACCGATCTTCAGCGGTTCCTGCTGGGCCAGACAGGCCGACATGATTTCGCGGAACACGTGCACCAGCAGTTCGTCGCTGAGCGGGCCTTCGTTGCGGTCCACCACCATGCGCAGCACCTGGGCTTCGCGCTCGGGGCGGTAGTAATCGACGGCGGCGGCCAGCTTGCCCTTGGCCTTGCCCACCTGGTGCGCGAACTGAGCGCGTTCGGCGATCAGGCCCTGGATGTCACGGTCGATCTGGTCGATCTTGGCGCGCACGTCGGCCAGCGCCAGCGGTGCCAGCGTGGGGGCCGCGGTGGCGGTCTTCTTGCCCTTGGGGGCCGCGCTGCCCTTGGCCGTTTCAGCCTTGGCGGGCGCCTTCTTGGCGGGTTTGCTTGCCATTGGAATTCCTTGTTGCAGGGCACGCACCGGACGGTGCGCGCCGTTCAGTGCTCAACCGTGACGCTGCTGGAAATCGGCCATGAAGGCGACCAGCGCCTCGGCCCCGGCCAGCGGCATGGCGTTGTACAGCGAAGCGCGGATGCCGCCCACCACCTTGTGGCCCTTCAGCGCCAGCAGGCCAGCGGTCTTGGCCTCGGCCACGAAGCGCGCGTCCAGGTCGGTGCTGGGCAGGAAGAACGGGATGTTCATCCGCGAGCGCGCCGAGGGCGCCACTTCATTGCGATAGAAGCCGCCGGAAGCATCGATGGCGCCGTACACCAGCGCGGCCTTGGCGGCATTGCGCTTGGCGAATTCGACCACGCCACCTTCGGCCAGCATCCACTTGAACACCAGGCCGGCCAGGTACCAGTTCCAGGTGGGCGGGGTGTTGAGCATGGAATCGCGCGCGACGTGCGAGCGGTAATCGAAGATGTCTGCACGCGGCTGGCCGGCGCGCTCCAGCAGGTCGCGGCGGATGATCATCACCGCAATGCCGACCGGGCCCAGATTCTTCTGCGCACCGGCATAGATGATGCCGTAGCGGCGCACATCCAGCGGTTCGCTGGCGATGGACGAGCTGAAATCGGCCACCAGCGGCACAGTACCGGTATCGGGCACATCACGGAATTCGACGCCGTGGATGGTCTCATTGGCGGTGATGTGCACGTAGGCGGCATCGGCCGAGAGCTGCCAGCCCTCGCGCGCGGGCAGTTCGCGATAGCCGTTGGCTTCGCTGCTGGCGGCGATGTTCACATCCACATAGGGGCCGGCCTGTTTGACCGCTGTCTTTCCCCAATGGCCGCTTACGACATAGTCGGCGCGCTGGCCGGGCTGGGCGAAGTTGAGCGGGATGAGCGCCTGCTGGGTGGTGGCACCCCCGGGCAGGAACAGCACCGCGTAGTCGTCGGGGATATCGAGCAGGCGGCGCAGGTCGGCCTCGGCCTCGGCAGCCACGGACATGAATTCCGGGCCGCGATGGCTCATTTCCACGATCGAGGCGCCGGCACCGTGCCAGTCCAGCATTTCCGCCTGCGCCTGGCGCAGGACCGATTCCGGCAAGGTTGCAGGGCCGGCACTGAAGTTGAACGCGCGCGTCATGTCACACCTGTGGGGCAAGACCCGTAGTATGCCGCAGCGCACCAGCGTTGCGGCCTTGTCGCGCAAGGGAAATTTGGTTGCATTCGTATCCAATTGCCGGCGGGGCAATGTGCCAACCAAGGTTGGCACCTACCGAAGCGGGGGCGTGCCCTGCTTTGGTAGCCGCCGACCTTGGTCGGCGTACGCCGTCAGGGGTCATGCGGCCGGGACATCGTGCCAACCAAGGTTGGCACCTACCGAAGCGGGGTGGGTCGGGCGGTAGCGCCGGGCCATGCCCGGCGGAGCGGGTTCAGCGCGCGCCGAACCAGAGCAGCAGGCTGAGCACGCCAGCCAGCAGGAGGGCGCTGACCAGCAGCCACGGCCAGCGGCGCACGTGACGCGGCGCCGCCGGGGCCACCGGCGCCTGCTCGCTGTCTGCCGCCTCGTCGTCCGGGCTGGGCGCCGGGCGCCGGCGCGGGTCGTGCGGCACTTCCAGCACGAAGCGATGCTGGCCGTCGAACACCAGCTGGTCACCGGCCTGCAGCCAGCAGTGGCGCACGGCCACGCCGTTCACCCGGCTGCCTTCGGCACTGCCCAGGTCACGCAGCAGTACCCGCTCGCCATGCAGTTCGACCCGAGCGTGCTGGTCGGCGAAGGCCGGCTCATCAATAGCGATGTCGGCATCGTCACCGCGACCGATCACCCGCGGCCGTGCCAGGGTGAAACCGCGGCCATGGTGCAGGCCGCCCACGCCGCGCAACACGCGCTGTTCGTCGATGCCCGGATCAGCCTGCGCCGTCGGCGCCGGTGCCTGCAGCAGGGTTTCCACCTCGCCCTGCAGGACCATTTCCACGCCGTCCACGTACACCGCATCACCCGCACGCAGCAGGGCCATGCGGCGCACCGGGCGACCATTCACGTGGATGCCACGGATACCGTTGCCGACCTGCAGCCACAGACCGCGATCATCCAGGCAGAACTGGGCCAGCAGCAGGGCGCCGTTGCCGGCATCGCCCAGCCGCACGCTGCCATTGGCCTGGCGCACGATGCGCTGCACCCCGGGCCGCAGCGGCTGGTCGGGCTGTTGGTGTTGACTGAAGTGAACAAGCAGGTTCTGCACGCGGCGCAGACTAGCAGGTTGACCGCCAACGCAGAAGAACCCCGCGTGAGTGCTTGGCGCCGCGCCCGCCGATGCGCACAATGACCGCCCTCTTACTACAACCCGGCCCTGCGCCAGGAGCCTGCATGTCCAGCATCGACGTCCGCCACGCCCACTCCCTGCCCGACGCGCAGGCGCGCGAGGCCATCGAACAGGTGGCCGCCAAGCTGTCTGAGCGCTTCGGCCTGAAGTCGAGCTGGGCCGCCGACGTACTGAACTTCAGCGGCAGCGGCGTGGACGGTGCCATCGAACTGCAGCCGGGCGCGGTGCGCGTGACCGCCAAGCTCGGTTTCCTGCTGTCGGCCATGAAGGGCATGGTGGAAAGCGAGATCCAGCGTGTGCTGAAGGAAAAGCTGGGCTGAACCCCGGCGCCGGGCCATCACGGCCCAGCAACGCAACGCCGCGCTACTCTCGGGGCAGGCCCAACCTCCCCGGGAGTGCGATGAACACTTACGACAACGACGACCGCCGCGATGATGACGCCAGCTTCGGCGAGCAGGCGGGGCGCTTTTCGCGCAAGTTGAGCGATTCGGCACAACAGGTCTGGCTGGCCGGGCTGGGCGCACTGGGCCGGGCACAGGCCGAAGGCAACCGCTTCTTCGATGGCCTGGTGAAGGAAGGCGAAGCCTGGGAAGCGCGCCGCCGCGAACGCAGCGGCGAACAGGGCCCGGGCTGGCGCGACAATGTGGAACAGTCACTGGATGAGGCCCGCGAAAAGGCGTCGGGCACCTGGACGAAGGTGGAGAAGGCCTTCGACGAACAGGTGCAGGGCGTGCTGAAACGCATGCATGTGCCCACCGCGCAGGATGTGACTGCACTGGAAGCTCGCTTGGATGCGCTGCATGCGCGCCTGGCCAAGCTGGAAAACCGTGCCGCATCGGGCACTGATGCCCCCGCCCCCGGCAGCCACCAGGGGCCGGGCGCCGCCTGACCGGCCAATTGTTGCAATGCAATAAAATTTATCTGACAATCGCGAGAACCCGCCAATCGCTTCGCCTGCCGTTTGTTCCCTCCCCTCACGGCTTCAGGATTGGCGGGTTTTTTCGTGTCTGCACAGCGCTGATCTGCGCGCTGCATCACGCTTCTTGTCGGGAACACCCTGACGCAATCGCCCAGTGTGGCCTTTACACTGTCGGCTTCTGAATTTTTCCTTCCGTTCGCACCTGCATGCTCCCTTGGATTCTGGCCCTGCTGTCGGCCCTGCTCATCTGTACCCTGGCTGTTGTCTACCTGTGGTGGGTGAAGCGGCGGCAAACGGAAATGCGACTGGGCCTGCAGGCCCTGGCCGGTATGCATTGGCGTGAGTTTTCCACGCTGATCAAGCGCATGCTGAGCGAGCAGCGCGGGCTGCGCGAGGCGCATGACGCGGACGAGGATGCGCGCGAGCCGCGCAGCGATTTCGTGCTGACCGACGGCCCCAACACCTGGATGGTCTGGTGCAAGCACGGCCTGGCCTACCGCATTGGTACGGCAGCGGTGAACGAGCTGGGCGCGGCCACGCGCCTGGGCGGCGCCAAGGGTGGCCTGTTGATCACCGAAGGGCGGGTGGAGCGTGATGGCCTGGCTGCCGCCGAGAAGCAGGCGGTGGAAGTGCTGGACGGCCCGCGCCTGTGGCCGCTGCTGCAGCCTTACCTGCCAGGCGATATCGAAAGCCGCGTGCGTGCCAGCGCCCGCCACGAGGCCGTGCGCCGCATCGCCATTTCCGCACTGGGCGCGGTGACCGTGGGCCTGCTGGTCGGGGTCAGCCTGCAGGGGCTGCACGCCGATGCACCGGTTGCCGCCCCAGAGCCTACGCCCGTGGCCGCTTCCAGCGCAGCGGTTGCACCAGCCGCCCCCGTGGCAGCGCCGTCACCTGCGGCGGATGCGGCCCCGGCCAGCGCGCCCGTGGTGCCGGCCGCCAAGGCCGGCGACGACAGCCGCAGCAACCCCAATCCCGATGCGGCCACGCTGGAGCGCTACCAGGCCGAACTGGCCCGCGCCCTGGCCGGCCAGAGCGGCATTGCCAGCGGCGTCTGGCTGACCCGGCAGACCCTGGCCATCAACCGCACCGGCGAACTGGAGCAGGTCTGGCCGCGCGTCTGCCAGGAAGTGCTGCGCTACCCCGCCCTGCGCACCGTGCGCGTGCAGCTCAACGCCCGCCCGGGCGTGGACGAGCCGGTGCGCTGGCGGCAGTGCGCCACGTATTGAGTGGTGCGCCATCCACGCATGGCGTGGATGGTTGCGCCGCCCGCCGCCGTCAAGCCAACGCGGCAAGATGGGCGATGTAGCTTGAACGTGTTTCCCCGGCCGCCTTGGCCTGCGCATCCAACCTGGACAGGATCCGTCGCGGCAGGCTGATGTTCACCCGCTCGATGGTGTCATCCAGCAGTGCTGGATCAATGCTGATATAGGCAAGAATCCATTGCGTTCCACCTGCCGCGTCGGCGACCAGTTTCTGTGGTGCAGACGGTGTTGGAATCGAGTGCCCGGCATCCAGTGCGGCGTCAATCCAGGCAAGCGCAGCCTCTTCCGCCGAACGCAGGGCGTCATCGAGCGTGTCCGCGGCAGAGAAGCAGCCCGGTAGATCCGGCACCACCACGCCCCAAGCAGTGTGTTCATCACCGGCTTCGATCAAGACTGGATATCGCATGGGAGCCTCTACTTCAGTCCAGCGAGCTTCCGGATTGCCTTGACCAGGCCAATTCCCAGATCCTTCCTGGGATGGGGCACGGTAACGATGTGCGATTATGTCCCCGCTCTTCATCCCGGGGACGATACACACCGTCCACACGCCCCGACAGAGTTCAAGGCGACAGATCTACCCGTTGAAGGAACGCCATCCACGCATGGCGTGGATCTACCGGCATGGTGTCACCCATGGGGTGGATCACCCGTGCGGGGTCCCGGCATTACGTGTACCACCCCTGCGTGGTCTCACCCGGTAGATCCACGCCATGCGTGGATTGGCCGCCTCAGCGCCCGCCCGGCGCGAAGCGCGCCACCAGGTCCCAGGCATCGCCCAGGAACACCTGCCGCACCCGGGTGATCGGCTGATCGCCGCGCCAGGTCAGGCGCTCGATCACCAGGCAGGCGGT
Organism: Stenotrophomonas sp. SAU14A_NAIMI4_8; assembly: GCF_003086695.1. Classification (NCBI taxonomy): domain Bacteria; kingdom Pseudomonadati; phylum Pseudomonadota; class Gammaproteobacteria; order Lysobacterales; family Lysobacteraceae; genus Stenotrophomonas; species Stenotrophomonas sp. SAU14A_NAIMI4_8. The sequence goes on from NZ_CP025999.1 coordinate 2,644,468, forward strand.
GCCCGGCGCCACCTGCAGCAGCTTGGCCGCGGCGGCGTCGGCGCCCCAGGCACTGATGCGGTGCTGGGCGCGGGTCCAGGACACGTTCTGCAGCAGCCAGCTGCCGGGCGCGGTGGTGCTGAAATCCACCGCCAGCACTTCGGGCACGCCCACCGGGCTGATCAGGCGATGTTCCAGCGCCAGCGGCCGGTCATCGGCCAGATGCAGGCAGCGCATCGCCAACAGCGAGCCCGCACCGGCCAGCTCTTCTTCGCCGGCATTACCCGCGCTGGCCCCGCGCAGCTCGCGCTGCAGCAGGCGGTAGCTGTACTGATGGCCACGCGAGCCGACTTCCATCGCGATATCGGGAATTTCCAGCGCCACCTGTTCCAGGTGCGGCGGCTGCCGGGCCACGAACGAACCGGCCCGGCGCCGACGCTCGATCATGCCGCTCTCGGCCAGCGCGGTCAGCACCTTGTTAACCGTCATCCGCGAACAGCCGTACTGTTCCATCAGCTCGTGTTCGTACGGAATGCGGAAACCCGGCGCCCACTCTCCACTTAGGATGCGGCTTTCCAGATCGCTGCGGATACGCTGGTTGAGCGTGGCGGACTTGCGGGCCTTCACGGGGGTGGGGGTCTCGATGAGGATCTCGACAAACAGGGAGGCGATCAGCCCAGCACGCCACGCAGGGCAGCGGCAAAGACGGTGGTGATGGCCTCGCGCTGCAGATGGCGGCCGTCGGCCACGACCTGGCGGCCATGGCGCCAGACCGAACGCAGCGCGCCATTACGTGCAGCGAAGACCCAGCTGTCAAGCCATGCGTCATTCTGTCGCGCCTGCAGCGCCGGGTGCGCGGCGTCCAGTTCCAGCAGATCGGCACTGGCGCCAACCTGCAGGCCGGCGGCCACGCCCAGCGCCTGCGCACCGCCGTGCAGGGCGCCTTCGAACAGGAAGCGGCCACTGCTGCGGCGGGCGTCCGGGGCCAGCACGTTGCGGCCGCGCAGGCTCAGACGCTGGCCATATTCCAGCAGGCGCAGCTCTTCGGCCGCGTCGATCAGCACGTTCGAATCGGAGCCGACGCCGAAGCGCCCGCCTTCGCGCGCGAACGCCTGCATCGGGAACAGGCCGTCGCCCAGGTTGGCCTCGGTGATCGGGCACAGGCCGGCCACCGCCTGGCTGGCCACGATCGCGGCGCGCTCGTCGTCGGTGATGTGGGTGGCATGCACCAGGCACCAGCGCGCATCCACCGGCGCATGGTTGTACAGCCACTGCACCGGGCGCTGGCCGCTCCAGGCCAGGCAGGCGTCGACTTCGCGCACCTGCTCGGCGATATGAATGTGCACGGGGCCTTCGGTCAACGGCAGCAGCGCGCTCAGTTCTTCACCGGTCACTGCCCGCAGGCTGTGCGGCGCGATGCCCAGCACCGCATCGGGCAGGGCGGCCAGGGCCGGCTTGGCCGCATCCAGCAGCTGCGCGAAACCTTCCACGTCGTGGATCAAGCGGCGCTGCGCGGGATTGGGCGGCGCGCCGCCGAAATCGGCGTGCGCATAGAACACCGGCAGCAGAGTCAGGCCGATGCCGGTCTGCGCCGCAGCGGCGGCAATGCGCGCGCTCATCTCGGCGCGGTTCGCGTACCGCTGGCCATCGGCGTCGTGGTGCAGGTAGTGGAATTCGCCCACCCGGGTGAAGCCGCTTTCCAGCATTTCCATGTACGCCTGCGCGGCAATGGCCTGCACGGCATCGGGACGCAGGTGCGCCAGGAAGCGGTACATCAGCTCGCGCCAGCTCCAGAAGCTGTCGCCGTCGCCGCCGCCGATCTCGGTCAGCCCCGCCATGCCGCGCTGGAAGGCGTGGCTGTGCAGATTCGGCAGGCCCGGCACCGCGATGCCGACGCGGGTATCCCCTGCTTCGGCAGCCTGCCCCGTGCTGATCGCGGTGATGCGACCGTGCTGCACCTGCAGGCGCACGTCACGGGCCCAGCCGTCGGCCAGCAAGGCATGGGCGGCGTGGAAAGCGGCAGGGGAACGCGAATCAGACATGGCTGGACAACCCGAAAGGGACGCTTATATTGTATAGACATATAAGCACAGCCGCGTAGTGGATGCCATGCACGTCGACACCCTCTGGTCCAATGTCCACCTGATGACCCTTGATGGCGAGGGCCTGGGAATCATCCGCGACGGCGTGCTGGCCTGCGCCGACGGCCGCATCGTGCACGTCGGCCCGGCCGGCAGCGATACCCACCTGCGCCCGACCACGCGTTTCGATGGCGAGGGCCGCTGGATCTCGCCCGGGCTGGTCGACTGCCACACGCACCTGGTCTACGCCGGCAACCGCGCCAACGAATTCGAGCAGCGCCTGCAGGGCGTCAGCTATGCCGATATCGCCCGCGCCGGCGGCGGCATCGTCTCCACCGTACGCGCCACCCGTGCCGCCAGTGCGGAGCAGTTGGCCGCAGAAAGCCGCCCACGCCTGCTGGCGATGCGTGCCGAAGGCGTGACCACGGTCGAGATCAAATCCGGCTATGGCCTGACCCTGGCCGACGAACGCAAGCAGTTGCAGGTCGCGCGCGCGCTGGGCGAGCAATGCCAGGTGAACGTGGCCACCACCTTCCTGGGCGCGCACGCGGTGCCGCCGGGCCGACAGGCGCAGGAGTACACCGACGAGGTGTGCAACGTGATGATTCCGGCCATCGCCGCCGAAGGCCTGGCCGAAGCGGTGGACGTGTTCTGCGAGAACATCGCGTTCTCGCCCGCACAGGCGCGGCAGGTGTTCGAGGCGGCCCGTGCCAGCGGCCTGGCGGTGAAGATCCACGCCGAACAGATGAGCAACCAGCATGGCGCCGAACTGGCCGCCGGCTTCGGTGCGCTGTCGGCCGACCATATCGAACATCTGGATGCGGCCGGCATCGCCGCCATGGCCGCCGCCGGCACCGTGGCCGTACTGCTGCCCGGCGCCTTCTATTTCACCCGCGATACCACCCTGCCCCCGATTGCCGCGCTGCGTGCGGCCGGCGTGCCGCTGGCCCTGGCCACCGACAGCAACCCCGGCACCTCGCCGCTGACCAGCCCGCTGCTGGCCATGAACATGGGCGCCACCCTGTTCCGCCTGACCGTGGACGAATGCATTGCCGGCTTCACCCGTGAAGCGGCGCGCGCGCTGGGCCGCGGCGAACGCATCGGCCGCCTGGCCGTGGGCATGGACTGCGACCTGGCGATCTGGGACATCGACGCGCCGGCCGACCTGGTCTATCGCATGGGATTCAACCCGCTGCACGCGCGCGTGGTGCGCGGGCAGCCCGACCTGCCTGCTTCCTGGAGCAACACATGAGCAACACCCTGGTTCTTCGCCCCGGCCATGTCACCCTTGCCCAGTGGCGGCAGGTCTACCGCGGCGCGCCGCTTGCACTGGACCCGGCCGCGCTGCCGGTGGTGCGCGCCAGTGCCGCCGCCGTGGCCGCCATCGTCGCCAAGGGCGCGCCGGTGTATGGCATCAACACCGGCTTCGGCAAGCTGGCCAGCGTGCGCATCGAGCGCGAAGACCTGGCCACCCTGCAGCGGAACATCGTGCTGTCGCATGCCGCTGGCGTGGGCGAACCGATGCCGGCCAGCGTGGTGCGGCTGATGATGGCGCTGAAGCTGGTCAGCCTGGCCCAGGGTGCTTCAGGCGTGCGCGAAGAAACCCTGTTGCTGCTGGAAGCGATGCTGGTGAAGGGCGTGCTGCCGGTGGTGCCCGCGCAGGGTTCGGTGGGTGCGTCCGGCGATCTGGCACCGCTCTCGCACCTGGCCAGCGTGATGCTGGGCGTGGGCGAGGCCTTCGTTGGCGAAGAGCGCCTGCCGGCCGTGGAAGCCCTGGCACGCGCGGGCCTGCAGCCGGTGGAACTGGGCGCGAAGGAAGGCCTGGCCCTGCTCAACGGCACCCAGTTCTCCACCGCGTACGCGCTGGCCGGGCTGTTCGAGATCGAGACCGTGTTCCAGGCCGCGCTGGTGACCGGCGCACTTTCCGTGGAAGCGGCCAAGGGCTCGGACACGCCGTTTGATCCGCGCATCCATGCCATCCGTGGCCAACGCGGGCAGATCGCCACCGCCGCCACCCTGCGTTCGCTGATGCAGGGCTCGGACATCCGCGAATCGCACCGCGACAACGACGTACGCGTGCAGGACCCGTACTGCCTGCGCTGCCAGCCGCAGGTGATGGGCGCGGCACTGGACATCCTGCGCCAGGCGGCGACCACGCTGGAAATCGAAGCCAACGGCGTGTCCGATAATCCGCTGGTGTTCACCGATACCGGCGAAGCGTTGTCCGGTGGCAACTTCCACGCCGAGCCGGTGGCCTTCGCCGCCGACATGCTGGCGATGGCGGTGTGCGAGATCGGGTCGATCAGCGAGCGCCGCCTGGCCATGCTGGTGGACCCGGCACTGTCCGGCCTGCCGGCGTTCCTGACCCCGCGCCCCGGTTTGAATTCCGGCTTCATGATTCCGCAGGTGACCGCTGCGGCGCTGGTTTCGGAAAACAAGCAGCGCGCGTACCCGGCCAGTGTCGATTCGATCCCGACCTCGGCCAACCAGGAAGACCATGTATCGATGGCCGCACATGGCGCGCGCCGCCTGATGCAGATGGCCGAGAACGCGGCCAACGTGATCGGCATCGAGCTGCTGGCCGCGGCCCAGGGCTGCGATTTCCACGCGCCCCTGCGCTCCAGCGCCGCACTGGAAACCGTGCGCGCCACCCTGCGCGCGCAGGTGCCGACGCTGGAAGAAGACCGCTACTTCCACCCGGACATGGTGGCCGCCACCGATCTGGTGCGCAGCGGTGCGCTGGCACAGGGCCTGGGTGACCTGCTTCCCACCGTGGAGCCGCAGGCATGAATGCCCGCCCCGACTGGCTGACGGTGCACGAGGGCGATGCCCCGCTGATTGTCAGCTTCCCGCATACCGGCAGCGAACTGCCGCACGAGCTGATGGGCGACTACCACTCGCCGTGGCTGGCGCGGCGCGATGCCGACTGGTGGGTGCACGAGCTGTACGACTTCGCGCGCGGCATGGGCGCGACCACCGTGCGTTCGGCGATCTCGCGTTCGGTGATCGACCTCAACCGCGACCCGAGTGGCGTTTCGCTTTACCCGGGCCAGAACACAACCGGCCTGTGCCCGCTGACCACCTTCGACAACCAGCCGCTGTACCACGCAGGTCGCGAGCCGGACGAAGCGGAAATCGCGCGCCGCCGCGACACGTATTTCGCGCCCTACCACGATGAACTGGCCGCACAGATCGCGCGTCTGCGCGCGCAGCACGGTACGGTGGTGGTGTACGACGCGCATTCGATCCGTTCGCACATTCCGCATCTGTTCGATGGCGAACTGCCGCAGTTCAACCTGGGCACCGCCGGTCCGTCTGGCGCACCGGATACGTCCTGCGACAACGCGCTCAGCGATGTGGTGGAAAACCTGCTGAAGATCAGCAGCATGAGCCAGGTGCGCAACGGCCGCTTCAAGGGCGGCTGGATCACCCGGCATTACAGCGACATCCCCGGCGGCGTGCATTCGCTGCAGATGGAACTGGCCTGCCGCGGGTACATGCACGAGCCGCTGCCCGACCAGGTGGACGAGCACAGCTGGCCCACCCCGCTGGACCCCGACCACGCCGCACCGCTGCGCCACACCCTGGCGCAGGTGCTCAACGCCTGCCTTGAATTCGCTACCAACCGGAGCGCCGCATGACCCGCAACGACCCCAGCCGCACCATCACCGCGCCGACCGGTACCACGCTGAATGCCAAAAGCTGGCTGACCGAGGCGCCGCTGCGCATGCTGATGAACAACCTGCACCCGGACGTGGCCGAGCGCCCGCAGGAACTGGTGGTGTACGGCGGCATCGGCCGCGCCGCGCGCGACTGGGAAAGCTTCGATGCCATCGTGGAAACGCTGAAGCGGCTGGACGATGACCAGACCCTGCTGGTGCAGTCAGGCAAGCCGGTGGGCGTGTTCCGCACCCATGCCGATGCGCCGCGCGTGCTGATCGCCAATTCCAACCTGGTGCCGCGCTGGGCCAACTGGGACCACTTCAACGAGCTGGATAAGAAGGGCCTGGCCATGTACGGCCAGATGACCGCCGGCAGCTGGATCTACATCGGCGCGCAGGGCATCGTGCAGGGCACCTACGAAACCTTCGTGGAAATGGGCCGCCAGCACTACAACGGCAACCTGGCCGGCAAGTGGCTGTTCACCGGTGGCCTGGGCGGCATGGGCGGCGCACAGCCGCTGGCCGCGGTGATGGCCGGTGCCTCGTGCCTGGCGGTGGAATGCCGCAAGAGCAGCATCGACATGCGCCTGCGCACCGGTTACCTGGACACCTGGACCGACAACCTGGACGAGGCGCTGCGCCTGATCGAGGAATCGTGCACGGCCAAGAAGCCGCTGTCGGTGGGCCTGCTGGGCAACGTGGCCGACGTGCTGGACGAACTGCTGATCCGCGGCGTGAAGCCGGACCTGCTGACCGACCAGACCTCGGCCCACGACCCGGTGAACGGCTACCTGCCGCAGGGCTGGACCGTGGAGGAATGGGACCAGAAGCGCGTTTCCGCGCCGAAGGTCGTGGAAAAGGCCGCGCGCGAATCGATGGCCAACCACATCCGCGCCATGCTCGGCTTCCATGCGCTGGGCGTGCCCACCGTGGATTACGGCAACAACCTGCGGCAGATGGCGCTGGAAGAAGGCGTGGACGATGCCTTCGATTTCCCCGGCTTCGTGCCGGCCTATATCCGCCCGCTGTTCTGCCGCGGCATCGGCCCGTTCCGCTGGGCCGCACTGAGCGGCGATCCGGAAGACATCGCCAAGACCGATGCCAAGGTGAAGGAACTGATTCCGGACAACCCGCACCTGCACCGCTGGCTGGACATGGCCGCCGAGAAGATCAAGTTCCAGGGCCTGCCGGCACGCATCTGCTGGGTCGGTCTGGGCGACCGTGATCGCCTGGGCCTGGCGTTCAACGAGATGGTGGCCAACGGTGAACTGAAGGCGCCGGTAGTGATCGGCCGCGACCATCTGGACAGCGGCAGCGTGGCCTCGCCGAACCGCGAAACCGAAGCGATGGCCGACGGCTCCGATGCAGTGTCCGACTGGCCGCTGCTCAATGCCCTGTTGAACACCGCCAGCGGCGCCACCTGGGTGTCGCTGCACCATGGCGGCGGCGTGGGCATGGGCTTCTCGCAGCATGCCGGCATGGTGATCGTCTGCGACGGCACCGAAGCGGCCGCCAAGCGGATTGGCCGCGTGCTGTGGAACGACCCGGCCACCGGCGTGATGCGCCATGCCGATGCCGGATATGAGATCGCGGTGGAATGCGCGAAGGAGAAGGGATTGGATCTGCCGGGGATTCTGCGCTGATCGAGAGTCGCCGGGCATGGCCCGGCGCAACCGGGATGCTCCTGTAGAGTCGAGCTTGCTCGACTGCTCTTCTCGCCGTCCCGGGAAAGGCCAGTCGAGCCAGCTCGACTCTACAAGAGCGCGGGCGGCCCATACGCTGCCGGTGGGTGACGTGGCGCGCGCGACCTGTTAACTTGCGCGCCACTTTCGTGGTTTACAGCCTGTCCGCATGTCGCTTCCGTCGTACCGCCCCACCCCGTCGCTGCTGTTCCTGGCCGTGTCCTTCAGCCTTGCTGCCCCGGCCAACGCCGCCCCGCAGGCCACCACCCTCGATGCCGTGCAGGTGACCGCTGCCGATGCCAGCGCGCAGGCACGTGAGGCGCTGAAGCGCGTGCCGGGCGCCAGCAATGTCATCGATGTGGCCAAGGCCGACAGCCGGTTGTCCAGCAGCGCCGATGTGCTGGCCTACCAGCCGGGCATCAGTGCGCAGTCGCCGGGCAACGAGGGCACCAAGGTGTCGATCCGCGGCTCAGGCATCAACCGTGGACCCGGCGCGCATGCCTCGGGCATCGCCGTTTCCCTCGATGGCCTGCCGTTGACCGGCGCGGGCGGCACGCCCTACGAACTGCTGGAACCGCTGTGGCTGTCGCGGGTGGAGGTGCTGCGCGGCGCCAACGGCTTCGAGCGCGGTGCGCTGGCACTCGGCGGCGCGATCGACTACGTCAGCCGCAGCGGCCGTGATTCGGCCGGTGTGCAGCTGCATTACGAAGCCGGCAGCCGTGGCTACCAGAAGCGCGGCATCAGCTGGGGCGGCGTCAGCGGCGATGTCGACTACTTCCTCGCCTATACCGATACCGAGTTTGACGGCTACCAGGACCACGCGCGTGGCGATGGCAAGGGCGCGATGGCCAACATCGGCTGGCAGATCACCCCGGACCTGCAGACCCGCTTCTTCGTGCGCTACCGCGAGACCAATCACGAAACGCCCGGACGCCTGACCCGCGCGCAGATCCGCAACGACCCACGCGCGGCCAACGCCGCCAACCTGGCCATCGACGCGCGCCGCCCGCAGCCGGGCAGCACCTGGATCGGCAACATGACCACGCTGCAGATCGACGAGGATTCCTCGCTGCAGGCCGGGCTGGTCTATCACAAGTACCCGATGGACTTGAACGAGAGCCTGTACCGCCAGCAGCTGGATTACGCCAATCTGAATGCCACGCTGGACTACCACCGTCGCCATCTGCTGTTCGGGCGGGACAGCGAAACCACCGTCGGCCTGCGCGTAACCCACGACCTGCAGGCGAACGTGCGCGAGTCGCTGCGCTTTGCCAGCAATGGCTACGCCGCCGGTACCCGCACGCGTGATTTCCGCCACCACGGCACCGACAGCACCCTGCACATCAGCAACAGCCTGGCCTTGAACGAGCGCCTGCGCGTGCAGACCGGCCTGGCCCTGATCAACACCCAGCGCGACGTGCAGGTGACCTGGCCCAGCAGTGGTGGCCGCCTGCGCGAGCACGACTGGGACTATGCGCCGCGCCTGGGCTTCACCTGGCAGCACAGCGCGCAGACGCAGTGGTTCGGCAACCTGAGCCGTTCGGTGGAAGCGCCGCATCCGTGGTCGATGATCTGGGGTTCGAACCAATACTTCGCTGCGGGCAACGGGCCGTCCACCGGCCGCCAGCGCAGCCCGGTGCCGATGCAGAACCAGACCGCCACCACGCTGGAACTGGGTGCGCGCGGTGACGCGGCGCTCGGCCGCTGGGAGCTGACCGGCTACTACGCGCACGTGAACCACGAGCTGCTGACGGTGGAACTGCAACCGGTGCCGAACCTGTTCATCGCCGAAAACAACGCCAGCCCTACCGTGCACCGTGGCATTGAAGCCGGCCTGGACAGCACCCTGTGGCAGGGCGTGCCGGGCCGCCTGTCACTGCGCCAGGCGTACACCTTCAGCGATTTCCGCTATCGCCACGATGCGCGCTTCGGCAGCAACCGCCTGCCCGGCCTGCCGCAGCACAGCTACCAGGCCGAACTGCGTTTCGATCACGTCTCGGGCCTGTACGCGGCGCTGAACACCGAATATGCCTCGCGCATTGCCGTGGATTACGCCAACAGCTACTGGGCCGACAGCCACGTGATCTTCGGCAGCCGCATCGGTTACGACGCACCGGGTGGCCGCTGGCAGGCCTGGGCCGAAGTGCGCAACATCGGCGACCGCCATTACGCGGCAACGGTCACGCCCGGCTATGACGACGCCGGCAAGGACGTGGCCCGTTCGACACCGGGCGAAGGCCGTGGCGTCTATGCAGGGATGCGCTGGCGCTTCGACTGAGCACGGCGATTGGCGCCGGGAACATCCCGGCGCCCGCCAGCGCAGAAGTGATTCAAGCCCGGACGATGCGGATCAGGAAATACGCCAGCGCGGCAGTCGCTCGCTGCGCTTCCACAGCGTCGGTGCAGAGCCGATCAGCAGCACCGCCATCAGCCACTTCGGCGATGTGCTGAGCAGTGCAGTAGCCCAGCCCGCATCAACGGCTGCAGCGTCTTCCTGCCAGGGGTTGTAGCCCAGATACAACACGCTGCCCGTGCGCCACAGCAGCACCGCCCCCACGGCCAGCATGAACAACGCCAGGCTGCGGCACGTCCAGCGCTGCGAGGTCGTACCCCATTCGCGCGACAGCGCGACCAGCACGCTGACCAGCGACACGGCGATCAACACCACCAGGGCGATATCCACCTCGCGCCCGACGCGTTCGTATCGGCAGGCACGGCATTTCGCCTCTTCGCTGGCGGTCGCCGCTTCGGTGGCCGGCACCGCGGCGGGAGGCGACGACTGTGCCAGGCCGGTGAGCGGCAGCAGCAGCGCCAGAACCACCCCCAACGCCCATCGAAACCAGATGCTGTTGCTGCGCATTGCGATATCCATTTCGCGTCTCCTTCCTGTCAGTTGATCTGTTCGCCCCGTATCGGGGCACGCCCCACGGCGGCTGCGTACTCCGCCGCCCAGTCCTCCCGCTCAAATACCCAACGGCCATCCTCTCGGTGCAGCAGGAACTTTTCCTGCTGACCATGGCCGCTGAAGCAGCTGCCACTGACCACCGAAATCATCGCCCACTGCCCGTCGACACTGAACACCGGGCGTGACAGCGAAACGATCTGCAGCTGCCGTTGGGTCACGTTCCCGTCGCAGCCCGGCCCGCCCTCCGCCTTCATCCTCTGCAACTGTTGAAGGGTCATGCGCTGCGCACCCGCCAGCGCCTGCTCGGGCACACGCGAACGCCGCGCATTGGCGGCGCGCTGTGCAGCCTCCAGTTCCTGCCGCAGCCGGAACAGCGCCTCACCTTCGTCATCGGGGAAACGGGCCAGCGGAGCATCATTCTGGCAATCGGTCATGGCGGGCCGCTGCCTGCAGAAAGGCAACGTCCACTCCATCACCCTGGCCCACGAAGGCGCCGGGGTATCCAGCGTGGGCTGTCGCGGTGGTCGCCAGCGCCCGACATTCTTCACCGCAGGCGCGGTGTCGGCGGGCGTGGTCATGTCCGCCCTTGCCGCCGGAACCGCTGTACCTGTGTGCGGCGAGGACGGGAGTGGCAAGGCAGCGACCTCCTGCCTCGACAGCGCTTTCACCATCGGCGGCGGCGGGGGCAGCGGCGGAAGCGGCGGCTGGACCTGCCGGATCGCCAGCGCCATCACCTCGGCCTGCATCTGCGCAGTGCCCAGCACCACGGGCCTTGGACCGATGCGGACCGGTGGCGCCTGCCACGCGCGCTCCACCAGCAGCGCCAGCGCCACAAAGGCCGCGACCAACCACAAGATGCGCCTCCAGGTGATGCGTACGTGCATGATCCTCCCTGCTTCGTCCTGCAACCTTGGCGCCACGCTACGGCGCGCGCGCCACTTGGATCGGCGTGACCACATCGGGCGCCAGCGTCTGCGCCAGCCAACCCAGTGCGGTCAAGGCGTTGCTCCCTTGTAGACAGCCTCGATACGATGACCATCCGGGTCGACAACAAAGGTGGCGTAGTAATGGTCGCCGTAATCGATGCGCAGCCCGGGGGCACCGTTGTCACGCCCGCCCGTGGCCAGCGCCGCTGCATGGAATGCATCCACGGCCTCGCGCGATGGTGCGGCAAACGCAAGATGGAAGCCCGGCCCGGGCGCCAGCGCATCGTCACGCTGTTTCAGGCACAGGATGTCTTCATCGTCGATCAGGCCGTAGCCGATCGCCTCGTCGTCCTCAAACACGCGGCGGAAACCGAGCGCTGCCAGGGCGGCATCGTAGAAACGCGCGGCGGTATCCAGATCACGGACACCCAGGGAGAGGTGGTGCAGCATGCGGACATCCTTGCCGGGCACGCGGTGGTGGTGATGGCCGATTCTAACCGCGAATGAACGTGACTGCGGCATGGCGCTGCTGCAGCGGGGCCGCTATCGTGGCTGGCCTGACACAGGACGTTGCACGCCATGCAGGCCCGCCAGTTCACCCGCCCCCTTGCGCTCCTTCTTTTCGTGCCGATGATCGGCCTGGCCGGCTGGGGATCGTGGGCCGCCACCTACTGCTTCAGCGACGGCTGCCTGGGGGTCATCCTGCTCTGGATGGCTGCATTGGCTGCCCTGGTCGTACAGGCCCTGCTGGTGCTGCCACTGCATGCCTGGGCGTTGAAGCGGCAGGGCTTGCCGGCGCAGGTCGGTTACCTGTGCTGGCTGGCGGCATCAATCGTTTCGGTGGTGGTTCCGGTGCTGCTCGGCTGGCTGTACATGCTGTTCAAATAGCACGCTGCTCAACCCGCCGACCGCTCAACCCACGCGCGCCGCCTTCAGCAGTTGCGCGGCTACCTGGTCGAACGGGGCGATGTCCTGCAGCGCGCGGCTCATCGCCACCGCGCCTTCCACGCTGGCAATGACCAGGCTGGCCAGAGCCGCGGCCTGTTCCGGCGCATGACCATCGCTGATGAAGGCCTGGGCCAGGTGCCCCTGCCAGCGCGCGAACACCTCGGCCGCCGCCGCGCGCGGCTGGCTGGCAACCGCCTCCACGGGCTCTTCCACGGCCGCGGCAAGTACCGGGCAGCCGGCCCGGAACTGCGAGCGCAGCAGGCGCTCGCGCCACATCGCCAGGAATCGTTCCAGACCAGGCACGGCGCCATCGCGCAGCAGTTCCAGTAGCAGGGCTTCCACCTTGTCGCCGGCCAGCGTCGTGGCCTTGGCCAGCAGTTCCTGCTTGCCGCCGGGGAAGTGGTGGTAGGTCGACCCCAGCGGGGCTTCGGCCAGCTTGGTGACCTCGCGGATGCTGGTGGCATTGAGGCCCACCCGCGCCAGCATCTGGGCCGCCGCATCGATGACACGCTGGGGGGCATCGCTCGCGCGTGGGCTCATGCTGGGCTCCTTGCTAGGACAGTCGTCATAGATTAGCGTAACGCCCGTTCTATAACAGTCGTCATAGCCATGAATCTCTGGTTCCGCCTGCTCCACCTGCTGCTGTGCAGCCTCTTCCGCCCGCGCCTGGATGCCCCGTTCGGGGTGTCACGCCTGCAGTTCCGCGTGCTGCCCAACGACCTGGACAGCAACCTGCACATGACCAACGGCCGCTACTGGAACATCTATGATCTGGGCCGGCTGGACCTGATCCTGCGCATGGGCCTGGGCAAGGTGGCGCTGCGCGAGAAATGGGCGCCCATCGTCGGCGCCGGCACCATCCAGTTCCGCCGCGAACTGCGCCCGTTCCAGCGCTACACCCTGGAAACCCGACTTGCCGGCTGGGTGGGCACGCGGGTGATCATGGAACAACGCGTACTGATCGGGCCGGAACAGAAAATCGCCACGCGGGCGTTGCTGGTCACCGGCATCTACGACCGGCGCGCGCGTGCCTTCGTCGGCATGGAACGGATGATGGAGGCCATTGGCAGCACTACGCCGCCCTCGCCGCCACTGAGTGCAGCGGCCGAAGCGCTGCTGGCGGCAGATGCGGCGTTGAAGCGCGACGACGGCTGAGCAGCGCCGCTCAGACCTGCGGCATGTTCTTGGTGACGCAGTGGATGCCGCCGCCACCGCCAGCAATCGCATCGATATCCACCTGCTCGATGGTGCGACCGGGATACAGGTCCTGCAGCAGTTCACGGCAGTAGCCATCGGCCTTCGCATCGCCAAACTGCGGTGCGATCACCGCACCATTGATCGGCAGGTAATTGATGTAGCCCCGGGCCAGATCATCATTGTCACGGGTATGCACGTTGTCGCGCCCACCCAGCGGCGGCGGCAGCGTATGCACCTGCAGCCTGCGACCGTCGGCATCGGTTGCTGCGCGCAGGATACGCAGATGCTCGCGGGTCAGGTCGTAATCGTAGGATTCCGGATCGTTGTCCAGGTTGGCGATCACCACGCCCGGGCGCACGAAGCGCGCATAGAAATCCACGTGTGCATCGGTGATGTCTTCACCGGCAATGCCCGGCAGCCAGATGACCTTGCGCAGGCCGAGATGGTGTTTCAGTTCGGCTTCGATATCGGCACGCGACCAGCCCGGATTTCGGTTGCGGTTCACCCAGCAGCTTTCGGTGAGGATGGCCGTGCCATGCCCATCGACCTCGATGCCACCGCCCTCGCCCACCAGATCGCTTTCCAGCAGGGTGGCACCGGTGGCCTGTGCCAGCCAGCGCGCCACGGCGCCATCGTTGCGCGCGGATTGCTTGCCACCCCAGCCATTGAAGTTGAAGTCGACCAGGCCCAGCCCACCGCGGTGGTCGGTAACGAAGCAGCCGCCGTAGTCGCGCACCCAGATGTCATCCAGCGCAACGTCGAGGAACTCTATGTTGTCGCGGCCACAGCGCGCCCGCGCCAACGGCAGATCTGCCGGCCGGCACAGCACGCTGACCGGCTGGTAGCGCGCGATGGTGCGTGCCAGGCGGGCAATGGCCTCGTTCACGGCACCGGCCTGCGCCCCCCAGACCCGCGGCTGCGCCGCGAAGGCCAGGAACACCCGTTCCTGCGGGGCGTGCTCGTCGGGCATGCGCCAGCCAGGCACAGTCGATGCCTGCACACGCGTGGCCGTGCCGCCCAGGCCCAGTGCCGCGACGGCGCCCAGACCGGCAGCAGTGGCCAGTTGGTTCAGAAAGTAGCGACGGGTATTCATGGCGGGATCCGACAGGGGCGCAAGGGATGAAATGCATGCTGCGCTTGCCCACTGTTAAGCACAAACGATAAATTTACCCAACTTCTGATCACTTCTACTTATCTGAAATGCTCAAGCACTGGCCCTCACTCACGGCCCTGCGTGGTTTCGAGGCGGCTGCCCGGCTGGGCAGTTTCCATCGTGCCGCTGAAGCGCTGCACCTGAGCCAATCGGCCATCAGCCAGCAGATCCGAGGCCTGGAGGAGTCCCTGCAGCAGCCGCTGTTCTTCCGCCAGGGGCGCAGCGTGACGCTCACCGATGCCGGCGTTGATCTGCTGGAAACCACCCAGGCCCTGCTGCGGCAACTGGCCAGTGGCATCCGTCGCCTCGATCAGTACCGCAAGCCCAACCAGTTGATCGTGAACACCACGCCCGCCTTTGCCCGCCATTGGCTGGTCCCCAGGCTGGCGGCCTTCGCCGAGCGCTTTCCCGAAGCCGACCTGTGGCTGCTGACCAGCGAAGACCCGCCGGACATGACCACCCAGACCGTGGACATCGCGGTGCGCGACGATCTGCAGGCACAGGCCGAGTGCCAGTTCCGCGTGCTGCTGCAGGACCAGTTGTATCCCGCCTGCCATCCGGATCTGCTGTCACGCCCCAGCGCACAGCGCTTGACCCTGCATGGCGAGCGCGAAATGGACTGGAGCCAATGGCAGGTACAGGGTGGCGCCGACGTTGGCCAGCGCAGCGAAGGCATGAATTTTTCCGAGCCCGGGCAGTTGCTGGATGCCGCCTGCCAGGGCCTGGGCATTGCCCTGGTCAGCGAGCTGCTGTCGGCCACCGCCCGCGAACGCGGCCTGCTGCATCCGCTCGCCACAGCGCGGGTACGTGGCCCGCAGTGGAGTTGGCTGGTCCACGACGACAGCGCGGAAGACCCTCTGGTACAAGGTTTTTGCCAGTGGCTGTGCGCTGCGCTGGCCGACCGCGATGGCCACGCTGCCTGAGCAGCGCGCGCTCTAGCGGCGCGGCTTCTGTGCCAATGCGCGCGCAATAGCGGCCTCAGCCAACGGCGCCATCAGCGCATAACCCTTCGCGGTGGGGTGCACGCCGTCGGCGGCCAGGGCCGGATCCAGGCCACCGGCTGCATTGGCCATGACCTTGTAATAGTCCAGGTACACGAGCCCCTGCGCGTGGGCGTACTGTTTGAGCGCGGCGTTCAGGGCGCGCACCTTCGGCGCAGGTTCGATGCCCGGCATCCACGGGTACTCGCTCACCGGCAGTACCGACGCCACCACCACGCGTATGCCGTGCACGCGCGCCAGCTCGACCATCGCGTGCAGGTTGTCTTCGATCATCGCCTGCGTGCTGGCACCGGTGTTGCCGGCGATATCGTTGGTACCGGCAAGGATGACCACCACGTCCGGCTGCAGCGCGATGACATCCTGGCCGAAGCGCAGCAGCATCTGCGGCGTGGTCTGCCCGCTGATACCGCGGTTGAGATAGCCCTTGCCGGGGAAGAACGCCGCAGGATCCTTTTCGCCCCACCCCTGGGTAATGGAATCGCCGAAGAACAGCACGCGCGGCACGCCGGCCTGCTTGGCGGGCACGCGCGCATTGGCTTCACGGTAGCGGCCCAGATCGGGCCAGTCGGAAAGGCGCTGCTGCATGTAGCGCACCTCATCCGGGCGGAGCTGGTCCACGGGCTTCACCAGCAAAGGATTGATCGCCACGGGCGGCCGCGCCTGAGCGCAGGTGGCGCTCATTGCGAGGGCCACTGCGGTGGCGCAGCATCGGGTAAGTAGAAAGTGGCTCATTGTTGTTCCTGGAGACTCTGGCTGCCGTTTGCCTGTTGCACGGTGAGGCCGGCACGGTCGGGGGGCGGCTCATCCACGCATGGCGTGGATCTACCGGTGGTTCATCCTCACAGGGCATCGATCAGCGGGGGCCGTGGGAGGGCGGAACATCCTGCGCGCCCCACTGCTCGTTCTTGGTGCTACCCAGCTCGAAGTCCAGGGTGCCGCCGCGCTGTACGAAACTGGCCGGCAGCCAGCTTGCGTTGCTGGCCCTGCCGTCCACCCGCAGCGACTGCACGTACGGCGCATCCATCGCTGCGCCGCGTGCACGCACCACGATCTTCGCACCCGGGCGGGTGATCACCGCTTCGGTGAACAATGGGCTGCCGATCACCAGGTCCGCGCGACCCGGGTACACCGGGTACAGGCCCAGCGCCGACCACACGTACCACGACGACATCTGGCCAAGGTCATCGTTGCCGGGCATGCCCTCGGGCGTGTTGGTCCAGATCTGGCGCATCGCCTGCCGCACGGTTTCCTGGGTCTTCCACGGCTGGCCGAGGAAGTTGTACAGCCACGGCGCGGCGATGGATGGTTCGTTGTCCAGTTCGGCGTGCAGCGGGCCGGACTTGGTCACCGCCCATGTACCGTCGGGCTTGCGGAAGAACGCATCGAGCCGCGCGATGCTGGCCTCGCGCCCACCCAATGCTGCGAACAGCCCGGCGGGATCGAACGGCACCATCCACAGGTACTGCGCACCGCTGCCTTCGACAAAACCTTCGTCGGCGGCCGGGTCGAACGCCGGCCAGCTGCCATCTGCGTTGCGCGGCTGGATGTAGCCCTGCTGCGCGGTGGCCTTCGGGTTGTACAGATTGCGCCACCAACCGGAGCGCTCACGGAACTGGCGCGCCCCCTGCACATCGCCGGCCGCCAGCGCCAGTTCGGACAGGCCGAAATCGGCGCTGACCATTTCCAGCGTATCGGCCGCGCTCCCCCACCCCGGTGCTCCTTCGGGCATGTAGTTCAGCGCCAGCCACTGGTCCAGGCCCGGGCGCTGGCCCACGCACAACACCGGGCAACCACGCGTGTCGAGATCGCGCGCGGTCGGAACGGTCGCGGCCTTCTTAAGCGAGGCGTAGGCACGCTGCAGATCGAAACTGCGCCCGCCGAACGCATGGATGGCCGCCACCGACGGCGGCGATGGATCGCCGTTCATCACGCCGGTGGCGCCGGTGATGTGGGTCCAGCGATCCCACACCCCGCCGTTCTGGTCGGCCTGGTTGAGCAGCGACTGCGCCACGTCCGAGCCCACCTGCGGCTGCAGCAGGGTCAGCAGCTGCAGCTGCGAACGGTAGACATCCCAGCCCGAGTAATTGGCGTACTGCGCCTGCTGCCGCTTGGCCAGCGCGTGCACCCTGCCGTCCATGCCGCGGTAACGCCCATCGGCATCGCTGTGCAGGTTGGGCGCCAGCATGGCGTGGTACAGCGCGGTGTAGAACACGGTCCGCTCATCGGGCGTGCCACCCTGCACCCGCACCTGGCCCAGCAGGTCATTCCACTTCGCACGCGTGGCGGCCTGGGTGGCGGCCACCGTGGTGCCCTGCGGACTCTCGCGGCGCAGGTTGGCCCGCGCGCCGGCTTCATCCACGTAGGAAATGCCGATGCGTGCGGTCACCACCGGCGTGCGCGTGGCATCGAAACTGATCCAGCCACCCGCGCCCTTGCCGGCCGGTGGGTGGCCCTTGCTGCCATAGGTGGTGCCGCCGCCGCCCTCGCGTGCGCCGGCCTGCACGGTGTCATCGCGCCAGGTGCCCCCCACCTCGAAGGGCTGGTCGAACTCGGCCACGAAATGCAGGGTGTAGTAGCTCTCGCGGCGATCTTCAGCCAGATAGCCGCAGAAGTTGCCGCTGGTGACCGAACCGCGCACGGTGCGCGTGGACGGGTCGATGATGAGGGTCGAATCGCTGCTGCCCACTTCGCTGTCGGAGGTGCGGAACAACAGGTTGGCCGGCTTGTCGGCCGGGAACTGGAACTGGCCGACCGCGGTGCGCGCCGTGGCCGCCAGGCTGACCGCCACCCCGTTGTCCAGGGTGAGTGTGTAGGCGCCGGGGCTGGCCGATTCCTTACGGTGGTCCAGCAGGCTGGTGTAACGCATGCCGGCATCGGCTGAAGACGGCGACAGCTCTACCGGCAGCGTGACCGGCATGAGCGGAATATCGCCGCTGGCACCGGTACAGCCGGTTCCATTGACGTGGGTCAGGCTGAAACCGCGCACGCCGTTGCTGCGCCACTCGTAGCCACCGGGGGCGGCAATGGGAAAACGCTTGCCTGGCAGCGCGGTCATTTCCGGGCTGAAGGCCACCATGCCGAAGGGCACCGTGGGCCCCGGGTAGACGTTGCCGGCGTTGGTGGTGCCGATGAAAGGATTGACCTCGGCGGCCAGGTCCTGTGCGGGCGCCCTGGCGGCCAGCAGCGGCAGCGGGGACAGCGTCAACACTGCGGAAACGACGACCAGCAACGAACGGGACATCGACAACTCCAGTGGAAGGTGGCACGCACGCGCCTTGAATCACTGAGAGTAGTACGCGCTGAGCGCCCTGCGACGGGCCGGAGGTCATGGTTGGCGGTACCCGGTCACGATCGCGGCCATCGGGCCGCGCGCCGATCAGTACAACGTGCCCAGCTTGAACAACGGCAGGTAGGCGGCAAACAGGGCGAGCGGAGTTGCCAGCATCACCGCCACGCTGCCGATCAACGCCGACAGCCGCGCACGTCCTGCCAGCCAGGCGGCAACCACCAGCGCTGGACCCAGCCAGGCCAGCCCGTAATTGTTGGCAAACAGCTGGGTGATCAGCGGCAGCGGCTGGCCCGCTTCGGCAAACCGCTCAACGAACTGCGGGATCGCAAACCGGCCCAGCGCGGTGCAACCCACGGCGGCTGTGCCGCTGGACAACAGGCCGATCAGCAGCCATCCCCATCCTGAGATTTTCTGCACAGCCTTTGTCATGAGTATCCGTGGCAAGAAGGGCCGCCCTGGGGCGGCCCTGTTTACAGCAGTCGAGCGAGCTCGACTCTACAAAGGCAGTCGAGCGAGCTCGACGTTACCGGGCGTTCTTCACGTAGGTGTCGAACCAGTTCAGCATTTCCGATACCAGCTGTTCGTTCGATTCCAGCGCGGTGTACCAGTGCGGCTCGTTGGGCAGCATGACCAGGCGGGTGGTACCACCATTGCCACGGATCGCCTGGTACAGCTTGCGCGACTGGAACGGTTCGGTGCCCGGGTTGGCATCGTCCTCGCCGTGTACCAGCAGCAGCGGCAGCTTGATCTTGTCGGCGTAGAAGAACGGCGAGGCCTTCAGGTACACGTCCTGCGCCTGCCACACCGACCGACGCTCGTTCTGGAAGCCGAACGGGGTGAAGGTCTTGTTGTACGAGCCGCTGGTCGCCACACCGGCCTTGAACAGGTTGGTGTGGGCGATCAGGTTGGCGGTCATCAGACCGCCGTGGCTGTGGCCGGTCACACCGATACGGTTGCGGTCGACCACGCCCATGTCCACGGCCTTGTCCACCGCCGCCTTGGCGTCGGCTTCCAGCTGCTCCAGGTAGGTGTCATAGGCAGTCTTGGGATCGCCGACGATCGGGAACGAGGCATTGTCGATGATCGCGTAACCGGCCAGCAGCATCAGCCGGTAGGGCTGCAGGCGGGTGAAGGTCTGCTGCGAACCGGACACCTGCCCGGCCTGCGCGGCATTGGCGAAGTCCGCCGGATAGGCATACAGGATGGCCGGCACGCGCTGGCCTTCCTTGTAGCCCGGCGGGGTGTACAGGGTGAAGGACAGATCCACGCCATCGGCGCGCTTGTAGGTCACCAGCTGCTTCTTGATCTGCCGCACTTCCGGGGTCGGGTCGGTCAGCGTGGTCAGTGCGGTGGCAGTGGAGGCGAACTGCGCCTCGCCTTCTTTCGCAGCGGCCACCGCTTCACCCTGCTGGCGCACGAAGGCATTCGGCGGGTCCATCACCGACTGGTGCCAGGTCAGGTAGCGGCCGGGCGTGTTGCTGAAACCAAGGAACTGCTCGTAGGCATCGGCATCGCTGCGGAACAGGCGCTCGCTCTTCAGCGAACCCAGGTCCAGGCGGTCCAGGAACGGGCGGTCACCCTGCGGCGAAGCCCCCTGCCCGCGCAGGAACACGAAATTGCCTTCCTGGCGCACCACGGCCGCACCGTTGGGCAGGCGCTTGAACACCAGGTTGCCCGGATCGCCGTACAGCTCATCGCTGGACATGTCCCACAGCAGGCGACCTTCCTTCTTCGGCTGGTCGACATCAACGATGCGGGTCTGCACCCAGTGCCGGTTCTCATCATTCTCGAACAGGAACGACACGGCCGGGTCGGCCGACCAGGCCAGGCCTTCGAACCGCTGCGCGGTGCGGGCGATCTCCACCGGCTTGCCGTTGAACGGCGCCTTCAGCATCAGCACACGGTCGCGGTGCGGCACAGTCACCTTCCAGTCGCCCTTGTCCAGCGCTTCGGCATAGACCAGGGTGGCCGGATCGGTGGAGCGCCAGTCAAAACCGCGCGGGCCTTCGGGCACGCCGTGCACCGGCACGCGGTCGGCCAGCGGCAGGCTGGCGATGGCGGTGCTCTTGCCACTGGTGATGTCCAGCACCGCCACATCGTTGGCGAAGCGCTGGTAGGTGACCGCATGCGAGAACGGCGGCTTGATCGATTCGGTCAGCACGTGCACGCCATCGGGCGCCGCGCTCACGTCGTTGAAGATCGCGGCGCTGCCCACCGGGCGCACCTGGCCGCTGGCGGTGTCGACCACGGCCAGCTGCGAAGCGCCGTAGTACGCGAACAGCTTTTCATCGTGCACGCTGGTCAGCGTATCGCGGGCCTCGTAGGTGCTGCTTTCGCCACTGCTGCCCAGCGATTCCTGTGCATCCGGGCCGGTCGGCACGCCGCCGTTGGACGGCGCGGCGCCCTGGTTGGCCGGCACCAGCTTCACCAGCAGGTTGTTGCTGCCGCCCAGCCACTGCACGGTGCTGCCGAAGATCGGGTTCAGCTGCACGCCCGGCACCTGCTTGACCTGGCCGGTGGCGGCGTCGCCCACCCACAGCTGCACGCTGTCGGCCACCGCATTCTGGAACGCGAAATGGCGGCCGTCGGCCGACCACTGCGCGCCGCCGGCGCAGCCCTGCGGCAGCGTCACCGGGGTGGTCTTGCCGCTGGCGATCTCCACCACGCTGAAGTCGGCCACGCAGGCCGGAATGCCGTAACCACCGGGAGTGTCATGGCGGCTGCGGTTCTTCGGCTCCAGACGCACGCCGGCCAGCTTCAGGTAGGGCTGGGCCACGCGGGCGATGGACGGATAGGTCTGTGCGGTGGTCAGCAACAGGCGCTGGCCGCTGGGGTCCACGCTGGGAACCGGCGGCGGCGGTGCCTTCAGCACCTTGAGCAGTTGTTCTGGCGGCTTTGCGTAATCGGCAAGTGCCGGGCCGGCGGCCAGCAGGCCGAAGGAAGCAACGGCGATGGCCGCTGCCAGTGACGTACGACGAATGAGCATCCTCAACCCCTGGGTTCGATCCGGTGCCCGTGCTATGGGCATGCACCGAATCTAGCACCCCGGCCCCGCCCGTCCATGGGCCGGAAGCAATGCACGCCCGGCATGGCCCGGCGCTACCACGGGCGTTGGCAACCTCCGGTAGCGCCGGGCCATGCCCGGCGAAACGGGGTCGGTGTTTTACTGCTGGGCGTGCAGATCCCAGGTGGTCAGGTAATCGGGGTCCACCACGATGGCGCCCCCGGTACGCAGCTGATACTCGCCCGGCTCGGCCGGCCGGTACTGGTCCAGCATCGGTGGCAGATAATGCTCGTGGCCATCGTCCTCGTCGGCCAGCACCACGCCCTCTTCGGCGCTGATGCGCAGCACGGTACCTGAATACTGCTGCTGATCGCGCATCTGGCCATCACCGCCATAACGGGTGATGCCGACCAATACCACCTTGCCGATCATCTGCCGCGCCTTGGCGTTGTCCAGTGGCGGCAGCATGGGAATGGATTCGTCGCTCATCGGTGCACCTCCAAAGCCTGCAAGTACATCGTGGAAACGCTTGAAGGATGGCAGCTTGCGTACACCACGGCCATCCTGGCCGGTTCAGTCTCCCCACGGCTCGATGCTGCCATCGGCTGCGGCAGGGGGAAGTGAAGATCGGGTCCAATGCAGGGACACGGGTACTGGCAGACAGCGGCCGTTACGTTCGGTGCCGATGCTGCGCGACCTCCGGTAAGTTCACCCACTGCAGGAAGCACAGCTGAAGCCCCACGCATTCATACGGCCGTGGTCACTCCGACAGCAGCAGCCGACTCTGCTGGCTCAGCGCAGCAACGCCCGCGACGGCCAGTCGAAAGCCCGCTCGTGCAGCGCGAAAAAGGTAGTTGGCAGCGTGATCGACAGGCACGCGAGGCCTGACTGCAGCGCCGTTGGGCTGCAGGGACGCAGGCCGTCGAAACGCGTTGCATGCAGACGCTCCTGCGGCGTGTAGGTCAGCGCATAGTCGTAGTCGTATGACCCACCGAACGTTGATGCGGTGTAGAACATCACCGGCTGCTGCAGGCGGTGCGACAGATCGCGCAACCACATACGGAAGGTATCCGGCGCATCCAGGCCGCGCATGTCCACCTGCGTGATATAGGCCTGGAGCTGCGCGCCGACAGTTGCATCGGCCGGCGCCGCGCCTGCGTCCGGCAGCAGCCCGGTCCAGTGCACCGCACCCGGCGTGCGCCCGGACTGACTCCCCTCCGGACTGCCCACACCGCGGAGCACCAGCAGGCCCGACTTGCCAACTTCGTGGCGATGCAAGCTCTGCGTCCAGCACGATGCAACCGGGTCCTTCACCACGTATGCCAGGTGCGCGAACGACGATGACGCAGCCCAAGCCATCGCCCGCGCTGTCGCAGCCAGATAGATTTCGTCAACACCCCACGCCATCGCATTGCTCCATTCCGTTGCCAACCGCGTACGCACGTCGCGACGGGGGGCTTAAACGTAAACTGCGCACACCGCATCGATCAACCATCGTCATGCAGAGAAGCAAACGATTGCTCATTGCCTCTTCAACGGCAACGCGCGATGCTCAGAAAAGCTCCCTCAGAGAGACCGGAATCATGACTTTTAGACGGCAACCCGCACGCCTCTGCGCGGTGATTCTGATCATGCTCTCAAGCTTTTGCAGCCGCTATTCAGAGGCGCACGAAAGCAAGAGCCCAGCAAGGATGGCCAGCGCCACAGCGCCTACAGCGCATTCTCCACTGGCTGCTGATCAGCTGTTGAGAAGGGTTGTAGAACTTGCTGCCAGCGTTTCATCCCCGAATGAAATAGACAGAGAAACGCTTGCATCCATGCTCGGCTCGCCCGCGGAAGATCTCGGCGATGGCCGCGTTGGCTACAGCGACAGAGTCGGATCAGACTGGACGTTCGCACTGGAGCTTTCCGGAAATGTAAGGACGGGCAAGCGCCTGGACCTCGATTTCTTTGATTCGACGCCCTCAAGGTCTGCCAGCACTGACGCAATCTGCGCAATGGATTTTGAGCAGGCCTCCTCGGAACTTGTCCAGTCGGGATTCTCGAACGCCACCGTCCATGGCGAGCACGGGAGGCCGGTGTCTGAAGCATTTGCAAAGCCTGGAATAGATATATCCGTTGATACGATAGGAGCATCAGGCACCCAGGAAAGCAAAGGCAAGCGTTGCATTCGCGGGATGACCATCAAGGCGAGCACCGCGCCGACAGCGCAACGTCCTGGCGCCGCGGTCGCAGCGGCCTCGGATAACCTGCCCACCACACCACTGGGCGCCGGACAGCTACTGTTGCGTCTGCTCGAACTGATCCAGACCACAACCTCCGGAAGCGACCTGACCCTCGAGCGCGTATCCGCCGCATTGCGCGAGCCCGCCCGCACCTTCGCACCCGGTCACTTCGGTTATGGTGGCGCCCTCACTTCTGAGTGGAGCTACGGCCTGGAAGTGAAACAGGCTGGCACGCCGGACGCGCGACTGGATCTGAACTTCATCGACACCGGTCCACAGCAGAAGGCGCAGGCCACCGCCATCTGCCAGGTGGATTTCAACCGGTTCGCAACGGCGCTTCATGCGGCGGGATTTGCCCGGGAAACGGTGCGCGGCGAGCACGGCCGGACCATCTACCACCGCTTTGAGCGCGCGCAGCTGAGCATCAAGGTGGACACGGTCCCGGAACACGCTGCAGCCAATGGCCAGGCAGTGCACGACTGCGTTCGCCTGGTGAGCGTGCAATAGAAGGCGGTCGGCAGCCCCTCCGAGGCTGCCGGGCACCGGCACAGCGGAAGATCCTCCGGCGCTCCCTGCGCACGCCACGCTAGAATGCGCGCATGCGCACCGTCCATGCCCTCCGTTACATCACCCCTCTCCGCGAAGGGGGTTCCCTGCCCGCCGTGGTCGAGACCGACGACGACGGCATGGCCGTGCTCAAGTTCCGCGGCGCCGGCCAGGGGCCCAAGGCCCTGATTGCTGAGCTGATCGCCGGCGAAATGGCCCGCAGCGTGGGCCTGCCGATTCCGGAACTCCTGTTCGTTGAGCTGGACAGCGAGTTCGCCCGCACCGAACCGGACCCGGAGATCCAGGACCTGATCCGCGCCAGCGAAGGCCTGAACCTGGGCCTGGACTACCTGCCCGGCGCGATCAACTACGACCCGGCCGCCATGCCGGTCGACGCCGACCTGGCCTCGCGCATCGTCTGGTTCGATGCCTTCACCAGCAACGTGGACCGCACCACGCGCAACCCCAACCTGATGGTCTGGCATCGCAAGCTGTACCTGATCGACCACGGTGCGGCGATGTACTTCCATCACGACTGGGACAACGCCGCCGATGCCTGCGAGAAGCCCTTCACGCTGATCCGCGACCACGTGCTGCTGTCCTTCGCCAGCCGCATCGCCGAGGTGGATGCCGAACTGGCCGCGCGCCTTCCCGATGCGGAAATCGAGCGCATCGTCGGCCTGGTACCGGACAGCTGGCTGGTCAACGAGCCGGCCTTCGACAGCCCGCAGGCCTACCGCCAGGGCTATATCAACTATCTCAAGCACCGCCTGAAGGTACGTGCCGTGTTCGTGCAGGAGGCCATCCGTGCCCACGCTGCACACGTATGACTATGCGGTCATCCGCGTGGTACCGCGGGTGGAACGCGAAGAATTCATCAACGTCGGGGTGATCGTCTCCTGCCCTGGCGCTCGCCATCTGGAAGCGGCCATTGAGATCGACCCGGCGCGCATGCACGCGTTCGCGCCCGCACTCGACCAGGACGCGCTGCAGCCCTGGCTGGATGCAATCGTGGCGATCTGCCGCGGCGACGCCAACGCGGGCCCGATCGCGCAGTTGCCCGCGCGCGCGCGTTTCCATTTCCTCACCGCCAAGCGCAGCTCCATCGTGCAGATGTCCAGCACGCACGTGGGCCGCAGCGCCGATCCGGCCGGCGTGGTGGAACACCTGATGAACAGGATGGTGCGGGTGCCGCTGCGCTGAGCGTGCGAGCGGGCGCCGCGCGTGAACGCGCCCGACACACCTGCGCGGTACAGTGAAACGGCTCTGCGAGACACCCGCCCGCCTTCCGCACAGGAGACTGACGTGACCTCACGACGCCGCTTCCTTTCCCTGGCCGCCGCTGCGGCCGCTCTTTCGGCCACCGCACCGCTGTTCGCGCAATCGCCTGCGCCGGGCAGCGTACTGCCGACCCGCGGCACCCCGCGCCCTGGGGCCACATTGGCCCGCAACCCGCCGCAGGCAGGTGGTCGCTATCGCCCGCAGACCCGCCTGGGACTGGGCGGGGCGCCGCTGGGCGGCAGCCTGGCGCCCACCACCGATGCGGCCGCACAAGCCACCATGGCCGCCGCGTGGGCGGCCGGCATCCGCACGTTTGATACATCGCCGTGGTACGGGCTGGGCCTGAGCGAACGGCGCATGGGCCGCGAACTGCACACCCACGCGCTGGACCAGTACACCCTGTCCAGCAAGACCGGGCGCCTGCTGACCGGCACCGCCGGACCGTTGCAGAAGACCAACTGGCACGACCCGGCCCCGTTCCGCTACGCCTATGATTACTCCGCGGCCGGCACCCGGCGCTCGGTGGAAGACAGCCTGAACCGGCTGGGCGTGGCGCAGCTGGATATCGTGCTGATCCATGATCTTTCGCCCGAGAACACCGACCTGGGCATGCCCTGGGAACAACGCTTCACCGAGGCCCTGAAAGGCGCCATGCCGGAGCTGACGCGCATGCGCGAGGAAGGGCTGATCAAGGCCTGGGGCTTCGGCGTGAATCGCCCCCAGCCCGCGTTGCGCGCAGTGGCAGAAGCCGATCCGGACATCATGCTGCTGGCCTGCCAGTACTCGCTGCTGGACCACGAAGCCACCCTGCACGACACCTTCCCGAAGCTGGCCGAGAAAGGCGTGTCGGTGATGGTCGGCTCACCCCTGCTGGCCGGCTATCTGACCGGCCGCGAGCGCTACCTGTACGGCAGTCCGATTCCCGAGTGGGCACCGGCCAAACGTGCACGCATCGCCGCCATCTGCGAACGCCACGGCATCGACCTGCGCACCGCGGCCCTGCAGTTCGCCGATGCCCCCGAGGTGGTGTCCTCGATCATTCCCGGTGCGCGCAGCGCCGAGCAGGTACAAGCGAACGTGGCCTCGATGGCCATCGCCATTCCCGCCGATTTCTGGGCCGAGCTGAAGCAGGAAAAACTGATTGCCGCCGATGCGCCGGTTCCTGGCAAGCGTTGATCAAAGCGGCAGGCGTCGGGCGATGTAGTTGACCACATTGCCCACCGCGTCCGGATCGACGTTGGCCAACCCGATCACCACGTAACCCTGCTCGGGCAGCACCACGATGGCACTGTTCGACCCGGGTGCGCCGCCCTCGTGCCCGTACTGGCGCTGGCGGCCCTGCCCCTGTACCACGAAGCCGTAGCCATACCACCCTTTGTGGTTCTGTGCGCGCGTGGCCTGCTGCAGCAGCTCTGGCGCGACCAGTGCGCCGCTGCGCAGCGCTTCGCAGAACTTCAGCATGTCGCCGGCGGTGCTGTAGCCGCCGCCGGCGGACATGCCACGCCAGGGCAGCGTCTTCGTTTCGCGCGCCCATTGCCCATCCACCCGAGTGTAGGCGACCGCACGCTGTGGAACGTCCACCGCTTCCGGCTCGAAGCCGGTGCCGGTCATGCCTGCCGGTCGCAGGATGCGCGCATCCACATAGTCGTAGTACGACTGGCCGGATACCGCCTCGATGAGGCGCCCGAGCACGATGAAGCCGTAGTTCGAGTAGCTGTCCTGACTGCCCGGCGTGAACTGCGGTGCATCCTTGGCGAAGCGCTGCACGTAGTCGTCCAGCGTCTTCAATGATGCGGAGTACTGTTCGAAATCATCCGCGAAGAAGTCGCCCAGGCCGCTGGTGTGGTTCAGCAGCTGCCGCACGGTCACCGCTTCGGCGACGGTCGTGTTCGGGTAGTCCGGCAGGTGTTTGCCGATCGTATCGTCCAGACCAAGCTTGCCGGCCTGCACCAGTTGGAGGATGGCAACCGCGGTGAACATCTTGTTGGATGAAGCCAGCCGGAAGCGGGTATGCGCCGCCACCGGCGTCTTCGCGACACGGTCGGCCAGCCCGCCCGTCCATTCCAGCAGCACGCGCCCGTTCTGCGCGACCAGTACGCTGCCGGACAGGGCATCGCGGGCCGCCAACGCATCCAGCTTCGTGCGCGCATCGGACATCAACTGCGGCAGCGGAACGCGGGCCGGCTGGTATTGCTTCGGCGTCGGCGTACCTTCCAGGTGGAACTGTTTCAGCTGCGCCGGATGGGCCGGATCCATCTGCGCGTGCACCAGCAGCGCGCGCTCGCTGCGCTCGCCCAGCACCAGCAGGGTGGTCTGCATTGGCGTGCTCTGCCGTACCTCCAGCAGCTTCAGCGGCCCGGTGGAGTCGCGGAATTCCAGATAGTCCTGCGGGGTGCTGCCTTCGGTCTTGGCATAGCGCTCGGCAAAGGACTGCAGCTGCTGCAGGCTGCCTGCATTGAACGCGGCCAGCCAGTCATCGGCGGCTGTGCGGGCATCGGGCGCCGGTGGGGCCGCGTTGGCGGTCTGCGTACAAAGTGAGGGCAACGTAAGCGCCAGGATCAACAGGCTTGTCAGACGAAAGCGCATGAACATGGATACTTCCTCGCGTACCAAGTCTGTGGCCATCCTACGCTGCCACTCTCCCCCAGCATCAGACCAGCGAGGGCCCTCGATTCTCGTGTTGGCGGGTGTCGATGGCCCATTGTTGCTCGCGCTGCAGGCTTTCACTCGACAGCTCACGAGCTGTCTCATCCATCGAGCGTGCGGGCTGCGCGGTATCAACACTGGCGCGTTCGCCGGGTATCAGACCGGCCACCCATAGTCGATCACCCGCCACCATCACCCGATCCACGCGCTCGGCACTCTGGATGCCGTTGCGCTTGGACTCCAGAACCGCTTGTAGAACATGGTCATCACCAACGGCATCCGGGGCGCCATCGCGAATGCGCTGGAACAACGCGGCATCGTTCGGCGACAGCGACGGGGCTGCGCTGCCGGGCTGCACCCACGCCAGTTCCGCTTGTTCAGATGCCGGCACTACTGGGTCGGCAACGGCCTGTTGCCGTGCCTGCACTTGGTCCGGCTGAAACTCGGTGCGGGTATAGGGTGGGCGCTGAGGCGGCCAGTTCTCGGCGCGATCGAACTCTGTGGTGGGAGCGTGCTCAATGCTACGGCAGCATCGTTGAGCTGGTGTCGCGCATCTCCATCGATGACACCGCCCGGTCGCAGCGGCAGGCCCTGATCCTGCTGGAAACTGCGCATTGCGGCCTGCATGTCTGCGTCATAGGTGCGCGCGGCACGCTCCTGGCGTTGGTTGGGTTCGGTCAGATAACCCAGCGCTTCAAGTTGGCGACGCATCTCGAACACCGGCTCCCCCCGCTCGCCGGGCTGCAGGTTGCCATCGGCGAGTGGGCCGGTCAGGTCGGTCACCGATCTGCGCTTGAAGTCCGGGTCGAGTGTGAGCGTGTCCGCCCGCAAGCGCTGCATCAACGCCTCGTCGATGTGCCCGTTGGCCGGAATGATTCCGCGCTCGGTCTGAAAACGGAGTACGGCCTGCTCGGTGGATGCGCCGAAGTCTCCATCAGGCTTGATCTCGACATTGGCATTGTTGCGCATTCCCAGACGCTGGAGGTACTGCTGTGCCTCGAACACGTGCTGGCTGGCGTCCCCACGGTGAAGGTCCATTGCGGCAACCGGCCCTTGGCTGGTCGGCACCGGCATTTGGAAGCCCGGCTGCTGTACACGCTGGACCAAGCCTGCCACCTCAGTCTCCCAACCGGTGGCCAATACGGCGATGCTGTCAGGATACGGGCTGCCATTGTTCAGCTCGCCACCATTGACCGAGGCCCGTGCCTGCCGATAGTCAACATGATTGCTATTGATATGGTCCGACAGGCGCGCACCAAACATACCGTCGCGCATGCCAACAACCAGCACTTTCGTAGCGATTTCCGCTTCCGCCGCCCGTTCCGGATGTTCGGCCAACTCGCGACCCATGCCGAGTGCCTCACCCAGCCGTTCGTAGTTGTTCACATGGGTAAGATGTGCAAAGCCACGACCGTAGTACTCTTCGCCACCAAAGTAACGAAGATCCACTGCCTGCTTCCTTCCCCAATCTTCCTCAGGTGCCGCGAAATCGCGCGATTCGTGCTGAGCTGTCGCCAGCACATACGCGATCTGCCGGTGATCGGTAATGCCATTATCGATGCAGGTCCGGACGATCATCGCCACCGACTGATCACGGGTCAGGCCGAATCCGACGCTGCTTTTTCCATAGCCGTCACTCATATCTCAATACTCCTTGTACAGATCGATTCCGTTCGCTGCGGACGCTAATTCAGAAGCTCTGATTCGGTCGGGCGTTCACCGTTGCAGGTGTTGTAGCGGTGTTCCAGCAACGTGCGCGTTTCGCTTCCCCTGAGCTGGATAACCTTGTCCTCGCGCTCGCACGGACTGACTTGGGCGCGCAGAACAAACCTGCCGTTTTCGACACGGTCGATGTCCCGCCCACCAATGGCCGTTTCCAGCGCGCTTGCACGAACATAGCGATTGGCGTTGGCGTCGAGCAGGTAAAACGCATACACGGGGACGTTATAGACACCGTTGTTGTCCAACCAGACCTGCAGATCCGGCGCACCGTCTCCGTTCAGATCGGAGACTGTCAGCAGCTCGGCTACCTTTGCACCGGCGCCTGCACCCGCGCGGGTCAGCTGCGGCTGCACGCCGGTGACAGCGACGTTGCGAGCGCCGCGCGTCACCTTCATCGCCTCCACCTGACAGGTGGTCACGTTGTCCGTGCCACTACAATCGGCCACGTTGAAGGCCACCTGTAATGGAGGCGAGATCACACCCTGACCAGGCTGCAGGATGATCCTGCCGTCGTCATCAGGCGCGGCGTCGGCTGTATAGGTGGCGCCCTGCGCTGGTGTGACTAGGACTGCTTTGGCTTCGGCGACCAGGGCTGCAGCCCCACTGCCCTGCAGCTGACGGGCGCGTAGCAACGTCATATGGGTGCGGCACTGCTGCGCATCCAGCTGGACCGCGGCATCCCCTGCCTGCGGGCATCTGCTGTCACGCTGGCCAAGCCACTGCCGCTGCAGATTGCGAAGCACGACCTGGTCAGCGACGGCCATCTTCGATCGTGCTGCAACGTAAGCTTCGTTAAGAGCGGTGTCATGGATCCTGAACTCAGCGTCGACACAGCGTTGGCGGGCGTCAAGCGCATTGGCGCTGGCCATGCATTGCCCGTACACCGGCGTAAGGTGTCGTGCATCACCAGCCAGGAGCTGAGCTCCGCTTGGCCGCTTCCGTGCCTCCGCCTGAGGTGCAGCGTGTACCGCAATGCACAAGCACGCGGCCAGAGTCAGCAGTGCCGCCGGAACTGCGATGCGCCGCCCGCGCACACGTTGAAACGTCAACATACGATGCCTTCCATGGGGGCACTGGGCTGGCCCCGTGTTCTTCCGATGATGGATGCTGCCCGTTGCCGCGTCCACGTTCTGCCACGCCAGTCACAGCTTTCCATCGGCGGTACCCAGGAGGCATCCAGAACACGACCCCAAGGGCATCGTCATTCCGGCAACGCATACGCCATCACGTAATCGCCCTTCGGGGTTTCCATGAAGTGGTGCCCGGCCGCGACGATCACGACATACTGCCGCCCGCCCTGCGCGTACACCATCGGGTTGGCCTGGCCGCCGGCCGGCAGCTTGGCATGCCACAGTTCCTTGCCGGTCTTCAGGTCGATGGCGCGCAGCAGATCATCGGTGGCGGCGGCGATGAAGATCAGTCCGCTGGCGGTCACCACGGCGCCACCATTGTTGGGCGTGCCGATCTCGATCGGCAGGCCGGAACGGATACCGAACGGGCCGTTGCCGCGCGCGCTACCGAACGGGCGGTCCCACAGCAGCTTGCCACTGCGCAGGTCGATGGCGCGGATGCCGCCATAAGGGGGCTGCTTGCACAGCAGGCCAGTGAACGGCAGGCGCCAACCGGCATTGACGTCGATCGCATACGGCGTGCCGACCTGCGGGTCGCCTGCCCCTTCGGCACCGCCCTTGTTGTCGGCACGGATCTGTTCGCGCGGCAGCCAGCCCTTGCGGTCGGCTTCGGCACGCGGCACCAGCCGGTTGTAGTTGGGCATGTCGTTGTAGTTGGCCACGATGATGCCGCGCCGCGTATCGATGGCCACGCTTCCCCAGTCCGAGCCGCCGTTGTAGCCGGGGTATTCGATGGAGTGGCGGTCGCTGGTGGGCGGCGTATAGAACCCTTCGTAGTGCGCCTTGCGGAACTGGATGCGGCACACCAGCTGGTCGATGGGGGTCAGCCCCCACATGTCACGCTCGGTCAGGTCATGGTCGCGGCGCAGCGTGTGGTACAGCGAAAACAGCTGGGTGGGCGAGCGCTGTTCGGGCTCCACCCCACCCTGCGGCACCGGGCGCTCTTCGGCGGGCGTCAGCAGTTGGCCGTTGCGCCGGTCCAGGATGTACAGGTCGCCCTGCTTGGTGGGCAGCAGGATGGCCGGCACCTTGCCGGCCGCGGTCGGGTAATCGATCAGGCTGGCCTGCGATCCCAGGTCGTAATCCCAGACATCCTTGCGCACGGCCTGGAAATGCCAGGCGGGCTTGCCGGTGGTCACGTCCAGGGCCACCAGCGAGGTGGCGTAGCGGTTCTGGTTCTCGGTGCGCGAGCCGCTCCAATAGTCACCGGCCGAATTGCCCATCGGCAGGTAGACCAGGCCCAGCTGCTCATCGCCGGTGGCCGTGGTCCACATGTTGGGGGTGCCGCGGGTGTAGGTCTGGTCGCGCGGCGGCAGGCCGCTGCGCTCGGGCTGGTCCATGTCCCAGGCCCAGCGCAGCTTGCCGGTCATCGCGTCGTAGGCCTGGATGACACCGGACGGCGCATCGCGGCGCTGGCCATCCAGCACCTGGTGGCCGGTGATGATCAGCCCCCGCACGATGGCCGGCGGCGAGGTGATGGACACATAGCCCGGCGGCACCTCGCCCATGCCCAGGGTGATGTCCACCTGGCCGTTGTTGCCGAAGGCGGCGCAGGGTCGTCCGGTATCGGCATCCACGGCAATCAGGCGGCCATCCAGCGTGCCTTCGATGATGCGGGCACTGCAGAACGGACGGCTGCCGTCTGCGGCTGCGCGGTGCATCGGGGTGGGCGGCGGCGCCGGCAGAGCCAGGTCGGCGGCCACATCGGCCAGCACGGCATCGGCCACCGTGGGCGCACTGGGCTGCTCGTAATAGGCCACGCCACGGCAGGCGGCGGTATAGGGAATGGAGGCGTCGCGCACCTTGGGATCGAAGCGCCAGACTTCATTGCCGCTGGCCGCGTCCAGCGCGATCAGCTGGTTGCGCGCGCTGCACAGGTACAGCCGGTTGCCGATCTTCAGCGGCGTGGTCTCGGCCCCCCAGCGCTTGCGGGGTACGTCGCCGGTGCGGAACTGCCAGGCCAGCTGCAGCGTGCCCACGTTCTTCGGGGTGATCTGCTGCAGCGGCGAAAAACGCGTGGCCGCGTTGCTGCGGCCCCATGCCGCCCAGTCCTCTTCGGCAGGTTGGTCGGACGGCTGCAGCCCGGTGGTGTCGCGCGTGGGGTCCAGGCCGGCACTGACGGCGGCCTCGGGGTATGGCTGGCGGCCGTCCACTTCGCCGTGTGGCGCAAAGGCCAGTGCAAAGGCGGCCACGAAGACCAGGATCAGCACACATCCAACGCTGCGCGACAGCCGCTTGGGCACCGGCGCGCGCAGGGTGGGCGCCACGAATGCCAGCACGATGCCCAGCGCGGTCACCATGCCCAGCCGCGGCACCCAGCGCCAGTAATCGCTGCCCGATTCCCACCAGGTCCACAGCACGGTGCCGACGAACAGCGCCGCGTAGACCAGCGCGCCACTGCGCCGATTGCCCCACAGCAGGATGCCGCTGGCCAGCAGGCCGGCACCGGCGATGGCGTAGTACCAGGAGCCGCCCAGGCTACCCAGCCACGCGCCTAGGCCACCGATGACCAGCCCCAGCACGACCAGCAGCAGGGCCAGCACGGTTACCAACGGATGGCGGGACACAGCGGGTGCGGCGGACTGCGGCGTGGCGGACATCGTCGATCTCCGGGGGCAGCATGGCCTGTTATCCCACCGTCGCTGTGAAGTGCGCGTGCGGTGAGCGCCGGATACAACAACGCCGGCACGAGGCCGGCGTTGTTGAGGTGACGTCGCGAAGCGGGCTTATGCCTGCGGCGCGTCCTCGCTCGGTGCGGGGGCTTCGGCCGGGGCGGCAGCAGCCACCTCGTCCTCGTCCTCGTCGATCGAGGCGTCCATGCGCTCCACCGCCTGCAGCTTCTCGTCCTTCGACAGGCGGATGAGGGTCACGCCCTGGGTGTTGCGGCCCACGCGGCTGATTTCCGAACCGCGCGTACGCACCAGGGTGCCGCCGTCGGAGATCAGCAGGACTTCGTCGCCCGACCCCATCAGCACCGCGGCGACCAGCTTGCCGTTGCGCTCGGTGGTCTGGATGCCGATCACGCCCTGCGTGCCACGGCCCTTGCGCGGGTAGTCCGGCAGCGGGGTGCGCTTGCCGTAGCCGTTTTCGGTGGCGGTCAGGATGTACTGCACGCTGGCGTCGTCGGCGCCGTCGATCACCGCATCGCCATTGGCGGCGGTTTCCTCGACACCGTTGTCGTCCTCGTTCTCGTCCTCGATGCCACCGGCACTTTCGGCCACGATCAGGCTGACCACTTCCTCGCCCGCCGGCATCTTGATGCCGCGCACGCCGGTAGCGGTACGGCCCATCGAACGGACCTTGTCTTCACCGAAGCGCACGGTCTTGCCGTTGGAGGCGAACAGCAGGATGTCACGCTCGCCATCGGTCAGGCCGACGCCAACCAGGGCATCGCCTTCGTCCAGGTTGATGGCGATCTTGCCGCGGGCCAGACGGAAGGCGAATTCGCTCAGCGGGGTCTTCTTCACCGTGCCGTTTCTGGTGGCGAAGAACACGAACTGGCCATCGGCGTACTCACGCACCGGCAGCACGGCCTGCACGCGCTCGCCCGGCTCCAGCGGAATCCAGTTGATGATCGGACGGCCGCGGGCGTTGGAACCAGCTTCGGGCAGCTGGTAGACCGGCAGCCAGAACACCTTGCCCGAGCTGGTGAAGGTCAGCAGCGTATCGTGCGTGTTGACCAGCCACAGCTGTTCGATGAAATCCTCTTCCTTGGTCGCCGCCGCACTGCGGCCACGGCCACCGCGGCGCTGCGCGCGGTAGACGCTGACCGGCTGGCGCTTCACGTAACCGGCGTGGGACACGGTCACCACCACGTCTTCCGGCGCGATCAGGTCCAGGATGTCCAGGTCTTCTTCGCTGTGGCGGATTTCGGTACGACGCTCGTCGCCGAACTCGGCCTTCACGTTGATCAGCTCTTCGCGGATCACCTGCAGCAGGCGGTCGGGATCTTCCAGGATGTGGATGAGCCCGGCGATCACTTCCAGCAGCTGCTTGTATTCCTCGGTCAGGCGGTCCTGCTCCAGCCCGGTCAGGCGGTGCAGGCGCATTTCCAGGATCTGCGTGGCCTGGATCTCGGTCAGCTGGTAGCCGCCCTCGATCAGGCCCACGCCCTTTGGCAGGTCTTCCGGGCGCGAGGCTTCAGCGCCGGCGGCACCCAGCATCGAACCGACCAGGCCCGGCTCCCACAGGCGGGCGAGCATGCGTTCGCGCGCTTCGTTGGGGTTCGGCGAGGTCTTGATCAGTTCGATCATCTCGTCGATGTTGGCCAGCGCAACGGTCAGGCCTTCCAGCACGTGGGCACGGGCGCGCGCCTTGCGCAGCTCGAACACGGTGCGGCGGGTGACCACTTCGCGACGGTGGCGGACGAAGGCCTCCAGCATCTGCTTGAGGTTCATCAACTGCGGGCGGCCATCGACCAGCGCCACCATGTTGATGCCGAACACCGATTCCATCTGCGTCTGCTGGTACAGGTTGTTCAGCACAACCTCGGCAGATTCACCGCGCTTGATCTCGATGTAGATGCGCATGCCGTCCTTGTCGGACTCATCGCGCAGCTCGCTGATGCCTTCGATCTTCTTTTCCTTGACCAGTTCGGCGATCTTTTCGATCAGACGCGCCTTGTTCACCTGGTAAGGAATTTCAGTGACGATGATCGATTCGCGGCCGTTGTCGGCCACTTCGATATCGGCCTTGGCACGGATGCGCACGCGGCCACGGCCGGTGCGGTAGCCGGCGACGATGCCGGCGGTGCCGTTGATGATGCCTGCGGTCGGGAAATCCGGGCCCGGGATGTACTCCATCAGGCCGTCGACATCGATTTCCGGGTTGTCGATCAGCGCGATGCAGGCGTTGATCGATTCGCTCAGGTTGTGCGGCGGGATGTTGGTGGCCATGCCCACCGCGATACCGGCCGAACCATTGACCAGCAGGTTCGGGAACCGGGTCGGCATGACCGTCGGCTCCAGTTCCTTTTCGTCGTAGTTGGGCTGGAAATCGACGGTTTCCTTGTCGATGTCCGCCATCAGCTCGTGGGCGAGGCGGGACATGCGGGCTTCGGTGTAACGCATCGCCGCGGCGGAGTCGCCGTCGATCGAACCGAAGTTACCCTGGCCATCGACCAGCATGTAGCGCAGCGAGAACGGCTGTGCCAGGCGCACCAGCGTGTCGTAGACCGACTGATCGCCGTGCGGGTGGTACTTACCGATCACGTCACCGACGATACGCGCCGACTTGAAGTAAGGCTTGTTGCTGTGCGCGTTCAGTTCGTTCATCGCGAACAGCACACGGCGATGCACGGGCTTGAGGCCATCGCGCGCATCGGGCAGCGCACGCCCCACGATCACGCTCATGGCGTAATCGAGGTAGCTCTTGCGCATCTCGTCTTCCAGGTTGACCTGGATGATTTCCTTGGCGGTTTCTGCCATTCGGGTTCCGTTGTCTGGTAGCGGTCCAGTCCGGCGCAGCCCACTGCAGGAGGGGTCGTGCCGGAACCTCGATTCAACCTGCCGATACTACCACAACGGGCCGTTTTCCGCCCGTGTTTACGGGGGTTTTACCGGCACAAATCAGGAACTTAGGGGTAGCCGGGCGACGGAACGGCGAACCATCCACGCATGGCGTGGATCTACCGGCCCGGCCAGCCTGGTCGGGGCCGGGGTCAGATCCCTTTCCGCAGGAAAGGGCTCTGACCCCGCCTGTCCGTCAGCCGCCGAAAGCGGCCCGCATGTTTTCCACGGTCGGGTTCAGGATGACCCCGCGCTCGGTCACGATGGCGTCGATCAGCTCGCCCGGGGTCACGTCGAACACCGGGTTCCAGGCGGCGATGCCCTCGGCCACGGTGCGGGTACCGCCCACGCCGTACAGCTCGCCCGGGTCGCGCTGCTCGATCTCGATCTGGCTGCCGTCCACGGTATCCATGTCCACCGTGGACGAGGGTGCCACCACCATGAACTTCACCCCGTGGTGGCGGGCGGCGATGGCCAGCTGGTAGGTGCCGATCTTGTTGGCGGTATCGCCGTTGGCGCAGATGCGGTCGGCGCCGACGATCACCCACTGCACCGCACCGGTCTTCATCAGGTGCGAGGCGGCCGAATCGGCGATCAGGGTGGCATCGATGCCGTCCTGCTGCAGTTCCCACACGGTCAAGCGCGCGCCCTGCAGCCACGGCCGGGTTTCGCCGGCAAACACCCGGGCGATGCGCTGCTGGGCCATGCCCGCGCGGATCACGCCCAGGGCGGTGCCGAAACCGGCCGTGGCCAGCGAACCGGTGTTGCAGTGGGTCAGCACGCCGCTGCCGGTCTCGATCAGGCCCGCGCCCAGTGCGCCCATGTGGCGGTTGGCGGCCAGGTCTTCTTCGGCAATGGCCTGCGCCTCGGCTTCCAGCACGGCCTTCCAGTCGGCGCCGGCGGCGGACAGCGCGCGGCGCATGCGCGCCAGCGCCCAAGCCAGGTTCACTGCGGTCGGGCGCGAGGCATTCAGGCGCTGCAGCGCCGGTTCCAGCTGCTGCAGCGCATGCGCGCCGTCGGCGGCCTGCACATCGCGCGCGGCCAGCACCACGCCCCAGGCCGCGGCGATGCCGATGGCCGGCGCGCCACGTACGGTCAGCGCATGGATGGCGGCGGCGACTTCGTCGCTGTCATGGCAGGCTACGTGTTCCACCACGAACGGCAGCTTGCGCTGGTCCAGCAGCTGCAGCGCGTCTCCGGTCCACAGGATCGGGCGGATATGGTCGTAACGGGCGTAATCGAGATCGGTGGCAGTGTTCATGCGCCCATTGTAGGGCCAGCCCCTGCCCCGTGGCCCTGCCGGGCGGTCAATTCACCGAGAATTCGGCCCGGCAGCCGCCGTCCACCCAGATCCCGTTGCGGTTCCAGCCCCAGGTCTGCCCTTCCACGCAGGCGGTGCCGGAAATCTGCCGCGACACCTCGGCGCCGGCGCTGATGCTGGCCCCGCAGAAGCGACGCCGCTTGGATTTGGATTCGCAGGTCAGCCGGCGCGGCATATCGACGAAGCGGCCCTGTTCGTCGGCCACCTCGAAATCGCCCTGGCAGCCACGGCTGGTCCAGATTTCATTGCGCTTGTAGCCCCAGCCCTGCCCTTCCCGGCACGGCAGCACCGACAACTGGCGCAGCAGCCGCACTGGCGCGCCGTCCAGCCGCACGGGGCAGCTCTGCGGCCGTCCGCTGGATTCGCAGCGCACCACGCGGCGCACCAGGCGCTTGCCGGTCTCGGGGCTGGCCGTCGTGGCCGCAGCACCGGCGGCCGGGCGTGCGCGGAACTCGGCGCGGCAGCCCAGGGTGACCCACACGCCGCTGCGGTCGGTGCCCCATTCGCTGCCGCGGATGCAGCTGTTGCTGGACAACTGCCGTACCAGGTCGACGCCATTGCTGACGTCCAGGTCGCAGTGCACCCAACCCATGTCGCGCGATTCACAGGTGATGACCTGGCCGTCATAACCGGTCTGCGCCGACGCCGGCAACGGCATGACCGCGCCCCATATCGCCATGGAGTACACCGGTGCCGCCACGACCGCCAACCACTTGACCAAAGCTTTCCCCAACCGTGTCGATAACCACGCTGCCAGTGTCTGGCATCAGGCGTGATAAGAGCATCATCGTCGTTGCTGAATCAAGCGTGGAATGTGCTCGATCCGTTCAGGCGCTGCAGCGGCGCCGCGAAGAGCGCGCGCACGCCGCGCTCATGCATGGGCGAAGTCGAAGGCCAGCACATCGGCGATGCGCGGCGTGCCGTTCATCGCCATCAGCAGGCGGTCCACGCCCACCGCCACGCCCGCGCAGTCGGGCAGGCCCGGCAGTGCGTCCAGCAGCGCTTCATCCAGTGCCGGCTGCACCTGCCCACGCGCGTGGCGGCGCTGCAGATCGTTGTTGAAGCGCGCGCGCTGTTCATGGGCATCGTTCAGTTCGTGGTAGCCGTTGGCCAGTTCCACCGTGCCCAGGTACAGCTCGAAGCGTTCGGCCAGCGGCGGGCTGCCGGCACGGATGCGGGCCAGCGCCGCCTGGCTGGCGGGCCAGTCATGCACCACCGTCATCACCGCGTCATCGAAGTGCGGCTGGATGCGATGGGTCATCAGCAGGTCCAGCCAGTCATCGCGGGTCAGCCCGACCGGGTCGATGTGTA
The DNA here is from genome assembly GCF_003086695.1 of Stenotrophomonas sp. SAU14A_NAIMI4_8. Lineage (NCBI taxonomy): Bacteria > Pseudomonadati > Pseudomonadota > Gammaproteobacteria > Lysobacterales > Lysobacteraceae > Stenotrophomonas > Stenotrophomonas sp. SAU14A_NAIMI4_8. The sequence goes on from NZ_CP025999.1 coordinate 2,683,984, forward strand.
CCTCGCCCAGCGCCGCGCGCAGTGCTGTCTCGTCGGCAGCGAAGGGATCCACCCCGGCATGCTGCTGGAACAGCTCGCGATAGCTGAGCACGCGCAGGCTGGCGGTGCGCCCCACCAGGGCCAGCGCCTGGCGTACCAGCTCGGCGGTTTCGTGCATCAAGCGGTGGTGGTCCCAGCCGACCCGATACCATTCCAGCATGGTGAATTCGGGGTTGTGGCGGCCGCCCGCTTCGCCGTTACGGAACACCCGGCCCAGCTCGTAGCAGTCGCCCACGCCGGCCGCCAGCAGACGCTTGAGCGGGTATTCGGGCGAGGTGCGCAGCCAGCGGCGGCGGCCACCGGCATCGACGTGGCCACTGAAATCGGTATGGAAGCTGTCGATGTTCGGCTCGGTGTTACCGGCCACCGACAGGATCGGCGTTTCCACTTCCATCACATCGCGTTCGGCGAAGAAACGGCGCAGCAGCGCATTCAACGCCGCGCGCTGCTGCAGCGTGCGCATCAGCTGCGGATTCACAGGATGCCCTCGGCGCGCGGATGGTCCAGCGGCAGGGTCAGCAGGCTGCGGGTGTCATCGATGTAGCCGCTGGCCAGGTACAGGCGGCGTGCCAGTTCGTTGTGGTGGTTCACTTCCAGCCGCAGACGGGTGACGCCGCGGCCGCGTGCACGCTGTTCGCAGATGGCCAGCGCCTGCTTGCCGCGGCCACGGCCACGTGCGCGATGGCTCAGGTAGAGCTCGTCCAGCAGCACGAAATGGCCGCCCTGCTCCAGGCTGAAGCCCATCGCCAGCACGGCATGGCCGACCACCTCGCCGGCTTCGTCCAGCCACAGCAGTACCTCGCCATTGCGCGGGTCGGCCAGCAGCGCACCGACCCCGCGGCGAACGCGGGCATCATCGAATTCGATCTTGTCTTCGGCGTAGAAGTCGCGCATCAAGGCAATCAATGCCTCTTCATCGGCACGGGTGGCCAGGCGGAAATCCAGCGGGGCGATCTGCATCGGTAGTCCTCTCTTGCTTCAGGCCGGGCGCGCGCGGCGCCCGGCGGGTTCATCACTCGTGTTCGGCCAGATAGGCCAGCAGGCGATCTTCGTCCCACACCGGCACGCCCAGCGACTGCGCCTTGTCCAGCTTGGAACCGGCTTCGGTGCCTGCCACCAGGAAGCTGGTCTTCTTCGAGACGCTGCCCGACACCTTGGCGCCCAGCGCTTCCAGGCGCTCCTTGGCCACATCGCGGGTAAGCTGGGCCAGGGTGCCGGTCAGCACCACGGTCTGCCCGTCCAGCGGCCCGGCCACCACCTCGGCCAGGGCCGGTGCGTGCGCCAGGATGTGCTGCATGGCGCGCTCGGCGGCCAGCAGCATTGCGCCATGGCCGTCGCTGTCCAGCCACTGCGCCAGCCCGCGCGCGGTGTCATCGGGCAGGCCGGCGTTGACGAACTGGCCGTGCTCGGCGTCCAGCACTGCCTGCGCGGATGGCAATACTGCCACCAGCTTTTCCGCGCGGAGACGGGTGATGCCGGGAATCTCGGCTTCCACCAGCAGCTGGGCCAGATCCAGCCCTTCGCGCAGCTTGGCGCTGGGCGGATGGGCGTCGGCAATGCGCACCTGCCCCACCTGCAGCAGATCGTCGATGGCCTGCTGGTTGCCGGGCTGCTCGAAGAAATGCCCCAGCGAGCGCGCGACTTCACCGCCGATGTCTGGCACGCGCTTGAACAGCGGCCACGGCAGGTGGCGGATCAGTTCCAGATCACCGAACCACTGCGCCAGTGCCTTGGCCGTGCTTTCGCCCACGTGCTCGATGCCCAGCGCGAACAGCAGCCGTTCCAGCGTGGCATCGCGGCTGGCGTCGATGGCCGCGATCAGGTTGTCGGCCCACTTGGTGGCGATCTTCTTCGTGTTCCATTCGAAGCTGGCCGGCTGCACCAGCGCCTGCGCGCGCCAGCCCGCATCGGCGGCGTCCAGCTTCAGCACCGCCGTGAGCACCGCGCCACTGCCCTCGGCGGGCAGGTGCAGCTTCAATGCTGCGGCCAGGGCCGAAGGATCTTCGGCATCGAGCACCAGCTTCAGGTGCAGCAGCGTGTCGCGGCTGAGGCGGTACAGATCCGCCACGCTTTTCACGATGCCGGCGTCCACCAGCGTTTCAATGTACTTGTCGCCCAAGCCATCGATATCCATGGCGCGGCGCGATGCGAAGTGCGCAATGGCTTCCTTGCGCTGCGCAGGGCAGGACAGTTCGCCCGAACAGCGCCATGCCGCTGCACCTTCTTCGCGCACGATCTCCGCACCGCACACCGGGCAGTGGGTGGGCATCTGCCAGGGCGTGGTGCCCGGCGGGCGACGGTCCACGATGACGCTGACCACTTCGGGAATGACATCGCCGGCACGGCGCACGATCACGCTGTCGCCAACGCGCACGTCCAGCCGCGCGATCTGATCGGCGTTGTGCAGGGTGGCGTTGGACACGATCACCCCGGCCACTGCCACCGGCGCCAGACGCGCGACCGGCGTTGCCGCACCGGTACGGCCGATCTGGATCTCGATCGCCTCGACCGTGGTGCTCTGTTCCTGCGCCGGGAACTTGTGTGCGATGGCCCAGCGCGGCGCGCGCGAAACGAAGCCCATCGTCTGCTGGCCGGCGCGGTCGTCCAGCTTGTAGACCACCCCGTCGATATCGAAAGGCAGGCCGTCACGGCGCTCGCCGATCATGCGGTAGTAGCCCAGCAGCCCGTCGCTGCCTTCCACCACCTGGCACAGGTCGCTGACCGGGAAACCCCAGGCCCCAAGCTGCGCCAGCGTGCCCGAATGGGTGTCCGGCAGCTCGCCGCCCTGCACTTCGCCGGTGCCGTAGGCAAAGAAGCTGAGCCGACGCTGGGCGCTGATTTTCGCGTCGAGCTGGCGCAGTGATCCCGCCGCTGCGTTGCGCGGGTTGGCCAGCACCTTGCCGCCGTGCAGGCGCGCACGTTCGTTGTAGGCCTCGAAATCGGCGCGGGCCATGTACACCTCGCCGCGCACTTCCAGCACATCGGGCCAACCACTGCCCTGCAGGCGCTTGGGAATATCGGCGATCTGCCGCAGGTTCGCGGTCACGTCCTCGCCGGTGCTGCCATCCCCACGGGTCGCGCCCAGCACGAACTGGCCGTCCTCGTAGCGCAGGCTGATCGCCAGGCCGTCCATCTTCGGTTCGGCGGAAAAGCGCAGCGCGCCACGGCGCAGGCGCTCGTCGATACGGCGCACGAAGTCCGCCACTTCCTCATCGCTGAACGCATTGGACAGCGACAGCATCGGGACCGCGTGGGCGACTTCGGCGAAGCGGCCGGACGGGCGCGCGCCCACCTGCTGGGTCGGGCTGTCGGCGCGGGCCAGCTCGGGATGCTCGCGCTCCAGTGCCTCCAGCGCGCGGACCAGGCGGTCGTAGTCGGCATCGGGAATTTCCGGCGCATCCAGCTCGTGATAGGCACGGTTGGCCTGGGCGATCTGCCGGCGGAGATCCTCGGCGCGTTCGGCGGGGCTGGGGCTCATCGGAATCCGGTGGTTCTGGGATGGCCGGGAATTCTACCGCGCCCGGCCGTCAGGCCCCGTATTGCCCGATGGTTTGTAGAGTCGAGCTTGCTCGACTGCTTTGTGTAGAGTCGAGCTTGCTCGACTGGGTCTGGACGGCAGTCGAGCAAGCTCGACTCTACCGGGCGGTGGGCTTGCCGCCCTGCCCCTACCAGCGCTAGCGTGCGGCAACCGCCCCTTGGAATCCCGCCCGTGACCCTGCCCACATCGCGCCGCCATTTCCTGCACCTGGCCGGCGTCGGCCTGGCTGTTGCCGGCACGGGTCTGCCCCGCGCTGCTGCAGCGCAACCGGCGCCCGTGGCAGCTGTCCCAGTGCTGTTGAACTTCAATGAGTGCCCCTACGGCCCTGCGTCCGCCGCCCAACAGGCCGCTCGCGACAGCATCGCCGGCAGCGGCCGCTATCAGTTTGCGCTGGCCGGGCAGGTGCGCGATGTCTTCGCCACCCAGAACGCCGTGCCGGCCGACCATGTGCGCCTGTACCCGGGTTCCAGCGAACCCCTGAACCGCGCCGCCACGCTTTGGACCGGGCCGCAGTCTGCGCTGGTGGTGGCCGACCCCACCTTCGAGGCGCTGGGTGACCTGGCTGCTGCGCGCGGCGCGCAGGTAACAAAGGTGCCACTGCGCGAGGACGGTGCTCACGACCTGCGGGCGATGGTGGCAGCAGCCCACGCGCGGCCCACGGGCCTGATCTACGTGTGCAACCCGAACAACCCGACCGGATCGATCAGTGCGCCGGCCGAACTGGCCTGGCTGCTGGCCAACAAGCCGGCGTCCACCCGTGTGCTGGTGGACGAGGCCTACCTGCAGTACAGCGACCTGCCCAGCCTGATCGGCCAGGTCGCCCAGCGCGATGACCTGATCGTGCTGCGCACGTTTTCCAAGCTGTATGGCATGGCCGGCCTGCGCCTGGGCGTGGCCGCCGCCCATCCCGAGCGCCTGCGCGAACTGTCCAGCCTGGGCGAGAACCCCCTGCCCGTACCCGCCCTGGCCGCCGCGCTGGCCAGCCTGGGCGACGCACAGCTGGTGCCGCAGCGGCGCCTGCAGAACGCGCAGGTACGCCAGGCCACCATCGCCTGGCTGGGCAAGCGAGGTTTCAGTTGCGTGCCGTCGGAAGCGAACTGCTTCGTGGTGGATGTGCAGCGCGACGGCAGTGCCTTTGCCAAGGCCATGGCCGACAACGGCGTGGTGATCGGCCGCAGCTGGCCGATCTGGCCGCAGCGCGTGCGGGTCACCGTGGGCACCGAAGCGGAGATGGCGGCATTCCGCCGCGCGTTTGCAAAGGTGGCCGGCGTACCGGCGTAACGTAGAAGGTGGGGGCGAACCTCGGTTCGCCCCATCCACGCGTGGCGTGGATCTACCCGGGTGGGTGCCGCCCGACGGTACGGGTGGGTGCCGCCCGACGGTACGGGTGGGTGCCGCCCGACGGTACGGGTGGGTGCCGACCGTTGGTCGGCACACCGAAAAGAACGCTGTTACCAGCGCGGGGTCTTGGTCAGCGGCGGGGCCTGGTGCTGGCGGTCGTAGGCGCGCAGTTCGTCACGGATATGGGCGATGCGCTGGCGGCCCAGGGCGTTGCGGCTGTCATCCAGCACCACGCCATCGAGCAGTTCGGCCATGCGCTGCACGGTGGGCAGCATCTTTTCCCAGGCATCGAGCGCGGTCAGCGGCGCCGGCAGGGTCAGGAAGAAGGCGATGGCCGGGGTTTCCATGGCGCGGATGTTGGCCATGTCGAAGCTGCCCGGCTTCATGATGCTGGCCATCGAGAAGATCGGGCCGCGCTCGGGGTGGCCTTCCACCAGCCGGTGGAACACGTTCATGTGGCCGAATACCAGGCCGGTCTTTTCCGCCGCCACCACGATGTCTTCGCCGCGCAGCTGTTCGCCCGCGCGGGCGGCCACGAACAGCGAAACGATCTTGTCGAAATCCTGGGTGGCGCGCTTGCCAAGGTCGTTGGCCGCGCCGTCTGCATCGGCCAGGCCCAGTTCGGCCTGCTGGCCCTCTTCGCCCAGGCCGGGTTCGCTGCGGGTCTCGGCCAGCGGTACGCCGTCTTCGCCCAGTACCGGTTCGCGGCGCTCGCCTGCAGCCGGCTCGGGGCCGTCCACGCGACGCCCCTGCGGCTTCTTCTTGGGGCGACCAAACAGGAAGATCGCAGCCACCAGCAGCAGGCCGGCGGCCAGGATGCCGATGCGCAACAGTGCCGTGTCGGACATTCGATGGGTTCTCCGGCTAGTTCATTCAGGTAACTAGAATGGCACGTCAGGCCGCGCCCGCCAATCGCGCGGCTTCTTCCAGGTCCACGCTGACCAGGCGGCTGACGCCGGGTTCGCGCATGGTCACGCCGGAAAGCTGGTGCGCCGCTTCCATCGTCGCCTTGTTGTGGCTGACGAACAGGAACTGCACCTTCTCGCTCATTTCCTTGACCATGTTGGCCAGGCGACCGACGTTGGCCTCGTCCAGTGGCGCGTCCACTTCGTCCAGCAGGCAGAACGGCGCGGGGTTGAGCTGGAAGATGGCAAACACCAGAGCCACCGCAGTCATCGCCTTTTCGCCGCCGGACAGCAGCGAAATGCTGGACACGCGCTTGCCCGGCGGGCGCGCCATGATGGTCACGCCGGTGTCGAGCAGGTCTTCGCCGGTCAGTTCCAGGTAGGCATGGCCGCCACCGAACAGGCGCGGATACAGCGCCTGCACGCCGGCGTTGACCCGGTCGAAGGTGTCCTTGAAGCGCCCGCGGGTTTCGCGGTCGATCTTGCGGATCGCATCTTCCAGGGTTTCCAGTGCGGTGGTCAGGTCGGTGTGCTGCGCATCCAGGTAATCCGAGCGCTGCGAGGCCTCGCCGTACTCGTGGATGGCGGCCAGGTTCACCGGCTCCAGCCGGCGCATGCGCGCGTCGATCTGGTGCACGGCCTGTTCCCACTCGCCCAGGCGCGCATCATCCGGCAGCGCCTCCAGCACTTCAGCCATCACGAAGCCGGCCTTTTCCACGGCGGCCTGCAGGGTTTCGGCGCTCAGCACCAGCGCCTGCTGGTCCAGCCGGCGCTGAGAAATTCGCTCGCGCTGCGCCAATGCCTGCTCGTCACGCTGGTGGCGGGTCTGTTCATAGGTGCGCAGGTCGGCATCGATGCCGTCCAGCAGGGTGCGTGCCTCGGTCAGCACGCGATCGGCGCGCACACGCTCTTCCAGCGCGCTCTGGTGCTCGGCCTGCAGCGATTCCACCGGTGAATCGCCATCGTCCAGCTGCGAATGCAGTTCGCCCAGGCGCGAATCCAGCTGGCCACGCTGGGTGCTCATGCGCTCCAGCGCCTGCCCCAGCGACGCCAGCTGCGCACGCTGCGATTCGAGGGTCAGTGCCAGCGCATGCGAACGCTCGCGCACTGCACGTGCAGCATCACGGGCCAGGTCGCGCGCTTCGGTCAGCTGGCGGCGCTCGCCTTCCAGACCCTGCCGGATCGATTCCAGGTCGCCCATGCTGCTGACCGCGTTTTCCAGCCGCGAACGCGCTTCGCGCGCCTGTTCGTTGTTGGCGTCCAGCGTCTCCAGCAACTGCTTCAGCTCACCTTCGATGCGGTCGATGCGGGCACGCGCGGCCTCTACCTTGCCCTGCTGGCCCTGCAGCTGGCCGGCCAGTTCGGATACGCCGCGATGGGCCTGGTACAAGGTGCGCTGCGCGTCCTCGCGCTGCTGCTCGGCGGCCAGCAACTGCTCGCGCAGGCCGGCCAAGCGCTCTTCCAGCTCGGCCTCGCGGTCCTGCAGCTGTTCGATCTGTTCGCGCAGCTCATTGATCTCACGTTCGCGCAGCAAGGCGCCCTGCTGCGCGGCGCCGGAGCGCGACACGCGCAGCCAGCCCCGGCCCAGGCGCTCGCCGTGCTGGGTGATGATGGAATCGCCTTCAGGCAGACCGGCCTGCAGCGTCTTGGCCTCGGCCAGGTCGCGGGCACCGTGCAGGTGCGCCAGCAGGCGACGGATCGCCACCGGGCCACGCACGCGCGCGGCCAACGAGGTCGGCGCCACATCCAGCGCGGCGTCATCGCTGGCGACCAGGGCAATGCGGCCCTCGCCCAGCTCGCCGAGCGCGTCGACCAGGCGGGACGGGTCGTCGACCAGCACGCCTTCGATCAGTTCGCCCAGCGCACTTTCAACGGCATTTTCCCAGCCGGCATCGACGTCCAGACGCTCGCCGACACGCGCCGCCGAATCCAGGCCGTGCGACTGCAGCCAGGCCACCGCAGCACCCTGCTCCTGGCCCAGTGCGGCCTGCTGCAGGGTTTCCAGCGAGGCCAGGCGCCCGCGCAGGCCATTGACCTGCTTGCGCAGCTCGGCCAGCTCGTTCTGGCCCGCGCGCTGCTGTTCCTGCACGACGGCCACGCCTTCCTTGCGGTGCTCGACCTCTTCGGTCAGCTCGTCCAGCGCGGTCTTCTGCGTGTCGTGCTGCAGGTGCAGCTGTTCGAACGCCTCTTCCAGTGCCTCGACATCCAGGCCGGCGCGCTCGGCCGCCAGCGCCTCGCGGCGGCGGTCGGCATCCAGGATCTGCTTGTCCAGGTAGTCCACGCGGGTGCGCTCGACATCGCCGGCGCGCGAGGCTTCCGAACTCTGCGAGGTGTGGTGTTCCCAGCGCTGCTGCCAGCTGGCCAGGCGGTCCTCGGCCTCGCGCAGGCTTTCCTGCTTGATCTCGTGCTCTTCCTGCAGCGCTTCCAGCTGCGGGGTCGCGTCTTCGACGGCCTCGCGCAGCACGCCCAGGCGCGCCTCGTCGCCGCTGATGTGCTGGCCCAGCTCGGCCAGCGCCTGCTGGGTTTCGTCGCGCGCCTTGTGCAGGCGCTGCGACAGCTCGCGCTGGTGCTGGATCTGCTGTTCTACCCGGGCCAGCGTGCTGCCCACCTGATAGACGGCAGCCTGTGCGGTGTTCAGAGCGTCGGCCGCCTCTTCGCGGCGCACGCGCGAGGTCTCGATATGAGCTTCGGCTTCACGCTGCTCGGCAATCAGCTGCTGCAGACGCGTTTCTTCCTGCAGCAGGCCTTCGCGCAGCTTGGAAAGACGGCCATCCAGGCCGCGGAATTCCAGCGCCTTCCACTGCCCGTCCTTCACCCGGCGCTCTTCCTGCAGCGCCTGGTACTGCTCGGCCTGCTTGGCCTGGCGCTTCAGGTGCTCCAGCTGCTTGCCGATCTCATCGCGCAGGTCGCCCAGCCGGTCCAGGTTCTCGCGGGTATGGCGGATGCGGGTTTCAGTTTCCTTGCGGCGTTCCTTGTACTTGGAAATGCCGGCGGCCTCTTCCAGGTACACGCGCAGGTCTTCCGGGCGCGCCTCGATGATCTGGCTGATCATGCCCTGCTCGATGATCGAGTAGCTGCGCGGGCCCAGGCCGGTGCCCAGGAACAGATCGGTGATATCGCGGCGGCGGCACTTGGTGCCGTTCAGATAGTAATTGCTGGTGCCATCGCGGCTGACCGTGCGCTTGACCGAGATTTCGTTGAACGAGGCGTACTCGCCGGAAATCGTATGGTCGGAGTTGTCGAAGATCAGCTCGACGGTGGCCTGCGAGACCGGCTTGCGCGCATTGGAACCGGAGAAGATCACGTCGGTCAGCGAGTCGCCACGCAGACGGCTGGCCGAACTCTCACCCATGACCCAGCGCACGGCGTCGATGATGTTCGACTTGCCGCACCCATTGGGGCCCACCACGCCGGTCATGTTGGTCGGCAGGTGCAGGGTGGTCGGATCGACGAACGACTTGAAGCCGGACAGCTTGATCGTGGAAAGACGCATAGGGGTTCCGGGCTGGGGCCGGCGGGCGGCCTGCTTGCCCTGCAAGTCATTGATCCTACTGGGATCGCCGACAATGACATGGGCGTGACGCCCTGAGTATACCGATGTGGCCCGGTTCTACACGGCATGTTCTACGCGGGGCGTGGAACATGGCAGGGCGGGCGGCGGCCGCCCAAAACAAAACGGGCACCCCTGCGGGCGCCCGTTCTGCGGTGATACCCGGCCTTTCGGCCCGGAATCAGGCCTTTTCGGCTTCGACCACAACCTTGACGGTGGTTTCCACGTCGGCGTGCAGGTGCACCAGGACGTCGTATTCACCGATGTTGCGGAAGGCGCCTTCGCCCAGGATGACTTCGCTCTTGCTCAGCTCCAGGCCGGCAGCGGTGAAGGCATCGGCGATTTCGCGGGCGCCGACCGAGCCGTACAGCTTGCCTTCGGTCGAAGCGTTGGCGGCGATGGTCACGCTCGCGCCTTCCAGCTTGGCCTTGCGGGCTTCAGCGTCGGCGTGGATGGCCTGTGCCTTGGCTTCGTATTCGGCGCGCTTGGCTTCGAACTCGGCCTTGTTGCTCTCGGTGGCCGGCACGGCCTTGCCCTGCGGCACGAGGAAGTTACGGCCGTAGCCCGGCTTGACGGTGACCAGGTCACCCAGGTTGCCGAGGTTGGTGACCTTCTGCAGGAGGATCAGCTGCATGGTAGTGCTCCAGATAAGTTATTCGTTAGCGAGGCAGCGCCCCGCAACTGTGGCTGTCCGAATAGCTGGCACAGCGGGGCGGCACGGGGCCGCCCCGCCGGGCATCAGACGTCGTGGTTGTCGGTGTACGGAATCAGGGCCAGGAAGCGAGCGCGCTTGACGGCGGTCGCCAGCTGACGCTGGTACTTCGACTTGGTACCGGTGACGCGGCTCGGCACGATCTTGCCGTTCTCGGTCAGGTACTGGCGCAGGGTGTTGAGATCCTTGTAGTCGATCTCCTTCACACCTTCAGCCGTGAACTTGCAGAACTTGCGGCGACGGAAGAACTTGGACATGGGAAGGCTCCTTAGGCGGCGGAAGCGGCGTCGTCGCCGGCTTCGTTGTCAGCGGTGGTGGTGGACTCGCCTTCTTCGTCGTCACGACGACGGCGCTCACCGCGCTCCGGCTTGTCACCCTTCTCGTCCTTGCTCTTCATGATCAGCGACTGCTCGGTGTCAGCCTCGTCACGCTTGATGACCAGGTTGCGCAGCACGGCGTCGTTGAAGCGGAAGCTTTCGGTCAGCTCGTTCAGCACGGCCTGGTCGGCTTCGATGTTCAGCAGCACGTAGTGCGCCTTCACCAGGTTCTGGATCGGGTACGCCAGCTGGCGGCGGCCCCAGTCTTCCAGACGGTGGATGGTGCCGTTGCCGTTCTCGACCAGCGACTTGTAGCGCTCGATCATGGCCGGGACCTGCTCGCTCTGGTCCGGGTGGACCATGAACACGATTTCGTAATGACGACTCATGTTTTTTCTACCTTTCGGATGTGGCCTTGCGGCCGGACAGCCCCCCGCCGTGGATACCGCGGTGGGGCAAGGGTTCCCGCCCAGAGGGCAGGAAGCCGCGCATTATGGCGCAGATGGGGGTGGCGGGCAACCCGGCCCGCCCTGCCGTCGTGCCGACCAAGGTCGGCACCTACCGGGCCCGGCGAACGTATTCAGCCCAGATCGACGTGAAGGCGGTGCTGGCCGCACTGCAGGCACTGGAACAGGCAACCGACCATCTCGCCATCACGGGTCAGGCATTCCAGTACCCCGTCGGCGTCGCGCGGGTTGACCGCCGCCACGTCCGGCCGGACCTGGTCCAGGATCGGCAGCAGGTCTTCGCCGCTGGCGAATCCGAGGAACGCGCAGGGCCGTTCACAATGGCTCAGCCAGACCGACTGCTGCCAGGACCGGTAGCCCGGGGTGCGCTCGCAGATCTCCAGCAGATGCTCGCGGGGGATGGTCGGCGGCGGGTCGGCCGGGTCCGGGGAAACCCCCTCGATGTCACTCCAGCCGGTGAATTCGCCATCGAAACGTGCCGACGCACTGCCATCGGCGATACACCACGGGCACAGGTAGTCGGGTTTCCGGGCGGCGTAGAACGGCCCGCGGTAGCGCAGCGTGCGCGACTGGCCGCAGCCGTCACAGACCCCATCGACCGCTTCAAAGGCGATCGCGTAGGCGTTGGGGTGGTAGGTGAAAACCGGGCGTTCCATCCGTGGGTCCATTCGTGCCGACCAAGGTCGGCACCTACCAGGCGGGGTGCGGTCGGCACCTGCCAGGCGGGTTGCGCCGGGCCATGGCAGGCGAGGTAGCGCCGGGCCATGCCCGGCGGGCGCCACAACCGTGCGTCAGGCCTTGTCGGCGTCGGTGGTGAAGCTTTCACCGCACCCGCACTCGGCGGTGGCGTTCGGGTTGCTGAACGTGAACGTCTCGCTCAGGCCATGCTTGCCGAAGTCGATCACGGTGCCGTCCACCAGGGCCAGGCTCTTGGCATCGACATAGATCTTCACCCCGTCCTGGTCGAACACGGTGTCACCCTCGCGCTCGTCGCGGGCCAGGTCGGTCACATGCCCCCAGCCGGAGCAGCCGGTCTTGGTCACGCCGAAGCGCAGGCCCAGGGCGCCGGGGGTCTGGGCTACAAAGCGCTGCACGCGCTCGAAGGCGATGGGGGTCAGGCTGACGGCCATGAGGCTCACTCCAGGGGTACGGGGACATTATAAGGAGCCCAGCGGCGCGAAAAATGCCTCGCAAGCAGAACGCTGCAACCGGTAAACTCCCGTGTTCACAGATCGAGTCGATCAGCAGAGGATTCAAGTCATGACGGTGGTCAGCGTTGAACATGCGCTTGCCGGGAAGATCCCGGAAGGCGGCGAAGTCACGGTACGCGGTTGGGTGCGCACGGTGCGCGGTTCAGCGAATCTGGCTTTCGTGAATGTGAGCGACGGCTCCTGCTTCGCCCCGATCCAGGTCGTGGCCAACGACACCCTGGGCAACTTCGACGAGATCAAGCGCCTGACCAGCGGCTGCTCGGTCATCGCCACCGGCACCCTGGTGAAGTCGCAGGGCAAGGGCCAGTCGTTCGAGATCCAGGCCAGCGCGCTGGACGTGGTTGGTTGGGTGGAAGACCCGCTGACCTACCCGATCCAGCCCAAGCCGATGTCGCCGGAGTTCCTGCGTGAAGTGGCGCACCTGCGCCCGCGCACCAACCTGTTCGGCGCGGTCACCCGCATCCGCAACTGCCTGGCCCAGGCCGTGCACCGTTTCTTCCACGAGAACGGCTTCAACTGGATCAGCACCCCGATCATCACCACCTCCGACGCCGAAGGCGCCGGTCAGATGTTCCGCGTGTCCACCCTGGACATGGTGAACCTGCCGCGCGATGAGAAGGGCGCGATCGACTTCAGCCGCGACTTCTTCGGCAAGGAAACCTTCCTGACCGTGTCCGGCCAGCTGAACGTCGAGGCCTACTGCCTGGCGCTGAGCAAGGTCTACACCTTCGGCCCGACCTTCCGCGCCGAAAACAGCCATACCACCCGCCATCTGGCGGAGTTCTGGATGATCGAGCCGGAAATCGCCTTCGCCGACCTGGCCGAAGACGCACGCCTGGCCGAAGAGTTCCTGAAGTACCTGTTCCGTGCCGTGCTGAACGAGCGCGGTGACGACCTCGCCTTCATCGCCGAGCGCGTGGACAAGAACGCGATCACCAAGCTGGAAGACTTCATCAACGCGCCGTTCGAGCGCATCGACTACACCGATGCGGTCAGCCTGCTGCAGAAGTCCGGCAAGAAGTTCGACTTCCCGGTCGAATGGGGCCTGGACCTGCAGACCGAGCACGAGCGCTGGCTGACCGAAGAACACGTCGGCCGCCCGGTGGTGGTGACCAACTACCCCGAGCACATCAAGGCCTTCTACATGCGCCTGAACGACGACGGCAAGACCGTGGCCGCGATGGACGTGCTGGCCCCGGGCATCGGCGAGATCATCGGCGGCAGCCAGCGCGAAGAGCGCTTGGACGTGCTGGACGCGCGCATGGCGCAGTTCGGCCTGGATCGCGAGCATTACAGCTGGTACCGCGATTTCCGCCGCTACGGCTCGGTGCCGCACGCCGGCTTCGGGCTGGGCTTCGAGCGCCTGGTGGTCTACGTCTGCGGCCTGTCCAACATCCGCGATGCCATTCCTTACCCGCGCGCCCCGGGCAGCGCGGACTTCTAAGCCCCACACGAGCACGGAGGTACTGCCCCCATGACCCTGTTCTTCGCCCTCTGTTTCGTCGGCGTTGCAGTGGCCGGGTTCAGTGCCTTCGTGATCTTCTGGCCGCTGACTCTGGTACACGTGCGCGACCGCCACCCGGCGCTCGCCGCGCGCTTTGGCAGTGGCGCCTTCCTCAAGCCCGACGCCCTGGCCTGGCTGCTGCGCCGCGACTATCGCCAGCAGCCGGACCGCTCGCTGTCCGGGCTGGCGACGCCGGCCTGGGTATCGCTGCTGACCCTGCTGGCCGGACTGGGCATGGCTGCCCTGCTCTGGCTGGCCTCGCTCTGGTAATACGCACATGAACGACAACAACGACGCCCGCGACAGCTGGTGGCTGGCCAGCCTTGGCAACACCCTGATCTGGGCCCGCCTGCGCGTGCGCCCGGCCGGCACCGCCGAAGTGCTCGACAGCGACGGCAACACGCTGAGCTACGACAGCGAAGACACCGCCCGTTCGCAGCTGTTCGATGCCGAATTCGTCGAGTACGACGGCCTGGACGAAGAAGACGCGCTGGTCCGCGGCTTCAGCCTGCATGAAGTGCAGCCGCCGCAGGCCGGCAGCGATGAAGGCCTGCGCGGCCGCATGGTGCAGTCGCTGGGCGGGCGCGCCTGAGCCCAGGCCGATGTTCACCCCGCGCGCCTTCGCCGAAACCGACCTGCGCTGGCTGGACCGCCTGCTGGCCCGCGATGCGTTTGTCACGGTGCTGACCACCGGTGAGGACGGCCTGCCGGAACTGACCCGGATGCCGGTGCTGTACCAGCGCCAGGGCACGCAGATCGAACTGCGCGGGCACTGGGCCCGGGCCAACCCGCAGTCGCGCCGCGACGGCCCGGCCAAGGTGCTGGTGGATGGCCCGCACGGGTACGTGTCGGCCAGCTGGTACCCCGACAAGGAACCCGCCGCACGCGTTCCCACCTGGAACTACGCCGCCGCCGAACTGCGCGGGCAGCTGCAGCGGTTCGACGACCCTGCCGCACTGGCCGACCTGGTCGGCGCCATCAGCGACCATTACGAAGCCAGTGTCGACCAGCAGTGGCAGTTCGAGGCCGACCGCCCCGAACACGGTCCGGAACTGCGCGCCATCGTCGGCTTCCGTTTCCAGGTTGAACAGGTGCAGGTGAAGCTGAAGCTGAGCCAGAACCATCCTGAAGCCAACCAGCTGGCGGTGATCGCTGCGCTGGATGAGCTGCACACCCCCGCATCCACCGAGCTGGCGCAGTGGATGCGCTGGCACCGCGACGAGGCCGCCGCCGGCGGCTGAGCGCCCGTTTCCCCACCACGACGCGGCCGGCAGGGTCGCCTCGTGCGCCCACCTGACGTCAGGGATACACGAACATGAAAGACATCCACAAGCTGCTGCAGAACAACCGCGAATGGGCCGACCGCATCGAAAAGGAAGACCCTGAGTTCTTCCACCAGCTGGCCAAGCAGCAGCATCCGGAATACCTGTGGATCGGCTGTTCCGATTCGCGCGTGCCGGCCAACCAGATCATCGGCATGGCCCCGGGCGAGGTGTTCGTGCACCGCAACGTGGCCAACGTGGTGGCCCACAGCGACCTGAACTGCCTGAGCGTGGTGCAGTACGCGGTGGACCAGCTGAAGGTGAAGCACATCCTGATCGTGGGCCACTACGGCTGCGGTGGCGTGCACGCCTGCTTGCACAACACCCGCGTGGGCCTGGCCGACAACTGGCTGCGCCACGTGGGCGATGTGGCACAGAAGCACGCGGCCATCCTCGATGCGATCGACGATGACGAGCTCAAGCACGCGCGCCTGTGCGAACTGAACGTGATCGAACAGGTGGCCAACCTGTGCCGCTCCACCATCGTGGAAGACGCCTGGGCGCGTGGCCAGAAGCTGATGGTGCACGGCTGGGTATACAGCCTGAAGGACGGCCGGGTGAGCGAGATGGGCATCGACGTCGGCGCCCAGGACGAGCTGAAGCCGGCGTACGAAAAGGCCCTGGCCTTCGTGCCCCGCCACGGCAAGCGCGACTGACCGACCGGAGACTGCCATGCTCGCCTCGCCGATCAACCTGCTGGCCTGGATCGAAGAACACCGGCACCTGCTGAAGCCGCCGGTGGGCAACAAGATGATCGAGAACGGCGACTTCATCGTGATGGTGGTGGGCGGGCCGAACTCGCGCACCGACTACCACTACGACGAAGGCCCGGAGTGGTTCTACCAGCTGGAAGGCGAGATGGTGCTGAAGGTGCAGGAAGAGGGCGCCGTGCGCGATATCCCGATCCGCGCCGGCGAGATCTTCCTGTTGCCGGGCAAGGTGCCGCATTCGCCGCGGCGCCCGCCCGGCGGCGTCGGCCTGGTGGTCGAGCGCAAGCGCCTGGCGCACGAGCGCGATGGCGTGATCTGGCATTGCGAGCAGTGCAACCACAAGCTGTACGAAGAGTACTTCACCCTGCAGAACATCGAGACCGACCTGCCCAAGGTGTTCGCGCGCTACCAGGCGAGCCTGGAACTGCGCACCTGCAGTGAATGCGGGCACGTGGACCCGTTGCCGGCACCCGCAGCGGGCTGAGGCCCACACCGGTAGGCGCCAACCAAGGTTGGCCACTACCAGAAAACGCGACGCCCGCACCGGTAGGCGCCCACCTTGGTGGGCGCATGGATCTAAGAGCGCCAACCAAGGTTGGCCACTACCAGAAAACGCGACGCCCGCACCGGTAGGCGCCCACCTTGGTGGGCGCATGGATCTAAGAGCGCCAACCAAGGTTGGCCACTACCAGAAAACGCGGCGCCCGAAGCGCGGCCGCGACGCCCCGGGCAGGCGCCAGGCGCTACACTGGCAATCCCGTTGCAGCCTGTTGCCCGCCCATGTCCGATCTGCTCAGCCGCACCCACGCCATTGCCCTGGACGCTGCCGATCCGCTGCGCCCGCTGCGCAACGAATTCCTGATTCCGCGCCATGGCGGCGGTGAGCAGACCTACTTTGTCGGCAACTCGCTGGGCCTGCAGCCGCGCGGCGCGCAGGCCGCCGTGCAGGAGGTCATGAAGCAGTGGGGCGAGCTGGCCGTGGAAGGTCATTTCACCGGCCCTACCCAGTGGCTGTCCTACCACCGCCTGGTGAGCGCGCAGCTGGCCCGCGTGGTCGGCGCCCTGCCCAGCGAAGTGGTGGCGATGAACACGCTGAGCGTGAACCTGCACCTGATGATGGTCAGCTTCTACCGCCCCACCGCACAGCGCCCGGTCATCCTGATGGAAGCCGGCGCCTTCCCGACCGACCGCCACGCGGTGGAAGCACAGATCCGCTTCCACGGTTTCGACCCGGCCGACTGCCTGGTGGAAGTGCAGCCGGATGAAGCCAACGGCACGATTTCGCTGGCCGCGATCGAGCGCGCCATCGCCGAACACGGCCCGCGCCTGGCGCTGGTGCTGTGGCCGGGCGTGCAATACCGCAGCGGCCAGGTGTTCGACCTGGACGCGATCACCCGCGCCGCGCGCCTGCAGGGCGCCCGCATCGGTTTCGACCTGGCCCATTCGGTCGGCAACGTGCCGCTGCACCTGCACGATGTGGCGCCAGACTTCGCCGTGTGGTGCCACTACAAGTACCTCAACAGCGGCCCGGGTGCCGTGGCCGGTGCCTTCGTCCACGAGCGCCACCACCGCGATACCACCCTGCCGCGCTTCGCCGGCTGGTGGGGCCATGAAGAAGCCACGCGCTTCCAGATGTCGCCACAGTTCACCCCGGCGGTGGGCGCCGAGGGCTGGCAGCTGAGCAATCCGCCGATCCTGGGCCTGGCCCCGCTGCGCGCCTCGCTGGACCTGTTCGAGCGCGCCGGCATGGAAGCGCTGCGCAGCAAATCGCTGGCGCTGACCGGCCTGCTCGATGCACTGGTGCGCGCGCGCCTGCCGCAGGTGCTGGACGTGGTCACCCCGTCCGAACCGGAACGCCGCGGCTGCCAGCTGTCGCTGCGGGTGATCGGTGGCCGCGAACGTGGACGCGCGCTGTTCGAATACCTGCGTGGCGTCGGCGTGCTCGGCGACTGGCGCGAGCCGGACGTCATCCGCATTTCGCCCACCCCGCTCTACAACCGCTACCTGGACGTGCACCATTTCGTCGAGGAAGTGGAAGCCTGGGCCGGCCTGTAAGCCGCGCCCTCCCCTATTGCTGGACAGTTCGTTGATCGCACACGCCTCCCGCTCCCTGAGCATCATCGGCGCCGGCCTGGCCGGTTCCCTGCTGGCCATCCTGCTGTCGCGGCAGGGCTGGCGCATCACCCTGTACGAACGCCGCGGCGACCCACGCGTGGCCGATTATGAAAGCGGCCGTTCGATCAACCTGGCCCTGGCCGAGCGCGGCCGCAATGCGCTGCGCCAGGCCGGCGTGGAAGACGAAGTGATGGCCCGCGCGGTGATGATGCGCGGGCGCATGGTTCACCCACGCGACGGCCAGCCGCAGCTGCAACGCTATGGCCGCGACGACAGCGAAGTGATCTGGTCGATCCATCGCAGTGAACTGAACACCACGCTGCTGCAGCTGGCCGAAGAAGCCGGTGCCACCGTGCATTTCCACCGCCGCCTGCACACCGTGGATTTCGACGCCGGCTACGCGCGCTTCATCGATGACCGCGACGACAGCCCGCATGACATCCGCTTCGACAGCCTGATCGGCGCCGACGGTGCCGGTTCGGCACTGCGTGCGGCAATGAACCGGCGCGCGCCGCTGGGTGAGGACATCGCCTTCCTCGACCATTCCTACAAGGAACTGGAAATCCCGCCGGCCGCCGATGGCAGCTTCCGCATCGAGCGCAATGCGCTGCACATCTGGCCGCGCGGCCACTACATGTGCATCGCCCTGCCCAACCACGAAGGCACCTTCACCGTCACCCTGTTCCTGCCCAACCAGGGCAACCCCAGCTTCGCCACGGTCAACACCGGTGCGCAGGCCGAGGCGCTGTTCGCCGCCGAATTCGCCGATGCGCTGCCGCTGATCCCGGACCTGCGCGCCGATTGGGAGCAGCACCCGCCGGGCCTGCTGGGCACGCTGACCCTGGAGCGCTGGCACCAGGACGGCCGCGCCGTGCTGATCGGCGATGCCGCGCACGCGATGGTGCCGTTCCACGGCCAGGGCATGAACTGCGCGTTCGAGGATTGCGTGGCGCTGGCCCGGCAGCTGATGGACGCCGACGATCTGCAGGGCGCCTTCGCCGCCTTCGAAGCCGAGCGCAAGCCCAATGCGCAGGCGATCCAGCAGATGGCGCTGGAAAACTACCTGGAAATGCGTGACCGCGTGGCCGACCCGGCCTTCCTGCTGCAGCGCGAGCTGGAACAGGAACTGCAGCGGCGCTGGCCGACCCGCTTCGTGCCGCACTACACCATGGTCACCTTCCTGCACACGCCGTATGCCGAAGCGCTGCGCCGCACCGAACTGCAGCGCGACATGCTGGTGGCGGCCAGTGCCGGCCACACCACGCTGGACAACATCGACTGGGCCGCACTGGAAGCGCAGATCCACGCGCAGCTGCCGGTGCTGGAGGGCGCGCACTGATGGCTGACAGCTTCCTGTTCTACGACCTGGAAACCTTCGGCCAGGATCCGCGCCGCACCCGCATCGCGCAGTTCGCGGCCATGCGTACCGACGCCGATCTGAACGTGATCGACACGCCGGTCAGCTTCTTCGTGCGCCCGGCCGATGATCTGCTGCCCTCGCCCATGGCCACCCTGGTGACCGGCATCACCCCGCAGCAGGCCATGGCCGAGGGCGTGAGCGAGGCCGAGGCGTTCGACCGCATCAACGAGCAGTTGTCGCGCCCCGGCACCTGTGCGCTGGGCTACAACACCCTGCGTTTCGACGACGAGTTCATCCGCTACGGCCTGTTCCGCAACTTCCACGATCCCTACGAGCGCGAGTGGCGCAACGGCAATTCGCGCTGGGACCTGCTGGACATGCTGCGGCTGATGCGCGCACTGCGCCCGGACGGCATCCAGTGGCCGCAGCGCGAAGACGGCGCGACCTCGTTCAAGCTCGAACACCTGGCCGAGGCCAATGGCGTGCGCGAAGGCGATGCGCACGAAGCGCTTTCCGATGTGCGCGCCACGCTGGGCATGGCCCGCCTGTTCAAGCAATCGCAGCCGCGCTTGTGGGACTACGCCCTGAAGCTGCGCGACAAGCGCTTCGTCGGCGGCCTGCTGGACGTGGCCGCGATGCAGCCAGTACTGCACATTTCCATGCGCTACCCGGCCAGCCGCCTGTGCGCGGCGCCAGTGCTGCCGCTGGCCATGCACCCGACCATCGGCAACCGCGCCATCGTGTTCGATCTGGACGGCGAAGTGGACGACCTGCTGGCGCTGCCGGCCGAGGTGATCGCCCAGCGCCTGTACCTGCGCGCCAGCGAACTGCCCGAGGGCGTGGCCCGCGTGCCGCTGAAGGAAGTGCATCTGAACAAGGTGCCGGCGCTGGTGGCCTGGAACCACCTGCGTGCCGATGACCATGCGCGACTGGGACTGGACGTGGCCGCGATCGAAGCCAAGGCCGCGCGCCTGCGCGAGGTGGCGCCGCAACTGGCCGAGAAGGCCCGCCAGGTGTTCAACCAGCCGCGCCCACCAATGCTGACCGATGTGGACGCCTCGTTGTACGACGGTTTCCTCGGCGCCGGCGACAAGCCGTTGCTGGCCCTGGCCCGCACCAGTGCGCCGCAGCAGCTGGCCGCGCTGGAAGAACGCTTCCGCGACCCGCGATTGCCCGAACTGCTGTTCCGCTACCGCGCCCGCAACCATCCCGGCACCCTGTCGCCGGCCGAACAGGAACGATGGCAGGCGTACCGCCGCCAACGCCTGCTGGGCGAACAGGGCCTCGGCGAACTGAACCTGCCCCAGTACCAGCAGCAGATCGACGCGCTGGCCGCCGAAGCGCCCGACGACGTGCGCCGCGCCGAGCTGCTGCAGTCGCTGCGCGACTGGGGCCACCACCTGCAGGAGCAGCTGTGAGTACGTATTTTTCCGAGGCCAGTTTCAAGTTCCTGCGCAGCCTGGCGCGGCATAACGAAAAGGCGTGGTTCAACGACCATCGCCAGCAGTACGAAGACCACGTGCGGCAGCCGTTCCTGCGCCTGCTGGGCGACCTGCAGCCCGCCCTGGGCGAGGTCAGCGAGCACTTCCGCGCCGACACCCGCGGCGTGGGCGGCTCGCTGTTCCGCATCCACCGTGATGCACGCTTTTCCAACGACAAGTCGCCGTACAAGACCTGGCAGGGTGCGCGCCTGTTCCACGAGCGCCGCCGTGAAGTGGCCGCGCCCTCGTTCTACATCCACCTGCAGCCCGGCGAAAGCTTCGTCGGCGCCGGCCTGTGGCACCCGGAACCGGAGACCCAGCGGCGCGTGCGCCACTTCATTTTGGACAACCCGGGCAGCTGGAAGGCGGCCGCGCACGGCGCGCCCCTGCGCAAGCGCTTCGACTTCGAGCAGAGCGAAAAGCTGGTGCGGCCGCCGCGCGGCTTCCCGGCCGACTTCGAATTCATCGACGATCTGAAGCATCGCAACTGGGTCATGTGGCGTTCGCTGGACGATGACACCATGACCGGCCCGCGCCTGCTGTCCACCCTGGGCAAGGACCTGGCCACTCTGGCGCCGTTCGTGGACTACCTGTGCGCGGCACTGGACCTGGAGTTCTGATGGGCAACGCCCTGCCCCTGCAGCGCCGCATGCTGGGCCGCACCGGGCTGGCCGTCTCACCGGTCGGGCTGGGCTGTTCCGGCTTCTGGGGCCATCCGCGCTTCGCCGAGGACGCCGCTGCAGCAGTGGTCGAGCACGCGCTGGCGCAGGGCGTGAACCTGCTCGACACCGGCCACAACTACTCCGGCTTCCACGCCGAACCGCGCCTGGGCCGCATCCTGCGCCCGCTGCTGGCACGCTTTCCGCGCGAATCGCTGGTGATTTCCAGCAAGGGCGGCACGCTGACCGGGCAGGCCGGGATCAGCGGTGCCGAGCAGCGTGATTTCTCGCCGGCGGCGATCACCGCCAGTTGCGAGGCGTCGCTGCGCAACCTGGGCCTGGACTACCTGGACGTGTACCAGTTGCACGGCGCCAGCCAGCACGACATCAACGACGATCTGCTGCACGCGCTGGCCCGCCTGCGCGAACGCGGGCTGATCCGGCACACCGGCATCAACACCCATTCGGCCGCCACGCTGGAATGGATGATTGACCACCCGCAGGCCTTCGACGTGGTGCTGCTGGATTTCAACGCGTTGCAGCAGGACCGTGCGCCGCTGATCGATCGGCTGCACGCGGCCGGAATCGGCGTGCTGGCCGGCACGGTGCTGGCACAGGGGCACCTGCTGCCCGCACGCCCGCGCCTGCCCCGGCTGGCCGATGCCTGGTATCTGGCCCGCGCATGGCTGAAACCGAGCAGCCGCCAGTTGATGCGCAGTGCGGGCGTGATGCGCCGCGCGGTAGCGAGCATCCACAGCCAACGCCCGGCGCAGACCGCCTTCGCCTACGTGCTGCAACACCCGGGCGTGGCCAGCGGCATCCTCGGCACTACCCGCCTGCGCAGCCTGGATGAGGTGCTGGCTACCCGCGTGGACGCACTCAGCGCCGCCGAACGGCAGCGGCTGGTGGCCGCCTTCGGTGACGGCCGCGGCTCACCCAGTCACTGAGTCTTCACCTGCGCGGCCGGCGTTTGCGGCAGTCTGGGCGGCATGAAGAAGCTCATCGGCGTCCTGATCCTGGCGGTTGCGGCCGTGTGTGCGTGGTGGTTCGGCGGCCCCTACCTGACCGTCCACGGCCTGTCCAAGGCCATCGAGCAGCGCGACACCGCGCGGCTGGAGCGCTACGTGGATTTCCCGCGCGTGCGCAGCAGCCTGCGCGCGCAGCTCAATGATTACCTGGTGCGCCAGGCCGGGCCCGAGGTGGCCAGCAGCCCCTTCGGCGCGCTGTTGTATGGCCTGGGCGACCAGTTGGGCGGCGCGGCGGTGGACACGATGATCACGCCTACGGGCATCGGCGCCTTGCTGCAGGGCCACGTGTTGTGGAAGCGTGGCCGCAACGAACTGCAGGGCGGCGATGCCTTCGGCCCGACCGAACCGGCGCAGCCGCTGAAACACGCCAAACACCATTTCGAGGCACTGGACCGTTTCGTGGTGGACGTGGACCGCGGGCCGGGCCAGCCCCCCTTG
Source organism: Stenotrophomonas sp. SAU14A_NAIMI4_8 (assembly GCF_003086695.1). Lineage (NCBI taxonomy): Bacteria > Pseudomonadati > Pseudomonadota > Gammaproteobacteria > Lysobacterales > Lysobacteraceae > Stenotrophomonas > Stenotrophomonas sp. SAU14A_NAIMI4_8. The sequence goes on from NZ_CP025999.1 coordinate 2,706,681, forward strand.
AAGGTGGTGCTGGAACCGCAGGGCCTGCGCTGGAAAGTGGTGGACCTGCAGCTGGGGATGTCGGGCAGCCCCTAAGCCCCACTTTGGTAGATGCCCACCTTGGTGGGCATTGACGCACAACCGTGCCAACCAAGGTTGGCACCTACCGGGGCGATGACGTGCCAACCAACGGTTGGCACCCACCCATCATGGCGTCACCCCTCGTTGGCGACGCCGTGCGGCACGTGGCCGGCGGCCACGTGTTCGCGGGCGCTGTCGATGTTGTGCTGGGAATCGTCGAAGAAGATGTCCGCGCCGAAGGCCTGCAGGAACGGCCCCTTGTGCCGGCCGCCCAGGAACAACGCTTCATCCAGGCGCACGCCCCATTCGCGCAGGGTGCGGATCACCCGCTCGTGCGCCGGCGCCGAACGCGCGGTCACCAGCGCGGTGCGGATCGGCGCACTCTCACCGGCCGGGAACACTTCCTGCAGCGTGTGCAGCGCCGACAGGAAGCCGCGGAACGGCCCGCCGCTGAGCGGCTCGCGCGCCCGCTCGCGCTCGTGGCGACCAAACGCTTCCACGCCCTGCTCGCGCGAAATGCGCTCGCTTTCATCGCCGAAGATCACCGCGTCGCCATCGAAGGCGATGCGCAGCTGGCCGGCGTTGCGCTCGCTGTGTACCACCTGGTCCTCGGCGGCCGCGGCGGTTTCGCCGGGCGGCTTGGGCAGGATGGTGGCGGCGGCGATGCCATGGCGCAGCGCACTGCGCACCGACTCGGGGTTGGCCGACAGGAACAGATCGGTGCCGAACGGCTTCACGTACGGCCAGGTCGGCTCGCCGGCGGTGAAGGTGGCGCGGATGATGCCCAGCCCGTAATGCTGGATGGAATTGAAGATGCGCAGGCCGGTATCGGCCGAGTTGCGCGACAGCAGGATCACTTCCACCCGCGGGTTTTCCGGGCTGGCGCCCTGGTTCAGGGCCAACAGCTTGCGCACCACCGGGAACGCGACACCCGGCCCCAGGATGTCATCCTCGTGCTGGCGCTGGTATTCGGCATAGGCCGCCACGCCATCGCTCTCGAACAGCGCGTGGCTCTCTTCCAGATCGAACAGCGCGCGCGAGGTTACCGCGACGGTCAGCAAACGGGGGGTGTTGTCGCCCATGGCGGGGGTTCCTTGCAGCGGACGGCGGGGGCCGGCGGCGTATTGTCCCTTAAAAAACGAACTGTTCGCTCAGGATCCGGTCTTCCAGGTTGTGCTCCGGGTCGAACAGCAGGGTCACCCGGCGGTCCTTGGATTCGCGGATGGTCACTTCCACCACGTCACGCGTCTCGTGCGAATCGGCGGTCACGCTCACCGGGCGCTTGTACGGGTCCAGCACGCGGAAGCGCACTTCGGTGTCGGCCTTGAGGATGGCGCCGCGCCAGCGGCGTGGCCGGTACGGGGCCAGCGGCGTCAGGGCGATGGTGTGGGAGCCCAGGGGCAGTACCGGGCCGTGCGCGGAATAGTTGTAGGCCGTACTACCGGCCGGGGTGGCCACCAGCACGCCATCGCCGATCAGCTCGGCCACGCGCTCCTGGCCGTTCAGATCGATGCCGATATGCGCGGCCTGGCGGGTCTGCCGCAGCAGCGACACATCGTTGTAGGCCAGCGAGCCGGTACTGGTGCCCGATTCGGTCAGCGCGATCATTTCCAGCGGGCGCAGGTTGGCCGGCTCGGCACGGGCGATGCGGGCCTGCACGTCATCGTCGCCACGGTACTGATTCATCAGGAAGCCCACCGTGCCCAGCTTCATGCCGAACACCGGCTTGCCCAGGTGGCCATGGCGGTGCAGGGTCTGCAGCATGAAACCGTCGCCGCCCAGCGGGCACAGCACATCGGCCTGGTCGGGCGCATGGTCGCCATAGCGCGACACCATGGCCGCGCGGGCCATCTGCGCAGGTTCGGTGGTGCTGGCCAGGAAAGCGATGCGGGGGGTGTCGCTCATGGGTGGATCCGGGGGAAGGCTGTTCAAGAGCATAACCGAGCGCCGCTGCGCTCGCCGGGCATGGCCCGGCGCCACCTGCAATCCCGCACGCTGGTAGCGCCGGGCCATGCCCGGCGAACGGCGGCCCCCAACGCAGAACGGCCCCGCTTTCGCGGGGCCGTTCTGGTTCATGCATGCCAGGCGTGGCCTGGCACTACTTCAGTTACGCACCATGTGCTGCGAGCTGACCCAGGCGCTGCACCGCGACCGAAACGGTCGGGTAGTCCAGGGTCTTCTGCTCGGCCAGTTCGGCCAGCATCGACAGGGTGAAGCGCAGGCTGTTGTCGTCGCGGCCGATCCACGCCGACACCTTGGCCTCGGCACTGCTGCCCTTGGTCGCCAGCACCTGGCCGGCCAGGTTGCGGTGGTGGTGGGCCAGCTCGTCGCGCAGCACGCCACGGGCCACGGCATGCCAGCGGCCGTTGACCTCCAGCGCGTCGATCTGCTCGAACAGCCACGGCAGCTGCAGGGCATCGCCCAGGCGGAAGTGGATCTTGGACACGTCCACCGGCTTCAGCTTGCGGGTACGGGCCAGTTCGATGATGTCGAACGCCGGCTCCAGGAAGTGCAGTTCCGCCAGCTGCTGTGCCAGTGCCGACGGCAGGCCCTTCTCCTTCCACTCAGCCACCAGGGCTTCGTAGGTCGGACGCTGCGAATCAGGCAGCACGCCCGACGCGACGCGGATGTCGTTGAACGGACCCTGGTAGCGGTTCACCGCCTCGGTGATGCCCGGCATCGGGCCCGGACGCGACAGCAGCCAACGCACGAACGAACGCTGCAGCTTCCAGATCACTTCCAGTGCGTCGATCTGCACCGATTCGGGCAGCTTGCCGTCCAGCGCATCGATCTGCGCCCACAGCGCGCGGGCATCCAGCGTTTCGCGGCTGATGGTGTAGGCCTTGGCAACCTCGGCAATGGAACGGCCGGTGTCTTCCTGCATGCGCATCAGGAAGGTGGCACCCATGCGGTTGATGGTCTGGTTGGTCACGGCCGTGGCGATGATTTCGCGCTTCAGGCGGTGACGCTCCATCGCGTCGGCGTACTTCTTCTGCAGAGGGGTCGGGAAGTAGCGCTGCAGTTCCTTGGACAGGTACGGGTCTTCGGGAATGTCCGAATCCAGCAGCTGGGCGAACGCCACCAGCTTGGAATAGGACAGCAGCACCGACAGTTCCGGACGGGTCAGGCCCTGGCCGCGTGCCTTGCGCTGGGACAGCTCGGCATCGGACGGCAGGAACTCGATCTGGCGGTCCAGCAGGCCCTGCTGTTCCAGCGTGCGGATGAAGTGCTGCTTGGAACCCAGGCGCTTGACGGCCATCCGCTCCATCAGGCTCAGCGCCTGGTTCTGGCGGTAGTTGTCGTTCAGCACCAGATCGGCCACTTCGTCGGTCATCGACGCCAGCAGCTTGTTGCGCTGTTCAACGGTCAGCTTCTTGGCCCGCACCACATCGTTGAGCAGGATCTTGATGTTGACTTCGTGGTCGGAGGTATCCACACCGGCCGAGTTGTCGATGAAGTCGGTGTTGAGCAGCACGCCGGCCTGGGCGGCTTCGATGCGGCCCAGCTGGGTCATGCCCAGGTTGCCGCCCTCGCCCACCACCTTGCAGCGCAGCTCGCCACCGTTCACGCGCAGCGCGTTGTTGGCGCGGTCGCCGACGTCGCTGTGCTGCTCGCTGGCAGCCTTCACGTAGGTACCGATGCCGCCGTTCCACAGCAGGTCCACCGGCGCCTTCAGGATCGCGCTCATCAGATCGTTCGGCGACAGCGCCTTGACGTTCTCGTCCAGGCCCAGCGCTTCACGCACCTGCGGGGTGATCTCGATCGACTTCAGGCTGCGCGGATAGATGCCGCCGCCCTTGCTGATCAGCTTGGCATCGTAGTCGGCCCAGCTGGAACGCGGCACGGTGAACATGCGCTCGCGCTCGACGAACGAGGTGGCCGCATCCGGGTTCGGGTCCAGGAAGATGTGGCGGTGGTCGAACGCGGCCAGCAGGCGGATGTGGCGCGACAGCAGCATGCCGTTGCCGAACACGTCGCCGGACATGTCGCCGACGCCGGCGGTGGTGAAGTCCTGGGTCTGGCTGTCACGGCCCAGCGCACGGAAGTGGCGCTTGACCGATTCCCACGCACCGCGCGCGGTGATGCCCATGCCCTTGTGGTCGTAACCGACCGAACCACCGGAGGCGAACGCATCGCCCATCCAGAAGCCGTGGGCGATGGCCAGGCCGTTGGCGATGTCACTGAAGGTCGCCGTGCCCTTGTCGGCCGCCACCACCAGGTACGGGTCGTCCATGTCGTGGCGCACAACGTCCACCGGCGGCACGATCTTGTTGTTGACGATGTTGTCGGTGATGTCCAGCAGGCCCTGGATGAACAGCTTGTAGCAGGCCACGCCGTTGGCGAAGATCGCATCGCGATCACCGTTCACCGGCGGCATCTTGGCGAAGAAGCCGCCCTTGGCGCCGACCGGCACGATCACGGTGTTCTTCACCATCTGCGCCTTGACCAGGCCCAGCACCTCGGTACGGAAGTCTTCGCGACGATCCGACCAGCGCAGGCCGCCACGGGCCACGGCACCGAAGCGCAGGTGGGTACCTTCCACGCGCGGGCCGTACACGAAGATTTCGCGGTACGGGCGCGGCTTGGGCAGGTCCGGCACCAGCGCCGAATCGAACTTGAAGCTGATGACATGGCCGTGCTGGCCATTGGCATCGGTCTGGTAGTAGCTGGTACGCAGGGTCGCGTCGATCACGCCCATGAACGAGCGCAGGATGCGGTCCTCGTCCAGGCTGGACACGCGGTCCATCAGCTTCAGCAGCGCATCGCGCGCGGCCTGCATCTGCGCATCGCGGTCACCCTTGCGGGCGTCGACCACGGTCTTGAGCACCTTCAGGGTGGCCTCGTCGCCGGCGGCCAGCACATCGAAGTGCGCCTTCAGATGGGCCTGGCCCGCGGCGATGTCGTCCTTGCTTTCGTGGCCGGTGGCCGGATCGAAGCGGGCTTCGAACAGCTCCACCAGCAGGCGCGCCAGCAGCGGGTAGCGGGCGAAAGTGCCCTCCACATAGGCCTGCGAGAACGGCACGCCGGTCTGCAGCAGGTACTTGCAGTAGCCACGCAGCATGGCGACCTGGCGCCAGTGCAGGCCGGCGGCCAGCACCAGGCGGTTGAAGCCATCGTTCTCGGCATCGCCGTGCCAGACGCGGGCGAAGGTCTCGCCGAAGGCTTCATCCACGCGCGCGGCATCGATGGCGCCGGCGGTCGATTCGACTTCGAAGTCCTGCACGTACACCGGCGCGTTGTCCACCGACAGGCGGTACGGGCGCTCGGCGATCACGCGCAGGCCCATGTTTTCCATCATCGGCAGCGCGTCCGACAGCGGAATGTCGTCCAGCTGGCGGTACAGCTTCAGGCGCAGGCCATCGCCGCTTTCGCGCGGCACGGCCTGCAGGCTCAGGCGCAGGTCGTCCGGGCCGGTCAGCGCATCGAGCTGGCTGACATCGTTGGCGGCAACGGCGGTGCTGTTGTCTTCGATGTAGCCGGCCGGCAGTGCCTTGCCGATGCGTGCGGCAATGCGCAGGCCTTCGGTTTCGCCATGGCGCGACACCAGCGCTTCACGCAGGTCGTCCTGCCAGTTGCGCAGCACCTGGGCCAGCTTCTGTTCCAGTTCGGCGGTATCGACGTCCAGCATTTCGCCCGGCTTGGGGCGCACGATCAGGTGCACCTGGGCCAGCGGCGATTCGCCCAGCACCACCGAGCTGTCCACGTACTCACCGTGCAGCGCTTCCTTGAGCATGGCCTCGATGCGCAGGCGCACGTCGGTGTTGAAGCGCTCGCGCGGCAGGTAGACCAGTGCGGAAATGAAACGGCTGTACTTGTCGCGGCGCAGGAACAGGCGGCTGCGCACGCGTTCCTGCAGGCCCAGCACGCCCATGGCGGTGCGCAGCAGTTCGTCCTCGCTGGACTGGAACAGCTCTTCGCGCGGCAGGGTTTCCAGGATGTGGCGCAGGGCCTTGCCGCTGTGGCTGGCCGGGGCCAGGCCGGACTGCTTCATCACGTGTTCGTGGCGCTGGCGCACCAGCGGGATTTCCCACGGGCGGCGGTTGTAGGCGCTGGAGGTGAACAGGCCCAGGAAGCGCTGTTCGCCGATGATCTTGCCCTTGGCGTCGAATTCCAGCACGCCGATGTAGTCCATGTAGCCGGCGCGGTGCACGCGCGAACGGGCATTGGTCTTGGTCAGGATCAGCGCGTCCTTCAGCCCGGACGTGGTGTTCAGGCCCTGCGCGGCCAGCGTCTTGACCGGGCGCGCAGCGGACTTGTCCTTGCCGCGCATCAGGCCCAGGCCGGTGTCGTTCAGCGGTGCCAGCACTTCTTCCTTGCCCTGCTTCTCAACGCGGTATTCGCGGTAGCCGAAGAAGGTGAAGTGGTTGTCGGCGGCCCAGCGCAGGAATTCCTGTGCTTCGGCGCGCGAGGTGTCGTCCACAGGCAGGGTGCGGCTGCCGAGGTCGTCGGCCAGGGCAAGGGCCTTGTCCTTCATCGGCTGCCAGTCGCGCACGATGGCGCGCACTTCGTCCAGCGCCTTGTTGATGGCCTGCTCGATGGCGGCCATGGCATCGGCCGGCTGGCGGTCGATCTCCAGCAGCATCACCGATTCGGCGTCGCCCTCGCCCACCTTGGCCAGCTTGCCGGCCTTGTCGCGGGTGAAGCGCAGCACCGGGTGGCCCAGCACATGCACGCCCACGCCCTGTTCGGCCAGGGTCATGGTGACGGTATCGACGAGGAACGGCATATCGTCATTGACGATCTGCAGCACCGTGTGCGGCGATTCCCAGCCGTTGGCCTTGGTGGTCGGATTGAACACGCGCACATTGGCCTTGCCGGCCTTGCGGGCACGGGCGAATTCCAGCGTGTCGGCGGCCAGCGCGGCCCACTCGTCAGCGCTGTGGTGCGGGAACTCGTCCGACTCCATGCGCTTGTAGAAATCCGCGGCGAATGCCACTGCCTCGGCCTGCGCGGCAGAGGGGTAACGCTTGCGCAAGGCCGTGTACACCGGCTCCAGGGAGAAACCAGCGGTCACTGCGACCTCCGACTCAGCTGGCTTGGTCTTGTTTTTCACGGTCTTGGCTGCGGTTTTTTGCGGTTTCATGGCAGAGCGATGCGCTTGCTCAGTTGGGAAAATGAAATTGTAGACCTATCCCGCGTAAAGGCCTTGCTGCAGGACGGAATAACCAGATTCGGGTTTGCTGCGGTTTAGACGCCTATTCAGTTCGCACCGGTATGGCGCGCACGGGCGTTGCGCCGCTGCCGACAGGATCGGCAAAGCGTGTTACGGAAAACCACGCGGCAGGTAACAGGCAGGACTATCGGCACGATTCCACAATCCTGAACTGGACGGTATAGTCCACCGCGTGAACCCCACTACCCTCCCCGTTGCCGTGGACGCGCGCGATGAGCGCGTGTTCGATGCCGTGCGCGAACTGCTGGGCCGCCAGGGCATGCAGATGAGCATGGACGCGGTGGCCCAGCAGGCCGGCTGTTCCAAACAGACGCTCTATTCGCGCTACGGCAACAAGCAGGACCTGCTGCGCCGGGTCGTGCAGCGGCACGTGGGCGATGCCAGCGGCATCCTGCTGCGTGCACTCCGCAGTGACGACCTGCGTGCCAGCCTGTTGCAGTTCGCCACCGACTTCCTGGAGCACTTCAACCAGCCCCACGTGGGCCAGGCCTGCCGACTGATTGCCGCCGATGCATCCCAGTTCCCCGAAGAGGCGCGTACGCTGTACCGGGAAGGCGCCGGGGCGCTGACACTTCATCTTGCTGAATGGATTGAAACCGTTTGCAGGCGTGGCCTGCTCCGGCATGACGACCCGCACTACATGGCCGAACTGCTGCTGAGCATGATCGCCGGTCAGGATTTCGACAAACAACGCTTCCATACCCCCCATCGCGATGACGCGCGTGCGCGCAGGCGCTGGGCCGAGTTCTCCGTTGACGGTTTCCTGCGCGCGTTCGCGCCGGAACCGGCAGCGGTCCCGTCTACAAACCAACACCGGAGTTTCTCCTGATGACCGCCCCACTCCGCACCCTTGCCTTGACGTGCGCCGTCGCTGTCGCCCTGGCGGCCTGCAAGAAGCCGGAACAGCAGACGCCCCCGCCGCCGGAAGTGGGCGTGATCGATGCCAAGCCGCAGACCCTGCCGCTGCAGCGTGAACTGGTCGGCCGCCTGTCGCCCTACCGCAGTGCCGACGTGCGCGCCCGCGTGCCCGGCGTGCTGCTCAAGCGCGTCTACCAGGAAGGCAGCCAGGTCAAGCAGGGCCAGACCCTGTTCCTGATCGATCCGGCCCCGCTGCGCGCCGAACTGAATGCTTCCGAGGCCCAGCTGGCCTCGGCCCGCGCCACCTATGCCAACGCCAAGGTCGCCGCCGACCGCGCCCGTTCGCTGGCCCCGCAGCAGTACGTGTCCAAGTCCGACCTGGACGCGGCCCAGGCCACCGAGCGCACCGCGCTGGCCGCGGTGAAGCAGGCCGAGGCGGCCGTGTCGTCCTCGCGCATCAGCCTGGGCTATGCCGAAGTGACCGCGCCGATCAGCGGCGTGGCCAACAAGCAGCAGGTGACCGAAGGCGCGCTGGTCGGCCAGGGCGATGTGACCCTGCTGACCACCGTGGACCAGCTGGACCCGCTGTACGTGAACTTCTCGCTGAGCGTGGACGAACTGAGCCTGCTGCGTGCGCAGCAGGCCAAGGGTGCGCTGGCGCTGTCCGGCGATGGCAAGGCCACCGTGGCGGTGAAGCTGTCCGACGGCACCACCTACGGCGAACAGGGCACCCTGGACTTCTCGTCCACCACCGTGGACCCGACCACCGGTGCGGTGTCCCTGCGTGCGGTGCTGCCGAACCCGCAGCAGATCCTGCTGCCGGGCGCCTTCGTCAGCTTCCAGGCCAACCTGGGTGACCGCAACAACGCCTACCTGGTTCCGCAGCAGGCCCTGCAGCGCGACACCATGGGCGGCTTCGTGATGGTGGTCGGCGCCGACGGCAAGGTGGTGCGCAAGAACGTGAAGACCGACGGTGCCCAGGGCGGCAACTGGCTGGTCAGCGACGGCCTGGCCGCCGGTGACAAGGTGATCGTGGCCGGCGTGCAGAAGGTCAAGGAAGGGGCGCCGGCCACGGCCAAGCCCTGGACCCCGGGCCAGGACGCCAATGCCAGCGCCAAGCCGGCCGCCGCCGGTGCCGCACCGGCCGCCGACAAGGCCCCGGCCGAAGCGGCCGACCAGGCCGAACCGGCTGCCACCGAATCGAACAAGCAGTAACGGGACCCTTCCGTCATGCCTAAATTTTTCATCGAACATCCGGTCTTCGCCTGGGTGGTGGCGATCCTGATCTCGCTCAGCGGCGTGATCGCGATCCTCAACCTTGGCGTGGAGTCCTACCCCAACATCGCCCCACCGCAGGTGACCGTGTCGGCCACCTACCCGGGCGCCAGCGCGGACACGACGGAAAAATCGGTCACCCAGGTGATCGAGCAGCAGCTGACCGGTATCGATCACCTGCTGTATTTCAGCTCGTCGTCCTCGTCCAACGGCCGAGCGCAGATCACCCTGACCTTTGAAACCGGTACCGACCCGGACATCGCCCAGGTGCAGGTGCAGAACAAGGTTTCGCTGGCCACGCCGCGCCTGCCCACCGAAGTGACCCAGCAGGGCGTGGTGGTGGCCAAGGCCAACGCCGGCTTCCTGATGGTGGTGGGCCTGCGTTCGGAAACCCCGTCGATCACCCGTGATGCGCTGAACGACATCGTCGGCTCGCGCGTGCTCGACCAGGTCTCGCGTATCCCCGGCGTCGGCAGCACCCAGCAGTTCGGTTCCGAGTACGCCATGAACATCTGGCTGAACCCGGAAAAGATGCAGGGCTACGGCCTGTCGGCCAGCCAGGTGCTGGCGGCGGTGCGCGCCCAGAACGTGCAGTTCGCTGCCGGTTCGCTGGGTTCGGACCCCTCGCCCGATGGCCACTTCACCGCCACGGTCTCGGCCGAAGGCCGCTTCAGCTCGCCCGAAGAGTTCGAGAACATCATCCTGCGCGCCAACGCCGACGGCTCGCGCGTGCTGCTGAAGGACATCGCCCGTATCGGCTTCGGTGCCAACAACTACGGCTTCGACACCCAGTACAACGGTGCCCCCACCGGCGCCTTCGCCATCCAGCTGCTGCCGGGCGCAAACGCCCTGAACGTGGCCGATGCGGTGCGCGCCAAGATGGACGAACTGCAGCCCAGCTTCCCGGCGGGCGTGAGCTGGTTCTCGCCGTACGACAGCACCACCTTCGTCAAGATCTCCATCGAGGAAGTGGTCAAGACGCTGTTTGAAGCGGTGTTGCTGGTGTTCCTGGTGATGCTGATCTTCCTGCAGAACTTCCGCGCCACCATCATCCCCACCCTGGTCATTCCGGTGGCCCTGCTGGGTACCTTCCTGGGCATGTGGATGATCGGCTTCACGATCAACCAGCTGACCCTGTTCGCGATGGTGCTGGCGATCGGCATCGTGGTCGATGACGCGATCGTGGTGATCGAGAACGTCGAGCGCATCATGACCGAGGAGGGCCTGGCGCCCAAGCCGGCCACCCAGAAAGCGATGACCCAGATCACCGGCGCGGTGGTGGCCATCACCGTCGTGCTGGCGGCAGTGTTCATCCCCTCGGCGCTGCAGGGCGGTGCGGCCGGTGAGATCTACAAGCAGTTCGCACTGACCATCGCCATTTCGATGGGCTTCTCGGCGTTCCTGGCGCTGGGCTTCACCCCGGCCCTGTGTGCCACCTTCCTGAAGCCGACCCACAACGACCACCCGAACATCGTCTACCGCACCTTCAACAAGTACTACGACAAGATCAGCCACACCTACGTCGGCCACATCACCTCGGCGGTGAAGCATGCGCCGCGCTGGATGATCCTGGCCGTGGTGCTGACCGCACTGTGCGGCTTCCTGTTCACCCGCATGCCGGGCAGCTTCCTGCCTGAAGAAGACCAGGGCTACGCACTGGCCATCGTGCAGCTGCCGCCGGGTTCGCCGAAGAGCCAGACCAACGAAGTCTTCGCCCAGATGCGCGGCATCCTGGAAAAGCAGGAAGGCTATGAAGGCCTGATGCAGATCGCCGGCTTCAGCTTCGTCGGTTCCGGCGAAAACGTGGGCATGGGCTTCATCCGCCTCAAGCCCTGGGACGAGCGCAAGGTCACCGTTCCGGAGTTCATCCAGAACATGAACGGCGCGTTCTACGGCATCAAGGAAGCGCAGATCTTCGTGGTCAACCTGCCCACCGTGCAGGGTCTGGGCCAGTTCGGCGGCTTCGACATGTGGCTGCAGGACCGTGGCGGCCAGGGCTACGAACAGCTGACCCAGGCGCGCAACATGCTGCTGGGCAAGGCCGCGCAGGAAACCGACAAGCTGGCCGGCGTGCGCCCCAACGGCCTGGAAAACGCCCCGCAGCTGCAGCTGCACGTGGACCGCGTGCAGGCGCAGTCGATGGGCATGTCGGTGTCGGACGTGTACAGCACGGTGCAGCTGATGCTGGCCCCGGTGTACGTGAACGACTTCTTCTACCAGGGCCGCATCAAGCGCGTGACCATGCAGGCCGACGCGCCGTACCGTACCGGCCAGGAATCGCTGAAGAGCTTCTACAGCCCGTCCAGCCTGACCACCAATGCCGACGGTACCAGCGCGATGATCCCGCTGAGCACCGTGGTCAGTTCCGAGTGGGTGTCGGCACCGCCGTCGCTGAGCCGCTACAACGGCTATTCGGCCATCAACATCGTCGGCTCGCAGGCACCGGGCAAGAGCTCGGGTGAAGCGATGACGGCGATGGAAGACATCGTCAACAACGACCTGCCGGCCGGCTATGGTTACGACTGGTCAGGCATGTCCTACCAGGAAATCCTGGCGGGCAACGCAGCCACCCTGCTGCTGGTGCTGTCGGTGGTGGTGGTGTTCCTCTGCCTGGCCGCGCTGTATGAAAGCTGGTCGATTCCGGTGGCGGTGCTGCTGGTGGTGCCGCTGGGCGTGCTGGGTGCCATCGGTCTGTCGATGATGCGTGGCCTGCCCAACGACATCTTCTTCAAGATCGGCATGATCACCGTGATCGGCCTGGCCGCGAAGAACGCGATCCTGATCGTGGAATTCGCGGTGGAGCAGCGTGCGGCGGGCAAGACCCTGCGCGATGCCACCATCGAAGCGGCCCGCCTGCGTTTCCGCCCGATCCTGATGACCTCGTTCGCCTTCATCATGGGCGTGATCCCGATGGCCATCTCCACCGGTGCCGGCGCCAACTCGCGCCATGCCATCGGTACCGGCGTGATCGGCGGCATGCTGTTTGCCACCCTGTTGGGTCTGCTGATGATCCCGGTGTTCTTCGTGGTGGTGCGCCGCATGCTGGGCGACAAGCTCGACGAGCCGTCCAAGGAGTTCATGGAACGCCAGCGCGACGCCGAATCGGCACACCGTCCGGATCGTTGATCCGGCAGTGAAGTGAAATGAAAAGGCCCCGGAGCGATCCGGGGCCTTTTTGTTGGCGACTACCGGGATGGGTGCCAACCAAGGTTGGCACCTACCGGGTGCGCGCGGTTCGGGTAGGTGCCAACCTTGGTTGGCACCCACCATGTGCGGGCGCTTCGGGTAGGTGCCAACCTTGGTTGGCACTCGCCGCGCTTCAGCGCAGCAACGCGATCGCGCCGCACACCACCACGATCAGCAGCGCCACCCACTGCATCGGCACGAAGAAGAAATGATGCGGCGCGGCCTCACCCTTCTGCCGCGGCGCGCGGTTCAACCACAGCCCCAGCAGCACGTTCAGCGCAGCACCCAGGCCCGCGCCCAGCAGCACCTGCTGCAGTGGAATATTGCCCTTCGGGCCTTCCTGCGGGAAGAAATACGCCAGCAGCAGGATCGCTGCAATCGGCGTCACCAGGGTCACAACCCCCCAACCGCGATAGATCATTCAACGTCTCCACAACGAAAAGCGGATCGCATTTGACCATGGCGGCGCGCGTTGTGTCGCAATTGTCGGGCCTGACTGCGGCTGCCAGCGCCTTGTGCTGGGTATCGCGCTGCGTCTGCGGCCTTCCAGCGCGTCAATCGCGACTCAAACCTACGCATGCGATCAGACATTCGGCGGATGGGATCCGGTTCCCGGTTCGCACGCGCGCAGAACGCTATCCAGAGCATTCCTTCAATGGAATGACCGAACCATGCACCCATCACTCTCTTCTGCCAGACGTCTTGTCGCGGCCTGGCTTCTACTTACGGCCGGCCTGGCCCCGCATCTGGATGCCCGCGCCGGAGGCGTCGTGCCCTGCGTCAACTGTGCAGACCCTCGCGCCGCGGCGCTGCAGTCGGGCACCGGGCTTACCGTCGTCGTCGATCCGCAGCAACAGCGACTGAGCGCCTATAACGTGGAATACGACCGCGAACTTCAGCGATACCGCGCGCTGCCCACGCCGGCCCCGGCCGAGGTCACGCGCATGTTCAACCGAATTCTTGGCCTGCCAAACGCGCATCTCGGCCCCGGCACCCAGTTCGTGCCGCAGGCATTCGGGCGCGGCGCCGTGGTGCCCGTGCATCCGGACGATCCGCAGATGGCCAACGGCATCACCTTTCCTGACGCCATGAAAGCTCTCAACGCGTACGACGTAGTGCAGTCAGCGACCTACCGCAGCCAACTGGAGCTGGCCATCGGCCGGGCCTTCAGCGGCGCTGACAGCCAGCAACCCGCCTGGAATTCACTCGCGACGACCATTTCATCCATTGTCCTGAGCTGGGTGAGCAAGCTGTTCGGCGTCGACACCGTCACCTATGTCATCACCTGGCGGGACGGCTCGCAGACCCGATTGGTCATCTCACCAGACGCCGTGGACAAGGCCCGGTACGTGACCGGTGAAAGCGTGGATGCCCAGGGCAACCGCATTCCCGATGGCGCCGCATCCAATACAGAAACCGGCGAAGGGTATGTGGGCAACTACCACTTCAACAATGATGACGACTACCAGCGCTGGCTGGACTCGGCGCACCTGTACGGGGTGCAGATCGAGGTCAACCCGGGTGCGGCACCCTCCGGCCCGATCTGCCGATGGGATGGCAGGCAGCTGCACTGCCAGGTGCCGCGCTAGCCTGCGCCTGGCCTTGCGGTAGGCGCCAACCTTGGTTGGCGCTCGTAGATGCGTGCCAACCAAGGTTGGCACCTACCGAGGGGGCTCCCATGCGCCGCCATTGCAGCGGCGCAGCCCACCGGGGTCTTCGTGTTGGTGCCAGAGCGGCGGGAGTCCGGTAGTCGCCAACCTTGGTTGGCGCCCTGGATGCGTGCCAACCAAGGTTGGCACCTACCAGGGCGGGCCCCCATGCGGCTCAGCGCAGCCCCGTCTCGTTGCGGGCGATCACCAGGCGTTGGATTTCCGAGGTGCCTTCGTAGATCTCGGTGATCTTGGCATCACGGAAGTAGCGCTCCAGCGGCATTTCCTTGGAATAGCCCATGCCGCCGTGGATCTGCACCGCCTGGTGGGTGATCCACATCGCCGCTTCCGAGGCGGTCAGCTTGGCGATGGCCGCCTCGTTGCTGAAGCGCTTGCCCTCGCCCTTCACCCACGCCGCGCGCAGGGTCAGCAGCAGCGCTGCGTCCAGCTTGCACTTCATGTCGGCAATCTTGGCCTGGGTCATCTGGAAGGTGCCGATGGCCGCGCCGAAGGCCTTGCGGTCCTTCACGTATTCGATCGTGGCTTCATACGCAGCACGGGCAATGCCGATCGCCTGCGAGGCAATGCCGATACGGCCGGCGTCGAGCACGCCCATGGCGATCTTGAAGCCCTCGCCTTCCTGGCCCAGCACTTCATCGGGCTGCGCCACGTAATCGTTGAACTCGATCTCGCAGGTGGCCGACGCACGGATGCCCAGCTTCGGCTCGGTCTTGCCGCGGCCGAAGCCGGCCTTGTCGGTGTCCACCAGGAAGGCGGTAATGCCACGCGCGCCCTTGTCCGGCTCGCTCATCGCGAACAGCACGATGTACTTGGCCACCGGGCCGGAGGTGATCCAGCTCTTCTTGCCGTTGATCACGTAGGTGCCGTCGGCCTGCTTCACCGCGCGGCAGCGCATGGCGGTGGCATCGGAACCGGACTGCGGCTCGGTCAGCGCGAAGGCGCCGATGGCCTCGCCCTCGGCAATGGCGCGCACATACTTCTGCTTCTGCGCCTCGCTGCCGTGGGTCAGGATGCCGTTGCAGAACAGCGAATTGTTCACCGACATGATGGTCGAATGCGCGGCATCGCCGGCGGCCACTTCCACCATCGCCAGCACGTAAGCGATCGGGTCCATGCCCGCGCCACCGTACTCGGTCGGCACTTCGATGCCCATCAGGCCGTTCTCGCCCAGCAGGCGGATGTTCTCAAGGGGGAACTCGCCGGTGCGGTCATGGTGCTCCGCGCTGGGGGCGATCTTTTCCTGCGCGATGCGCCGCGCCACGTCCTGCAGCATCAACTGCTCTTCGGTAAAGCTGAAATCCACAACACCCTCCCAGGTACATGATGACGGGGGCCGCAACAGGCGCCCCCGGATGTGCCGATTGTAACTGCGGGCGGGCATCGGCGGCTGACTCGCCCCTCGCACCGGCTTGACCACGACAGCACCCGTCGGCGAATATATCTCTATATCGCGATAGGTAGATATTTATGGATCTGGAAGACTGGTCGACCCGCCTGAAGGTGTTCGCCGACGCCACCCGCGTGCGCCTGCTGGCGCTGCTGGAGCAGGAAGAGCTGACCGTGGCCGAGTTGTCGGCCATCACCCGGCTGGCACAGCCGCGGGTGTCCACCCATCTGGCGCGGCTGAAGGAAGCCGGCCTGGTACGCGACCGCCGCTCGGGCGTGTCGGCCTACTACCGCTTCGACGAGGCCCAGCTGGACCCGGCGCAGCGTGCATTGTGGCATGCCCTGAGCAATGGAAGCGATGATCCGCTGCTGCGCCAGGATGCTGAACGCGTGGCCGCCGTGCTGGCCCACCGCGCCGCCGACCAGAACTGGGCCGACAGCGTGGCCGGCGACATGGAACGCCACTATTCCCCGGGCCGCACCTGGGAGGCGCTGGCGCGCACCGCACTGCCGCTGCTGGAAACCGGCGACGTGCTGGACATCGCTTCCGGCGATGGCGTGCTGGCCGAGCTGGTGGCCCCGCATGCCAAGCGCTACATCTGCATCGACACCAGCGCGCGCGTGGTGGCCGCGGCCAGCGAGCGCCTGCGCCGCCTGCCCAACGTGGAAGTGCGCGAAGGCGACATGCATGCCCTGCCCTTCAAGGACCGCAGCTTCGACCTGGTGGTGCTGATGCACGCGCTGACCTATGCCAGCAAGCCGGCACAGGCGGTGACCGAGGCGGCCCGCGTGCTGCGCCCGGGCGGTCGCCTGCTGCTGTGCAGCCTGGCCCGCCACGAACACAAGGCGGCGGTGGAAGCCTATGGCCACGTCAATCTCGGTTTCAGCGACAAGGAACTGCGCAAGTTCGTGGACAAGGCCGGCCTGCAGGTATCGAGCCTGGAAACGGTGACCCGCGAAAAGCGCCCGCCGCACTTTGAAGTCATTTCGCTGATCGCCAACAAACCCTGAGGTCGCCGTGTCCAGCCTGCCGTGGTTGCATCCCGAACGTGCCAACGCCCTGCTTGACGCCCTGCGCGCGCGCATCCTGATCATCGATGGTGCAATGGGCACGATGATCCAGCGCCACGGTCTGCAGGAAGCGGACTACCGCGGCGAACGCTTCGCCGATGGCTACGACCACAGCCACGGCCCCGGCTGCGACCATGGCGCGCCGGAAGGCCATGACCTGAAGGGCAACAACGATCTGCTGCTGCTGACCCGGCCGCAGGTCATCGCCGACATCCACACCGCCTACCTGCAGGCCGGCGCGGATCTGGTGGAAACCAATACGTTCAACGCGACCTCGGTCAGCCAGGCCGACTACCACCTGGAACACCTGGTGTACGAACTGAACAAGGCCGGTGCCGCCGTGGCGCGCGCCTGCTGCGATGCGGTGCAGGCCAGCACCCCGGACAAGCCGCGCTTCGTGATCGGCGTACTCGGCCCGACCAGCCGCACCGCCTCGATCAGCCCGGACGTGAACGATCCCGGCTTCCGCAACACCAGCTTCGATGCGCTGCGCGATACCTATCGCGAAGCCATTGACGGCCTGATCGATGGCGGCGCGGACACCCTGATGGTCGAAACCATCTTCGACACACTGAACGCCAAGGCCGCCCTGTACGCCATCGAAGAGGCCTTCGATGCGCGCGGTGCGCGGCTGCCCATCATGATCTCCGGCACGATTACCGATGCCTCCGGGCGCACCCTGTCCGGGCAGACCGCCGAAGCCTTCCACGCCTCGCTGGCGCATTCGCGGCCGCTGTCGATCGGCCTGAACTGCGCGCTGGGCGCCGACGCGATGCGCCCGCATGTGGAAACCCTGGCCCAGGTCGCCCACTGCTACGTCAGCGCGCACCCCAACGCCGGCCTGCCCAATGCCTTCGGCGAATACGATGAAACGCCCGAGGAAATGGCCGCCACGCTGCGCAGCTTTGCCGAAGATGGGCTGCTGAACCTGGTCGGGGGTTGCTGCGGCTCCACCCCGGACCATATCCGTGCCATCGCCCAGGCCGTGGCCGGGCTGCCACCGCGCGCGGTGCCCGGCGCACAGGAGCAGCAGGCCGCATGAGCACCACGCCCTACACCCGACTGTCCGGCCTGGAACCACTGGTCATCACCCCCGACCTGCTGTTCGTCAACGTCGGCGAACGCACCAACGTCACCGGCAGCGCGCAGTTCCGCAAGCTCATCAAGGAAGGCCGCTACGAAGAGGCGGTGGACGTTGCCCGGCAGCAGGTGGCCAGCGGCGCGCAGATCCTCGATGTGAACATGGACGAAGGCCTGATCGATTCGGAAGCGGCGATGACCCGCTACCTGAACCTGATCATGTCCGAGCCGGACATCGCGCGCATTCCGGTGATGGTCGATTCGTCGAAGTGGAGCGTGATCGAAGCCGGCCTGAAGTGCCTGCAGGGCAAGAGCGTGGTCAACTCGATCTCGCTGAAGGAAGGCGAAGCCCTGTTCCGCGAGCACGCGCGCAAGGTGCTGCGCTACGGCGCTGCCGCGGTGGTGATGGCCTTCGACGAAACCGGCCAGGCCGACACCTCCGCGCGCAAGGTGGAGATCTGCACCCGCGCCTACCGCATCCTGGTCGATGAGATCGGCTTCCCGCCGCAGGACATCATCTTCGACCCGAACATCTTCGCCGTGGCCACCGGCATCGAAGAACACGACAACTATGCGGTGGACTTCATCGAAGCCACCCGCATCATCAAGCAGACCCTGCCGCACTGCCATGTCTCCGGCGGCGTCTCCAACGTGTCGTTCTCGTTCCGTGGCAACGAGACGGTACGCCAGGCCATCCATTCGGTCTTCCTGTACCACGCCATTGCCGCCGGCATGGACATGGGCATCGTCAACGCCGGCGCCATGCCGATCTACGACGAGCTGGAACCGGACCTGCGCGAGCGCGTGGAGGATGTGATCCTCAACCGCCGCAGCGACGCCACCGAGCGCCTGCTGGAGATTGCCGAGCGCTACAAGGGCAAAAAGGGCGCGGCCAGGACCGAGGACCTGTCCTGGCGTGAAAAACCGGTGGCGCAGCGCCTGGCGCATGCGCTTGTGCACGGCCTGGATGCCTGGGTGGAAGAAGACACCGAACTGGCGCGGCAGGGCTCCAGCCGCCCGCTGGACGTGATCGAAGGCCCATTGATGGATGGCATGAACATCGTCGGCGACCTGTTCGGGGCCGGCAAGATGTTCCTGCCGCAGGTAGTCAAATCCGCGCGCGTGATGAAGAAAGCGGTGGCCTACCTGCTGCCGTACATCGAGGCCGAAAAGGCACGCAGCGGCGATACCGCCAAGAGCAACGGCCGCATCATCATGGCCACGGTGAAGGGCGATGTGCATGACATCGGCAAGAACATCGTCGGCGTGGTCCTGGCCTGCAACAACTTCGAAGTGATCGACCTGGGCGTGATGGTGCCGGCGCAGAAGATCCTCCACGCCGCGCGCGAACACAACGCCGATCTGGTCGGCCTGTCCGGCCTGATCACCCCCTCGCTGGAGGAGATGAGCCACGTTGCCCGCGAAATGCAGCGGCAGGGCTTCGACCTGCCCTTGCTGATCGGCGGCGCCACCACCTCGCGCGCGCACACCGCGCTGAAGATCGACCCGCATTACCAGGCCCCCACCGTGTGGGTGAAGGATGCCTCGCGCGCGGTGGGCGTTGCACAGTCGCTGATCTCGCGCGAGCTGCGCGATGCCTTCGTGGCCGCCAACGAAGCGGACTATGCCGAGATCCGCGCGCGCCATCGCAACCGCGGTGACGCCAAGCGCCTGGTCAGCCTGGAACATGCACGCGGGCAGAAGTTCCAGGGCGGCTGGGACAGCTACACCCCGCCTGCGCCGAAGCAGCCTGGCCTGCATGTCTTCGATGACTACCCGTTGGCCGAGCTGGTCGACTACATCGACTGGACCCCGTTCTTCCAGGCCTGGGAACTGGCCGGCAAGTTCCCGGCGATCCTGACCGACGAGATCGTCGGCCCCCAGGCCAGCGATCTGTACCGCGATGCGCGGGCGATGCTGGCGCGCATCGTGGACGAGCAGTGGCTGACCGCCAAGGCGGTGTTCGGCCTGTGGCCGGCCAACAGCGTGGGCGATGATGTCCGCGTGCAGCACCCGTCAGGTGAGACCACCCTGCACTTCCTGCGCCAGCAGGTGGACAAGCCGGCCGAGCGCCCCGACTTCTGCCTGGCCGATTTCATCGCCCCCGCCGACAGCGGCAAACAGGACTGGATCGGCGCATTCGCAGTCACCGCCGGCATCGGCATCGATGCACACGTGGCCCGCTTCGAGGCCGACCACGATGACTACAACGCGATCCTGCTGAAGGCGCTGGCCGACCGCTTCGCTGAAGCGCTGGCCGAACGCCTGCACCAGCGGGTGCGCACCGGGTTCTGGGGCTACGACCATGCCGAGACGCTCGACAACGACGCGCTGATCGACGAGCAGTACCGCGGCATCCGCCCCGCCCCGGGCTACCCGGCCTGCCCCGAGCACAGCGAGAAGCGCCGGCTGTTCGATCTGCTGCAGGCACAAACCCACGCCAGCATGGAACTGACCGAAAGCTTCGCTATGCTGCCCACCGCTGCCGTGTCGGGCTATTACTTCAGCCACCCGCAGAGTCAGTACTTCGTGGTCGGCCGCCTGAGCCGTGAACAGGTGACCGACTACGCGCGGCGCAAGGGCGTGGAGCGTGCACAGGCCGAGCGCTGGCTGGCGTCGAACCTGGATTACGACCCCGAATAGACCCGGCGCACACGCCTGCGGGCGGCCCATCGGTTACCCTCGGGCTTCCCCCTGACCGGAGTTGCCGATGCGACCGACCCGCCTGTGGGCGCTGCTGCTTGCCGCCACCGCCGCCGTTCCTGCCCCCGCGCAGCCGATCCTGCTGGAAAATGCCCGGGTATTCGACGGCCGCCGCGACCTGGGCATTACCCCGGTCCTGATCGACGGCGAGCGCATCGTGCATGTCGGCACGCCGCTGCCGGCCGCCGCCACCGCAGCCCGGCGCATCGACTACCAGGGCAAGACCCTGCTGCCCGGCCTGGTCAGCAACCACGCGCACGTGGGCAACACCGAAGGGCTGCAGCACGGTGATCGCTATTACACCCGCGACAACGTGGTGCGCGACCTGCGCCAATTCCAGCGCTACGGCATCACCACCGTCACCGCGCTGGGCATGAACGGCCCGGCCTTCTTCGATATCCGCAAGGAAGTGAACGCCTCGCCCGCGCTGGGCGCGCAGCTGTACGGCGCTGGCGCCGGCATCGGTGCCTTCGCCGGTGCACCGCCGGCGGCCGCGATGGGCCTGGCCCACGACCCGGTGGCGCGGCCACGCAATGCCGAAGAAGCCCGCGCCGCCGTCGCCACGCAGCAGGCCGACGGCGTGGACGTGATCAAGCTCTGGGTGGATTCGCTGGGCGGCAAGTTCCCGATGATGGCGCCGGAGATCTACCGCGCCGCCATTGCCGAGGCCCACGCGCGCGGCCTGAAGGTGGCCGCGCACATCCACGACCTTGACCAGGCGCGCGACCTGGTGGATGCACGCGTGGACATCATCGCCCACGGTATCCGCGATCGCGCGGTGGACCCGATGCTGGCGCGGAAAATGCACGACCAGGGCACCTGGTACATCGCCACGGTGAACATCGACGAAGCCAACTACTGGTATGCGGAAAACCCGCAGGCACTGCAGCAGCCGTTCCTGCGCGATGCCCTGCCCGCTGCGGTGCGCGCGCGCTGGCAGCAGCCGCAGTGGCAGCGCGAGCAGCTGGCCGGGGCCAACATTCCCGGTGCGCGCGCAGCGGTGGCGATGAACCTGGAAAACTTGCGCCGACTGAGCGCGGCCAAGGTGAAGTTCGGTTTCGGCACCGATGCCGGGGCGATGCCGCAGCGGGTGATTGGATTTGCCGAACACCGCGAACTGAAGCTGCTGACCGAGGCCGGCTTCAGCCCGGCCCAGGCCCTGCAGACCGCCACCGCCGACGCCGCCACGCTGCTGGGCATGGACGATCGCGGCCGCATTGCCGCCGGCAAGCGTGCCGACCTGCTGGTGCTCGATGCCGATCCCCTGGCCGACATCGGCAATACACAGCACATCCACGCCGTGTGGCAGGCCGGGCAAGCGGTCGAGCGCTGATGGCCGATGGCCCGTGTGCCGGGCACGGCCCGGCGCTAGGGCTGCAGCACCCGCTGCAGGGACGGCAGCAGCACGCGGTTGCCATGACCGCTCAGATGGTCGCCGTCGAAGAACAACGGTCGGCCATCACGCTGCGCCGCGCACGTCGTAGCCGTGCAGAGGTCGGGCAAGGGATCCCACAGCACTGCGCCTGGCAGGCCATCGACCACCTGCTGCAGACTGCCCAGCATCGGTGCGCGCAGCGCTTCCATGTCCGCCCGCGCAATATCCAGCCCGTTGCGGCAGACGGCATTGCCTGCATTGAAGCGGTCGGAACACCGGTACGGCGGTGCCGGCAGCACCGGCTTGGGCGCTTCGATCACGATACGCACGCCGCGCTGGGCCAGCGGCAGCCACTGCGCAATGGCCTCGGCCACCTCGGCGTTGCGGCCGGCGGCGGCCTGCGCACTGCGCTCGCCCGCCAACTGCGCCTGCGCGTCGAACAGCACGTACTGGTCGGACAGGCGCGGTACCCGCAGCGACACCAGCACCACCACATCACCCGGCTGCGCACGCGCGGCGATGTCCGCGCGCACGGCCGCATCATGCTCGGCACAGCCCGCACCGGCACCCCGCCACTGCTGCAGGCTGATCTGCGGGCAGCCACCGCGGCCGTACAGCGACACCGTCGAACCGGTCTCCAGCGCCAGCCGCTGCAGCAGCTCGCGGTAGGCCATGGCATGCGAATCGCCGGCCAGGAACACCTGCGCCGGCCCCTGCACGGCCCCTGCGCGCGGGCAATCGCCGCGGGCGAAGGTGCGCGCGCTGCCACCGGGGTAGCGGTGCTTGCTCACCTGCAGCGCGCACCCGGGGTAATCAGCCGCCACGCTCTTGCCGTCGGGGTACCAGTCCGCCGGATGGCGACTGACCGTGCTCAGTGACAGCAGGGGCGACTGCCAGTACAGCAACGCCTGCAGGCCACCGGCCAGCAGCAGGGTCAGCACGCCGGCGGCCACCCAGCGCCCGGGTGCAAGATGCTGCCACCTGGGGCCACGGAAGGGCTGCTCGATCCAGCGCCACGAGATCCATGCCAGCAGCGCCACCAGCGCACTGGCCGCGGCCATCTGCAGGGCGGTTTCCAGGCCCACGGTCCAGCGCATCAGCACGAACACCGGCCAATGCCACAGGTACAGCGAATAGGACAGCAGGCCGATCCGCCGCATCGGCGCACTGGCCAACAGCCGCGCGATCCATGCCTGCGGGTGCTGGTGCAGGGCCAGCAGCAGGCCGGCGGTGGCAAGCGCCGGCAGCACGCCGTCCGGCCACGGCGAGCGCCCGGCGCGCGCCGTCCACAGCGCCCACCCCAGTGCGCCCAGCGACAGCAGGGCCAACGCTGACCACGCCCAGCGCCAACGGACCACCGGTGCAGCACTGCCAGGCTCACCACGATCGGCCACATGCAGCAGCTGGAACAGCAGAACGCCCACGCCCAGCTGCCACAAGCGGGTGCTGGTGGCATAGAACGCCCAGGCCGGCGGCGCATCACGCAACCCCAGCAGGGCCGCATGCAGCAACGAGCCCACGCTTACCGCGGCGAACAGCGCAAGGCTCAGCCAACGGCCGCGCGGGCCGCGGGCCCAGGCCAGGAACAGCAGCGGGAACAGCAGGTAGAACTGCTCTTCCACGCCCAGCGACCACGTGTGCGTATAGGGATTGAACTCGGCCTTGGGCGCGAAGTAGTCGTTGCCAACGGCCGCCAGCACCCAGTTGCTCAGCCCGAAGAAGGCCATCAACCCGGTCTTGTCGGATGCTTCGCTCAGCCACGAATCGGGAATGAACAACACGCTGGCCACGGCCGTCGCCAGCAGGCAGGCCACCAGCGCAGGCGCGATGCGGCGTACCCGGCGCGCATAGAAGCGCAGCATCGAGGCGCGCCAGGACAGGGCCGGCAGGCGATGCACCGACGCACTGACCACGAAGCCGGAGATGACGAAGAACACGTCTACCCCGGTGAAGCCACCCGGCAGCCAGGCCGGATCGAGGTGGAACACGATGACGGCCAGCACGGCAATCGCGCGCAGGCCGTCAATGTGCGGCACGTAGCCGCGGCTTGGATCAGTGGACATCCGTCTCCCCCTGCCGCTGCTGCCGCAGGGGGCGCCACGGCGGTCGTGCGTTACCAGACCAGGTCGTCGGGCACCTGGTACTGCGGATCGGCGTACGGGTCTTCCTCGGCCGGCGCGTTCGGGTCGACCTTCAGCGCCACCGACGCGGCGAACACCGCCTCGGACTGCGCCAGCACTTCGGCGGTCACCAGCAGGTAGCGGCCATTGAGCTGGACCACGCCCAGTTCACCGGCATTGAGCGCGGTCAGCTGTTCGGGGGTGACGTAGATGCGCTTGATCTTGCCGCCATACGGGAAATGGCGGGCGATGTCGGCCGCCTCGGCATTCAGGCTCTTGTCCTTCAGCAGCTCTTC
This sequence comes from Stenotrophomonas sp. SAU14A_NAIMI4_8, assembly GCF_003086695.1. Taxonomy (NCBI): domain Bacteria; kingdom Pseudomonadati; phylum Pseudomonadota; class Gammaproteobacteria; order Lysobacterales; family Lysobacteraceae; genus Stenotrophomonas; species Stenotrophomonas sp. SAU14A_NAIMI4_8. The sequence continues at coordinate 2,730,935 of NZ_CP025999.1, forward strand.
CAGCTTGGCCTTGGCCTCGCGGCGCACGCGCGCTTCTTCCTGCTTCAGGCGTTCGCTTTCAATGCGTTCCTGCTTTTCTTTCTGCGCGCGGATGGCATAGGCCTTGGCCAGGTCCATTTCCTCGGCAGAACGCGGCTTGCGCGGGCCCTGCGCGCCCGGCCCACGGGACTGCCCGGGCTTGCCTGCGCCAGCGTGGCCGTGGCCACCACGGCGCTCACCGGGCTTGTGCTCGCCCTTGCCTGCGCCCTGCGGCTTTCCATTGCCATTGCCGCCCTTGCCCTGCGGGCGGCCATCACGGCGGGGGGCATCGTTCTTGCGCTCGGGCTTGGGCGCCGGCTTGAAGCCCAGGCCCATCAGCTGGTCGCGGAGGGTATCGCTCATAGGAATGCAGATCAGTAGTGCGGCGGCGGCGGTTCGCTCGCCGGATCAGAAGAATTCAGTGCGTTGCGCACCTTGCCCAGGTCTTCCAGCAGCACGCGCAGCACATCGGCGTTGCGCGTGCCCTGCATGCGGGCGTCGGCCAGTGCATCGCTCAGTTCGGCCAGCGCGTGTTCCTGGAAGGACACGCGCATTTCCAGTTCGACCAGGCGCGCTTCCAGCGCCTGTTCGCGTTCGGTGGGCAGCTCAGACATGCAGCGAACGCCCCCGACCAATGCCGTAGTACGCCACGCCAGCGGCTTCCACCTCGGCCGGGTCGTACAGATTGCGACCGTCGAACACCACCGCATCCTTCAGCCGCTCGCGCAGCATCTGGAAATCGGGGCTGCGGAACTGCTTCCACTCGGTCACCACCACCAGTGCATCGGCGCCTTCCAGCGCTTCGCTGGCATTGGCGCAGAACACCAGGTCGTCACGTTCACCGAAGATGCGCTGCGATTCGTGCATCGCTTCCGGATCGTAGGCACGCACCGTGGCACCGCCTTCCCACAGCTGCGCCAGCAGGCGGCGGCTGGAGGCTTCGCGCATGTCGTCGGTGTTGGGCTTGAAGGCCAGGCCCCAAACGGCAAAGGTCTTGCCGCGCACACCTTCGTCCTCGCCCTTGTCGTAGTGGCGCTGGATGAGCGCGAACAAGTGCCCCTTCTGGGCATCGTTCACCGCTTCGACCGCGTTCAACAGCTTCGGCTCCAGGCCGTACTGCTGGGCGGTGCGCGCCAGCGCCTGCACGTCCTTGGGGAAGCACGAGCCGCCGTAGCCGGCACCGGGATAGATGAAGTGCCAGCCGATACGCGGGTCCGAACCGATGCCCTGGCGGACCTGTTCGACGTCGGCACCCACGCGTTCGGCGATGTTGGCGATTTCGTTCATGAACGAAATCTTGGTCGCCAGCATCGCGTTGGCCGCGTACTTGGTCAGCTCGGCCGAACGCACGTCCATTTCCACCACGCGATCGTGGTTGCGGTTGAACGGTGCGTACAGGCGGCGCATCACCGCCACCGAGTCGGCGCTGCTGGCACCGATGATGATGCGGTCCGGGCGCATGCAGTCGGCCACCGCATCGCCTTCCTTCAGGAATTCGGGGTTGGACACCACATCGAAGGCGATGTCCGCACCGCGCGCCGCCAGCTCTTCGGCAATGGCCGCGCGCACCTTGTCGGCGGTGCCCACCGGCACCGTCGACTTGTTCACCACCACCGTCGGCACCGCCATGTGGCGGCCGATGGTGCGGGCCACGGCCAGCACGTACTGCAGATCGGCACTGCCGTCTTCGTCGGGGGGCGTACCCACCGCGATGAAGACCACCTGGCCGTGGCCGATGGCGCTGGCGCCATCGGTGGTGAAGGACAGCCGCAGCGCGGCATGGTTGGCCTTCACCATCGGCTCAAGGCCGGGTTCGTAGATCGGGATGATGCCCTGGTTGAGCCCATCCACCTTGGCCTGGTCGATGTCGACACAGACCACCTGGTGGCCTACGTCGGCCAGGCAAGTGCCGGTCACCAGACCGACGTACCCGGTACCGAAAATCGCAACGCGCATATCCGTGCTGGCTCCGTGGTCGCTTACGGCAGGACGCCCAGCAGCTCGACGTCGAAGGTCAGGGTGGCGTTCGGGCCGATCGGGCCGCCCGGGGTACCGTTCTCACCGTAGGCCAGTTCGCCCGGGATCCAGAAGCGGTACTTCGAGCCCACCGGCATCAGCGCCACACCTTCGGTCCAGCCCTTGATGACCTGGTCCAGACCGAATTCGGCCGGGCCACGGCCCGCGGAGCTGTCGAAGACGGTGCCGTCCAGCAGCTTGCCTTCGTAGTTCACGCGCACCTTGCTGCTCGGCAGCGGACGCTCGCCGCTACCCGGGCGGATCACCTGGTACTGCAGGCCCGACGGGGTGGTCACCACGCCCGGCTGGGTCTTGTTCTTGGCCAGGAAGGCGTTGCCTTCGCTGCGGTTGGTCTGCGCGGCCTGCGCGGCCTTGGCCTGCATCTCGGCCTGCTTGGCACCCATGAACGACTGGATGGTGGCGGTTGCGTCGGCTTCGGTCATCTTCGCCTGGCCCTTGGTCAGGCCGGTGCTGATCGCGTCAAACAGCGAGGCGGTATCGATATCGTCCTTCAGCTGCGCCAGCGACGGACCGATGGAGTACGAACCGATCATCTGCGCGACCTTCACGCGGTCCACCTTCGGCGGCTGCGAGCCCGGCGCAACGCCCGGCACCTGCTGGCCGTTGCGGGCCATCACTACCTGGCGCAGGGCGGCATCGGTGGCCTTGGCCTGGTCCTGGGTGATCTGCGGCTGCAGGCCTTCGAACGAACGCTCCACGGCGGTGCGCAGGGCGGCCACGTCGATTTCATCGGCGATCGGCGCGAACGACTTGGCCACATCCAGACCGATGGCGTAGCCGAGCTTCTGCTTGGGGGAATTCAAGGTTGCGGTCTCCTTGGCGGCCGCCGCTGCGGCCGGTTGTTGCGACAGGGCGACACCAGAGGTACCCATCGCCAGAATCAGAACCGACGCCGCGGCGCCGCGCATTCCCATCTTCATTCGCTGCATTCCTGGAAGTGTCTGGGCGCCGACGTCGGCGCGAAAAGAACCATTGTCGCACGCATGCCGGAGATGTCGAGGCATGCGTGCCGGTGATCAACGCGGTGCCGGTGCGGCCAGCGCCTTGCTGATGGCCGCGCCCAGCTGCGGATCATCCGGGGTGACCTTGCTGGCGAACTGGGCGATGACCTTGCCGTCGCGGCCGATCAGGTATTTGTGGAAGTTCCAGCCCGGTGCCACGCCGGTGGCGGCGGTCAGGCGCTGATACAGCGGCGTGGCCTGTTCGCCCACCACGTGCACCTTCTCGAACATGGGGAACTTCACCCCATAGGTGAGCGTGCAGAAATCCTGGATCTGCTTCTCATCGCCCGGTTCCTGCCCCTTGAAGTCGTTGGACGGGAAACCCAACACGGCGAAACCGCGGCTGGCGTACTGCTTCTGCAGCGCTTCCAGCCCTTCGTACTGGGGGGTGTAGCCGCACTTGCTGGCCGTATTGACCACCAGCAGCACCTGGCCCTGGTAGCGCTTGAGCAGGTTCACCTGCTGCTTGCCGGCCAGCGGCCGGTAATTCACGTCCAACAGGTCGGCGGCCACGGCGCTGGCGGAACCCGCCAGGCCCAGCGCCAGCACAGCCAGCAGGGACAGGCCGCGCAGGCGGCGCGGAGCAGTGAGAAACACAGGCATGCGGGACATTCCACGGTAGCTGCAACAGGGGCCCGGCCCTTGCAGACCGGGGATCGGCCGAACTATAGCACCGGCCTGCCAGCGCACTGTCGCGGCCGCCGGGCATCCACTTTGCCCGCCGTGGCGGCACGCGCGGGGCCCGATTGGCGCGCCCTTGCTGGACACGCCGTACACATGTATGAATGCCAGGCCCGTGTCCAGGACGGCGTTCGCCGATGCCATTGCAATGAAATCAACAGCTTGGATTTGCAACCGCGCCCGTTCATGGCCCCTGCCATCAGTTGGGGCGCGTCGGGGGTTGCACATAGGCGTGCCGGTGTTATAGTTGCATACAACACCAGTCACCTGAGACAGGGGGAACCATGAACATCCGGATGCGTCGCAGCCATACCGCTCCCGCGGTCACCGCTGTTTCAACCCTGTTCGTGCTGACGTGGCTGCTGCTGCCGGCACCGCCGGCAGAATCCTCCCCCTCCCCCGATTCCACGCAGGACGCGATCTCCACCCCGGCAGGGACCGCCGAACCCTCCCCCCCGCGTCGGCTGCACAGCTCCCTGTCCATGCCGTATTTCTCGTTCGCACAGCCGCTGACCCCACGGAGCTGACCATGAGCGACATCCAGTGGAGCGACGGCGCTCCCATCTACCGCCAGCTGAAGGAGCGCGTGATTGCCATGATGCTCGACGGCATCCTGAAGCCGGGCGATGCCCTGCCCTCGGTCCGCCAGGTGGCGGCCGACTATCAACTGAACCCCATCACCGTTTCGCGCGCTTACCAGGAACTGGCCGATGAAGGCCTGGTGGAAAAGCGCCGCGGCTTGGGCATGTTCATGACCGAGCAGGCGGCCACGCAGCTGCGCAGCAGCGAGCGCGACCGCTTCCTCAACGAAGAATGGCCGGCGGTCCTGGAGCGCATCCAGCGCCTGGGCCTGAGCCTGAACGAATTGCTGCCCCAGGGGAAATCCTCATGAATGCCAGTGTCGTGAACGTTGAATCCAGCCCAGCGGTGATTACCGCCAAGGGTCTGCGCAAGGCTTACAAGAACACCCTCGCCCTCGACAACACCACCTTCGACATCCCCGCCGGGCGCATCGTCGGCCTGATCGGCCCCAATGGCGCCGGCAAGACCACCGCGCTGAAGGCCATCCTGGGCCTGACCTCGGTGGAGGGCGAGCTGAGCGTGCTCGGCCGTGACCCGCGCCTGCACCGCGACGAGCTGATGAAGGAGATCTGCTTCATCGCCGACGTGGCGGTGCTGCCGCGCTGGCTGCGCGTGCGCGAGGCCATCGACTTCGTCGCCGGCGTGCATCCGCGCTTCGACCGCGCCCGCTGCGAACGCTTCCTGGCCAACACCAAACTGCAGCCCAAGCAGCGCGTGCGCGAGCTGTCCAAGGGCATGATCGTGCAGCTGCACCTGGCCCTGGTGATGGCCATCGACGCCCGCATCCTGGTGCTGGACGAGCCGACCCTGGGCCTGGACATCCTGTACCGCAAGGAGTTCTACCAGCGCCTGCTGGAAGACTACTTCGACGAGCAGAAGACCATCATCGTCACCACCCACCAGGTGGAAGAGATCGAGCACATCCTCAGCGATGTGATGTTCATCCGTGACGGCCGCATCGTGCTCAGCGCCGAAATGGACGAAGTGGGCGAGCGTTATACCGAACTGCTGGTCGGCGCCGAACAGCTGGAAACCGCGCGCGCCCTCAAGCCGATCGACGAGCGCAGCCAGGCCTTCGGCAAGACCGTGCTGCTGTATGACGGCGTGCCGCGCAGCCAGCTTTCCACCCTGGGCGAAACCCGCACTGCGGGCCTGGCCGATCTGTTCGTTGCTGTCATGAAGGGGACCTACGCATGAATGCCGTCAATCATCCGGTCAGCCCCGCAGGCACGCTGCGCTGGCTGCTCAAGCGCGAATACTGGGAAAACCGCGGTGGTTTCCTGTACGCCCCGGTTATCGCCGGCATTGTTTCGTTGCTGATGAGCGGCATCGGCATCGGCCTGGGCCTGTTCGCCCTGCATCGTGCCGCGCGCGATGGCGGCCTGCACATCGACGGCGAGGACGTGAACATCAACGGCCTGGATCTGGGCCTGTTGACCCGCCAGATCAGCGCAAAGGACATGGCGGACCTGGGCAACGGCCTGGACCTGACCCTCATCCTCAGCTCGACCTGGCCCTTCCTGGTACTGGCCTTCGTGGTGTTCTTCTACTGCCTGGGTGCGCTGTACGACGATCGCCGCGACCGCAGCATCCTGTTCTGGAAGTCGCTGCCGCTGTCCGATACCCAGACCGTCCTGTCCAAGGTGCTCAGCGCACTGGTCGTGGCCCCGCTGGTAGCCACCCTGGCTGCCATCGCCACCATGTTCGGCTTCCTGCTGATCATCAGCCTGGTTGCGTTGACCCATGGCGGCAGCCCGACCACCCTGATCTGGGGGCCGGCCAGCCCGCTCACCCTGTCCGCCGGCCTGCTCGCGGCCATCCCCGTCTACGCGTTGTGGGCGCTGCCCACTGCCGGCTGGCTGCTGCTCTGCTCGGCCTGGGCCAAGAGCAAGCCGTTCCTGTGGGCAGTGATGCTGCCCCTGTTCGCCGGCATCATCGTCAGCACCACCAAGGTGATGCACCTGTTCGACATGAGCACCGGCTGGTTCTGGCAGCACATCGTCGGCCGCCTGCTGCTGGGCACCGTTCCAGGCGTGGATCTGCTGTATCGCCTTGGCGCCAGCGACGAACACAAGAGCCTGGATACGATCGTCTCGTTGATGAACCCTGCCCAGCAGTTGAAGTCGCTGGCGATGCCCGATCTATGGATCGGCGCGGCGTTCGGCGTGGCCTTCATCTTCATCGCCATCCGCCTGCGCAGGCGCGCTGGCGAAATCTGACGCTCCCCTCTACCACTACTGGAGGCACCCATATGCGTACCCTGCTTGCCTGCTCTGCGTTGTTGCTGTTGCCGCTGTCGGCGCTGGCTGCCGATGCCCCGAACTGCAAGCATTCGGCGCCACGCGCGCTGAAGCTGGAAACGGCCGGGGTGAAAGCGGTGGTGTTCGAAGTGAACCAGCATGACCTGAAGGTCGTCGCCCGCAGTGGTGGCGGCCAGCTGGAAGGACGCGCCTGCGCCTCCACTGCCGACTGGCTGGACCAGCTGGTGCTGGACCAGCAGCGGGTGGGCGACAAGCTGGTGGTCAGCCTGCGCCGCGACGGCCGCTCGGCGCTGTCGCTGGGCAACAGCTACGCCTGGCTGGACATCGGCGGCAGCGTGCCGGACAACCTGCCGCTGCAGTTCAAGATCGGCTCCGGCGATGGCAGCGTTGAGAACGCACAGTCGCTGAGCATGGACGTGGGCTCCGGCGATGGCCGTGCCCGCGGCACCCGCGGCAGCGTGCATGCCGCCGTCGGTTCGGGCGACCTGGACATCGACGGCGCCGGCTCGCTGGAGCTGCTGTCGCTGGGCTCGGGCGAAGTGAAGGCGCGCAACATCCGTGGCGATGCCCGCACCGGCACCGTCGGCTCGGGCGATCTGGACCTGTTCGACGTGGGCGGCAGCGTGCGTCTGGAAACCGTGGGCTCGGGCGATATCGATTTCCAGCGGGTCAAGGGCGATGTCGAGGTGGGCGTGGTCGGCTCCGGCGATGTGGAGATCAGCGAGGTGGGCGGCAACGTCCGCGTGCGCAGCCACGGCTCGGGCGACATCACCGTCAACGGCGCCCGCGGCAGCCTGACCGTGCAGCACAGCGGCAGTGGCGATGTGCGCCACCGCGATATCGGCGGCAGCGTCACCCTGCCGCGCGGCAAGTAATTCCACCTCATTCAACGGAAGGGAACTGTCATGAACCTGCTGCGCCTGCTGCCCGCTACCCTGCTGTGCCTGCCGCTGATGGCCTGCGGCGGCACGTCCCCATCGTCCACCACCGACAGCGCCGGCAAGACCGTGGCCGAGGCCAGCAGCACGGTGGGCAAGGAGATCAAGGACGCCACCGACAAGGCGCGCCGCGAGATCGCCCAGGGCAACATCAAGATTTCCGGCAAGGGCCAGGCCCGTGCCGAGATCACCCCGGACGGCCGCCTGCTGATCGGCGGCACCGAGTCGCCGACCAATGAAGCGCAGCGGCGCCAGCTGCAGGAATACCGCGGCCACATCGCCGGCATCGCCAGCGATGGCATGGACATCGGCATGGCCGGTGCGCGGCTGGGCGTTAATGCCGCCGGCGAAGCCCTGAAGGGCGTCTTCAGCGGTGACAGCGAGGGCATCGAAAAGCGCATCAACGACGAAGCGGCCAAGATCGAAGCCCAAGCCAAGCAGCTGTGCAACCGCCTGCCGGCGATGCTGGCCAGCCAGCAGGCGCTGGCACGCGACCTGCCGGCTTTCCAGCCCTACGCCACCATGGACCAGAGCGACGTGGACGACTGCGGCAAGGACGACGTAGTCGTGCGCGCGCCCTGAGACATTTCGTCGCACCCGGCCGGCAGCGCCCCCGCGTTGCCGGCCGCCGCGGCCGGGCGGGATTACACTAAGCACCCCGTTTGCCCCGATCGACCGCCATGAAGAAGCTGTTTCTGCTGCTGACCGCCCTGCTCTGCCTGGGCCTGGCCGGCTGCGACCAGGAGTACCGCAACCACCGCGCCGAACGCGGCAAGCCGAAGATTTCGGTCAGCCAGACCATGGTGACCGTGCGCCGCCAGCCCGCGCCGAACATCATCATCCTGGCCGACGGCACGATGAAGATGGACGAGATTCAGATTCCGCTGGACGACACCCAGCGGCAGATGCTGCAGACCATGTTCGGCAAGCTGCAGGTGCTGCGCCAGAACACCCTGGTGGCCGCCCCGGCCGACCCCGACATGCAGCCGGTGAAGATCCAGCCGCCGGACGGGCTGGAGGTCATCCCCGCCAACCTGGTGCAGACCATCCCCGAATTCAAGGATTACACCGACACCTTCGGCAACATCGTCGCCGACCGTCGCTGAAACGAAAAACGCCGCCCCAGGGCGGCGTTTCCCGTTTACGTACGCAACCGGACGATCAACCGCCGGCGCCACCACCACCGGCCTGGATGCCACCGGCGGTCAGCGCGGTCGGATCCAGCAGGCGGCGCAGCTCGGCCTCGGCCAGCCCGCTGTCTTCCAGCGCCACCTCCAGCACCGGGCGCTGTTCCTTGTAGGCGCGCTTGGCAATTGCCGCGGCCTTCTCATAGCCGATGATCGGGTTCAGCGCCGTCACCAGGATCGGGTTGCGGGCCAGCGCTTCGGCCACGCGGTCCTGGCGCACCTTCAGGCCGTCGATGGCACTGTCGGCCAGCAGGGTGGACACATTGGCCAGCAGGCCGATGCCATCGAGCAGGTTCACTGCGATCAGCGGCAGGGTCACGTTCAACTGGAAGTTGCCGGTCTGCCCGGCCACGGTGATCGCGGTGTGGTGGCCGATCACCTGCGCGCAGGCCATCACGGTCGCTTCGGGAATGACCGGATTCACCTTGCCCGGCATGATCGAGCTGCCCGGCTGCAGCGCCGGCAGTTCGATCTCGCCCAGGCCGGCCAACGGGCCGGCATTCATCCAGCGCAGATCGTTGGCGATCTTGATCAGGGCCACCGCCAGCGCATTGAGCTGACCGGACAGTTCCACCGCATCGTCCTGCGCGGCCAGCCCCTCGAACTTGTTGTCGGCGCTGTCGAACTTCGCCCCGGTCTGCTGCTTCAACGCCTTGGCCACCTGCGCGCCGAAGCGCGGATCGGCATTGATGCCGGTGCCGATGGCGGTACCGCCCAGCGGCAGGCGGCGCAGGCGCTTGAGGCTGTCGTCGATGCGCGCCTGGGCCGAGGCCAGCTGCGCCGACCACGCGCCGAACTCCTGCTCGAAGGTCAGCGGCATGGCATCCATCAGATGGGTGCGGCCGGTCTTGACCACCTTGCGCAGGCTGCGGCCCTTGCGATCGATCACCTTGCGCAGGTGCGCCAGCGCCGGCAGCAGGTGCTCCTGCGCGGCCAGCACGGCCGAAACCCGCAGCGCGGTGGGAATCACATCGTTGGAGCTCTGGCCCTGGTTGACGTGGTCATTGGGGTGCACGCTGGCCTTGCCGGCCTTGCCGCCGCGATTGGCCAGGGTGGCGATGACCTCGTTGGCGTTCATGTTCGAGGACGTGCCCGAACCGGTCTGGTAGACGTCGATCGGGAAATGCGCGTCCCAGTCACCACGGGCCACCTCGGCCGCGGCCGACTGGATGGCCTTCGCCACGCCCTTGGGCAGATGGCCCAGGTCGGCATTGACGCCGGCGGCGGCGCCCTTCACCAGGCCCAGGGCACGAATGAAGCCGCGCGGCATGCGCTGGCCCGACACCGGGAAGTTCTGCACCGCGCGCTGGGTCTGCGCGCCCCACAGGGCGTCGGCAGGTACCTGCAGTTCACCCATGCTGTCATGTTCAACACGGAACCCGGCGGTTCCACCCTTGCTTGCAGCTTTGCTCATTGCATCGACTCCGCACTACTTCTGTTGGGGAAAGGGAAGCGGCGGCTGGCAGGGTGTCGCTTCCCGGGCTGGCGGCTGCGGTAACGATACTCTCTTGTCCGAAGCATGGGATGACGAGGACGGGCCAGATCGTTCCGTCCGCAAGGCCGTTTACACGGGTAGCGCCGGGCCGTGCCCAGCGAGCGCGCAGCGCGGCCGCCATCGGCCGGGCATGGCCCGGCGCTACCGAGCATGCAAAGGCCCCGCGTCGTAGAATATGGCCCCCGCCGCCTGCCCCAGCCCTGCCGACATGTCCGATTCCGCCCTGCTCGCCCTGTCCCCGCTCGATGGCCGTTATGCCGGCAAGGTCGACGCCCTGCGTCCGATCTTCTCCGAATATGGCCTGATCAAGGCCCGTATCGTGGTCGAGGTGGAATGGCTGCTGGCGCTGGCCGCCGAGCCGGGCATCGTCGAGCTGGCGCCGTTCTCCGAGGGCGCCATCGCCCGCCTGCGCGCCCTGGCCGCTGGCTTCAGCCCGGCCCAGGCCGCGCGCGTGAAGGAAATCGAGCGCACCACCAACCACGACGTCAAGGCCGTCGAGTACTTCATCAAGGAACAGCTGAAGGACGACGCCGAACTGGCCCCGGCGCTGGAATTCGTGCATTTCGCCTGCACCAGCGAAGACATCAACAACCTCAGCTACGGCCTGATGCTGGAACAGGCCCGCCGCGAAGTGCTGCTGCCGACCCTGGACGGCATTGCCACCACGCTGCGCACCCTGGCCCACGCCCATGCCGGCCAGCCGATGTTGTCGCGCACCCATGGCCAGACCGCTTCGCCCACCACCCTGGGCAAGGAACTGGCCAACGTGGTCGCCCGCCTGGAGCGCCAGCGCCGGCAGATCGCCGCGGTGGAACTGACCGGCAAGATCAACGGTGCGGTGGGCAACTACAACGCGCACGTGGCCAGCTACCCGGACGTGGACTGGCCGGCGTTCGCCGAGCGCTTCGTCACCGGCCTGGGCCTGGTGTTCAACCCGTACACCACCCAGATCGAGCCGCACGACAACGTGGCCGAGATCGGCGATGCCGCGCGTCGCGCCAACATCATCCTGATCGACCTGGCCCGTGACATCTGGGGCTACATCTCGCTGGGCTACTTCAAGCAGCGCCTGAAGGAAGGCGAAGTGGGCTCGTCGACCATGCCGCACAAGGTCAACCCGATCGATTTCGAGAATGCCGAAGGCAACTTCGGCATTGCCAACGCGCTGTTCGAACACTTCAGCGCCAAGCTGCCGATCAGCCGCTGGCAGCGTGACCTGACCGATTCCACCGTGCTGCGCGCACTGGGCACCGCGTTCGGCCACAGCCAGGTGGCGCTGGATTCGCTGGCCAAGGGCCTGGGCAAGCTGGAAGTGAACCCGCAGCGCCTGGATGCCGATCTGGATGCGGCGTGGGAAGTGCTGGCCGAGGCCGTGCAGACGGTGATGCGCCGCCACGGCCTGCCCAACCCGTACGAGCAGCTGAAGGCGCTGACCCGTGGCCAGGGCATCACGGCCGAGTCGATGCGTACGTTCGTGCAGGGTCTGGAGCTGCCGGCCGATGCCAAGCAGCGCCTGCTGGAGATGACCCCGGGCAGCTACACCGGCCTGGCCGAGTCGCTGGCGAAGAAGATCTAAGGGTTTCCTTTGCGGCGGCGGCCGCGGGCGCTGCCTGCGGCAGGCAACTGCAACTGCAACTGCGATCCGGGCTCTGGGTTGCTGCGAGCTGGGTGGGGCGGGTTGGGTTCGCGGGACACGCCGTGAATCCATCCATGGAGGCTCGTAGGCGCCATCCATGGCGCCTGCGGTCCCGCGAACCCAACCCGCCCCACCCCTGACAGTTTCCCGGTGACGGATGGGTAGATCCACGCCATGCGTGGATGACGTTGTCGGGACGGAATTTGAAAGAGGGACGCGGCTTCGCCGCGTCCCTCTTTGTTTTGGGCGCCCGCACATTCCCGACAATGGTAGATCCACGCCATGCGTGGATGACGTTGCGGGGAGAAAGCTCCATCCACGCATGGCGTGGATCTACTGGCGTGGCGGGCCGCGCAGGAAACTGTCAGGGGCCGGGCGGGTGGGCTGCGCGCGGCCAAGCCCCCATGGACGGGTTAACGGCGTCCCCCGCGCAGCCCACCCGCCCGGCCAAGCGCGGCTTTTGCCGGTGAATCCAGACCCCGCCACGAGGGGCTTCGCCGTTGGCCGGAACCCCGCGACAAACCATCGCACGTGCGCAATCCCAGCGAACGGCGGACAATGGAGACCTTGGCGGCCCGCCGCGCCGCCCCTCCCGCATTCCGCTGCAAGGATTCCCCCATGGCCGCCCGCAAGTCCTCCGCTCCGCTCATTGAAGTCACCGCCCGCCCCGGCAAGCCGCTGGGCATGGCCCCGGCCACCTTCCTGCGCGACTTCTGGCAGAAGCGCCCGCTGCTGATCCGCAATGCCTTCGCCGATTTCCAGACCCCGGTGCAGCCGGAAGACCTGGCCGGGCTTGCCTGCGAAGAAGGCGTGCTGGCGCGCCTGATCCAGCATGACAAGGCCCAGGACAGCTGGCGCGTGCGCAGCGGCCCGTTCCAGGAAGACGTGTTCCCCGCCCTGCCCGACCACGACTGGACCCTGCTGGTGCAGGACGTGGACAAGTGGGACAAGGACGTGCGCGCGCTGATCGAGCACTTCAGCTTCCTGCCGCGCTGGCGCATGGACGATGTGATGATCAGCTTCGCCGCCACCGGCGGCTCGGTCGGCGCCCATGTCGACCAGTACGACGTGTTCCTGCTACAGGCCCACGGCCACCGCCGCTGGCAGATCGATGCCAGCGAATCGATCAAGGGCAAGCGCCCGCCGCTGGGCTTCCGCCCGGATGTGGAACTGAAGCTGCTGCAGGTGTTCAAGCCCACCCACGACTGGGTGCTGGCGCCGGGTGACATGCTGTACCTGCCGCCGAACGTGCCGCACCACGGCGTGGCCGAAGACCCCTGCCTGACGTTCTCCTTCGGCATGCGCGCGCCGTCCTCGGCCGAGCTGATCAGCGACTACCTGGACACCCTGATCGCCGATGCCGACGAGAACATCCGCTACCAGGATGCCGACCTGAAGGTGCCGGCCGACCCGAACGAAATCGATACGGTGGCGATGGCCCGGGTGATCACCGCGCTCAACGCCATCCGCATGAATGACCCGGACAAGCTGGGCGACTGGTTCGGCCGCTTCATCACCACCTACCGCGCCGCCGGCGAAGTGATGGCCCACCAGGCCGCGCCGGCGCCGGAAGAAGTGGTGCAGGCGCTGGCCTCGGGCCTGCTGCTGCAGCGCCACCCCTGGGCGCGCCTGGCCTGGCGCCGGGCCAAGCGCGGCGCCAGCCTGTATGTCAGCGGCCAGGATTTCGCCCTGCCGGTGAAGGACGCGCAGCGCCTGGCCGGCGCCGAACAGCTCGATGCCGCCGCCTATCGCGGGCTGTCGGACAAGGGCCGCGCGGTGCTGCAGCAGCTGCTGGTCGGCGGCGTGTTCCAGCTGATCGACCCGAACGAGGTCTACGCCGACGAGGATGAAGACGAGGAAGCCGGCGACCACGACGTGCTGGGCGAAGTGGTGGAAGGCCACGACCAGGTGGCCGAACTGGACGACGAGGTCGTGTCCGACGATGTCCACACCGTGACCGTGCACGACGACGGGATCGAGGTCATTGTCAACTTCGATGACCACGACGAAGACGACAGCGACGACGGTCGCGCCTGAGCCATGGCCATGATCCGGGTCCAGCAGGTCAGCCACGCCGATGCCCACGTTGCCATCCACGACGTGCGGCAGCGGGTGTTCGTGCAGGAACAGGGCATTGCCGCCGAACTGGAGCGCGACGCGCTGGACCCGGTCAGTGCCCATGTGCTGGCCCTGGATGCCGATGGCCAGCCCGTCGGCACCGGGCGCCTGGCCCCGGATGGCCGCATCGGCCGCATGGCCGTGCTGGCCAGCCACCGCAACCAGGGCGTTGGCGAGGCCCTGCTGGAGGCGCTGGTGGACGCCGGTCGCCGTCTGGGCCTGGCCGACCTGCACCTGCACGCGCAGCTGCCGGCGCGTGACTTCTACGCGCGCCTGGGATTCCTGCCCGAAGGCGAGGTATTCGAGGAAGCCGGGATCGGCCACCAGCAGATGCGCCGGCGGCTGGGCGTGGCCAGCGCCATCGACAGCCGCGCCGAGGCGGTGGCCATCACCACCGCCATCATCCACCGCGCCCGCCGCCAGCTCTGGCTGCACAGCCGCCAGCTGGACCCCGGGCTGCTGGATGCGCCGCCGGTGCAGGCGGCCCTGCGCCGCTTCGCCACGGCCCGCCATGACAAGCAGCTGCGGGTGATCGTGCACGACGCTGCCGCGATTGCCAGTGCCGGGGCACCGCTGCTGGCGCTGTACCAGCGCCTGCCCAGCGTGATCCAGTTCCGCGAAGTGAGCGATCCGGTCGACCGCGCACTGGCCTCGGCCTGCCTGGTCAACGACGCGGGCGACTTCTACTTTCGTCTTATCGGCCACCGCCTCGACGGCGAGGCAGCGATCGCCCTGCCTGCACGTTCACAGCCGTTCGAGCAGCAATTGCAGCGCGTCTGGGACCGTTCGCGCGAATGCAGCGAACTGCGCGCCCTGGGCATCTGACACGGCCGACGCGGACAAACCTGTCTGGCACCGACACCGCGGCGCGCGCAATGCCGCCGTTGCTGCCCCATCCCGTGCGGATGGGGGTACAATTTGGCTGTTTGAACGCGCCCGTGCAGGGCTATTCATTTTCCTGCAGGGTCCTTCTGAAGCCATACCCCACAAAGCGAATCAACACCCTCCATCGTGGACAATCAACTGAAGCAGTTTGCGCAATCTTCGCAACTCGCCGGCGGCAACGCCTCCTATGTCGAGGACCTGTACGAGCAGTACCTGGTCTCCCCGGATAGTGTCGATCCCAAATGGAAGACCTACTTCGACGGCTTCAAGGGCCGCGAAGCAGGCGACATTCCGCACTCGGCCGTCATCTCCCACATTGCGGACGCGGCCAAGGATGCGCTGAAAGCCGGCACCGGCAGCGGTGCGGGCGACGAGCGTGAGCGCAATGTCGGTCGTCTGATCACCGCCTACCGTTCGCGCGGCCACCTCGATGCCCGCCTGGACCCGCTGGGCCTGACCAAGCCGGTCAACACCCCGGACCTGGGCCTGCCCTTCCACAGCCTGTCCGATGGCGATCTGAACAGCGAGTTCAGCACCGGCGGAGTGGGCGGCCAGCCGCGCATGAAGCTGCGCGACCTGCTGGCACGCCTGAAGGCGACCTACACCGGCTCGATCGGTGCGGAGTTCATGCACATCTCCGAGGTCGAGCAGCGCCAGTGGATCTACAAGAAGCTGGAACTGGCCGGTGGCAACTATCAGCTGGACGCTGACACCCAGCGCCGCACCCTGGAGCGCCTGACCGCTGCCGAAGGCCTGGAACGCTACCTGCACACCAAGTACGTCGGCCAGAAGCGCTTCTCGCTGGAAGGCGGCGACTCGCTGATCCCGATGATGGACACCATCATCCGCAGCGCCGGCAAGGATGGCGTCAAGGACGTGGTGGTCGGCATGGCCCACCGTGGCCGCCTGAACGTGCTGGTCAACACCCTGGGCAAGAACCCGCGCAAGCTGTTCGACGAATTCGAAGGCAAGTTCGAGCACGACGAACACGCCTCGGCCGGCGACGTGAAGTACCACATGGGCTTCTCGGCCGACGTGGCCACCGAAGGCGGCCCGGTGCACCTGGCGCTGGCGTTCAACCCGTCGCACCTGGAAATCGCTGACCCGGTCGTGGCCGGTTCCGTGCGTTCGCGCCAGGAGCGCCGCAAGGACACCGCGCGCAAGCAGGTCATGCCGATCCTGATCCACGGCGACGCGGCCTTCTCCGGCCAGGGCGTGGTCATGGAGCTGTTCCAGATGTCGCAGGCCCGCGGCTTCGCCGTTGGCGGCACCGTGCACATCGTGGTCAACAACCAGGTCGGTTTCACCACCTCCAACCCGCAGGACACGCGCTCCACGCGCTATGCCACCGACGTGGCGAAGATGATCGCCGCCCCGGTGCTGCACGTGAACGGCGATGACCCGGAAGCGGTGGTGTTCGCTGCACAGCTGGCCTTCGAGTTCCGCCAGAAGTTCGCCAAGGACGTGGTCATCGACCTGATGTGCTACCGCCGTTGGGGCCACAACGAGGCCGACGAACCGGCGATCACCCAGCCGCTGATGTACCAGGTGATCCGCAAGCACCCGACCACCCGCGAGATGTACGCCGAGCAGCTGGAAAAGGCAGGCGTGATCGCCGCCGGCGCCGGCAAGGCGATGGTCGATGCATACCGCGACAAGCTGGACGGCGGCGAAGTGACCACCGAGCTGGCCAAGGTCGAGAAGACCCCGCCGACCAGCCCGCTGTTCGTCGATTGGCCCAAGCTGCTGGAAGGCAAGCTGTCCGATCCGATCTCGACCAAGGTCGACAAGGCCAAGCTGCTGGAGCTGGCCAAGCTGATCAACACCGTGCCCGAAGAAGTACAGCTGCACTCGCGCGTGGCCAAGGTGTACGACGACCGCCGCAAGATGGCCGCCGGCGAGATCCCGGGTGACTGGGGCTTTGCCGAGAACCTGGCCTACGCCACCCTGCTGGACGAGGGCAATGCCCTGCGCCTGGTCGGCCAGGACGTGGGCCGCGGCACCTTCACCCACCGCCACGCGATCCTGCACGACCAGGCCACCGACAACTACTACCTGCCGCTGCGGCAGCTGGTGGATTCGCCGGAAAAGGCCACCGTCATCGATTCGCTGCTGAGCGAAGAAGCGGTGATGGCCTACGAATACGGCTTCTCCACCACCGACCCCAACACCCTGTGCATCTGGGAAGGCCAGTTCGGTGACTTCGCCAACGGCGCGCAGGTGGTCATCGACCAGTTCATCGCCGCCGGTGAAGCCAAGTGGGGCCGCATTTCCGGCCTGACCCTGCTGCTGCCGCACGGCTACGAAGGTCAGGGCCCGGAACACAGCTCGGCGCGCCTGGAGCGCTTCCTGCAGCTGTGCGCACTGGAAAACATGCTGGTCGTGGTGCCGTCCACCCCGGCCCAGGCCTTCCACATGCTGCGCCGCCAGCTGCACCTGACCACCCGCAAGCCGCTGGTGGTGATGTCGCCCAAGTCGCTGCTGCGCCACAAGCTGGCCGTGTCGACCCTGGACGAACTGGCCAATGGCGAGTTCCAGCACCTGATCGGCGACGCCAACGCAGACGCCAAGAAGGTCAAGCGCGTGGTGCTGTGCTCGGGCAAGGTCTACTACGACCTGCTGGAAGACCAGACCAAGCGCGGCCAGGACGACGTGGCCATCATCCGCGTGGAACAGCTGTACCCGTTCCCGCGCGCGCTGCTGGCCGCCGAGCTGAAGAAGTACGGCAACGCCACCGACGTGGTGTGGACGCAGGAAGAACCGCAGAACCAGGGCGCGTGGTACCAGATCCGCCACCACCTGCAGTTCTGCCTGGCCGATGGCCAGAACCTGCACTACGCCGGTCGCGCGCGTTCGGCTTCGCCGGCTGCCGGCCACATGGCTGACCACGTGCGTGAACAGCAGCAGCTGGTCGCCGACGCACTGGTCAACCCGTTCAACGACCAGGTCGCTGAATAACTCCTCCCCCTATTTAGAAGACAAACCAGGAAGCTCCCGCAATGGCCACCGAAGTCAAAGCCCCGGTACTGCCCGAATCCGTCGCCGACGGCACCATCGCCACCTGGCACAAGAAGGTGGGCGACGCCGTCAAGCGCGACGAAAACCTGCTTGACCTGGAAACCGACAAGGTCGTCCTGGAAGTGCCGTCGCCGGTCGATGGCGTGATCAAGGAAATCAAGTTCAAGGAAGGCGACACCGTCACCTCCAGCCAGGTCGTGGCGATCATCGAAGAAGGCGCCGTGGCTGCTGCCCCGGCCCCGGCCGCTGAAGCCGCTCCGGCTGCCGCCGCTGCCCCGGCTGCTGCCGCTCCGGCCGCCGCTGCTGCACCGGCCCCGGCTGCCAAGTCGGCTGCCGACAGCCTGCCCCCGGGCGCCCGCTTCACCGCCATCACCGAAGGCGTGAACCCGGCCGACGTGGACGGCACCGGCCGTCGCGGCGCGGTCACCAAGGAAGACATCGTCAACTTCGCCCGCAACGGCGGCGCCGGCAAGGCCGGTGGCGCACGTCCGGAAGAACGCGTGCCGATGACCCGCATCCGCAAGCGCATTGCCGAACGCCTGATGGAGTCGAAGAACTCCACCGCCATGCTGACCACCTTCAACGAAGTCGACCTGTCCAAGGTGTCGGCTGCGCGCAAGGAACTGCAGGACGAGTTCGTCAAGACCCACGGCATCAAGCTGGGCTTCATGAGCTTCTTCGTGAAGGCCGCGGCCAACGCCCTGCAGCGCTTCCCGCTGGTCAACGCCTCCATCGACGGCGACGACATCATCTACCACGGCTACTCGGACATCTCGATTGCCGTGTCGACCGAAAAGGGTCTGGTGACCCCGGTGCTGCGCAACGTCGAGCGCATGTCCTTCGCCGACATCGAAAAGACCATTGCCGACTACGCCAAGAAGGCGCGTGACGGCAAGCTGGGCCTGGACGAACTGCAGGGCGGCACCTTCACCGTGACCAACGGCGGCACCTTCGGTTCGCTGCTGTCGACCCCGATCATCAACCCGCCGCAGAGCGCCATCCTGGGCATGCACGCCATCAAGGAGCGTCCGATCGCCCAGAACGGCCAGGTCGTAATCGCGCCGATGATGTACCTGGCGCTGTCCTACGACCACCGCATCATCGATGGCAAGGACTCGGTGCAGTTCCTGGTGGACATCAAGAACCAGCTGGAAAACCCGGGCCGCATGCTGTTCGGCCTGTAAGAGACCTCCCGCCCCTCCGCGTCCGCGCGGAGGGGTTCTGGTATAGCAACAAGGAATAATTCAATGGCTGAACAATTCGACGTCGTCGTCATCGGTGCCGGCCCGGCCGGTTACCACGCGGCCATCCGCGCCGCACAGCTGGGCCTGAAGACCGCCTGCATCGACGCAGCGCTGGGCAAGGACGGCAAGCCGGCCCTGGGTGGCACCTGCCTGCGCGTGGGCTGCATCCCGTCCAAGGCGCTGCTGGATTCCTCGCGCCAGTTCTGGAACATGGGCCACATCTTTGGCGACCACGGCATCAGCTTCAAGGACGCCAAGATCGACGTCGAAGCGATGGTTGGCCGCAAGGACAAGATCGTCAAGCAGTTCACCGGCGGCATCGGCATGCTGTTCAAGGCCAACAAGGTCGCCGCCTATTACGGCTTCGGCGAACTGCAGCCGGGCAACGTGGTCAAGGTCACCCAGCATGACGGTTCCATCGTCGAGCTGAAGGGCACCAACGTGATCATCGCCGCCGGTTCGGATTCGATCGAACTGCCGTTCGCCAAGTTCGACGGCGAGACCATCGTCGACAACGTCGGCGGCCTGGACTTCACCGAAGTGCCGAACCGCCTGGCCGTGATCGGCGCCGGCGTGATCGGCCTGGAACTGGGCAGCGTGTGGAAGCGCCTGGGCGCTGAAGTCACCATCCTGGAAGCACTGCCGGAGTTCCTGGCCGTGGCCGACGCCGAAGTGGCCAAGACCGCTGCCAAGGAATTCAAGAAGCAGGGCCTGGATATCCGCCTGGGTGCCAAGGTCTCCAAGACCGAGATCACCGGCAAGGGCAAGAAGAAGGAAGTCGTTGTCACCTATACCGACAGCGACGGCGAAAAGACCCTGACCGTGGACAAGCTGCTGGTGGCCGTTGGCCGTCGCGCCGCCACCAAGGGCCTGCTGGCCGAAGGCACCGGCGTGAAGATCAACGACCGTGGCCAGATCGAAGTCGACGCGCACTGCCACACCGGCGTTGACGGCGTGTGGGCGGTCGGTGACTGCGTGCGCGGCCCGATGCTGGCGCACAAGGGCTTCGAGGAAGGCATCGCGGTGGCTGAGCTGATCGCTGGCCTGCCGGGCCACGTCAACTTCGACACCATTCCGTGGGTCATCTACACCGAGCCGGAACTGGCCTGGGTTGGCAAGACCGAAGCCCAGCTGAAGGCCGAAGGCATTCCGTACAAGGCCGGCAGCTTCCCGTTCGCCGCCAACGGCCGTGCCGTGGCGATGATCGAGCCGGCGGGCTTCGTGAAGATCCTGGCCCATGCCGAAACTGATCGCATCCTCGGCATGCACCTGGTCGGCGCCAACGTGTCCGAGCTGGTGCACGAAGGCGTGCTGACCATGGAGTTCAGCGGTTCGGCCGATGATCTGGCCCGCATCTGCCACGCCCACCCGTCGCTGTCGGAAGTGATCCACGACGCGGCCATGGCGGTCAGCAAGCGCGCCATCCACAAGGCGAACTGATCGTTCGTCTTCGGGGTGGGTGCCGACTGTTGGTCGGCACTGAACCGCAAACGGAAAACCCCGCTTCGGCGGGGTTTTTTGTGCGCGCGGCACAGCCAGCTCAACAACTCTGCAGCGCCACCCAGGTCTGCGACAGATCGCGCGCGGCCAGGTCCTGGCGGCGAACCGAGAAATACAGCATCCCCGAGTCGCCCCACATCGCATCATCATCGGCCGAGTCCAGCTGC
Source organism: Stenotrophomonas sp. SAU14A_NAIMI4_8 (assembly GCF_003086695.1). Classification (NCBI taxonomy): domain Bacteria; kingdom Pseudomonadati; phylum Pseudomonadota; class Gammaproteobacteria; order Lysobacterales; family Lysobacteraceae; genus Stenotrophomonas; species Stenotrophomonas sp. SAU14A_NAIMI4_8. The sequence goes on from NZ_CP025999.1 coordinate 2,751,703, forward strand.
AGCAGCAGTTGCCACTGCTCGCGTTCGCGCTCCAGCGCTGGCCTGCGTGGATCCTTGTACGCCGTGCCGTCGCCGCACGACAGGCCATGGGCGACAAGCTGCGCTTCCATCTGCATGTCGCCCTGCACGTTGTGCGCAGGCCCACCCAGCGCATGCAGCGGTTGGGCCGCGCCCGCATGGTGGGCCGCCACAGCTTGGGTCAGTTCGAAGTAGGCCTCTTCGCGATCTTCGTCCCAGTCCAGGCCGTGTTGCGCCATCCAAATACCGATGCGTTCGCCCTCGGCAGATTCCCGGTGCGGCAGGCGCAGGCCGCGCTTGAAGGACAGGCCCGACGGCAGCAGGGCGAGTGCCTCATCGGGCGGCGGCCGACGCTCCAGCAGCATGTCAGCGTCAAACAGGAACACACGATGCCCCATGCGGTGTTCGGGCTCGTAGCCCCACGGCTGCTCGTGGACATCGTAGAAGAACGACAGAACGCCGGTGGCCGGCAGATCCAGCCCGGTCGGTGCATCGAGAAGATCGGCCAGGTTGACCTGCAGCAGGAAGTCCAGCGCACGCCCCCGGTGGACCGGCCAGACAAACCCGTCGGGCACATCCGGGCCGCCGCCCTTGCGCGATGTCCCCAGCGCCACCGTATCCGCGGCAGTGGGCGCGAACGCCAGGCTGGGCCGCAGCAGCGCGGACAGTGCATCGGCTTCGGCCGCAAGGCCGTGCTGCGTACACAGTTCGTTGAACCAGGGGGCGGCGGTTTCCATGCACAACGTCCATGTTGTCGGGGCGCCCAGTCTAGAGCGGGAGACCGCTCATCACCACTGCGGCGCCTGCGCATTGACGCCTGCCCGCTGCGGCCACGATGATCGTGGCACACACGTACGGACCACGATTCCATGCAACGGATGCCGCTCGGCCGCAGTTCCTGCATCGCAGTGGCGCTGCTGGCAATGCTGGCGGCACTGCCAGCCTGCACCGGCGAACCCCTCGAGGGCGACTACGGCAGGGCCTCGGTGCAACCCGTCGAGGTGACCCCGATGGGATCGGACCAGATCAGGATCCGCTACAGCGTGCCGGGCGAAACCTTGTTCCATTCGCCCGGCGTCGATTTCAGGTCTGCCAACGGCACCCTGCAGGTCGCCATCCGCCGTTGCGGGATCAAGAACAGCGCATGTACCGCCGTGGCCAGGACCATCGCGCCGAAGGAAGAAACGTGGCGGCCGGATGTCGTGCTGCCTTACCGCGGCGAGAGAATCATGATGATGTACCGCGATGGGCAGCAGCAGGTCTTCCCGGCAGTGCCCTCACGTTGATGTCGCGCCGAGCGTGGGCGCGGCGCTACCCTTCCTTGGCGGGCGGGACCGGCTTCGCCGCGTCGTCACACACGCGGTGCTTGACCACCGTGTCACCCACCTTCCATTGCTTGACCACCCGGCAGTTCTGCTCGGCCTCGGGCTTCTTCGACGGCGTGGCCGCCGCGGCGTTGGCTTCATCGGCGGCAGCCACCTGCTGCCGCTCCAGCCAGGCCGAGGTGGGTGCCGGCGGCGGCGGTTCGGCCAGGGCCGGGCCTGCCAGCAGGGCCAGGCCGAGCATCAGCAGCGCCCTCATGCCGCCACCGCCCGGCCACCCAGCAGCCGTGCCGGCAGCATGAACAGCGCACGCAGGAAGGCAAACAGCGCCGAGAAGGTGATGCCGACCAGGCGGAACGGCAGGCTCAGCAGCCAGACCACTGGCCACAGCAGCAGGGCCAGGATCGCCAACGGCCAGCACAGCACGAACAGCAGGCACCACACGCCCAGCGCGAACAGCGTCTTCATGACAGGTCTCCCTTGCAGCGGCACCCTGCCGCCTGGGATCACCTTGGCGCCCTGCCCGCCCGCCCGCAAACGGTTTGCGACGAAACCGGGCTGGGGCTGACGAAACCGCGGGAAGCGGCCGGGCATTGCCCGGCGCTACGGTAACGCCCGCAGGCGTTATTCGAACGAACCCACCGAATCGTGGGACAGGTTGTCGAAACGGGTGTATTCGCCGAAGAACTTCAGCTTGCACGAACCGGTGGGACCACCACGGTGCTTGCCGATGATGATTTCGGCCAGGCCCTTGTCCGGGGAATTTTCCTTGTTGTAGTAATCGTCGCGGTAGATGAACACGATCATGTCCGCGTCCTGCTCGATTGCGCCCGATTCGCGAAGGTCGGCCATCACCGGGCGCTTGTCGGTACGCGTTTCCAGCGAGCGGTTCAGCTGCGAAAGCGCGATCACCGGCACGTTCAGTTCCTTGGCCAGGCCCTTCAGCGAACGCGAGATTTCCGAGATTTCGGTCGCGCGGTTTTCGCTGTTGCCCGGCACGCTCATCAGCTGCAGGTAGTCGATCACGATCAGGCCCAGGTCGTGCTCGCGCTTCAGGCGGCGGCACTTGGAACGCAGGATCTCCGGCGACACGCCCGGCGTATCGTCGATGAAGATCTTGGTTTCCTTCAGCATCTTGATCGCGCTGGTGACCCGGCTCCAGTCCTCGTCTTCCAGCTGGCCGGTACGCAGGCGCGAGGCGTTGATGCGGCCGTTGGAGGAGATCAGGCGCATCGCCAGCTGCGATGCCGACATTTCCATCGAAAACACCGCCACGCCCTTCTTCGACTTGATCGCCGCATACTCGGCGATGTTCAGCGCGAAGGTGGTCTTGCCCATTGCCGGGCGCGCGGCCAGGATGATCAGATCGGTCGGCTGCAGGCCGGCGGTCATCGCATCGAAGTCGGTGTAGCCGGTGGGCAGGCCGGTGATGTTGCCGCCGTTCTCGAAGCGGTTGCGCAGCTCTTCGAAGGCGTCCTTCAGTGCGCCGGGCATCGCCACGAAATCGGTACGGCCGCGCGCGCCCTGTTCGGCAATGGCGAACACGCTCTTTTCCGCCGATGCCAGCAGTTCACTGCTGTCGCGCCCTTCGGGCTGGAAACCGTCGTTGACGATGTCCGTGCCGACCTGGATCAGCTGCCGCAGCACCGCCTTGTCGCGCACGATCTCGGCATAGGCCACGATGTTGGCCGCCGACGGCGTGGTGCTGGCCAGCTCGATCAGGTAAGCGCCATCGCCCACCAGCTCCATCCTGCCCTGCGACTCGAACCACTCGCCCAGGGTGACCGCATCGAACGGACGCTCGCGCTCGGACAGCTCGCGGATCGCCCGGTAGATCATCTGGTGATCGCGACGATAGAAGTCAGTTTCGTTCAGCTGGTCGTTGACCCGGTCGTAGGCTTCCGGGGCCAGCATCAGGCCGCCCAGCACCGCCTGTTCGGCTTCCACCGAATGCGGGGGCACGCGCAGCTGGTCGATGCGCGAATCGTCACGATCACGATCAAAGCCATCGCCGCGGTCTTTGCGGTTGGAACGGAAGCCGGGACGGGCGGACATGCTGCGGTGTTTCCTGCGAAAGTGGCCGGGGCCAGTGTAGGCATGCACCCACACCGGCGGCCATGGACAACTCTGTGGATAAGCCGTGGACGAACGGGGGATGGCTACCGCGACACAGCGCGGTTGCCAAGCCTGAGCTGGTCATTATCGCAGATCGGGAAACGGGGGTCAGAGCCCGCCGCTTCGCGACGGGATCCGACCCCGGCAGCAGAGGGCTCTGACCCCGCTGGCAACCTCAGTCGCCCTTGGCGTGCAGCGCGATCAACTGCAGGAAGCGGTCCACATAGCCCTGCAGGAACTTCTGCGTGCCCTCGTTGTGGATCGTGCCATCGGCGCCGATCAGCTCATCCTTGAAGTGGATGAACGCTTCGGGCTGGCCGAGCACGTGCATGTCCAGGAAGGCCAGGCTGTTGCGCAGGTGCTGCTGGGCCACGGCCGTGCCGATCTGGCCGATGGAGGCACCGATCACCGCCGCCGGCTTGCCGCCGAAGGCGCTGTCGCCATACGGCCGCGAGCCGATGTCGATGGCGTTCTTCAGCACGCCCGGCACCGAGCGGTTGTATTCGGGGGTGACGAACAGCACCGCGTCGGCACCGCGCACCTCGTCCTTCAGACGGGTGCCCTGGGCCGGGTAGCTGCCATCGAAATCCTGGTTGTACAGCGGCAGATCGTCGATGCGCACGTACTGGAACCGCGCGCGCTCGCCGGCCAGCTTCTCCAGGGCCAGCGCCAACCGGCGGTTGCACGATTCCTTGCGCAGGCTGCCAACGAACACGGCGATGGTGGGTACAGGCATGGCGGCACACTCCTGACGGGGAAAGGGCCAGCCTAGCGGCCGGCCCGATGTGCCCCGGTGAAGATCAGCCGCGGGTGACGCCTGCGCGCACCTGCCGCCAATGGTCCTGCCAGGCCTGGAACATCAGCACGTTCCACAGATGGGTATGCCACTTGCGCTGGCCGCCCAGGAACTGCTGCCACAGCGGCTGCACCGCCGCCGCCGACAGTACGCCCTCGCGCTCCAGCCGCGCCGGCTGCAGCAGATCGTCGGCCCACGGGCGCAGGTCGCCCTTCAGCCAGTCGCTCACCGGTGCGCCAAAGCCGCGCTTCGGTCGATGCACCATGTTCTGCGGCACGTAGCGGCCGAGCACGCGCTTGAGCAGCACCTTGCTGGTGTCCTGGCTGCGCTTGAACGCCAGCGGCAGCGACCAGGCAAATTCGGCCACCCGCCAATCCAGCAGCGGTGCCCGCGCCTCCAGGCTGACCGCCATCGAGGTGCGGTCCACCTTGCACAGCAGGTCATCGGGCAGGTAGGACACGAAATCGGCCAGCATCATCGCGTCGGCCGGGGTGCCGGCCCCGTGCAGCGGGTCGGCCAGGTCGTAGAAGCTGCCCGCCTCGCGTGCACCGATCACCGCCGCCGCCGGGTCGCGCCAGCGCGAAATGCGGTTGCGGTACACATCGCCGATACCGCGCGCGCCGGTTTCGGCCAGCAGCGCGGCCAGCCCGCCGGTGCGCGAGGCCTCGCCCTGCTGGTGCGCACGCGCGCCCATCCAGCGCCGCAGCGGCGCCGGCACGCGCCCCAGCATCTGCCAGTTGCGCAGCGCGCGCACGTAGCGCATGTAGCCAAAGAACAGTTCGTCGCCACCGTCGCCAGACAGCGCCACGGTCACGCCCTGCCGCGCCAGCCGCGCGACCAGTGCGGTCGGCACCTGCGAGGCATCGGCGAAGGGTTCATCGAACATGGCCGGCAACTGCGGCACCACCGCCAGCGCATCGGCACCGCTCACATAAAGTTCGGTGTGGTCGCAGCCCAGGTGGGTGGCCAGTTCCCGCGCCAGCGGCGCCTCGTCGTGGTGCGAACCAGTAAAGCCGATGCTGAAGCTGTGCACCGGCGTGGCGCTCTGCGCCTGCATCAGCGCGGCCACCAGCGAGGAGTCGGTACCACCGGACAGGAACACGCCCACCGGCACGTCGGCCACCATGCGCAGCGATACCGCATCGCGCAGCAGGCCGTCGAGCTGTTCTTCGGCCTCCTCAATGCTGCCCTGGAACGGTGCGGCCAGCGCCGACTGCATGCGCGCACGCGCATCCCAGTACGGCCGCTGCGCCTGCTCGGGACGGTGTGCGCCCGCACCGGCGGCCACCGTGGCCGCATCCAGCCGCAGCACCCGGCCGGGCATCAGCTTGAAGCAGCGCTGGTGGATGCTGTGCGGGGCGGGAATGTAATCCAGGCGCAGCAGCAGGGTCAGCGCATCGCGGTCGATCTCGTTGTCGAAATCCGGGTGCTGCCACAGCGCCTTCAGTTCCGAACCGAACACCAGGGTGTCGCCGGCCCAGCCGTAGTACAGCGGTTTCTTGCCCACCCGGTCGCGGGCCAGCCACAGGCACTGCTGCTGGCGGTCCCACAGGGCGATGGCGAACATGCCGTTGGCGCGCTGCAGGGTGTCTTCCACGCCCCATTGCAACACCGCCGCCAGCAGCACTTCGGTATCGGAATGGCCGCGGAAGCTGTGGCCCAGCGGTTCCAGCTCGGCACGCAGCTCGGCGAAGTTGTAGACCTCGCCGTTGTAGGCCATCACGTAACGGCCATCGCTGGACGCCATCGGTTGATGCCCCAGCGGCGACAGGTCGAGGATGCTCAGCCGCCGGTGGGCCAGGGCAATGCCGGCGGCCGCATCCACCCAGGTGCCACCGTCATCGGGCCCACGGTGGTGCAGCGCCTGGCCCATGGCCAGCGCCTGCGCCTGCAGCCGCTCGGCCGGGGCCTGCGCCGCCGGCAACAACATTCCCGCCAATCCACACATGCATCAGGTTTCCTGCGCCAGGTCCAGGGCGGCGCCAACCACTGCATTGTCGCTTGGAAGCCCGAACATTGCTGCCCCCGCCAGCGGCGTATAGGTATCGGCGCCGCAGACCCGGCGCAGCGGCAGGTGGCCCAGCCCGGCCTCGACCAGGGCGGTCACCACGCCCTCGCCCACCCCGCCGCTGTGGCGGCCCTCGTCCAGCACCAGCACCCGCCGTGCGTCGGCGGCCTGGGCGGCAATGAACGCCGCCGGCAGCGGCACCAGCCAGCGCAGGTCGAGCACGCGCACCTGCCAGCCCAGCTGCTGCTCGATACTGCGTGCCGCGCGCAGGGCCATCGGCACGCCGTTGCCATAGGTGATCACCAGCAGGTCCTGCGCCTCGGGCGCATAGATGCGCCCTTCGTCGGGCACCAGTGCCTGCCCCGGCGGCGGATAGTCGAACAGCCACTGGCCATCGCCTGCTGCGTGCAGGTCCTTGGTCATGTACAGCGCGATCGGCTCCAGGAACACCGACACCCGCCCATCCACCCGCGCCAGCGCAGCCAGCGTGCGCAGCATCATCACCGCATCGTCGCCGCGCGAGGGGCAGCCGACCACCAGCCCGGGAATATCGCGCAGGGCGGTAATGGAGTTGTCGTTGTGGAAGTGGCCGCCGAAGCCCTTCTGGTAGCCCAGGCCGGCCACCCGCACCAGCATCGGGTTGCGGAACTGGTCGTTGGAGAAGAACTGCAGCGAGCAGGCCTCGCCGCGCAGCTGGTCGATGGCGTTGTGCAGGTAAGCCAGGTACTGGATTTCCGGTATCGGCAGCAGGCCCAGGTTGGCCAGGCCCTGGGCCATGCCCAGGATCATGGTTTCATCCAGCAGGGTGTTGAACACCCGGCGTGGACCGAAGCGGCGCAGCAGGTCGCGGGTGACGGTGTAGACCCCGCCTTTCTGTGCCACGTCTTCGCCGAACAGCACCGCCTGCGGGTACTTGCCCAGCAGCTCCTGCAGGGCCTGGTTGATCTGCACCGCCAGATGCCGTGGCGGCTGCACCTCGGGCAGATGATCGGCGCCGCCGTACATCGATTCACGCAGCGCCGGCGCCAGCACCCGCTCCGCTTCGGCCTGCACCGCGGCCGGCGAGTACGGCGCCAGCGGCGCCAGCACTTCGTCCAGCGACTGCAGCTTCGGCCGTGCATCGGCCTGATGGGCCGCCGTCAGGCAGCGTGCGCGCAGGTCTTCGTAGGCCTGCTCGATCTGCGCGGCCGTCATCCAACCCGATTCCAGCGCAATCTGCGCCGAGCGCAGCAGCGGGTCCTGCGCCTCGGCCGCGCACAGGTCGGCCAGCGCGCGCCATTCCACCTCGAAGTCGGTGCCGGCGTGGCCCATCAGCCGCGTGGTGCGCAGGTGCAGGAAGGTGGGCCGCCGCGTGCGCCGGCAGTGCTCCACCGCGGCCTGCACCTGGCTGTGGCCGGCGGCCAGGTCCAGACCATCGGCAAAGAAGTAATCCAGGCCCGGCTGGCGGCTGAAACGTTCGGCGATCCAGCCTTCGGGCGTCTTCACCGAAATGCCCAGGCCGTTGTCTTCGCAGACGAACAGCACCGGCACCGGCAGCTTCTGGTAGGCGGCCCACATGGCGGTGTTGAACGCGGTCTGCGCGGTGGCATGGTTGGCCGAGGCATCGCCGAAGGAACACAGCACCAGACTGTCGGCCGGAATCGGCAGTGGCTGCCCCAGGCGCTTGCCGCTCTCGATGGCCAGGGCGGTGCCGACCGCCTTGGGCAGGTGCGAGGCAATGGTGGACGTCTGCGGCAGCACCCACAGCGGGCGGCTGCCCCAGACCTTGTGCCGCCCCCCGCTGGCCGGGTCTTCGGCGCTGGCGGCAAAGGACAGCGCCGCATCACGCAGCGGGTCCAGCCCGGGCACGTGCCGCGAACGCTCGATCATGAACGCCCCGGACCGGTAGTGCAGGAAGGCCGGATCGGTGTGCCGGCACGCCCGCGCCAGCAACGCGTTGCCTTCATGCCCGGACGAACCGATGGTGTAGAAGACCTTGTTCTGTACCCGCAGCACGCGGGCCATCAGGTCCAGCTGGCGGCTGGCCAGCTGTGATTCGAACAGCTCGCCGAACGCGGCGGCGCCCAGGCCGCTGCCGGGCAGGATCGGCGCATTCGGTGCCGGGCGCTGTCGCGCCACCCCATCCCATCCACGCACCGCTTCAAGGAAATTGACGTCGCACACCTCGGCGCGGTTCAGCGCGCGCATGCGTGCGGGAATCGGATCTGGAACGACTGCAAACATCGAACACCCTCCGTGTCGTTGCTGCATTCCGCCGGGCATGGCCCGGCGCTACCTACCCGCGTGCATCCAGGCGTGCCTGCACCTCGGCGGTGACCGCCGGCATGGGCACGAAGCGCGGTTGTTCGCGCACCCGCTGCAGCCAGCCGCGTACTTCCGGGAACGGCTGCAGGCTGATGCCACCGTCTTCGGCCACATGCGTGTAGGCAAACAGCGCGATATCGGCAATACCGTAATGGCTGCCGGTGAACCACATCGCCTGCCGCAGGTGCTGTTCCATCACCGCCAGCGCGTGCTGCGCACGCTCGTGCAGGCGCGGCAGCTCGGCCCGGCGCGGCGAATCCTGCTCGGTCCAGCCGCGGATGAAGCGCGCCACCGCGATGCAGGGCTCATGGGTGTACTGCTCGAAGAACATCCAGCTCAGGGCCTGCGCGCGCTCCCAGCCATCGGCCGGCAGGTACGGGGTGCCTTCGGCCAGCCAGAACAGGATCGCATTGGATTCGGTCAGCACGCGGCCGTCATCGCGCACGATCAACGGCACTTTGGCATTGGGATTGAGCGCCAGGAATTCAGGCGTGTGGGTCTGGCCATGCGCACTGTCCACTTCCACCCAGCGGTAGCGGCTGCCCACCTGTTCCAGCAGCAGCCGCACCTTGTGGCAGTTGCCGGACACCGACATGCCATGCACCGTCAACGGAACGCGTTCTTCCACCATTGCCTGCTCCAGCGAAACCCGGCCGACGGCCGGCTGGGTGCAGTCTGGCAACTGCTGGCAGCGCTGCCAAGCGCGGATGCAGCATCGCCGCGCAGGCCGTCACACAATCAGCGCGGGCGCTGCTGCCACTGCGCGCGCGACTGCCCCCAGATCTGCAGCGGCGCGCCCTGGTAGGGCGGCGGCAACTGGCCCATGCGCAGCAGCTGGCTGCCCAGCTTGCGCGCCACGGCCCTGGATTTTTCGTTGTCCTCGGCAATGGTATGGATCACTTCCTGCCAGTCCTGCGTAGCGAAGGCCCAATCGATGGCCGCCACCGCCGCTTCCGGCGCATAGCCCTGGCCCCAACTGGCGCGGCGGACGCTCCAGCCCACCTCCGGGCCGGGCCAGCCCAGCGGCTGCCAGGGGCCCATGCGGCCGACCCACTCACCGCTGGCTTTTTCGATCACGCTGAACATCGAGTACCCGAACAACTGCCAGGCACCGGCCAGGCTGCAGAAACTGCGCCAGGCCACCGACGGTGGCTGCACCCCGCCCAGGCTGCGCATCGTTTCTTCATCGGCACAGAACGCCAGGTAAGGTTCCAGGTCCTGCGCCTGCGGCGGACGCAGGATCAGCCGCTCGGTTTCGATGCGCAGATCGAAGATGCTCATTCCGGTTCCTCTGCCAGACCATGGCCGGACATCATCGTCGATACCGGCCCGGAATCCAGACCCGCAAACGAAACAGGCCGGCAAATGCCGGCCTGTCCGATTCCCATTGCGCTGCGTGCGTTACTGGCGGTTGGCCGCCGTATCGCCCGCTGCCGCGGTCTGGGTGACCAGCTGGCCGTCGACCACCGGCAGGCGATCGCTGGCCGGCTTGTTGTCCAGGCGCACGGTCTTTTCGGCACCGTCGTAGCGGTAGGTCACGTTGTACCCCTTCACCACGTCGTTGGTGCCCATGGCGATGCGGTTGCCCGGCTTGCTGGCCATGCGCATGGTGCCGGTGGTGCCGTCTTCGTTGCGGTAGGTCACGTTGTAGCCGGTCACGCGGCTGGATTCGGAGGTGGCCGTTTCGGTGTGGCACTGGCGCTCGGTGCGGTTCACCACGCGGCCGCCCACGTGGCGCTTGTCCACCTGGTTGCCGATGAAGCCACCGGCCACGGCACCGGCAGCGGTAGCGGCCTTCTTGCCGTTGCCGCCACCGACCTGGTTGCCCAGCAGGCCACCGACCACGGCGCCGACCACGGTGCCACCGACGTTGCCATCACGCTCGGGCAGGCGCTCCTGCACAACAACGTCCTGGCAGACTTCGTGCGGGGTCTGGGTGGTGGAGGTCTCGCGCACCGCATCGGTACCGATGACCGTGGCGTAGGCCTTCTGCTTTTCAGTGATCGGATCGACCTTCAGCACATCGGCGTATTCCAGCCCGCGCGGCGCGCTCGGGTCGAGCGTATCGGTGCGCGCACCGTCATCGGCGGTGCTGCCGTCGGCCAGGCGGGATTCGGCCGAGGGCTGGGCCGAACCGGCCACATCGGCCGACGAGCCACTCTTCATGAAGGCGGCGGTAGCGATACCACCGACCAGCAGTGCGCCTGCTGCGACCAGGACCGTTGTAGTTGTGCTTTTCATGACCTGCTCCCTGCGGACGATCCGCAACGTTCTTGGGACAGATTGCAGCATGGTCCGCCTGAACGGAATCTCCACATTTCCTGCTCACGGCCGTAACCCATTCAGCATCTGGAAATGCTGTGCCCGTGGTAGCGTTTGCACATTCCCCGCATGGACTTCCACCATGGCCAACCCGATGCTGCTGCCGGTTCTGCAATGGGCACGCCGGCTGCGCTACCCCACCCTGTTCAAGCTGACCGCCGGTCTGTTTGCCATCACCTTCTTCATCCCGGACCCGATTCCGTTCGTGGATGAGCTGCTGCTGGGCCTGGGCACGCTGCTGCTGGCCAACTGGAAGCAGCGCGGCGCGGCCGTGCCACCGCCGTTGCAGCAGGGTTGAGCGTGCTGATCGACAGCCATTGCCACCTGGATGCCAGCGAATTCGACCCCGACCGCGATGCGGTGATCGCCCGCGCCCAGGCGGCCGGGGTGCAGGCCCAGGTGGTGCCGGCGGTTACTGCGGCCAGCTGGCCGAAGCTGCGACAGGTCTGCCAGCAGGCGCCGGGGCTGTACCCGGCGTACGGCCTGCACCCGATGTTCCTGGCCGAGCACCGGCCAGAGCATCTGCAGCAGCTGCGCGACTGGATCGAGCGCGAGCGCCCATGTGCCATCGGCGAATGCGGCCTGGATTTCTTCGTGGGCGATCTGGATATGCAGGCCCAGCAGGACTATTTCCTGGGCCAGTTGCAGCTGGCGCGGGAATTCGACCTGCCGGTGATCGTGCACGCGCGCAAGGCAGTGGATGCGGTGATCGCCGCGATACGCCGCATCGGCGGGCTGCGCGGGGTGGTGCACAGCTATTCCGGCAGCCCCGAACAGGCCGTGCAGCTGCACAAGCAGGGCTTTCTGCTGGGCCTGGGCGGGCCGCTGACCCATGAGCGCGCCCAGCGCCTGCACCGTCTGGTGCGCGACATGCCGCTGGAACAGCTGCTGCTGGAAACCGATGCACCCGACCAGCCCGATGCCGGCATTCGCGGCCAGCGCAACGAGCCGGCGCGGCTGGCAGTGATTGCCCGCCACGTGGCCGCGCTGCGCGGGATAGCGGTAGAGGCGGTGGCCCAGGCGACCGCCGACAACGCCCGGCGGCTGTTCAATCTGCCCGCAGTCTGACGCGTCGCCGGGCATGGCCCGGCGCTACCGGTCCTACGCGGCGTCCGCTTCGGCTTTCACCTTCTTCGGCTCCAGCAGCATCTCCAGCGCCTTGCCCACTGCTGCGAAGGCGAAGGCTCCGGTGATGTGCGTGGCCGCACCCAGGCCGGCACCGCAATCCAGCTTCAGCGCCGCATCGGCACCCAGGTTCGGGCGCAGGCCACAGACGCTGCCATCGGCCTGCGGGTACTTCACGTTTTCCAGCGAATACACCGCCGGCACACCGAAGTAGCGCTTGGCGTTCTTGGGGAAGTTGAACTCGCTGCGCAGCTTCTTGCGGATCAGCGCCAGCATGGCGTCATGTTCGGTGCGCGAGACATCGCGGATGCGCACCAGGGTGGGATCGGTGCGGCCACCGGCTGCGCCCACGGTCAACAGCGGCAGCTTGCGGCGGCGGCACCAGGCAATGGTTTCCACCTTCACCCGGAAGCTGTCGCAGGCGTCGATGACCAGATCGAAGCTGCGGTCCAGCAGTTCGGCCATGTTGCCGGTGGTCAGGAACGCCTCCACCGCATCCACCTGGATCTGCGGATTGATGGCACGGCAGCGCTCGGCCATCGCCACCGACTTGTTGCGCCCGTAGTTGCCTTCCATGGCGGGCAACTGGCGGTTGGTGTTGGACACGCAGATATCGTCGGCATCGATCAGGGTCAGGTGCCCCACCGCCGAACGCGCCAGCGCTTCGACCACCCACGAGCCGACGCCGCCCATGCCCACCACCGCCACGCGGCTGCCCTGCAGGCGCTCGAGCGCACCCACGCCATACAGCCGTTCAATGCCGGCGAAGCGTTCTTTGACCTGTTCGTTCATGCGGCTATTTTAACGTGCAGGCGGCGGTCGCCACAGCGCGCCGCAACCGAACCCACCGTTGCATGCCCGGAGTGCCCGCATGACTGCCAGCCCCTCCCCCGGCCATACCACGGCCTACCGCTATCTGTTCGTGCTGGCCCTTGGCCTGCTGATCGGTCTGGTGGCCACGGTGATGGTAGGCCGTGCCCTGCAGGCCCGTCGCGATCCGTTTCCCGACAGCCTGATGCAGGTGATGCAGCGGCAGTCGCAACTGCTGCAGCAGGCCCAGCAGCAGAACCGCTGCAGCCTGGCCGACAGCGTGCCGCGCCTGCAGGCGTTGCGCCTGCTGTCCAACGACCTGGACCTGGCCTTCCCGCAACTGCAGCACGACCGCCGCTTCCAGGCCCATGCCAGTGCCTACCGGGGCAGGCTCAACGACGCGCTGGCCGCGCCGCCCGCCGACTGCACAGCACTGGCAACACTGGTGCAGGCCGTGCAGGACGATTGCCGCGCCTGCCACCAGGATTTCCGCTGATTCATCTTCCAGCCGGAATGCGCTGTCGCGGTTGGCACCTTGTTCACGTGTGAAAGCGGACGATTCCAGCCACCCCGCTGCATGACGCAGTACCACCCGCACCCGCTTTCACGGCCAGGAGACGCCCCATGAAGATCCAGCTCATCGCTGCCGCCACCATCGCCACCCTCGCGCTGGCCGGCTGCGCCACCTCGCCCGGTTACGGCGGCGGTGGTTACAACAATGGCTACAACAACGGCGGCTACGGCAACAACTCCGGCTACAACCAGGGCCGTTGCGCGGACTGCGGCATCGTCACCCGCATCAACACCGTGGCCTCGGGCCGCACCGCACCTGCCGCCACCGGCGCGATCCTGGGCGGCCTGGTCGGCGCCGTTGCCGGCCATGAGATTTCCGACCACACCGGCGGCAGCCGCGGCAACAAGAACATCGCCGCCGCCGCTGGCGCGGTGGGTGGCGCGCTGGCCGGCAACCAGATCCAGAAGAACGTGACCAGCGATACCTACGACATCACCGTGCGCATGGATGATGGCCGCACCGTGGTGGTGAACCAGCGCGACCTGGCCGGCATCCGCGAAAACACCTACGTGCGCGTGGTCAACGGCCGGGTGATCCTGCGCTGACCTCCCCGGGCCACTGGCAAAGAAAAAGGCCCGCTTGCGCGGGCCTTTTTCGTTCAACGCGATGCGTTCCGGTCAGACCGGCTGCACGGCATCGGCCTGCAGGCCCTTCTGGCCCTGCACAACGGTGAAGGTGACCTTCTGGCCTTCCTTCAGGCTCTTGAAGCCCTGGGTCTGGATGGCACGGAAGTGCACGAACACATCTTCGCCGTTTTCACGGCTGATGAAGCCGAAGCCCTTCGCATCGTTGAACCACTTGACGGTACCGCTCTCGCGATCAGACATCTCACTAACTCCCTGGTGACTCTCTCTTGTTGTTGGATACGCCTGGTTGGGCGGCTGACAAGCAAGGGGGAAGCGAGGTGCAACGATGCAGCGGATCGGTGAGATCTTGCTTCATCAGGCCACGATCCACGGTGACCTTGCCAAGCTCAGCGACTGCAACTTAACCCGACCAAAACGAAAAAGCAACTGGCAAAATCTTTCACTGTCAACCCCAAAAAGCCAACCATACGGAACAGCATGGACCTCTCATTCATCTTGTATCTGCTAGCGGTCATTTCTGTCCTGGTCGGCCTGGCCGGCATCGTGCTGCCGGCCCTTCCGGGGGTGCCGCTGGTGTTCCTGGGCCTGCTGCTGGCTGCCTGGGCTGACGGTTTCGCGCATGTGGGCTGGCCCACCCTGGTGATCCTGGCCGTGTTGACCGTGCTGTCGCTGCTGGTCGACGTGTTGGCCACGGTGGTGGGTGCGCAACGGGTCGGCGCCAGCCGCAAGGCGCTGTGGGGCACCTTCGTGGGCAGCATCGTGGGCCTGTTCTTCATGCCCATCGGCCTGTTCGCCGGGCCGCTGGTGGGCGCCCTGCTGGGCGAGTACTGGCACAGCCGCGAGCTGGGCCGCTCCACCAAGGTGGGCCTGGCCACCTGGCTGGGCATCCTGCTGGGGCTGGCACTGAAGCTGGCGCTGGTCATCGCCATGCTGGGGCTGTTCGCCTTTGCGTGGTTCTTCTGACGCCCCCGTCTTCACACCCCACGCACGCCGGTGCCGGGCATAAACCGAAGGGGCTGGCCGCAGGTGCGGGCAGCCGCCACACTGTGCATCCACCGTATTCATTTTGAAGGGCCTGCTGCAATGACCCTCCCCGCTCTGCTCCCCCGCCTTGCTCCGCTGGCGCTGGCCCTGGCCGCCGCACCCGTGGCCGCGCAGGAGATCGTGCCGACCGCCACCACCACACCGGCCGGTTGCGCGGCCATCGACACCGACGCCGCCCGCCTGGCCTGCTACGACCGGCTGTTCGGCCGCAGTGCCGAGGCCACCGCCGCCGCCGATGCGGCCGCCCAGCAGGCCGCACAGACGCTGCGCGAACAACGCCGCGCCGCACGCCTGAGCCAGGGTGAAGAGAACCTGCGCGCCCGCGTGGGTGACATCTTCCGCCCTGCCCCGGATGACAGCGCGCTGGCCAACGCCGGCCGTGGCTCGCTGCTGGACAGCCGCTGGGAACTGGCCGAAGACTCCAAGCTGGGCCCGTTCCAGCTGCGCGCCTATAAGCCGGTGTACCTGCTGCCCGCGTTCTGGACCAGCGACAAGAACCAGATGCCGCAGTCGCCGAACCCGGCCAACAGCGTGACCACGCCGCAGGTGCTGGACAGCACCGAGCTGAAGTTCCAGATCAGCTTCAAGACCAAGATCGCCGAGAACCTGTTCGGCGACAACGGCGATATCTGGGCCGGCTACACCCAGAGCTCCCGCTGGCAGGCCTACAACGCCGAGAATTCCCGCCCCTTCCGCGAAACGAACTACGAGCCGGAAGTGATGATGGTGTTCCGCAACGGCTATTCGATTGGCGGCTGGCGCGGGCGCATGACCGGCATCAGCCTGAACCACCAGTCCAACGGCCGCGCCGACCCGCTGTCGCGCAGCTGGAACCGGGTGATGCTCAACATCGGCCTGGACCGCGAGAACTGGGCGCTGGTACTGCGGCCCTGGTACCGCATTCCGGAAACGCGCAGCGACGACAACAACCCGGACATCGAAGACTACATGGGCCGTGGCGATGCCACGCTGATCTGGAACCGCAACGGCCACGAGGTCTCGCTGATGGCACGCCATTCGCTGCGCACCGGCGACCGCTCGCACGGCGCGCTGCAGCTCGATTACGGCTTCCCGATCAGCAACCTGCTGCGCGGCCACGTGCAGATCTTCGACGGCTACGGCGAAAGCCTGATCGACTACAACCACAAGGCCACCTACGTGGGCGTTGGCGTGTCGCTGCTGGAGTGGTTCTGATGACCGTGACGATCTGGCACAACCCGGCGTGCAGCAATTCGCGCGGGGCCCTGGCCTTGATCCGCGAGGCCGGCATCGAACCGGTGGTGGTCGATTACCTGGGCACCCCGCCTGACATCGCGACCCTGCGTGCGGTGCTGGCCGAATCCGGCCTGAGCGCCGCTGAGCTGGTGCGCAGCAAGGAGGCGCAGTTCGCCGAACTGGGCCTGGCCGATGCGGATGACGCCGCGCTGTTGGCCGCGATGGCCGAACACCCGCGCCTGATCAATCGACCGGTGGTGCGCACGCCCAAGGGCACGCGGCTGTGCCGACCGCCGGAAACCGTGCTGGAGCTGCTGTAAGCCACCCGCCTTGGTAGAGTCGACTGTCAGTCGACTGCTGTTCGCCCAGGCCACGAAAATCCCGCGCTACGCGCGGCCACCCGCCCCGGTAGAGCCGAGCCATGCTCGGCTGGCCCTGCGCTTGGCCCTGGGGTCAGAGCCCCTTCGGGGATCTGACCACGGGACCGCCACCGGTCGATCAAACCCGCTCGGTAGAGTCGACTGTCAGTCGACTGCCCTTCGCGCAGGCCACGAAAACCCCGCGCTGCGCGCGATAGTCGACTGACAGTCGACTCTACCCCGTCGTGTCGCGGGCGATCATGGCCCGCCAACGAAAAACGGCGCCCTGCGGCGCCGTTTTCCGTAATCCCGTTGCGGATTACTCCACCACCACCGGAATCTTGCCGATGCGGGCCTGCCATTCGCGCGGGCCGGTCTTGTGCACCGATTCGCCGGTGGAATCGACCGCCACGGTCACCGGCATGTCCTGCACGGTGAATTCGTAGATCGCTTCCATGCCCAGATCGGCGAAGCCGACCACCTTGGCCGCCTTGATCGCCTTGGACACCAGGTAGGCCGAACCACCGACGGCCATCAGGTAGGCCGACTTGTGCTTCTTGATCGCCTCGATGGCGGCCGGGCCGCGCTCGGCCTTGCCGACCATGCCCAGCAGGCCGGTCTGGGCGAGCACCTGTTCGGTGAACTTGTCCATGCGGGTGGCGGTGGTCGGGCCGGCCGGGCCCACCACTTCATCGCGCACCGGATCGACCGGGCCCACGTAGTAGATGAAGCGACCCTTCAGGTCGACCGGCAGTTCCTCACCCTTGTTGAGCATGTCGACCATGCGCTTGTGCGCGGCGTCGCGGCCGGTCAGCAGCTTGCCGTTGAGCAGCAGGGTCTGGCCCGGCTTCCAGTTGGCCACGTCTTCGGGGGTGATCGTGTCCAGGTCCACGCGGGTGCCCTTGGACGCGTCGTAGGTCAGCTTCGGCCAGTCTTCCAGCGACGGCGGGTCCAGCATCACCGGGCCGCTGCCATCCAGGGTGAAGTGCGCATGGCGGGTGGCCGCGCAGTTCGGGATCATCGCCACCGGCAGGTTGGCCGCGTGGGTCGGGTAATCGTTGATCTTGATGTCCAGCACGGTGGTCAGGCCGCCCAGGCCCTGCGCGCCGATGCCCAGCGCATTGACTTTTTCGTACAATTCCAGGCGCAGCTCTTCGATGCGGTTGGATGCACCACGGGCCTGCAGCTCGGTGATGTCGATCGGCTCCATCAGCGCTTCCTTGGCCAGCAGCATCGCCTTTTCGGCGGTGCCGCCAATGCCGATGCCGAGCATGCCCGGCGGGCACCAGCCAGCGCCCATGGTCGGCACGGTCTTCAGCACCCAGTCGACGATGGAGTCGGACGGGTTGAGCATGGCGAACTTGGTCTTGGCTTCCGAACCACCGCCCTTGGCGGCCACGATCACATCGACCGTGTTGCCCGGCACCACCTTCACGTTCACCACGCCCGGGGTGTTGTCCTTGGTGTTGATGCGCTTGCCGGCCGGATCGGCCAGCACCGAGGCGCGCAGCTTGTTGTCCGGGTGCAGATAGGCGCGGCGCACGCCTTCATTGGCCATGTCTTCCACGCCCATGGTGGCGTCGTCCCAACGCACGTCCATGCCGATTTCCAGGAACACGGTGACGATGCCGGTGTCCTGGCAGATCGGACGGTGGCCTTCGGCGCACATCCGCGAATTGATCAGGATCTGGGCCATCGCTTCCTTCGCGGCCGGCGACTCTTCGCGCTCGTAGGCAGCGGCGAGGTTCTTGATGTAGTCGACCGGGTGGTAGTACGAGATGTACTGCAGCGCGTCGGCGATGGACTGGATGAGGTCTTCCTGCTTGATCGATGTCACGGCTTGCTCGCTTGCTCAAGGCTGGCGGGGGTAATCCGCCCATTTTACCCCCTCCGCCGACTGCGCGTAGATTCGCAGGGGCAGATCCCTTTCCGCGGGAAAGGGCTCTGACCCCGCCCCCTTGTCACGCCCCCGTCCTCTCTGGCGTCCTTGCCAACATGAACGCTGAATCGACCTTCCAGACCCACCGCCCGCGCCTGATGGCGCTGGCCTACCGCCTGCTGGGCAGCCGCGCCGACGCCGAGGATGTCGTCCAGGACGCCTGGCTGCGCTGGTCCGGCGCCGACCCGGCCAGCGTGCGCGATGCCGAGGCGTGGCTGGTGACCGCCACCACGCGACTGGGCCTGGACCGCCTGCGCGCGGCCCGGCGCGAGCGCGCGCACTACGTGGGCCCGTGGCTGGCCGAACCGCTCGCGATCAGCCTCGAGCCCGACCCGGCCCCTGGCCCGGCGCAACGCCACGCGCTGGCCGACGATGTGTCGGTGGCCTTCCTGACCCTGCTGGAACAGTTGGGACCGGAAGAGCGCGCCGCGTTCCTGCTGAAGGAAGTGTTCGACCACGACTATGCCGAGATCGCCGAGCTGATCGGCCACAGCCAGGCCAACTGCCGCCAGCTGGTGCATCGGGCCCGGCAGCGTCTGCAGGCCGGGCGCCCGCGCTTCAACGCCGATGCCAGCCAGCACCGCAAACTGCTGGCGCGCTTCATGCACGCCACCCAGCAGGGCGACAGCCAGGCCGTGCAGGCCCTGCTGCATGCCAACGCGCGCCTGGTCTCCGATGGCGGCGGCGTGGTCACCGCCGCGATCCGGCCGCTGCTGGGCGCCGAGCGCATCGGCCGGCTGTTCTGGGCCATTGCCCAGCGCGGCCTGGGCCACACCGCGCAGCTGGGCTATGTAAACGGCGAACCGGCGATCCTGCGCTTCGATGGTCAACGCCTGCATTCGGTCACCACGGTGCAGGTGGTGGACGGGCGCATCGCCGAGGTCTACAGCGTGCTGAACCCGGAAAAATTGTCGGCGGTTGTCACGGCGGCGGACGCGGCGGCGTCCTGGTAGTGAAAGGCGGCCATCGTGGCCGCCGTGGAGCCGAACATGTCCGACCACGCCTCTCCCCGCGTTCCCTACACCCGCCTGGCCGCCGAGGCCTTCAAGGGCCTGCTGGCCACCAGCAAGGCGGTGCATGACAGCTCGATCGACCCGACGTTGATGGAACTGGTGTTCCTGCGCGTTTCCCAGCTCAACGGCTGTGGCTACTGCATGGACATGCACGGCACCGCGCTGCGCAAGGGCGGCATCGAGCCGCGCAAGCTGGACACCCTGCCCGCGTGGCACGAAAGCCGCTTCTTCGATGCCCGCGAACGCGCGGCGCTGGGCTGGGCCGAGGCGCTGACCCGGCTGACCGACGGTGCGCCGTCGCAGGAGGCGTTCGACGCGCTGGCGCCGCACTTCGACGACAAGGGCATCAGCGACCTGAGCATGGGCATCGCGGTGATCAATGCCTGGAACCGGCTGGGCGCCGGCCTGCTGCCGCCGCTGCCGTAAGGGGGTTGCCTGGCCGGGCTGCGCCCGGCACCCGCAGAGGCAACGGCCAGAGCAAGAGCAACGTCAACAGCTGGGGCTCTGTGGGATGGCGGGGCGGGTCAGGTCGCAGGGGACGCTGCACGTACGTCCATGTAAGCTCGGTCGCCGCATCCATGCGGCTCACGCCCCTGCGACCTGGCCCGCCCCGCCGTCGACAGATGTCCCGCTGCTGTTGGTAGGTGTCGACCTTGGTCGACACGATGGGTCCACCTCATGCGTGGATGTGAGGGCTCAGATGGGGTCGGATCCCCTCGCATGGCGAAGGGCTCTGACCCCGAGGTGCGGTGGCGGGGTCAGAGCCCTTTGCGCTGCAAAGGGATCTGACCCCATCTGACCCCATCTGCACGCCGTGCGCGCGCACAATGGCGGCATGCCTGCTGCCAACGAAAAGAAACCCAGCCTGCGCCAGCGCTTCAAGGCCATGCGCAACCTGCCGCCGTTCCTGCGCCAGGTATGGCAGACCAGCCCGGCATTGACCCTGGCCAGCCTTGGCCTGCGCATCATCCGCGCCCTGCTGCCGGTGGCGATGCTGTACGTGGGCAAGCTGATCATCGATCGTGGATGTGAGAGCTCAGATGGGGTCGGATCCCTTCGCATGGCGAAGGGCTCTGACCCCGAGGTGCGGTGGCGGGGTCAGAGCCCTTTGCGCTGCAAAGGGATCTGACCCCATCTGACCCCATCTGCACGCCGTGCGCGCGCACAATGGCGGCATGCCTGCTGCCAACGAAAAGAAACCCAGCCTGCGCCAGCGCTTCAAGGCCATGCGCAACCTGCCGCCGTTCCTGCGCCAGGTATGGCAGACCAGCCCGGCATTGACCCTGGCCAGCCTTGGCCTGCGCATCATCCGCGCCCTGCTGCCGGTGGCGATGCTGTACGTGGGCAAGCTGATCATCGATACCGCCCTGCACCTGAGCCAGCACGGTGCCGGCTTCCCGCCGTTGAACGAAGCGCTGTCCAGCGGCCTGTTGAACCCGCTGCTGGGATTGCTGGCGCTGGAATTCGGCCTGGCCATCGCCTCGGACCTGCTGGGGCGGCTGGTCAGCTACGCCGACGCGCTGCTGTCGGAACTGTTCGCCAACGCCACCAGCGTGCGCTTGATGGAACATGCCGCCACGCTGGACCTGGAAGACTTCGAAGACCCCGACCTGCAGGACAAACTGGACCGCGCCCGGCGCCAGACCATGGGCCGGATGAACCTGATGAGCCAGTTGTTCGGCCAGGTGCAGGATGCGATCACCGTGGTCAGCCTGGCCGTGGGCCTGCTGGTCTACGCGCCGTGGCTGATCGTGCTGCTGGCGCTGGCCCTGGTGCCCGCCTTCATCGGTGAATCGCACTTCAACGCGGCCGGCTACAGCCTCAACTTCCTGTGGACGCCCGAGCGCCGCCAGCTGGACTACCTGCGCCAGCTCGGCGCCAGCGTGGAAACGGCCAAGGAAGTAAAGATCTTCAACCTGCACCGTTTCCTGGTGGAGCGCTACCGACGGCTGTCGGCGGCGCTGTTCCTGGCCAACCGTTCGCTGGCGCGGCGCCGCGCGTTCTGGGGCACGCTGCTGGCGGCGCTGGGCACGCTGGGCTACTACACCGCCTACGCCTACATCGCCTGGCGCACCGTGCGCGGGGATTTCAGCATCGGTGACCTGACCTTCCTGGCCGGCAGTTTCCTGCGCCTGCGCCAGCTGCTGGAAGGACTGCTGATCGGGTTCTCGCAGGTGGCCAGCCAGGCGCTGTACCTGGACGATCTGTATTCGTTCTTCCAGATCCAGCCGGAAATCCATTCGCACGACAACGCCGTGGCCGTGCCGCGCCCGATCCAGCAGGGATTCGTGTTCGAGAACGTGGGCTTCCGCTACCCCGATGCCGAGCAGTGGGCCGTACGCCACCTGGACTTCCAGCTGCACGCCGGCGAAGTACTGGCCCTGGTGGGCGAGAACGGCGCCGGCAAGACCACCCTGGTAAAGCTGCTGGCACGCCTGTACGAGCCGGATGAAGGCCGCATCCTGCTGGACGGGCGCGACCTGCGCGACTACGACCTGGACGACCTGCGCGCCAACCTGGGCGTGATCTTCCAGGATTTCGTGCGCTACAACCTGACCGCCGCCGAGAACATCGGCGTGGGCCAGGTGGAGGCCATGGCCGACCAGGCGCGCATTGCAGATGCGGCACGCCGCGGCATGGCCGAAGAGGTGATCGATGCCCTGCCCGGTGGCTACGAACAGCTGATCGGGCGGCGCTTCAAGCAGGGCGTGGACCTGTCCGGGGGGCAGTGGCAGAAGATCGCCATCGCCCGCGCATGGATGCGCGATGCGCAGGTGATGATCCTGGACGAGCCCACCGCGGCACTGGATGCCCGCGCCGAGTTCGAAGTGTTCCAGCGCTTCCGCGAGCTGGCCGAGCAGCGCACCGCGGTGCTTATTTCGCACCGTTTCTCTTCGGTGCGCATGGCCGATCGCATCCTGGTGCTGGCCGAAGGTCGGCTGGAGGCCAGCGGCACCCACGCCGAACTGATGGCCCAGGGCGGGCGCTATGCCGAGCTGTTCGAACTGCAGGCGGCGGGCTATCGCTGAACCGTGCCGGCGGCCTGAGAACGCCTCTCGTTCCGGCCAATGAGAACTTCTCTCATTTGGGGTAGAATGGAGGGGACGAAACCATGCCCCGACTACCCCCATGTCTTCTGCTTTCGGCGCCGAAACGGTGCTTGAGGTCCGCCACTGGACCGACGCCTACTTCAGCTTCACCCTGACCCGCGACAGCGGTTTCCGTTTCGAGAACGGCCAGTTCGTGATGATCGGCCTGGAAACCGAGGCGCGGCCGCTGCTGCGCGCCTATTCCATCGCCAGCGCGAACTGGGAAGAGCATCTGGAGTTCTTCAGCATCAAGGTGCAGGACGGCCCGCTGACCTCACGCCTGCAGCACATCAAGCCGGGCGACAAGGTGCTGGTTGGCAAGAAGCCCACCGGCACCCTGCTGATCAGCGACCTGCACCCGGGCAAGAACCTGTACCTGCTGGGCACCGGCACCGGCATGGCGCCGTGGCTGTCAGTCATCAAGGACCCGGAAACCTACGAGCGCTTCGACAAGGTGATCCTGTGCCACGGCGTGCGCTACGAAAAGGACCTGGCCTACCGCGATTACTTCGAAAAGGAACTGCGTGAGCACGAGTTCCTGGGCGAAATGATCGGCGACAAGCTGCTGTACTACCCGGCCGTGACCCGCGAACCGTTCGCCAACCAGGGCCGCCTGACCTCGCTGATGGAAAGCGGCGAGATGCAGCGCACCCTGGGCCTGCCGGAACTGAACCCGGAAAACGACCGCGCGATGATCTGCGGCAGCCCGCAGATGCTGGCCGACCTGCGCGCAGTGCTCGATGCACGCGGCTTCCAGGTCTCGCCGCGCATCGGCCAGCCGGGCCACTACGTGTTCGAGCGCGCGTTCGTCGAAAAGTAAGTCCTGCCCTGCCCTGCCCCTTGCGTGGACGCTGCCTTCCCGGCATCGTCTGCGCTGCACGGGCCGTCGGTCCGAACAGGGGCTCAAGGATGACGAACAAGCGGTTCCCGCAGTCGGTGCGGGCGTGGGTATGTGCGGCCGCGCTTGCGGTCATGGCCGTTCCGGCCCTGGCCGCATCGCCCGCCCCCGGTGAGGTGCCGCCACAGGCGCTGGGCAACGACCGCCAGGGCAAGCCGGTCAACCTGGCCGACCAACGCGGCAAGGTGGTCATCGTGACCTTCTGGGCGTCCTGGTGCGGGCCCTGCCGCAAGGAACTGCCGATCCTGGCGCACCTGCAGAAGGTCGTCGGCGAAGACGCGATGAAGGTCTACGCGATCAACTGGGGCGAGCCGCGCAACGACGTCAACCGGCTGGTGCGCCACCGCGACTGGCCGAAGCTGGACTACCTGCACGATCCGCGTGGCGCCTTGGCCGAGCAGTACGGCATCGCCGCGGTGCCACACATGTTCATCATCGGTCGCGATGGACAGGTCGCCCATGCCCATCGCGGCTACAGCGAAGCGAGCCTGCCGGGCATCCTCGAGGAAATCATCGCTGCGCTGCCCGAAGACGTGCGCAATCGCCCATCGCAGGCGGGCGCGGCAGCCAACTGAGCGGCGGCAAGCGCGCGCAACGCCGGGCATGACCCGGCGCTACCCCGGGGCGTGGCGGTTACAGCAGCGCTTCGATGGCCCCACGCAGCTGCTCGGGCTTGGTGGTGGGGGCAAAGCGGTCCACCACGTTGCCCTGCCGATCGACCAGGAACTTGCTGAAGTTCCACTTGATGCGCGCGCTGCCCAGCAGCCCGCGCTTCTGCTGCGACAGCCACGCCCACAGCGGGTCGGCTCCTTCGCCATTGACCTCGATCTTCTGCGACAGCGGGAAGCTGACCGGGTAATCCAGCGAGCAGAACTGGCGGATCTGCGCTGCATCGCCCGGCTCCTGCGCGCCGAACTGGTTGCAGGGGAAGCCGACCACCACCAGACCCCGCTCGCGGTAGTCCTGCCACAGCTGCTCCAGCCCGGTGTACTGCGGGGTGAAGCCGCAGCGGCTGGCCACGTTCACCAGCAGCAGCGGGCGACCGGCATACTGGGCCAGGGCCTGCGGCTGGCCGTCCAGGTCTACGAAGGTGAAGTCGAAGGCGGTGGCCATGGCAGCGTTCCGGGCGGGAAACCCCCATGGTAATCGCAGCGGGCCACCCCGCGCGGGCGGCGTCCATGCCTTTCGACACAAGTGCCCAGCCCGCTGCGCAGGTTACGCTCGGGCCCTTGTCTGTCTTACCGGAGTTACGCCTTGACCACCCGCCTTGCCCTTGCCGTGGCCATGACCCTCGGCCTTGCCCTGCCCGCCTATTCGGCCAGCGCTGCCACCCCGGCGGCTGCCGCCAACGCCCAGCAGGCCAACCCGTTCTTCGCCGACAGCCCGCTGCCGCTGCACTTCCCGCAGTTCGACAAGATCAAGGACAGCGACTTCGCCCCGGCCTTCGACGCCGGCATGGCGCAGCAACTGAAGGAAGTGGAGGCGATTGCCAACAACAAGGCCAAGCCGACCTTCGACAACACCATCATCGCCCTGGAAAAGAGCGGTGACGTGCTGGACCGTGCGACCACCGTGTTCTTCAGCCTGGTCGGCGCCGACACCAACGACGCACGCAAGAAGCTGCAGGCCGACTACTCGGCGAAGTTCGCCGCACACAGCGATGCGATTGCCCTGAACGGCAAGCTGTTCGCGCGCATCCAGGCGCTGTATGACACCCGCACCCAGCTGGGCCTGGATGCCGAAGGCGTGCGCCTGGTCGAGAAGTACTACGACAACTACGTGCGCGCCGGCGCCAAGCTGTCCGAGGCCGACAAGGCCACGCTGAAGAAGATGAATGCCGAACTGGCCAACCTGGGCACCAAGTTCAGCCAGAACGTGCAGTCGGAAGTGAATGCTTCGGCGATCACCGTCAACGACGTGAAGGAACTGGACGGACTGTCGCAGGAACAGATCGCCGCCGCTGCCGAAGCCGCCAAGGCCCGTGGCCTGGACGGCAAGTACGTGATCACCCTGCTCAACACCACCGGCCAGCCGCCGCTGACCAACCTGGCCAACCGCGCGCTGCGCCAGAAGATCTACGAAGCGTCGATCAGCCGTGGCAGCCGTGGCGGTGAGTTCGACAACACCGCGCTGGTCTCGCGCATCATGCAGCTGCGTGCCGACAAGGCCAAGCTGATGGGCTTTGCCAACTTCGCCGCCTACAACCTGACCAACCAGACCGCCAAGACCCCCGAAGCGGTCAACGCCATGCTGGGCAAGCTGGCCCCGGCCGCGGTGGCCAACGCCAAGCGCGAAGCCGCCGACCTGCAGGCGATGATCGACAAGGAACAGAAGGCCGCCGGCAAGCCGACCTTCGCCCTGGAACCGTGGGACTGGGCGTTCTACAGCGAGAAGGTGCGCCAGGCCAAGTACAACTTCGACGAATCGCAGCTGAAGCCGTACTTCGAAATGAAGAACGTGCTGGAAAACGGCGTGTTCTTCGCCGCCAACCAGGAATTCGGCCTGACCTTCAAGCAGCGCACCGACCTGCCGGTCTACCACGATGACGTCACCGTGTACGACGTGTTCGATGCCGATGGCAGCCAGCTGGCGATCTTCATCTTCGACCCGTATGCGCGCGCGTCCAAGCGTGGCGGTGCGTGGATGAACTCCTACGTTTCGCAGTCGGAACTGACCGGCTTCAAGCCGGTGGTGGCCAACCACCTGAACATCCCCAAGCCGCCGGCCGGCCAGCCGACCCTGCTGACCTGGGATGAAGTGACCACCACCTTCCACGAGTTCGGCCACGCCCTGCACGGCATGTTCTCCAACGTGAAGTACCCGTACTTCTCGGGCACCGCGGTGCCGCGTGACTTCGTCGAGTTCCCCTCGCAGGTGAACGAGATGTGGGCGGACAACCCGGCCATCCTGAAGAACTACGCCAAGCACTACCAGAACGGTTCGGCCATGCCGCAGGCGCTGCTGGACAAGGTGCTGGCCGCGGCCAAGTTCAACCAGGGCTTTGCCACCACCGAATACCTGGGTGCGGCCATGCTGGACCAGCGCTGGCACCAGATCGGCGCTGACCAGGTGCCGGCGGCCAAGGACGTGATGGCCTTCGAGCGTGCGGCCCTGGAAAAGGACGGCATCTACTACGCGCCGGTGCCGCCGCGCTACAAGACCCCGTACTTCAGCCACATCATGGGCGGCTACTCGGCCGGCTACTACGCCTACATCTGGTCGGAAGTGCTGGACGCCAACACCCAGAAGTGGTTCCGCGACAACGGCGGCCTGAGCCGCAAGAATGGCGACCACTTCCGCGCCACCCTGCTGTCCAAGGGCGGCAGCGTGGATGCCATGCAGCTGTTCCGCGATTTCGCCGGCCACGAGCCGCAGATCGAACCGCTGCTGGAAAAGCGTGGCCTGACCGGCGCCGGCAACTGATCGCCCGCCTGGTAGCGTGAAACGAAAACCGCCCGGGAAACCGGGCGGTTTTTTGTTGGTCGGGGTCAGAGCCCATTTCTACGAAATGGGATCCGACCCCGGGGTCGGATCCCTTTCCGCAGGAAAGGGCTCTGACCCCATGCCTGGACCCCATGCCTGCCCTCAACGCGGCGCGACGTATCCACCCGGCACGCCGTCGGGCGACAACACCAGCTGCCACAGCTGCGCATGGCGGCAGCGGAAACTGGCCATCGAACCGGCCAGGTAGAACCGCCACATGCGGCGGAAGCGCTCGTCGTAGCGCTGCGCGTCCAGGGTCGGCCAGGCCGCTTCGACATTCCGCCGCCACGCCTGCAGCGTCAGGTCGTAGTCGGTGCCGAAGTTGTGCCAGTCCTCCAGCACGAACTGCCCTTCGAACGCGCGGCTGATCTGCACCGCCGAGGGCAGCATCGAGTTGGGAAAGATGTAGCGGGCGATCCACGGGTCGGTGCGGTGGCGGGAAACGTTGCTGCCGATGGTGTGCAGCAGCAGCAGGCCACGTGGCGACAGGCAGCGCCGTGCCACCTCGAAGAAACTGCCGTAATTCTTGTCGCCCACGTGTTCGAACATGCCGATCGAGAAAATCGCATCGAACGGTTCGTCCAGTTCGCGGTAATCCTGCAGGCGGATCTCGATCGGCAACCCGGCACAGCGCTCACGGGCGAACGCAGCCTGCTCCTGGGAAATGGTCACGCCCACACCGCTGACGCCGTAGCGCTCGGCAGCGTACTTCAATGCTTCGCCCCAGCCGCAGCCGATGTCCAGCACCCGCTGGCCCGGGCGCAGGCCCAGCTTGCGGCAGACCAGATCCAGCTTGGCCTCCTGCGCCGCATCCAGGTCCACCGCGTTGCGCCAGTAGCCACAGCTGTAGACCATGTACTGGCCCAGCATGGCCTGGTAGAGATCGTTGCCCAGGTCGTAATGGCGCCGGCCCACCTCGTAGCTGCCCTGCCCGGCCTGCAGGTTGAACAGGCGCGCTTTCAAGGCATCGGCCACTTCGCGCCAGCCGTGCACGCGCTCATCCAGGTGCGCCTGCATCAGCTGCACCAGGAATTCATCCAGCACGTTGGCGTCCCACCAGCCATCCATGTAGCTTTCGCCCAGGCCGAGCGAGCCCTGGCCCATGACCCGCGCGAAGAAGCGCGGGTCATGTACCTGGATGTCCTGTGGCTGGGTGCCGCCAATGCGGACCCCGGCTTCGTGGAGCAGGCCGGTCACCCGCTCCTGCAACCCTGTATCCACGACACCTCCTGCTGGGCGGTCAACCGCGGGCGAACAGCTCCACGTAGTCCTTGGCCACGTGCGGCAGCAGCACGGCGGCCGGCACATCAGCGGTCTGCGTGCCATCCGAATACGGCCCCACCTGGTAGGGCGGGAACACGAACCGCAGGGCGGTGATCTGGCCCTTATCATCGGTCAGCGGCTGGAACTGGCTGAAGTTGTCGGCCTGCGGGCCGGTGCCCTCGGCAATCATGCGCGAGGCATTGCGCAGCGATTCCTGCAGTTCGGCCGGTTCCATGTCTTCGCCGCTCAGGCGCGTGGCCACGCGCTCGCGCAGCTGGTCGGCGACGAAATCACTGACCGCCTTCCAGCCCTTGCTGTCGGCCACCAGCTTGTCGGCGCTCAGCATCTGCTGCTGCGGCGGCAGCCAGACGAAGCGTGCCACCAGCGGTTCGCCGTGGGCGCCACCGGTGTAGCGACTGCCATCGGCACTGACCACCACCAGCTGCGGGGTTTCCAGCACTTTCTCGAAGCTCAGCGACAGCTCGTAAGGCATGGTCGGCTTGTCGTTGCCCAGGCCATCGAGCGCCTGCTGCAGATCGCTGCGTGCCGAGGTCGCGTAGTCCTGCAGCGCGCGGGCCAGGCCCGGGTAGCGGTCGATGCCGGCCGGGTAACTGATTCCCACCACCTCGCGTTCGTTGTTCTCGATCACATCGCGCAGGTCCAGCGGCGCTTCAGCGGCAGGCGCCTGCACCGTGGCCGGCGCGCTGGCATCCGCGCTGGGTGCGCTGTCGGTGGCCGGTGCCGCATCGTCGCCGCGCTGGCAACCGGCCAGCAGCAGCACGCCCATTGCCCCGGCCAGCACGCTTGCGCGCAACGGCCGGTTGTTTCCGTTCTTCATCGGGATCCCCTGTTCATGTTCGTACATCATCGCCCGCGGTGGCTGAAGCGTGGCCCGCCGGCATCACCCCACCAGCAGGTCGTGGAACTCCTCGTGCCGCTGCAGGAATGCCTCGGCATAGGCGCAGGCCGGCACCACTTTGTACTTGTGCTCCCGGGCGAAGCGTAGCGCCACCCGCGTCAACTCGCCGGCAACACCGCGGCCGGCAATCGGCTCGGGCACTTCGGTGTGGGTGATCACCATGCGCTTGCGCTTGAGCTGGTAGTCCAGCACCGCCACGTGCCCGCGTACGCGGGCGGTGAAACGGTGGTTGGCCTGGTCATGCGCGACCTCATAGGCCAGACCGGGGGGTGTGACCGAAGCCATGGGACTGTCTCCTGCGGCGACTGCGTGGATGGTGCGCAGCCGGGCGCCATGATCGCGTGAAGCCTGAACATGGGCAAGGACTGCCGGGCTGCGTCAGTTTGTGCCCCTCAAGCTGCAGCGCGGGCGGCCGCTAACCCCTTCGCAGGGGTACGGCCGCGCTGGCACGGCCCTTGCGAAAGATGTCCCCGTACTCTGCCGTGGAGGCCCGTCATGCACCCCAACCCGTCCCCATCCGATACCGACCGCGCCCTGCTGGAAGGCCTCCTGCAGCTGGCTGTGGAAGGGCAGACCGAAGAGCAGGACTTCCAGCGCATCGGCGAGGAAGTGTATTCGCGGCTGCTGGATACCTACGGCCAGGCCAGCCAGGCCTGAAACCGGGTAGACCGGGGTCGGATCCAGCGGATCCGACCCCAGGCACGCTTCAGCCGCCCAGGCTGAAGGTGGGGTTGGACAGCTCGCGCAGGAAGTGGCTGAAGATGGCCGGCTGCATGGCCAGCATGAAGATGATGCCGAACGCTGCGCCCGCCAGATGCGCGCTGTGGTTGATGCGATCGCCGCCGCGCTTGTCCATCCAGATGCTGTAGCCGACGTAGAACGCGGCATACACGATCGCCGGCGCGGGAATGAAGAACACCAGGATGATCTTCCAGGGGTTCAGCAGGATGTAGGCGAACAGCACCGCCGACACCGCACCGGACGCGCCCAGGCTGAGGTAGTTCGGATTCTTCTGGTTCTTCAGGTAGCTGGGCAGGATCGACACCAGCAGCGCCCCCAGGTAGAACGCGGGATAGGTCAGGAAGCTGCCGGTCAGCTGCACCATCACGCTCTCGATGTATCCCCCGAAGAAGAACAGGGTGAACATGTTGAAGATCAGGTGCGGCCAGTCGGCATGGATGAAGCCGTAGGTGACCAGGCGGTCGTACTGGCGGTGGCGGTCCACCGCCGGCGGCCACAGGATCAGGCGGTCAGCCAGCTTGCGGTTGTTGAACGCCATCCAGGACAGCACGGCGGTGATGGCGATCAACAGGAGATTGACGGGGGTCATGTCAGGTCAGGCTCAGGCGCTGCGGTAGTTGTCGACCATACGATAGCGTCGTGCATACCAACCGAAGGCGAACGCCGCAATGAAGGCGAAGCCGGCGAAGAAGAACATCAGGAACGCCGCCTCGCTCAGGCCCGTGCTGGCGATCTTGTGGGTCACCGCCTCGTTGCGCACCGCCGCGTTGGACAGCAGCACCCACAGGTTGCCGATGGTGGTGGTCAGGTTCCAGAAGCTCATCACCACGCCCTTCATGGCCTGCGGCGCCTGGCTGTAGGCGAACTCCAGGCCGGTGGCCGAGACCAGCACTTCACCGAAGGTCAGCAGCGCATACGGCAGCATCTGCCAGAAGATCGACATGGCATTGCCACCGTCCATCACCACCTGGATGCCGCCCACCACGATCCAGGCCAGGCCGCTGAAGGCGATACCGGCGGTCATGCGGCGCAGCGCGGTCGGTTCGAAGCCGAAGCGGCGCAGCGCCGGGTACAGCACCAGGTTGTTGAACGGGATCAGGATCATCACCAGCAGCGGGTTCAGTGCCTGCATCTGCGAGGCGGTGAACCAGCTCGGCATCTGCATCTGCTGGCCCTGCAGCACCCAGGTGGAGGCCTTCTGGTCGAACAGCGAGAAGAACGGCGTGGTCAGGGCGAAGATGACCAGCACGCGCAGCACGGCGCGCACGCCTTCCACGGCTTCGGCCGGATGCTGCGCGCGGGCGCGGTCCAGCTGCAGCCAGGTGCCGCCGCCGATGCCGGCCAGGATGGCCACCAGCGCCAGGCACAGGCAGATCACGATGCCCAGCGAACCGACCAGGCCGAACGAGGCAGCGGCCAGCACCAGACCGGCAACGGCCATCACCAGGCCCGGACGGCCCCGGCCGGCCACGCGCGCGGTCAGCGCGGTGCGCACCACGTTGGCGAACGAATGCGGATCCTTCGGCGGCAGCGGCACCAGCACGTAGCGCTTGCGGCCCAGCCAGAACACGAAGGTGGCGATGAACATCAGGATGCCGGGAATACCGAAGGCCCACTGCGGGCCCCAGTTCTTCAGCACCAGCGGGATCAGCAGCGAGGCGAACAGCGAGCCGAAGTTGATGATCCAGTAGAAGGCGTCGAAGACGATCTTGGCCAGGTGCTTGTTGCTCTGGTCGAACTGGTCGCCCATGAACGAGGCCACCAGCGGCTTGATGCCACCGGCGCCCAGCGCGATCAGGCCCAGGCCCAGGAAGAAGCCTTCGCGGCTGTTCTCGAACAGCGCCAGGCACAGGTGGCCGGCGCAGTAGACCAGACTGAACCACAGGATGGTGTGGTACTTGCCGAAGAACTTGTCGGCCAGCCAGCCACCGAGCAGCGGGAAGAAGTACACGCCGATCATGAAGCTGTGCATGATGTCCTTGGCTTCACCGGCGCGGCCTTCTGCAGTGAGTTCCTGCAGCAGCAGCGAGGTGATCAGGAACTGCACCAGGATGTTGCGCATCCCGTAGAAACTGAACCGTTCGCAGGCCTCATTGCCGATGATGTACGGAATCTGGCGCGGCATCTTTCCCTGGCCGGCGATGGGGGCGACTGCGTCGTGGCTCATCCTGTAAGGCATTCCTGCAAAGCGAAAGGGTGAAGGTTACCGGAACCTGCGCCCGCGAAGCACGCTGCAGGGCTGCATGACAGCGCCGCCAATCCATGGCAGGCGCACCACACCGTGCCGGAAGTCACGGCACCTGCACGGCGAAAGCGTAAACTTATCGTTATGCGCCCCCTCGCCCCCGCCCGCTTCCTGCTCGGCAGCCTTGCGCTGCTGCTGGTCCTGCCTGCCCTGGCGCGCCCGCAGCTGCCGCCGGCGCCCGGCGCGGCCAGCGACGTGCGGCAGCTGACGGTGGCGGCGCTGGAACTGCCCAGCCGCGACGACGCGCAGTGGAAGCAGCGGCGCGAACAGGTGCTGCAACTGCTGACCGAGCTGCAGCCCGATGTCATTTCCGTGCAGCAGGTGCTGCAGGAACAGGGCCGCAACCCGGCGTGCTGGCTGGCCAGCCGCCTGCGTTACAGCTGCGACTTCGTCACCGCCGACCCGCCGAGCCAGCCACTGCGCCACGGCAACGCCATGCTGACCCGACTGCCGGTAAGCGAAGACGGGGTGACCCTGCTGCATCCGCCGGGCACCTTCAGCGCGGCGGGCATGCTGCGGCTGCGGCTGGGCGAGGCGCTGCTGAACGTCTATGTGGCGCGCCTGCGCCCGGAAGCGGACGAGGCCAGCGCGCGCCAGCACCAGACCAGCGATCTTATGGCCTGGATCGGCGCCACCGCCGAAGGGCTGCCCAGCCTGATTGCCGGCGACTTCGCCGCGCCCACCACCGAACTGGTACGCAGCACGCCGGGCTTCCAGCCGGCCCGGCGCAATCCCGGCGGACGCCCGGACACGGCGGCCGCCAATGGTGGCGGTGCCAGCGGGCACGGCTTGGACGTGCTGTTCCAGGTCAAACATTTCGGCGGCATCCGCCAGCAGGCCATCGACCTGCCGGCCGCAGGGGAAGCACCCGGCGTGCGGCTGGGGGTGATGGCCACGCTGCGCCTGCAGGGTGTGCCCGCGTCCAGCGAATGATCGCCTCGTCCTGCCGGCCGGGCATCCCGATGCGCCGCGCCGACGCCCGGTAGCGCCGGGCCATGCCCGGCGGATGCCATCGCACGCAAACAAAAAGGCCGGGGTTTGCCCCGGCCTCTTCGTTTCATTCCAGTGCCGCGATCAGGCGATCGCTTCCTGGTAACGACGCTCGACTTCGTTCCAGTCGATCACGTTGAAGAACGCGCCGATGTATTCCGGACGGCGGTTCTGGTACTTCAGGTAGTACGCGTGTTCCCACACGTCCAGGCCCAGGATCGGCGTGTTGCCTTCCATCAGCGGGCTGTCCTGGTTGCCGGTGCTTTCAACCACGACCTTCTTGTCCGGGGTGACGCTCAGCCAGGCCCAGCCGCTGCCGAAGCGGGTCAGCGCCGCCTTGGTGAAGGCATCCTTGAACTTGTCGAAGCCGCCCAGGTCCTTGTCGATGGCCTTGGCCACGTCGCCCACCGGGTTGCCACCGGCGTTGGGGGCCATCACGGTCCAGAACAGCGAGTGGTTGGCATGGCCACCACCGTTGTTGCGCACCGGACCCTGCAGGTTTTCCGGCAGCGACTTCAGCTTCTTCACCAGTTCGTCCACCGGCAGGTCGGCGTACTCGGTGCCTTCCAGCGCTGCGTTGACGTTGTTGATGTAGGTCTGGTGGTGCTTGGTGTGATGGATTTCCATCGTCGCCGCATCGATATGCGGTTCCAGAGCGTCGTAGGCGTAGGACAGCTTGGGCAGGGTGTAGGCCATGATGCATCTCCTGATAGCGAGGGCACCCGGCGGTGTCGCCGGGCAGTGCGCGTTGAATGATGGGGACAGACGCGCAGATTACCAAGGGGGATGTAAAGGAAATTGCGTCCTGCCCGTGAGCCCTCCGGCAATTGTTACGCAGCGGTGACGCTGTCGCTGTCCTCATGCGCGATGCAGCGCGCAGGCGCTACAGTGCCTGCACCTTCCCTGCCCCGCCCACCCATGCGCAACCCCCGGCTGCTGATCACCGCCATCGCCCTGCTGTTGCTGGGCCTGCTGGCCAACCATTTCCTGCAGCGGCCGGCGCCGCCACAGTTCGCGCCCAGCCTTGCCGGCCAACCGGCCGTGGCGGCACCGAAGGCCAGCGCCCGCAACGACGCCCTGCCCGCCTTCCTGCCGGCCGAGGCGCGGCAGACCATCGCCCTCATCCAGCGCGGCGGCCCGTTCCCGCACCGCCAGGATGGCAGCACCTTCGGCAACCGCGAACAGCGGCTGCCGCCGCGTGACCGTGGCTATTACCGCGAATACACCGTCGACACTCCGGGCGCCCGCAACCGCGGTGCGCGCCGCATCGTTACCGGCGGCGACCCGGCCCAGGCCTGGTACTACACCGACGACCACTACGAATCGTTCCGCAGTTTCACCGTACCCGCTTCCGGAGACCGCCCATGAGCCACGATGATTTCGGCCTCGGCCTGCACGACATCAACAATGCTGGCGTCTATGCCATCGACACCGGCGACATCGCCGCACTGTCGGCTGCCATGCGCGATGCGCAGCTGAAGGTGATCCGCATCGACCTGCAGGGCGTGGCCGACAAGCGCACGCTGCTGGCGCGGCTGTCGGCGCAGCTCGACTTCCCCGCCGGTTTCGGTGGCAACTGGGATGCCCTTTCAGACAACCTGCGCGACCTGCAGTGGCTGCCGGCGCCGGGCTATGCACTGTTCCTGGCCGACGTGGATACCCTGCGTGCCGACGCCGGCAAGGACTTCGACACGCTGCTGGACGTGATGGATGAAGCCTGCCGCGACTGGGTCGGGCGTGATGTGCCGTTCTGGGTGTTTCTGTCGCAGAGCGAGTGAGGACCAGGCCGCGTCGGCGGTTCATCCACGCATGGCGTGGATCTACTTCTGCATTGGTAGAGGCCGACCTTGGTCGGCGCTCGCGCCAACGGCGCGGGGATAAGGAAACATGCGTGGACAACGGGAGCCGCTAGCGGCTCCCATTGTCTTCCTGTAGCTCTTTCTTGAACGGAATGTCCGGCGGCGGTCGCGCGATGGCCGGCTGGTCCTGCATGTTCGGGTCGCTCAGGCCGCAGCCACCACCGGCCTGCAGGATCGAGATCACGCAGGAAATCTTCGTGCTGGTGCCAGGCAATGGAATCTCCATGGCCTTGATGCCCTTGCGTACCCATTCGGCCAGCAGTGATTCCTGCGGCACCCAGTACTTGTCGAACGAGGTGGGCGTGTAGTCGTACGGCGGGCGCTTGAGCCAGGTGCCGGACTGGGCGATGCGTTCCTTGCTCCAACCATCATTGGCCCCGCCCGGGGCGCCGCGCTCGGCCGCGCCCGCGCCCTCCTGGCCGGGCACGCGCACGCTGCCGTCGGCGTTGAACAAGCCCTCGCCCTGGCCACTGCGGCTGGCCTGGCTGCTGCCCTGCGTGGCACCGTCACGGTTGCGGCTGGATGCACCCCAATCGTCGCCGCGCGCCGGTGTGGCCCAGTTGCCCGGTGTCGGCGCCGGCCGCGCACCGGCCTGTGCCGGTTTCGCTGCAGCAGCGGGCGCAGCATTGGCCGCCGTGCTGGCCGCGCTCTGCGCCGCCGCGCTCTGGGCCGAGGCTGCCGCGGCCTGCGCAGCACCACTACCGGTGGCCGACGACGGCGCGGCAGCCGGTGCCGGGGCGACCGCACGCTCGCGCACCTGCACGTCACGGCCCTGTGGCGCACGCACGGTCGGCTCGCGGCCGGCCACGGTCGCCATGCGCACCTGCGGATCAACCACCGCCTGCACTTCGCGTTCGCGCACCTGCACTTCGCGCTGCGGCATCGACACCGGCACGTCCACGCTGCGCATCGGCTGCGGCGACAGCACGGGTGCATCCACCACGGCCACTTCGCGCTCGCGCACCTGGATATCGCGCGGTGCAGGCGTCTGCACCACCACCTGCGTCGGTGCCACGGGCGCCGGGGTGGCCGGCGCCTGCAGCAGCGGCACGCTGCGCTCGGTCACGCTGGGGGTGACACTGCGCGGCACCACGCTCACTTCGGTGCGCGGCACCGTCACTGGTGGCACCACGAAATCGGACGTGACCTCGGCAACCTCGGTGGCCTGCACCGGTGAAGGCGGCGGCGCGGTCTCCACCGCAGGCGCCGGCTCGGCCACCGGCGGGGCACTCGTCGCAGCCGCTGCGGCGGGCGCTGCAGGTGCGGGCGGAACGGGCTGCGGTTGCGGCTGCGGTGCGGTGGCAGCACCGCCGGGCGCACCGCTGGCAGCGCTGGAACCGGCCGGCGCTGCGGCAGCGGCGGCTTCGGCACCGGCCTGGTCGCCACCACCTTCCTGCGCGCCGGCACCGATGAATTCAATCTGCACCCGCTCGCCTTCGGCGCCGTCCGCATCGGGCTCGGTGGTGCGGATCACTGCCACCCACAGCAGCAGCAGGAAGAACAGCAGGTGCAGCAAGGCGCTGAGCACGGCCGAGGTCCAGCGCATCCAGCGCTGGTCACGCGGCGCCGGCTCCCAGTCCTGCCAGAACAGGCGGCGCGCCGCATTCCACGGCGACAGTGCGGGCAGTCGTCCCGGACGCCCCGGCAACGGCCGCGGCAGCAGCACCGCAATCACATCGCGGGCATGGAACAGACGTGGCAGGGGTTTCAGCGAGCGCAGCCAGATCGCCCAGCCATACGGCAGGCGGGTGTGCTTTTCGAGAATGAGACGCTGCTGCTGGCGTGCCAGCAGCACATCGACAAGTTGCTCAGCCCTGGGCAGAGGCACGCGGTGCCGGTCAGGCGGCGTTGCCGCGGGGAATGTACGGCGCGTGGCCGCTGTCGTGGTCGGTGGCGTCACGCACCGCCGTCACGCCCGGCACCCGGCCCATCAAGGTCTTTTCAATGCCCTGCTTCAGGGTGACATCGGCCATGCCGCAGCCCTGGCAGCCGCCACCGAAGCGCAGCAGCACCACGCCGTCGGCCGAGACTTCCTGCACGGCCACCTTGCCACCGTGCGAGGCCAGCTGCGGGTTCACCTCGTTTTCCACCACCCAATGCACGCGCTCCACCAGCGAAGCCGCTTCGCCGGGCGCTTCGCCCTTGATGCGCGGCGCCTTGATGGTCAGCTGCTGGGTACCGGCGGTGCCGGGCACGATGTCGATTTCCGCGCCATCGAGCCAGCCGACGCTGGTGGCGTCGACGTACAGGGTGAAGCCGTCGCAATCCACGGCCCATTCGTCGCCCAGCAGATCGGTCGGCTCGGCGAACTCCAGGCGCGCATCGGCGCGTGGGGTGCCGGGATCGACGGCGCTCAGGCGCACGCCCATGCCGGGCACGCCCTCACGTTCGATCAGCTTGCGGAAATGGGTCTGGGCAGTGTCGGAGATCTGGATCATCAGGCTATTCTAGCCAAGTCAGCGTCGGCCGCTCATTCGATTTATACACTGTCCGGCGCATTGTTCAGTCAACACGAGGTGGAGGAACCCATGTCCGACCTGATTCCGCTGGCACAGGCGCACTGCGTGCCGCGAAAGGGCAGCGACCACAAGCTGGGCGAAGCCCGCCTGGCCGAGCTGCTGCCGCAGGTGCCGGGCTGGGAGCTGGCCGAGGCCGGCCAGGCCCTGCTGCGCACCTTCCGCTTCAAGAACTACTACGAAACCATGGCCTTCGTGAACGCGCTGGCCTGGATCGCCCACCACGAGGACCACCACCCGGACCTGGGCGTGCACTACGACCGCGCCGTCGTGCGCTATTCCACCCACGACGTGGGCGGCCTGAGCGAGAACGACTTCATCTGCGCGGCCAAGACTTCGGCCCTGACGGAGCAAAAGTGATGAATGTGCGACTGCTGACCCTATCCCTGTTGGCTGCCACCGGCCTGGCCGGCTGCGGTGGCGCAGAACCGCCGGCGGCGCCGGCCGCGCCGCCCACCGAGGTGGCCGCGGTGAAGACACCGCCGCCGCAGTACCCGCTGGAACTGGCCTGCCTGGGCGTGGGCGGCACCAGCACCTTCAAGGTAGTGATCGGCACCGACGGCAAGCCCAGCGACGTGGCCCTGCTGACTGGCGCGGGCAACCCGCAGCTGGACGAACTGGCCCGCACCGCCGTGCAGGGCTGGCAGTTCAAGGCCGCCACCCGCAATGGGGCGGCGGTGCCGGCCACGATCCAGGTGCCGGTCAGCTTCAACCCGCCGCAGCCCAAGCCCGACCAGTGCTTTGCCATTGAAGAGCGCGCCCGCCGCGGCGGCTGATCGCGCTGACTGCGACGAGGCCAGCCGACGCCCGCCTCGCCCCTGCCGCCCCGGCCCGTGCCGGGGCGGTCGACTGACCCCCTGGAACGCGTCGGCACATGCTGCAGATCCCCCCTGAAAACATCTGGATGGCGCTGGCCGTCACCCTGGCGGCCGGCCTGGCCACGGCCATCGGCAGCCTGCTGGTGCTGTTCTCGCGCCGGCCCAACCCGCGCCTGCTGGCCTTCGGCCTGGCCTTCGCTGGCGGCGCGATGGTCTATGTCTCGCTGTCGGAAATCCTGAACAAGGCCATCGACTCGTTCTCGCTGGCCTACGGCGAGCGCAGCGGCTTCACCTACGGCACGGCAGCCTTCCTGCTGGGCATGCTGGCGATCGTGGTCATCGACCACCTGATTCCCAACCCGCACGAGACGCTGGACAAGCAGGACCCCGCGTTCCGCGACAACAACAAGGCGTACATCAAGCGGGTTGGCCTGCTGACCGCCATCGCCATCACCGCGCACAATTTCCCGGAAGGTCTGGCCACCTTCTTCGCCACCCTGGAAAGCCCGTCGGTGGGCATGCCGCTGGCCTTTGCCATCGCCATCCACAACATTCCCGAAGGCATCGCGATCGCCGTGCCGGTGTACTTCGCCACGCAGAACAAGCTGCACGCCTTCGCCGCCAGCCTGCTGTCAGGCCTGGCCGAGCCGGTGGGCGCCGTGCTCGGCTATGTGCTGCTGAAGGGCGCGCTGTCGCACGCCACGTTCGGCTGGGTATTCGGCCTGATTGCTGGGGTGATGGTGTTCCTGGCGCTGGACGAGCTGCTGCCGGCGGCCAAGCGCTATGCCAAGGGCCACGAGACCGTGTACGGGCTGGTGGCCGGCATGGGCACGCTGGCGATCAGCCTGGTGCTGTTCAAGTGGTGACGGCCCCCGCACGGCGCATCCACGCATGGCGTGGATCTACCGCCACGGCCCCGTAGCGTCGAGCTTGCTCGACTGGCGTTCCGCGCGACGTCAGCGCAGGCGGTCCAGCGCTTCCACCAGTTCTTCGGCCAGCGGCGCGTTCAGCACGTACGGGGTTTTGCCCGCGTCCAGCGCAAACTCCAGCGAGGCCGCGTGCAGGAACAGGCGCTTCAGCCCGATCTGCTCACGAAGCCGCTTGTTGACGGCAGGATCGCCGTATTTGTCGTCACCGGCCACCGGGTGCCCCAGGTGCTGGGCATGCACGCGGATCTGGTGGGTACGGCCGGTTTCGATGCGCACCTCGCAGTAGGAGTGCCCACCGCGCCGTTCCAGCACGCGGAAGTGGCTGATCGATTCCTTGCCGATCGCGTTCACCTGCACATGGCGCTCGCCGCCCTGGCGCAGGCCCACGTGCAGCGGGGCGTCCACGGTCATCACGCCGTCGGGCATGCGCCCGGCCAGCAGGGTCAGGTAGCGCTTGCGAATGCCGGCACCGTGGTCTTCACGCAGCAGGGCCTGCAGTTCGCTCAGCGCCGAACGCTTCTTGGCCACGATCAGCAGGCCCGAGGTGTCGCGATCCAACCGGTGGACCAGCTCCAGGGTCTGCCCCGGGCGCAGCGCACGCAGGGTTTCGATGGCGCCGAAGCTGATGCCGCTGCCGCCGTGGCTGGCCACGCCGGTGGGCTTGTTCAGGGCCAGC